>NZ_JAAZQQ010000001.1 GCF_012395815.1 Roseicyclus persicicus
ACCGGCACCCACGCAAGCCTGCTCGACGCCGGCAACTTCGTGCGCACGCTGGAACAGCGCCAGGGCATGCAGACCGGCTCGCCCGACGAGATCGCCTACGCCCAGGGGTGGATTTCCGCCGACCACCTCGCGAAACGCGCCCGCATGTTTGGAAAGAACGACTACGGCCGCTACCTTAAATCCCTGTTGTAGACTCGCTCCGGCCGGGATTTTCGGCACCCAATATTTTTTCAAGGACGTCTTACATAGTGATCTTCCGCCTCCACGCCCTCTACCTGCGCTACGCCGCCCGGCATGCGGACCGCCTCGGCGGGTTCTCGCTGCCACGCCGGCAGGGGCACAAGCTGGGCCATGTGGAGGAGATCCGGCGCGCCAGCGGCATGACCCGGGTCGTCGGGTGGAGCACGGCCACGCGCATCCGTCTCGACTGGCCGGGCGGCAAGTCCGAAACGGTGCCCTCGCTGCAGCGGTCGGACGTGGCGCGGCGCCTGGGCTGCCGGCTCGAGACCGGGTTCGAGATCGAGGCGCCCGAGGGCGTGCGGCCGCTGACCCTCACCGCGACGCTCGAGGGCGGCGACACCATCACCCTGCCGGTGCCGCACCCCTCGGACCCGCCGACCCCGGCCGCGCGGCGGCGCTTGTGGCGGGCCTTCGTGGTCGACCTGGCCCGCGCCTGCCCGGCGATCCTGCGCTGGAAGCTGACCGGCGATCCGGCGGCGCGCACGCGGGTCAAGCACATCATGGGCCTCGAGGCGGTGAGCGAGGCGATGCCGATCGACCCGCGCTATTTCGCGGGCGGCGTGCCGCCGCGGTCGCAGCGGGCGGTCACCATCATCCTGCCGGTCCACAATGCCTTCGACCTGCTGGCGGAGTGCCTTCAGCGCGTCCAGGTCCATACCGACGTGCCCTGGCACCTGGTCCTGATCGACGACGCCTCGACCGACCCGCGCGTCCGGCCCTTCCTGCGGACCTGGGTCGACGACCACCGGGGGCGGGTCACGCTGATCGAGCTCGACCGCAACCTCGGCTTCGTCGGCGCGGTGAACCGCGGCTTCGAGGAGGCCGAGCACCACGCCGGCCATGTTGTCCTGCTCAACTCCGACGCGATGGTGCCCGAGGGCTGGGCCTCGCGCCTGATCGCGCCCTTCGACAAGGACCCCACCATCGCCTCGGTGACGCCGATGTCGAACGACGCCGAGATCTTCACGGCGCCGATCATCTGCCAGCCCGTCCCGCTGCCCGAGGGGCTGGTCGACCGGATCGACGCCGTGGCCCAGACCCTGTCGGTGCCCGAGCGCCTGCCGTCGGCGCCCACCGGCGTCGGGTTCTGCATGGCGCTGAGCGCGCGCTGGTTCGGGCGCGAGCCGCGCTTCGACACCGCCTTCGGCCGCGGCTACGGCGAGGAGGTCGACTGGTGCCAGAAGCTGCGCAAGGCCGGCGCGCGGCATGTCTGCCTGCCGTCGCTCTTCGTCGAGCACCGCGGCGGCCAGAGCTTCGGCCGCGACGCGAAGGAGGCGCTGGTGCTGCGGGCCAACGCCACCATCGCGCGGCGCTACCCGGCCTATGACCTGGAGGTGCAGGCCTTCATCGGCCGCGACCCGCTGCGCACCCCGCGGCTGGCGCTGGCGGTTGCGATCGCGGGGTCCCTGTCCCTCGATCCGTTGCCGCTTTTCGTCGCGCATTCCATGGGCGGCGGCGCCGAACATGCGCTGGCCGCCGAGATCGAGGGGCGGACGGCGCAAGGCCAGTACGCGCTTGTCCTCCGCGTGGGCGGGCCGCTCCGCTGGCAGCTGGAACTGCACGGCCCGGGCGGGATGCTTGCGGGCGGGCTGTCGGACCTCGCCCATGTGCAGCGCCTGCTGGCGCCGGTGCCGGCGCTGCGCATCGTCTATTCCTGCGGCGTGGGCGACCCCGACCCGGTGACGCTGCCGGGGGCGATGCTGTCCCTGCGGCGGGTCGGGCGCCCCGACCGGCTCGAGGCCCGGGTGCACGACTATTTCCCGGTCAGCCCCTCCTACTGCCTGCTGAACGCCGACGGCACCTACCGCGGCCCGGTGCGCCGCGACAACCGCGACCCGGCCCATGTCATCCGCCGGCCGAGCGGCGCGCTCGCCTCGCTGGCCGAGTGGCAGCAGGCCTGGGCGCAGTTCCTGGTGGAATGCGACGAGATCACCGTGTTCTCGGAATCCAGCCGCCACCACATGAGCGCGTCCTACCCGGCCATCACGGGCCGGATCGTCTATCGCCCCCACGGGGCCATCGCCCGGATCGGCCGCGTCGCCCCGCCCAGCCACGGCACGCCCACGCTGGCGGTGCTGGGCAACCTGAACCGCCAGAAGGGCGCGGGGGTGCTGTGCCAGCTGGCCGAGGCGATTGCCCGGCGTGGCGAGGGGCCGCGCCTCGTGCTGATCGGGAACATGGACACGGCGTTTTCCCGTCCGCCGTCCCTGCGCCTGCACGGCAGCTACGACCAGACCGACATCGCCCACCTCGCCGAACGCTACGGCGTGACCGCCTGGCTGGTGCCCTCGATCTGGCCCGAGACCTTTTCCTTCGTGACCCACGAGATGCTGGCGACCGGCCTGCCGGTCTACGGCTTCGACATCGGCGCCCAGGGCGAGGCCCTGCGCCGGGCCCCGAACGGCATCGCGATCCCCTTCGATCCCGACGCCGACCATGCCGCGACCATCCTTGCGGCCATCGGCAGAACGCGCGATAGCCTCGTGGCAGCGCCCGCCCGGATGACAGGACAAGCCGCCGAATGACGGCAAGCGGCACCACAGACGACGTCTTTCAAGCCGACGACCGCCCGCTGTTCATCCTGGGCTGCGTGCGGTCGGGCACGACGCTCACGCGCGACCTGCTGCGGCGGGTGCCGGGCTTCATCTGCCCGGAAGAGACGCATTTCTTCCGCTGGGCCGAACCCTTCCGCACGCCGCTGAGCATGCACCCCTACCGCAAGAACGGCCTGTTGCGGAAACACCGCGAGATCGACGGCGTGTCCGAAGAGGCGTTCCAGAGGCTGGTGGACCGAAGCCGCAGCAAGTCGGAGCTGCAGCGCGGCTACATCACCGAGTTCGCCCGTGCCAAGGGCGTGACCGGGCCCTACCGCTGGTTCGACAAGACGCCGCAGAACGTCTACGCCGCCGCCCTGATCGCGCAGGACATGCCCCGCGCGCGGTTCCTGCATCTCGTGCGCAACCCGCTGAACGTGGTGGCAAGCCTCGTTCTGGGACGGCAGGTCAAGGTTCCCGACATCCACGGCGCCTGCAACTACTGGATCGAGGCGGTGAAGATCATGGCGACCATGGGGGCCGCCTGTCCCGACCGGATCCTGACCGTCCGCTACGAGGACCTGGTTGCGGATGTGCCGGACACCATGGCCCGGATCCTCGCCCATGCCGACGTCGCGGCGCCGGCAGGCCTGTTTTCCAGGGGTGACGCGCATCCGGAACGGGAACTCTGGCTTGAGGCGCTGGACGAGCGGCAGCTCCGCGTGGTGCGGAACCGGTGCGCGGCCCTGGCCGCGGGCTTCGGCTACGACATCGAGGCCGATCTGCAGCGACGCGCCGCCGGCTGAGGGCGGTCCTCGCCGCGTGCCGGGCAAGGCCCCTTGACCTTCCAGTTACAGGAAGGCCTATCTCTGGCATCGAAAGGGACGACCGATGCCCAGAGATACCTCCGACACCACGACACGCCGCTATGCGGTGGACAACCTCAGCTGCGGCAGCTGCGTGGCCCGGGCCGAGACGGCGCTGGCCGCCGTGCCCGGCGTGCGCACGGCCGAGGTGAACCTTGCGACCCGGCGCGCCACGCTGGAGACCGGCGCGGGCTTCGACCCGGCGGCGCTCGATCAGGCGATGGTGGCCGCCGGCTACCCGGTGCGTCCGCTCGACGCGCCGCCGCTGCGGGTGTCGGTCGGCAACCTGAATTGCGGCGGCTGTGCCTCGCGGGCCGAGACCGCGCTGAACGCCCTGCCCGAGGTGCTGGAGGCGCAGGTGAACCTCGCCCTCAAGCGGGCCGACCTGAGGCTCGCCCCCGGCGCCGACTGGGCGCGCGTCGAGGCGGCCATGGAAACGGCGGGCTACCCGGTGACGCCGCTCGACCCGCCCGCCGGGGCCGCCCCGGCGTCCGCGCCCGAACATGAACCCGAGGACGAGGCCGCGCCGATGCGCCGGGCCTTCCTGATCGCGGCCGCCCTGTCGCTGCCGGTCGTCGTGCTGGAGATGGGCGGCCACATCTTCCCCGCCTTCCACCACTGGCAGATGGCGACCTTCGGGGCCTTCCTGCCGCATCTCGTGCAGTTCCTGCTGACCACCGCCGTCCTTGCGGGGCCAGGGCGCGTGTTCTTCCGCCTCGGCGTGCCCGCGCTCCTCAAACGCGCGCCCGAGATGAACAGCCTGGTGGTGCTGGGCACCAGCGCCGCCTGGGCCTGGTCGACCGTCGTCACCTTCGCGCCGGGGCTGGTGCCCGAGACCGGGCGCTTCGTCTATTTCGAGGCCGCGGCGGTGATCGTGACGCTGATCCTGCTCGGCCGCTGGCTCGAGGCGCGCGCCCGCGGACGGGCCGGCGCGGCGATCCGCAGCCTGATGGCGCTGCGCCCCGACACCGCGATCCGCGTCGCGGGCGGGTCCGAGCGCGAGGTGCCGCTGGCCGATCTGCGCCGGGGCGACCTGATCCGGCTGAAGCCCGGCGGCCGGGTGGCCGTGGACGGCACCGTGGTCGAGGGCGACAGCTACGTCGACGAGGCGATGCTGACGGGCGAGCCGCTGCCGGTCGCCAAGCGCGCCGGTGACAGCGTGACCGCGGGCACGGTGAACGGCACCGGCACGCTGGTCTACCGCGCCACCGCGGTGGGCGCCGACACGGTGCTGGCGCGCATCGTCGCCATGGTCGAGGACGCGCAGGCGACGCGCCTGCCGGTGCAGTCGCTGATCAACAAGGTTACGGCGATCTTCGTGCCCGTGGTACTGGCCATCGCCATTGTCGCGGCGGGCGCCTGGCTGATCTGGGGCGGCGACCCGGCCAAGGCGCTGGTGATCGGCGTCTCGGTCCTGATCATCGCCTGCCCCTGCGCCATGGGGCTGGCGACGCCGGTGTCGATCCTGGCCGGGACGGGCAGGGCGGCTGAACTGGGCGTGCTGTTCCGCAAGGGCGACGCGCTGCAGGAGCTGTCCCGCGTCAACCTCGTCGCCTTCGACAAGACCGGGACGCTGACCGAGGGGCGGCCGGTGGTCACCGCTGTCACCCCCTCTGCCCATGCCGATGACGCCACGCTGCTGGCGCTGGCCGCCGGGGCCGAGGCGGCATCGGAGCATCCGCTGGCCCGCGCGATCCTGGCCGAGGCCGGGGCTCGGGGCCTTGCCCCCGCCGCCGTCCATGGCTTCGAGGCCGTGACCGGCGGCGGCGTCCGGGCGCAGGTCGCCGGCGAGACGCTCCGCGTCGGCAGCCGTGCCTTCCTGTCGTCCGAAGGCGTCGCGGTGCCGCCCGCCGACCCCTCCGAGGCGACCGAGGTGCATGTCGCCCGCGGCGCGCTCTACCTTGGCCACCTGTCGCTATCGGACCCGCTCAAGCCCGAGGCGGCCCGCGCCGTCGCCGCGCTCAAGGCGCGCGGGCTGCGGGTGGCGATGATGTCGGGCGACGCCGAGGGGCCGGTGCAGGCCGCGGCGGCGACGCTTGGCATCGCTGAGGCCCACGCCCGCCTGTCGCCCGCCGACAAGCGCGCGCAGGTCGCCGCCTGGCGGGCCGAGGGGCTGCGCGTGGCCTTCGTGGGCGACGGGCTGAACGACGCCGCGGTGCTGGCCGAGGCCGATGTGGGCATCGCGCTCGGCACAGGCACCGACGTGGCGATCGAGGCGGGCGACGTGGTGCTGGTGTCGGGCGCCCCCACCGGCGTCGTCACCGCGATGGAGGTCAGCCGCCGCACGCTGCGCAACATCGCGCAGAACCTCGTCTGGGCCTTCGGCTACAACGTTGCGCTGATCCCGGTCGCGGCCGGCCTGCTGGCGCTGGCGGGCGGCCCGTTGCTGAACCCGATGCTGGCGGCGGGCGCGATGGCGGCCAGTTCCGTCCTCGTCGTCCTGAACGCGCTGCGCCTGCGGCGGATGGTGGCCGCATGAACATCGGAGACGTCGCCACGGCCTCGGGCCTGCCCGCCAAGACCATCCGCTACTACGAGGACATCGGCCTCATCACGCCCCTGCGCGACGCGAACGGCTATCGCCGCTTCACGGAGACGCACCTGCACAAGCTCGCCTTCATCGCCCGGGCCCGCGGCCTTGGGTTCTCGATCGAGCAGTGCCGGACGCTGCTGGCGCTCTACGAGGACCGCGGCCGGGCCAGCGCCGACGTCAAGGCGGTGGCCGAGACGCACCTGGCCGAGATCGACGCCAAGATGGCGGAGCTGGCCGAGATGCGCCGCGTGCTGGCCGAGCTGATCCATGCCTGCGCCGGCGACCACCGGCCGGATTGCCCGATCCTTCAGGGGCTTGCCGCGCCTGCCGACGCGGATTGAACCCCGCCGCGGACGGGCGTAGGACGGGGGTATCCCAGCCCGGGTTGCCCCATGTCCCCGCTTCGCGGCATCACGCTCAAGCTCCTGTCGGTCTGCGTCTTCGTGGCGATGTCGGCCCTGATCAAGGCCAGCTCCGACACCGTGCCGCCGGGGCAGGCGGTGTTCTTCCGGTCGCTGTTCGCGATCCCGGTGATCGGGGTCTGGCTGGCGCTGCGCGGGGAGCTGCACACCGGGCTGCGCACGCGGAACCCGATGGGCCATGTCTGGCGCGGGCTGGTCGGCACCACGTCGATGGGGCTGGGCTTTGCGGGTCTGGGCCTGCTGCCGCTGCCCGAGGTGACGGCGATCGGCTATGCCGCGCCGATCCTCGTGGTGATCTTCGCCGCCATGTTCCTGGGCGAGGAGGTGCGGCTGTTCCGCCTGTCGATGGTCGCGCTGGGGCTGGCCGGGGTGCTTGTGGTGCTGAGCCCCCGCCTGCAGGTCGACCCCGCCACCGTCAGCACGCGCGAGACTCTGGGCGCGGTGGTGGTGCTGCTGTCGGCGGTGTTCGCGGCACTGGCGCAGGTCTTCGTGCGCAAGCTGGTGCACACCGAGACGACCTCGGCCATCGTGTTCTACTTCTCGGTCACCGCCACGGTGCTCGCCCTCCTGACCCTGCCCTGGGGCTGGGCGGTGCCCTCGCCGCAGGTGCTGGCGATGCTGGTCTGCGCGGGCCTTCTGGGCGGGGTCGGGCAGATCCTGCTGACGACCAGCTACCGCCATGCCGATGCCTCGCTGATCGCGCCCTTCGAATACGCCTCGATGCTGCTGTCGATCCTAGTCGGCTACACGATCTTCGGCGAGGTGCCGGGGGCGGCCACGCTGGCGGGCGGCGCGATGATCGTGATCGCGGGCATCCTGATCATCCTGCGCGAACGCCAGCTCGGCCTCGAGCGGGCGCGCCAGCGCAAGGCCGGGCCGACCCAGGGCCAGTGATCAGGCGCGGGCCTGACGCCGGTAGGCCGCCTCGGCCGCGTTGCCCTGCCGCGCGATCATGCCCTGCAGCCGCTGCAGCACCCGGCCGCGCGCCAGCTTGAGCGTCTGCAGCAGGAGCCGCGCGGTCATGGTCTCGGCCGACAGGTCCAGCGTCAGGGTCACCCGGGTGACATCGGCCGACAGGGGCACGAAGGCCATCTCGTAGGCGCAGTCCATCCCGCCGATGCGGCTTTCGATCAGGCACAGGTCCTGGGGGACCAGCCGGCTGACCTTGGCGGCGACCGCCCGGTTCATGCCGCGGATCGTGACCTCGCCGCGCCACTCGACGCCCTCGGCGGTTGTGCTCCAGTTGCCGACCCGGGTGATCGTCGCGCCGCGCCCGCGGGCGTCTTCCTCGAAGCCGCTGAAATCGGTGAAACGCGCCCAGACCATGGACTGCGGCGCATCGACATCCTCGGAAACCTTGAACTTCATCTCACCATCCTAGACCTGCGCCGCCACCATCCAAAGGTTTAGTCCGCGGTCCCGGTCTTGACCAGTGGTTCGGGCATCGCCTCGGCCTCGGCGAGGTGGGCGTAGGGCTCCCAGTATTCCGGGAAGATGCGGAAGGCGATGTCGTGGCGGCAGATGTCGACGATGCGGATCTGCATGTCCTCGTCCAGCGCGAAGAAGTCGTAGTTCGGGCCGCCGCTCTGCAGCCAGGGCATCCTTGCGCTGGTGCGGCACTCGGCGTTCAGGAACGCCACCATGTCCTCGTTGGTTTCCAGCCGGAAGATGCGCTCGTAGTAGTCGGGCTTGTCGCCGATGTACTTCTGCTGCTTCAGGAAATGCCGGGCCAGCGACTTGGAGCAGCGCAGGTAGCCCACGTAGTTGTCGAGGAAGGTCCAGAGGTCGGGATCTGGCGGGAGCCCCTCGCGCAAAAGCTGCTGGCCCGCCGCCTCGATGCTCAATTCGCGGTAGTGCACCACCCGGTTGGAATAGCCCGACAGGAACCGCCGGACCGGGTCGCGCAGCAGCGCGAAGCGGCGGTAGCCGGCGATGGCCTCGTGGTCGACCCGGTTGAAGCGGAAATTCTGCGCCAGCTTGTTTGCGTCGAGGCGCTTGCCCTGCACGACGTGCTCGCGGAAGGCGAACCCGTTCTCGACGTGGAACAGGAAGGCGCGCAGGGAGGTCCCCCCGGCCTTGGGCGAGAAAAAGAATGCAATCCGCTGCGCGGGCATGATGTAGGGCATCGCCTGACCTCTGCTCGAACCGTTTTTTCTTGTTTTGACACAAGCGTAGCAGAAGCCGCCCCGCTGCGACAACAGCCGAGGCGCGCCGGCGGCGACCCTGTGGCCTTGCGGACTCTAGTCGAGCCGGTCGGCGAGCCAGTGTTCGAGCAGGAAATGGGCGATCGCCCCGCGCCGGGCGGGGCGGATCTCGGGGTGCTTGCCGGCAAAGACGGTCAGGAGCTCGGCGCGCGTGACCCAGCGGGCGGCCTCCAGCTCGTTGGGGTCGACGGTGATCTCGTCGCTCAGCGCCGCGCCATGGCAGCCGATCATCAGCGAGGCGGGGAAGGGCCAGGGCTGCCCGGCGAGGTAGTCGACCTGGCCGACGCGGACGGCGGTTTCCTCGAACACCTCGCGGCGCACGGCGGCCTCGATGGTCTCGCCCGGCTCCACGAAGCCCGCCAGCAGCGAGAACATCCCATCGGGCCAGCCCGGCGAGCGGCCGAGCAGAACGCGGTCGCCGCGCGTGACCAGCATGATCACCACCGGGTCGGTGCGCGGGAAGTGATGCGCGCCGCAGGCGGGGCAGAGCCGTTGCCAACCCGCCTCGGCCACCTCGGAGGGCGCGCCGCACTTGGCGCAGTAGCCGTGGCTGCGGTGCCAGTTCCACAGCGCCCGGGCTGTCGCGGCCAGCTCGGCGTCGCGGGCATCCAGCCGGGTCATGATCCCGCGCAGCTCGCGAAAGGCGCTGCCGTCCGGCGCGGCGGGGTGGCGCTGGACGGTGGGGTCGAGAAAGGCCGCGATCTGCGCCTCGTCCACCGGCTCGGGCGGCACCCAGCCCGAGATGTCCTGCGCAAAGACCGCCGCACCCTCGATCCGGCCGAGGAAGATCGGCGCCTCGGTCGCGGCCGACAGCACCGGGTGGCCCGCCGGCAGCCGGACCAGCCGGCACGGCCCCTCGGCCGGGTCGCCCGCCACCAGCGGCTTGCCCTGCCACAGCGCGATCACGCCCGCGCCGCCGGCCAGCGCGGCGGCCAGCCCGTCCGAATCCCGCCGCTCCGCCGCCGACCGGTCCAGGTCCGATCCACCGAAGGTCACCTGCTCCGCGCGTCGCATGTTGCCGCCTTCCCGTGCATTCCCTCGCCAAGGGTATGGCCCCTTCGCCACATCCTCCGCAATGCATCCCCGAAAGGAAAATTGCTTGCAGGTGCAGAGTTTTCGCCCGCGCCCCGCCACCGCATATTTCCGCCCGGATAGCTGGGACGACGACATGACCGTGACCGGGACCGTGACGCAGGTCCCCGGGGGGATTCCCGGGGCGGAGGCGGGGATTCACCTGCGCCTGCTGGCGACGTCGGACCTGCACGCCCATCTGTTGCCCTACAACTACTATGCCGACCGGCGGGACGACGGCGTCGGGCTTGCCGGCCTTGCCGCGCTGGTCGAACAGGCCCGGGCCGAGTGCCCCAACACGCTCCTGTTCGACAACGGCGACACGCTGCAGGGCGCGCCGCTCGGCGATGCGGCCCTGTCCGACCTGATGCCGTCCGGGGCGCCGCACCCGATGATCGCGGCGATGAACGGGCTGGGCTACGACGCCGCCAGCCTCGGCAACCATGATTTCGACTACGGGCTGGAGGCGCTGGAGGCCGCGCTGGCCGGGGCGCGCTACCCGGTGGTGCTGGCCAATGTCAGGCGCGCCGGGGATGGCGGGCCGCTGGTCGCGCCCCACGTGATCCTCGACCGGGCCGTGATCGGCGCCGACGGCGCCGTGCACCGGCTGCGCATCGGCGTCACCGGGGCGACGCCGCCGCAGGTGATGCAGTGGGGCCGGACCCGGCTGGCCGGCCGGCTGGAGGTCGACCCGATCCTGCCCGCCGTCGCACGCGAGGTGGCGCTCCTGCGCGCGGCGGGCGCCGACGTGGTGGTGGTGCTGGCCCACACCGGGCTGGGCACCGACACCGCGGCGCCGGGCGACGAGAACGTGGGCCGGTGCCTTGCCGCGCTGCCGGGCGTCGACGCGGTGATCGCGGGGCACACCCACCGCGCCTTTCCGGGCGGGGGCGAGGGGCTGGTGGCGGGGCGGCCGCTGGTTCAGCCCGGCTTCTTCGGCTCGCATCTGGGCCAGATCGACCTGGAGCTGCGCGCCGGCGCGCAGGGCTGGGTGGTGCGCCGGGCCGACGCCCGCCTGCGCACAGGCGACGAGGCCGGAGTCGAGGACCGGCGCGCGCTCCGCCGCCGCCTGCGCCGCCTGCCCGATTTCCGCGCCCAGATGGCCCGCGGCCACCGCTTGACCCGCAGCTTTTCCGCCCGCCCCATCGGCGCGACGGCGGTGCCGCTGGAGACCTACTTCAGCCTGCTGGCCCCCTGCGCTGCGACGCAGCTGATCGCCGAGGCCCAGCGTGTCGCCGTGGCGCCGCTGCTGGCCGGGCGCGACGACCTCGCGGCCCTGCCGCTCCTGTCCTGCACCACGCCGTTCAAGGCCGGCGGGCGCGGCGGCCCGGACGCCTACACCGACATTCCCGCCGGGCCGCTGCGGCTGCGGCACGCCGCCGATCTCTACCCCTACGCCAACGGGCTCGCGCTGGTGCGGGCCACCGGCGCGCAGCTCCGCGAGTGGCTGGAGCGCAGCGCCTCGGCCTTCCTGCAGGTCGTGCCGGGTGGCGACGGTTCGGGGCAGCCGCAGCCGATGCTCGACCACGGCTTTGCCAGCTACAACTTCGACATCTTCGACGGGCTCACCTACGAGATCGACCTGTCCCGCCCGGCCCGCACCAACGCCGAGGGCGACGAGGTCCGCGATGGCCCCGGCCGCATCCGCAACCTGCGGCTCGACGGCGGCGGCCCCGTCCGGGACGAGGCCGAGTTCCTGGTCGTCACCAACACCTACCGCGCCGCCGGCGGCGGGCATTTCCCCGTCGCCGCGGCCTGCGCGCCGGTCTGCACCCTGCCCGACCCGGTGCGCGACCTGCTGGTGGCCCATGTCGCCGCCCGGCCCGGCCCGCTGGCGCCCCGGCCGCGGCCCAGCTGGTCCTTCACGCCCCTCGGCGGCACCGCCGTGGTCTACGAGACCGGCCCCGGCGCGCTGGCCCATGGCGACCGGGCGGCGGCGCTGGGACTCGCCCCTGACGGGATCGGCGCGGCCGGATTCGCCCGATACCTGCTGCGCCTCTAGGCGGCCGGCTGGTCAATGCCGAAAAATCGGGCATACTGAGACCTGCCTGTGCAGGAACTGCCCAGATGCCCGTTTCGCAGGCAGTTGCCCCGTTGACGCGGGCGGGCCGCGCCGATCAGGTAACCGCGTTTGTGCCCCCAAAAGGCGCTGCCAAGCCGAAGGAGAGACCGCTTGCTCACCCGTGCCATTCCCACCCTCGCCGCCACGCTGATCGCGGCGACCCCGCTCGCCGCCCAGGACATCGACATCAACTTCGCCCTCGACTGGCGCTTCGAGGGGCCGTCGGCGCCCTACTTCCTGGCCATCGACAACGGCTACTTCGCCGAAGAGGGGCTGAACGTGTCGGTCACCGCCGGCGAAGGCTCGCTCGATGCCATCCCGAAGGTCGCCTCGGGCGCCTTCCCGCTGGGCTTTGCCGACATCAACAGCCTGATCCGCTTCCTCGACCAGAACCCCGGCGCGCCGGTGACGGCCGTGATGATGACCTATGACAGCCCGCCCTTCGCCATCGTGGGCCGCGTCAGCCAGGGCATCTCGGGCATCGAGGATCTCGAGGGTTCCACCCTCGGCGCACCGCCGCCGGATGGTGCCTGGGCGCAGTTCCCGATCCTCGCTGCGGTGAACGACATCGACGTGTCGACCATCACGGTCGAGCCCGTCGGCTTCCCGACCCGCGAGCCGATGCTGGCCGAGGGCAACGTGGACGCGGTGACCGGCTTCAACTTCTCGTCCTACCTGTCGCTCGCCCGCCTCGGCATCCCCGAGGAGGACATCACCACGATCATGTTCTCCGATCACGGCGTGGCGCTCTACGGCAACGCGGTGATCGTGAACACCGCCTTCGCCGCCGAGAACCCCGAGGCCGTGACCGGCGCCCTGCGCGCCATCGCGCGCGGCTGGTCGGCCGCCATCGCGGACCCGGCCGCCGGTGCCGCCGCCGTCATCGCCCGCAACCCCGCCGGCGACGTCGAGCTGGAGACCCGCCGCCTGCAGCTGGCGATCGAGGGCAACGTGCTGACCGACTACGTGGTCGCCAACGGCATGGGCAACATCGACCCCGACCGCATGGCCACCGCCATCGAGCAGCTGCGCCTGACCTACGAGTTCCAGAACGAGCCGGACGCCTCGCTGTACTTCACCGACGCCTACCTGCCCGAGGCCGAGGTGCGGATGATCGCGCCGCAGTGACGCGGCACTGACACCAGACCACCGCCCGGGACCCGGTCAACGCGGCCCCGGGCGTTTGCCTGCAAAGGACGGCCATGGCGAGTTCCCCCTACATGATCGAACTGCGGGAGGTGACGCACGCCTACCGCACCAAGGCCGGGCCGCTGCCGGTGCTCGACAGCCTGTCGATCAAGATCCCCGAGAACAGCTTTGCCGCCGTGGTCGGTCCGTCCGGTTGCGGCAAGTCCACCCTGACGCGGCTGGTGTCGGGGCTGATGAAGCCGAACGAGGGGCAGGTCTGGCTGCATTCGCAGCTGGTGACCTCGCCGCGTCCCACCGTGGGCATGGCGTTCCAGAACCCCGTGCTGCTGGAATGGCGCACGATCCTGCAGAACGTGCTCCTGCCGATGGAGATCGTAAGGTCGCCCATGTCCCGGGCCGAGGCCGAGGCGCGCGCGCGTCACCTGCTGGAGCTGGTGGGCCTCAAGGGCTTCGAGGACAAGCGCCCGTCCGAGCTGTCCGGCGGGATGCGCCAGCGCGCGAGCCTGTGCCGCTCGATCATCCACAAGCCCGACGTGCTGATCCTCGACGAGCCCTTCGGCGCGCTCGACGCCTTCACCCGCGAGGACCTGTGGTGCACCATGCACGACCTGCGCGAGGAGGAGCCGTTCACCTGCCTCCTCATCACCCATGACCTGCGGGAATCGGTGTTCCTCGCCGACCAGGTGATCGTGCTGTCGGGCCGCCCGGCCCACGCGCAATACGTGCTCGAGGTCGACCTGCCCGGCAAGCGGTCGCTCGACGATCTCTATTCCCCCAGGGCGGTCGAGATGCTGGCCATCCTGCGCCACCAGATCCAGGTCGCCCAGGGCCGCGCGACGGACGCGGACGCGCCCCTCGACGGCCACCCGGCGGCGGAGGCCCACGCATGAGCGACACGCTGCGCAAGATCCTCGCGCCCACGATCTTCATCGTCGGCATCCTGGCGCTGTGGGAATGGGCGGTCTGGTACAACCAGCTTCCCGACTACCGCATGGCCAGCCCCTCGGACCTGATCCCGCGCTACATCCGGTTCTGGGACCTGTTCCTGATCAAGTCCTGGGAAACGCTGTGGCGCACCGTGGCGGGCCTCGGGCTTGCCGTCGTCTTCGGCACGCTGATCGGCATGATCATGGGCTTTTCCCGCTTCGCGCGCGAGGGGCTCTATCCCATTCTCGTCGGCTTCAACGCCATCCCCAAGGCGACCGTGGTGCCCATCGTGGCGCTGATGTTCGTGGGCCAGCACGATTTCAACACCGTGCTGATCGCCTTCCTGATCTCGTTCTTCCCCATCGCGGTGTCGGTCTCGATCGGCCTGTCGACGCTGGAACCCGAATACCGCGACATCCTGCGGAGCCTCGGGGCGTCGAACTTCACCATCTTCTGGAAGATCGCGCTGCCCAAGACCCTGCCCGAATTCTTCGGCGCCCTGAAGGTCGCGGTCACGCTGGCCTTCATCGGCACGAACCTGATGGAGATCGTCTCGCCCCATGGCCGAGGTCTGGGCGACCTGTTCGATTCGGGCCGGATCAGCGCGGACTACCCGCTGATGTTTGCGGTGCTGTTCGCGCTGGCGGCGCTGGGCATCCTGCTGTTCTACGCCATCGTGTTCCTCGAGCGCATCTTCGCCGGCTGGGCCGAGCGCAGCCCGGGCTGATCACCGCCCGGTGCGCTGCAGCACGCGGGTTTCCTTGCCCGTCAACGACCGCCGGGCGAGGGACGCGCCCGCCGGAATGCCATCGGCGAAAAGCTCGGGGAAGATGGCCTCGATCTCGGCGCGCTGCTGCGCGCTCAGCGTGCCGAGCGCGACATGGCCGGGATGCAGCGTCTCGCTCATCAGGCCCGAGGTGTAGACGATCTCGTGGTCGTCACACAGGATGTGCGCATAGGTCACGAAGCGGGCCGAGCGGTCGCGCGTGATCGTGCGGTCGTTCACCAGCCACAGCGCCGGGGCCAGCGCCTCGGACACGCCGAAGAGCAACTCGGCCATCGCGTCCGCCACCAGGATCCGGTGCCACGGCGATACCCGGATATCGACGCTGGGCCGGCCCGGCCCGAAGGCATCGGCGTGGATCGTCACGGGCGCCAGCGCCTCGGTCGCGGCGACGGTCCGCTGCCCGGCCCACCGCACCGTCGACCAGCCGTGGTCGCGCGTCAGCACGCGGTCGCCCGGTTTCAGGTCGCTGACGGCGCGCGCGCCTTGGTCGGTCATGATCTCGGTCGAGGCCTCGAAACAGATCACCAGTCCGCCGTCGAGAAAGATGTTGCCCGAGAGCCGCCCGGCGGAGGTCGGGGAATCGGTGAAGAAGATGTACTGCACGGTGCCGACCTCGATCACCGCGAAGAACGGCGGGTCGTCGGCCGAGAATTCGTCGAAGTCCTTGAAGAAGTTGTTGTTGCTCTTGGGCGAGACGAGGCCCGCATCCAGCACGCTGAAACTCGTGAAGGTGGTGCCGCCGTCCAGGCTGACCGTCGTCGCGGCGCCCAGGTTGGCGCTGTCGAACACCAGGGTGCTTTCGCCCAGGTTCTGGGCTGGCATGAACCGCGACGGGCCGCCCGGGCCGAGCATACCCCTTGCTGCATTGAACGTGACCGATGTCATGGCTGGAAAACCCCTTGCTGCGGGGGCGTCTTAGCATCCCGGCGGGTGCAAACGAAGTGCGCCGTTCGCGCGTGCCGCCTGAAAACGGCTTGATAGGGAAAACCCATGATCAAACCGGGGCGATGGCGGGGGTGTCGCGGCGGTGGTCGCGCCGCCTTGCGCCCGGCGCCCGGATTTCCTATGTGACGTGTCGAGAGGTTGGCGCGGGCAGGCGCCTCGCCAACCTGGTCAGGTCCGGAAGGAAGCAGCCACAACGAGCCCCGCTTGGGTCGATGTCCAGCCTCTCACCCCAGTGTATCGCGCCACAGGCGCGATACGCGTTGCCCGACAGGGTCGTTTCCCGGAAACGATCCCGAACGGGTCCGCCTCCCTGCAGCCGCCTCGCTACCCGCCCGACGGCGGCATCGCCGGTGACACCACGCTGTCCAGCGACGTGACCAGCAGGAAGTTCAGGAAGATGCTCAGCACCACCGCCAGCCCGAAATAGGCCGTCGCCGCCTCGAGCAGCACCCGCCGCCGCGCCGGCATCCCGTGGCGCTGCCACTGCCACAGCAGGATGCCCGCGATCGCCGCCGGGATGTGCAGCGCGCCGAACCCCGCCACCAGCCCCGGCCCAAGCGCCGCGATCAGGCCCCGCAGGCCGCCGGGCCAGACCACGCCGCCGACCCAGAAGGCCAGCGCCGAAGCCGCCATCGCCCAGAAAAAGCCCGTCATCGCGCGCACCAGCACCGGGTTCGGGGTGTGTTCCGACATGTCCTGCCTCCGCCGTTCCGGTCCACAGCTAGCACGCCGCGCGCCCGCTTCACCATGGACCTTGGCGCCCGGCTTCTCTAGGTTCACCCCCGACCACCCGACCGAGGCGACATGAGCGACACCCCCGACACCGGCTATCAGGTCCTGGCGCGGAAATACCGCCCGCAGACCTTTGCCGACCTGATCGGCCAGGACGCCATGGTGCGCACGCTCAAGAACGCCTTCGCCGCCGACCGCATCGCGCAGGCCTTCATGCTGACGGGCATCCGCGGCACCGGCAAGACCACGACCGCGCGGATCATCGCCAAGGGGCTGAACTGCATCGGGCCGGACGGGCAGGGCAAGCCCACCACCGACCCCTGCGGCGTCTGCCAGAACTGCGTCGCCATCGCCGAGGGCCGCCACGTCGACGTGATGGAAATGGACGCCGCGTCGAACACCGGCGTGCAGAACATCCGTGACGCGATCATCGAGACGGTCAGCTACCGCGCGGCCCAGGCGCGCTACAAGATCTTCATCATCGACGAGGTCCACATGCTGTCGACGAGCGCGTTCAACGCGCTCCTCAAGACGCTGGAGGAACCGCCGCCGCACGTGAAGTTCCTGTTCGCCACGACCGAGATCCGCAAGGTGCCGGTGACGGTCCTGTCCCGCTGCCAGCGCTTCGACCTGCGCCGGATCGAGCCCGAGGTGATGATCGACCACCTGCGCCGCGTGGCGGTGCGGGAGGGGGCGCAGATCGCCGACGACGCGCTGGCCCTGATCACGCGCGCCGCCGAGGGGTCGGTGCGGGACGCGATGAGCCTTCTGGACCAGGCCATCGCCCATGGCGCGGGCGAAACCACCGCCGACCAGGTCCGCGCCATGCTGGGCCTCGCCGACCGGGGCCGGGTGCTGGACCTGTTCGAGGCGATCATGCGCGGCGACACCGCCGCCGCGCTGTCCGAGCTGGGCGCGCAATACGCCGACGGGGCCGACCCGGTGGCGGTGCTGCGCGACCTGGCCGAGATCACCCACTGGCTGAGCGTGGTGAAGATCACCCCTGAGGCCGCCGAGGACCCGACCATCCCGCCCGAGGAACGCGTGCGCGGCCGGGCCCTCGCCGACCGCCTGCCGATGCGGGTGCTGACGCGGATGTGGCAGATGCTGCTCAAGGCGCTGGAGGAGGTCGCGTTGGCCCCCAACGCCATGATGGCCGCCGAGATGGCGGTGATCCGGCTGACCCATGTGGCCGACCTGCCCCCCCCCGGCGACCTCGTGAAGAAGCTGCAATCGACGCCGGCCCCGGCGGGCGGTGGCGGCCCCGCCCGGCCCATGGGCGGCGGCGGCCCGGTCCATGCCCCCCGCGCGCAGGCGCCCGCGCCCCGTGGCGGCGGGGGCGGCGCGCAGGCGGCGCTGCAGGTCCAGCCCGGCCCGGACCTGTCCGCCTACCCCAGTTTCCGCAGCGTCGTCGCGCTGCTGGAGGAGCTGCGCGACATCAAGCTGCTGGTCGAGGTCAAGACCTGCCTGCGGCTGGTGTCCTACGCCCCCGGCCGGATCGAGCTTCAGCCGACAGATGACGCGCCGGGCGACCTCGTGCAGCGGCTCAAGCGCGCGCTGCATCTGGCGACCGGGGCGAACTGGATCGTCGCCGTGGCGAACAGCGGCGGCGGCCAGACCATCGCCGAGGAGGACCAGGCCGACCGCCGCGCGATGGAGGCCGAGCTGATGCAGCACCCGCTGTTGCAGGCGGTCAAGGCGGCGTTCCCCGAGGCCCGCATCGCCGCCATCCGCACCCGCGAGGAGCTGCAGGCCGAGGCCCGCGCCGAGGCGCTGCCCGAGCTGCCCGAACCCGACGACCTGCCCGAGGACTGGGACCCGTTCGAGGACGAATAGCTTGTGGCCTGCGCGCCCCCCGCGTATCTCTGGCGGCACGCGCAAAGACGGAGAGAAACCGATGCTGAAGGGTCTGGGCGGGCTTGGCGACATGGCCAAGCTGATGAAGCAGGCGCAGGAAATGCAGACGAAGATGGCCGAGATGCAGGCCGCCCTCGAGACCATGACGGTCGAGGGGCAGTCGGGCGCGGGCCTCGTCAAGGCGACCGCCACGGCCAAGGGCGAGCTGATCGGCCTGAACATCGACCCCTCGATCTTCAACCAGGACGACAAGGAAGTGGTCGAGGACCTGATCCTCGCCGCGATCAAGGACGCGCAGGCCCGCGCGCAGGAGAAAAGCCAGGAAGAGCTGGCCAAGCTGACCGAGGGCATGGGCCTGCCGCCCGGAATGAAACTCCCGTTCTGAGCCGTGGCCGAGGCGCCCAAGGATATCGAGGCCCTGATCGAGATCATGGCCCGCCTGCCCGGGCTCGGGCCCCGGTCGGCCCGGCGCGCGGTGCTGCACCTCATCAAGAAGCGCGGGCCGTTGATGCGCCCGCTCGCCGAGGCGATGACCCGCGTGGCCGAGGCCGCGCGGGAATGCCTGAACTGCGGCAACATCGGCACCGCCGAGCTGTGCCCGATCTGCACCGACGCGCGCCGCGCCAACGGGCAGATCTGCGTGGTCGAGGATGTCGCCGACCTGTGGGCGATGGAGCGCGGCGGCGCCTTCGCCGGGCGCTACCACGTGCTGGGCGGCACGCTGTCGGCGCTGGATGACGTGGGCCCCGAGGACCTGCGCATCCCGCGGCTCATGGACCGCGTCACCTCGGAGCACGCGACCGAGGTGATCCTGGCGCTGAACGCCACCGTCGACGGCCAGACCACGGCGCATTACATCGCCGACGCGCTAGCGGGCACGGGGGTTTCCGTCACCTCTCTGGCGCAGGGCGTGCCCATCGGCGGGGAGCTGGATTACCTCGACGACGGAACCATCTCGGCGGCGCTGAAGGCGCGCAAGTCGATCTGACCCGGCCTGCAACACGACACCTGCACAATTGATGGGCAGACACGGACCGTGAGCCGTAAACCTAGGTTATAACGGCTTAAACGCTGGCCCTAAGGGCGGCGATTAAACCGCTGCCCGATTCCCTCCACCCTATCTCCGTCCTGTAACAGGCGGATGACAGGAGGCCGGACCGACCCGGCCCGGACCACGAGAGGGACGTTTTCGATGCTCGACATGACCCACACGCAGGCGGTCGACCTGCTGGCGCGCTTTGCCATCAACACCGCGGCCATGACCCTGCTCATCTTCGGGATGTTCTACCGCCGTTACCGCGACAAGCAGCTGGCCACGACCGCGGCCATGTTCAACACCTTCGCCTTCGCCGTGCTGACGATCCTGTCCTCGGTCGAGTTCAGCCTCGCCGCGGGGTTCGGCCTGTTCGCGATCCTAGCGCTGTTCTCGCTGCGGTCCGAACAGATCGACAAGCTCGAGATCAGCTACTTCTTCGGCGCCATCGCCATCGCCGTGATCTGCTCGGTCATGGGCACCAGCCTGGTCTTCGTGATGCTGGTGACCGCGCTCGTGCTCGCCGCTGCCTACATCATCGACCATCCCCGGGTCCTGCGCCTGTCGGACGGGATCCAGATCACGCTCGACCAGATCGACCCCCACGCCCTGTCCGACCCCGAGCTGATGCGCCGCGACCTGTCGCACCGGCTCGGCGTCGAGGTGATGTCCTACAACATCGTCGGCCTGAACTACGTGAACGACCTCGCGGTCATCAACGTCTTCTACCGCAAGTCCTGATCCCCGCAGAGCCCGAGGAAACCCGCCATGCTGGACGAGTTCGCCACCCGTTTCGCCCCCGTCACCCTGGACGAGATGAACGCCAAGGCCGCGATGATGACCCGGCTCGACAACAAGTACGTGCTGACGGTCTCCGACCTGATGGGCGCGGCCGCGGGGCTTTCGGAGATCTTCGAGGTCCTCGACATCGACGGCCAGCGCCTCTTTACCTACGAGACGGTCTATTTCGACGACGACGGGCGCCAGAGCTTCTTCGACCACCACCAGGGCCGCCGGCGGCGCTGCAAGGTCCGCACCCGGGCCTATGTCGACGCCGGCCTGTGCTTCGTCGAGATCAAGCTCAAGGACAAGCGCGGCGTGACCGTCAAGCGGCGCATCCCGGTCGACCCGGACCGGCGGCATCACCTCTGCGATGCGGGCCGCGCCCATGTCGCGGGCAGCTACAGCGCGCTGTACGGCGCGCCGTTCGAGGCCGAGCTCCACCCGGTGATCCAGATGCGCTACCGGCGGATGACGCTGGCCGCGCGCGACGGCGGCGAGCGCATGACGATCGACGCCGGCCTCTCGTTCTGGTGGGGCGACCGCCGCCGCGCGGTGTCCGACGACCTCGTCATCGTGGAAACCAAGTCGGCGCGGGGCAACGGGCTGGCGGACAGGGTGCTCCGGGCGCGCCACCTGCATCCGGTCGGCGGATGCTCCAAGTATTGCGTCGGCATGGCCGCGCTGGGCGAGGTGCCGCGCTACAACCGATTCCTGCCGGCGATGCGCAAGCTGGGCCTGCACGAGGATCTGCGCGCCGCCGCCTGAGCTGAGGGGAGGGGCGCGGCCCGCCCCGGGCATCGGACGTTACGTCAGATCGGCAACGACGCGATGGGAGACGGCCCGGATCGTGCTATCTTTATTGACATGAGCCACATTGCCGGCAGCCGCCCCTACACACGCGCCGAGTACATCTCGGACGCCATCGTGCACGCCTCGGGCATCGGCGCGGCGCTGGTCGGCGGGCCGCTCCTGATCGCGATGGCGGCCTACCGGATCGGGGAACCGGCCATCGTCATCGCCGTCGCGGTCTACTTCGCCACCGGCCTCGCCATGTGGTCCTTTTCCGCGGCCTACAACCTGCTGCGCCGCCCGGCCTGGGTCGACCGGCTGCGCCGGATGGACCAGTCGGCCATCTACTTCAAGATCGCGGGCACCTACACGCCCTTCGCCGTGCTGGCGGCGGGGCAGGCGGGGTTCCTGGCGGCGATCTGGACCGTCGCCGCCGCGGGCGCCGCGCTGATCCTGTTTTCCAGCCGCTACACCTGGCTCGCCATCCCGCTCTATCTCGGGCTGGGCTGGGCAGGGGCGCTCTGGGGCGGGCCGCTGGTGTCGGGCCTGACGCCGCTGGGCTTCTGGCTGCTGGCGGCGGGCGGCATCACCTATTCGGCCGGCATCGCCTTCCTGCTGTGGGAACGGCTGCCGTTCCACAACACGATCTGGCATGTCTTCGTGTTTCTCGGCTCGCTGGCCTGCTACGCGGCCATCGCCGCCGAGCTCTGGCAACGCACCGCGCCGGTCTGACGCGGCGTCGAATGACCGGCCCGCGTCGATTTTGACCTGTTTTCGACCCCCCGATCGCACTAACACTCGCCCTTGAAGGTTCGTTCGGCGCCTCGGCGCCCGTGAGAGGAGAGACGCGATGAAGGTACTCGTACCCGTCAAGCGCGTGATCGACTACAACGTGAAGGTCCGCGTGAAGGCGGATGGCTCCGGGGTCGATCTCGCCAACGTGAAGATGTCGATGAACCCCTTCGACGAAATCGCGGTCGAGGAGGCGATCCGCCTGAAGGAGGCCGGCAAGGCCGAGGAGGTCGTGGCCGTCTCGATCGGCGTCAAGCAGGCGCAGGAGACGCTGCGCACCGCGCTGGCCATGGGGGCCGACCGCGCGATCCTGGTGGTCTCCGCCGACGACGTGCACCAGGACATCGAGCCGCTGGCGGTGGCCAAGATCCTCGCCAAGGTGGTCGAGGCCGAGCAGCCGGGCCTCGTGCTGGCCGGCAAGCAGGCCATCGACAACGACATGAACGCGACCGGCCAGATGCTGGCCGCGCTGCTGGGCTGGAGCCAGGCGACCTTCGCCTCGGAGGTCGCCGTCGAGGGCGACCACGCGCTCGTCACCCGCGAGGTCGACGGGGGCCTGCAGACCGTCAAGGTCAAGATGCCCGCGGTCGTGACCGTGGACCTGCGCCTGAACGAGCCGCGCTACGCGTCGCTGCCGAACATCATGAAGGCCAAGAAGAAGCCGTTGGAGGAAAAGACCGCCGCCGACTACGGCGTCGACGTCACGCCGCGGCTGACCGTGGTCAAGACCGCCGAGCCGGGCGCGCGCAAGGCGGGCGTCAAGGTGGGCTCGGTCGACGAGCTGATCGCGAAACTCAAGGACGAGGCGGGGGTGATCTGATGGCGGTTCTTCTTCTTGCGGACGTGACGAACGGCCAGCTCGCGACCGACGCGGTGGCCAAGGCGCTGACGGCGGTGGCCTCGCTTGGCGAGGTCCACGTGCTGGTCGCGGGCCAGGGCGGCGACGCCGCGGCGGCCGAGGCGGCCACGTTGCAGGGCGTGTCCAAGGTGCTGTTCGCGGGCGACCACGGCTATTGCCACATGCTGGCCGAGCCAGTGGCCGACCTCGTGGTCTCGCTGGCGGGCGGCTACAGCCACATCGCGGCGCCCGCGACTTCGGATGCCAAGAACGTGCTGCCGCGGGTCGCGGCGCTGCTCGACGTGATGGTGATCTCGGAGGTGACCGCCGTGGTCGACGCCGAGACCTTCGAGCGGCCGATCTACGCCGGCAACGCGATCCAGACCGTCAAGTCGTCGGACAAGGTCAAGGTGATGACCGTCCGCACCGCGGGCTTCGACGCCGCCGGCGCGGGCAATGCGGCGCCGGTCGAGGCGCTGGGCACGGCGGCGGGCGCGGGCCTGTCGGAATGGGTCGAGGACAAGGTGGCGGCCTCGGACCGCCCCGAGCTGACCTCGGCGGGCATCGTCGTCTCGGGTGGTCGCGGCGTCGGCAGCCAGGAGCAGTTCGCCCTGATCGAGGCGCTGGCCGACAAGCTGGGCGCCGCGGTGGGCGCGTCCCGCGCGGCGGTCGATTCGGGCTATGCGCCGAACGACTGGCAGGTGGGCCAGACCGGCAAGGTCGTGGCGCCGCAGCTCTACGTCGCCGTCGGCATCTCGGGCGCGATCCAGCACCTCGCCGGCATGAAGGACAGCAAGGTGATCGTCGCGATCAACAAGGACGAGGAGGCGCCGATCTTCCAGGTCGCCGACTACGGCCTCGTCGCCGACCTGTTCGAGGCGGTGCCGGAGCTGACCTCCAAGCTGTGAGCCTGTCGCCTGTCACGATTTGACCCGCCCCGTGGCCCCCGGCCCGGGGCGGGTTCCGTTTCAGCCCAGCCGGTCGCGCAGCAGCGCCGCGGCCAGGTCATGCGCCTCGGGGCCGGGCAGGGCGCGCGCCGCGGCCTCCTCCCGCGGGGCGTAGAACATGCCGCGCGTGGCCGCCGGCCCCTCGGCGGGCGGCGCCACCGCGACGGTGAGGGAGGCGGCCAGCGGGGTGACCTCCTCCAGCATGGCCGCGGTGACCAGCACGGGGTCGGCACCCAGCCCGCCCGCGGGCGGCGCGTCGCCCGGCGCGCGGCGTGACAGCCACATCAGGTGCACGGGTGCCGCCGTCCGGCCGAGAAACCCCTTCATCCGCGCCACCCAGGCGGTGCGCAGTTCGGCCTCGACGATGCCGAAGCGGTCGGCCGACAGCGCCCGGAGATGGGTCAGCAGGTGCCGCGTGTAGTGGAATTCGGTGAAATCCACGTCGCGGTAGACGGTGCGCAGGATCGCCGTCGCCTTGACGAAGCGGTCGTTGCGCCGCGGATGCACGGCGTAGAAGCGGTTGCTCATGTTCTGCGCCCCGGTGACCTGCAGCACCACGGCCGCGGCGCCGGCCGTCGCCGCCCGGATCGCCGGGTCGTGCATCAGCACGTCGAGCCCCGCGTTCATCACCCCCATGTTCACCACCGCGGCCGGCAGCGCGGCGTCGAGCTGCGTGGCGTAGGGCAGGGGAATGAAGCGGCCGAAGGTCTCCGTCCCGCCGAGACAGAGGACGTAGGGCGGTTCCAGCGCGTGGCCGGGGCCGCGGAACCGCAGGACGGAGCCGGGATAGCTGACCGGCTGATAGTCCAGGGGCAGCGGGCCCCGCTGTTCGAAACTCATGCACCACCCCTCCTGCCGGATCGAGGACTCACCCACGACCAGACTGGTGCCAAGAGGTTTCCAAAGGGATAAGCTTCTATTTCACAAAGACTTTTACGTATTCCGCCGCCCCCGCCCCGCGCGCTTGGGCCGCGGCGGGCGGGCTTGTCTCGGGGCGCGTGCCGCGCCTATGGTGCGCGCGACAGGCGAGCGCGGGGGACGGGCCATGGAGATTTCATCGATCGGCGTGGTCGGGGCGGGGCAGATGGGCAACGGCATCGCCCATGTCTGCGCGCTGGCGGGCTACGACGTGGTGATGACCGACATCAGCGCCGACGCCCTGTCGCGGGCGCTGTCCCTGATCGAGAAGAACCTTGGCCGGCAGGTCAGCCGCGGCAAGATCAGCGAGGCCGAGATGGCCGCCGCCATGGCCCGCATCCGCACCACGACCACGCTGGCCGAGCTCGGGCCCACGGACCTCGTGATCGAGGCCGCGACCGAGCGCGAGACGGTGAAGCAGGCGATCTTCGAGGACCTGCTGCCGCACCTGAAGCCGACCACGATCCTGACCTCGAACACCTCGTCGATCTCGATCACGCGGCTGGCCAGCCGTACCGACCGGCCGGAAAAGTTCATGGGGTTCCACTTCATGAACCCGGTGCCGGTGATGCAGCTGGTGGAGCTGATCCGCGGCATCGCCACCGACGAGGAGACGTTCAAGGCGTGCAAGTCGGTGGTGGACCGGCTGGGCAAGACGGCCGCCACGGCCGAGGATTTCCCGGCCTTCATCGTCAACCGCATCCTGATGCCGATGATCAACGAGGCGGTCTACACGCTGTACGAAGGGGTGGGGAACGTCACCTCGATCGACATGGCGATGAAGCTGGGGACGAACCACCCGATGGGGCCGCTGGAGCTGGCCGACTTCATCGGGCTCGACACCTGCCTCGCGATCATGAACGTGCTGCACGACGGGCTGGCGGACACCAAGTATCGGCCCTGCCCGCTGCTGACCAAATACGTCGAGGCGGGGTGGCTGGGCCGCAAGACCCAGCGCGGCTTCTACGACTACCGCGGCGAGGTGCCGGTTCCGACGCGCTGACCGGCGGCAGACCCTTGCAAGGGTCTGCCCAGGCGCTTGCAAGCGCCTGCCCACGTCCTTGCAAGGACGTGGGTAGCTTCTTGCAAGAAGCTGCCGCTACCTCTGGTCGGGGTCGTCCCTCAGGGCCAGCGTGCGCGCGCGCAGCCAGGCCATGAAGTCCCGCGGCTTGCCGATCCGGTCCTTCCACGCCTCGGGCGGGATCGGGTGGCCGATGATCGGGGCCTGCGGCTTGTCGAAGCTGTGCACCACCTCGTGGATCAGCAGCCCCTGCCGCAGGATCGGCGAGATCCGGTTCGCGATCTGGTAGGCGCGCGAGTTCGAGCCGGTGAAGAAGCACGGCACGATGGTCGCCCCCGAGGTGCGGATCATCTTGGCGGTGAAGACGTTCCACTCGCCCTCGATCGCCGGACCCCACATCGTCTCGGACGCCGCGACCGCCCCCGAGGGGAACAGCGCGATCAGACCGCCGTTGCCGAGATGCCCCATCGCGGTCGCCCGCATCTGCAGCATCTTTTCCTGCGCGTCCTCCTCGTGGGGGAAGGGCACGGGGATCATGTAGCTCGCCGCCGCCTCGTCGATCCCGGTCAGCAGTGCGCGCGTCAGGATGCGGTAGTCGTCGCGCCGCCGCCCGATCAGGTCGGCGAGGATCATGCCGTCGACCAGCCCGTGGGGGTGGTTCGCCACGAACACCACCGGCCCCGTGGCGGGGATGCGGTCGAGCTGGTGGGCGGGCGTCTGCAGGTCGATGCCCATCACCTTCATGGTGGCCGGCCAGAAGGCCTGGCCCCGGAACTCACCCATCTGCTCGAACTGCCGCACCCGCCGCAGGATCGTCAGCTTGCCCGTCATCCACTCGATCGCCTTGATCGCGGTGCGGGTCCACGGATTTCCGAAGGTGTTGGAGTAGGTCAGGCTCCGCCGGTCGTAGACCCGGTCGGGCCCCGACATCAGCGGCGGACGCGGCGCCGCGAACTTGCGGGAACTTGTATCGGTCACGCGCCCTCGTCCCATCCGGTCTTTCGCCGTCGTCTTCCCGGATCAGCTCGCCTCGCCGAAGCGGTCCTTGACCAGCGCTTCCAGCGCATCCGCGAGCCGTTCAGCCTCCGGGCCGGTGGTTTCGACCTCAATAGAGGTTCCCATGGAGGCTGCCAACATCAAAAGCCCCATGATCGAGTCGCCGGCGGCGCTCAGCCCATCGCGGCGGACGGTGGCCCTCGCGTCATGCGCCTCGACGACCTCCACGAAGCGCGCCGAGGCGCGGGCGTGCAGGCCCTTCACGTTCACGATGTCGAGGTGACGGATCACATGGGCGTCGGACATGGCGGTCACGGGGCTCCGTCGAAGGCGTTGATGTAGCGGCGGCCGGCCTCGGCGGCGCGGGCGACCGCCTCCTCCACCGGCAGATTGCGCGATTTCGCCAGCTTGATCAGCATCGGCAGGTTCACCCCCGTCAGGATCTTGCGGTTCTGCGGCCGGCAGGCGGTCAGCGACAGGTTCGACGGCGAGCCGCCGAACATGTCGGTCACCACCACGACCCCCGATCCGTCGTCGACGGCATCGGCCGCCTCGCAGATCTCGCGGGTGCGCGCGGCGCGGTCGTCCTCGGGGCCGACCGAGATGGCGATCATCGCCGCCTGCTGGCCCACCACGTGCTCGGTCGCCCGCTTCAGCTCGGGTGCGAGGCCCCCATGGGCAACGATCACGATGCCGATCACGTCCTGTTCGCCTCTGGCCTCTCCGCAGCGCCGGCCGGCTCGGGGCGGCGCTGGTCCACTTCCCTGTGCCTTTTAGACACGGGCCACCCGGCCTCCGCAAGGTGCGCGGACAGGATTTCGGCCATCGCCACCGACCGGTGTTGCCCGCCCGTGCATCCGAAGGCGATGGTCAGGTGGCTCTTGCCCTCCTCGGCGAAGGCCGGGAGCAGCAGGTCGGCCATCTCCGCGACCCGGTCGCGGAACGGGGCAAAGCGCGGGTCGGCGGCGATGTAGCCCTGCACGCGGGGGTCGCGCCCGTCCCGGGGCCGCAGGTCCGGCGCCCAGTGCGGGTTGCGCAGGAAGCGGCAGTCGAACACCAGGTCTGCCCCGGTGGGCAGCCCGCGCCGGTAGGAGAAGGACATCACCGTGATCGCGAGCCGCCCCGCCCCCTCGGGCGCGAAGAGCCGGGTGATCTCGGCGCGCAGCTCATGCGGGGTCAGCCCCGAGGTGTCGATCAGCACGCTCGCCCGCGCCCGCACCGGGCCCAGCAGCGACAGCTCCTGCGCGATGCCCTGCGCCGGGTCGGCGTCGGGGGCCAGCGGGTGGCGGCGGCGCGTCTCGGAATAACGCCGCTGCAGCACGTCGGCGGCGCAGTCGAGATACAAGAGCTCGGGCGCGTAGCCCGGGGCCTCCCCCAGCCGCTCATAGGCGGCGACGAGGCCCGCGGCGGAGTAGTCGCGGTTGCGCGCGTCGGTGCCGAGCGCCATCGGCCGTTCCGGTGGCGGCCCCTCCAGCAGCCGCGGCAGCAGCGACAGGGGCAGGTTGTCGATGGCCTCGAAGCCGAGGTCCTCCAGCGCGTTGATCGCGGTGGAGCGGCCGGCGCCCGAGGGGCCGGTGACGAAGACGATCCGCGCCGGGGCGCGCTCGTCGGTCCGCTGGGTCGTCTCCGTGGCTGGCATCGGTCCTCCGGCCGCCTCAGGGATGGGCCCGCCCATGCCGCAGCATCAGCAGGAGCGCCGGGGCAAGACGTGGGTCGCCCGCGCCGTGAATCAACGGGCAGCCTGTCTCGCCCACCGCGATCCGGCGGGGCGGCGGCAGGCGGTCGGTTTCGGCGCGGTCGAGGTCGACGGCCAGCGCGAGCGGGGCCTCGGCCAGCGTGTCGCCCGCGTGAAGGAGCCCGACGCGGCGCGCCTCGATCAGGCCCGTGGCCTGCGCGGGCCGGCGCAGGGCGGGCGGCCGAGACGCGGTGTCGAGCCAGAGCCCGTCATCGGCGATGAGCCGCGCGCCGTGCGCCATCAGCTCCAGCGCGAGGCCCGACTTGCCCGTGCCCGAGCCGCCGAGGATCAACAGGCCGCGCCCGTCGACCGCCACGCCCGTCGCGTGCAGCCAGAGCGCCGCGCCGTCCGCGTCCTGCGCCCACCGGGCGATGGGGTCGCGGGCGGGATCGGGCGGCATGGGCGCGCGGGTCAGATCGGCAGGCCGACCACGAAGCGCGCGCCGAGCGGTTCGGAGGTGGCGTCGGCCTCGGTCGGGCGGATGTTTTCGGCCCAGATCACGCCGCCATGGGCCTCGACGATCTGCTTGGAGATGGCCAGGCCGAGGCCGGAATGGTTGCCGAACTGCTTTTCCGGCCGCTCCGAGTAGAAGCGGTTGAACACCTTGGTCAGCGCCTGTTCCGGGATGCCGGGGCCGGTGTCCTCGACCACCACCAGCACGCGGTTCTCGCGCCGGCGGGCCCAGAGGCGCACCGCGTCGCCCTCCTCGCAGAAGGAGATCGCATTGGACAGGAGGTTGACGAAGACCTGCGCCAGCCGCCCCTCCAGCCCCGAGATGCGGATCGCGTCGGTCGGCAGGTCGGTGATGAAGTCGACGCCTTTCCGCCCGGCCTCCTCGGCGTGGTACTGCGAGATGTTCTGCAGGGTGCGGACGAGGTCGAATTCCTCTTCCTCCTCCTTCACCAGCTCGCTGTCGAGGCGGGAGGCGTTGGAGATGTCGGACACCAGCCGGTCAAGCCGCTGCACATCGTGCTCGATCACCTCGAGCAGGCGGTTGCGCTGGTCCTCGGTGCGGGCGACGCGCATGGTGCCCACGGCCGAGCGCAGGCTGGCCAGCGGGTTCTTGATCTCGTGCGCGACGTCGGCGGCGAACTGTTCGTTGGCATCGATCCGGTCGTAGAGCGCCGACACCATGCCGCGCAGCGCGCCAGACAGG
Organism: Roseicyclus persicicus; assembly: GCF_012395815.1. GTDB lineage: Bacteria > Pseudomonadota > Alphaproteobacteria > Rhodobacterales > Rhodobacteraceae > Roseicyclus > Roseicyclus persicicus. The sequence goes on from NZ_JAAZQQ010000001.1 coordinate 29,338, forward strand.
CGCCCGATCTCGTCGGGGCGGCCGGTCAGGTCGGGGATGCGCACGCGGGTCGGGCTCATCTTGCGGGCGTTCTTGTCGCGGCCAAGCTCGGCCGCGTCGGCCAGGTCGGCCAGCGGATGCGCGATGGTCGAGGCGAGCACCAGGCTGAGGCCGATGGACACCAGCAGCGCGACGACGAACATCTGCAGCAGCTGCTCGCGTTCGACCCGCACGAGCTGGTCGATCTCGCCCGCGGCGGTGGTGACGACGACGACGCCGGCCTGCCCGGTCTCGGCAAAGACGGGGGTCGCGGCGGCATAGAGCGTGCCCGAGGCGTCGGTGCCCCGGTTCAGCACGGTCAGCCCCTCGGTCGCCGGCCCCACCAGCGTCTGCGCGAGGTCGAGGCTGGTGCCGGTCACGGGGTCGGGGCGGCCGCCGGTCAAGAGGCCCGACAGGCCGGACCAGACGGTGTTGAGGAAATCGGTGATCAGGAGCGTGTCGTTGCGCCGGTTGTCGAGGCCGCGCACGGGCCGGGCGGGGCTGCGCGACAGGCCCTCGGTCGAGGCGACGAGCGTCGCGGGCAGGGCGTAGACGTAGACGTCGACCCCGTCCGACAGGCTGAGCCGGCTCAGCACCTCGGCGGCGTCGAGGCCGCCGTCGGCGAGCGGGTTCTCGGGCGCCCCGGCGGGCAGGCCCGCCTCCAGAACCTCGGCGATCAGCTGGGCCTCGACGGCCAGCGCGCGCTCGCGCTGCATCACGAGGCTGTCGCGGAACGGGTTGAGGTACATGACCCCCGCCACCAGCACGACCATGGCGAGCAGGTTGAACAGGATGATCTTGCGCGCCAGCGGCGAGCGGTTGAGCGAGATCAGCCCGCGTTGCGCGCGGGCCGCCTTGAGCTCGGTCTCGACCGAGCCGGGCGGCCGGTCCCAGTCTTCGCCGAGCACGATGTCGGCGCGGTCCCGGGCGCGGCGGTTGGTCATGGAGAGATCTGCGGGCACCGCGGATCCGCCCTATTCTTCGTTGTAACGGTAGCCGATGCCGTAGAGCGTCTCGATCGCCGAGAAATCGTCGTCGACCGAGCGCATCTTCTTGCGCAGGCGCTTGATGTGGCTGTCGATGGTGCGGTCGTCAACGTAGACCTGCTCGTCGTAGGCGACATCCATCAGCTGGTCGCGGCTCTTGACGAAGCCGGGGCGCTGGGCGAGCGCCTGCAGCAGGAGGAATTCGGTCACGGTCAGCGACACGTCGCGGCCCTTCCAGGTGACGGCGTGGCGCAGCGGGTCCATGGACAGCTGGCCGCGCACCATCACGGCGCTTTCCTCGGGCACGCCGGCGGCGTCCGACGCGATGGCGTCCTGCCGGCGCAGGATCGAGCGGATCCGCTCGACCAGCAGGCGCTGCGAGAAGGGCTTCTTGACGTAGTCATCGGCGCCCATGCGCAGGCCCATCAGCTCGTCGATCTCGTCGTCCTTGGAGGTGAGGAAGATCACCGGCATCCGGCTTTTCTGGCGCAGGCGCTGCAGCAGGTCCATGCCGTCCATCCGCGGCATCTTGATGTCGAAGACGCCGAGGTCGGGCATCCGCCGGTTGAAGGCGTCGAGCGCCGACTGGCCGTCGTTGTAGGTTTCCACGTCGAAGCCCTCGGCCTCGAGGGTCATGGACACGGACGTCAGGATATTCCTGTCGTCGTCGACAAGTGCGATCCTCGGCATGGGATGATCCTTGTTACTGCTCGGCTGCCTTGTTTTTTCCCCATTCTCCCGATTTAACGCCGGAGAATCAATCTCAAATGTCCGAATCGCCCCGAAACACCCAGCAAGAATAGGGGTTCGGGGGTTAAGCAGTTGTGAAACTGCCACAGCCTATGTCTTGGGCAGGCCGGTCCGGCACTTGGAACGGTACGAAAGAAAATTTCGAAATGGTTGCGCTAACTGTGCGAAACCGTCCTGTTCAGCAATAAAACCGTCATGGTATAGGCCCGCCATGGCGCGGGCCCGGACTCGCAGACAGCCACACCGGTCCAGGAGCAACGACACATGACCACCCTTCGCGTGAACCCGTCTCAGACGTTGGAAACCCAGGGCATGACGGGGCTCGGCACGGTGCACTACAACCTGCTCGAACCCGCGCTGATCGAGGCCGCCATCCGCCGCGGCGAGGGCCGGCTGGGGCAGGGCGGCACGCTCCTGGTGTCGACCGGCAAGTTCACCGGCCGCTCGCCCAAGGACAAGTTCATCGTCCGCACCCCCTCGGTCGAGGCCAACATCTGGTGGGACAACAACAAGGCGATGGCGCCCGACGCGTTCGACCGGCTCCACGCCGACATGCTGGAGCACATGAAGGGCGGCGAATACTTCGTGCAGGACCTCTACGGCGGCGCCGACCCGGCGCACCGGCTGGACGTGCGCGTGGTGTCCGAGCTGGCCTGGCACAACCTGTTCATCCGCCACCTGCTGCGCCGCCCCGCGGCCGAGGAGCTGGCCGGCTTCGTGCCCGAGTTCACGATCATCAACTGCCCGACCTTCCGCGCCGATCCCGAGCGCCACGGGTGCCGCACCGACACCGTGATCGCGATGAACTTCGACAAGAAGCTGATCCTGATCGCCAACACCGAATACGCCGGCGAGAACAAGAAATCGGTGTTCACGCTGCTGAACTACATCCTGCCCGGCAAGGGCGTGATGGCGATGCACTGCTCGGCCAACCACGCCACCGGCAACCCCGAGGACGCGGCGGTGTTCTTCGGCCTGTCGGGCACCGGCAAGACCACGCTGTCGGCCGATCCCGGCCGCACGCTGATCGGCGACGACGAGCACGGCTGGTCGGAAAGCGGCATCTTCAACTTCGAGGGCGGCTGCTACGCCAAGACGATCAACCTCCGCGAGGAGGCCGAGCCGCAGATCTACGCGACCACCCGCACCTTCGGCACCGTGATCGAGAACATGGTCTACGATCCCGACACGCTGGTGCTGGACTTCGACGACGACAGCCTGACGGCCAACACCCGCTGCGCCTACCCGCTGGACCAGATCGCCAACGCCTCCGCCACCGGCCTGGCCGGGCATCCCAAGAACATCGTGATGCTGACCTGCGACGCCTTCGGGGTGCTGCCGCCGATCGCGCGGCTGACCCCGGCGCAGGCGATGTATCACTTCCTGTCGGGCTTCACCTCCAAGGTGGCCGGCACCGAGCGCGGCGTGACCGAGCCCGAGCCGACCTTTTCCACCTGCTTCGGCGCGCCCTTCATGCCGCGCCGGCCCGAGGTCTACGGCAAGCTCCTGCAGGAGAAGATCCACCAGCACGGCGCGACCTGCTGGCTGGTCAACACCGGCTGGACCGGCGGCGCCTACGGCACCGGCAGCCGGATGCCGATCCGCTCCACGCGGGCGCTGCTGACCGCGGCGCTGGACGGCACCCTGAACAGCGCCGAGTTCCGCCGCGACCCGAACTTCGGCTTCGAGGTTCCGGTCACCTGCGCCGGCGTGGCCGACATCCTGCTCGACCCGCGCCGCACCTGGGCCGACGTCGAGGCCTATGACCGGCAGGCGGCCAAGCTGGTGCAGATGTTCGCCGATAACTTCGCCCAGTACGTCCCCTACATCGACGACGACGTGAAGGCCGCCGCGATCTCGTGACGGGCTGCCGGAGGATGGACCGGGCCCCCCGGGGCCCGGCCGCGCCGGCCGGACGGGAGCGACCCATGCAGGCATCGACGGTCAGCGCAGCGGCGGCAGTCCTGCTCTGCGTGGCCGTGCCGCTTGCCGCGCAGGAGCGCCCCGACCCCTACAAGTCGCCCCTGATCGACAGCCTCGTCTACGGCGTCTACTGCGCCGAACCCGCGATAGACATCGAAGAGGCCCCGGACACCGCCGCGGGCGTGGTCAACATCGTGCCGGGCATTCCCGAGATGCGCGCCGTCACCACGCTGGTTCCCGCGCAGCTGGGCATCGGCTTCGGGGTGATCGTCGAGGCGCGCGACGGGGTCGTCTTCGACCCGGCCGGGATCACCATCACCCACCCGCCCTATCCCGACAGCGGCATCGCGGTGGAGCGCTGGTCGACGGTGGTCGACGGCGACGGGCCGGGGCTGGTCGGCTTCAGCTTCGAGGCGGAAACCGAGCTGGTGCCCGGCGCCTGGACCTTCGAGGCCGAGCACGCGGGCGAGCTCCTGTTCCGCGTCACCTTCGAGGTGATGCCGCCCGCGCTCCTGCCGGCGCTGTCGGCGGCCTGCGGCGTCGCCACCCTGTCCTGACCGGGTTCAGCCGATCAGGCCGCGCCGCACCAGGTTCGCCCCCGCGATCACCAGCACCACCAGCGTGGCGCGGCGGAACATCACCGGGTTCATCCGGTCCGACATCCAGAACCCCACCTGCATCCCCAGGAAGGCCGGCACCAGCAGCGCCGCCGACCACGGGATCGTCACCGCGTTCAGCACCCCCGACTGCAGGTGCCCTGCCAGCAGGCTGACCGAGCCCAGCCCGTAGACCACACCCTGCACCAGCATCTGCTTGGCCTTGGGCGTGTCCAGCGCGATCAGGTAGAGCACGGTGGGCGGCCCCCATGTCCCCGTCAGCCCGCCGATGGCGCCCGACACGAAGCCCACGCCCCATTCCGACGGCCGCCGCCAGCGCGGCGCGATGTGGAACCGGACGCCGATCAGCTGCACCAGCGACAGGATCACCACCGGCACGCCGAGGACGAGGTAGAAGGTCTGCGTGGGGATCACGGTGATGAACTGCGCCACGATCACGATCATGACGCAGACCACGAGGATGTAGCGCCAGAACTCGCGCAGCGCCGCTACCGCCTCGGCCAGCGGAAAGCGCATCACCTGCAGGATGTTCGACATCACGATCGGCAGCACGATGCCCGCCACCGCCACCAGCGGGTCGAGGAACAGCGACAGCCCCGAGATCATCACCAGCGGCATGGCGAAGCCGATGGCGCCCTTGACGAATCCCGCCACAAGCGTGACCCCGAAGGCCGCGGCGAAGGCCCAGAGCGGCATCAGCTGGAGTGTGTCCTGAAACATGCGTGTCCCCCGTTCGCGCCCTTCTAGCGCGGCCCCCGGCACGCTGCACCGCAAAAAACGTCACGACATTTTCCTGCGCGGGTGCGACAAACTTGGTATTTTTGTTGCGCTGCACCTGCAAAGGCCCTAAGTCGTCGCCAAGACCCGACAGGGCGCGCGCCCCGTGCCATTCCGAAGGAGACCGACCATGCCCCGTGACGGACAGCCGATCGCCGAGACCCACGTCATCCTCCCCGATCTCCTGCATCTGACCGGCGCGGCCGTCGCGCCCGCCGAGGCGCTGCTCGAGACCGCGCGCGCCCGCGTCGCCGCGATGGTCACCGTCGACGGCCGCATCTCGGGCAGCGCGCTCGAGGACAACCAGACCGCCGCCCACGGCCTCGCCTGGCTGGCGACTTACGTCGAATCGCTGCGCCAGATGCACCGCTGGGCCGAGCGACTGGCCGCCGACGGCAAGCTCGGCGAGGTCGAGCAGCTGATCCTGCAGATCGCCTTCGGGGAATACCTGAGCCAGATCACGGGCGGCATCCAGATGAACCAGGCCGAGATCCTGCGCCCGCAGGACATGGGCCTGACGCCCGAGGACCTGCGCGGCCTGTCCGCCCCCGAGGTCGTGACCCTGGCCCGGGCCGGCAACACCCAGGCCGCCCGCTCGCGCCTCGTCGCGCTGATGCAGGAGCGCCGGGCCGAGATCACGGTGGGCGCGACCGGCCTCGAGGACGAGCTCGAGATGATCCGCGAGCAGTTCCGGCGCTACGCCGTCGACAAGGTCGAGCCCTACGCCCACGAGTGGCACCTCAAGGACGAGCTGATCCCGATGGAGGTGATCGAGGAACTGGCCGAGATGGGCGTCTTCGGCCTGACCATCCCCGAGGAATACGGCGGCTTCGGCCTGTCCAAGGCGTCGATGTGCGTTGTGTCCGAGGAACTGTCGCGGGGCTACATCGGCGTCGGCTCGCTCGGCACCCGGTCCGAGATCGCGGCCGAGCTGATCCTCGCCGGCGGCACCGAGGCGCAGAAGGAGAAATGGCTGCCCGGCCTCGCGTCGGGAGAGATCCTGCCGACGGCCGTGTTCACGGAACCCAACACCGGCTCCGACCTGGGCAGCCTGCGCACCCGTGCGGTCAAGGACGACAACGGCGACTGGATCCTCAAGGGCAACAAGACCTGGATCACCCACGCCGCCCGCACCCATGTGATGACGGTGCTCGCCCGCACCATCCCCGACACGACCGACTACCGCGGGCTGTCGATGTTCCTGGCGGAAAAGACGCCCGGCACCGACGAGACCCCTTTCCCCGACGCCGGCATTTCGGGCGGCGAGATCGAGGTGCTCGGCTACCGGGGCATGAAGGAATACACCGTCAACTTCGACGATTTCAAAGTGAAGGGCGAGAACCTGCTCGGCGGCGTCGAGGGGCAGGGCTTCAAGCAACTGATGCAGACCTTCGAGTCCGCCCGCATCCAGACCGCCGCCCGCGCCATCGGCGTGGCGCAGGGCGCGCTGGACGAGGGCATGAAGTATGCCGAGGACCGCAAGCAGTTCGGCCGCGCGTTGATCGAGTTCCCCCGCGTCGCCAACAAGCTGGCGATGATGGCGGTGGAAATCATGGTGGCCCGCCAGCTGACCTATTTCAGCGCCTGGGAAAAGGACCACGACCGCCGCTGCGACCTCGAGGCCGGCATGGCCAAGCTGCTGGGTGCCCGCGTCGCCTGGGCCTGCGCCGACAACGCGCTGCAGATCCACGGCGGCAACGGCTTCGCGCTGGAATACAAGATCAGCCGCATCCTGTGCGACGCCCGCATCCTCAACATCTTCGAGGGGGCCGCGGAGATCCAGGCGCAGGTCATCGCACGGCGGCTGCTCGGCTGAGAACGGGCACGCCACCGCGCCCTGTAGGGTGCGCCGTCACGGCGCACCCCGCCAGCCTCGCCGGGATCGGCCGCCTTTGACTCATGCGCCGGCCCCGGCCAATCTGGGCGCATGGCGACCGGCGACCGGAACTCCCCCCATCTTCCCTGCACGTGCGACCCCGTCGGCGCCAGCGGCATCGCCCGCCCCGAGGCCGGGGCCTGATGCGCGCCTTCCTCGCCCTGCCGATCCCCGACGAGACCGTCGACGCGCTCCTCCGGCTGCAATCCGCCATCCCCTTCGGCAAGCCGGTGCCGGAGGAGAACCTGCACCTGACGCTCGCCTTTCTGGACGATGCGCCCGAGGACGCGCTGGAGGACCTGCACGACCTGCTGACCGGCCTGCGCTGGCCGCCCGTCGAGATCCGCTTCACCGGGCTCGACAGCTTCACCGAGATGGAGCGCGGCCTGATCTTCGCCGCCGTCGACCGCAGCGACGCGCTGCAGGGCCTGCACGACCGCCTCGCATCCCTCTGCCGCAGCGCCGGCCTTGACCTGCCGCGCCGGCGCTTTCGCCCGCATGTCACGCTCATGCGCGCCAACCGCCGCCCCGAGGGCCGCACCCGCGACCGTCTCGCCGCGGCGCTCGGGCCGGTGGCGGACCTGCCCGGCTTCACCGCCCGCGCGGTCACGCTCTACCGCTCCACCCTCACGCCCCGCGGCGCGCTGCACGAGGCTCTGGCCAGCTATCCGTTGACCGGGTGACGCGGCACCGCCCGCCGATGCGCCCTTGACTTCGCCCGCCGAAGGTCAATGTTAGAGATACTAACTTCAGGAGCGCGTCGCCATGTCCACCATCCTCGTCACCGGCGCGTCCGGCTACATCGCCAAGCACATCGTCCTGCGCCTCCTGCAGGCCGGCCACCACGTCCGCGGCTCGATCCGCAGCCCGGCCCGCGGCGAGACCCTGCGCGCCACCATGGCCGCGCTGGTGCCCGAGGCGATGGAGCGCCTGACGCTGGTGCCCCTCGACCTCACGCGCGATGACGGCTGGGCCGAGGCCGCCGCCGGCGCCGATGCCATCCTGCACACCGCCTCGCCCTTCCCGCTGTCGCAGCCAAAGGACCCGCAAGAGGTGATCCGCCCCGCCGTCGACGGCGCGCGCCGTGCGATCCGGGCCGCGGCCACGGCCGGCGTGCCCCGCGTGGTGCTGACCTCCTCCATCGCGGCCGTGGTCGAGGGGCCGCAGCCGCAGGGCCGCCGCTACGACGAGCGCGACTGGTCCGACCCGGAGGCCCCCACGATCTCGCCCTACAGCGCCTCCAAGACGCTGGCCGAGCGCGCCGCGTGGGACATGGTGGCGACCGAGGCGCCGGGCGTGGCGCTCACCACGATCAACCCCGGCTTCGTCCTCGGCGCGCCGCTCGACGGCGACACCGGCACCTCGCTCGCGGTGGTGGAGCGCCTGCTGGCGGGTCGCGACCCGATGCTGCCCAACTTCGGCTTCGCCTGCGTCGACGTGGGCGACATCGCCGAGATGCACCTGCGTGCGCTGGACACCCCGGCCAGCATCGGCCAGCGCATCGTCGGCGCCTCGGATTTCCTGTGGTATCCCGAGATGGCCGAGATCCTCGCCGCCGCCTTCCCCGACCGCCGCATCCCCACGCGGCGCGCGCCCAGCCTGCTGATCTGGGCGCTGGGCCACGTCGACCCCGCCGTCGCCGCCATCCGGTCCTCCCTCAACCTCCGCCGCGAGCTGGACGCCAGCCGCGCGCGCGACCTGCTCGGGATCACCTTCCGCGACCCGCGCGAAAGCCTTGTCGACACCGCCCGCTGGCTGGCCGCTCAGGGCCGCGCCTGAGCCGCCCGCTGCGCGATCAGGTCCACCAGCCGTTGCCGCGCCGGCGGCAGGGGCCGGTCGCCCAGCGACGGGGCGAGGTGTTCGGACAGGAAATGCCCGGTGGTGCGCAGCCCCTCCACCACCTCGGCCGGGTCGCCCGAGGGCGTTCCGCGCAGCACGCCCGGCAGGGGCAGGAGCCGGCCAGCCCAGTCCCCGGCACCGGCCGCCGAGACCGCCCGCCCCGTGCGCGGCGAGACATAGGCGAGGTCCTGCGTCACGCCGGTGACCGCACAGGCCGTCAGGTCGAGGCCGAAGCCCGTCTCTTCCAGCAGCGCCAGTTCCCAGCCCAGATAGGCCTCGGGCCAGCGCTCGGCCCCGAGCCCGTCCAGCAGCGCGAGGCTGCGGGCATAGAGCGCGGGGTAGGCGTGGCGTTCCGGCAGGGCGAAGGACAACAGCGCGCAGACCGCCGTCAGCCCGGCCAGCGCCAGCCGGTCGCCCATCGCCTCGGCCGCCCGCCCGCGCACCAGCTCGACGCTGTAGCTGCCCAGATGCGCGTCGAGCCGCGCCCGCCACGTCGCGTCCAGCTGCGCGCCGGGCTGCAGCAGCGGCGCCATCCGGCGCGACGCCCCCCCGCGCAGCACGCCCATGTGCCGGCCGTGGCCCGCCGTGAACAGGTCGAGGATCGCGGCATGTTCCCCATGCCGCCGCACGCCCAGAAGGATGCCGTCCTCGCGCCAGTCCATGGCCGCGACTGAACCACCCGCGCCCGCGCTTGTCCATCTGCCGACCCCGTGGCAGGCTCCGCGCCATGTTCCCGGCCCTGTCGAGACCTGCCCGCCGCACGGCCCTCCTGATCGCCCTGCTGGCGGCGGTCTCGGTCGGGGCGCAGTTCCTGCATCTCAAAGCTGTCCGGGCCGAGCCGCCTCTGGCCACCGCGCTCGAGATGGCGCGGTATTTCACCATCCTGACCCATCTGCTGGTGGCGGTGACCTTCGGGGTGATCTCGCGCCCGATCCGGGGCGGGGTCTCGGGGGCGTGGCTTGCCGCGCTGACCCTGTCGATGGTCATGGTGGGGCTGGTCTACCACCTGCTGCTGTCGCATCTCATCGACTTTACCGGGCTGGGCTGGTGGGCCGACCACGGGCTGCACACCGCCGGGCCGCTGGCCATCGCGTTCTGGTGGCTGGTCCATGCGCCGAAGCGGCGGCTGGAGTATCCCGACCTGCCGATCTTCGCCCTCTGGCCCGCGGTCTACTGCGCCTATGTGCTGGCGCGCGGGTCGGTCGACGGGGTCTACCCCTATCCCTTCCTCGACCTCACCACGCTCGGCCGCGAGGCGGTGGCGGTGAATCTCGCCGGGCTCTTCGTGCTGGTGCTGCTGGGCGGGGTGGGAATGATCTCCATCGGGCGCTTCGCGGACCGCTGAGGCGGGGCAGGGGCGCGCCGCCCCTCACGCCAGCCCGTCCTCCCCCAGCAGGTGCCGCCCGGCCCTGTCCTCGACCTCGATCACCCAGAGGTCGGGGTCGAACCCCCGCTGCCGCCCGATCGCCGCGTCCACCGCCGCCTCGTCCCCGCGCGCCAGTTCCATCCAGACGCTGTCGCCCGTCATCAGGTCGGTCCGCCGCTGGAACGCCACCGCCTGCCCGTCGAGCGTGTTGCACTTGACCAGCACCGCCCCCGCCGTGGCATCCCCCCGCGCCACCACGAAGGCCGGGATGTCGGCCAGCCGCAGCCGCGCGAGATAGGCCCCCACCCAGAACTCCGCGGTCAGCCGCGCCATCGCGGCTCAGTTCCCGTCGCGGAAATCGAGCCCCATCTCGGAATAGCGCTCGGCCTCCTCTAGCCAGTTCGGGCGCACCTTGACCTGCAGGAACAGGTGCACCTTGCGGCCGAGGAATTCCTCCAGCTCCTCGCGCGCGGCCTTGGAGACGGCCTTGATCGTCTCGCCGCCCTTGCCCAGCAGGATCCCCTTGTGCCCGTCGCGGGCGACGTAGATCACTTGGTCGATCCGGGCCGAGCCGTCCTTGCGCTCCTGCCACATCTCGGTTTCCACGGTCAGCTGGTAGGGCAGCTCCTGGTGCAGCCGCAGGGTCAGCTTCTCGCGCGTCATCTCGGCGGCGATCATCCGCATCGGCAGGTCGGCGATCTGGTCCTCGGGGTAGAGCCAAGGCCCCTCGGGCATCGCGGCCGCCAGCCAGTCGCGCAGGTCGTCGACGCCATAGCCCTTCTCGGCCGAGATCATGAAGGTCCGCTCGAAGGGGAAGGCCGCGTTCATCTCCTCGGTCAGCTTCAGGAGCACCGGCGCCTCGACCCGGTCGATCTTGTTGATCGCCAGCGCCACGCGCCGCCCCTGCGCCTTTTCGGCCAGACCCGCCAGGATCGCGTCCACCCCCTCGGTCTTGCCGCGGTGCGCCTCGATCAGCAGCACGATCACGTCGGCATCCGCCGCCCCGCCCCAGGCCGCCGCCACCATCGCCCGGTCGAGCCGGCGCCGCGGCCGGAACAGGCCGGGCGTGTCGACGAAGACGATCTGCGCCTCGCCGGCCATCGCCACGCCGCGGATGCGCGCGCGCGTGGTCTGCACCTTGTGGGTGACGATCGAGACCTTGGCGCCGACCATGCGGTTCAGCAGCGTCGACTTGCCCGCGTTGGGCTCTCCGATCAGGGCGACGAAACCGGCGCGGGTGGTCATGGGGCGATCCTCGGGGTCATGCATGGCCCGTGGTCCTAGCCGATCCGGGCCGCCGACGCCACAGTCCAGAGTTGCATGGATGGCCCGTTCGGCGCTATGGGGGCCGGGTCCGGCCGGACAGGGAGACGGGATCATGACGGCAAAGGTGTTCATCGACGGCGAGGTTGGCACGACGGGCCTGCAGATCCGCGCGCGCCTCGAATCCCGCGCCGACATCACGCTCATCTCGCTGCCCGAGGAAAGCCGCAAGTCGCGGCTCGCGCGGATCGGTGCCTTCGGCGAGGCCGATGTCGCCATCCTCTGCCTGCCCGACGCCGCCGTGCACGAGATCGCCCCCGACCTCGCGCACCTGCCCTGCCGCGTCATCGACGCCTCGACCGCCCACCGCACCGACCCGGCCTGGGCCTTCGGCTTTGCCGAGCTCGACGCCGGCGCGCGGGCCCGGATCGCGGGGGCCAAGTTCGTGTCGAACCCCGGCTGCTACTCCACCGGCGCCATCGCGCTGCTGAAGCCGCTGGTCGCCGCGGGCGTCATCGCCCCCGACCACCCGGTCACGATCAACGCGCTGTCGGGCTATTCCGGCGGCGGCAAGTCGATGATCGCCGAGTTCGAGACCGGCGCCGTCACCGGCGGCTTCGTCTACGCCACAGGCCAGAAGCACAAGCACCTGCCCGAGATCGTCGCCCATGCCGGCCTGACCCGGCGGCCGATCTTCGTGCCGCAGGTCGGCCCCTTCGCGCAGGGCATGATCGTGCAGGTCCCCCTCCACCTGCCCCCGGGCGGTCCCGCCGCCGCGATGGACGCCTTGCGCGCCCACTACAAGGGCCAGCGCTTCGTGCAGGTGGTCGAGCGCGCGGCGATGGGCGACCGCATCGACCCGCAGCGCCTGAACGGCACCAACCTGATGGAGCTGACGGTGGACGGCGACCCCGAGACCGGGGCGACGGTGCTGATCGCGGTGCTCGACAACCTCGGCAAGGGCGCGTCCGGCGCGGCGGTGCAGAACCTCAACATTCTGCTCGGCAAGGACGAGGGCGCCGGCCTCTAGCCCGGGTGCCGGATGAAGGGCCAGTGGCTGGGGGCCTCGCGCTTCAGCCGCCCCTCCCCGTCGAACTCCGCGTCCGCGTTGAACGGCAACAGCGGCCTGTCGCCCAGCCCCGCCAGCACCGCGGCCTGCCCGTCCAGCACGCCCTCCAGCCGCGCCTCAAGCTCCGCCTTGCGCGCGCCCTCGTGGTAGCCGTGCACGCCGTGGACGATCAGGGGTTCGGCCACCTCCATCCCGCAGTAGCGCAGCGTGTAGGCCAAGGGCCACAGAAGCAGCCGCGTCTCCCCCTCCTTGCCGTCCGGCCCGCATTCGCTGGCCCGCGCACCGGTGGTCACGCATAACAGCGCCCGCTTGCCCCTGAGCAGCCCGGTGTCGAACCGCCGGTCCACGTCATGCACCGCCCCGTGCGCCAGCGCCCGGTCGCACCAGCCCTTCAGCATCGCGGGCGGCGCGAACCACCACAGCGGAAAGTGAAAGATCACCCGGTCCGCTGCCCGGATCTTCTCCACCTCCGCCGCGACATCCGCAGGCAAACGCCCGGCCCCCGCCGCCCGCTCCTGCGCCTTCAAGGGATCGAAGGGCGACAACGGCTCGACATACCGGCCCGGCCCCTCGGCCGGCTGGAACCCCATCGCGTAAAGGTCCGACCACAGCACCCGGTCCCCCGCCGCCTCCGCCGCGGCCGCACTCGCCCCGGCCCAGGCCCCGCAGAACGACCCCCGCTCCGGATGCGCCAGCACGATCAACGTGGTCCGCACCACGACCCCCCTCATCTTTGCTTCCAAAATACTCCGGGGAGCGCGAGGGGCAGAGCCCCTCGCACGGGTCGCCTGCGCAAGCAGGCGAAACCCCTCCTTACCCGCGCTCGACCCGGTCCAGCAGCGCCCGCGCCGCCGCCTGCTCGGCCTGCCGCTTCACCCGCCCCTCGGCCTCGGCCGACCGCCCGTCGGCCAGCCGCGCGGCGACGCGGAACACCGGCGCGTGGTCCGGCCCCTCGCGCGACAGCTCCACGTAGGCCGGCGGCGCCATGCCGCGCGCCTGCGCCCATTCCTGCAGCGCGGTCTTGGCGTCGCGCGCATCCTCGGCCACCGCGCCGACGCGCTCGCCCCAGAGCCGCAGCACCACCGCCTGCGCGGCGGCAAAGCCGCCGTCCAGGTAGACCGCCGCGATCACCGCCTCCATCGCGTCGCCCAGCAGCGCCATCTTGCGCCGCCCGCCCGTCGTCATCTCGGACTTGCCCAGCCGCAGCACCGCGCCGAGGTCGATCTCGCGGGCGACCTCGGCGCAGGTCTCCTTGCGCACCAGCGCGTTGAAGCGCGGCGCAAGCTGCCCCTCCTTGGCGTCGGCGTCCTGCGCCAGCACCGCCTCGGCCATGACGAGGCCCAGCACCCGGTCGCCCAGGAACTCCAGCCGCTGGTTGTCGGGCCGCGTGGCCGAGGACAGCGAGGCATGGGTCAGCGCGCGCGTGATCAGCTCGGGGTCGCCGAAGCGGTGCCCCAGCCGGTCGCAGAAGGCCTCGAGCTCGCGCGCCAGCTTCACTCGATCGCCCGGAAGAAACGGTCGGCCCGCCAGGTCCAGAAATAGACCATGCGCCGCCCGGCCGACGAGAACATGACCCGGTCCGCGCGCCCGAGGATGTTCTCGAAGGGCACGAACCCGACCCCGCCCACCGACTGCGGAAAGCGCGAATCGACCGAGTTGTCGCGGTTGTCGCCCATCACGAAGTAATGCCCCTCGGGCACCACGTATTCGGGCGTGTCGTCGGCGCGGCTGCCGTCGGCGATGTTGAGGATCGAGTGGCTGACCCCGTTCGGCAGCGTTTCGGTGAAGCGCTCCTTGATGCAGACGCCGCCCTCGCCCACCGGCGCGTTGGAGCAGCGCGGCGGCAGCTGCTGCGGGCCCTGGCGCTCGAACACCTCCTCGAAGGGCGGCTCGGGCGTCATCTCGACCGGCGTGCCGTTGATGTGCAGGACGCCGCCGATCATCTGCACACGGTCGCCGGGCAGGCCGACGATGCGCTTGATGAAGTCGGTCCCCTCGACCGGGTGGCGGAACACCACCACGTCGCCGCGTTCCGGCTCACGGGCGAAGATGCGGCCCTCGAAGGGGCACATCGAGAACGGGCAGGAATGGCGCGAATAGCCGTAGGCCATCTTGTTGACGAACAGGAAGTCGCCGATCAGCAGCGTGTCCTTCATCGACCCCGACGGGATCCAGAAGGGCTGGAAGAACAGGGTCCGGAACACGCCCGCGATCAGAAGCGCGTAGACGATCGTCTTGACCGTCTCCCAGATGCCGTCCTTCTTGGCCGCTGCCGCCATGATCGCCCGCCTTCTCGCCCGGTGCCTCGTGCCCGCGGGTTTGGGCCAGCCCCGCGGCCAAGTCAAGGAAGCTGGCGCCTCAGCCCCGCGGCGGGCGCGGCTTGTAGACCGGCAGGCCCCAGCCATAGCGCAGGGATCCCGCGCGGAGCGCGAAGCAGGTCACGATGCAGGCCGCCAGCGCCAGCGCCTCGGACGGCCACAGCGCCTCGACCACCAGGTAGGCGCCCGCCCCCGTCAGCGCGGCGGTGACGTAGAGCTTGCCGGTGCGGATCAGGAGCGGCACCTCGTTGGCCACGATGTCGCGCAACAGGCCGCCGAAGCAGCCCGTGGCGATGCCCATGATCAGCACGATCGGCACGCTCTGCCCGGTCTCGGACGCCGCCCGCACCCCGGCCGCCACCGCGATCGGCAGCGCCAGCGCGTCGAGCCAGGTCAGCACCGTCTGCCGGCTTTCCAGCAGGTGCGCGGTGAAGAACACCAGCACCGCCGCCCCGCAGGCGATGCCAAGCGGCGTGGGGTCGGCGATCCAGAACACCGGGTTGCGGTCGAGCAGCAGGTCGCGCACCGTCCCGCCCCCCAGCGCCGTCAGGCTGGCGAGAAAGGCAAAGCCCACCAGGTCCAGCTGCTTGCGCGACGCCGCCAGCGCGCCGGTCAGGGCAAAGACCAGCACCGCGGCGTAGTCGAGGGCGGTCAGCACGGTCATTTGAACGGCTTCATGCCTGCGCGGGCCAGCGCGTCGGCGCGCTCGTTCTCGGGGTGGCCGGCGTGGCCCTTGACCCATTCCCAGGTCACCCGGTGGCGCGCCTGCGCCTGTTCCAGCCGGCGCCAGAGGTCCTCGTTCTTGACCGGCTTGTTGGTCGAGGTGCGCCAGCCGTTGCGCTTCCAGCCGTGGATCCAGCCGGTGACGCCGTTCTTCACATAGGCGCTGTCGGTCACGATGGTGATGGCGCTGGGCCGCTCGAGCGCCTCGAGCGCGGCGATGGCGGCCAGCAGTTCCATCCGGTTGTTGGTGGTGTCCGCCTCGCCGCCGTTCAGCTCGCGCTCCTTCAGCACGGTCTCGCCGTCCTTCGCCTGCAACAGCGCGCCCCAGCCGCCCGGGCCGGGGTTCCCGGAACAGGCGCCGTCGGTATAGGCGAAGAGCTCAGGCACCGGCGCGGCTCATGCCAGCGCGCCCACGGCCAGGCAGGCGACGACGACGGCCGTCAGCAGCAGCCTGAGCCGCAGCCACCACGCCGGCGCCAGCCCGTCGCGCATCGCGGCCGCGTCGATGGCCAGCAGCGACACGAACCCCGCGATCAGCATCACGAGGCTGGCGCGCGGTTCGGCGAAGGCGGTCAGGAACACGAAGATCGCGGGCAGCACGGACAGGGCGTAGAACAGCGTCGCGCGGCGCCCCTCGGCGCGGGTGGCGAAGCCCCAGATGACGCCGGCCATGAAGCACAGGATCACGATGCCGTAGATCTGCAGGAGCGCCGGGCCTGCGTGGTTCGGGCTCCAGGCCCGGCCGAGGCCGGCGCTGGCGGGCCAGAGCACGGTCAGCGCCCCGTAGAGGAACGGCAACAGGCCGGCGAGGCCGAGGATCAGGGCGGAGGTCGGGATGCGCGTCATGGCCCCGTATCTGCCGTGCGACGCGCGGCGGGGCAAGGGCCCAGGCGCCAAAGGGCAGGGACGCCGGCGGTGCGGTGGGCATGGTGTGCCGTGAAGGCGCACCCCACAGGGGTGGGGTCGCCTGCGCCGGCAGTTACCCGGCCAGGTCCCGGATCAGCGCCGCGATGCGGGCGGCCCGCGTCTCGGCGCGTTTCGCGGTCTCGATCCGGTGCAGCAGGCCGCGGCGGCGGCCCGGGGTCAGCGCCTCCCACGCGTCCAGCACCCCGGCCGAGCGCAGGGCGTTGGTCACGTCGCGCGGCACCTCGACCGCGTCGTCGGGGGCGGGGCGGAGGCGGGCCTCGAACACCTCGCCGGGGCGCAGGCCGGTGCGGTCCATCAGCGACTTGCCGGACCACAGGAAGGCCCCGTCGACCACATCGGCCGGGCCGCGGGTGACGGCGAGGTTCACGGGGTGCTCGGCGAATTCCCCCTCGACCCGGCGGGTGGGGCCGAGCGCGGCCACCACCTCGGGCGGCAGGCGCACGACGGTGTAGATGGTGCCGCCCCAGTCGATGGGCTCGATCACCGCCTCGAAGGTGACGTAGTCGGACATGGGCCGGACCCCTCCCGCGTAACGCAATGCAAGATAGGGCGGCGGTGACGGGTGTCAGGCCGGTTCGCGCAGCACCCGCGGGACCTTGAACTCGACGTTCTCCTCGGCGGTCACGACGGGCTCCACCGTCACCTCGAAGCGGTCGCGGAAGGCGTCGATCACCTCGTTCACCAACACCTCGGGCGCGCTGGCGCCGGCGGTGATGCCGAGGCTGCGGATGCCCTCTAGCGCGCGCCAGTCGATGTCGGCGGCGCGCTGCACCAGCTGGGCGTAGCGGCATCCCGCCCTCGCGCCGACCTCGACCAGCCGTTTCGAGTTGGAGGAATTGGGCGCGCCCACCACCAGCATCGCGTCGGCCCTGGGCGCCATCGCCTTGACCGCCTCCTGCCGGTTGGTGGTGGCGTAGCAGATGTCTTCCTTGTGCGGGCCGACGATGGCGGGGAAGCGCGCCTTGAGCGCCGCCACGATGTCGGCGGTGTCGTCCACCGACAGGGTGGTCTGCGTCACGAAGGCGAGCCGCGCGGGGTCGCGGACCTGCACCGTCGCCACATCCTCGACGGTTTCCACCAGCAGCACCTCGCCCTCGGGCAGCTGGCCCATGGTGCCGATCGTCTCGGGGTGGCCGGCGTGGCCGATCATGATCATCTGCAGCCCGTTCTCGTGGTGGCGGGCGGCCTCGATATGGACCTTGCTGACCAGCGGGCAGGTGGCGTCGACGAAGAGCATGTGGCGCCGGGCGGCCTCGGCCGGCACCGCCTTGGGCACGCCGTGGGCGGAAAAGATCACCGGCCGGTCGGGCGGGCACTCGTCCAGTTCCTCGACAAAGACGGCGCCCTTGGCGCGCAGGTCGTCGACGACGTACTTGTTGTGGACGATCTCGTGCCGGACATAGACCGGGGCGCCCCATTTCTCGATCGCCATCTCGACGATCTTGATCGCCCGGTCGACGCCCGCGCAGAAGCCGCGCGGGGCGGCGAGGTGGATGGTCAGCGGCGGCTTGGTCATCGGCGGGCCTCGGGCAGCGGGGGTGTGTCTTGTCAGGTTGACACCAGAGGTAAGGCTTTCGCGCGCGCCCGTCCAGCCCGGGGGGTTGCCTTCCAGCAGGGGGAAGCCGCCAGATACATCCCGCGACAGGACGTACGGGAGACGAATGGATGGCACGATCGATCTGGATCGCGGGGGCCGCGGGGGCCGTGGCGGTGGCGGGGCTGGGCCTTGCGCTGTGGCCGGCGGGGGCCACCGAGGCGCCGGGCGGGATCCTGCGCTGGCAGGACCCGGCGGTGGTGGCGCAGGGCGCCGAGATCTACGCCGCGGAATGCGCCGCCTGCCACGGGGCCGACCTGGAGGGGCAGCCCGACTGGCAGGTGCGCAATGCCAACGGCCGGATGCCGGCGCCGCCCCATGACCGCACCGGCCACACCTGGCACCATGCCGACGCGCTCTTGATCGACATCACCACGCGGGGCACCGCCGCCGTGGTCGGGCGCGGCTACGAGAGCGACATGCCCGCCTTCGGCGACCGGCTGTCGGAGGCCGAGATCATCGCCGTGCTGAGCTACATCAAGTCGACCTGGCCGGCCGAGATCCTGGAGATCCACGCGCAGGTGAACGCGGCGGCGGCGATGGAATGAGCGGGGGCGGGGCCGGCCACTGGGATGCCGTCTACGGCGCCCGCGCCGAGGCGGCGCTGACCTGGTTCGAGGCCGACCCCGCCCTGTCCCTGCGCCTGATCGCGGCCCATGCAGGCCCGGACGCCCCGGTGATCGACGTGGGCGCGGGTGCTTCGCGGCTGGTCGATGCGCTTCTGGCGCGGGGCTACGGGCGGCTGACATGCCTCGACCTGTCGGCGGCGGCGCTGGGCGTGGCGCAGGCCCGGCTGGGGGCGGCGGCGGCGCGGGTGAGTTGGGTCGTGGCCGATGTCACGGCGTGGGCGCCCGAGCCCGGCGCCTATGCCGTCTGGCACGACCGGGCGGCGTTCCATTTCCTGACGGACGCGGCGGCGCGGCGGGCTTACCTGTCGCGGATGGCGGCGGCCTTGCGCCCGGGCGGCCACGCGATCCTGATGACCTTTGCCGAGGACGGGCCGGAGATGTGTTCGGGCCTGCCGGTGCAGCGCTGGTCGCCCGCCGCGCTGGCTGCCGAGGTCGAGGCCCAGGTGCCCGGCGCCTTCGCCCCCGTGGCGTCGGAGCGACATCTGCACCACACGCCGAAGGGCGGGGCGCAGGGTTTCCAGGCGTCCGTGTTCCGCCGGCTGTGAGCGGGCGCACACGGCACCGTGCGCGACCGGGAGCGAGACGTGACTTGCCATCGCCCCGCGCCCGGGGTTTCAGGGGCCCGTCAAGAACAGGAGCCCCCGAAAATGCTGATGCCCCGCCAGACCGTTCCCGCCCTGTCCGTGCCCCTGCTGGGCGGCGGAACCTTCGACCTTGCCGCCGAGACCAGCCCGCGGGGCACGGTGATCTGCTTCTACCGCGGGCTGCATTGCCCCCTCTGCGCCACCTACCTGACCGAGCTCGAGAAGCTGACCCCCGCCTTCGCCGAGCGCGGCGTGGGCACGGTGGCGATCTCGTCCGACGGGGCCGAGCGGGCGCAGGGCATGGCCGACAAGATCGGCGCAAGCGCCCTGCGGGTCGGCCACGACCTGACGCTCGCCAAGGCGCGGGAATGGGGCCTCTACATCTCGACCTCGCGCGGCAAGACCTCGATCGGGATCGAGGAACCGGCGCTGTTCGCGGAACCCGGCCTGTTCCTTGTGAACCCCGACCAGACGCTCTACTACATGAGCGTGCAGACCATGCCCTTCGTGCGGCCGCATTTCCGCGAGCTGCTGGGCGCCGTCGATTTCGCCATCGAGAAATCCTACCCCGCCCGCGGGGAGTATGACGGCCCGGTCTAGGGGCTGGCCCTGCGGTCCGCGCGCCGGGCGAGTTTCGCGGCCAGCGATGGCCCGACCCCGGGGCGCGACCACGGGCAGACCGCGATGCAGATCGCGCAGCCCTGCGTCTGGTTGAAGTAAGGCAGGCAGGCGTCGAAATCGACGTACCAGCGCGTCTCGCCGCGCACCGTCTGCTTGTCTGGCTTGATGGCCTCGGGCGGGCAGGCGTCCTCGCAGATGCGGCAGGCGGCGCAGAAGGCGTCGATGCCGTGCTCGGCGGGCGGGGTGGGCGCGAAGGGCGCGTCGGTCAGCACGGCGGCAAGGCGAAACGAGGCGCCCATGTCGCGGTCGATGATCGAGCCGTGCTTGCCCAGCTCCCCGAAACCACAGGCCAGCGCCGGCGGGATCATCAGGAGCGCGCCGGTCATCGGCCCGGTGGCGGGCTCGGCGGCCCAGCCCTGTTCCCGCAGCCAGCCCGCGATGGTCTTGGCCGCCAGCGCCGCGCGGCCATACTGGCGCAGCACCTCGACCGCGGCGGGGATGCCGGGGGCCTGGTCCATCGCGCCGTAGTCGTGGGCGACCCCGATCATGATGACCCGCGACTGCGGCACCGCGCGGCCCTCGTAGACCCAATCCGCGCGCATCTCGGCCACGCCGGTCTTTTCGCACAGCCCCTCGTCGACGAAGCGCCCCAGCGCGGCGGTCCAGTCCCCGGGGCTGCGCTGGGCGGGCGGCCCCGTCACCTCGGGCAGGGGGGCGTCGTAGATCGCCTGCCGCCAGGCCCGCACCTCGGCAAAGCGCGGGTCGGGCGGCGTGGCGCTGTAGAACCAGCGCTGCATGGCCCCGTGCGGGATCGTGTCGGGATCGGGTGCCCAATAGACCATGCGCGCGCGGCGCGGCGCGGTCTCGCCCAGCCCGTTGATCGCGTTGCCCGAGACACCGGGCGCCAGCGCCATCTGCGCGGGGTCGGGGACGAAGGGGCGGGGCGGACGCGGGCGCGGCATGGGCGCGAGGATGACCCGCGCGCCCATCACCTTGCAAGCGGCGGCTCAGTCGTCGCTGTCGGCCTGCTGCCGGATGCGGTCCTCGCGCGGTTCGCGGGGCGGCCGGCCGATGACCTCGCGCAGCTCGTCCAGCTCGATGAAGTTGTCGGCCTGGCGGCGCAGGTCGTCGGCGATCATCGGCGGCTGGCTGCGGATGGTCGACACGACCGACACCCGGCAGCCCTTGCGCTGCAGCGCCTCGACCAGCGGCTTGAAGTCGCCGTCGCCCGAGAACAGCACGATGTGGTCCACGTGCTCGGCCATCTCCATGGCATCGACCGTCAGCTCGATGTCCATGTTGCCCTTGACCTTGCGCCGGCCCTGGCTGTCGACGAACTCCTTCGCGGGCTTGGTCACCATGGTGAAGCCGTTGTAGTGGAGCCAGTCGACCAGCGGCCGGATCGGCGAGTAGTCGTCGTTTTCCAGCAGCGCCGTGTAGTAGAAGGCGCGCAGGAGCTTGCCGCGCTGCATGAACTCCTGCCGCAGGAGCTTGTAGTCGATGTCGAAGGCAAGCGCCTTGGCCGCGGCGTAGAGGTTGGAGCCATCTATGAACAGCGCCAGTTTTTCGTCCCGGTAGAACATGGCGAAGAAATCCTCGATCAATGTGGCGTCCGGGACCGGTCATGGTAGGGAGTGACGCTACCGCGGGCCTGAAGCCGAATGGTTTCAACATATGAGATCGATCCCCCGGTGCAAGCAGTATGCCGGCCAGGGCGAGGGGAAAAAGGATATGGGGACCTATACGAAAGGAGTGGTCGCCTTCGGTGCGAATCTGCCCTCGGGCGACCTGCCCCCGGCCCGCAGCGTCGCCGCGGCGATGGATCTGCTGGAGGCGCGGGCGGGCGTTCCGCTGACGCGCAGCCGGCTTTACCGCACGCCGGCCTTTCCGCCCGGCGCCGGCCCCGACTTCGTGAACGCGGCCGCGGCGCTCGATTGGGCGGGGACGCCCGAGGACCTGCTGGCGCTCCTGCACGGGGTCGAGGCCGCCTTCGGGCGCACCCGCACGGCGCGCTGGGAGGCGCGGATCATGGATCTCGACCTGATCGCGCTGGGCGACACCGTGCTGCCCGACCGCGCGACGCAAGGCCAGTGGGCCGCGCTGCCCCCCGATGAGGCCGCCCGCGCGACGCCCGACCGCCTGATCCTGCCGCACCCGCGGCTGGCCGAGCGCGGTTTCGTGCTGGTGCCGGCGGCCGATGTCGCCCCCGAATGGCGCCACCCGGTGACCGGGCGCACGGTCGCCGAGATGGCCACCGCCCTGCCGGCGGCCGAGCGCGCGGCGATCCGCCCGCTCGATCCGGGCGACGGGGCGCCTTGACCCTTGTCTTTTCCCGGCCCCGCGCGTAGATGGTGCCTTTCTACGACCCCCGACCAAAGGCTGGAGGTGCCGATCCATGGCCCGCGTCACCGTTGAAGATTGCGTCGACAAGGTTCCGAACCGGTTCGAGCTTGTCATGCTTGCCGCGCATCGCGCGCGCGAGATCGCGTCCGGCGCGCCGCTGTCGATCGACCGCGACAACGACAAGAACCCCGTCGTCGCGCTGCGCGAGATCGCCGAGGAGACGCAGGGCGCCGACGACCTGCGCGAGCGGCTGATCGAAAGCCACCAGACCCAGATCGAGGTCGACGAGCCCGAAGAGGACGCCATGGCGCTCCTGCAGGGCGTCGAGGCCGATCGGCCGGTCCACGACGACATGAGCGAGGAGCAGATGCTGCGCGCGCTCATGGAAGCGCAAGGCCAACGCTAAGGGCCGCGCGGGGACACAGGGCGGACGGGGCATGATCGACGCCGACGACCTGATTTCCCTCGTTCGCAATTACAACCCCAAGACCAACGAGGCGCTCCTGCGGGGCGCCTACGCCTATGCGCAGCGGATGCACGAGGGCCAGAAGCGGCACTCGGGCGAGCCGTATTTCACGCATCCCGTCGCCGTCGCCGCGATCCTGACCGAGCAGCGGCTGGACGACGCCACCATCGCCACCGCGCTGCTGCACGACACCATCGAGGACACCAAGGGCACCTACACCGAGATCGCCCAGCTGTTCGGCCGCGACGTGGCCGAGCTGGTGGACGGGGTGACGAAGCTGACCAACCTCGAGCTGTCCAGCCGCGAATCGAAGCAGGCCGAGAACTTCCGCAAGCTCCTGATGGCGATGTCCAAGGACCTGCGGGTGATCCTCGTCAAGCTGGCCGACCGGCTGCACAACATGCGCACCATCCGCCACATGCCGCCCGAGAAGCAGGCCAAGAAGGCGCATGAGACGATGGACATCTACGCGCCGCTGGCCGGCCGGATGGGCATGCAGTGGATGCGCGAGGAGCTGGAGGATCTGGCTTTCCGCGTCCTGAACCCCGAGGCGCGCAATTCCATCATCCGCCGCTTCCTGACGCTGCAGAAGGAATCGGGCGACGTCATCCCCAAGATCACGGACGACATCGAGGCCGTGCTCGACCGCGCCGGGGTCAAGGCCGACGTGTTCGGCCGCGCCAAGAAGCCGTTCTCGATCTGGCGCAAGATGCAGGAAAAGGACCTGGCCTTCTCGCGCCTGTCCGACATCTACGGCTTCCGCGTGCTGACCGAGACCGAGGACGACTGCTACCGGGTGCTGGGCGCGATCCACCAGCGCTGGCGCGCCGTGCCGGGGCGGTTCAAGGACTACATCAGCCAGCCCAAGTCGAACGGCTACCGCTCGATCCACACCACCGTGTCGGGCCGCGACGGCAAGCGGGTCGAGGTGCAGATTCGCACCCGGCAGATGCATGACGTGGCGGAATCGGGCGTGGCCGCGCACTGGTCCTACCGCGACGGCGTGCGCTCCGAGAACCCCTTTGCCGTCGACCCGGCCAAGTGGCTGGAGACCCTGACCGAGCGCTTCGGCTCGGCCGAGGACAACGACGAGTTCCTCGAGCACGTCAAGCTCGAGATGTATTCCGACCAGGTGTTCTGCTTCTCGCCCAAGGGCGACGTGATCCAGCTGCCCAAGGGGGCGACGCCGATCGACTTCGCCTATTCGATCCACACCCGCATCGGGCATTCCTGCGTCGGCGCCAAGGTCGACGGGTTGCGCGTGCCGCTGTGGACGCGGCTCAAGAACGGCCAGTCGGTCGAGATCATCACCGCCGAGGGCCAGACCCCGCAGGCGACCTGGATCGACATCGCCGTGACCGGCCGCGCCAAGACCGCGATCCGGCGGATGCTGCGCGAGGAGGACCGCGAGCGGTTCATCAAGCTGGGCCGCGAACTGGCGCGCGTCGCCTTCGACAGCGTCGGCAAGAAGGCCACCGACAAGACGCTCGACACCGCCGCGCGGGCCATCGGGCTCAAGGACGGGGCCGAGATGCTGGCGCGCATCGGCTCGGCCGAGCTGTCGGCGCGGTCGGTGGTGGCGCGGCTCTACCCCGAGCTGGTCGCCACCTCGGAGGAGGCCCATGTCGAGGCCCGGCGCGCCGTCATCGGCCTGCCGCCCGGCGCCGAGATCCGCCGCGCGCAGTGCTGCCAGCCGGTGCCGGGCGAGCGGATCGTCGGCATCACCTACGCCGGCCACGGCCCGATCGTACACACCATCGACTGCCCGGCGCTGGCCGATTTCGACGAGCAGCCCGAGCGCTGGATCGATCTGCACTGGACGGACGGGCGCCACGCCCCAGTTCACAACGTGACCATCGACGTCACGATCTCGAACGAAAAAGGGGTGCTGGGGCGCATCTGCACATTGATCGGCGAACAGAACGCCAATATCTCGGACCTGCATTTCGTTGACAGGAAACCGGATTATTTCCGTTTGTTGATCGACGTGGATGTGCGTAACGCGGAACACCTGCACGCGGTCATGATGGCGGTGGACCTGGACAGCGGCGTGGCCAGCCTGCAGCGGTTCCGGTCGCTCGACCGGCGCCCCTGACGGCGCGCCCCGGGTCCGGGACAGGGAAGGGCCGGCCGGCGCCCGATTGGGTCCGGCGGGTCGGAAGGGAAAGGCAGGCTCGTCGTGGTCTTCAAGCGCCGCGATTCCCGATCGATCCCGCGCGTCGTGGCCGAGGCGTTCTGGCCGCGTGGCGGCTGGGTCCGTGCGGCGCATTACGTCAAGCACCGGATGCGCCGCCTGCCGGGCACCCCCGAGCAGATCGCGCGCGGCATCTTCGCCGGCGCCTTCACCGTGTTCACCCCGTTCTTCGGGCTGCATTTCGTGGTCGCGGGGCTCTTGGCGTGGGTGATGCGCGGCTCGATCCTCGCGGCGCTTCTGGCCACCTTCCTCGGCAACCCGCTGACCTATGTGCCGATCGCGCTGATCTCGCTGCAGGTGGGGCACTGGATGCTGGGCACCCAGATGCGCGGGTCGCTGGACGAGTCGGTGTTTTCCAAGTTCGGCGCGGCGGCCGGCGACCTGTGGCACAACTTCGTCGCCATGTTCACCCCCGAGACGGCGCATTGGGACGAGCTTTACCGGTTCCACCACGACGTGTTCTTCCCGTGGATGGTGGGGTCGATCATCCCCGGGCTGATCTGCGGTGCGGTCTGCTACTACCTGAGCGTGCCGGTGATCCGGGCCTATCAGAAACGGCGAACCGCCAGATTGAAAAAGAAGATGGAAAAGCTGCGCGATCAGGCTGGCGCGGCGGCGGTGAAACGCTAGGCTCCCGCCCCTGAACGGCACGGAGGGCCCCGCCATGGCAGAGCGTCTGAGACTCGGCGTCAACATCGACCACGTCGCCACGCTGCGCAACGCGCGCGGCGGCGCGTTGCCCGACCCGGTGCGCGCGGCCGTGATGGCCGAGCAGGCCGGCGCCGACGGCATCACCGCCCACCTGCGCGAAGACCGGCGCCACATCCGCGACGCCGACATCGGCGCGATCCTGGGCGCCATTTCCATTCCCCTGAACTTCGAGATGGCCGCGACCGCCGAGATGCAGGCCATCGCGCTGGCGCATCGCCCCCACGCCGCCTGCATCGTCCCCGAGCGCCGCGAGGAGCGCACGACCGAGGGCGGGCTCGAGGTCGCCGGCGACGAGGCGCGGCTGGCCGCCTACGTGGCGCCGCTGCGCGAGGCCGGCATCCGCGTGTCCATGTTCATCGCGGCCGACCCCGCCCAGATCGCCGCCTCGCACCGCATCGGCGCGCCGGTCATCGAGCTGCACACCGGGGCCTATTGCGACTTCCACGCCGAGGGCGACTTTGCCGCCCGCGACGCGGAGCTTGCCCGCCTGATCGACGGGGCCAAGCGCGCCGCCGACCTGGGCCTCGAGGTGCACATGGGCCACGGCCTCACCTACGACACGGTCGGCCCCATCGCCGCCCTGCCCGAGGTGCGCGAGCTGAACATCGGCCATTTCCTGATCGGCGAGGCGGTGTTCGTCGGGCTGTCCGAGGCCATCGCCACGATGCGCCGGGCGATGGACGCCGCCCGGGGATGACCGGGGCCGAGCTGGCGCTGGTCCTGACCGCCTGGGCGGTCGCGGCGGCGAGTCCCGGCCCCGCGACGCTGACCATCGCGTCGGCCGCGATGGGCGAGGGGCGGCGGCAGGGCGTCCTGACGGGCCTCGGCGTGCTGGGCGGGTCGGCCGCCTGGGGGCTGGCGGCGATGGGCGGCATGAGCGCGCTGATGCTGTCGCAGGGCTGGATCGTCGAGGCGCTGCGCTACGCGGGCGCGGCCTATCTCGGCTGGCTCGCGCTGAAATCCCTGCGCGCGGCGCTGCGCGCGTCGGCCGGCGCGATGCCCGCCCCGCGCCGGCGCGGCCTGCCACCGGTCTGGCGCGGGTTCCTCGTCCATCTGACGAACCCCAAGGCGATCTTTTCCTGGGGCGCGGTCTTTGCCGTGCTGGTCCCGCCGGGCGCGCCGATGGCCGATCTCCTGACGCTGTACCTGTCGCTCGGGGCCGTGTCGGGGGCGGTGTTCCTGGGCTACGGCGTCCTGTTCTCCACGGACCGCGTGGTGGCGGGGTATCGCCGGGCCGGGCGCTGGCTGGATGCGGCCTTCGCCGTCCTGTTCGGCGCGGCGGCGGTCAAGATCCTGACGGCGCGGCTGGGCTGAGCCGCCCTCGTGCGGCGGCGCCTCGCCGCCTTGCGATCCGCCCCGGAATCGGAGAGGGTCGCGCCGACCGACGTTCCGCCAGACCCGGAAAGACGTGATGCGCCTAGCCTCCACCCTGCTGATCGCGGGCCTTGCCGCCGCCGTGGCCGCGCCCCTCGCGGCGCAGGAGCTGCGCGACTGCAACCGCTGGGAGGCCAACGCGCAGAACCTGATGGACCCGCCCGAGGTGGCCGTGCGGCGCTTTGCCGAGGGGGCGATCCGGGTGATCGGCCTCGACACCGGCGAACCCGCCTGCTGCTCGGCGCACCTGATGGTGATGCACCCACTGCCGGGCGAGCCGTTCCCGGGCTGCACCCTGGTCTCGGACACCGGCGGCATGGGCTTTTCGGGCCTGCGGATGGAGGCGCTGACGGCGCGCTACGACCCCGCGGCGGGCCTGATCCTGACGGTGCCGGTGGGCGCCTACAATGGCATGGCCTCGGTGTTCCGCGACATGACGGTCACCGTGAACCAGGCGACCGGCGAGGTGACAGCGCGATGATCCTGGGCATCGGCACCGACCTTGCGAACATCGAGCGCATCCAGCGCGCGCTCGACCGGTTCGGCGACCGGTTCCGCGACCGGGTCTTTACCGTGACCGAGCGCAACCGCGCCGAGCGGATGAAGGACCCCGCCGCCGTCTACGCCAAGCGCTGGGCCGCCAAGGAGGCCTGTTCCAAGGCACTCGGCACCGGGCTGCGCATGGGCATCGCGTGGAAGGACATGGCGGTGTCGAACCTGCCGTCCGGGCAGCCGGTGATGCAGGTCACGGGCTGGGCCAAGGAGCGGCTGGAGCAGATGACGCCCGAGGGCTACACCGCGATCATCCACGTCAGCCTGACCGACGACCACCCCTGGGCCCATGCCTATGTGGTGATCGAGGCGCTGCCCGACGCCGAGGACGCGCAGCGCCCCCATGTGGGGCCGGTGTCGCGGCGGACGCCGCTGGCCTGACGGCGGCTCAGCGCCGGCGGCGGCGCTCGGTCCGGCGGCGGTTGGCGTATTCGGTGGGGATCAGGATCAGCGCCGCGGCAGAGCCGACGATGGCGGTGACGCCCGGCGAGCCGATGCTGATGCCGAACAGCGCCCGCAGGAAATAGAGGATCAGCACCGCCCCGAAGGCGATCAGGACCGACGGCACGATGCCGTTGTGGGTCCAGCCCCATTTCTCGAACAGGTAGGCGACGATCCCGGCCAGCATCAGCGACCCGAAGAACGAGAACAGGATCATTCCGTCACTCCCAACACCGTTCCGGGCGCAAGGCGCGCGCCCCTGAGATACGCCTCGGCCGGCATCCGCGGCTTGCCCTCGGGCTGGACCTCGGTGATCTCCACCGCGCCCTGCCCGCAGGCGACCGTGAGGCCCGCCAGCACCGTTCCCGGCGCGCCCGCGCCCTCGGCCAGCCGGCTGCGGATCAGCTTGACCCGCTTGCCGCCCGCCGTGGTCCAGGCCCCGGGGAGCGGCGACAGCCCCCGGATCTGCCTGTCGATATGGGGTGCGGGCCGCGTCCAGTCCACCCGCGCCTCGGCCTTGTCGATCTTTTCGGCGTAGGTCACGCCGGCGTCGGGCTGGGGCTCGGCCGTCAGGCTGTCGAGGCGGGCCAGCGCGTCAACGATGGCCGTGGCGCCGAGGGCCGACAGCCGGTCGTGCAGCTCGCCCGCGGTGTCCTCGGGGCCGATCGGCGTTTCGCGGCGCAGCAGCACGGGGCCGGTGTCGAGGCCGGCCTCCATCTGCATGATGCAGACGCCGGTCTCGGTGTCGCCGGCCATGATCGCGCGCTGGATCGGGGCCGCGCCGCGCCAGCGGGGCAGGAGGCTTGCGTGGATGTTGAGGCAGCCCTTTGCCGGGGCGTCGAGGATAGCCTGCGGCAGGATCAGGCCATAGGCGACGACGACGGCGACATCAGCGTTCAGGGCGGCGAAGTCGGCCTGTTCCTCAAGGGCGCGCAGGCTCTTCGGGTGCCGGACGGGCACCCTCATCGCGGCGGCGCGCTGGTGGACCGGGCTCGGCCGTTCCGCTTGCCCGCGGCCGGCGGGGCGGGGGGCGCGCGTATAGACGCAGACGATCTCGTGTCCCGCCGCCGCCAGCGCGTCGAGCACCGGCACCGAGAAGTCGGGCGTTCCCATGAACACGACGCGCATCAGGCCCGCACCTTGCCCGCGCGCTTCAGGAGCATGTCGCGCTTCATCTTCGACAGCCGGTCGACATACATCCGCCCGGCAAGGTGGTCGATCTGGTGCTGGACGCTCGTCGCCCAGAGCCCGGTGAACTCCTGCCGCACGCGGATGCCGTGGTGATCGGTGAAGGCCACCGTCACCCGTGCGGGCCGCGTGACCCTGGCCCAGACTCCCGGAAGGTTGGGGCTGGCTTCCTCGTGGTCGTTCGTCTCGTCCGAGGCCGCGATGACCTCCGGGTTCGCCATGCGGATCGCGCGGCCCCGCTCGTCCGAGGCATCCACCACCGCCAGCCGCAGCATCACGCCGATCTGCGGCGCGGCAAGGCCGACGCCCGGCATCGCGTCCATGGTCTCGATCATGTCGTCCCAGATCGCGCGGATCTCGTCGGTGATCGCGCCCACGTCGGCGGCGGGTGTCCTCAGCCGCCGGTCGGGCCACATCACGAAGTCGCGCCGGCGCCCGGTCACGCCTTTTCCCGCGCGCGGTCCTTCTTCAGCTTCACCATCTTGCGGGTGATCAGCTGGCGCCGGAGCGGCTTGAGGTAGTCGATGAACAGCACGCCGTTCAGGTGGTCGATCTCGTGCTGCACGCAGGTCGCCCAGAGGCCGGCGAAATCCTCCTGCTTCTCGGCGCCGTTGCGGTCGATCCAGCGCACCGTCACCTCGGCCGGGCGCTCCACGTCGGCGTAGATCTCGGGGATCGACAGGCAGCCTTCCTCGTAGGTGCTGATCTCGTCCGACTTGGCCACGATCTCGGGGTTGAACATGGCCAGCGGGCGGGGCGCCGCGCCCTCCTCCTTCACGCAGTCGAGCACGATCAGCCGGGCGTCCACGCCGATCTGCGGCGCGGCGAGGCCAATGCCCGGCGCGGCGTACATGGTTTCCAGCATGTCGTCGGCCAGCACGCGCAGATCGTCCGACAGGTCGGGGATCTGCGGCGCGACCTTCTTCAGCCGCGGGTCGGGGTGGATCAGGATCGGACGCTTCATGGCCCAGCATTTAGGCGAAGCGCGCGCGCCCCGCAACGCCCGGGCGCGCAAGGGTTGCGCCCGCCGCCCCACCGGCTAGCTTGGCCGCGGCAACACAGCAGGGGAGCGCCCATGTCCGTCTTCGACCAGATCATCGACCGCCGCGGCACGCATTGCGTGAAATGGGACATGATGGAGACGCTCTACGGCGTGTCGCCCGACGAGGGGCTGTCGATGTGGGTGGCCGACATGGAGTTCCGCCCGCCGGCCTGTGTGCAGGACGCGCTGCAGGCGATGCTCGACCACGGGATCTACGGCTATTTCGGCGACGACCGCGCCTACAAGGACGCGATCCGCTGGTGGATGCAGACGCGCCACGGCTGGGCGGTGGAACCCGACTGGATCTTCACCACCCACGGCCTCGTCAACGGCACGTCCATGTGCCTCGACGCCTTCACGCAGGAAGGCGACGGGGTGGTCCTGTTCACGCCGGTCTACCACGCCTTTGCCAAGGTGATCCGGGCGTCCAACCGCGACCTGGTGGAATGCGAGATGCCGATCGTCGATGGCCGCTACGTGCTCGACTTCGACGCCTGGGACGCGCAGATGAAGGGCCACGAAAAGATGCTGGTGCTGTGCTCGCCGCACAACCCCGGCGGGCGGGTCTGGACGAAGGCCGAGCTGGAGGGCGTGGCGGCCTTCGCCAAGCGGCACGACCTGATCCTCGTGTCGGACGAGATCCACCACGACCTCGTGCTGCCCGGCCAGACGCACACGCCGATGGCGCTGATCGAGGGCGTCGCCGACCGGCTCGTGATGATGACGGCGGCGACCAAGACCTTCAACATCGCGGGCGCCCATGTGGGCAACGTCATCATCGCCGACCCCGCGCTGCGGGTGCGGTTCGGGGCGCGGATGCTGGCGCTGGGGATGTCGCCCAACTCCTTCGGGCTGCACATGGTGACGGCGGCCTATTCGCCCGCGGGCGCGGCCTGGGTCGATGCGCTCTGCGCCTACCTCGCGGAAAACGCCCGGGTATTCGATGCGGGCATCGACGCGATCCCGGGGCTGCGCTCGATGCGCTTGCAGTCCACCTACCTCGCCTGGGTCGACTTCTCGGGCACCGGCATGGCGCGCGAGGAATTCACGGCCCGGGTGGAGCAGGGCGCCAAGATCGCCGTCAACTACGGCCCGACCTTCGGCAAGGGCGGCGACAGCTTCCTGCGCTTCAACATCGCCGCGCCCCGGTCGGTGGTCGAGGACGCGGTGGCCCGGATGCAGCGGGCGTTTTCCGACCTGCAGTGACCGGCCCCGCGGTGCGCCGTGAAGGCGCACCCTGCGCCTCGTGCCGTGCGGCCGACGGGCGGGCCTCGGCCCGCCGCCGCAGCGCAGCACTTGCATGCTGCGGCGCAATATCCTATCCCCCGGCACAGGCAACACGAAACATCCTTGCGCAAGGGACCGCATCATGAGCTTCCGCACCCAGCCCCCGCCCGTCGCCCGCCCGAACCGCTGCCAGCTTTTCGGCCCCGGCTCGCGCCCCGCGATCTTCGAGAAGATGGCGGCCAGCGACGCGGACGTGATCAACCTCGACCTCGAGGATTCGGTCGCGCCCAACGACAAGCCCGAGGCGCGCAGGAACGTCATCGCCGCCGTCTCGGGCGTCGACTGGGGCCGAAAGACCCTGTCCGTGCGGATCAACGGCCTCGACAGCCCATTCTGGTACCGCGACGTGGTGGACCTGATGGAACAGGCGGGCGACCGGCTCGACCTCATCATGATCCCCAAGGTGGGTTGCGCCGCCGACATCTACGCGGTCGACGCGCTGGTCAGTTCCATCGAGGCCGCCATGGGCCGCGGCCGCCGCATCGGCTTCGAGGTCATCATCGAAAGCGCCGCGGGCATTTCCCACGTCGAGGAGATCGCCGCCGCCTCGCCCCGGCTGCAGGCCATGAGCCTCGGCGCCGCCGATTTCGCGGCCTCGATGGGGATGCAGACCACCGGCATCGGGGGCACGCAGGAAAACTACTACATGCACCGCGAGGGCGCGAAATACTGGTCCGACCCCTGGCACTGGGCGCAGGCCGCCATCGTCGCCGCCTGCCGCACTCATGGTGTGCTGCCGGTCGACGGGCCGTTTGGCGATTTCTCGGACGACGAGGGGTTTCTGGCGCAGGCGCGGCGCTCGGCCACGCTGGGCATGGTCGGCAAATGGGCGATCCACCCCAAGCAGGTGGCGCTGGCCAATTCCGTCTTCACCCCGTCGGACGCCGCGGTGACCGAGGCGCGCGAGATCCTGGCCGCCATGGAAAAGGCCAAGGCCGAAGGGCAGGGCGCGACCGTCTACAAGGGGCGGCTGGTCGACATCGCGTCGATCAAGCAGGCCGAGGTGATCGTGAAACAGGCCGAGATGATCGCTGCGGGGTGATCCGGCAAGGGTCCGACGCGCAAGAGTTTTCTCAGGAACACGTCGGGGGCGGCCACGCAGGCCGCCCCCGCGGCCTGTCTCCGCCGCGCGTCCGGCCACCTCTCCCGTCTGCCGGCGCGCGACGCCGGAGGACCGCGTTAGCGTTGCCTTAAGTCTCTGCTGGCACTCTGCGGACCCGAAGCCGCGGAGTGCATGATGTGGGTCGACCCTGAGCTTGTGCTGGATTTCCTCAGCCCCCTGGCCGTGATCGCGATCCTGGCCTGGGTATACGGGCCGGTGCGGCACCGGCTGGCCGGGGCGGCCGTGGCGCCGATCCTGATGGGCCTTGCCTTCGGCCTCGTGGCGGTCCTGCAGATGCACGCGCCCTACCGGCCCGTGGGCGGTGTGCTGATCGACCTCGGCGCGGTGCCGGTCGCGCTGGCGGGCGCCTTCCTCGGGCGGCGGGGGCTGGCGGCCTGCCTCGCGGTGGCGCTGGCCGCGCGGGTGCCCCTGGGCGGCATCGGGCTGGCCCCGGACCTCGCGGGCCTTGTCTTCGCGGGGCTGGCGGGCTTTGCCTGGGACCGGGCGACCCGGGCGACCGTGCCGCGGGGGACGGGGCACCTGGTGATCCTCGCGCTCGCCATGTCCACCAGCCTGGTGCCCGGCCTGGCGCTGCCGGCGCCGCTGGCGGCCTGGTATCTGACCCACGCCGTGCCGATCCTGTTCCTGTTGCACCTTGTCTGCGTGCCGGCGCTCGCGACCCTGCTGGAACGCGAACGGCACCTGTCGCTTCTGGAGGCGGCGGCGCGCGCGCCGCCGCGCTGAACACTCGTGGCGAGTTGCATCCGGCGCCCGTCCCGGCCATATACCGGGCGGGTGCCGGAGTGACAGGATGCAGGGCCGATGACGACCACCTATCTCGACTTCGAGAAGCCGCTGGCCGAGATCGAAGGCAAGGCGGAGGAGTTGCGCGCGCTGGCGCGGCGGAACGCCGAGATGGACGTGGAGGCCGAGGCCGCCGCGCTCGACAAGAAGGCCGCGGACATGCTCCGCGACCTCTACAAGACGCTGACGCCCTGGCGCAAATGCCAGGTCGCGCGCCACCCCGACCGGCCGCATTGCCGCGACTACATCCGCGCGCTGTTCACCGACTACACGCCGCTGGCCGGCGACCGGAACTTCGCCGACGACCACGCGGTGATGGGCGGGCTGGCGCGGTTCGAGGACACGCCGGTCATGGTGATCGGCCACGAGAAGGGCCACGACACCCGCACCCGGATCGAGCGCAACTTCGGCATGGCGCGGCCCGAGGGCTACCGCAAGGCGGTGCGCCTGATGGACCTGGCCGACCGCTTCGGGCTGCCGGTGATCACGCTGGTCGACACGCCCGGCGCCTACCCCGGCAAGGGTGCCGAGGAACGCGGCCAGTCCGAGGCGATCGCGCGCTCGACCGAGAAATGCCTGCAGATCGGCGTGCCGCTGATCTCGATCATCATCGGCGAGGGCGGCTCGGGCGGGGCCGTGGCCTTCGCCACCGCCGACCGGCTGGCGATGCTGGAGCATTCGATCTACTCGGTCATCAGCCCCGAGGGCTGCGCCTCGATCCTGTGGAAGGACGCCGAGAAGATGCGCGAGGCCGCCGAGGCGCTGCGCCTGACCGCGCAGGACCTGCACAAGCTGGGCGTCTGCGACGTGGTGATCCGCGAGCCGCTGGGCGGCGCGCAGCGCGACCGGCAGGCGGCGATCGCCGAGGTGGGCCGGGCGATCTCGTCGATGCTGGCGGGGCTGAAGGGCGCGGACCGCAAGGCGCTGATCCGCGGACGCCGGCAGAAGTATCTCGACATGGGCGCCAAGGGGCTGGCCGCGTGATCACCCGGCGCGGGGTGCTCGTCGCTGCGCTCCTCGCCCCCGTCGCCGCCCGCGCGCAAGGGGCGCTGCCTGCCATGACACCGGCCGCCGATCTGGAGTGGAGCTACCTCGCCGACACGGTGATGGGCGGCGTTTCGCAAGGGGCGGCCCGGATCGAGGGCGGGGTGCTGCGGCTGACCGGGACGGTGTCGACGGCGAACCGGGGCGGTTTCATCCAGGCGCGGACGGCGCTGCCGGCCGGGTTGCCGGAGGGGACCACCGCGCTGCGGCTGCGGGTCAGGGGCAATGGCGAGCGGTATTTCGTGCACCTGCGCACCACGCGGACCCGGCTGCCCTGGCAGTATTACCAGCAGGGGTTTCCGACCGCGGCGGACTGGGCCGAGGTCGACCTGCCGCTGGCGGGGTTC
Source organism: Roseicyclus persicicus (assembly GCF_012395815.1). Taxonomy (GTDB): domain Bacteria; phylum Pseudomonadota; class Alphaproteobacteria; order Rhodobacterales; family Rhodobacteraceae; genus Roseicyclus; species Roseicyclus persicicus. The sequence goes on from NZ_JAAZQQ010000001.1 coordinate 64,113, forward strand.
ACCGCCTCGGGGTCCCTGATGGCGGGCGCGATCCGGGCCGAGGAGGTGCGGTCGCTCGGCGTCGTGGCCTATGGGCGCGACCACGAGGCGGATGTCTCGGTGGCGGCGCTGGGGGCGGTCTGAGGGCGGCGAGCCGGTGGCGGGCCGAGGCCCGCCCTACGGTGCGTCAGGCGCCGTGGTGCCTTGGGGTGGCGTTGCTCCCGAAGGGCGTATTTGGGGAAAGATGAAGGGGATCAGAGCCTTGCGAAGAGGCGGGTGAGGCGTTGGGCCTCGTCCGACAGGCCGAAGGGTGGGTTGATCACGAACAGGCCCGAGCCGGTCATGCCATGGCCGGGGCGGGCCGGGGGGAAGCGGACCTCGTGCGAGAGGGCGTCGGGGAAGCTGGCGCGGAGGCTGCGGGCCATGGCGGCCTGCAGGCCGGTGGCGAGCACCGGGTACCAGAGCATCAGGACGCCGACGTTCCATTTCCGGTGCAGCTTCTGCATCAGGTCGGGGATCCGGTCGTAGTCGGTCTTCACCTCGTAGCTCGGGTCGATCAGCATCAGCCCCCGGCGCGGCTCGGGCGGGGTGCGGGACAGCGCCATCGCGAGGCCGTCCTCCTGCACCACCTGCACGTAGCGCTTGGGCAGGGCCTCGCGCAGCGCCGCGACTTCGGCGGGGTGCAGCTCGGCCAGCGTCATCGTGTCGAAGGGGCGCAGCAGCGCCGCGGCGAGGAGCGGCGAGCCGGGATAGGCGGCGGGCCCGTGGGCGGCGGCGACGGCGGCGCGGGCGCGGCTGTAGGGATGGTCGGCCGGGAACCAGCCCGCGACGCGGAGGATGCCCTGCGCGGCCTCGCCGGTCTTTGCCGCCTCGGGCCCGTCGAGCCGGTAGAGGCCGCGCCCGGCGTGGGTCTCGAAGTAGGACAGCGGCTTGTCCTTCCGCGTCATGTGGTCGAGGGCGACCGCCAGGAGCGCGTGCTTGTGCACGTCGGCCAGGTTCCCCGCGTGGTAGGCGTGCTGGTAGGACAGCATCGCGCTACCACATCCGCCTGGGCGCTTCGTCGGGGTAGCCGAGGTCGTAGCCCTCGGCGTCGAAGCCCGCGTCGCGTTCGGCGATGAACTGGCCGGCGGTGGGCAGGCCGCCGCTCTCGTCGCCGCGGGTCCAGAGGCCCGAGCGCATCAGCGCCTTGGCGCACTGGAAATAGGCCTCGGCCACGGTCACCACCACCACGGTCCGGGGATGCCTGCCGCCTTGCGTGAACTGCCCCGTCACGCCCGGATCGTCGGTCAGCACGGCGCGGCCGTTCACGCGCACCACGTTCAGCGACCCCGGCACCAGGAACATCAGCGACACGCGCCCGTCACGCACGATGTTGCGCAGGGCATCCAGCCGGTTGTTGCCGCGCCAGTCGGGCAGCCACAGCGTGGTGTCGTCGACGATGCGCACCACCGGGCCGTCGTCGCCGCGCGGCGTGGCGTCGGTACCCTCGGGGCCGACGCTGGTGAGGATGCAGAAGCGCGACGCGCCGATCCAGCGGCGGTAGAGCGGCGTCAGGCGGTCCACGACCTTGGTCAGCGAGGTCGGCACCGGAGCGTCGTAGAGCGCCTCCAGCGCCGCGATGTCCTCAACGATCCGCATGGAACCCCGCCTCGGCCATCAGCCGGTCGGAGGCGGTTTCCACCTCCGTCTCGAGCCGGGCCATGAAGCTGTCGCGGTCGAGGCCCGGCGCGATCGGCGGCAGGAACTCGACCACCGCCAGCCCCGGCTTGCGCAGGATGCCGTGGCGCGGCCAGAACACGCCCACGTTGGTCGCCACCGGCACGCAGGGCTGGCCCAGCTGCTCGTAGAGCGCGGCGGTTCCGACCTTGTAGGGCCGCTGGACGCCGGGCGCGACGCGGGTGCCCTGCGGGTAGATGATGAGCTGCCCGCCCTCCTGCCGGCCGGCCTTGACGTCGGCCAGCATCCTGGCGATGGCCGCGCCGCGCTTGCCCCGGTTCACCGGCACGCAGCCGATGCGCAGCGCGTATTGGCCGAGCAGCGGCGCGAACATCAGCTCGCGCTTCATGATGAACTTGCCGCGGGGAATCGCGTTGTAGATCAGCATGATGTCGAGAAAGCTCTGGTGCTTGGCGGCGATCATCACCTCGTCCGCGGGGGGCGTGCCGCGCACCTCGCAGCGCAGGCCGGTCATCCAGCCGAGCGTCCAGATCACCCAGCGGCAATAGGCGTGGCAGGCGGCATGGGCGCCCGCGCGCGACGCCAGCGCCCAGGGGAAATAGGCCACCGCCAGCACCAGCATGGCGACGTACATCTGGCCGATGAAGACGAGCGAGCGGACGTATTGCATCAGCGGAGCCCCCGAAGCGTGCGGAAGGCCGCGATGCGCGTGGCCCAGAAGGCGGTCACGGCGGCCAGCGGCGGAATGGCCAGCGGCCAGAGCCAGCCGGCGCCGGCAAAGCCGAGGCCGGTGAGAAAGGCGCCCTCGGCCGCCGCCCGCGGCAGCAGCGCGATGGCCAGCGTCCCGAGGCCCGCGCCCACGGCGGCGCCGGTCAGGGCGCGGCGGGTGAAGCGGCGGACGAAGGCCCGCGCGATGTAGGCGTCGCGCGCGCCGACCAGCCGCAGGACGCGCAGCACCTGCTCGTTCGAGGCGAGCGCGGCCTGCGCGGCAAGCGTGATCATCGCGGCGGTGGACCCGAGGATCAGGGCCAGCGACAGCCAGCCCAGCAGGCGCAGCCGGTCGGCGGCCTCGACCAGCGGGCGGCGCCAGCGGGTGTGGTCGTCGAGCACCGCGCCGGGCGCCTCGGCGGCCAGCCGCGCGCGCAGCCCCTCGGCGTCGTAGCCGGCGGGGGTCTCGACGATCTCGATCAGGCGCGGCACCGGCAGGTCGGCCACCGGCAGGTCGGGGCCGAACCAGGGCTCCAGCAGCGCGCGCTGCTCGTCGTCGGACAGGGCGCGCGCGCTTTCCACGCCGGGGGTCTGTTCCAGCACGGTCAGCACGGCCCAGGTCTGCGCCTCCATCTCGGCCTCGGGGGCCGAGAGGCGGATGGTCGAGCTTTGCGCCAACGCGCCCGCCCAGCGGTCGGCAAGCCGTCCGGCGGCCAGCGACAGGGCCAGCGCGAAGACGGCGAGAAAGGCCATGGCCCCCGACACGGCCAGCGTCAGCCGCGCCGCTTGCCCGCTGCGGGGCACCACGCGGTCGGCCTGCGCCTCGCCCTTCAGGAGCCCCAGGATGTCGCCCGCGACGCTCACAGGTCGGCCCCCGCGGTGCTGAGGCGGCCACCGGCGATGCGCAGGACGCGGGCCTGCACCTGCGCCTTGGCGGCGCGGATCAGGGCGAGGTCGTGGGTGGCGATCAGGATGGTCTTGCCCATCTTGTTCAGCTCGCACAGCAGTTGCAGGAGCCTGAGCGACATCTCCCAGTCGACGTTGCCGGTGGGCTCGTCGGCGAGGATCAGGTCGGGGTCCATGATGATTGCGCGGGCCAGGGCCGCGCGCTGGCGTTCGCCGCCCGACAGCTCGGGCGGGCGCGCCCTGGCGCGGGGCGACAGGCCGACCCAGGCGATCAGCTCGTTCAGGTTCGCGTCCTGCCCCGCGTCGCGGCCCGTTACGGTGAGGGGCAGGGCGATGTTGTCGCGGATCGGCAGGTGGTCGAGGAACTCGCAGTCCTGGTGCACGACGCCGATCCGCTGCCGGGTCAGGGCGATGCGGTCGCGGTCGAGCGTCGCGGCGTCCTCGCCGAACAGGGTGACGCGGCCGGCGGTGGCCAGCAGTTCGGCGTAGCAGAGCTTGAGGAAGCTGGTCTTGCCCGAGCCGGACGGGCCGGTGAGGAAATGGAAGGACCCGGGCGCGAGGCGCAGGGTCATGTCCGACAGGATCGGCTCGGCCCCGTATCCAAAGGCGGCGTCCTGCATGTCGATCACGGGGCGGCACTCCTTCGCGCGACGGCCGCCTCCGTCATGCAACGGATGCGCGGCGGTTGCAATCGGTCGGGCGCGAAAGCCTTGGACAGACAGGAGGCCCCTGATACAACATGCAGGGAGTGGATGCGGCAGGCCGCCCCGATCTGGGGGGTGCCGACGAAAGGGAACGAGCGGAAGACCGGATGCGGCTGACCTGCCCGAACTGCAGCGCGCGCTACGAGGTGGCCGACAGCATGATCCCGCCCGAGGGGCGCGACGTGCAGTGCTCGAACTGTTCGACGACCTGGTTCCAGCCCGGCCGCCGCACCGATCGCGCCCAGCCCGCGGTGACGGTCGACCGGTCCGCCCGCGCGATGGAGCCGCCGCCGCCCCCGCCGGAGCCCGAGGCGCCCCCCGTGGCGCAGCAGCCCGAGCCCGAGCCCGAGCCGGCCCCCGAGCCTGATCATACGCCCGATCCCGACCCCGAGGCCCGGCCCGATGCCGAGGCCGCCGAGGCCCCCGCGCCGGTGGCGCCGCGCCGCCGCGAGATCGACCCCGCCGTGCGCGACATCCTGCGCGAGGAGGCCGAGCGCGAGGCGCGCCTGCGCCAGGCCGAGGCCGAGCCGGTCGAGACCCAGGCCGAGATGCCGCTGGCCGAGGAGCCCGAGGACCGCCACCGCGCCCGCCGCCGGGCCGAGCTGGAGGCCGCCCGCGATGCCTTCGCCCCCGAGGACCCCGCCGCGTCCGGCGGCGCGCGGCGGGCCACCGCGGGGCCGGCGCGCGACCTGTTCCCGGACATCGACCAGATCAACTCCACCCTGCGCGACACCGGCGACCGCACCGGCGCCGAGCCCGACGCCAGCGACATCGACACGCTCGACACCGCGCCCCGGCGCCGGCGCGGCGTGCGGCTGGGGTTCCTGCTGGCCATCGCGCTCGCGGCCGGCGGCGCGGCGGTCTACGTCAATGCAGGGCGGATCGCGGACCGGGTGCCGGCGCTTGCCCCGGCGATGGCGGGCTACACCGGCGCGGTCGATGCGGCGCGCATCTGGCTCGACGACCTGGCCCGCCGCGTCGGCAGCGGCGCCGACGGGGCCTGATCCCCGGCCCCTGACCCCTCAGAACTGATCGAGCAGGCGGCGGAGGTAATCCAGCTCCACCTCGGGGCGCTCCTGTTCGGCCGAGCGGCGGCGCAGCTCCTCCAGCAGCTCGCGGGACCGGCGGAACGCCTCCTCGCGGTCGGCCATCGCCTCCTCGGAGCCGAAGGAGCCGGAATTGCCCGCCTGCCGCCCCAGCGGGTCCTGCAGCGGGCGGTCGGGGGCCATGTTGCCCTCGGCCTGGCCCTGGCCGGGCTCCTGGCCCATCTGCTCCTGCGCCAGCGCGCGGCCCAGTTCGGTCATGCCCTCGCGCAGCGCCTCCAGCGCCTCGGACTGCGCGTCGAGCGCGCCGGCGATGTTGCCCCGCTCCAGCAGCCCCTCGGCCTCCTCCATCGCCCGGCCCGCGCGGTCGAGCTGGCGCAGCGCCTCGTCGCCCGCCTCGGTGCCGGCGCCGGGCAGGCGGCGCTGCTGTTCCTCCAGCAGGCGGCGCAGCGCCTCCTGCCGTTCGGCCAGCGTCATGCCCTCGCCGTTCTCGCCGCCCTCGCCTTGGCCCTCGGGCAGCCCCTCGGGGCCGCCGCCGCCGGGGCCGGTCTCGCCCTCGCCCTGCTGCTGGCCGGGGGGGCCGGGCTGTTGCCCCGGCTGGCCCTGCTGGCCCTGCTGCTGGCCGGGCTGTTGTCCCTGCTGGCCCTGCTGGCCGGGCTGCTGCCCAGACTGCGGGCGGTTGGGGTTCAGGCGGTCCTGCAGCTCGCGGAAGGCGTCGTCCGACAGCTCCTGCTGGTCGCGCAGCGTGTCCTGCAGCCCCTCCATGGCCTGCTGGCCGGGGGTCTGCGGCCCGTCGCCGCCTTCGCCGCCCTGCACCATCTCCATGTTTTCCAGCATCTGCTGGAGGGCATCGAGCATCTCCTGCGCCTCGGCCATGCGGCCCTCGCGCATCAGCTCCTCGATGCGGCGCATCATCTCCTCGAGGTCGTTCATGGACATTTCCATGCGCTCGCCGCCCTGGTCGGGGTTGTCCTCGCCGGGCCGGGCGTTCTCGGCCAGCTGCTGCATGTAGTCGTCCATCGCCTCGCGCAGCTCCTGCATCAGCTGCGCGATCTCCTCGTCGCTGGCGCCCTGCTGCATCGCCTCGGACAGGCGCTCCTGCGCCCGGCGCAACCGCTCCAGCGCGTCGTCGAGGTCGCCCACCTCCAGCTCCATCGCCGCGTTCCAAAGGATCTCGGCGACCTGGTCGCGGGTCTCGGTCGAGATGCTGCCCACGCCCGACTCGAGTCGCCGGATCGCGGTGCGGATCTGCAGGTAGACGCCCTCGTCGAGGTCCGGCTCGGGGTTCCAGGTCAGCGCGCGCAGGACCTGCGCGGCACGGGGCGCGTTCTCGCGGTTCCACAGGATGTCGCGGCGCATCTCGATCAGGGCGTTGGCCAGCGGGTCGAAGAAGCGGCGGCCGGGCAGGCGCGGGATGTCGTAGCTGACGGTGCCGATCTGGCCGGCCTCGTCGGTAACGGTCAGCGTCAGGCTGACGGGCAGGTTGGCGAAGGGATGCTCGGACAGGTCCTCGAGCAGCACCTCGGTGAATTCGGACCGCGACCCGCGGAACGGCATCGGCAGGTCCAGCACCAGCGCCTCGCGCGGCTCGGGCTCCACCGCCAGGCCGTAGCGGCGGTCGGCCGCCTGCGGGTCCAGCCGGATCGTGGCGGTGCCGGAGACCACGCCGTAATCGTCGGTCGCGGTGAAGGCGAACTGCATCTGGCCCGGCGGCTCGCCCTCGACCTCGCCGTCCAGCGCCACGGCGGGGGCGGCGTCGGGCGTGACCGAGATCTCCCAGCTGCGCCCCATCGGGCCGGTCACGGTGAAGGTGCCCGAGCGTTCCACCGTCACCGACTGGGCATAGGCGTCGGCGGCCTCGGTCGGCATCGGGCCGACATCGGTGGACAGCGTGATCGCCCCCGGCTCGCCGTAGCTGCGGAAGGTGATGCGCGACCCCTCGGGGGTCTCGAAGGCGTCGGCCAGGATCTCGTTGAGGTAGAGCGACGGCAGGCCGGTGTAGACCGGCGGCTCCACCCAGCCCTCCCAGCTCGGCCCCGAGGCGACGGCAGGCCCGGCGCCGAGGCTCACGGCCTCGCCCACCTCGCCGACGCGGCCGATGGTCCCGAACAGGAGCGCCATGGCCAGCGCCGTCGCCGCCACGTAGCGCAGCGCGAAGGGGTCCTGCCGCGACAGGCGCAGGTCGGGCGCGGGGGCGCGGGCGGCGCCGGCGCGCAGCTCCATCCGCCGCAGGTGCGCCGCCCAGACCGACTGCGCCGCCGGGTCATCGGCGCCGATGGCGGGGTGGTCCAGCAGGGCGGAAATGGGACGGCCGGGCAGGGTCCGGTCGAGGCGTTCCAGCGCCTCCTCGCGGCTGGGCAGCCGGAACCGCATCACGCCGCGGGCGATGGTGACCGCCAGGAGCACCGCCACCCCCGCCAATCCCGCCCAGAGCGCGGTCGGCGACAGCTGCGCCGAGACGCCGAAGGCAAAGCCCGCCACGGTCAGGAAAATGATCGTCCAGACCGGCCAGAAGGCGCGCAAGGCGCGTTCGGCCGCCATGCCGGCGCGCGTCAGGCGCAGCGGCCAGATCAGGCGCGCCAGCGCCCGCTCGGTGGGGGAGCGATCGGTCATGGTCCCTTTCGGGGGCGGCGTGCCCCGTGGGTTATACCCATTCTGGAACTGTATCGCGGTTTATGATCTCGTCAAACGACGGCCGCGGGCGGATGACGGCGACGTGATCGTCCTTCACCAGCACCTCGGGGATCAGCGGCCGGGTGTTGTACTCGCTCGCCATCACCGCGCCGTAGGCCCCGGCGCTGCGGAAGGCCACGAGGTCCCCCGCCGCGACGGGCGGCATCGCGCGCTGCTTGGCGAAGGTGTCGCCGGTCTCGCAGACCGGGCCGACAATGTCGTAGGGGCGCTGGTCGAGGCCGGGTGCGGGCTCCACCACCGGGATGATGTCGTGCCACGCGCCGTACATGGCGGGCCGGACAAGGTCGTTCATCGCCGCGTCGAGGATCAGGAAATCGCGCCCCTCGCCTTCCTTGACGTAGATGACCGAGGACACCAGCAGCCCCGCGTTGCCCGAGATCAGCCGCCCCGGCTCGATCTCCACCTCCACGCCCAGGTCGCCCAGCACCTCGCGGATAAGCGCACCGTATTCGGTCGGCAGCGGCGGGGCGGTGTTCGACCGCTCGTAGGGGATGCCGAGGCCGCCCCCGAGGTCGAGGCGGCGGATGTCATGGCCGTCTTCGCGCAGGCGCAGGGTCAGGTCGCGGACCTTTTCATAGGCCAGCCGGAACGGCTCCAGCTCGGTCAGCTGGCTGCCGATGTGCACGTCGATGCCCACCACCTCGATCCCGGGCAGGGCGGCCGCCATGGCATAGACCTGCGGCGCCTTGGCGATGGGGATGCCGAACTTGTTCTCGGACTTGCCGGTGGCGATCTTCTCGTGCGTCCGCGCGTCCACGTCGGGGTTGACCCGCACCGTGATCGGCGCGGTGACGCCAAGGGTGCTGGCGACCTCGGACAGAGCGACCAGCTCGGGCTCGCTTTCCACGTTGAACTGCCGGATGCCGCCCGTCAGCGCCATCCGCATCTCGTCCCGCGTCTTGCCGACGCCCGAGAACACGATCCGCTCGCCCGGCACGCCGGCGGCCTTGGCGCGCAGGTATTCGCCGCCCGACACCACGTCCATGCCCGCGCCCAGCCGCGCCAGATGCGCGATCACCGCCTGGTTTGAGTTCGACTTCATCGCGAAGCAGACGAGGTGGTCGAGACCGGCCAGCGCCTCCTCGAACAGGCGGTAGTGCCGGGTCAGCGTGGCGCAGGAATAGACGTAGAAGGGCGTGCCGACCATCGCCGCGATCTGCGGCACGGGCACGTCCTCGGCGTGGAGGATGCCGTCCTTGTAGAGAAAATGGTCCATCGCCGCCGCGCCCCGTCAAGGTTTCCCGCGGGCAGGTAGCACGGGGCGCGCGCCCATCAAAGGGGGCTGGACGCCGCCCGCCCGCCCGCTACCCTGCCGGGCCGGGACAAGAGGGAGGCCGTCATGGCAAGAACCGCGATCATCGAGGCCCCGGGCGGGCCGGAGCAGCTCGTCATCGTCGACCGCGAGGTGGGCGAACCCGGGCCGGGGCAGATCCGCATCCGGCACCACGCCTGCGGGCTGAACTTCATCGACGTCTACCAGCGCTCGGGTCTCTACCCGCTGCAGATGCCGCTCGCGCTCGGCATGGAGGCCGCGGGCGTGGTCGAGGCGGTGGGCGAGGGCGTGACGCACCTGAAGGTCGGCGATCGCGCCGCCTATGCCGCAGCACCCCCCGGCGCCTACACCGAGGCCCGCGTGATGAATGCCGCGCAGGTCTGCCCGCTGCCCGACGGCATCTCCTTCGACGAAGGCGCGGCGATGATGCTCAAGGGCCTGACGGTGCAGTACCTGTTCCGCCGCACGACGCCGATCGCCAAGGGCGACACCGTCCTGTTCCACGCGGCCGCCGGCGGCGTGGGCCTGATCGCCTGCCAGTGGGCCAAGTCCGAGGGCATCCGCCTGATCGGCACGGCGGGCACCGACGAGAAATGCGCGCTGGCGCTGGAGCACGGGGCCGACGCCTGCATCAACTACCGCGGCGGCGACTGGGTGGCGAAGGTCAGGGAGCTGACCGGCGGCCGCGGCGTCGACGTGGTGATGGATGCGGTCGGCAAGGACACCTTCGATGGCTCGCTCGATTCGCTCCGGCCGTTGGGGATGATGATCTCCTTCGGCAACGCGTCGGGGCCGGTGCCGCCCTTCAACCTCGCCACGCTGGGCGCCAAGGGCTCGCTCAAGATCACGCGGCCGACGCTCTTCACCCACATCGCCGACCACGCCACCTGCCAGCAGATGGCGCGCGAGCTGTTCGACAAGGTGCTGTCGGGCGCGGTGAAGATCCGCATCGACCAGCGTTTCCCGCTCGACCGGGTGGCCGACGCCCACCGCGCGCTCGAGGCGCGGCAGACGACCGGGCAGACGGTGCTGTTGCCGTGACGTGCGGGGGTGCGCCGTCCCGGCGCACCATCACGCCTCGCGTTTCGCCTTGAGGAACAGCGCCAGCGGCAATCCGCAGCTGACCCCGATCCCGAAGGTCGCGGGGATGACCAGCAGGAACCAGCGGTTCCCCCGCACCGCCTCGACCACCGCCCAGACGGTCAGGGTGACGGCGGCGATGGTCAGGTCGTAGACCAGCGCGCTGGTCGCGTGGTTCACGTACCAGGCGTCGATCATCGGCCCGAGCGCCCAGCCATGTTCCGAGAACCAGGCGTAGAAATAGCTCCAGGGCAGGATCGCCCCGACGATGACGAGGGCGAGGTAGACGAGGCGAAGGGGGGTCATGGCGGTCTCCGGGACGGCGGCTTGGGCCAGACCTAGGCCGCATCGGCCCGCGGGGCCACCCACCCGCGCCGTCTTCCTGCAGGAAAACGGACGGGAAAACTGCAGTTTTCCGGTGCCGCAGGGGGTCTGACGCACCGTCCTGCGACACCGTGATGCCGCGTCACGATTGACCCGCGCGCTACCTTTCCCTACGCAAACGCGAAACATTGTTGCGCGCGCCGCCGTCCGGGCGGGCCAGACGAACAGCCGAGGGAACCAGATGTCCGAGATCGAACGCGAGAGCATGGAATACGACGTGGTGATCGTGGGTGCAGGCCCCGCCGGCCTGTCCGCCGCGATCCGCCTCAAGCAGATCGACCCCGACCTGAACGTCGTCGTGCTGGAAAAGGGCTCCGAGGTCGGCGCGCATATTCTGTCGGGCGCCGTGCTCGACCCCGTGGGCCTCGACCGCCTGATCCCCGACTGGAAGGCCAAGGGCGCCCCCGTCACCGTTCCCGTCCGCGAGGACCGCTTCTACATGCTGGGCGAGGGCGGCGCGGCCCGCATCCCCAACTGGGTGATGCCGGGGCTGATGAACAACCACGGCAACTACATCGTCTCGATGGCCAATGTCTGCCGCTGGATGGCCGAGCAGGCCGAGGCGCTGGGCGTCGAGATCTTCCCCGGCATGTCCTGCTCCGAGCTGGTCTACGGCGAGGACGGCGCGGTCCGCGGTGTCGTGGCCGGCGAGTTCGGCAAGAACCCCGACGGCACCCCCGGCGACGCCTACGAGCCCGGGATGGAGCTGCTGGGCAAATATGTCTTCCTGTCCGAGGGCGTGCGCGGGTCGCTGACCAAGGAGGTGCTTGCGAAATACGACCTCCAGAAAGGCCACTGCCCGCAGAAGTTCGGCCTCGGCATGAAGGAGATCTGGGAGATCGACCCCGCCAAGCACCGCGAGGGCTCGGTCACCCACACCATGGGCTGGCCCTTGGGCTCGAACGCCGGCGGCGGGTCGTTCATCTACCACCTCGACAAGAACCAGGTCTATGTCGGCTTCGTGGTGCACCTGAACTACGCAAACCCCTACCTGTCGCCCTACCAGGAATTCCAGCGCTTCAAGCACCACCCGATGGTGGCCGAGCTGCTGAAGGGCGGCAAGCGCATCGCCTACGGCGCGCGCGCCATTTCCGAGGGCGGCTGGCAGTCGATGCCCAAGGCCGTCGCGCCGGGCGTCGCGATCCTGGGCTGCGGCGTGGGGCTCGTGAACGTGCCGCGCATCAAGGGCAACCACAACGCGATGCTGTCGGGCATCGAGGCCGCCGAGGCCGCCGCCGCCGCCATCGCCGCGGGCCGGCAGGGCGATGAGCTGGCCGACTACGACGCGATGCTGCGCGACGGGCCGATCGCCAAGGACCTCAAGCCCGTGCGCAACGTCAAGCCGCTCTGGTCGAAATACGGCCTCCTGGGCGGTCTTGCGCTGGGCGGGTTCGACATGTGGACCAACAGCCTCGTCGGCGCCTCGGTCTTCGGCACGCTGCGGCACGGCAAGTCCGACGCGCAGGCGACCGGCAAGGCCAAGGATCACAAGCCCATCGACTACCCCAAGCCCGATGGTGTGCTCAGCTTCGACCGGCTGACCAACGTGTCCTTCTCGATGACCAACCACGAGGAAAGCCAGCCCGCGCACCTGACGCTCAAGGACGCCTCGGTGCCGATCCGGGTCAACCTGCCGGAATACGCCGAACCCGCGCAGCGCTACTGCCCGGCCGGCGTCTACGAGGTGGTCGAGGAGGCCGGCAAGGATCCCCGCTTCGTGATCAACTTCCAGAACTGCGTCCACTGCAAGACCTGCGACATCAAGGATCCGTCGCAGAACATCCACTGGACGGTTCCGCAGGGCGGCGACGGGCCGAACTACCCGAACATGTGATCGGATTTCGCCGGTCACGGCCCGGCGGGGCGCGGGCGTCCATTGCCTCACCCCGCCCCGGGCCCTACTGTTCCCCCGAACACCGGGAGACACCGCCCATGCGCCGCCGCATCCTGCCCGTCCTGCCCCTTGCGCTCGGCCTCGCGCTGGCCCAGCCCGTGGGGGCGCAGGTCGAGGGGCCGGGCCTTGCCGGCGCCTATCTCGCCGCCCGCACCGCGGTGATCGAGGGCAACCACCGCGCCGCCGCGATCTACTTCGAGAACGCGCTCGCCGCCGACCCCGGCAACCCGATGCTGATCGGCAACGCGATCTTCGCCAATGCCGCGCTGGGCCAGTGGGGCCGCGCCTCCACCATCGCCGAGATGCTGCCCGAGGGCGGCGACGGGCAGGACCTGGTGAACCTCGTCCGCATGGTGCAGGGGCTGGCGGCCGGTGATCTGGTCGGCGCCCGGGCCGCGATCGAGGCCGGGCAGGGGGCCGGGCAGCTGATCGACGAGCTGGCGATGGGCTGGATCCACCTCGGCGAGGGCGACATGCGCCGCGCGACCGAGACCTTCGAGGCCGCCGCGCAGGGCCCGCTGGCCGACATCGCCTATACGCACCTGGCGCTCGCGCGCGCCGCGGTGGGCGATTTCGAGGGCGCCGACGCGATCTTCTCCGGCGCCGAGGTCGGGCCGCTGCCCGGCAGCGAGCGCTCGGTCCGGGCCCGCGCCGAGGTGCTGGTGCAGCTCGACCGTCGCGACGCGGCGCTGGAACTGCTCGACCTCTACACCGCCTCGGTCCCCGACCCCGCGCTGCTGGCGCTCCGGGCCGACATCGCCACCCGCGACGGGACGCCGGCCTACGACTTCATCACCACGCCCACCGAGGGGCTGGCCGAGGTCTTCTACATGATCGCCCGCGGCCTCGGCGGCGAGGGCGGCTCGACCACCCTGCCGCTGCTCTACACCCGCGCCGCCCACGGCATCGACCCCGGCCACAGCGAGGCGCTGCTCTACGCCGGGCAGCTCCTGATGGACGCCGACCAGTACAGCCTTGCCGCCGACGCCTTTTCCGAGGTGCCGCCGGGCGACGCGCAATACGTCGAGGCCCAGCTCGGCCGCGCCGACGCCTATTTCGAGGATGGCCGCGAGGAGGCCGCCGTCACTGTGCTGCGGTCGCTGGCCGAGGCGCACCCGGACCTCGCCACCGTGCAGGCCGCGTTCGGCGACGCGCTGCGCCGGACCGAGCAGTGCACCGACGCGGTCGCCGCCTACACCGCCGCGCTCGACCTCGTCGACATCACCCAGCAGCGCTACTGGTTTCTCTACTACACCCGCGGCATCTGCCACGAGGTGCTGCAGGATTTCGCCGCCTCCGAAGCGGATTTCCGGCAGGCGCTGGTGCTGAACCCCGAACAGCCGCAGGTGCTGAACAACCTCGGCTACTCGCTGGTGGAACAGCGCCGCAACCTCGACGAGGCGCTCGGCATGATCGAGCGCGCGGTCGAGGCGCGGCCCGACTCGGGCTACATCGTCGACAGCCTCGGCTGGGTGCTCTACCGGCTCGGCCGCTTCGACGAGGCGGTGGAACCGATGGAGCGCGCCGTGGCGCTGCTGCCCAACGACCCGATCATCAACGACCACCTTGGCGACGTCTACTGGATGGTCGGCCGCCACCGCGAGGCGCGGTTCCAGTGGGAGCGCGCGCTCAGCTTCGAGCCCGAGGAGGCCGATGCCGCCCGCATCCGCCGCAAGCTCGAGATCGGGCTCGACCGGGTGCTCGAGGAAGAGGGCGGGGTGGGCGAAACCCAGTGAGGTTCTTCGCCCCCGCCAAGGTCAACCTCGCGCTGCACGTCACCGGGCGCCGCGCCGACGGCTACCACCTGCTCGACTCCCTCGTCGTCTTCGCCGGGGCCGGCGACTGGATCGACCTGCACCCCTCCGACGCCCTGTCGCTGACCGTGACCGGCCCGCGCGCCGCCGGCGTGCCGGTCGACCGGCGCAACCTGATCTGGCGCGCGGCCGAGCTGTTCCCGGCCGGGCAGGGGGCGGCGATCACGCTGGACAAGCACCTGCCCGCCGCGGGCGGCATCGGCGGCGGCTCGGCCGACGCGGCGGCCGCGCTGCGGGGGCTGGCCGCGCTCTGGGGCAGGCCGCTGCCGGGGCCCGACGCGGTGCTGTCGCTCGGGGCGGACGTGCCGGTCTGCCTGTTCGGCCGCCCCGCGCGCATGTCGGGCATCGGCGAGATGCTGGCCCCCCTGCCGCCCCTGCCGCCCGCCTGGCTGGTGCTGGTCAACCCGGGCGTCGAGGTGCCGACGGGCCCGGTGTTCAAGGCACTGGCCACGCCGGACAACCCACCGCTTCCCGACCTGCCCGCCGCGGGCTGGCCCGACGTGGCGGCGCTGGCCGGCTGGCTCGCTGCCGCGCGGAACGACCTCGAGGCGCCGGCGCGGGGGCTGGTGCCCGTGATCGGCACGCTGATCGACGCGCTGGCGGGGCAGCCGGGCTGCCGGCTGGCCCGGATGTCGGGGTCGGGGGGCACCTGTTTCGGGCTGTTCGCAGACGCCGCATCCGCCCGCGCCGCCGCCGCGCAGCTTGCCGCGGCCGAGCCCGGCTGGTGGGTCCACGCCGCCGAAATTCTGCAACCGGACTGAAATTCTTCTAGAAGAATTTCAGCTTCCAAAATCTTCTAGAAGATTTTGCCCCGCGGCGCGTCAGTTCAGCCGCGCGACCACGTAATCGGCCAGGTCGTGCATCATGTCGCGCAGCAGGTGCGCCGGCACCTGCGCCAGCGCGCCCTGCGCCCGCGCCGACCAGGCCAGCGCCTCGGCCCGCGTCTCCTCCAGCGTGCCATGCGCCCTCAGCAGCGCCATCGCCTCCTGCAGATCGCCATCGCGCTGGTCGCCCTTCTCGATCGTCCTGACCCAGAAGGCGCGCTCCGCCGCATCGGCCCGCGCCACGGCGCGGATCACCGGCAGCGTCAGCTTGCGCTCGCGGAAATCGTCGCCGGTGTTCTTGCCGATCACCCCGTCGCTGCCGCCCCAGTCCAGCAGGTCGTCGGCCATCTGGAACGCGATCCCCAGCCCGTCGCCATAGGTCGCCAGCGCCCGCACCACGGGCTCCGGCTGGCCCGCGATCACGCCGCCGACCTCGCAGGCCGCCTCGAACAGCGCCGCGGTCTTGCCGCGGATCACCTGCAGGTAGATGTCCTCGGTCGTCGCCAGGTTCGTCGCCGCGGTCAGCTGCAGCACCTCGCCCTCGGCGATCACGGCGGCCGCGTTCGACAGGATGTTCAGCACCCGCAGGTTCCCGGTCTCGACCATCAGCTGGAAGGACCGCGCGAACAGGTAGTCGCCCACCAGAACGCTCGACTTGTTGTCCCACAACAGGTTCGCCGTGGGCCGCCCGCGCCGCTTCTGGCTCTCGTCGACCACGTCGTCGTGCAGGAGTGTCGCGGTGTGGATGAACTCGACCGTCGCGGCCAGCATCCGGTGCGCCTCGCCCTCGTAGCCGCAGAGCCGGGCCGCGGCCAGCGTCAGCATCGGGCGCACCCGCTTGCCGCCGGCCTCGACCAGGTGCGCCGTCACCTCGGGGATGCGGGGGGCGTGGCGCGACGCCATCCGGTCGCGGATCAGGGCGTTCACGGCCTGCAGGTCGTCGGCCAGTGCGGCCTGCATCCTCTCATGCGGCTTGCTGGCTGCATCGTCGAGGCTCATGCGCCCGTCCTTCCCCAGATCCCTGTCTCGACAAGCGCCCGGCGGCTGCCTACATCCGTCCCATGCTGGAAATCATGCGCAGCACCGACCCGACCGAGATTGCCTTTGCCTCGGCGCTTTTGTCCGGCGAGGGTATAGAGGTGTTCGAGATGGACGTCCACATGAGCGTGCTGGAGGGGTCGATCGGCATTTTGCCGCGCCGCCTGCTGGTCCGCCGCGACGACGCCGACGAGGCCCGCACCGTCCTGCGCGACAACGACCTGCCGGTCAGCGAGTGACCGGGCCGGCCACGACCCGCGACGCCTTTCTCGGCGGCCGGCTGACCCTGCAGCAACCCGCCACCGGCTACCGCGCCGCGACCGACCCGGTGTTCCTCGCCGCCGCCTGCCCGGCCCGCCCCGGCGACACGGTGCTGGAGCTCGGCTGCGGCGTCGGGGCGGCCGCGCTTTGCCTTCATGCGCGCGTGCCCGGCCTGCGCCTGACCGGGGTGGAACGCCAGCCGGCCTATGCCGCGCTGGCCCGCGCCAATGCCCGCGACGCCGGCGCCGACCTGACCGTGGTCGAGGCCGATCTTGCCGACCTGCCCGCCGACCTCCGGCAGCACAGCTTCGACCATGTCCTTGCGAACCCGCCCTATTTCGCGGCGGGCGACGGCACCGCCGCCGCCGACCCGGGCCGCGAGGCCGCCAACCGCGAGGACACGCCGCTCGCCCTCTGGATCGCCACCGCCCGGGCGCGCCTGAAGCCGCAGGGCTGGCTGACCCTGGTCCACGGGGCCGACCGACTGCCCGACTGCCTGGCCGGGCTGCGCGCGGGCTGGGGCGCCGTCACCGTCCTGCCGCTGCAGCCCCGCCCCGGCCGCCCCGCAAGCCGCGTCCTGATCCGGGCGCGCAAGGGGGCGCGCGCGCCCTTCCGCCTGCTCGCCCCCTTTCTTGTACATGAATTCCCGGCCCATCCCGGTGACCGGCCCGACTACACCGCCGCGGCAGACGCCGTGCTGCGACAGGCCGCGGCCCTCGCCTTCGACTGAGCGCCGCCCCGCTTTCGAACAATCCTATCGGTTGTTTTGCGTGACACGACTCGGGTTCCGTGGTGCACTTGTGGCACGACAGTCATCAACGTGAGGAGGATGCCCATGTCGCTTGGCGCTCATCTGCAGGAACTGAAGAAGAAACACGCCAGCCTTTCGGCGAAAGTGGAAGAAGCGCAGCGCAGCCCGGGGATCGACGACCTCAAGATCCGGGAACTCAAGAAGGAAAAACTCCGCCTCAAGGAGGAGATTTCGCGGCTCGACAGCTGAGCCCGGCCCGGTCGCGGTCCGTTTGGGGCGCGGTTTCGGCACAGGTCCATGACGGCCAGCCTTGCATCCGGTGAAGACCGGCCTTGCGCGATTGCGGTCTGCTCGGGTCACAAGCACTGACCTATCTCTGCGGTCAAGGGAGACTGACCGCAGAGGATGAGACCGATGGAAAGCTTTGCCCACACCCCCGCGCTGCGCGCCCAGATCGCCGCGGCCCGCATCGAATGTGCCACCTATTTCTGGCGCGGGATCGGCGCCCTGTTCGGCCGCCGCGCCTGATCCGGGCCTGACCGGCACCAACGCAAAAAGGCCGGGGCACTGCCCCGGCCTTTCGCATTCCACGGCCCGGCGGCGTCAGACGAAGAACTGCGCCCCGTTGGCCGAGATGGTCGAGCCGTTGATGAAGCCCGAGTCCTCGGAGGCCAGGAAGGCCACGCAGCGCGCGATTTCCTCGGGCGTGCCGAGGCGGCCGGCCGGGATGCCCGCGATGATCTTGTCGCGCACGGCCTCGTCGATCGCCATCACCATCTCGGTCGCGATGTAGCCGGGGCAGATCGCGTTGGCGGTGATCCCGAAGCGCGCGCCTTCCTGCGCGAGGCTCTTCACGATGCCCAGGTCGCCCGCCTTGGTCGCGGCGTAGTTGACCTGGCCCGCCTGCCCCTTCTGCCCGTTGATCGACGAGATCACGATCACGCGCCCGAACTTGCGGTCGCGCATCCCCGGCCAGACCGGGTGCACGGTGTTGAAGACGCCGGTCAGGTTGGTGTCGATGACCTCCTTCCACTGGGCGGGGGTCATGCGGTGGAACATGGCGTCGCGGGTGATGCCGGCGTTCGCCACCACGGTGTCGATCGGCCCGAGATCAGCCTCGATCTGCGCGATGCCCGCGGCCGAGGCGTCGTAGTCGGCCACGTTCCACTTGTAGGTCTTGATCCCGGTTTCGGCGGTGAAGGCGGCGGCCTTCTCGTCATTCCCGGCATAGGTGGCGGCGACCTCGTAGCCCTCCGCCTTGAGGGCCTTGGAAATGGCCTCCCCGATGCCGCGGCTGCCGCCGGTGACGAGCGCTACTCTTGCCATGGTTTCCTCCAGTCTGGCGTCTCTCTTCGGAAATTGTGTTACGCGGACGGGTCCACGGTCGCAACAATATTGCGCCGGTCATCTTGCCGCGCCCGATGTGGAAAGGGCGCCCGAAGGCGCCCTTGTCACCGGCTCAGGGGCGCTCGACGCAGAGCGCGACGCCCATGCCGCCGCCGATGCACAGCGTGGCGAGGCCCCGCTTGGCGTCGCGGCGCTTCATCTCGAACAGCAGCGTGTTCAGCACGCGGCAGCCCGAGGCGCCGATCGGGTGGCCGATGGCGATGGCGCCGCCGTTCACGTTCACGATCGCCGGGTCCCAGCCCATGTCCTTGTTGACCGCGCAGGCCTGCGCCGCGAAGGCCTCGTTCGCCTCCACGAGGTCGAGGTCGCCGACCGACCAGCCCGCCTTTTCCAGCGCCTTGCGCGACGCGTAGATCGGGCCGACGCCCATGATCGACGGGTCGAGGCCCGCGGTCGCGTAGGACGCGATCCGCGCCAGCGGCTCGATCCCGCGCCGCTCGGCCTCGGCCGCCGACATCAGCAGCGTCGCCGCCGCGCCGTCGTTCAGGCCCGAGGCGTTGCCCGCCGTGACGCTGCCGTCCTTGGCGAAGGCCGGCCGCAGCTTGGCCATCGCGTCCATCGTCGCGCCGTGGCGGATGTATTCGTCGCTGTCCACCACCACGTCGCCCTTGCGCGACTTGACGGTCACGCCGACGATCTCGTCCGCGAACTTGCCGGCCTTCTGCGCGGCCTCGGCCTTGTTCTGGCTCGCCACCGCGAACTCGTCCTGCATCTCGCGGCTGATCTGCCACTGCTGCGCGACGTTCTCGGCGGTCTGGCCCATGTGGTAGCCGTTGAAGGCGTCCCACAGGCCGTCGCGGATCATCGTGTCGATGTAGGACATGTCGCCCATCTTCTGGCCCTGCCGCAGGCTCGCGGCATGGGGGCTCATCGACATGTTCTCCTGCCCGCCGGCCACCACGATGGACGCGTCGCCCAGCATGATGTGCTGCGCGCCCAGCGCCACGGCCCGCAGCCCCGAGCCGCAGACCTGGTTGATGCCCCATGCCGCCGCCTCCTTGGGGAGGCCGGCGTTGATATGCGCCTGCCGCGCCGGGTTCTGGCCCTGCGCCGCGGTCAGCACCTGGCCGAGGATGGTCTCCGACACCTCCGCCTTGTCGATCCCGGCGCGCTCGACCACGGCCTCGATCACGGCGCGGCCCAGCTCGTGGGCGGGCGTGTTGGCGAAGGAGCCGAGGAAGCTGCCCACCGGCGTGCGCGCGGCCGAGGCGATGACGACATTGGTCATGGAAGTCCCTTTCCCTGATTGCACCGCACCCCCGGTTGCGGGGGCAAGGCGGAGTCAACTCTCGGGGCCCCTGTTATCGTCCGCAACCGCCGGCGCACAACGGACACGGTGTCTCAGCCGCCGCATCGGCGGGCGCCCGCGGGGTCAGGGAGGACGCCCGCGCGCGGCCCAGGGCGGGGTCATCGTCGGCGCGCCGAAATGGTAGCCCTGCAGGCAATCCACCCCCGCCGCCGCCAGCCAGCGCGCCTCGCCCTCGGTCTCCACCGCCTCGGCCACGACGACCATCCCGAAATGCCGCCCCAGCGCGATCAGCGCCTCGCACAGCACCTGGTTGTCGGCATCGGTGTCGACGCCGCGGGCGAACTGGCCGTCGATCTTCAGGATGTCGAAGCAGAAGTGGCGCAAATGCCGGAACGCCGTGTAGCCCGCCCCGAAATCGTCCAGCGCGAAGGTGATGCCCTTGTCCTGCAACTCCTCCATGAAGACCTGCACGATCTCGGGCATCAGCATCGCGCTGGTCTCGGTGATCTCCAGGATCAGCCGGCGCAGCAGGTCCGGGCGCTGCCGGATCGTGCGGCGCAGGATCTGCATCCAGCCCGGGTAGCCCACCGACCGCGCCGACATGTTGATCGCCAGCCGCAGCGACGGCTGCGCCTTGAGCACCGCCAGCCCCAGCCGCAGCGCGGCGCAGTCGATCTGGCGGCCGAGGTCCTGCTCCTCCACCACGGTGATGAAATCGCGCGCGGGGATCACCCGGCCGGTCTCGTCCATCAGCCGGATCAGACCCTCGAAAAAGGCCACGCCGGCCCCGTCCGCGCGCATCACCGGCTGGTAGGCCAGCACCACGTCGCCGCGCTCCAGCGCCTGCCGCACCATCGCCAACGTGCCGCGGTCGCGCTGGCTGATCGCGGCGTCGAGCGGGCTGCCCAGGCCCGCCTCCACCAGCTTGCCGCGCATATGGCCCATGCCCGATCCCTCCGCCTGCAAATCCCTTGCCCTGATGCCATCCCGGCCCTTAAGGAAGGGTGAAGGTTTCCATTTTGTTCCAATTGTCCGGAGTTTCCCGATGCAAGACCCCGGCCGCTGCCCCTGGTGCGGCACCGACCCGCTCTACGTCGCCTACCACGACACCGAATGGGGCGTGCCCGAACGCGACGGCCGGGCGCTGTGGGAAAAACTGGTGCTCGACGGCTTCCAGGCCGGGCTCGCCTGGATCACGATCCTCAGGAAACGCGACGCCTTCCGCGCGGCCTTCCAGGGCTTCCACCCCGAGACCATCGCGTCCTGGGGCGAGGCCGAAATCACCCACCTTCTCGCCGACCCCGGCATCGTCCGCCACCGCGGCAAGATCGAGGCCACCATCGGCAACGCGCGGGCCTACCTGAAGATCTCCGACACCACGGATTTCGCCGAGTTCGTCTGGCGCTACGTCGACGGCCAGCCGCTCCAGACCGACCGCGCGACCATGGCCGAGGTTCCCGCCGCCACGCCCCTCAGCACCCGCCTGTCCAAGGACCTGCAAAAGGCCGGCTTCCGCTTCTGCGGCCCCACCATCACCTATGCCTGGATGCAGGCGACGGGCGTCGTGAACGACCACCTCGTGACCTGCCCCCGCCACGCCGAGCTCCGTTAATCCGTCATCAAGGTTAACGCGCCGCCGCCCCCCTCATCTTTGCTTCGAAAATACTCCGGGGGAGTCGCCCGGAACGGGCGACGGGGGCAGCGCCCCCAAATTCACCCCTCGCCACCCGCCAGCAACGCCTCGATCAGCGCGATCGCCTCGGGGCTGTCCCAATGCGCATCGCCCCGCAGGCGCGCGATCTCCCGCCCCTCGGGATCCAGGATCACCGTGATCGGCAGCCCGAACACCCCCATCTCGCGGGCGATCTGCTGGTTGATGTCGCGGTGCTCGGGCAGATCGGTGACGCCGGTTTCCTCGAAGAAGCGCCGGATCGCCTGCGGTGGGTTCCGCCCGGTCGCCAGGGTCACCACCGCGAAATCCTCGCCGCCAAGCCGGGTCTGCAGGGCCTGCAGCGACGGCATCTCCTCCCGGCAGGGCGCGCACCAGGTCGCCCAGAAATTCAGGACGACGTACCGCCCGGCGTAATCGGCCAGGCTCCCCTCGGTCTCGTCGGCGCGCAAAAACGGCAGGGCCGAGGCCGCCACCGGCTCCTCATGCACCACCAGCCCCCGCATCTCCCCGATCAGCAACGCCGACAGGTCCTGCGCCGGGGCGGCGTTTGCCATCACCCCCGCGGCGATGTAGAGCACGGCGAGACGCAGCTTGCGGATCATCGAATTCCCTCCGAAGGGCCAGCAGACATGACCGAGACCACCGCCAATGCCATGTGGGGCGGGCGCTTCGCCGCCGGACCCGATGCCATCATGGAGGCGATCAACGCCTCCATCGGCTTCGACAAGCGGCTGGCGAAACAGGACATCGAGGGGTCCCGCGCCCACGCGGCGATGCTGGCGGCCACGGGTATCCTGAGTGATAGCGACGTCGCCGCCATCCGGGAAGGTCTGCTCACGGTCTTGTCAGAGATCGAGGGCGGCGGCTTCCAGTTCTCCACCGCGCTGGAAGACATCCACATGAACGTCGAGGCGCGGCTGAAACAGGTCATCGGCGAACCCGCCGGCCGGCTGCACACCGCACGCTCGCGCAACGACCAGGTGGCGACCGATTTCCGCCTCTGGGTCCGCGACCAGGCAGACGCCGCGATCCAGGGGCTCGAGGCGCTGATGCGCGCCCTTCTCCGGCAGGCCGAGCAGGGCGCCGACTGGGTCATGCCCGGCTTCACCCATCTCCAGACCGCCCAGCCCGTCACTTGGGGCCACCACATGATGGCCTATGTGGAAATGCTGGCCCGCGACCGCTCCCGCTTCGCCGACGCCCGCGCGCGGATGAACGAAAGCCCGCTGGGCGCCGCGGCGCTGGCCGGCACCTCCTTCCCGATCGACCGGCACATGACGGCGGCCGCCCTCGGCTTCGACCGCCCGATGGCGAACTCGCTCGATGCCGTCTCCGACCGCGACTTCGCGCTCGAATTCCTCGCCGCCGCCTCGATCTGCGCGATGCACCTGTCGCGCTTCGCCGAGGAGCTGGTGATCTGGTCCTCGGCCCAGTTCCGCTTCGTGCGCCTGTCCGACCGCTTCTCGACCGGCTCGTCCATCATGCCGCAGAAGAAGAACCCCGACGCGGCGGAACTCATCCGCGCCAAGATCGGCCGCATCCTCGGGGCGAACGTCGCGCTCCTGACGGTGATGAAGGGCCTGCCGCTGACCTATTCCAAGGACATGCAGGAGGACAAGGAACAGGTCTTCGACGCCGCCGACACGCTGATGCTGGCGCTCGCCGCGATGGAGGGCATGGTCCGCGACATGACCGCCAACCGCGAGGCGCTGGAACAGGCGGCGGGCTCGGGCTTCTCCACCGCCACCGACCTCGCCGACTGGCTGGTGCGCGTCCTCGGCCTGCCCTTCCGCGAGGCGCACCACGTCACCGGCACGCTGGTGGCGATGGCCGAGCAGGCCGGCGTCGATCTGCCGGAGCTCAGCCTCGCGCAGATGCAGTCTGTCCATCCCGGCATCACGCAGGATATCTTCGCGGTGCTGGGCGTGCACAATTCCGTCGCCTCGCGCACCTCCTACGGCGGCACCGCGCCGGCGCAGGTGCGTGCCCAGATCGCCCGTTGGAAGGAGATGTTGCCTTGACCCGCCCCTGCCGCCCCCTCGCCGCGCTCCTGGCGCTTGCGATCCTTGCCGCCTGCGGCGCCGACGGCGCGCCCGAGCGCCCCGAGCCGCGCCCCGGTGTCACCCTGACCGGGACCGTCGAGGTCGGCGTCTCCAGCCGCCCCTGACACGGCCAGGACCCCGTTGAACCCCCGCCCGAACGGCCCTAACCTCGGCCGCTCGATGTCACCATTTTCCCATGCAGTCCAAGGCCCAAGTTGATGGAAAAGATCCCGATGACCCCCGCGGGCTACCAGGCCCTGAACGACGAGCTGAAGCAGCTGAAAAGCGTCGAGCGCCCGGCCATCATCCAGGCCATCGCCGAGGCGCGCGAGCACGGCGACCTGTCCGAGAACGCGGAATACCACTCGGCCAAGGAAAAGCAGTCCTTCATCGAGGGCCGCATCAAGGAGCTCGAGGGCATCATCAGCCGCGCCAACGTGATCGACCCGAAAACGCTGTCGGGCCCGGTCAAGTTCGGCGCCACCGTGGTTCTGGTCGACGAGGACGACGTGGAAAAGACCTTCCAGATCGTCGGCGAGGCCGAGGCCAACATCGAGAAGGGCCTGCTCAACATCAACTCGCCGCTCGCCCGCGCCTTGATCGGCAAGGAAGAGGGCGATAGCGTCGAGGTCAAGACGCCCGGCGGCGACAAGGATTACGAGATCGTCTCGGTAGCCTACGTCTGAGCGCCGCCGACCCCCCGCGGAGTGCGATCGCCCTGATGCGCGACGACCAGAAGCCCTCGACCCTCGAGCTGGGCCTCTACGCCCGGGAGGAGCCGGCGCGCCGCATCACGGTCATCGAGATCGCCGCGCTGATCCTGACCCTGATCTGGATCGTCGCCGTCATCCTGTTCGGCGGCGGCGACGGCGAGGGCGGCGACGGCTTCGCCGACGGCGTCCTGACCGTGCTCGCCATCGTCATGCCGATCGCCCTGATCTGGGTCGCGGCCAGCGCCGCCCGCACCGCCCGCGGCCTGCGCGAGGAGGCCGCGCGCCTGCAGGCCTCCATCGACGCCATGCGCGCGGCCTATGTCGACCAGCAGCAGCGCGCCGCCCTCGACCTCAAGCCCGCCGTTGTCGCCAAGCTGGAGGAGCTGGTGGAAACCCAGCGCAGCGCGGGGCAGGGCACCCCTGCCGTGTTCTCGTCCCTCCGCGCGCTCCCCCCCGCCGAGGAGCGCGCCGCCGTGCCGCCCCCCGCGCCCGAGCTGCCCCAGCCGGGCCTCGCGCTGGCCACGCCCGCGGAAAAGGACCCGATCTCGGTCGCCGATTTCATCAAGGCCCTGAATTTCCCGGAAAACGAGCACGACAAGGAGGGGTTCCGCACGCTGCGCCGCGCGCTCGAGGACCGGGCGACCGAACGCCTGATCCGCGCCAGCCAGGACGTGCTGACGCTGCTCAGCCAGGACGGCATCTACATGGACGACCTGCGCCCCGACCGCGCCCGCCCCGAGGTCTGGCGCCGCTTCGCCGCGGGCGACCGGGGCCGCGCCATCGCAGCGCTGGGGGGCATCCACGACCGGTCCTCGCTGGTCCTGACGGCGGGCCGGATGAAGAAGGACCCGGTGTTCCGCGACGCGGCGCACCATTTCCTGCGCCACTTCGACCGGACCTTCATGGAGTTCGAGAAGAACGCCTCGGACGCCGAGATCGTGGCGCTGGCCAACACCCGAACCGCGCGGGCCTTCATGCTGCTGGGCCGCGTCGCCGGCACCTTCGACTAGAGCAGCGGCTTTCCGCACCGGAGACCCGGGAAAACTGCAGTTTTCCCACCCGCGAAGCTGCAGCTTCGCGCCCGTTTTCCTCGAGGAAAACGCCGCGGAAAACGCGCGTTTTCCGCCCCCGTCACCGCAACGCCGCGACCAGCTCCGCCTCGTGCCCCAGCCCCGCGATCCAGCCCTCCACCGGGTCGCCCTCCCGCAGCATCGCGTCGAGCCGCCCCGGCGCCAGCCCCGCGAAGGCCTCGGCCAGCACCCGCACCTGCGCCGCGTCGAGAATTTCCCCCGGCCCCTGCCGCCGCCGCACCTCGGCGTCCAGCATCGACGGATACACCTCCGCCAGCAGGATCGGCGCCTCCCGCCCCTCGAAGGGCCGCACCGCGAGGTCCGCCCCGTAGCGCCGCCGCAACCCCTCCAGCCGCGGCAGGCCCAGCAGCGCCTGGCTTCCCACCGACCCCGTGGTGAACAGCTTCCACACCGGCTGCGCCCGCCTCAGCCGCTCCTCCACCGCGCGCCGCTCCGCCATCCCGTGCCCGTGCCGCGCCGTGCCCCGCATCGGCAACAGGCCAGATGCCCGCCCCGCCGGGCAGCCCCAGAATGGCCCCACGCCGGGGAACATCCCGTTCAGCCGTTCCGCTACCTCCCAGCGGCTGTTGCCGTTCCGGTCGTCGTCCGCGACCGCCTCCGCCAGCCAGCCCCACAGCGCCAGCGGATCGTCCCGCCCCGTCACCGCCCGCGCAAAGCCCCGCGGGTAGCCGAAGGGAAAGTCGAACCCCGCCAGCACGCGGCGCCCCTCGGCCAGCGCCGCGTCGAAGGCGGCCTCCAGCGCCGCCACCGCCGCCGCCCGCGTCCGGTGGTAGGTCACGCGCGTCTCGCCCGCCGTCCGCTCCGCGACGAAGATCGCGTCCTTCACCGGCCGCGCCGGCGACGGTGCCGACCGCGCCGACCAGTCGACCATGATGACGGTCTCCACCCCGCTCATCCCCGCGCCGCCCACGCCTCCGCAACCTCCAGATCCGCCCGGCCGTTCACGTTGAAGAACGCCGGCGGCCTGTCCAGATCCGTCATGCCGCCCCTCACAAAGCCTGAATTGCATCCCCCCGGCGGCTGGCCTATGCCCCCGCTGTCACAGCCAAAGGCTAGCCCGCCCCCATGCCCGCATCCAGCCCCCGAACCGCCTACTGGCGCGGCGTCCGCACCGCGCTGCCCTTCGTGATCGTGGTCGGGCCCTTCGGTCTCCTGTTCGGCGTGGTCGGCACCGAGGCGGGGCTGTCCATCGCGCAGGTCATGGGCTTCACCGTGCTGGTCATCGCCGGCGCCTCGCAGTTCACCGCGCTGCAGCTGATGCAGGACAACGCGCCCACGCTGATCGTGGTCGCCTCGGCGCTGGCGGTGAACCTGCGCATGGCGATGTATTCCGCCTCGCTCGCCCCGCATCTCGGCCCCGCGCCCCTTTGGCAGCGGGCGCTGATCGCCTACATGAATGTCGACCAGACCTACGCGCTCGGCCATGCCGACTACGAGGCGAACCCGCGCCAGTCGGTCGCCGAAAAGGTCGCCTTCTTCTTCGGCACCTCGACCCCCGTGATCCCGGTCTGGGTCGGCGCCACCGCGCTCGGCATCGTGGTGGGCGAGGCGATCCCCCCCGCGCTGGGCCTCGACTTCGCGGTGCCGATCACCTTCCTCGCCCTCATCGCCCCCGCGCTGCGCACGCTCGCCCATGTCGCCGCCGCCGTCACCTCGGTGGTCATGGCCATCCTGCTCGCCTTCCTGCCGTGGAACCTGTGGCTGCTGGCCGCGGGCCTTGCCGCCATGATCGTCGGCGCCGAGGTCGAGCGCCGGATGGAGGCGCGGCGATGAACTACACCCATACGGAGCTTTGGCTCATCATCCTCGCCCTCGGCGTCGGAACCTTCGTGATCCGCTTCTCCTTCCTCGGCATCCTCGGCGACCGGCAGCTGCCGCCCTGGCTGTTGCGCCACCTGCGCTACACCGCGGTCGCCATCCTGCCCGCCATGGTGACGCCCCTGATCCTCTGGCCGCAGGCGACGGGCGGGCAGATGGACCCGGTCCGCATCGCCGCGGCGGCGGCGGCGCTCGGGGTCGGGCTTTGGACGAAGAACGCGATCTGGGCGATCGTGGCGGGGATGGGCAGCCTCTGGGGGCTTGGCTGGCTGCTGGGCTGATCGTTCCATAAATCGGAACGGAAATGCCAGAACATGTATTTTTCTTTCTGACTGCCCCCGCGCATATCCCCGCCAACAGGCAACGCCCAAGCGGGGGACACGCGACATGGACATGATCTTCGGCAGCGCCGCGACGATCGTCGAGCAACTGCAGAAACCGACGCTCGCCTTCCTGATCGGCGGCATGGTGCTGGCCGCGATGGGCAGCAGGCTGACGGTGCCCGAGCCGGTCTACAAGTTCCTGGTCCTCGTCCTTCTGCTCAAGGTCGGCCTCGGCGCCGGCATCTCGGTGCGCGAGGCGGATGTCGTGGCGCTGGCCGTGCCGGCGCTGGCGGCGGCGGGGCTTGGCATCGCCATCGTGCTGTTGTGCAGCCGGACGCTGGCGCGCTGGCCCGGCGTGAACCGGATGGACGGGATGGCGACGGCGGGCCTGTTCGGCGCGGTCTCGGCCTCGACGCTGGCCGCGGGCATGGTGATGCTGGACGCCGAGGGCATCGCCTACGAGGGCTTCATCGGCGCGCTTTACCCGTTCATGGACATCGCGGCGCTGGTGACCGCGATCCTCATGGCCAAGATGAGCGCCGCCCGCGCCGTGGCCGCGCATTCGGTGGGCGGGGGCACGGCGACCGTCGCCATGGGTGGCGGCGCGGGTGACGGGATCGTCCGGGAAATCCTGGCCGACACGCTGAAAAGCCCCGCGATTTCCGCGTTGCTGCTGGGCCTCGGCATCGGCCTGCTGGGCCGGCCCGAGCAGGTCTACGAGGGCTTCTACGAGCCGCTGTTTCGGGGGTTCCTGTCGATCCTCATGCTGATCATGGGCATGGAGGCCTGGGCGCGGCTGGGCGAGATGCGGAAGGTCGCGCACGCCTATGTCCTCTACGGCATCGCCGCGCCCTTCCTGCACGGGCTGATGGGTTTCGGCGCGGGGCTGGTCGCGCATCACCTGACGGGCTTTTCCGCGGGCGGCGTCGTGCTGCTGGCCGTGATGGCGGCCTCCAGCTCGGACATCTCGGGCCCTCCGACGCTGCGGGGCGCGCTGCCCGAGGCGAACCCGAGCGCCTATGTCGGCACCTCGACCGGCATCGGCACGCCCGTCGCGATCCTGTCGATCCCGGTCTGGATCGCGCTGGCGGGGGCGGTCATCGGCTTCTAGAAACTGCTGCGCAGCCGGCCCGTCCGTTCTATAATCCCGAAGATGGACCGGCTGAACTACCACCACCTGCGCTATTTCCGCGAGGTCGCCCGCGAGGGGCACCTGACCCGCGCGGCGGAAAAGCTGAACCTGTCGCAGTCGGCGCTGTCGACGCAGATCCGGCAGCTGGAGGAGCGGCTCGGCCACGCGCTGTTCGAGCGCAAGGGGCGGCAGCTGATCCTGACGGAAGCCGGGCGGATCGCGCTGGATCACGCCGAGCGCATCTTCGGCACCGGCGAGGAGCTGCTGGCGGCGCTGGGCGACGGCGCGGGCGCGGCGCGGCCGCTGCGGGTGGGCGCGCTGTCGACGCTGTCGCGCAACTTCCAGATGCGGTTCCTGCAGCCGGTGCTGGGCGAGGTGCCGCTGGCGCTGGTGTCAGGGTCGGGGCCGACGCTGCTGCCGCGGCTGGCGGGGCTGGCGCTGGACGTGGTGCTGTCGACCGAACCTCATGACGCGGCGGCCTTTCCCGACCTGACCGCCCACCGCATCGCGGCGCAGCCGGTCGCGCTGGTGGGGACGTGGGACAGGATGAAAGGGCGCGACGCGGGGTGGCTGCTGGAGACGCAGCCGCTGATCCTGCCGACGGAAAGCTCGATCCGCACGGGGTTCGACGCGCTGTGCGCCCGGCGCGGCATCGCCCCCCGGATCGCCGCCGAGGTGGACGACATGGCCATGGTCCGCCTGCTGACGCGGGCCGACGTGGGCGTGGCGCTGGCGCCGCTGGTCGTGGTGCAGGACGAGATCGCGGCGGGCACGCTGGTGGCCGCGCCGGGCGACCTGGGCATCGTCGAGACCTTTTACGCCATCACCGCCGAGCGGAATTTCCCGCATCCGGCGCTGAAGCGCCTGCCGCCCGAGACGCGTTTCACCCCCTGACGACGGCCCGTTGGAGCGCCCGCCGCGAAGCGCAAGGGGGGCACCCGGTGCGCCGATAAACAGCTATGTGCATCAGCGCACGTTCATCACGGAAACGTCCAAGGTATGTGATTTGAAATGCAGCTCGGGAGATCCGATCTCGGGATCATCGACGGCACGACGCCGACACGAACCGCCGACCGGCAGGACCGCCGGGACCGGCACCAACCCGAAAGGATTTGCTTTATGAAACCGCTCTTTCTTGCAACCGCCGCCGCCCTCGCCCTTGCCGCTCCGGTGGCCGCGCAGACCCAGCTGGAAACCACGCTGGGCGTCACCCCCGGCACCTTCACCGCGGCCGAGCTGGCGGACCTGAACCGCGCTTATGAGGAGAACGACCAGACCCGGATCGACTTCATCCTGTCCGGCGGGTCGAACCTCGATGCCGCGACGATCGAGCGCCTTGGCGTGCAGCAGGCGATCGCCCGCGCCGTCGAGGAGGGGGACTACGCCCAGGCCCGCAACCTGCAGGCGGCCCGCGGCGTCTCGTCGGATACGTCGGTGGCGTCCTCGCGCGGCGAGACGGTGGCGACCGGCTGGCTTCAGTCGGTGGCCGATGACCTCGGGGTCGATGCCCGCGACTTCAGCCGCGGCGACCTGCTCGCCCTGGCGCGGTCGGTGGAGGAAGGTGACCGCGTGGCGGTGACCGGCATCCTCAGCCGCGTGCAGAACTGATCGCAGGGGCGGGACACGTCCCGCACCCCACGCGCAATACGCAGAGCCCCGAGGCCGCTCAGGCCCCGGGGCTCCCCTTTTTTTCGGGTCGGCTCAGTCCCGCACCGAGGCGGCGGGGTAGGTGCCGAGGATCTTGAGGAAGCTGGTGAAGTAGTCGAGTTCCTCAAGCGCCAGCTTCACGTTGGCGTCGTCGGGGTGGCCTTCGATGTCGGCGTAGAACTGCGTCGCGGTGAAGGAGCCGTCGACCATGTAGCTTTCCAGCTTGGTCATGTTCACGCCGTTGGTGGCAAAGCCGCCCATCGCCTTGTAGAGCGCGGCGGGGATGTTGCGGACGCGGAACACGAAGGTCGTCATCATGTGGGACGCGCGGCGCGCCATCTCGGGCTCGCGCGCCATGATGAGAAAGCGGGTGGTGTTGGTGTCGTGGTCCTCGATGTGGCGGGCCAGCACGTTCAGACCGTAGATCTCGGCGGCAAGCTCGGAGGCGAGCGCCGCCCTGGACCGGTCGCCCCAGGCCGCCACGTCGCGGGCGGCCCGCGCGTTGTCCGGGCTGACCTGGCCCTTGATGCCGTTCTCGCGCAGGAAGCGCGCGCATTGCGGCAACAGGACCAGGTGGCTGTGCGCCTCGCGGATGTCGGACAGCTGCGCGCCCGGCACGGCGAGCAGGTTGATGTGCACCCGGACGAACACCTCGTCGACGATGTGCAGGCCGGATTCCGGCAAAAGGCGGTGGATGTCGGCCACCCGGCCATAGGTCGTGTTCTCGACCGGCAGCATCGCCTGGGTGGCGCGGCCGGACTGCACGGCCTCGATCGCGTCCTCGAAGGTGGCGCAGGGCAGGGCCTCCATGCCGGGGCGGGCGTCGTGGATGGCCTGGTGCGAATAGGCACCCGGCTCCCCCTGGAAGGCGATGCGTGCGGTCATGTCTCCACCTTGGGATGTGGGCGTTTCGTCGCGCTCCCTACACCTTGCCTTGGGTTGGCGAAACCCCATACATAGCCCCGAAACCGCGAGACGAATGGGAAGACCATGTTCGACACCATGACCATCACCAAGGCCTTCGCCTCCGTGTGCGGCGCCATGCTGGTGCTGCTGCTGGGCGGCTGGGCCGCCGACGGGCTCTACAACATCGAGAACCACGGCGAGGATCACGTGCCGGGCTACGCCATCCTGGTCCATGAGGGCGACGACGCGGCCGAGCCGGAAGAGGTGGTCGAGGTGGCCTTTGCGGATGTCTATGCCGCCGCCGACGCGGGCGCGGGCGAACGGCTGTGGCGCCAGTGCTCGGCCTGCCACGCGCTCGACGGGCGCGACGGCGTCGGCCCGCACCTGAACGGCGTGGTCGGCCGCGCCAAGCACTCGGTGGCCGGCTTCAACTACTCCGACGCGCTGCGCGGCCTCGAGGGCGACTGGACCCCCGAGAACCTGGCCGAGTTCCTGCTCAGCCCCCGCAGCTACGCGCCGGGCACCGCGATGGCCTACAACGGCATGAGCGATGTCGAGGACCGGGCGAACCTGATCGCCTACCTCGCCACCACCACCGAGTGATCCGCGCCCCCGCGCGATGACAGGGCCGCCCCCCGTGGGCGGCCTTTCTGCATGGACCGGAGGGGCCGTTCACGCAATCTCGTCTTGAACCCGGGCCGGGCTGGTCTCTAACGTGGTGCGACACAGATAAAGGGGGACGCACCCCCGTTGTGGACGAGCACGGAGACCCGCATGACCGACCGCCCTGCCGCCGCCGTCGCGGTCCCCCGGACCGCCCCCTTCGCCCGCATGGCCCTGCCGCTGGCCGGCGCGCTGATGCTGGCGCTTGCCGCGCTGCCCGCCCGGGCCCAGGATGACGCCCTGATCGTGACCCACGGCGTGTCGACCTTCGGGGTCGACGACCTGACCTACCCGGCGGATTTCCCGCATTTTTCCTACGTCAATCCCGACGCGCCCCGCGGCGGCGAGATGTCGTTCTCGTGGTCGAGCAACGGCGGCACCTTCGACTCGATGCACCCCTACACCAACCAGGGCACGCCCGCGGTGCTGGCCAGCATCTTCTTCGAGTCCATGCTCGAGGGCCCGCTCGACAGCATCGGCGAAAGCTACTGCCTGCTGTGCGAGACCATGGCCTTCCCCGAGGACCGGTCCTACGTGATCTTCACCCTCCGCGAGGGCGCCCGGTTCTCGGACGGCACGCCGGTCACGGCCCGCGACGTGCAGTTTTCCTACGAGATCCTGCGCGACGAGGGGCTGCCGTCGTTCCGCGCAAACATCCCGCTGACCATCGCGGGGGCCGAGGTGCTGGACGAGCGGCGCATCCGTTTCGACTTCAACCCCGACAGCCAGATCCGCGGCCGGATCGAGGCCGCCGGCGGGCTGCCGGTGTTCAGCGAGGCGAGCCACATCGCCAGCGGCCTGCCCTTTGCCGACAGCCGCCTGACGCCGCTGATCGGGTCCGGCCCCTACGTGCTGCGCGAGGTCGATCCGGGCCGGTCCACCGTGTTCCTGCGCGACGCCGACTACTGGGGCTGGGACCTGCCGATGAACCAGGGGCGCTACAACTTCGACCGCATCCGGGTCGAGTACTACGCCGACGCGATCGCCGCCTTTGAAGGCTTCACCGCCGGCAACTACCTGTTCCGGCAGGAAAACTCGTCGCAGAACTGGGCCAACAGCTACACCTTCCCGCGGCTGACCGACGGCATCGTGATCCGCGAGGAGATCCCGCAGGGCCTGCTGGCGCCCGGGCAGAGCTTTGTCTTCAACCTGCGCCGCGAGAAGTTCCAGGACCCCCGCGTCCGCGAGGCCATCGCGCTGATGTTCAATTTCGAGTGGACCAACCAGACGCTGTTCTACGGGCTCTACAGCCCGATCGACAGCTTCTGGGAGAACACCGACCTCGAGGCGACGGGCATCCTGTCGGGCCCTGAACTCGCGGTGCTGGAGCCGTTCCGCGACCGGCTGCCCGAGGAGGTGTTCACCGAGGAGCCCTTTGCCACGCCGGCGTCGGACCCCGAGCGCAACTTCGACCGCCGGCAGGCCCGGCGCGCCACCGCGCTGCTGGAGGAGGCCGGCTGGACCCCGGGCAGCGACGGCCTGCTGCGCAACGCCGCCGGCCAGACGCTGTCGGTGGAGTTCCTGAACGCCGGGGCGCTGTTCGACCGGATCATCAACCCCTACGTCGAGAACCTGCGCGCCATCGGCATCGACGCGCGGCTGACGCGGGTCGACGGGGCGCAGATCGAGCAGCGCCAGCGCAGCGCCGATTTCGACATCCTGACCGACTTCTTCCAGACCGGCTACGAGCCCGGCACCTCGCTGCGGCAGCTGTTCGGGTCGATCGGGGCGGACGAGAGCCTGTTCAACGTGGCGGGCCTTGCCGACCCGGTGATCGACGAGCTGCTGGAGGTGGTGATCCGCGCCGAGACCCGCGAGGAGATGGAGATCGCCACCCGGGCGCTCGACCGCGTGCTGCGCAGCTACCGGCTCCGGGTGCCGCAGTGGTTCAACCAGAACGCCTGGGTCGCCTATTACAACCACTACCGCTACCCCGAGCCGCTGCCGCCCTACGGGATCGGCTTCCTCGACTTCTGGTGGGTGGACCCCGCGGCGGAACAGGCCCTGCGCGACCAGGGCGTGCTGTAACCCGGGATGGGCGCCTATATCCTCAGACGCCTGCTGCTCATGATCCCGACGCTGTTCGGGATCATGGTGATCAACTTCGGCCTGACCCAGTTCGTGCCGGGTGGCCCGATCGAGCAGGTCATCGCGCAGCTGGAGGGCGAGGGCGACGTCTTTGCCGGCATCTCGGGCGGCGGCAGCGAGACGATGGGCGCGCAGGACATCGAGGGCAGCGGCTACGAGGGGGCGCGGGGCCTGCCGCCGCAGTTCCTGGACGAGCTGAAGATCCAGTTCAACTTCGCCCGCATCGTCTGCGAGGACGGCTTTGCCGGCACCCCCGACCTGCGCGCCGAGGAATGCGTGGCCGAGGACATCCCCTGGCTGGAACGCTTCGGCCTGATGATGTGGGATTACATGCGCTTCGACTTCGGGGAGAGCTATTTCCGGTCGATCTCGGTGGTGGACCTGGTGATCGAGAAGATGCCGGTGTCGATCTCGCTGGGCCTGTGGTCGACGGTGATCGCCTACCTCGTGTCGATCCCGCTGGGCATCGCCAAGGCGACGCGGGACGGATCTAAGTTCGACACCTGGACCTCGGGCGTCATCATCGTGGCCTACGCGATCCCGGGGTTCCTGTTCGCCATCCTGCTGCTGGTGGTGTTCGCGGGCGGGCGCTATTTCCAGATCTTTCCGCTGCGCGGCCTGACCTCGGACGGCTGGGAGGACATGACGCTGATCCAGCAGATCGGCGACTATTTCTGGCACATCACCCTGCCGGTGCTGGCCTCGACCATCTCGGCCTTCGCCACGCTGACGCTTTTGACCAAGAACAGCTTTCTGGAAGAGATCAAGAAGCAGTACGTGATGACGGCCCGCGCCAAGGGGCTGGCGGAGCGGCGGGTGCTCTACGGCCACGTGTTCCGCAACGCGATGCTGATCGTGATCGCGGGGTTCCCGGCGGTGTTCGTGGGCGTGTTCTTCGGCGGGTCGCTGATCATCGAGACGATCTTTTCGCTGGACGGGCTGGGGCGGCTCGCCTTCGAGGCCGCGGTCAGCCGGGACTACCCGGTGATCTTCGGCACGCTCTTCGTGTTCGGCCTGATCGGCCTCGTCGTGAACATCCTGTCGGACCTGATGTATGTCTGGATCGATCCGAGGATCGACTTCGACACGCGGGAGACCTGAGATGGCGATGCCCGACGATCGCCCCCGCGGCCCCGACCCCGCGCGCCCGCGCATCGACCCCGAGCCGATGCTGCGCCCCACCCCGCCCCTGACGGTGCCGCCGTCGCGGCGCGGCTGGCTGTCGCCGCTGAACAAGCGGCGCTGGCAGAACTTCAAGGCCAACCGCCGCGCCTACTGGTCGCTGTGGATCTTCGCGGTGCTGTATGGCCTGAGCCTCTGCGCCGAGTTCATCGCCAACGACCGGCCGATCCTGGTGCAGTACCGCGGCGCCTACTACACGCCGATCTTCGCCTTCTACCCCGAGACCGAGTTCGGCGGCGATTTCCGCACCGAGGCGGTCTACCGCGACATCGAGGTGCAGTGCCTGATCGTGTCGGGCGGGCTGGAGGACTGCTGGGACGACCCCGCCGAGGTGATCGCCCAGGTGCGGGACACCGGCAGCTTCGACGGGGTCGAGGTGGAGCAGGGCTGGATCCTCTGGCCGCTCATTCCCTACAGCTACAACACCGTCAACGACATCGGCCGCGCCGCGCCGTCGCCGCCGGACGCGAACCACTGGCTCGGCACCGACGACACCGCCCGCGACGTGCTGGCCCGCGTGATCTACGGTTTCCGCCTGTCGGTCAGCTTCGCGCTGGTGGTGACGGTCCTGACCTCGGTCATCGGCATCGCGGCGGGGGCGGCGCAGGGCTACTACGGCGGCTGGCTCGACCTGATCTTCCAGCGGGTGATCGAGATCTGGAACTCGACCCCCAGCCTCTACATCATCATCATCATCTCGGCGATCTTCGTGATGAACTTCTGGCTGCTGGTGTTCCTGATGGTGCTGTTCGGGTGGACCGGGCTGGTGGGGGTGGTGCGGGCCGAATTCCTGCGCGCGCGCAATTTCGAATACGTCCGCGCGGCCCGGGCGCTGGGCGTGGCGGACGGCAAGATCATGTTCCGCCACGTGCTGCCGAACGCCATGGTGGCGACGCTGACCTTCCTGCCCTTCATCGTGACGGGGACGATCGGGGGGCTGGCGAGCCTCGACTTTCTCGGCTTCGGCCTGCCGTCCTCGGCGCCGTCGCTGGGGGAGATGACGCTGCAGGCCAAGAACAACCTGCAGGCGCCGTGGCTGGGCTTCACCGCCTTCTTCACCTTCGCGATCATGCTGTCGCTCTTGGTGTTCATCTTCGAGGGCATCCGCGACGCCTTCGACCCGCGAAAGACGTTCAGATGATGCAATCCTCCGGTTTGACCAGATGAGAGTTCTCGACGTCCGCAACCTCTCCGTCAGCTTCGGCGCCGTGCGCGCGGTGCGGGGCGTGTCGTTCCATGTCGACAAGGGCGAGACCGTCGCGCTGGTGGGGGAAAGCGGCTCGGGCAAGTCGGTGACGGCGCTCAGCACCGTCGCGCTGGTGCCGGGCGCGACCGAGATCACCGGGTCGGTGAAATACGGCGGGCAGGAAATGGTGGGCGCGGCCGAGGGGTTGTTGCGGCAGATCCGGGGCAACGACATCAGCTTCATCTTCCAGGAGCCGATGACGTCGCTGAACCCGCTGCACACGCTGGAAAAGCAGATCACCGAAAGCCTTGCGCTGCACCAGGGCCTGCGCGGCGAGGCGGCGCGGGCGCGGGTGATCGAGCTGCTCACCCGCGTCGGCATCCGCGACCCGGAAACGCGGCTGGGGGCCTATCCGCACCAGCTGTCGGGCGGGCAGCGCCAGCGCGTGATGATCGCCATGGCGCTGGCGAACGGCCCGCAGCTGCTGGTCGCGGACGAGCCGACGACGGCGCTGGACGTGACGATCCAGGCGCAGATCCTCGAGCTCCTGGCCGAGCTCAAGCGCGACATGGGGATGAGCCTTCTGTTCATCACCCACGACCTCGGCATCGTCCGCCGCATCGCGGACCGGGTCTGCGTGATGCAGAACGGCGAGATCGTGGAGCAGGGGCGCACGGCCGAGATCTTTGCCAACCCGCGCCACCCCTACACGCAGAAGCTGCTGGCCGCCGAGCCCAAGGGCGCGCCCGAGCCGGTGCCGGCCGACGCGCCCGAGATCGTGTCGACGCGCGACCTCAAGGTCTGGTTCCCGATCCAGCGCGGGCTGATGCGCCGCACGGTCGGCCACGTGAAGGCGGTGAACGCCGCAACGCTGAGCGTGCGGGCGGGCGAGACCGTGGGGATCGTGGGCGAAAGCGGGTCGGGCAAGACGACGCTGGCGCTGGCGATCATGCGGCTGATCGGGTCGGAGGGGCCGGTGATCTTCATGGGGCGCGACGTGCAGGGGCTGCGGTCGGCGCAGCTCAGGCCGCTCAGGCGCGAGATGCAGATCGTGTTCCAGGACCCCTACGGCAGCCTGAGCCCCCGGATGACGGTGGAGCAGATCGTCGGCGAGGGGCTGGAGGTGCAGGGCTTCGAGCGCGAGGTCCGCCGCGCGCGCGCGGCCGAGATCCTGGCCGAAGTGGGCCTCGACCCGGCGATGATGGACCGCTACCCGCACGAATTCTCGGGCGGGCAGCGCCAGCGCATCGCCATCGCCCGCGCCATGATCCTGCGGCCCAAGCTGGTGGTGCTGGACGAGCCGACCAGCGCGCTCGACATGACGGTGCAGGTGCAGATCGTGGAGCTGCTGCGCGGGCTGCAGCGGCGCAACGGCATCGCCTACCTGTTCATCAGCCACGACCTGAAGGTGGTGCGCGCGCTGAGCCACAAGGTGATCGTCATGCGCAACGGCGACGTGGTGGAGGCGGGCGAGACCGCGGCGCTGTTCGCCAGCCCGCGGTCGGACTACACCCGCGACCTGATGCGCGCGGCCTTCGGCGAGATCGGCGCCGCCTGAAAATATTTCCATTCGCGTTAGTTGTCTGATGGTGCATTTCGTGCAACCCTCGGTTGCATGATGCGCGACCACCCGATCCCCGGCCGGGCGCAGCGGGCCCCCGGCCCCGCCCGGCACGACAAGACATCAGGCCCGCCCCCCGCGGGGGCAGGCTGCGGGCGCCGGGCGCCTGTCTCAGATCGCCGAGGAATGCCCCTCGGCGCGCATCTCGTACTCGTCGAAGGCGCGCGCGATCATGCGCGCCAGCGGCCGGCCCTCGGGCCGGATCTCGAATCCCTCGGGCGTGACCCGGACCATGCCGGGGAACTGGTCGGCCGCGCGGGAATACAGCTCGGTCAGCCGCCGCGGCGGGACGCCGTGGTCGCGGGCGATCTCGGCGCTGTCGATGCGGAACTCGCACATCAGCATCTCGATCATCCGCGCGCGCAGCCGGTCCTCGCCCTTGAAGGCGTGGCCGCGCCCGGTGGCCAGCTCGCCGGCGCGCACCGCCTTCTGGTAGGCGGCGGTGGAGCTGGCGTTCTGCGCGTAGCCCTGCGGAAAGCGCGAGATCGCCGAGGCGCCCATGCCGATCAGCACCTCGCAGGTGTCGTCGGTGTAGCCCTGGAAATTGCGCCGCAGGTGCCCGGTGCGGGCGGCGACGGCCATGCTGTCCTCGGGCTTGGCGAAATGGTCGATGCCGATTTCGTCGTAGCCGTCCCAGATGAACAGGCGGCGGGCGGTCTCGAACAGCGCCAGCCGTTCCTCGGGCGAGGGCAGGGCCTCGGTCGGGATCATCGACTGCCGCTTGGCCATCCACGGCACATGCGCGTAGCCGTAGAGCGCCACCCGGTCGGGCGACAGCGACAGCAGCATCTGCACGGAATCGGAGATGCGCGCCTGGTTCTGGTGCGGCAGGCCAAAGAGGATGTCGGCGTTCAGCGAATGGATGCCGGCGGCGCGCAGCGCCTCGACGGCGGCGCGGGTGACCTCGTAGCCCTGCACCCGGCCGATGATCTGCTGGATGTCGGGGTCGAAATCCTGCACCCCGATCGAGGCGCGGTTCATGCCGGCGTCGGCCAGCGCGGCGATGCGGGCGGCGTCGATCTCGTTGGGGTCGATCTCGACCGAGAACTCGGCGTCGTCGGTGAAGGTGAAGGCCCCGTGCAGCGCCCCTGCCAGCGCGGTCATCAGGCCGGGCGCCAGCAGCGTCGGCGTGCCGCCGCCCCAGTGCAGCCGCGCCACCTGCACGCCCCGCGGCAGGAGCCGGCCGAGCGTGGCGATCTCCTGCTTGAGCGACTCGACATAGGCGACGACGGGCTCGTCCGTCCGCACGCCCTGGGTGCGGCAGGCGCAGAACCAGCACAACCTGCGGCAGAACGGCACATGCATGTAGAGCGAGATCCGGGCGCCGGCGGGAATTGCCTGCACCCAGTCTTGGAAAACCGGGCCGGTCACGTCGTTCGAGAACTTCGTGGCCGGGGGGTAGCTGGTGTAGCGCGGGACTTTTGCGTCGAAGAGCCCCAGGCGGCGAAGTTGATTGACGTTTTCCATTGTAATACCACTAGAAATGAAACGCGCCGTTTGACCTTGATCCAGATCAAGCGCGCCCCGATGGCCGCAAGGCGGAAGGGATAGACCATGGCCCAGAGACAGCTCGCCTTTCCCCAGGTGGAATGCGCCGATTGCCCGATCCGGCATCGCGCGGTCTGTGCCCGCTGCGAGACCGACGAGCTCGAGCAGCTGGAGGCCATCAAGTACTACCGCAACTACGAGGCCGGGCAGACCATCGTCTGGGCCGGCGACAAGATGGATTTCGTCGCCTCGGTGGTGCACGGGGTCGCCGCGCTGACGCAGACCATGGAGGACGGGCGCCGGCAGATGGTGGGCCTCCTGCTGCCGTCCGACTTCCTCGGGCGCCCGAATCGCGACCGCGCGGCCTACGACGTGACCGCGACCACGGACCTCCAGCTGTGCTGCTTCCGCCGGACGCCGTTCCAGGACCTGCTGGCCAACACGCCCCATGTCAGCCAGCGCCTGCTGGAGATGACGCTGGATGAACTGGACGCCGCGCGGGAATGGATGCTGCTGCTGGGCCGCAAGACCGCGCGCGAGAAGATCGCCAGCTTCCTGTCGATCATCGCCCGCCGCGACGCCACGCTGCAGCAGCGCCCGACCGCGGGCGAGGTCGCCTTCGACCTGCCGCTCACCCGCGAGGCGATGGCCGACTACCTCGGCCTGACGCTGGAGACGGTCAGCCGGCAGATGTCGAGCCTCAAAAAGGACGGCGTGATCCGGCTGGAGGGCAAGCGGCACATCGTGATCCCCGATTTCGACCTGCTGATGGACGAGACCGGCGACGACGCCGACGGCGGCGTGCTGGCCTGAACCCCGCTCCCGCGCGGGGCGGGCCGGATCCCGACACCGGGTGAGGGGGGCTTCGCGCCCCCGCAAGGGCCGGGTGCCCCGCGCGGGGACACCCGGGTCGCTGCGGCGCTCAGTGCGCCATGAACACCGGCACCTGGGCGTGTTCCAGCATGTTCCGCGTCGCGCCGCCGAGGATCGCCTCGCGGAACCGGGAATGGCCGTAGGCGCCCATCACCAGCAGGTCGGCATCGGTGTCGGCGACGTGGCGGGCGATCACCTCGGACACGCGCGGCAGGGTCTGGGCGAGGATCGTGACCTCGACCTTCACGCCGTGGCGGCTGAGCATCCGGCTCAGCTCGGCACCCGGGTCGGCGGCGTCCGAGCCGTGCCGCTCGGGGGCGACGATGCAGACGGTCACCGCGTCGGCCGACTGCAGCATCGGCAGGGCGCGGCGGATCGACGCCATCGCCTCGTTCGACTCGTTCCACGCCACCACGATCTTTTTCGGCGCGGGGTCGAGCCGCTTGCCCTCGGCCAGCACGACGACCGGGGCGTGGCCCTGGAACATCGCCGCCTCGACCACCACGGGGGCGTCGGCATACTGCCCCTCGCCGTAGGGCTTGGGCAGGATCACGAGGTCGGCAAAGCGCGCGCGCCGCGCCACCAGGCCCGCCACCGAGGCCGACTGCGCCACCAGCGCGTCGATCCCCCAGGAGATGTCGCTGCGCCCCAGCGCGTCCCGCGCCGCGGCCTCGACCTCGGTCGCCTCGGCCTGGGCCTGGGCGATGGTTTCCTCGTGCATCAGCGCGGTCGCGCCGGCGAAGTAGTAGCCGGTCTGGGTGCGGTCGATCCCGAGGCAGAGCACGTCGAGATGCGCGCCGCAGCCGGCCGCGAAGGGCACCGCCGCGCCAAGCACGCCGGCCACCTCCTTGGGGTCGGTCAGGATCGTCAGGATCGTTTTGTAGGCCATCTGCGCCTCCCTCAGTCTGTTCGCGTCCGGTCTAGACCGGGGCAGGACGCCGCACCTTGACCTGCGTCAACAGCCCCGCGGGGAGGGTTTGACATGGATCAAGGCTCTTTTCCGGCCCTTCCGCGATGTGGAGTGCAGATGGAACAGCTCCGGACGGCTGTGCGAGTCGGAACCGGGGCATGACGAAGGGACGATCAATGCTTGATT
The DNA here is from genome assembly GCF_012395815.1 of Roseicyclus persicicus. Classification (GTDB taxonomy): domain Bacteria; phylum Pseudomonadota; class Alphaproteobacteria; order Rhodobacterales; family Rhodobacteraceae; genus Roseicyclus; species Roseicyclus persicicus. The sequence continues at coordinate 105,340 of NZ_JAAZQQ010000001.1, forward strand.
ATGTGAAGCTACTGATCCTTGGCCTGGTCGCGGTCTGTGCCGCGATCGCGGCCAACTACGCACGGGACGCGGCCTACCTGGTCCATGCCCTGCTGATCATGGGCGCCGCGGCCATCACGTTCGTGGTTGTGCTGCGCCGCACCGGCGAGGCCAGGGTGCCCGCCCCGGCCAACGAATACATGGACGGGCCCGTCAAGGCCGCGGCGATCGCCACGGCCTTCTGGGGCGTCGTGGGCTTCCTTGCGGGCGTGTTCATCGCCTTCCAGCTGGCCTTCCCGGTGCTGAACTTCCACTGGGCCGAGGGCTACCTCAACTTCGGGCGGCTGCGGCCGCTGCACACCTCGGCGGTGATTTTCGCCTTCGGGGGCAACGCGCTGCTGGCGGCGTCGTTCTACATCGTGCAGCGCACCTCGGCCGCGCGGCTGTGGGGCGGCAACCTCGCGTGGTTCGTGTTCTGGGGCTACCAGCTGTTCATCGCCATGGCGGCGACGGGCTACCTGCTGGGCTCGACCCAGGGCCAGGAATACGCGGAACCCGAGTGGCTGACCGACCTGTGGCTGACCATCGTCTGGGTCGCCTTCCTGCTGCTCTACCTCGGCACGCTGATGAAGCGGAAGGAGCCCCACATCTACGTGGCGAACTGGTTCCTGCTGTCCTTCATCGTCACCGTCGCCATGCTCCACGTGGTCAACAACCTGCAGATCCCGGTCTCGCTGTTCGGCTCGGCCTCGGTCACCCTGTTCTCGGGCGTGCAGAACGCCATGACGCAGTGGTGGTACGGCCACAATGCCGTGGGCTTCTTCCTGACCGCCGGCTTCCTGGGAATGATGTACTACTTCATCCCCAAGCAGGCCGAACGCCCGGTCTACAGCTACAAGCTGTCGATCATCCACTTCTGGGCGCTGATCTTCCTCTACATCTGGGCCGGTCCGCACCACCTGCACTACACCGCGCTGCCCGACTGGGCGTCGACGCTGGGCATGGTGTTCTCGGTCGTGCTGTGGATGCCCAGCTGGGGCGGCATGATCAACGGCCTGATGACGCTGTCGGGGGCGTGGGACAAGCTCCGCACCGACCCGATCCTGCGGATGATGGTCACCTCGGTCGCCTTCTACGGCATGTCGACCTTCGAAGGCCCGATGATGTCGATCCGCGCGGTCAACAGCCTGTCGCACTACACCGACTGGACCATCGGCCACGTCCACTCCGGCGCGCTGGGCTGGAACGGGATGATCACCTTCGGGATGCTCTACTACCTGTTCCCGAAGCTGTGGAACCGGCAGTCGCTCTACAGCCTCAAGGCCGTCTCGTGGCACTACTGGCTCGCGACCATCGGCATCGTGCTCTACGCCGCCTCGATGTGGGTGACGGGGATCATGGAAGGCCTGATGTGGCGTGAGGTCGATGCGCAGGGCTTCCTCGTGAACTCCTTCGCCGACACCGTGGCCGCGAAATTCCCGATGTACGTGGTGCGGGGTCTGGGCGGGGTCATGTTCCTCACCGGTGCGCTGATCATGTGCTGGAACCTCTGGATGACCGTGAAGGTGGGCCAGGTCCGCAAGGACGCCCCCGTCGCGGCGCCGGCAGAATAAGGAGGGCCTGACAGATGGCACTTGAAGGTCACAAGAAGATCGAAACCAACGCGACCCTCCTGCTGACGCTCAGCTTCCTGGTCGTCACCATCGGGGGCATCGTGGAGATCGCGCCGCTCTTCTACCTCGAGAACACGATCGAGGACGTGGACGGGATGCGGCCCTACTCGCCGCTGGAGCTGGCCGGCCGGGAAATTTACATCCGCGAGGGCTGCTATGTCTGCCACTCGCAGATGATCCGGCCAATGCGCGACGAGGTGGAACGCTACGGGCACTACAGCCTCGCGGCCGAGAGCCAGTACGACCACCCGTTCCAGTGGGGCTCCAAGCGGACGGGGCCCGACCTCGCCCGCGTCGGCGGCCGCTACTCGGACGAGTGGCACGTCGACCACCTGATGAACCCGCAGTCGGTGGTGCCGGAATCGGTGATGCCGTCCTACGCGTTCCTCGCCGACAACGTGCTCCGGCCGACCTACATCGCCGACCTGATGTCGACGCACCGGCTGGTGGGCGTGCCCTACACCGACGAGATGATCGCCGAGGCGCAGGTCGACTTCATCCAGCAGGCGACCGATTTCGGCGACCCCGGCGTGGTCGAGCGCTATCCCGGTGCCCAGCAGCGGGATTTCGACGGCAACCCCGAGGTGACCGAGATGGATGCGCTCATCGCCTACATGCAGATGCTCGGAACGCTGGTCGATTTCTCGACCTTCTCCGAGGGCGAAGCCGTGGCGAGCCGGTAAGGGAGGGCCCGACGGATGGAAGACACCTACACCATCATGCGGGTCTTCGCGGGCAGCTGGGGGATGATGTTCATGCTCCTCAGCTTCCTCGGGGTGATCCTGTTCACGCTGCGACCCGGCAGCCGGCAGGTTCACCGCGACACCGCGAACATCCCGTTCCGTTACGATGACCGGCCGATGAGCGACGACAGCGCGCCGGCCCGGACCCGCCAGACCAAGGAGGCGCGGCAATGATCGAAGACCACAAGAAGCACCCCGAGGAGCAGAAGCTCATGGCGGGCGACCCGGACACCACGGGCCATTCCTGGGACGGCATCAAGGAGTTCAACAACCCCCTGCCGCGCTGGTGGCTGTGGACCTTCTACGCCACCATCGCCTGGGCCGTGGTCTACACGGTGCTCTACCCCGCCTGGCCGCTGGTCAACGGGGCGACGCCGGGGATCCTGGGCTTCTCGACCCGGGCCAACGTGGCCGAGGACATCCAGCGCTTCGACGACATGAACGCCGACATCCGCACCCGGATCACCGAGGTCGAGCTGGCGGCGATCAACCCCGAGGCCAACCCGGATCTCTACAACTACGCGATCCAGGGCGGGGCCGCGACCTTCGCCACGTGGTGCTCGCAGTGCCACGGTTCGGGCGCGGCCGGGGTGCAGGCGTCGGGCTATCCGAACCTGCTGGACGACGACTGGCTCTGGGGCGGCACGATCGACGACATCCACGCGACGATCAGCCACGGCATCCGCAACGAGGATGACCCGATGGCCCGCTACTCGCAGATGACCGCCTTCGAGGGGCTGCTGTCGGACGAGGAGATCGCCTCGGTCGTGCAGTATGTCCGCAACATCTCGGGGCAGGAGGCCGACGCCGCGCTGGTCGAGGCCGGGGCCACCGTCTACGCCGACAACTGCGCCGCCTGCCACCTGGATGACGGCACCGGCGACCGTTACCTCGGCGCGCCGAACCTGACCGACGCCATCTGGCTCTATGGCGGCTCGGAGGAGGCGATCGAGTACACGGTGCGCAACGCCCGCTTCGGCGTCATGCCGCCCTGGTCGGCCGAGGCGTCCGCCGCCGGCCGGCTGTCCGAGGCCGAGGTCCGTTCGGTCGCGGTCTACGTCCATTCCCTCGGCGGCGGCGAGTAAGCCGCCGGGGTCTCGGTTCCGTCGGCCCCTCCCGGTCGGCGGATCGGCACCGGTCCCGGTCCTGTTCGCGCGTTTCCTACGGGACCGGTGCCACACCATAGCCCGCCCCGCCGCCCCGGAAAGGGCGCGCGGGGCGGTTTGCCGTCCGGGCCCCCGCCGCCCGGCCTGCGACAACCTGTGACAGGGTCAATTTCCTTGCCGTGCCGGGGTTTGATCCACGTCAAGGAGGCGACGCGCCCCCCTTCCTACAAGGAACCTGCGCAGGACCATTATTCAGATTCCGGGAGTCTCACCGTCATGAGTGCCACCGAAGAGCCGCAGAAGCTCTATGCTGCGCGCGAACCCGTCTTTCCCAAGCGCGTGAAGGGCCGGTTTCGCAACCTGAAATGGGTCATCATGATCGTGACCCTGGGCATCTACTACGTGACGCCCTGGATCCGCTGGGACCGCGGCCCGGACCTGCCGAACCAAGCGGTCCTGCTGGACCTCGCCAACCGGCGCTTCTTCTTCTTCTGGATCGAGATCTGGCCGCACGAGTTCTATTTCGTCGCGGGCCTCCTGATCATGGCGGGCCTGGGGCTGTTCCTGTTCACCTCGGCGCTGGGGCGGGTCTGGTGCGGCTATTCCTGCCCGCAGACGGTGTGGACCGACCTGTTCTTCACCGTCGAACGCTGGATCGAGGGCGACCGCAACGCGCGGCTCAGGCTGTGGAACGCCAAGTGGGATTTCACCAAGTGGCGGCTGCGGCTGACGAAATGGGTGGTGTGGCTCCTGATCGCGGTGGCCACCGGCGGGGCCTGGGTGTTCTACTTCGCCGACGCGCCGACGCTGCTGGTGCAGCTCGTCACCGGGCAGGCGGCCTTCGTCGCCTACACGACCATCGGCATCCTGACCGCGACGACCTTCGTCTTCGGCGGCTTCATGCGCGAGCAGGTCTGCATCTACATGTGCCCCTGGCCGCGGATCCAGGCCGCGATGATGGACGAGGACACCATCACGGTGGCCTACCGCGACTGGCGCGGCGAGCCCCGCGGCAAGGGCAAGGACCGCGAGAACCTGGGTGACTGCATCGACTGCAACGCCTGCGTCAACGTCTGCCCGGTGGGCATCGACATCCGCGACGGCCAGCAGCTGGAGTGCATCACCTGCGCGCTGTGCATCGACGCCTGCGACGACATCATGGCCAAGATCGGCAAGCCGCGCGGCCTGATCGACTACATGGCCCTGACCGACGAGGCCAACGAACGCGCCGGCAACCCCAAGAAGAACGTGTGGAAGCACATCTTCCGCCTGCGCACGATCATCTACACCGTGCTGTGGTCGTCGATCGGCATCGGGCTGACGGTGCTGCTGTTCATCCGCTCCGACATCGACGTGACCGTCGCCCCGGTGCGCAACCCGCAGTTCGTGACCCTGTCGGACGGGTCGATCCGCAACACCTATGACGTGCGGATCCGCAACATGACCAACCAGGAAACCGACTTCCGCGTCACCGTCACGGCGGACGCCGCCTTTGCGGTGGAGCTGGAGGGGGTGCCGGGCGACACCGTCACGGTGGCGGTGGACAGCACCCAGCTGCAGCGTGTCTACGTGATCGCGCCGCCGGGCAGCGCGGCGGCCGACGGCAACCTGACCGACATCCGCCTGTGGGTCGAGGACCTGAGCACCACCACGCGCACGTACGAGGATACCACGTTCTTCGGGAGGGACATCGAATGAGCATCGACGCAGGGGCCCCCGACACGGGGCGCAAGCTGACCGGCTGGCACGTGCTGGCGATCTTCGTGGGCGGCTTCGGCATCATCATCGGCGTGAACGTGTTCATGGCGGTGCAGGCGGTCTCGACCTTCCCCGGCATGGAGGTGTCGTCCAGCTACGCCGACAGCCAGACCTTCGACGACCGCCGCTTTGCCCAGCAGGCGCTGGGCTGGACGGCCAGCGTCGAGATCCCGGGCGACGGCACGCTGGTGCTGCACCTGGTCGATGCCAGCGGCGCGCCGGTCAACCCGGCCGAGCTGCATGCGCTGCTGACCCGGCCCACCAGCCAGGCCGAGGACCAGGAGCTGGTGCTGACCCGCGTCAACGGCGCCTTCGTCGCGCCGGTGGAGCTGGGCGACGGGCAGTGGCGCCTGCGCCTGACCGGCACCGCGCGCGACGGCACCGACTACCGCCACAACATCACCTTCCGCCATTTCCAGTGAGGCCGCGGTGACCGCCACCTTCGAGCATGTCCGCCCCTCGGCCTGCCCGGCCTGCAACGCCGCCCCCGCGGCCGAGCACCTGGCCGAGCTGCCCCGGGACGCGACGCTGATGCTGTCCTTGCCGGGCATCCACTGCGCGGGCTGCATCTCGGGGGTGGAAAAGGCGCTGGCGGCGGTGCCGGGGGTGCGCGAGGCGCGGGTGAACCTGACGCTGCGCCGCGCCGCGGTGCAGGCCGGGCCCGAGGTGACCGCCGAGGCGCTGGCCGAGGTGCTGGAGCGCGCGGGCTACGAGGCGCACGAGCTCGACCCCGGCGTGCTGGCCACCACCGAGGCCGACCGGCAGGGCCGCGACCTGCTGATGCGGCTGGCCGTGGCCTTCTTCGCGATGATGAACGTCATGCTCCTGTCGGTGGCGGTCTGGTCCGGCGCCGAGGGCGTGACGCGCGACATGATGCACTGGATCAGCGCGGCCATCGCGATCCCGGCGGTGATCTTCGCCGCGCGGCCCTTCTACGTCTCGGCCTGGGGCGCGCTCCGGGCCTGGCGGATCAACATGGACGTGCCGATCACCACGGCGATGCTGCTGGCGCTCGGCACCTCGCTCTACGAGACCGCGCTGTCGGGGCACCATGCCTATTTCGACGCGGCGGTGATGCTGTGCTTCTTCCTGCTCGGCGGGCGCTACCTCGACCACCGCACCCGCAGTGCGGCGCGGTCGGCGGCGCGGGAACTGGCCGCGCTGGAAGTGCCGCGCGCGACGCTCCTGACCGAGGCGGGCGAGCGCGTCGTCGTGGCCGCCGAACTGGCGCCCGGCGACGTGGTGATGGTGCGGCCCGGCGGGCGCATCCCGGTCGACGGGGTGGTCCGCGGCGGCCAGTCCGAGCTCGACCGCTCGCTGATGACCGGCGAGAGCCTGCCGGCCTTTGCCGGGCCGGGCACCGAGGTCAGCGCGGGCGAGGTCAACCTGACCGGCCCCCTGACCGTCGAGGTGCGCGCCGCGGGCCGCGACACCGCCCTGCACCGGATCGCCGACCTCGTCGCCGTCGCCGAGGCGGGGCGCGCGAACTACAGCGTCCGGGCCGACACCGCGGCGAAGATGTACGGGCCCGGCATCCACGTGCTGGCCGCGGCGGCCGCCGTCGGCTGGTGGATGCACACGCAGGACATGCGGCTGGCCTTCAACATCGCGGCGGCGGTCCTGATCATCACCTGCCCCTGCGCCCTGGCGCTGGCTGTGCCCGCCGTGACCACCGCCGCCTCCGGGCGGCTGTTCCGCCGCGGGCTCCTGATCAAGAACGGCACCGCGCTGGAGCGGCTGGCCGAGGTCGACACCGTGGTGTTCGACAAGACCGGCACGCTGACCACCGGCACGCCCGAACCCGTGGCGCTGGAGGCCCAGCCCGAGGCCGAGATGCGGGTGGCGCTGGCGCTGGCCGAGGCGTCCTCGCACCCGCTGGCCGTCGCGCTGGCCCGCGGGCTGCGGGCGCGCGGGCTTCGGCCGGCGCGGGTGGAGGAGATCGCCGAGGTGCCGGGCTTCGGCATCGAGGGGCGCTGGCGCGACCAGCCGGTGCGGCTGGGCCGCGCGGCCTGGGTCGGGGCCGAGGCGCCGGACGTGACCGCCACCTTCCTGCGCATCGGGACGGGCGCGCCGCGCGCGCTGACCTTCACCGACACGCTGCGCGAGGGCGCGGCCGAGACGGTGGCGGCGCTGGTCGCGGCGGGCAAGCGGGTGATCCTGATCTCGGGCGACTCGCAAGGCGCGGTCGACCGCTTCGCCGCCCGCATCGGCATCGCCGAGGTGGTGGCCGAGGCGCTGCCCGAGGACAAGGTTGCGCGCGTGGCCGCGCTGGCCGCCGACGGCGCCAAGGTGCTCATGGTGGGCGACGGGCTGAACGACACCGCGGCGCTGGCGGCGGCGCATGTGTCGATCTCGCCGGCCTCGGCGCTGGACGCCGCGCGGACGGCGTCCGATATGGTCCTGATGGGCCGGTCGCTGGCGCCGATTTCGGAGGCCTGCGTGACCGCGACGGTGGCGGCCAAGCGCATCCGCGAGAATTTCGGCATCGCGGCGGCCTACAACATCCTGGCCGTGCCGCTGGCGGTGGCGGGCCTGTGCTCGCCGCTGATCGCGGCGCTGGCGATGTCGACCTCGTCGATCACCGTGTCCCTCAACGCCCTGAGACTGAAGTGAGACCGCGATGGACATTCTCGGCCTGCTGATCCCGGTCAGCCTCGGCATGGGCCTCGCGGGGCTCGTGGCCTTCTGGTGGATGCTGCGCAAGGGGCAGTTCGACGACCCCGACGGCGACGCCCACCGCATCCTGCGCGACGATTACGACGACAAGCCCAAGGAGTGAGGGCGCCAGCGCCTTGCAAGGCGCTGCGCCAGAGCCTTGCAAGGCTCTGGCCGCCTCTTGCAAGAGGCGGGCAAGGGTCTTGCAAGACCCTTGCGCCGCGGCCCGTCAGGCGCGCCCCTTTTCCTTGGCGCGGGCGCGCAGGAGCGTGAACACGCCGGCCGCCACCACCAGCGCCGCGCCGAGCGCCACGTTCCATTCCAGCCGCTCGCCGAACACCGTGATCCCCAGCGTCGCGGCGAAGACCAGCTGCAGGTAGGCGAAGGGCTGCACCGCGCTGGCCTCGGCCACGTCGTAGGTCTTGATCAGGAGCCAGTGCCCCAGCGCCCCGGTCACGCACAGGAGCGCCATCCACCCCCAGTCCGGGCCGGTCATCGGTTCCCAGAACCAGACGCCGACGGCCGTCATCACCACGCAGCCCACGGTGCCGGTGTAGAAGAAGCTGACCGTCGTGGTATCCTTGCGCGCCGCGTAGCGGGTCAGGAGCCCGTAGAGCGCGAACATGAAGGCCGCCGCCAGCGGCACCAGCGCCTCGGGCTGGAACACCCGCACCCCCGGCTGCAGGATGATGAGCACCCCCACGAAGCCGATCCCGATTGCCGTCCAGCGCCGCCAGCCGACCTTTTCGCCCAGGATCGGGCCCGAGAGCGCCGCCACCAGCAGCGGGTAGGAGGTGAAGACCGCGTGGCTTTCGACGAGGCCCAGCAGCACGAAGGCCAGCACCATCACGCAGATCTCGGTCGCCAGCAGCACGCCGCGCGTCACCTGCACCCAGGGCTGCGAGGTGGCCGCCGCGGCGCGCAGACCGCCCGCGCTGCGCGCGGCCATCGCGATGACGAAGGCAGCGAAGAACCAGTAGCGGATCATCACCACCATCAGCACGTTGTATTCGCCCGCCAGGTGCCGGCTGATCCCGTCCTGCATGGCGAAGACGAAGGTGGTGGCGACCATCAGCCAGATGCCGAGCCGCGTGTTCTGCGCGCTCATGGGCGGCGGCCCTTCGTCATGTGCCGCTTGCGCCCGTAGCCGGGGATGCGGTCCACCGTGAAACCCGCCGCGGCCAGCGCCGCGCGCACATGGCCCGCCGCCGAATAGGTCGCGCAGGTGCCGCCGGGGGCCGTGTGCGCGGCCACGGCGCGCAGCAGCGCGGGCTCCCACAGCTCGGGGTTGCGGGCGGGGGCGAAGCCGTCGAGGAACCACGCGTCGGCCTGGTCGTCCCAGGCCGGCACCGTGGCGCGCGCGTCGCCGAACACGATGCGGGCCGAGAGGGTGGGGGTCTCGATCCGCCCGTCCCCGTCCAGCGCCGCGGCGATGGCGTCGGCATAGGGCGCGGCCTCGGGGAAGGCCGCAAGCGCGGCGCGGGCCTCGGCGCCGGCCAGCGGGAAGGCCTCGAAGCTGGTGAAGCGGAGGGGGCCGTTGGTCCCGCTCGCGTCCCATGCCAACGCCGCGGCGACGAGGTTCAGGCCGGTGCCGAAGCCGAGCTCGGCGATGTGGAAGCCGGGCCGGAAGCGGTCGGGAAGGCCGTTGCCGGTCAGGAAGACGTGGCGCGTCTCGGCCAGCCCGTCCTCGAGCGAATAGAACGGATCGTCAAAGAGTTGCGAGACCGGCACGCCGCCCTCGCGCCACGCGATCTGATGTCTCGGCTGGTCCATGCCGCGCTGCTCGTCTAATCCTGCCCGGGATACGGCCGCGACACTGCGGCAAGCATGCGGGATTGGCAATGGCGGACGTGACGGTCCACGGGGCGGGGATCTTCGGCCTCTCGATCGGCTGGGAATGCGCCCGCCGCGGGGCAAAGGTGCAGGTGGTCGACCCTTTCGGGGTCGGTGCCGGGTCGTCGGGCGGGCTGGTCGGCGCGCTGGCGCCGCATGTGCCGGAAAACTGGAACGCCAAGAAGCAGGTCCAGTTCGAGAGCCTGGAGATGGCCGAGGGGTTCTGGGCCGGGGTGGCCGAGGCCGGGGGCACCGATCCGGGCTATGCGCGGACGGGCCGGCTGCAGCCGGTGGCGGACGAGGCCGCGCTGGCGCTGGCCCGGCAGCGGGCCGGGGGCGCGCGCGACCTCTGGCAGGGGCGCTACCTGTGGCAGGTGGTGCCCGCCGCCGACCACCCGGGCCTGCTCGACAGCCCCACGGGCTGGCTGATCCACGACACGCTGTCGGCCCGCCTCCACCCCCGCCGCGCCTGCGCCGCGCTGGCCGCCGCGATCGGGGCCACGGGCGGGCGCATCGGCGCCGAGGCGGAGGGGCCGGCCGGCGTGGAGGTCTGGGCCACCGGCGCCGCGGGGCTGCAGGAGCTGTCGCAGGCGCTGGGCAAGCCCGTCGGCACCGGGGTGAAGGGGCAGGCGGCGCTGTTCGCCGCCGACCTGCGCCATGCCCCGCAACTGTTCGCCGAGGCGCTGCACATCGTGCCCCATGCCGACGGGACCACCGCCATCGGCTCCACCTCGGAACGCGACTACGCCGACGCGACCGGCACCGACGCCCAGCTAGACGCGCTGATCGACACCGCCCGCCGGCTCTGCCCCGCGCTGCGCGACGCGCCCGTCATCGACCGCTGGGCCGGCGTGCGCCCCCGGGCCCGGTCGCGCGCGCCGATGCTGGGCGCGCACCCGGCGCGGCCGGGCGCCCATGTCGCCAATGGCGGCTTCAAGATCGGCTTCGGCATGGCGCCGATGGTGGCGCGGCTGATGGCCGACCTGATCCTCGACGGCCGCGACGCGATCCCCGACGCCTTCCGCCCGGAGGCGAGCCTCTAGGCGGCCGCCCGACGCAGATCGGCCATCAGCTCGGTCAGGAGCTTGACCGGCATCTCGTTCACCAGCCGCCCCTCGGCGTCGAATTCCCGGTCGGGCGCCGCGATCATCACTTCGGGGCCGGGCAGCACGCGGGCGCGGAACGGGGTCAGTGCGTGGCGGAGCGTCATCTGCGTCCGCTCGCCCCCCGCTCGCCCCGCCGCCGCCGACAGGATCGCCACGGGCTTGTCCCGCCACGGGCCGCCCTTGGTCCGGCTGACCCAGTCGAGCGCGTTCTTCAGCACGCCCGACATCGCCTTGTTGTACTCCGGCCCCGCGATCACGATGGCATCGGCGGCCTTGATCTGGTCGGCCAGCAGCTGGACCTCGGGCGGGATGCCGTGGGCGGTCTCGAGATCGCCGTCGTAGAGCGGCAGGCGCAGGTTCGCGTCGACGAATTCCGCCGGGTCGAAGATCCGCGCGGCCTCGAGCATCAGCTTGCGGTTCCACGACCCCGCCCGCAGCGATCCACAGATCCCAAGAAGCCTCAAGCTGGACATTCCCCGCGCCCTCCGTTCAAAACCATGTCCGCGGCAGATAAACCGGGAGGTCGCCATGTCCAAACGCCACGGGGGAAAAATCCTCGCCGACCAGCTGGCGATCAACGGGGTCAGGCGCGTGTTCTCGGTGCCGGGCGAAAGCTTTCTCGCCGCGCTCGACGGGCTTTACGATCACGCCATCCAGAATGTCGTCTGCCGGCAGGAGGGGGGCGCGGCGATGATGGCCGAGGCCCACGCCAAGCTGACGGGCGAGCCCGGGGTGCTGTTCGTCACGCGGGGGCCCGGCGCGACCAACGCGTCCTCGGGCCTGCACGTCGCGATGCAGGACCAGACGCCGATGGTGGTGTTCGTGGGCCAGATCGCCCTGACCGACCGCGACCGCGGCGCGTTCCAGGAGGTGGATTACCGGCGCTTCTTCAGCCCGCTGGTGAAGTGGGCCGCCGAGGTCGAGACCACCGCGCGGCTGCCCGAATACATCGCCCGCGCCTTCCATGTCGCCCGGTCGGGCCGCCCCGGCCCGGTGGTGCTGGCGCTGCCCGAGGACGTGCTGTCGGCCGAGGCCGATGTGCCCGACCTCGGCCCCGCGCAGGTGCCGCAGCAGCCGGTGGATGCGGGCGCGGCCCATGCGCTGCTCGACCGGCTCCTGTCGCATGACCGCCCGCTGGTCGTGGCCGGTGGCCCGGGCTGGAGCGCCGAGGCGCAGGCCGATCTGCAGGCGCTGGCCGAGGCGACGGGCCTGCCCGTGGCCGTCACCTTCCGCCGGCAGGACTACATGGACAACGGGCATCCGAACTACATCGGCGACCTCGGCGTGGGCATGAACCCGCGGCTCGGCGCGCGGCTGCGGGCGGCCGACGCCCTCCTGATCCTCGGCGCCCGGCTGGGCGAGACGGCGACCAACGGCTACACGCTGGTGGACCCGGCCGCGCCCGGCAAGACCATCCTCCACGTCCACCCCGACCCCGACGAGATCGGCGCGGTCTACCAGCCGACGGCGAGCCTCGCCGCGCCCGCCCCCGCCGTTCTGGCGGCGCTGCGCGGTGCGAACGGGCGCATCCGGGATGCTGCGTGGACGCAGGCCGCCCGTGCCGACTACGAGGCCTGGCAGGTGCCGCAGGAGACCCCCGGCGACGTCAAGATGGAACAGGTCGTGCGCCTGATCTCCGACCGCTACGCCGGCCGCGCGATCTACACCAACGGGGCTGGCAACTACGCCGCCTTCCTGCATCGCTACGGGCGCTACCACGGCTACCGGACGCAGCTCGCGCCGACATCCGGCTCGATGGGCTACGGGTTGCCCGCCGCGGTGGCGGCGAAACTGGAACACCCCGACCGCCCGGTGATCTGCTTCGCCGGCGACGGCTGCCTGCAGATGACGATCCAGGAGCTGTCGACCGCCCGCCAGCACGGCGCCGACATCACCGTCATCATCGCCAACAACGGCCGCTACGGCACGATCCGGATGCACCAGGAAAACCACTACCCCGGCCGCGTCTCGGGCACCGAGCTGTTCAACCCCGACTACGTGCAGCTGGCCGCCGCCTATGGCGGGACCGGGCACCTGGTGACGGGGATGGACCAGCTGGCGCCCGCGCTGGACGCCGCCGACCGGGGCGGGCTGCACCTGATCGAGTTGCGCCTCGACGCGCGGATGCTGAGCACGACGAAGTCCCTCTGACCTCATCTTTGCTTTCCAAATACTCAAGCGACGCCGGCCGCCGGGCGCGCCGCTGCGGGATGGGGCGCCTCAGTCCGCCACGGCGGCCCGCGCGGCGCTGTCCAGCACCGTCACCTCGCGCTGGGGGAAGGGGATGGTGATGCCGTTCGCCTTGAAGGCGTCCCACAGCGCCAGGTAGACGTTGCCGCGGATGTTGGTCAGCCCCTCGGTCGGGTCGCGGATCCAGAACCGCAGGATGTAGTCGACGCTGGAGTCGCCGAAGCCCACGATGTGGCAGACCGGCGGCTTGTCGTGCAGCACGCGGCGCACGCCCTTGGCGGCCTCGACGGCGATCCGGCGCACCTCGTGCGGGTCGTTGGCGTAGGCGGTGCCGAAGAACAGGTCGAGGCGCACGAACTCGTTGGAATGGGACCAGTTCACCACCTGCCCGGTGATCAGGTCCTCGTTCGGGATCAGGTATTCCTTGCCGTCCCGCGTCACCACGCTGGCGTAGCGGGCGCCCAGCGTCTCGATCCAGCCGAAGGTGTCGCCGAGGCTGATGACGTCGCCGGGCTTGATCGACTTGTCGAGCAGGATGATGACCCCCGACACCAGGTTCGACACCACCTTCTGCAGGCCGAAGCCGAGGCCCACGCCGATCGCGCCCGACAGCACGGCAAGGCCCGTCAGGTCGATGCCCGTGGCCCGGAGCCCCACGAAGATGGCCAGCCCGTAGAGGCCCAGCTGCGTCAGCTTGACGATCAGCACCTGCATCGAGGGGGAGATGTCGGCGTTGCTCTGGATCCGCGCGGCCGTCGCACGCGACAGGAGCCGCGCCCCGATCACCAGCGCCGCGACCACCACCGCCGCCTGCACCACCAGCAGGAGCGACAGCCGCATCCCGCCGAACGACACCCCGATCCCGTCGAGCAGCCGGGCGGCCTCGTCGCGGATGTTCAGGATCGCCAGCGTGACGTAGATCCAGGCACCGTAGCGCACCACCATGCGCAGGATCGCGGAGCGGATCAGCCGGGTCGTCAGCGCCACGAAGAGCCAGGCGGTGGCCAGCTCGGCCACCACGGTCAGAAGGTAGGACCGCGACGGCCAGGTGACCTCGCGCATGATCCAGACCGTGGTCCAGACCAGCGCCACGAAGAAGATGCCCATCAGCCGGCGGTGCACCACCACGAGGACGCGCATCCGCCAGGTCGGCCAGCCCTCGCGCGTGCCCATCCAGGCGCGGATGCGGTCGCCGAAGACCTGCCGCAGGATCCAGGCCGCCAGCAGCAGCGCCAGCGCGATCCCCAGCTGGTAGGCGTTCCACGGGCGCAGCAGCGTTTCAAGGAAGGTGGCGGCCTGCCCAAGGAGGTCGCGGCCGAGCGCGGCCAGCTCCTCGGGGCCGGGCATCTGCCCCGCTGCGGCGTCGGTCCCCGGTGTCGGGGTCTCTGGCTCCATGCCGGCCTTTCCCGTTGCGTACCCGAATCCTATCCCATCCCGCCCCCGCCGCAAGCGGAACACTTGGATTCGCCCGCGCGGCGATGTATCCGCGTCGCTGACATGACCGGGCTTTTCGACATCGGGGATCGGGCGCGCCTGCCCTGGCGCTTTCACGGCGCGCGCCGGTCGCGGCTGGGCGGTCTCTGACCGCGCCCGCCGCCTGCCTGACCCCCGAGACGCCCGCCCCCCGAAGGACACAGACCCGATGACCGGCAAGACGCTCTACGACAAGATCTGGGACGCCCACCTCGTGCACGAGGCCGAGGATGGCACCAGCCTGCTCTACATCGACCGCCACCTCGTGCACGAGGTGACCAGCCCGCAGGCCTTCGAGGGGCTGCGGATGACCGGCCGCAGCGTGCGCGCACCCGACAAGACCATCGCGGTGCCCGACCACAACGTGCCGACCACGGCGGGCCGCGAGAACCCCGCCGAGATGCCCGAGGAAAGCCGCATCCAGGTGGCCGCGCTCGACAAGAACGCGCGCGACTTCGGCATCCACTACTATCCCGTGACCGACATCCGGCAGGGCATCGTGCACATCGTCGGCCCCGAGCAGGGCTGGACCCTGCCGGGCATGACGGTGGTCTGCGGCGACAGCCACACCGCGACCCACGGCGCCTTTGGCGCGCTGGCGCACGGGATCGGCACGTCGGAGGTGGAGCACGTGCTGGCCACCCAGACGCTGATCCAGAAGAAGTCGAAGAACATGAAGGTGGAGATCACCGGCCGGCTCGCGCCGGGCGTCACCGCCAAGGACATCACCCTGTCCGTCATCGGCCACACCGGCACCGCCGGCGGCACCGGCTACGTGATCGAGTATTGCGGCGAGGCGATCCGGTCGCTGTCGATGGAAGGCCGGATGACCGTCTGCAACATGGCGATCGAGGGCGGCGCGCGCGCGGGCCTGATCGCGCCGGACGAAAAGACCTTTGCCTATGTCATGGGCCGGCCCCATGCGCCCAAGGGCGCGCAGTGGGAGGCGGCGCTCGCGTGGTGGAAGACGCTCTATTCCGACGATGACGCGCACTGGGACAAGGTCGTCACGATCCGCGGTGAGGACATCGCGCCGGTCGTGACCTGGGGCACCAGCCCCGAGGACGTGCTGCCGATCACCGGCGCGGTGCCGGCGCCCGAGGACTTCAAGGGCGGCAAGGTCGACGCGGCGAAGCGGTCGCTCGACTACATGGGCCTCAAGCCCGGCACGCCGCTCAGGGACATCGAGATCGACACGGTGTTCATCGGGTCCTGCACCAACGGCCGGATCGAGGACCTGCGCGCCGCGGCCGCGATCCTGAAGGGCAAGAAGATCAAGGTGAAGCGCGCCATGGTCGTGCCGGGCTCGGGCCTCGTGCGCGCCCAGGCCGAGGAGGAGGGGCTGGCCGAGATCTTCCGCGAGGCGGGCTTCGAGTGGCGGCTGGCCGGCTGCTCCATGTGCCTGGCGATGAACCCCGACCAGCTCCAGCCGGGCGAGCGCTGCGCGGCGACCTCGAACCGCAACTTCGAGGGGCGGCAGGGGCGCGGCGGGCGCACCCACCTGATGAGCCCCGCGATGGCGGCGGCGGCGGCTGTGACCGGCCGCCTGACGGATGTGCGCGAGCTGATGTGACGGCCGCGGGCAAGCGTCTTGCAAGACGCTTGCCCCGATCTTGCAAGATCGGCGGAAGGGTCTTGCAAGACCCTTCCCCTCACCCCGCCCGGGACAACGCCCGGGTCACCCAGACCATCGCCACCGACAGCCCGAGGCACCACACCGCCATCACGCCCGCCTGCTGCGGCACCGGGATGCCGGCGTCGATGATGACGCCCCCGACGCCCGGCCCCAGCGCGGTCGAGACGACCAGCACGGCGCTGGCGACCGCGCGGACCGATCCGATGTGGTTGGTGCCGTAGGTCGCGGGCAGGAGCGTGCCCCAGACCGTGTTGGCGATGCCCTGCGTCACCCCGATCAGCCCGATGGCGACGATCCAGGCCAGGGGGGTGTCCGCCAGGCCGATCATCGCGATGCCGACCCCCATCGGAACGGCCGCCAGCGGCAGGAGCCGGGCCGGCCCGAAGCGGTCTGCGAACCAGCCCGCGGCGAAGGCGGCTGCGACCTCGGACAGCGCCCAGGCGGGATAGGCGGGCGCCATGGCGACCAGCGACCAGCCCTTGATCTCGGCGATGTGGACCTGGTGGAAGAACACGACCGTTCCGACGTAGCCCGGCGTCAGCATCAGCGGCACCAGCGCCCAGAACAGCCAGTGGCGCAGCGCCTCGCGCCGCCGCCAGTGCCGCCCGCCGAGGCCCGGCGCGCCCGCGACGCCGCCGATGCTGCCCTGCGGGGACCGGTCTTGGGCAAGGAGCCAGAGGAGAAGCGGCAGGATCACCACCAGGAGGATCGCCGCCACCACCAGCCAACTCGCGCGCCAGCCGATCCAGCCCATCAGGAGCACGGCGGGCAGCGGCAGGAGGATCTGGCCCGTGGTGTAGCCGAGATTGGCGATGGCCATGGCGCGGCCGCGGGTGGCGACGAACCAGCGCGCCATCGCGGTCTGCTGGATGTGGCTGAACATGCCCTGCCCGCAGAAGCGCAGCAGGAACACGGCGATGCCCAGCATCCAGACGGCCTGACCGACCGCCATCAGCACCGCCGCCCCGGCAAAGACCACCGCCACCATCGGCGCGAGCCGCGACAGGGGCACCGTGTCGGCCCAGGATCCGCGCCCGAACAGGAGCGCGGCCGAGGCCAGCGTCGCGGCGGTGTAGATCAGGCCCCACTGCCCGTCGGTCAGGCCGTATTCGGCCCGGATCTCGCCCGCGAAGAGCGCGATGAACCAAGTGTGCCCGAGGCAGGCCCCGAGCGCCAGCAGGAGGCCGGTGGAGAGCCAGCGCCGGTTCTCGGCCAGGAAGCTCAGCATGTCGTGGGGGCCGTCAGAGGAGCGTGCGTTCCACCACCCAATACGCCCCCACCGCGGCGATGGAAAGCGAGGCCGGAATGGCGATGGCGCGCCGGTACCAGGGCCGCGCGATGAACCAGCCGGTCAGCGCGAAGGCCCCCGCGATCACGGCGAGCTGGCCGAACTCCACCCCGATGTTGAAGCCCACCAGCGCCTGCACGAAGCGCCCCGAGGCGATGCCGTAATCGCCCAGCACGCTGGCGAAGCCGAGGCCGTGCAGCAGCCCGAAGCCAAAGACCAGCGCCGTGCGCCCGCGGACATTGCCCCATCCCAGCGTGTTCTCGACCCCGACGTAGACGATGGTCGCCGCGATCAGCGGTTCCACCACGCTGGCCGGCACCGTCACCGTGCCGGTCGCCGCCAGCGCCAGCGTGATCGTGTGCGCCAGCGTGAAGGCCGAGACCTGCCACAGCAGCGGCCCCACCTGCGTGGCGAAGAAGTAGAGGCCGAGCACGAACAGGATGTGGTCGAGGCCCAGCGGCACGATGTGTTCGAACCCCGCCCCGATGTAGCGCAGGAACACCGCGCCGGCGCCCTCGGTCAGCACCTCGGCGCGGGGCAGTTCGGGCGTCATCTCGCCGCCGGCGAGAAAGCCCTCGTAGGCGTCGTCGCCGCCGCCCACCTGCCGCGGCACGAAGGTGCCGTAGCCCGGCGCGAGGCCCAGCCGCACGCCGGCCCCGCCGGGCGGCAGGTCCGCGGTGACGGTCAGGATGCTGTCGCGGGCCAGTTCCAGGTCGCCCGCGGCGGGGATGTCGACGGCGGCGATGACGGGCGTCAGGCGCTGGCCCTCGACCTCGATCAGGAAGCCGCGGCCGATGCGCGCCCAGTCGGCCCGGAGCGCCGCCTCCAGCCGCTCGGGCGCCATCGCGCGGAACATGTCGTAGAGCGCCGCCTCGGGCGCGTCGTTGGTGTTCTGCACGCTGTCGAGGTCGATGCCGGCCAGCAGCGTCTCCAGCGTGATCCGCAGGGTCAGGGTGACCTGCTCGGCGCCGACCTCGACGTCGGCGATGGTCGGCCGGATCTCGTGCGCGCGGGCGGCTCCTGCAATCGTGAGCAGGAGCGCCATTGACAGGCCGAGCAGCCGGGACAGGATCGGGCGGGACATCAGGGAAGGGACCGGGCGATGAGGATCTTGAGACTGGCCGTGACAGTTGCGGCGATTGCCCTCGGTGGCAAGGGGGCGCTGGCTCACGAATTCTGGATCGACCCCGACGCCTTCGTGGTCGCGCCGGGCGCGGTGGTCGCGGCCGACCTGCGCGTCGGGGAGGAATTCCGCGGCAATGCGCAGGCCTACCTGACGCGGAATTTCGACCGCTTCGAGATCCGGACCGGCGGAGAGGTGCGGCCGGTCGAGGGGCGGCTGGGCGACATCCCCGCGCTGTCGGTGGCGGGGCTGCCCGAGGGGCTGGCTGTCGTGGTGCACCAGACCCGCGCGCTGCCCCTGACCTGGTCGGAGTGGGAGCGTTTCCTCTCCTTCGCCGAGCACAAGGACCTGGGCGACGTCACCGCGATGCAGGCGGCGCGCGGGCTCGACCAGGTCGACGTGCGCGAGACCTACATCCGCTACGCCAAGTCGCTGGTCGCGGTGGGCGAGGGGGCCGGGCAGGACGCCCGCGTCGGTCTCCGGACCGAGCTGGTGGCACTGACGAACCCCTACACCGACGACCTGTCGGGGGGCATGGCGGTGCAGCTCTGGCTCGACGACGCGGTGCGGGCCGACGCGCAGGTGGAGCTGTTCGACGAGGCGCCCGACGGCAGCGTGACGATCACGCTGCACCGCACCGACGCAGACGGCATCGCGCGCCTGCCGGTGACGCCCGGCCACCGCTACATGGTCGACGCCGTGGCGCTGGAGCCGGTGGAGCCCGCGGCCGCGACCGACCCGGAGTGGCGCACGCTCTGGGCCAACCTGACCTTTGCCGTGCCGGGGTAGGCGGGATTGAGCGGCATGTCGTGATATTGTATATACAGAGTATGTTGTGGTTGCGTATCGGTGGAGTGCAGAGAAGGAGGCGGCGCTGCGGGCCGATCGGGGGCTGGAGTTCGACGCCCTCGTCCTCGCGATCGAGACGGGCGGCCTGCTCGATGATATCGAGAACCCCAGCCGCAACTTTCCGCACCAGCGGGCCTACGTGGTCGCCTGGGACGGGTACGCGGTCATCGTGCCCTATGTGAGGGACGGTGACACGGTGTTCCTGAAGACCGCCTATCGCAACCGGAAGGCGACGCGCCGCTATATCGGAGACCAGTCATGAAACGCCCGGGCCAGATGAAATTCGACGAAACCCCGCTCGACGACGAGGAGCGCGAGATCATGGAGGCCTTCGACAAGGCCTTCGACGAGGGCACGCTGGTGTCCCACCTGACCCCCGAACGGAAGGCCGAACTGGAGGAGATCGCGCGCACGACGCTGGCGGCCCGGCGCAAGCCGATCTCGCTGCGGTTGCCGGTCGAGGATCTGGAGCGGCTCAAGGCCCGCGCCGCCGAGCTGGGGATGCCCTACCAGACGCTGCTCGCCTCCATCGTGCACCAGTATGTCGAGGGCCGGCTGGTCGAGCGGCGCTGAGCCCCATCGCCGCCTTGCCCGCCCGGCCCCGAGCGGCTAAAGCGGGCGCGTCCGACCGAGGAGACGCCCCATGGAGAAGTTCACCACCCTGACCGGTATCGCCGCGCCGCTGCCGCTGATCAACGTCGACACCGACATGATCATCCCCAAGCAGTTCCTGAAGACGATCCAGCGCTCGGGGCTTGGCAAGAACCTCTTCGACGAGATGCGCTACGACACGGACGGCAACGAGATCCCCGATTTCGTGCTCAACCGGCCCGCCTACCGCAACGCGCAGATCCTGGTCGCCGGCGACAACTTCGGCTGCGGCTCCTCGCGCGAACATGCGCCCTGGGCGCTGCTCGATTTCGGCATCCGCTGCGTGATCGCGCCGGGCTTTGCCGACATCTTCTTCAACAACTGCTTCAAGAACGGCATCCTGCCGATCGTCCTGCCGCAGGAGGACGTCGACAAGCTGATGGACGACGCCGAGCGCGGCGCCAACGCCATCCTGACCGTCGACCTGGAAAACCAGACGATCACCGGCCCGGACGGCGGCTCGATCTCCTTCGAGGTCGACGCCTTCCGCAAGCATTGCCTGCTGAACGGGCTGGACGACATCGGCCTGACGCTGGAGAAGGCCGCGGCCATCGAGGCCTTCGAAACGCAGGCCGGACAGGCGCGCCCCTGGGTCTGAGGCCCGGCGGCGCCCGCCGGCGCTGTGATGCAAACCGGCGACACCCATGATGCCAATGCGGCGGAATTGTGGCGAAAGGGCGTCGCAATTCTTGCCAGCCCGTCAACCTTTAGGCACCTTGCCGCCAAAAGAATGCTTTCAATGCGTGGCGTTATGCGACGCATCGGAGTGATAACCGGCGGTCCCGATGCCGCCGCGATCGAGGTGAGAGGCAGTGCTGGCTAGGCTTGTGGGCGCCCTGGTGCGCGCGGCCATCGTGGTATTGGTCGTCGCGACTCCGTCGCTGCTCCTTCCGGGGACCACCCAGGAAGGCGCGCAGATGGTGATGCTCGTGGGGCTGACGCTGGGCCTGTTCACGGCGATCGAGTATGGCTCCACCTACCCCGCGCTGATCGAGTTCCGCGACGCGCCGCCCTTCAACCGGGTGCGCATCCTGTCGCTGCTGTTCATGCTGTTCTTCCTCAGCGTCGTGGCCGGCGGGTCCGATCCGGGCTCGACCCTGCCGCTGGTGCTGAACGCGCTCGGGCTTCTGATCGGCGAGGCGCTGGACGTCTCGTGGAGCCCGCTGACCGTGGTGCTGAACAGCATTCCGGCCACGGCGGCGCCGGTGTCGGCGCTGCAGGTCAAGGTCATGACCGGGCTTGCGGCCTTCATCTCGCTGGCGGCGCTGGTGGTGTTCGCGCTTCTCCTGCGGCTGCAGCAGTGGCCGAGCCGGGGGCAGGCCTTCAACGTGTGGGTGAACCTGCCCACCTTCGACCCCACGACCGGTGGCGACGTGGTCGCCCGGCTGACCCGGGACGCCCGCGTTAACATTATCTTAGGCATTAGCGTTGCATTCATCCTCCCGGTGGTCGGCCTGACCGCGGCCAACCACATCGGGCTGCAGGTCGTCGCCTCGCCTCACGCGATGGTCTGGGGGATCGCGCTATGGATGTTCCTGCCGCTCAGCATGGTCATGCGCGGCATGGCGATGGCGCGGATCGCCGGGATGATCCGCCAGCGCCGGGCCCGGCTGGTGGCCTCGGTCGGGGCGGACGCCGCGCGGCTGGCCTGATCCTTGCCATCCTTCTGGCCGCCGCGCCGGGGGCGTTCCCCCGTGCCGCGGCCGCCGACACCCTGCGGCTTGCCACCTTCCACAGCGGGCTGAGCCGGGACGGCCCCGGCCTCCTCCTGCGCGACATCCGCCGGGGCGAGGACGCGCAGGTGGCGGCCAGCCTGCAGGTCATCGCGGCGGCCGATGCCGACATCGTTCTCTTGCAGGACGTCGACTGGGACGCCGGGCTGGCCGCGCTCGACGCGCTGGCCGCGCGGCTGGCCGAGGCGGGCGCGGCCTATCCCCACCGGCTGGCGCTGCGCCCCAACACGGGCCGGCCCACGGGCCACGACCTCGACGGCGACGGGCGCAGCTGGCGGGCGCGGGATGCCCATGGCTACGGGCATTTCAGCGGGCAGGGGGGCATGGCGCTGCTGTCGCGGCACCCGATCGGGCCGGTGCGCGACTTCAGCGCCTATCTCTGGTCCGACCTGCCGGGCGGCGCGGCGGCGTCGGTCGTGCCCGAGGCCGCGCTGCCGGTGCTGCGGCTGGCGAGCGTGGCCGCCTGGGACGTGGCGGTGGAGGCCCCGGGCGGCCCGCTGCACATCCTGGCGCTGCACGCCGGCCCCCCGGTCTTCGACGGGCCCGAGGACCGTAACGGCCGCCGCAACGCCGACGAGCTGCGGTTCTGGCAGCTCTACCTCGACGGCTGGGCGCCCGGGGGGCCGGGGCTGGCGACCGACCGCTTCGCGCTGATGGGCACGCTCAACCTCGACCCCGACCGGGGCGAGGGGCGGCGCGCGGCGCTGGCGGCGCTGCTCACCCATCCGCGCCTGCAGGACCCGGTCCCGCGCCGCCCCAGCGGCGGGACCGAGACCGCCGACTGGCCCGAGCCGGTGCCCGGCGACCTGCGCGTCGATTACATCCTGCCCTCGGCCGCGCTACGGGTCGCGGCGGCGGGCGTGCTCTGGCCCGAGGGGGAGGACGGCGTGCTGCCCCTGTCGGTCGCGGCGGCGGCCTCGGACCACCGCCTGGTCTGGGTGGACATCGGGATCGCGCCGCCCTGAGCCGCCCGGGCTTGCTTGACGCCCCGTCACGGCTTGGCTAGGCGAGGCTGACCAATCCAGCCAAGGGACACCCGACCATGACCGACCGTTCTCTCCTGATCCTTCCCGGCGACGGGATCGGCCCCGAAGTGATGGCCGAGGTGCGGAAGGTCATCGACTGGTTCGGGACGCGGGGCATTTCCTTCACCGTGACCGAGGACCTGGTGGGCGGCGCGGCCTACGACGCGCACGGCACGCCGCTGACCGACGCCACCATGGCCAAGGCGCAGGAGGTGGACGCCGTCCTGCTCGGCGCCGTGGGCGGGCCGAAATACGACGTGCTGGATTTCAGCGTGAAGCCCGAGCGCGGCCTGCTGCGGCTGCGCAAGGAGATGGACCTCTACGCCAACCTGCGCCCGGCGCAGTGCTTCGACGCGCTGGCCGATTTCTCGTCGCTGAAGAAGGACGTGGTGGCCGGCCTCGACATCATGATCGTGCGCGAGCTGACCTCGGGCGTCTATTTCGGCGAGCCGCGCGGGATCATCAAGGAAGGCAACGAGCGCGTGGGCATCAACACCCAGCGCTACACCGAGTCCGAGATCGCCCGCGTGGCCCGGTCGGCCTTCGAGCTGGCGCGGCGGCGGGGCAACAAGGTCTGCTCGATGGAGAAGGCCAACGTCATGGAATCGGGCGTGCTGTGGCGGCAGGTCGTGCAGGAGGTGCGCGACGCCGAATACCCCGACGTCGAGCTGTCGCACATGTACGCCGACGCCGGCGCGATGCAGCTGACGCGCTGGCCCAAGCAGTTCGACGTGATCGTCACCGACAACCTGTTCGGCGACCTGCTGTCCGACCTCGCCGCGATGCTGACCGGGTCGCTGGGGATGCTGCCCTCGGCCTCGCTCGGCGCGCCGATGGAGAACGGCCGGCCCAAGGCGCTGTATGAGCCGGTGCACGGCTCGGCCCCCGACATCGCGGGGCAGGGCAAGGCGAACCCCATCGCCTGCATCCTGAGCTTTGCGATGGCGCTGCGCTATTCCTTCGACCTCGGGTCCGAGGCCGAGCGGCTGGAGCACGCCGTGAACGCGGTGCTGGCCGATGGCCTGCGCACCGCCGACCTGATGGGCCCCGAGGGCGGCACGCCGATTTCCACGGCGCAGATGGGCGACGCCATCGTCGCCAAGCTGGCCGCCAGCGTCTGACATGCGCAGGGCGCTCGTCACCGGCGCGGCGCGGGGCATCGGGCTGGCCACCACGCGGCTGTTCCTCGAGGAGGGATACCGCGTGGTCATGGTCGACCGCGACGCGCCCGCGCTGGCCGAGGCGGCCGATGGGCTGGCGGGCGTCGTGCCGGTGGTGGCCGATGTCTCGATCCCGGCGGAGGTCGCCCGCATGGTGGAGGAGGCCGGCCTGTCGGACGGTCTCCACGCGCTGGTGAACAACGCGGGCGTGGCCGATTTCGGGCCGATCGAGGCGACCGACTTCACCCGCTGGCGCAGGGTGATGGAGACGAACCTCGACGGCGTGTTCCTGGTCAGCCAGGCCCTGACCCCGGCGCTGCGGGCCGGGCGTGGGGCCATCGTCAACATCGCGTCGATCTCGGGCCTGCGCGCCTCGACGCTGCGGGTGGCCTACGGCACGTCCAAGGCGGGGGTGATCCAGCTGACCCAGCAGCAGGCGGTGGAGCTGGGCGAGCACGGCGTCCGCGCCAACTGCGTCTGCCCCGGTCCGGTGCGCACCAAGCTGGCCATGGCCGTGCACACGCAGGACATCATCGACGCCTACCACGACGCGATCCCGTTGAACCGCTACGGGTCGGAACGCGAGATCGCCGAGGCCATCGCCTTCCTCTGCTCGGAGCGTGCCAGCTACATCACCGGGCAGGTGCTGGCCGTCGACGGCGGCTTCGAGGCGGCGGGCGTCGGCCTGCCGGCGCTGCGCCGCTGACGGCGCGCGGACGGGTTTGACGGCGGGGCCGGGCCGGGGCAGTGTCCGGCCCATGACCGACACGAGCCCCATCCTCCGCGGCGCGCTTCTCGCGCTCCTGGCCTTCGGGATCTACGCCACCCATGACGTGATCATCAAGGCGCTGGGCGGCACCTATTCGCCGGTGCAGACCGTGTTCTTCAGCGTGCTGTTCGGCTTTCCGCTGGTGACGCTGCTGCTGCTGCGCGACCGCTCCGAGGCGAACCTGATCCCCAAGCACCCGCTGTGGACACTGGTCCGCACCGTCGCCGTGGTCATCACAGGGGTCACGGCCTTCTATGCCTTCTCGGTGCTGCCGCTGGCGCAGACCTACGCCATCCTCTTCGCCGCCCCGCTGCTGATCACGCTGCTTGCGATCCCGATGCTGGGCGAGCGCGTGGGCATCCGCCGTGGCATCGCCGTGGTGGTGGGGCT
The DNA here is from genome assembly GCF_012395815.1 of Roseicyclus persicicus. GTDB lineage: Bacteria > Pseudomonadota > Alphaproteobacteria > Rhodobacterales > Rhodobacteraceae > Roseicyclus > Roseicyclus persicicus. The sequence continues at coordinate 130,480 of NZ_JAAZQQ010000001.1, forward strand.
TGCCGGGGTGATGGTGGTGCTGCGCCCCGGGGCCGAGCCGCTGACGCTGGGCCACCTCGCGGCGCTCCTGTCGGCCTTCACCGGGGCGCTGGGCGCGGTGATCATGCGCAAGGTCGGGCGCGAGGAGCGGTCGGTGGTGCTGATCCTCTACCCGATGATCGGGAACTTCCTGTTCATGGGCGCGGCGCTGCCCTTCGTCTACCGGCCGATGCCGCTGATCGACCTGGCCGGCCTCGCGGTGATCGCCGCGCTGGCGCTGGTGGCGACGCATCTGGTGATCCGGGCCTACCGGGCCGCGCCGGCCGTGGTGGTGGCGCCGATGCAGTATTCCCAGATCCTCTGGGCGACCTTCTACGGCGTCGTCCTGTTCGACGAGTCGCTCGACCTGCCCACCGCGCTGGGGGCGGGGATCATCATTGCCTCGGGGGTCTACATCGTGCTGCGCGAGGGGCGCGTGGGCGTCTCGCGGACCACGCCGGTGCTGCGGACCCGCACGCGGCTGGGCCTGCCGGTGTCGCCGCGCGTGTCCACCCTGATGCGCGACCGGGAGGACCCGGCCGAGTGACCGGCGCGGCCGCCGCGGCGATCCGCGCGGGAGCGGCCGAAGCCTCTTGCAATGCCGCCCCGGCGGCGCTATCCCGCGCGGCACGGTCGGAGTGTAGCTCAGCCTGGTAGAGCACTGTCTTCGGGAGGCAGGGGCCGGAGGTTCGAATCCTCTCACTCCGACCAGTTCATCAGGGGCCCCATGGGCCCCTGTTGTCGTTTGGGGTCACGCCCGCGCTGTGCGCAGGGACTGGCCGCTGGCGCTGTCGAACAGGTGCGCGTTGTCCCCCGACAGGCCGAGGCCGATCCGGTCGCCCGCGCGGGGCGGCGTGCGGCCCGGGGCGGTCGCCGTCACCTCCACCCCGTCGACATCGACGTAGACCAGCGTCTCGGCCCCCAGCGGTTCGGCCACGGTCACGGTGCCCGACAGCACCGCGCTGGCGTCGGATTTCAGGTCCTCGGGGCGGATGCCGAAGCTGACGGGGCGGCCCGGCGCGATCTGGATGCCCGGCACCGCGATCTCGACCCCGTTCCAGAGGCGGACGCCCGTGCCCGTGCCCTCGGCCTTCAGCAGGTTCATCTGCGGTGCGCCGATGAACTGCGCGACGAAGGTGTTGGCGGGTTCGTGGTAGACCTGCGCGGGCGTGCCGATCTGCTGGATATGGCCGTCCTTCATGATGACTATGCGGTCGGCCAGCGTCATCGCCTCGACCTGGTCGTGGGTCACGAAGATCATCATGCGGCCGACGCGGGTGTGGAGTTTCTTGATTTCGAGCCGCATCTGGGTGCGCAGCTGCGCGTCGAGGTTCGACAGCGGTTCGTCGAACAGGAACACGGCCGGGTCGCGCACCATGGCGCGGCCGATGGCGACGCGCTGGCGCTGGCCGCCCGACAGCTGCGCGGGCTTGCGTTCCAGGTACTCGGTCATGCCTAGGATCGCGGCGACCTCGTCGATGCGGGCGTTCTTCTCGGCCTTGGACAGCTTCGCCGTCTTGAGGCCGAAGCCGATGTTCCGCCGCACGGTCATGTGTGGGTAGATCGCGTAGTTCTGGAACACCATGGCGATGTTGCGGTCCTTGGGTTCCAGGTTGTTCACCACGCGGCCGCCGATCTCGATGGTGCCGCCGCTGATCTCCTCCAGCCCCGCGATCATGCGCAGCGTGGTGGACTTGCCGCAGCCGGACGGGCCGACGAGGACGACGAATTCGCCCTGCTCCACGGTCAGGTTGATGGAATGCAGGACCTGCGTGGTGCCGTAGCGTTTCACGAGGTCGCGCAGGATCAGCTGGCTCATCGGGGGCCTTTCAGGTCTTGGAACGCGGCGTCGAGGCGCTGGGCGGCCGCGCTGCGGCGGGCGAGGCGGTCGGCCTGCGCCGCGGTGAGGGTGGCAAGCGTGTCGGCGTAGCCCGTGAAGGCCGCATCGAGGGCGGCGGGTGCCGGCCCGCCGATGCGGTCGCGGCGGGTGACGAAGCTTCGCGCGTCCACCGCCTCGGCAAAGGCGTCCCGCGTCAGGGCGGGGGCGCGGCCCGTGGTTTCGGCGAAGGCGGCGGCGAAGGCGGGGTAGCCCTGCTTGAGGGGGGCATCCTCCATGATCACGGCGCGGGCGGTGGCGGCGGCGATCTCGTGCGCCTGCCGGAAGCTGAGGCCCTCGGACCGCACCAGCGTATCGGCCAGTTCCGTGATGGTGATGCAGGCGGCATCCGTGGTGCGCGCGACGCGGTCGGCATTGATGGAACAGGCCGGCAGGAAGGCGGTCAGGAGGTCGAGCACGCGCGTGGCGTGCTCAAACGCCCCGTAGCCCGCCTGCTGCACCTCGCCCTCGCTGTCGTTCATGTCGGTGAAGGGGGTGTTGTGCATCGTGTTGACGATCACGTCGCAGCGCCCGGCGGCGACCGAGGCCATGTGGCGCAGGTGTTCGATCGGCACCGGGTTGCGTTTCTGTGGCATGATCGAGCTGATCTGCACGAGGCTGCGGGGGACGTGGAGCTGGCCGACCTCGAAGGCGGACCAGAACGCCATGTCCTGCACCACGCGGCCGAGGTGGATCATCGGCAGCTTCAGCGCGGAGTAGAGGCCGGTGACGTAGTCGACCGAGGCGATGCAGCCGTAGGCATTCACCTTGGGCGCGGCGAAACCGAGGAGGTCGGCCATGCGCGCGCGGTCGATGGGGAACCCGCTGGTGGTGATGGCGGCGGCGCCCATCGGGCAGAGGTCCAGGGGGGCGATGGCGGCGTCGAGGCGGCGGATGTCGGACAGGAGCACCTCGATGACCGCGGCGAGGTAGTGGCCGAAGGTCGAGGGCTGGGCGGGCTGTCCGTGGGTGTAGGCCACGATCAGCGTGTCGCGCTCGGCGCGCGCCTTGTCGAGCAGCGCCGTGGCGAGGCGGAGCATCCGGGCCAGCGCGTCCTCGGCGCGGGTCCGCAGCGCCATCTTGAACTGGGTGTGGTCCATGTCGTTGCGGGACCGCGCGGTGTGGAGCGCGCCGCCGAGGTCGCCGAGGCGTTTTTTGAGTTCCGCCTCGACGAGGAAGAACCAGTCCTCGTGCTCGCCGGTGTAGGTGAGCGCCGCGCGGTCGGTCTCGGCGGCGATGGCGTCGAGCGCCTCGGCGATGGCCTTGCCCTCTTCTCGGCTTAGAATCCCGGTGTCCACCAGCATCACCAGATGGGCGCGGTTGATCGCGTCCATGTGGTCGGCGAAATGGGTCTTCACGCCTTCGAAGAGCGGCGCCAGCACCGTGTCGCGGTAGACCGGATCGGGGAAGGTGGTGGTATCGGTCATGCCCGGGGCTCCGCCCGTTCGGGCCTCAAAAGGTCCACTGGACCTTTTGCCGACTTTGTCGGACCGGCCCTCACCCCTTCAACCCCGCCATCACGACCCCGCGGATGATGAACCGCTGGAAGATCAGGAAGAAGATCAGCGTCGGCAGGGTGGAGATCGCGGCACCCGTCATGATCAGCTCCCACGCCACGTCCGCCTCGTCGCCGAAGGACGCGAGGCCCACGGGCAGGGTGTAGAGGTCGGGCGAGGTGGTCACGATCAGCGGCCAGAGGAACGCCGTCCAGTTGCCGAGGAAGATGAAGATGGCAAGTGCGGCCAGCGCGGGTTTCACCATCGGCATCGCCACCTGCCACCAGATCTGGAATTCGTTCAGCCCGTCGATCCGCGCGGCCTCGAGGAAATCGTCGGGCACCGTCTCGAAGAACTGCTTCATCAGGAACACCCCGAAGGCGGTCATCAGGCCGGGGAACATGATGCCCCAGTAGCTGTCGAGCCAGCCGAAGCTCTGGCTCATCATGTACCACGGGATCACCAGCATTTCCGTGGGGATCATCAGCGTCGACAGGATCGCGATGAACACGATGTAGCGGCCCCGGAACTGGAACTTGCAGAGCGTGTAGCCCACGAGGCTGTCGAAGAAGAGCGCCGAGAGCGTGGTGATCGTGGCGATGACGAGGCTGTTGACGAACCAGCCGAAGAACCGCCCGTCCTCGAGCACGTAGGTGTAGTTCTCCAGCGTCGGTTCCTGCGGGATCAGGCCGATCTCGTAGACCTCCCACGGCCATTTCAGCGAGGTGGAGATCATGTAGGCCAGCGGCATCACCATGATGACGCCGCCCGCGAACAGGAGCATCCAGCGGACGAACTGCGCGGCGCTGGCCTGCTTGCGCGCCGCCTGCGCGCGCAGGAGCGTGTCCGAGGTGGCGCGGATCGTCAGCTCGTCGGCCTGTGCCATCTCAGCGGTCCCTCAACAGGCGCAGCTGGATCAGGCTGACCACCAGCAGGATCACGAAGAGCACCACCGTCTGCGCGGCGGCATAGCCCATGTCGTAGCTGGAAAAGGCGGTCTGGTAGATCATCAGCACCAGCGGCTTGGTGGAATTCAGCGGCCCGCCGGGGTCGGCGCTGGTCATGTTGAAGACATGGTCGAAGATGCGCAGGAAGCCGATGGAGCTGAGCACCACGATGAACACGATGGTGGGGCGCAGGAGCGGCAGGGTGATTTCCCACAGCACGGTCCAGCTGGAGACGCCGTCGATCTTGGCGGCCTCGTAGAAGCTGCGCGGGATGGCGCGCAGGCCGGCCATGAAGATGATGATCTGGAACCCCAGCCCGGCCCAGATCGCGGGGGCGAGGATCGCCGGCAGCGCGTTGGTGGTTGAGCGCAGGAAACTGATCTGCGGGATGCCGACCGAGGCCAGCATGTTGTTGAACAGCCCGATCGGCACGTCCTGGTAGAACCAGCGCCAGACCCAGGCCATCGCCACCGCCGAGGTCATGAAGGGCAGGAAGTAGAGCGCCCGGATCGTGCCGTGCAGGAAGCGCACCTGGTCGAGGTGGTAGGCGATCACGAAGGAGATCACGAGGCTGATCGGCGTGCCCAGCAGCAGGTAGGCGAAGGTGTTGCGGAACACCTGCCAGAACACCGGGTCGGCCACGAGGGTGCGGTAGTTGTCGAGCCCGGCCCAGGTGCGGTCGCCCAGCAGGTTCCATTCCTGGAACGACAGCACCATGGCGTTGCCGGTCGGGTAGAAGCGGATGACGACGTAGAACAGGATCGGCACCGCGAGAAAGCCCCAGGCCCACACGGTGCGCTTCTGCGCGACGCTGAGGCGCGCGTAGAGGCCGCCCCGTCCGGGCGTCTGCGAACCTGTCGGGGTGGTGTCGGTCGGCATCGGGGGCGGTCTTGCTCCGGCGCGGTCGGACCCCGCGCGCCGGTGGGCGCGCGGGGCCGTGGTCCCGTGATCAGATCACTGGTTGTAGTAGCTGTCGAGGATCGCCTGCTCCGCCGTCGCTGCGGCGGTCAGGCTTTCGCCCGGGTCCATGCCCTGCAGGCGCACCCGCTCGACCATGTCGACCATCACCTGCCGCTGCGCCGATTCGTCGGCGAAGATGGTGGTGTTGGCGTATTCGAGGCCGCGGATGAAGGGGCCGAACACCGGGTCGTCGGCGTTCTCGGGCGTCATGCCGACATCGACGCGCGCGGGCAGTTCGCCCACCACCTCGAGCCAGATCTCCATCGCCTCGGGCGAGGTGATGTACTCCATGAAGCGCACGGCGGCCTCGTATTCGGCGCCCTCGGCCGAGGAGGTGATCGCGTTCACCCAGTAGGAGGCGTAGTTCGACCGCGTGCCGTCGGGCCCGGCGGGCAGCTCGGTCACGCCCCACTGCAGCCCGCGGCTGTCCTGCAGCGCGCCGATGCGGAACGACCCGTCGATGTGGAAGGCCGCGCGCCCGGCGCGGAAGGCCGCCTGGGGTTCGTCCATGAAGCCGGTGCTGGTGACGCCCTGTTCCTCGAGGCCGAGGTAGAAGTCGAGCGCGGCCCGGCCCGCCTCGGTGTCGTAGTTCACGGTGCGGTAGTTATCGAGATAGGGCTCGCCGCCGAACTGGCGGATCAGCACCTCGCGGAACCAGTGGTGGTCCTGCGCGGTCATGCCGGTGGTCAGGCCGACCTGGGTGACGTTGCCGGCCCCGTCGCGCTCCGTGGTGGCGGCGGCCGCGGCGACCAGCTCCTCGAGCGTGGTCGGCACCTCGACGCCGGCGGCCTCGAGCAGCCGCTCGTTGTAGAACAGCGCCAGCGAGCGCACGGCGGTCGGCAGTGCGTAGTAGCTGCCGTCGACCTGCATCGCCTGCACCATCGGGAAGAACTCGGACCCGATCATCTCGGCCGAGAAGGGATCGGCCGGCAGCGGCTGGATCAGCCCCTCGGCGATGTAGTCGTTGAGCCAGCCGTAGAACAGCTGCACCACGTCCGGGCCCTCGCCCGCGGGGATCGCGACGGCGGTCCGGGTGCGGTAGTCGGCATAGGGGAAGTGCGTCATCTCGACGTTGATGTCGGGGTTCGCGGCCTCGAAATTCGCGATCAGCTGCTCCATCGCGGTGACGCGGCTTTCGAAGAAATACTGCCAGTACTCGATCGTCACCTGCTGCGCCTGGGCGCCGGGCGCGAAGGCGAGGGCGGCGGCGGATGTGGCCAGGGCGGCCAACGGTGTCCGGATGCGGCGGTTCATCATGTGGGTCTCCCTGATGGCGCGGGCCGTTCTGGCGGTCCGGCTCGTTGATGGCGAAGGGCCTGAAAGGGACGCTAGCGCAGCGGCGTTGAACCTTCAAGTGAGTTGAGTTAATCGTCGCGCATGGCCTCGACCCTCCTCACGCCCGGATCGAACGCGGAACGCAGCCGCCAGTACAACCGCGGCCTCGTGCTGGGCCACATCCGCCGCGAGGGCGAGGCGGGGCGGGCCGAGATCGCGCGCGCCTCGGGCCTCAGCACGCAGGCCGTCAGCAACATCATCGCCGACCTGCTGGCCGACGGCTGGGTGGTGGAGACGGGCCGCCGGTCGGGCCAGCGCGGGCAACCGGCGGTGACCTACGCGATCCGCGCCGAGGCCGGCGCGGCGCTGGGGGTCGAGATCCGGCCCGACGCGGTGCTGGCGGCCTGGATCGACCTTGCGGGCACGGTCCTGCACAGCGCGCGGGTGGCGCTGACCCGCGCCCGGCCCGAGGACGTGCTGCCGGTGCTGCAGGGCCTGCCCGGCCGTGTCGCCGGCTGTTCGCTGATCGGGGCGGGCGTGGTGATGCCGGGGCCGGTGGGGGTGACCGGCCTGTCGGGGCAGGCCAGCGAGCTGCCGGGCTGGGGCGGGATCGACGCGCAGGTGGCGCTGGAGGAGGCCCTGGGCCTGCCGGTGACGGTCGAGAACGACGCCAACACCGCCGCCATGGCCGAGCGGGTGATGGGCGCGGCGCAGGGCATCGACACCTTTGCCTGCCTCTACTTCGGCACCGGCCTCGGCCTGGGGCTGGTGGCGGGGGGCGAGGTGTTCGGCGGGGCCTTCGGCAACGCCGGCGAGATCGGGCACATCCCGGTGCCCACGCCCGAGGGGCCGACCCGGCTGGAGGACGTGGCCAGCCGGATGGCGCTGGTGCGGCTGCTGGCCGAGGCGGGGCTGCACCCGGCCACGGGCGACGACCTTGCGGCGCTCCACGCGCAGGCGCCACCCGCCTATCTCGACTGGCTCGACCGCGCGAGCACGGCGCTCGGGCACGCGGTGCTGCTGCTCGAGAACCTGTTCGACCCAGAGACCATCATACTGACCGGCGCTCTGCCGCCACCGATCCTCGACGACCTCGTGGCGCGCACGCCGCTGCCCGAGCTGTCGGTGTCGAACCGGCCCGACCGGCGGCACCCGCGCCTGATCGCGGGCCGGGTCGGGCGGCGGGCGGCCACGCTCGGGGCGGCCGCCCTTGTCGTCAACACCGCGCTGTCGCCCCGGCTTGTCGCAACCGCCTGAAGGACCGGACCCCACCATGCCCACACCCGACCAGACGCGCCTTCTGTCCGAGGCCCAGGACCCCCTGATCGCGCGGGTCTGGCGCGCCATGGCGGGGCTGCGCACCACCGTGACCTTCATGAACACCGGCGCCCATCCCGACGACGAGACGTCGGAGATGCTGGCCGCGCTGTGGCTGCGGGACGGTGTGAACCTGTCCTATGCCTGTTCGACCCGGGGCGAGGGCGGGCAGAACGACATCGGCACCGAGGGCGGCGCCGATCTCGGCACGCTGCGCACCGCCGAGATGGAGCGCGCGGCCGAGGTGCTGGACATGCGGCTCTACTGGCACGGGCAGTCGGCGGACGACAGCATCACCGATTTCCGCTTCTCCAAGTCGGGGGTGGAGACGATGCGGATCTGGGGCCGCGACCGGCTGATGGCCCGCTTCGTCGAGATCATCCGCACCGACCGGCCCGACATCATCTGCCCCACCTTCCTCGACATTCCCGGCCAGCACGGCCACCACCGGGCGATGACCGAGGCGGCGCACGCGGTGATCGCGGCCGCCGCCGACCCGGCCTTCCCGGGCTGTGACCTCGCGCCCTGGCAGGTGTCGAAGCTTTACCTGCCGGGCTTTTCCGGGGCGGGCGGGGCCTATGACGACGAGGTGCCGCCGCCGCCCGCCACCGTGGTGGTGCCCGGGCGGGGCGCCGACCCGGTGCTGGGGATGCCCTACGCCCGGGTCGGGCAGTGGTCGCGGCAGTTCCACCGCACGCAGGGCATGGGCCGCTGGGTGCCGGCCGACGCCGCGCGCGACTGGCCGCTGCACCTGGCGTGGTCCTGCGTGGGCGCCGACACCGGCGCCGTTACCGACAACCTGCCGCGCACGCTGGCCGACCTGGGCCTTGCCGAGGCGCAGGCCGCGATCGACGCAGCGCTGGCGGCCTTTCCCGACATGGGCGCGATGTGCCGGCTGGCCGCCCGCGCGCTGACCCTGCTGGAGGGCGCCGGGGTCGCGCCGGGGCAGGCGCACCGGGTGGACCGCAAGCGCGCGCAGCTGGCCCGGCTGATCCGCCTGACCTCGGGCGCCACGGCCCGCGCGCGGCCCGCGCGCGGCACGGTCGCGCCCGGCGAGGCCGTCGCGGTGGCGGTCGAGGTGGAGGCGGCACCCGGTGCGGACATCTCCGCCGCGCTGATCGCGGCACCGGGGCTGGACGTGACGCCCGGGGGTTATGCCGCCGCGCCCGACGCGCCGCCCGCCGATCCCTACCCCGACAGCTACGACCCGCTGGCCCCGCGCGCGCCGGCGCTGGCCGTCGAGGTGGTGGTGGAGGGCGTGGCCAGCCGCACCGTGGTACCGCTCGACACGCCGCTGCTGGTGCTGCCCGCCGCCCGCGCCCGGCTGTCCGAGGGGCGCGCCTTCGTCAACCTCGCCACGTCCGCGCGCACCGTCCGGCTGGAGGTCGCCGGCCGCAGCGCCGGCGCGGCCGCCTTCGACCTGCCGGCGGGCTGGGGGCAGGACTGGCAGGGCAACGCCGTGACCCTGACCCTGCCGGACGGGGCCGGGGAGGCGCTTGTGACCCTGCCGCTTGCGCTGGACGGGCGGCCCGCCCGCAGCGTGCGGCACATCGCCCATGACCATGTCGCCCCCCGCCTCAACCACGCCCCCGCCGCGCTGACGCTGCGCACGGCCCATGTGGCCCTGCCGGCGGGTCGCATCGGCTATGTCGGCGCAGGCAACGACCGGGTGGCGCACTGGCTCCGCGCCGCGGGGATGGACGTGACCGAGCTTGACGATGCCGCGCTTGCGCACCCCGAGGGGTTCGCTGGCCTCGATGCCGTGCTGGTCGGCGTCTTCGCCTACCGTTTCCGCCCGGCGCTGAAACCCGCCGTGCCGCGGCTGAACGCCTGGGTGAAGGCGGGCGGCACGCTGGTCACGCTCTACCACCGCCCCTGGGACGACTGGGACCCCGCCGCGACGCCGCCCGCGCGCATCGAGATCGGCCAGCCGTCGCTGCGCTGGCGCATCACCGATGCCGCGGCCGAGGTCGGCCTGCTGGAGCCCGACCACCCCGTCCTCGCCGGGCCGAACCGGATCACGCCCGCCGACTGGACCGGCTGGCAGAAGGAACGCGGCCTCTACTTCGCGAAATCCTGGGGCCCCGAATACCGCGCCATCCTGCGCATGGCCGACCCCGACGAGCAGCCGCTCGACGGCGGGCTGCTGGTGGGCGAGATCGGGCGCGGCTGCCACGCCCATGTCGCGCTGAACCTGCATCACCAGCTGGCCTGCCTGGTGCCGGGGGCCTACCGGCTGATGGCGAACCTGCTGGCCTTGCGCGGGCGGGGATGAGCGACCCGGCGCCGCCCCGGTCGGACAACCTGCGCGGGGCCGCCTGGCTGATCGCGGACATGAGCCTGAACATCTGGGCGCTCAGCATCGTCAAGGCGGTGGGGGCCGATTACCCCTCGGTGCAGATCGTGTTCCTGCGGGTCTGCGTGGGGCTGGTGGTGATCCTGCCCTGGGTCTGGCGCGACCGCGGCGTGCTGGGGCAGGGGGGGCAGTGGCGGCTGCAGGCGCTGCGCGTGGGGCTGTCGGCGCTGACGCTGGCCGCGTCCTTCCATGCCATCGCGCGGGTGCCCTTCGCGGTGTTCTCGGCGCTGAACTTCACCCGGCCGATCCTGCTGATGGTGCTGGCCGCGCTGCTGTTGTCCGAGCGCATCCCCGCGCGGCGCTGGGCGGCGGCGGGCGTGGCGCTGCTCGGTGCGCTGATCGCGGCGTCGCCGGGCGAGATCGCGGCCAGCTGGGGGCTGGCCGCGCTGGTGCTGGCGGTCGTCACGGGCACGCTGGCGGTGATCGTCACGCGGCGCCTCAAGGGCACGCCCGAGGTGGTGATGATGCTGGTCTACACCGCCGGCATCGCGGTGGTGATGGCGCCGCTGGCGGCGCTGTCGTGGGAGCCGGTCGCGGCGGGGCACTGGCCATTCCTGATCGTGGTCGGCATCAGCGCCCAGCTGGCGCAGCTGTGCTTCATCCGGGCGCACTGGCTGGGCGACGCGGGCGTGCTCGGGCCGGTGTCCTACCTGTCGCTGGTGCTGTCGACGGCGGCGGGCTACCTGGCCTTCGGCGAGGTGCCGGGCTGGCCGCTCCTGCTGGGGGCGGCGCTGATCCTTGCGGCGAACCTTGCCGTGACGCGGGCGCGCTGACGCGGAAAACGCCGCCTCAGGTCGTCTCGGTCACCTTGCGCAGATGCCGCGGCATGTCGGGGTCGAGCCCGCGGGCCACCGCCAGCTGCTCGATCATCGCGTAGAAGGCCACCACCAGCGCCAGCGGGTCGGCCAGCGGATGCCCCGTGCGCACCACCGGCAGCGCCCGCGCCGCGGCCACCCTGTCCGTGGTGGCGAAGACCTCGGCGCCCTTGGCCGCCAGCGCATCGGCCACCTCGGCCAGCGCCGTCTCGGCCGCGTCCGCCGCCGCGAAGGCCAGCACCGGGAACCCGCAGTCGACGATCGACACCGGCCCGTGCAGCACCTCGGCCGAGGAATAGCTCTCGGCGTGGACCTGCAGGACCTCCTTGAACTTGAGCGCGGCCTCGTTGGCGATGGCCCAGGCCGGCCCGCGGCCCAGCGTGAAGATCGACCCGCCCCCGAGCGCGGCCGCCACCGGCGACCAGTCGAGCCCCCGCGCCGTCTCCAGCACCGCCGGCAGGCCGTGGATGGCCGCAAGGAGATCCCGGTCCCCCTTCACCTCGGCCAGAAGCCACAGCCCCGCCAGCGCCGAGGTGACGAAGGTCTTGGTCGCCGCCACCGACCGCTCCGGCCCGGCGCAGATGTCGATGACCTGGCCCGCCACGCCCGCCAGCCGCGACCCGGCGTCGTTGGTGAGCGCCACGGTCAGCGCCCCGCCCGCGCCGAGCGACCGGGTCATCTCCACGATGTCGGGGCTCTGGCCCGACTGCGACACGGCCAGCGCCACCGCGCCCCGCACCCTGAGGCGCGCGCCGTAGACCGAGGCGACCGAGGGCCCGACCGACGCGACCGGCAGCCCGAGCAGCAGCTCGGACACGTATTTCAGGTAGGTGCAGGCGTGGTCGGACGACCCCCGCGCGACGGTCAGCAGGACGGCCGGATCGGCCGCGCGCATGGCCGCCGCCGCCGCGCGCACCGGCGCGTCCGCCCGGTCGAGCAGCCGCGCCACGGCCTCGGGGATTTCCGCGATCTCGCGGCGCATCTGGCTGTCGGACATGGGTCGCCTCCGTTTTGGCGCCACGCTGCCCCGGCTCGGGGCGAATGTCCACCGGCCCGCCGGCTGTGGGCGGCGGTCTGGCACGTCATGCTGTCGGGAAGATCATGGCTGGGGTGGTAGGATTCGAACCTACGGTACACGGTACCAAAAACCGCTGCCTTACCGCTTGGCTACACCCCAACCGTGCCGCGCTAGTTACGCGGGGAGCGCGGCGGGATCAAGACCCCGTTTCGACAATTCCGACGCTTTCCGCGCCGGCCCGTCAGAGGCGGATCGGGTCGCTCTTGGCCAGCCGGTCGAAGGCCATCAGCCCCGCCACCAGCGCCGGCATCTGCGCCAGCGGGATCATGTTCGGCCCGTCCGATGGGGCGCGGTCGGGGTCCTCATGGGTCTCGATGAAGACGCCCGCGATGCCCAGCGACACGGCGGCGCGCGCCATCACCGGCGCGAACTCGCGCTGGCCGCCCGACGATCCGCCCTGGCCGCCCGGCTGCTGCACCGAATGGGTCGCGTCCATGATCACGGGGTAGCCCGTCTTCATCATCTCGGGCAGCGACCGCATGTCGGCCACCAGGGTGTTGTAGCCGAAGCTCGACCCGCGTTCCGTCAGCAGGATCCGGCGGTTGCCGGTCGACTCGATCTTGGCGACCACGTTGGGCATGTCCCACGGCGCGAGGAACTGGCCCTTCTTGACGTTGATCGCGGCGCCGGTCTCGCCCGCGGCCAGCAGCAGGTCGGTCTGCCGGCACAGGAAGGCCGGGATTTGCAGGATGTCGCAGACCGCGGCGGCCGGCGCGCACTGGTCGGGGCCGTGGACGTCGGTCAGCACCGGGCAGCCGACCTCGGCCTTGACGGCGGCGAGGATGCGCAGCCCCTCGTCCATGCCGAGGCCCCGCTTGCCCGACAGGCTGGTGCGGTTGGCCTTGTCGTAGCTTGCCTTGAACACGAAGCCCGCGCCGGCGCGCGCGCAGGCGTCGGCCATGGCGCGGGCGATCATCAGGGCGTGGTCGAGGCCTTCCAGCTGGCAGGGCCCCGCGATCACCGTCAGGGGGGTGTCGTTGCCGAAGGCCACGGGGCCCGTTTCCACGATCTGCATGGGTGTCCTTTCCGGTCGTCTCGGCCCTGCAGGGGACAGGTCAGGAGCTGACCTGTTCCCGCAGGATCGTCGCTGTCATCGACACCATCAGGTAGATGCCGGAAAAGACGAGGAAGGCAAGCAGCGTGTTCTCGAAGGCGCGCGGGTAGGCGGCCTCGTCGGGGGCCACCGGGTAGACGCCGATCGACAGGTAGAGCGATTGCCGGTTCGCCTCGATCCGGGCGGATTCCAGCTGCTGCAGGGCCTGGGCCAGCATCATCTGCCGGGTCTCGAGGTCGGCCTGCGCGATCACCAGTTCGGACTGGATGCGCGCCAGCGACGCGCCGCCCACCTCGCCTTCGGTCAGGCCGCTGCGCAGGCTGGCGATCAGCGCCTCGAGCCGGCCGATGTTGGCCTCGGCCACCTGCACCCGGGTCGCGTTGGGGGCGCGGGCGGCCATGATCTCGGCCAGGCGCAGGCGTTCGTTCTGCAGTTCCAGCTCGAAGGTCGAGATCTGCTGGAAGATGGTCGACACCTCGGCGTCGGCCGACAGCACCCCGCGCCGCTCCTGCAGTTCCAGCACCCGGGTCTGCGCCTCGGTCACGCGGCGCTCGGCGTCCTCGTAGCTGTCGCGCGCGCCGGCCATCTGGTCCTCGCGCAGGCGCTGGCTCATCTGGTCCACCCGCTCCTCGGCGTAGCGGATCAGCGCCTCTGAGAAGGCCTGGCTGGTGGTCGGGTCGGCGGCCAGCATTTCCACCTTCACGACGCCCTCGGTGGGGTCGTAGCCGATGGTCAGCTGGTCGCGGTAGGTGGCATACACGGCCTCGTCCGGCGCGTCGGGGGCGAGCCGCAGGAGGGGGTCCATCTGCTCCGACGAGAAATGCGCGCGGAAGCCCAGCTCCTGGTCGAGCCGCAGCATCGCCTCGCGGCTTTCCAGGTAGCTCTGCACCACGATGCTTTCCTGCACGGTGGCAAAGCTGGTGCCGCCGAACAGGCTGCCGAGACCGCCCGCGGCGGCGCCGCCGCTTTCGGCCTTCTGGATCACGAATTCGGTGTGGGTGGCATAGAGCGGCGTGGCCACGCGGTAGTAGTAGTAGGCCACCAGCAGCGTCGGCAGCAGCACGAAGAAGGACAGCCGCGTCGCCAGCAGGAACAGCCGTTTGCGCCGGCGCCGCGCGATGTCGCGCTGGACCTTCATGATCTCGGCCGCGCGCGCGTCGGCGGTCAGGGGGGCGGGGCGCGCCGGGGCGGGCTGGGCCGGCAGCGGCGCGGCCCGGGTCGTGGCCGGCAGGTTCGCGCTGCGCTCCTCGGCCTCGGGTCCGAGGGCGTCGTCGACGACCAGTTCCAGCATGTTGGACTGCGCGAAGGGGTCGATGCCCCGCCCGCGCAGGAGCCGCACGGCGTCGAAATCCGACGTGGGCGTCAGCCCGTGCTTCTGCGCGGTGCGCCGCGCCATGCGCAGCTGCCGCCCGGTCAGGCCCTCGGCGCGGATCGCGGCGATCTCGTCCTCGAGGCTGCGCGGCGCGGCGGGTTCGGCCTGTTCGGGCGCCGCGGCGCGGCGGGTGGCGGCGGCCGAGCCCGGCAGCGCGAGGTCGCCGAAGCCGTCCTCGGGCTCGGCGGGGGCGGCCAGCAGCTCGTCGGGGGCATAGGCGCGCGCGGGGGCCGCCCGGGTCTCGTCGCGGGCGGGCGCATCCCCCGACGGCGGGGGGCGCAACGCATCGCTGCGGCGGATGCGGAACTTACGCGCCTTGGGTGCTGTAGTCATAGAGCTGCTTCGCCTCTTCGAGCGTGTCGAACTCGTACAACTGCCCGTCCCGCAGCACGGCGGCCCGGCGGGCGAATTTCTCGAGCGTCTGGGCCTGGTGCGACACGATCACCACGGTCGCCTTGCGCAGCCGTTCGGCCAGCAACGCGCCCGCCTTGCGGTTGAACTCGGCGTCGGTCGTCTGCGGCATGCCTTCGTCGATCAGGTAGATGTCGAACTCCAGCGCCAGCATCAGCGAGAAGCTGAACCGCGACCGCATCCCGGCGGAATAGGTGCCGACGGGCATGTCGAAGTATTCCTCGATGCCGCAGACCCAGCGGCAGAAGGCCTCGACGTAATCCGGGTCGAGGTCGTAGAGCTGCGCGATGTAGCGGGCGTTCTCGCAGGCCGAGAGCTTGGGCAGGATGCCGCCCATGAAGCCCAGCGGGAACGAGATCCGGGCGGTGCGGTAGATGTGCCCCTCGTCGGGTTTCTCCAGCCCCGCCATCATCTTGACCAGCGTCGTCTTGCCGGTGCCGTTGGGCGCGAGGATGCCGAGGGACGACCCCAGCTCGACCCGGAACGAGGCCCGGTCGAGGATCACCTTGCGGCGTTCCCCGGTCCAGTAGGATTTGGATACCTCGACGAATTCCAGCATGTCCGCGCGCGCTGCCCTCTGGGTCGGTGTCGCCTGTCAGCCATCGGATCGGGGGTCGGAACGCCCCCTTCAGATCATAGCACCCCTACATGGGATATGGGGCGGCATTATGTCCAATCCGCCCCAATCCCCAAGCATTGATGTCACGTTTAGGAAAATCCGGGGCCCGCGGCGCGCGCGGGCTCCGGTCAGACGTCCTGCTTCTCGACGCGGGTGAGCTTGCCCACCGCGATCGCGACCGCCGCGGCGGCGAAGCTGAACAGCGCGCCCATCTTGGCCGCGTCCTGCACCGGCCCGCCCTCGAAGGCGACCGAGGCCACGAACAGCGACACCGTGAAGCCGATGGCCGCCACGCAGCCCACCACCACCAGGTCGATGATCCGCATCCCCTGCGGGATGCCCAGCCCCATGGGCTTGGCCGCGATCCAGCCGAACAGGAAGATGCCCACCGGCTTGCCGATCAAAAGGCCCGCCAGCACCAGCCAGGTCGCCGGGCCCATCGACGAGAACTCGACGCCCGCGTTCATCAGGCCGAACAGCCCGAGGATGATCTCGACCGGGTATTTCAGCGCGTGCTCGATCTGGTTCAGCAGGTCGTGCAGGTGTTCCTCGGCCGCCGAGAAGATGCCGAAGGCGCGGTCGGCGTGCGGGATCGTCGGCACGATGGGCAAGAGGCCCAGCGCCGGGTGCAGGCCGCTTTCCTGGAAGCCGTACCAGCTCAGGCAGCCCGCGATCAGGTAGGGCCAGAAGCTGAGCGTCTTGCGCACCCAGGTCGAGCGCGGGCGCAGCTGGTCGCCCCGGTCCAGCCGCCGGGGCAGCCAGTTGAACAGCACGAACACGCCCACCGCCGCGCCCAGCGACAAGAGGAGCCAGACCGGCGCCAGGTCGCCCGACGGGTAGAAGATGGCGAGGATCAGCAGGCCCGCCGCGTCGTCGGCGATGGCAAGCAGCAGCAGGAAGCGCACCGCCGGGTGGCCCGCGCCGAACACCAGCCGCCCCACCAGGTAGGAGAACGCGATGTCGGTCGCCGTCGGGATGGCCCAGCCGTTCGCGACCGCGTTGTAGGTCTCGGATCCGAACAGCATCGCCAGACCGAGGTAGACCGAGATCGGCCCGATCATGCCGCCCAGCGTGGCGATCAGAGGCGTCGCCGCCTTCTTGCCGCGCAGCGAGCCGTTCTTGAGGATGACGGCCTCCCACACCTCCTTGGCGGCGATGGCGAAGAACAGCGCCATCAGCACGTCGTTGACGAGGTAGTGCAGCGTCAGCGTGCGCGTGACGTGGCCGTGGCCGTCATCGTGCAGGTGCCCGATGAAGAAATCGTCGATCAGCACGAATTCGACGAAGTGGTGATAGCTCTCGGCGTTCGTGTTGGCCCAGATCAGGGCGATGATCGCGCCGCCGATGAGAAGGAGCGAATAGCCCGTGATGAAATTCCAGACGCGATACATGCCGTCCTCCGCGTGTCCCTGACCGCGTGAGTAGCGGCTGGAACACGGGGGGACAATGGGTCAGGCGAGCGCAGCCCATCCGATACCCGCCATAAGTGCGCCGGCGATGGCAAAGCCGATATAGGCCGCGAAAACCCGTGGCTTGACCAGCGCCCAGACCGCGACGGCGGCGGGGATGCTGCTGACGCCGCCCGCGACGACGAAGGCCATCGCCGCGCCGGGGTTCATCCCCTGCTCGAGCAGCCCCGCCAGCAGCGGCACCGCGGCATAGCCGTTCAGGTAGGCCGGCGCGCCCACCAGCGCGGCCAGCACGATCGGCCCGATGCCGTCGCCGCCGATCACCCGCGCCACCAGCTCGGCCGGGACATAGGCGATCAGGAGCGCCTGCAGGAGATAGGCAAGCAGGAGCCACTTGCCGAGGAACAGGAGGTTCGACCACCCGCTTTCGGCAAAGATGCGGCGGCGCGGGGCGTCTTGCCAGAAGCGCCAGTTCAGGGTCAGGCGCTTGGCCTTGCAGCAGCCGCCGATGCGCGGCGCGGCCTTCAGCGGGTCGGCGAAGACCGGGGTCGCGGCCATCAGCTTGACGGTCAGGCCGCCCGCGAGCCCCAGCGCGATGGCGGCCACCGTCTTGGCGATGGCGAAGTCGAGGCCGAGGCCGCCCGCGGTGATCGCGAACATCGCCGGGTCCATCAGCGGCGAGGCGAGCCAGAAGGCCATCACCGCCGACAGGGGCGCGCCCGCGGCCAGCAGGGCCGCGACGAAGGGGATCACCTGGCAGGAGCAGAAGGGCGACAGCGCGCCGACCAGCGCGCCGACCACGATCATCCGGGTCTCGCGCCCCTTGAAGGCGCCGTCGAGCAGGCGCTCGGAGCCGCTGGCCTTCATCCCCGCGATGGCGAGCACGGCGAACAGGATGTAGGGCAGCGTGCCCCGGAAATGCTCCAGCGTCTCGGCGATGGTCGGGGCCACCGCCGCGCGGTCGAAGACGGCGAGCACCAGCAGGATCAGCGCGCCGGTCAGGGCGACCTTGTCGATGCGCGCCCAGATCCCGGCGACGGGGCGGGGGTGTTGCGTGAGGTCAGCCATCGGAGGGCTCCGTGCAGGGGGAAGGGGCGGGACCGCCCATGTCGGCGCAGCATTCGGCGACGAGGAAGCGGGACAGCGCGGCGACGGCGGCGTGGTCCACCGAGGACAGGATGCGCCGCCCGTCCCGCTGCTGGCGGACCAGCCCCGCCGACACCAGCTGCTTGAGGTGATGGGTCAGGACCGAGCCGGTGACGCCGATCTCGGCGCCGAGATCCCCGATCGGCAGCCCCTGCGGCCCGGCCCGCACGAGGCGGCGCAGGATGGCGAGGCGCGGCTCGGATCCCAGCGCGGCGAAGGCCGTGGCGGCAAGGGTCAGCTCGGGGAGGGGCGGCGGTGTCGTTTTCATGATTCTATGTTTATAGAAATGTAGGAATGTTGTCCAGCCCGCGCGCGACGCGGGCGCGGGCGCGGGGCCGGGTTCGCGGGACCAAGCGGCGGGCGGTTTGCGCCCGGGGAGGGCGCGCCCTATCTCTGGCCCCATGCCCGCGCTTGCGACCCAGATCTCCGACTGCCGCCTCTGCGCCGACCGCTTCGCCGCGACGGCCACGGCCCACGCGCCGCGGCCGGTGGTCTGGTTCCGGCCGGGGGCGCGGATCCTGATCGCCGGGCAGGCGCCGGGGCTGCGGGTGCACGCGGCCGGGCGGCCCTTCGCCGATCCGTCGGGCGACCGGCTGCGCGACTGGATGGGCGTCGACGCGGCCGAGTTCTACGACCGCGACCGCATCGCCATCGTGCCGATGGCCTTCTGTTTTCCCGGCTACGACGCCCGGGGCAGCGACCTGCCGCCGCCGCCGGTCTGTGCCGCGACCTGGCGGGGGCGGGTGATGGCGGCGTTGGGCGACGTGCCGCTGACGCTGCTGGTCGGGGGCTATGCGCAGGGCTGGCACCTGGGGCGCGGGCCGGGGGTGACGGCGCGCGTGGCGGGCTGGCGCGACCATGCGCCCGGGGTCTTCCCCTTGCCGCACCCGTCGTGGCGGAATACCGCGTGGCTGAAGACGAACCCGTGGTTCGAGGCCGAGCTGCTGCCGGCGCTCCGCGCCCGGGTCAGGGAGGTGCTGCACGGATGACCCCGCTCGACCATGCCCATGCCGCGATGGAGGCCGCCCCCGAGGACGAGGCCGCGCGGCTGCGCTTCTACGACCGGCTGGCCGGGGCGGAGCTGGTGCTGCTGCTGGAGGCCGAGGCCGAGGGCGACCGCATCCGGCCGCAGGTGTTCCCGGTGGAGGGGCAGCGTTTCGTGCTGGTCTTCGACCGCGAGGAGCGGCTGGCCGAGTTCGCCGGCGGGCCCGCGCCCTATGCCGCGCTGTCGGGGCGGCGGCTGGCCGAGATGCTGGCCGGGCAGGGGATCGGGCTGGGGGTGAACCTGGGCGTGGCGCCGTCCTCGATCCTGATCGAGGCGGGGTCGGTCGACTGGCTGGCGGCGACGCTGGCCGAGGCGCCGGAGGAGGTGGAGGAGCGCCCCGAGGAGATCGCGGCGCCGGGCGGCTTGCCCGAGCGGCTGCTGGAGGCGCTGGACGCGCGGCTGGCGGCGGCGGAGGGTCTGGCGCGGATGGCCTACCTGGTGGGGGCGACCTACGCCGGCGGGCGGCGCGGGCACCTGATGGCCTTCGTCGACCCGGTGCCGGGGGCGGAGCCCGCGCTGGCACGCGCGGTGGGGGCGGCGCTGACCTTTTCGGGGATCGAGGCGGGGAGCCTGGATGTGGGCTTCTTCCGGGCGTCGGACCCGGTGGCGGGGCGGCTGGCGCGGGTGGGGCTGCGGTTCGACCTGCCCGAGGCGCCGAAGGCCGAGGCGCCGGGCGCGCCGGGCATGGACCCGGACGCGCCGCCGCGGCTGCGCTGAGGCTGGCGGCTCGTCGGGGCCTTGCCCCTCCTCGCCGGGCCGACGGGCGCCCCGGGCCGGCGCGGTGCGGGGTGGCGGTGTCGGGCCTGCGTATTTGGGGAAAGATGAAGCGGGGGTCAGTAGCCGAGGCTGCGGTCGACCACGCCGATCATCGGTTCGCCGGCCTCGCAGCGGCGGATGTTCGCGGCGAGGCTGCGGGAGGCGGAGCCCGGCCGGGTCGCCGAGGCGATGTGCGGCGTGACCGTGACCCGCGGGTGGGTCCAGTAGGGGTGGTCGGCCGGCAGGGGCTCGATGCGGAAGGCGTCGAGGGTGGCATGGGCGATGCGGCCGCCGTCGAGCGCGGCGAGCAGGGCGTCGTCGTCGATCAGCGCGCCGCGGCCGGGGTTCAGGATCACCGCGCCCTCGGGCAGCAGCGCGAGGGTGTCGGCGTTCAGCGTGTCCTCGGTGGCCGGGGTGTTGGGCAGGAGCAGGACGGTGATCTGCGCCGTGCGGAGCGTCTCGGCGAGGCCGTCCGCGCCGTGGCGGCAGGTGACGCCGGGCAGCGCCTTTGGGCTGCGCGACCAGCCCGTGACGCGGAAGTTCAGGCTGGCGAGCATCGTGGCGCAGGCGGCGCCGAGTTCGCCGAGGCCGAGGATCGCCACGGTCCGGTCGCGGGCGAGCGGCGGGGTGGTCTCGGGGCGCCAGTTGCCGTCGCCCTGGAGGTGGGTGTCGATCCCGAGGTGGTGGCGCAGGACGTGGCCGGTGACGTATTCCACCATCCCCTCGGTCAGGCCGGGGTCGACCATGCGGGCGAGCGGGACCCGGAGCGTGGGGTTGCCGACCACGTCCTCGACGCCGGCCCAGAGGTTCAGCACCGCCTTGAGGCGGGTATAGGGCGTGAAGTCGGTGAGCCCGCTGTTCGGGGCGTAGACGATGTAGTCGACCGTCGCCGGGTCGGCCTCGGTGGTCAGGCGCGCGTCGGCCAGGCCGGCCTCGGCCAGCGCGGCGCGCAGCGGGGCCTCGTACTGGTCCCACCGCTCGGATTTGGCGGCGAAGAGAATGGTGGGCATGGGCAGGCTCCTGTCAGCGCGGGCGGTGGACATGCGCGCTTTGCACCAGACCGAAGGCCGCCATCAAGACCAGCATCGCCGATCCCCCGTAGCTGACCAGCGGCAGGGGCACGCCGACGACGGGGGCAAGGCCCATCACCATCGCCATGTTGATCGCGAAATAGAGGAAGAAGGCGACCGCGATCCCCATGACGAGGAGCGAGGCGTAGCGGTCGCGCTGCATCAGCGCGGTGGCGATGCAGAACACGAGGATGAGGAGGTAGAGCGACAGCAGCGAGGCGGCGCCGATGAAGCCGAATTCCTCGGCCAGCGTGGTGAAGATGAAGTCGGTGTGCTTTTCCGGCAGGAAGTTCAGCCGCGACTGCGTGCCCTCCATGAAGCCGCGCCCGGTCCAGCCGCCCGAGCCGAGCGCGATCTGGCTCTGGGTGATGTGGTAGCCCGCGCCGAGGGGGTCGTTGGTGGGGTCGAGAAAGGTGTCGATGCGGCGGTACTGGTAGTCCTGCAGGAGCTGCCAGGGCGTCCCGCGCGAGGCGAAGACGGCCGTCACCGCCCCCGCGCCGGCGGCGATCACGCCCGCGAAATAGGCCCAGTGGACACCGGCCACGAACATCACCGCGCCGCCCCCCATCAGGATCAGGAGCGCGGTGCCGAGGTCGGGCTGAAAGAAGGTCAGCCCGGTGGGGATGCCGACGAGGACGAGCGGGATCAGCACGTAGAGCGGGCGCGATTTCTTCGACAGGTCGAGCCAGTCGTAATAGGCGGCCAGCACCATCACCACGGTGATCTTGGTCAGTTCGGAGGGCTGCAGCCGCATGAAGCCGAGGTCGATCCAGCGCTGCGCGCCCATGCCGACGACGCCGAAGAATTCCACGTAGACCAGCAGCAGCACCGACACCGCATAGGCCAGCGCCGAGACGTTGCGCCAGAACCAGATCGGCACCATGGCGACCACGAACATCACCACGAGGCCGAGGACGAAGCGTTCCATCTGCGGCTCGGCCCAGCGGTCGAAGCTTCCGCCGGCCACCGAGTAGAGCATCAGGAAGCCGAAGCTCGCCACCGCGACCAGCAGCAGGACGAGCCCCCAGTTGAGGTAGAGCACCTTGCGCCAGCCGGTCGGCGTCGTCTTGACGTTGTATTCGAGGAAACTCACGCCTGGCTCCGCACGATGCGGCCGGTCGGCACGGGGGGCTCGCGCAGGATCGGCAGGCGGCGGTGCATCTCCTCGACGTCGCGGCGCTGGCCGACGGGGTACATCTCGGGCGGGGGCACCTCGCCCAGCTGGGCGCGCAGCAGGATGTCGCGGGCGATGGGCGCGGCCACGGCCGAGCCGCCGCCGCCATGCTCGACGATGACCGAGCAGGCATAGCGCGGGTTGTCGTAGGGCGCGTAGCCGACGTAGAGCGCGTGGTCGCGCCGTTCCCAGGGCAGGTCGGCGTTCGAGAGCACGCCCGCGGCGCGTTCCGCGGCGCTGATGTTGCGCACCTGGCTGGTGCCGGTCTTGCCGGCGATCTTGTAGGCGGCGACCTCGACGCGGCTGCCGTAGGCGGTGCCGCGGCCGTCGTTGTTCACCTGCCACATGCCGCGGTGGACGACGTCCAGATGGCGCGGGTCAAAGCCCATGTCGGGCGCCGTGCCGGGCAGCTGGCTGACCCCGTCGATGGAGCGGACGATGGCCGGCTCCACCGCCCGCCCGGTCGCCAGCCGCGCCGTCATCACCGCGAGGTGCAGCGGCGAGGACAGCACGAAGCCCTGCCCGATGGAGGCGTTGAGCGAATCGCCCACCAGCCAGGCGGCGCCGCGGTTCTGCACCTTCCATTCCATCGTCGGCGCCAGCCCCTCGGCGATGCCCGACAGGGGCAGCTCGTGGCGCACCCCGCAGCCGAAGCGGCGCGCCATGGCCGACATCGCCTCGATGCCGACGCGCTGGGCGAGCTCGTAGTAGAACACGTCGCAGCTCTGGCTGATGCTCTCGACCATGTTCATGCGGCCGTGGCCGCCCCGGCGCCAGCAGTGGAAGCGCCGGTCGCCGAGGTCCATGTGGCCGGGGCAGTGGATGGTTTCCTCGGGCGTGATCACGCCGGCCTCGAGCGCGGCCATCGCCACGATCATCTTGTAGGTCGAGCCCGGCGGGTACAGGCCCTGCGTCGCCTTGTTGGCGAGCGGCCGGTAGGGGTCGTTGTTCAGCCCGTTCCAGGCCGAGGTCGAGATGCCGCGCACGAAGAGGTTGGGGTCGAAGGTGGGCGCCGAGGCGAGCGCGAGGATCTCGCCGGTCTGGCAGTCCATGACTACGGCGCCCGCGCTTTCGCCGGTCAGCCGGGCCTCGACGTAGTTCTGCAGCCCGGCATCGACGGTCAGCTGCACGTCCGAGCCCGGGTCCGGCGGGTCGCGGCCGAGTTCGCGCATCTCGCGGCCGCCGGCGTTCACCTCGACCTGCTTGGTGCCGGCGCGGCCGCGCAGCGCCTGCTCCATCCGGGCCTCGACGTTGTAGCGGCCGACCTGGAAATCGGGGATCTGCAGCACCGGGTCGGTATCGCCGGTCTGTTCGAGGTAGTAGTCCGACACCGGGCCGACGTAGCCCACGACATGGGCGAAATCGCCGCCCATGGGGTAGACCCGGCTGAGGCCCACGTCGGGGTTCACGCCGGGCAGGGCGGGGGCGTTGACGGCGACCGCGCTGATCTCGGCCCAGCTCAGGCGGTCGGCGATCGTGACCGGCACGAAGGGCGGGCGGCGGGCGATCTCGGCGCGGGCGCGTTCCAGCGCCACCAGGTCGAGGTTCACGATGCGCGACAGCTCGTCCAGCACCGCGTCGACGTCATCGGCGTCCTCGCGCACCAGGGTGACGCGGTAGTTCTGCTCGTTGCCGGCCAGAAGCACGCCGTTGCGGTCGAAGATCAGGCCGCGGGCGGGGGGCAGCAGGCGGATGTTGATCCGGTTCTCCTCGGCCAGCAGGCGGAAGTCGTCGGCCCGCTCGACCTGCAGGTAGCGCATCCGCGCGGCCAGCACGGCCCCGGTGCCGAAGAACAGCCCGCCCACCACGAGGCTGCGGCGCCCGATCTGGCGCGCGCTGTCCTCGGTGTCCTTCTGGGTGCGTTTCATGGGGCTACAGCGCCTCGGCTTCGGCGGGGCCGATCTTACGCAGCCCGAACAGGAATTTCGAGACCGCCACGACGGCCGGGTAGATCGCCGCGGTGACGATCCCGTGAGCGAGCGTCAGGCCCAGCGGCGGCAGGTCGACCATCAGCACCCACAGGATCAGCCGGTCGGCCAGGATCATGGTGAACACGGCGCCCGCGAAGGCCGACCATTCCAGCAGGAAGGGGAACTCGGTCATCGTCAGCCGCCGCCGCCGCAGGCTTTCGGAGACCACGATCACCAGCAGCGTCCACAGGCCCGGGGGGCGCTGGAACAGGAAATCGGCCAGCAGGAACACCACGAGGATCGAGCCCAGCGGCACCACGGCCGGCTGGCGCAGGAGCCAGGCCAGCGTCAGCGCCAGCAACAGGTCGGGGCCGGGCACGCCGGTGTCGTCCAGGCTGAGCGGCAGCAGCTTGAAGCCGATCACCAGCACGCAGAGCCCGAGGAACAGCGCGCGGTAGGTCCAGACATGGCGCGGCGAGGTGAGCGCGTTCATTCCTGCGGCTCCCCGCGCGCGAGCCCCGCCGCCTGGTCGGGCCGCGGGACCGGGGCCATGCCCGGCGGCAGCACGAAGCCCTCCGGCGGCGGCCAGGGCGGGCCGATGAGCTGGCCGGGGTCGTCGAGCGAGGCGCCCGGGTGGCTGCGCAGCACCCGCAGGAAGGCCAGCCGCGCCATGTCGGCAGCCAGCCGCGCGCGCAGCATCCGGTCGGTGGTCTCGATCACCTGCCCGACCAGCAGGCCGGGCGGGAACAGGCCGTCGTCGCCCGAGGTGACGATGCGGTCGCCGGCGCTGATGTCCTCGGGGGCCTCGATGAACTGCAGCACCGGCGCCTGGCTGTTGTCGCCCATCAGCAGCGCCTGTTGCCCCGACGGCTGGATCGTGACCGGCACCCGGCTGGCGCTGTCGGTCAGCAGGAGCACCCGCGACGTGCGCTCGCCCACGCCCGAGATGCGGCCCACCACGCCCAGCCCGTCCATGGTGGCCCAGCCGTCGAGGATGCCGTCGCGCGCGCCCACGTTGATCAGGACCGAGCGGCGGAACGGGCTGCCGGCGTCGGCCATCACGATGCCGGTGACGAAGGTCAGCTCGGGGTCGAGCTGCACGCGGTTGAGGTCCAGCAGCCGGGCGTTTTCCTGTTCCAGCTGCAGCGCGGCCTCGCGCCAGGCGCGCATCTGCTGCAGCTCGCGGCGCAGATCCTGGTTCTGTTCGTAGAGGCGCGCGTAGCTCTGGAAATCGTCGAGCATCCGGGCCAGTCCCGTGACCGGCGCCATCGCCCATTCCATGTTCGGCACGACCCGGTCGACGATCGCCGCGCGCATCCGTTCCACCCGCGGGTTGTCGATGCGCCAGACCAGCACGAGCGCCAGCAACGCCAGCACCAGCACCGTCACCAGCAGGCGGCGGACCGGGCGGGCATAGGTCTGGTCATACGGCTCCCGTGCCATCTCGCTTCCTCGGCTCGGCGCGCAGGCGGCGTCCGGGTGTCGGTCAGCTGTCGTAGTCTATCGCATGGCGGAGGAGCTTTTCATACTCCAGCGCCTTGCCGGTGCCGATGGCGACGCAGTTCAGGCTTTCGTCCGCGACCGAGATGGCAAGGCCCGTCTGCTCGCGCAGCGCCACGTCCAGCTCGCCCAAGAGCGCGCCGCCGCCGGTCAGCATCACGCCTCGGTCGACGATGTCGGCGGCGAGGTCGGGCGGCGTTGCCTCGAGCGCGCCCATCACCGCCTCGCAGATCTGCTGCACGGGTTCGGCCAGCGCCTCGGCGACCTGCGCCTGGCTGATCTCGGTCTCCTTCGGCACCCCGTTCAGGAGGTCGCGGCCGCGGATCCGCATCGACGCGCCGCGCCCGTCGTCGGGCATCCGGGCGGTGCCGATGGAGGTCTTGATCCGCTCGGCGGTGGATTCCCCGATCAGCAGGTTATGCTGCCGGCGCAGGTAGGAAATGATGGCCTCGTCCATCCGGTCGCCGCCGACGCGGACCGACCGGGCATAGACGATGTCGGCCAGGCTGAGGACGGCCACCTCGGTCGTGCCGCCGCCGATGTCGACGACCATGGAGCCCGTGGGGTCGGTGATCGGCATTCCGGCCCCGATGGCGGCCGCGATGGGTTCGGCGATCAGGCCGGCCTTGCGGGCGCCCGCGCCCAGCACCGACTGGCGGATCGCGCGTTTCTCGACGGGCGTCGCGCCGTGGGGCACGCAGACGATGATCTTGGGCTTGGTGAAGGTGGTGCGCTTGTGGACCTTGCGGATGAAGTGCTTGATCATCTCCTCGGCCACGTCGAAGTCGGCGATGACCCCGTCGCGCATCGGCCGGATCGCCTGGATCGAGCCCGGCGTGCGGCCCAGCATCAGCTTGGCGTCCTCGCCGAAGGCCAGCGCCTTCTTGACCCCGTCCTTGACCTGGTAGGCCACCACGGACGGTTCGTTCAGGATCACGCCGCGGCCCTTGACGTAGACCAGCGTGTTGGCCGTGCCGAGGTCGATCGCCATGTCCGACGAGAAAAGGTTACCCCAGAACGCCATGATTCGCCCTTCGCCCATAGTCCAAGGGGCGTGCGCCGCGCCTCGATATTGAGACTCGGCCACGCCCCGACGAGTGGTATATAGGCGCTGCCCCCAAGGGGCGTAAAGGCCCAGCCCCGCGCCCGATCAGCGCGATTCCGCCGGGGCCGGGCCTGCGCGCCCGGCCCGGGGGGCGCCGGAAACCTCGCGGGTTCCGGCCGGGAAAACTTGCGGTTTTTTCCCTGCCGGATCCCGCTGGCCCGGGGCCTCAGCCGACGTCCTTGTAGGACACTTCCTTGGCGTCCGAGCCCAGCTTTTCGCGCCGCACGATCAGCCGGTTGAGCGCGTTCACATAGGCCTTGACGCTCGCCACGATGGTGTCGGTGTCGGCCGCCTGCCCGGTGGCGATGCGCCCGCCTTCCTCGATCCGCACCGTGACGGTAGCCTGGGCGTCCATGCCTTCGGTCACCGCGTGCACCTGGTAGAGCTGCAGCACCGCGTCGTTGGGATAGAGCGCCTTGACCGCGTTGAAGGCCGCATCGACCGGCCCGTCGCCCTGCGCCGTCGCCTGGCGGTCGCGGTCGCCGATGCGCAGGGTGATGTCGGCCGACTGCGGCGCCTCGGTGCCGCAGATCACGCGCAGGAACCTGAGTTCCAAGTGATCCTTGCTGCCGGCGGCTGCGGCATCGGTGACGAGCGCGATCAGGTCGTCGTCGAACACCTCCTTCTTGCGGTCGGCCAGCGCCTTGAACCGCACGAAGAGGTCGTTGAGCTGGTTGTCGACCATGTCGAAGCCGAGGTCCTTGAGCTTCGCGCGCAGCGCGGCCCGGCCCGAGTGCTTGCCCAAGGGAAGCGAGGTGCCCGACAGGCCCACGTCCTCGGGGCGCATGATCTCGAAGGTGTCCTTGGATTTCAGCATCCCGTCCTGGTGGATGCCGGACTCGTGCGCAAAGGCGTTCTTGCCCACGATCGCCTTGTTCGGCTGCACCACGAAGCCCGACACGGTCGAGACCCGGCGCGAGATGTGCATGATCTTGGTCGTGTCGATGCCGGTGGTGTAGGGCATGATGTCGTGGCGGACCTTGAGGGCCATCACGACCTCCTCCAGCGCGGTGTTGCCCGCGCGTTCGCCGAGGCCGTTGATCGTGCACTCGATCTGCCGCGCGCCGCCCGCCACGGCCGCCAGCGCGTTGGCCGTCGCCATGCCGAGGTCGTTGTGGCAGTGGGTGGCAAAGACCACGTCGTCGGCGCCCGGCACCTCGGCGATCAGGCGGCGGATCAGGTCGGCGGATTCCACCGGCGCGGTGTAGCCCACGGTGTCGGGGATGTTGATGGTGGTGGCGCCCGCCTTGATGGCGATCTCGACCACGCGCTTGAGGTAGTCCCATTCGGTCCGGGTCGCGTCCATCGGCGACCACTGCACGTTGTCGCAGAGGTTGCGGGCGTGGGTCACGGTCTCGTGGATGCGCTCGGCCATCTCGTCCATGGTCAGGTTCGGGATGGCGCGGTGCATCGGCGAGGTGCCGATGAAGGTGTGGATGCGCGGCGATTTCGCGTGGCGCACGGCCTCCCAGCAGCGGTCGATGTCCTTGAGGTTGGCGCGCGCGAGGCCGCAGATCGTGGCGTTCCGCGTCTGGCGGGCGATTTCCGAGACGGCGGCGAAATCGCCCTCGGAGGCGATGGGAAAGCCGGCCTCGATGATGTCGACGCCCATCTCGTCGAGCAGGCCGGCGATCTCCAGCTTCTCGTCGTGGCTCATGGTGGCGCCGGGCGACTGTTCGCCGTCGCGCAAGGTGGTGTCGAAGATGAGGACGCGGTTCTTGTCGGTGGTCATGGCTCTGTCCTTAGCGGGGTGTCTCCTGGGTGTCTCCGGCGCTGTCCCTCCTCTGAGCGGTCGCGCCGACAGGCACGCTCAGAGGCGGCTAAGGAGCAGCAGGCCAAGCAGGGCGGGGCGCGCCAAGGGCGCGACACGACCTGACGGCGCGGAGGGCGCGGCAAGGGTCGTGGTATGGGCCTGCATGGTCATGGCGCGGAAAATTACCGATCCGGGCGGGTTTGAAAACCCCCTTTCGGGTCAGGGCCGTTGACCGATCCCCGGGGGCGGCGCGGCCCTACACCAGCCCCAGTTCGGCGTCCGAGGCGATGCGGTCGTACTTGTCGCGCGGCGGCATCGGCCGGTCGCGCCAGTGCGGCGAAAAGGCAAAGCTCGAGGTGCTGCGCCCCTCGGCCAGCGCGCCGTTGCCCAGCCCGACCGCGTAGTCGTAGTAGAGCTTGACGATCTCCTCGCGGCTGACCTGTTGCGCGGCGGGATGGGACAGGCAGGCGTCGCGCCAGCGCCGGACGCAGTCGAAGGCGGCGTCCGCGGGCAGGTCGAACCCCTCGTAGTAGTCGAGGAACCAGAACCGCATGAACATCGGCGTGTAGACCAGATCGGCCAGCCCGTAGTCCCTAAACAGGAAGGTGCCGCCGGGATTGTGATGGCGCAGGAAATCGTCGAGCCAGGCGTAGTGGTCCACCAGCGTCTGCCGGAGCGCCGGCGCCTTGTCGCGGTCGCGGTTCATCACCATCAGGTAGCCCGCCATGGTGAAGGCCCCGGCGCGGTCGATCAACAGCCGCTCCACCCCGCGCTCGTAGGGGTCGGCGCGGGCGATCTGCGGGTCGGGAAAGGCCTCCTCGATGTAGCGCAGGATGACGAGGCTTTCCTTCAGCACCCGGCCGCCGCCGAGGTCCATGATCGGCAGGGCGGTCGTGCCCCGGGACAGCGCCAGCAGGGCGGGGTCGCGGGGCCGGGTGATGTCGACCACGCGGAACTCGACGGCGTCGCGCAGGCCCTTCAGCTCCAGCAGGATCTCGACCCGCTGCGAGAACGGGCAGACGGGGATGTGGTGGATGACGGGTTTCGACATGGGCGCCTCCTGTCGCGGCAGTTTGGCGCGCGGGGGCGGATTTGACCAGCGCGCGGTCCGGCATAGCTGCCCCCGTCATGGAAAACGCACTGGTGATCGGGGCCTCGGGCGGCATCGGCCGCGCCCTGGCCGAGGAATGGCGCGCCCGCGGCGCGCAGGTGACGGGGCTGTCGCGGTCGGGCGACGGGCTGGACGTGACCGATGCGGCCAGCGTCGCGCGGGTGATGGGCGGGCTGGAGGGGCCCTATGACGCGGTGTTCGTGTCGGTGGGCATTCTGGCCCCGCCCGGGGTCGCGCCGGAAAAGCAGCTGTCCGCGCTCGACGCCGGGGCGATGGCGCGCGTCTTTGCCGTGAACACCATCGGCGTTGCCCTGGTCCTGTCGCACCTGCCGCGGCTCCTGCCGCGAAAGGGGCGGTCGGTGACGGGTGTCCTGACCGCCAAGGTCGGCTCCATCGGCGACAACCGGCTGGGCGGCTGGTATTCCTACCGCGCGTCGAAGGCGGCGCTGAACCAGATCGTCCATGGCGCCGCCATCGAGATCGGGCGCAGCCACCGCGAGGCGGTGATCGCGGCGCTGCATCCAGGCACGGTCGCCACGGCCTTCACCGAGGGCTACAACCCGGGCTACGGCAAGACGACGCCGCAGGACGCCGCCCGGGCGCTTGCCGACGTGATGGCGGGCCTGACCCCGGCGCAGTCGGGCGGGTTCTACGACTACGCCGGGCAGGAGCTTCCGTGGTGAGCGCGCCGCGCCTGATCCTCGTCCTCGGCGACCAGCTGTCCGAGGGGCTGTCCAGCTTGCGCGAGGGCGACCCGGCGCGCGACGTGGTGGTCATGGCCGAGGTGATGGACGAGGCGTCCTACGTCCCGCACCACCCCAAGAAGGTCGCGTTCCTCTTCGCCGCCATGCGCAAGTTCGCTGCGCGGCTGGAGGCGGAGGGATGGCGCGTGCGCTACACCCGCCTCGACGACCCCGACAACAGCCAGTCGATCCCCGGCGAGCTGATCCGCCGTGCGGCGGAAACGGTCGCGACCGAGGTGCTGGCCACCGAGCCCGGTGAATTTCGCCTGATCGCCGCGCTGGAGGACTGCCCGGTCCCCGTCCACATGTTCCCCGACGACCGGTTCCTGTGTTCCCACGCCGAGTTCGAGGCCTGGGCCGAGGGGCGCAAGGAGCTGCGGATGGAGTGGTTCTACCGCGAGATGCGGCGCCGGACCGGCCTGTTGATGGAGGGCGACCAGCCCGCGGGCGGCAAGTGGAACTACGACCACGACAACCGCAAGCCCGCGCCGGACGAGATCGCCTTCGACGGCCCGCTGCGGTTCGAGCCGGACGCGGCGACGGTGGAGGTGCTGGAGCTGGTCGAGGCCCGCTTTGCCGACAACTTCGGCACGCTGCGCCCGTTCTGGTTCGCGACGACGCGGGACGAGGCGCTGCAGGCGCTGGATCATTTCATCGCCCGGGCCCTGCCCAGGTTCGGCGATTTCCAGGACGCGATGCTGGACGGCAACCGCTTCCTCTACCACTCCGTCCTGTCGATGTACCTGAACGCGGGCCTCCTGACGTGGCAGGAGATCTGCGCGGCGGCCGAGGACGCCTGGAGGGCGGACAAGGCGCCCCTCAACGCGGTCGAGGGCTTCATCCGCCAGATCATCGGTTGGCGCGAATACATGCGCGGCATCTATTTCCGCGAGGGGCCGGACTACGTCCGCCGCAACGCGCTGGGCTATGACCGGCCGCTGCCGTCCTTCTACTGGACCGCCGACACCGACCTGCGCTGCGTGTCCAAGGCCGTCGAACAGACCCGCGACGAGGCCTATGCGCACCACATCCAGCGCCTGATGGTCACGGGCAACTTCGCGCTGCTGGCCGGCATCGACCCGCACGCGGTGCACGAATGGTACCTCGCCGTCTACGCCGACGCCTACGAATGGGTCGAGGCCCCCAACGTCATCGGGATGAGCCAGTTCGCCGACGACGGTGTCGTGGGGTCGAAGCCCTATGTCTCGGGCGGCGCCTACATCCACCGCATGTCCGACCACTGCCGCCACTGCCGCTACGAGATCGGGGAAAAGACGGGCGCAAAGGCCTGCCCGTTCAACTACCTCTACTGGGCCTTCCTGCACCGCCACCGCGAGCGGTTCGGGCGCAACCCGCGCATGGCGCAGATGTACCGGACCTGGGCGCGCATGTCCGACGACAAGCGGCAGGCGACGCTGGACAGCGCCGACGCCTTCCTCGCCCGGCTGGACCGCGGCGCGCGGGTCTGAGCGGGGCCGCACGCGCCCCCTTGACCGGCGCCCGCGGCGGACGCATCTGCGCCTTGGCGACGGGGCCGGGGCAGGCCCGCCCGCGCCCCCTGTCCGGAGACCGACCGATGATCGCCGTTCATTCCGTGAGCGACGCCTTTTCGGGTGCCGACTGCACCCGCCTGCTCGACCTGATCGCCGAGGCGCCGACCCGCGATGCGGGCCTCGTGCGGCAGGCCCGCGACCACAACCTGCGCCGCGCCGACCTCGTCTGGCTGGACGACGTCGAGGGGAGCGCCTGGGTCATGGACCGGATGATCGAGCTGGTCCGCCACGCCAACCGCGAGGTGTTCGATTTCGACATCACCGATTTCGCCGAAAGCGCGCAGGTCGCCCGCTACGGGGCCGAGCGCGAGGGGCATTTCGGCTGGCATTCCGACATCGGCGAGGGGCGGCTGGCCGAGCGGCGCAAGCTGACCATCGTCGTGCAGCTGTCCGAGGCCCACGCCTATGCCGGCGGCGACCTCGAGGTGATGCCGGGGGCGAATGTCGTGGCCGCCGACCGCGCGCGCGGCACGGCGACGCTGTTCCCGTCCTTCGTGCTACACCGGGTCACGCCGGTGACGGCGGGCGAGCGCCATTCCCTGACCGTCTGGTGCCACGGGGCGCCGTTCCGGTGACGCCGGCCCCCGAGGGCCTGTGCATCGCCGAACAGCGCGCTTGCGGCGGCGCGGAGTTGAGCGCCCGCCCGGGCGGCTGCATTTCCCCCGGCATACCGCAACCTGCGACCAGGGAGTTCGCCCCGCCATGTCCGACGTCAAGCTCGCCATCGTGTTCTATTCCACCTACGGCACCAACCACCGCATGGCCGAGATCGCGGCCGATGCCGCCCGCGCCGCCGGCGCCGAGGTCCGCCTGACCCGCGTCGCCGAGACCGCCCCGGCCGATGTCGTCGCCGCGCAGGACGCCTGGAAGGCGCAGGCCGACAAGGTGGCCGGCATCCCCGTCGTGACCCATGACGACATGGAATGGGCCAATGCCTACCTGTTCATCGCGCCGACCCGCTACGGCGTGGTGGCCAGCCAGGTCCGCGCCTTTATCGACACGCTGGGCGGGCTGTGGTTCCAGGGCAAGCTGGCCAACAAGGCCGTCAGCGCGATGACCTCGGCCCAGAACCGCCACGGCGGCGTCGAGGCGACGCTGCTGTCGCTCTACACCACCTTCATGCACTGGGGCGCGATCCTGGTTCCCCCGGGTTACACCGACCAGTCGGTGTTCGAGGCCGGCGGCAACCCCTACGGCACCGTGACCACCGCGGGCGTGGTGGACGACAAGGTCGAGGCCGCCGTGCGGCACCAGACCAAGCGTCTCGTCGAGGTCGCGGCCAAGCTGGCCTGATCGACGCTCAGCCGAATGAAAAGGGCCGCGCCGGTCACCCCGCGCGGCCCTTCCTGTTTCGGCGAGGGCGGGCTCAGCCCATCAGCTGCCCGGCCTCGGGCACCCAGCGGAACTCGGCGCCGTCGCTGCCGGTGTCGACGTAGCCCACGGCGGGGAACGGCATGTGGTAGCCGATCGCCGGGATCCGGTCGGCGGCGATCATGCCCAGCACGCGGCGGCGGCTTTCGGCGGCGGCGGCCTTGTCGGCGTCGAAGCGGACCTCCCAGTCGGGGCGGGCGAGCGACCAGACCGGGTGGTTGGCGAGGTCGGCGAAGATCACCAGCCCCGCGCCCTCGGACTCGAGCCGGTAGACCATGTGGCCCGGCGTGTGGCCGAAGGCGGCCATGCCGGTGATGCCGGTCACCACGTCCTGCCCGTCGCCGAGGAAGGTCATGTTGTCCGCCATCGGGCGCACGCTGGTGTCGAAGCCCTCGTTGCCGGCCGCGGCCCAGTGGTCGAACTCGGCCTGGCCGGTGACGTAGCGGGCATTGGCGAAGGTCGCCGCGCCGTCGGTCATCATCCCGCCGATGTGGTCGCCGTGCATGTGGGTCAGGACCACGATGCTGACCTGGTCGGCGGTGTAACCCGCGCTCTCCAGCGCCGCGACGGTGGCCGCGCCGTTCAGGCCGGTGTCGAACAGCACAAGCTCGCTGCCGGTGTTCACCAGCGTGGGGGTGAAGAAGAACTGCGCGACCTCGGTCGACAGGAAGTTGGCGCGGCTCACCGCGGCGAAGTCCTCGGCCGAGACGTTCATGCCGAAGATCGACTGCGGTTCCTCGCGGGGTGTGGTGCCGGCGAGGATCGTCGTGACCTCGAAGCCGCCGATCATGAAGCGGCGGTGGCGGGCGAAGCTGGCGCCCATCATCGGGGCCTGCGCGGCGGCGGGGCCGGTGAAGGCGGCGGCAAGCGGCAGGGCCGCGCCCGAGGCAAGCAGCGTGCGGCGGGTGAACTCGGTCATCATTCGGAAACCTCCCGTGTGTGGCAATACCGCGTGAGATAGGCGGCCTGCCGCGCCCGACCTTCACGGCTGCGTGACCGGGGCCGGGCCCAGGCGCACAGGGCCTGTGCGCCCCTGCGCGGCGGCGTCAGGCGCGGCGCGCCGCGGGCGCCGCCACCGCCGGCAACAGGGCCCGGCCCGGCAGGCAGAGGCGGAACAGCGCGCCCGGCAGGTCCGGCGCGCCGGGGCCGCGCGCGGTGTCGAAGGAGCCGCCGCGGCTGGCGGCCAGCCGGGTCAGCGCGTCGAGCCCGAAGCCGCGCGACCCGTCGTGCCGGCGCACCGCGTGACTGAGGGCCGCGGGCGCCACGCCCGGCGGCAGGCCCGGCCCGTCATCGGCCACGTAGAGCGTCAGCAGCCCCGCGCGGGGGGCGGGGCAGAGCGCCACCGCGATCTCGGAGCGGGCGTGGCGGGCGGCATTCGCCATCAGGTTCCGCAGCGCCATCTGAAGCACCACGGCATCGGTCGTCACCTCGCCCTCGGGCAGCGCGATGCGCAGGCGGCCCGCGGGGTCGACCATCGCCGCGATGTCCCCCGCCAGCCGGCCGAGATCGACGCGCTCGGGCTGCGGCGGGCTGGTCTCGAGCGCGCGGCCCCGTTCCAGCGTGCCGCCGATCTGGTCGAGCGCGGTGGCCACCGTCCGGGCGCACAGGGCCAGCAGCGGCAGGTTGCCGGCATCGCCCCGCCCCTCGTCCAGCACCAGGTCGAGCAGTTCCGCGACGGTGGACAGGGGCCCGCGCGCATCATGGGCCGCCATGGCGGCGTAGAGCCTGAGGTCCTCGAACCGGCCGGCCATCTCGGCCAGCGCCTCGGCGGCGGCGAATTCGCGGCGCCGGGCCGCCGTGGTCTCGACGGCGACCCCCAGCACCATGCGCCCGGCCAGCTGCGGCGGGCGCGACAGGGTCGTCTGCCACCAGCTGTCGCGGCCGCCGATGGCCAGCGTTTCCTCGTAGGTGACCGAGGCGCCGGTCGCCAGGCAGCGCCGCACGTCGCGCGCCAGCCGCGCCGCCAGCCGGGGCGGCAGGACGGCGGCGATGTCGCGCCCCACGAGGTCGTCGCGCGTGAGCCCGAGCCGGTCGAGCAGCGCGGCATTGGCATGGGCAAAGACCAGCCTGTTCCCCGGCCGCCGTTCCACCAGGTAGATCGGCAGGTCGACCCCGTCGATCCAGGCGGCCATGCAGGACAGCGCGGTGCAGCCGAACGACGGGACGCCCATGACGAACTCTCGATTGTGAAACCCGACCCACCGTGCGCGGCCCGCGCCCCGGTTCCCCGGTGCTAGCCCGCAAGGGTTAACAGAAGGTTTCCGGCCCGCGCGGCCGGCTCACTCCCACCAGGGGTCGATGCGGGCGATGTCGTCGTCGGACCAGCCGAAGTGGTGCGCCAGCTCGTGCACCAGCACATGCGCCACCAGTTCGCCCAGCGTGACGTTGCCCCGGTCGGCCCATTCGTCGAGGATCGGCCGGCGGTAGAGCCAGATCGTGTCGGGGCCCATCGGCTGGTCCATCACCGATTTCTCGGTCAGGGGCACGCCGTCGTAGAGGCCCGTCAGCTCGAAGGGGTCCTCCATCTCCATGTCCGACAGGATCTCGGGCGTGGCGAAGTCCTCGACCCGGACCGCGACCTGCCGGGCGGCGCGGGCCCAGGGCTCGGGGATGGACAGGAGCGCGGCCTCGGCCAGCGCCTCGAACGCGTCGAGGCCGGGGGCGGCGAGGTCGGCGAAATCGGGCGGGCGTCTCATGGCCCCGATATGGACAATTCCGCCCCGATCTGAAAGACCTCCCGCGTGCTGAAAAAGGCCCCTGCCATGACCGTCACCACCCGTTTCGCGCCCTCGCCCACCGGCTACCTGCATGTCGGCAACCTGCGGACCGCGCTGTTCAACCACCTGATCGCGCGCAAGGCGGGCGGGCATTTCGTGCTGCGGCTGGACGACACCGACCCCGAGCGGTCCAAGCAGGCCTATGCCGACGCGATCCAGGAGGACCTGGAGTGGCTGGGCCTGACCTGGGACCGGATGGAGCGGCAGTCGGACCGGCTCGACCGCTATGCCGACGCCGCCGACCGGCTGCGCGCGGCGGGGCGGTTCTACGAGGCGTGGGAGACGCCGACCGAGCTGGACCTCAAGCGCAAGAAGCAGCTGAACATGGGCCTGCCGCCGGTCTACGACCGCGCGGCGCTGAAGCTGTCGGACGAGGACAAGGCGAAGATGCGCGCCGAACGCGGCGCGGGCGTCTGGCGCTTCAAGCTCGACCAGGAGCGGATCGAGTGGGTCGACGGCATCCTCGGCGCGCTGTCGATCGACGCGGCCAGCCTGTCGGACCCGGTGCTGATCCGGGCGGACGGGCAGGTGCTCTACACGCTGGCCTCGGTCGTGGATGACATCGACATGGGCATCACCCACGTGGTGCGCGGCGCGGACCATGTCACCAACACCGCGACGCAGATCCAGATCATGGCGGCGCTGGGGTCGGACCACCCGGCCTTCGCGCATCACTCGCTGCTAACCGGCGCGCAGGGCGAGGCGCTGTCCAAGCGGCTCGGCACGCTGTCCCTGCGCGACCTGCGCGCGGCGGGGGTGGAGCCGATGGCGCTGTTGAGCCTGATGGCGCGGCTGGGGTCGTCGCAGCCGGTGGTGCTGGCGTCCTCGATCGACGAGCTGGCCGAGGGCTTCGACCTGTCGCAGTTCGGCGCGGCGCCGACCAAGTTCGACGTGGACGACCTGTTCCCGCTGACCGCCCGCATCCTGCACGACACGCCCTTTGACACGGTGGCGGCCGAGATCGCCGCCCTGGGCGTGCCCGAGGCGCTGGCGCCGGCGTTCTGGGAAGTGGCGCGGGCCAACATCACCACCAAGGCCGAGTTGCCGGGCTGGTGGGCGCTGTTCCGCGACGGGGCCGAGCCGCTGGTCGACCCCGAGGACCGGGAATTCGTGGCCGAGGCGTTTTCCATGCTGCCCGAGCCGCCCTATGACGGCGAGACCTGGGGCAAATGGACGGCCGCCGTGAAGGACGCCACCGGCCGCAAGGGCAAGGGTCTGTTCATGCCGCTGCGCAAGGCCGTGACCGGGCGCGAGAAGGGCCCCGAGATGGCCGACGTGATGCGGCTGCTGCAGAAGAAACCGGCGTTGTGAGCGGCGCGCCGTGACGGCGCGCCCTACAGGCCGAGGTCCCTGAGCGCAGCGTCGACCATCGCGCGTTCGCGGTCGGTCGTGACCTGCGCGCGGGGGTAGCGGGGCGCGGCGCGGTCGTTCAGGATGCCGGCGTCCCAGCCGCGGGTCGTCTCGAAGAAGCGGGCGACGCCGGCCTCTCCGAATTCCCGCAGGTAGCCCTGCACCACGGTGTCGAGATAGCTGAGCAGGATCGGATGCGCGGCGGACGTGCTGATGTGGTGCGGCTCGACCTTGTAGATCATGATGCTGAGCGCTTCGGGGTGGTCGTGCGTGACCATCGCCAGCGGGTGCCGGGCATAGGCGCGTTCGCGGGCGTCCAGCGCCGCCCAGTCGCCGCCGGGCACCGCGGCGATCAGCCCCTCGATCTCGACCCCCGGCGCCTCGGTCGCCGACAGGTAGGCCACCTGCCGCAGCGAGGTGCCGCGCCACACCCGCGCCCAGCCGCGCACCCGGGCGCGGGAGGCGCGCGGGTAGTCGTGCGTCGCCCGGTTCACCAGGCTGCCGTAGCCGAAGAAATAGGGTGCGCCGTGCAGGTCCATGTCGGGTTTGATGGCCAAAGCGCCGCGGCTGCACAAGGGGCCTTGCGGTGCCCCCCGAGCCTGATATTTTCGGCCGCGTCGATGCAGGGAGACGCTGGCCGGTCACGGTCAGGGCCGAAGGAGCAACCGCCCCGGTAAACTCTCAGGCGCAAGGGACCTGTTTCGGCAAGACAGCTCTGGAGAGTGGTGCAGCGGCACCCGCCGAAGGGATAACGATCTCAGGCGAAAGGACAGAGGGGGCATCGACAGGCGCGGCCGGGGGCCGTGCGCACAAGATGCCGGGCCACAGGCCCAACACGAGACGGGGACACATGGCCGACACCGCCGCCGCCGAGACGCTGACCGAGCTGCCCCTGGCGGGGCTGCATGCCGGGCTTGGCGCGAAATTCGTGCCCTTCGCGGGCTATGCCATGCCGGTGCAGTACGCGGCCGGCGTGATGGCCGAGCATCTGTGGACGCGCGAGAAGGCCGGGCTGTTCGACGTCAGCCACATGGGGCAGGTGCGCCTGCCGAAGGATGCGCTGGCCGCGCTCGAGGGGCTGATCCCGGCCGATCTGTTGGGCCTGCCCGAGGGGCGGCAGCGCTACGGCGTGTTCACGAACGACGCCGGCGGCGTGCTGGACGACCTGATGGTCGCGCACCGGGCGGGCGACGTGTTCGTCGTGGTCAACGCCGCCTGCAAGGTGCAGGACCTCGCGCATTTGCGCGCGCATGTCGCGGGCGTGGAGGAGGTGACGGACCGGGCGCTGCTGGCGCTGCAGGGGCCGCTGGCCGAGGCGGCGCTTGCGGGGCTGGTGCCGGGCGTGGCCGCGATGCGGTTCATGGACGTGGCGGTGCTGGAGTGGGACGGCTGTGACCTCTGGATCTCGCGGTCGGGCTACACCGGCGAGGACGGGTTCGAGATCTCGGTGCCGGTGGAGCGCGCCGAGGCCTTCGCCCGCGCGCTTCTCGCCGACGGGCGCGTGGCGCCCATCGGGCTCGGCGCCCGCGATTCGCTGCGGCTGGAGGCCGGACTGCCGCTTTACGGGCAGGAGATGGACCAGGGCATTTCCCCGGTCGAGGCCGGGCAGGGCTGGTCCATCGGCAAGGCCCGCCGCCCCGGCGGCGCGCGGGCGGGCGGCTTTCCCGGCGCCGGTATCATCCTTGACCAGCTGGAGCGGGGCGCCCCCCGCCGCCGCGTCGGCCTGCGCCCCGAGGGCCGGGCGCCGATGCGCGCGGGCGTCACGCTGCACGCCGATGCCGACGGCCCCGCCATCGGCCACATCACCTCGGGCGGCTTCGGCCCCTCGCTCGGCGCCCCCGTCGCGCTGGGCCTGATCGACGCGGGCGTGCCCGCGGACGCGACCCTGTATGGCGACGTCCGCGGCAAGCGCCTGCCCGCGGCGCAGGTGCCGCTGCCCTTCGTCACCCCCGGTTACAAACGCTGATCCACGTCCCAAGAGGCCCCCGATGAAATACACCGAAGACCATGAATGGCTGAGCCTTGACGGCGACATCGTCACCGTCGGCATCACCGAGTACGCCGCCCAGCAGCTGGGCGACGTCGTGTTCGTGGAACTGCCCGAGGTCGAGACCCAGGTCGCCAAGGGCGACGAGATCGTCGTGATCGAGAGCGTCAAGGCGGCCTCGGACATCGTCGCGCCGATCGAGGGCGAGATCGTCGAGGTGAACGAGGCGCTGGTCGACAACCCCGCGCTGGTGAACGAGGACCCGACCGGCGAGGCGTGGTTCTTCAAGATCAAGATCGAGGACACCGCCGCGCTCGACGATTTCATGGACGAGGACGAGTACAAGGACCACATCGGGGAGTGACCGTCCGAGGGGGCTCTGCCCCCGCCGCGGCCCCGCGGGGCCGCGTCTCCCCCGGAGTATTTTGGAAGCAAAGATGCGGCGGGAGAGGGCCATGCGCCCGCCCGGCCCTTGAGAGGACGACCCCGATGCCCTGGACGCCCACCGCCTACGACCCGACCGATTTCGCCAACCGCCGCCACATCGGCCCCTCGCCCGCCGAGATGGCCGAGATGCTGAAGGTGGTGGGCGCGGCGAGTGTCGACGACCTGATCGACCAGACCCTGCCGACCTCGATCCGGCAGAAGGCCCCGCTTGAGTGGGACCCGATGTCGGAGGCGGAGCTGCTGGCGCACATGCGGGGGATCGCCGCGAAGAACAAGCCGATGGTCCAGATGATCGGGCAGGGCTATTCCGGCACCCACACCCCGCCCGCGATCCAGCGCAACGTGCTGGAGAACCCGGCCTGGTACACGGCCTACACGCCCTACCAGCCGGAGATCGCGCAGGGGCGGCTCGAGGCGCTGCTGAATTTCCAGACCATGGTCGCGGACCTGACGGGGCTGGAGATCTCGAACGCCTCGCTGCTGGACGAGGCGACCGCCTGCGCCGAGGCCATGGTGATGGCCGAGCGCGTGGCGAAGTCGAAGGCGCGGGCCTTCTTCGTGGACGAGAATTGCCACCCGCAGAACATCGCGGTGATGAAGACCCGAGCCGAGCCGCTGGGCATCGAGGTGATCGTGGGCGACCCCGCGACGCTGGAGCCGGGCCGCGTCTTCGGCGCGATCTTCCAGTATCCGGGCACCTATGGGCACCTGTCCGACCCGACCGACCTGATCGCGGCGTTGCACGCGGAGAAGGCGATCGGGATCGTGGCGACCGACCTCCTGGCGCTGACGCTGGTGAAGGACCCCGGGTCCATGGGCGCCGACATCGCGGTGGGCAGCGCGCAGCGCTTCGGCGTGCCGCTGGGCTATGGCGGGCCGCACGCGGCCTTCCTGTCCTGCCATGACGCGCACAAGCGGGCGATGCCGGGCCGGATCGTCGGCGTGTCGGTCGACAGCCACGGCCACAAGGCCTACCGCCTGTCGCTGCAGACCCGCGAGCAGCACATCCGGCGGGAAAAGGCCACCTCGAACGTCTGCACCGCGCAGGCGCTGCTGGCGGTGATGGCGAGCTTCTACGCCGTGTTCCACGGGCCCGAGGGGCTCAAGGCCATCGCGCAGGCGGTGCACCTGAAGGCGGTGCGGCTGGCGGCCTCGCTGGCCAAGGGCGGCTTTGCACCCGAGGCCGACGCCTATTTCGACACCATCACCGTGCCGGTGGGCGACAAGCAGAGCCGGATCATGGCCGCCGCCGTGGCGCGCGGGATCAACCTGCGCGACGTGGGGTCGGACCGGATCGGCATCTCGGTCGACGAGACCACGACCGAGCAACACCTGGAGGACGTGGCGCGCAGCTTCGGCGTGGCGCTCCTGCCCGCCGGCACGGCGCCGGCGATCCCCGAGGCGCTCCTGCGCACGACGCCCTACCTGACGCACCCGATCTTTCACATGAACCGGGCCGAGTCCGAGATGATGCGCTACATGCGCCGGCTGTCGGACCGCGACCTTGCGCTCGACCGGGCGATGATCCCGCTGGGGTCCTGCACCATGAAGCTGAACGCGGCCGTCGAGATGATGCCGGTCACCTGGCCCGAGTTCAATTCGCTGCACCCCTTCGCCCCCGCCGACCAGGCCGAGGGCTATGCCGAGATGATCGCGGAGCTGGCCGCGAAGCTGTGCGAGATCACCGGCTACGACGCCATGTCGATGCAGCCCAATTCCGGCGCGCAGGGGGAATACGCGGGCCTCTTGACCATCGCCGCCTACCACAAGGCGCGCGGCGACCATGACCGGCGCGTCTGCCTGATCCCGGTTTCGGCGCATGGCACCAACCCGGCCTCGGCGCAGATGTGCGGCATGGACGTCGTCGTCGTGAAGGCGGCCGAGAACGGCGACATCGACATCGCCGATTTCCGCGCCAAGGCCGAGGCGGCGGGCGACCGGCTGGCCGCCTGCATGATCACCTACCCCTCGACCCACGGCGTGTTCGAAAAGACCGTGCGCGAGGTCTGCGACATCACCCACGCCCATGGCGGGCAGGTCTACCTCGATGGCGCGAACCTGAACGCGATGGTGGGTCTGTCGCGGCCGGGCGACATCGGGGCGGACGTGAGCCACCTGAACCTGCACAAGACCTTCTGCATCCCGCACGGCGGCGGCGGCCCCGGCATGGGCCCGATCGGGGTCAAGGCGCACCTCGCGCCCTACCTGCCCGGCCACCCCGAGACCGGCGGCACCGAGGGCCCGGTGTCGGGCGCGCCCTACGGGTCGGCCTCGATCCTGCCGATCAGCTACGCCTACGTGAAGCTGATGGGCGGCGAGGGGATCACGCGGGCGACCAAGGTGGCGATCCTGAACGCCAACTACATCGCGCGTCGGCTGGAAGGAGCCTTCCCGGTGCTGTTCAAGGGCAAGAACGGCCGCGTCGCGCATGAGTGCATCCTCGACACGCGCCCCTTCGCCGAGGCGGGGGTCACCGTCGACGACATCGCCAAGCGCCTGATGGACGCGGGCTTCCACGCGCCCACGATGAGCTGGCCGGTGGCGGGCACCCTGATGGTGGAGCCCACCGAATCGGAGACCAAGGCCGAGCTCGACCGCTTCTGCGACGCGATGCTGGCGATCCGCGAGGAGATTCGCGAGGTGGAGGAGGGGCGCATGGCCATCGAGGCGAGCCCGCTGCGCAACGCCCCCCACACGATGGAGGACCTGATCCGCGACTGGGACCGGCCCTACAGCCGCGAACAGGGCTGCTTCCCGCCCGGCGCCTTCCGCGTCGACAAGTACTGGCCCCCGGTCAACCGCGTCGACAACGTCTACGGCGACCGGCACCTGGTCTGCACCTGCCCGCCGCTGGACAGCTACCAGGAAGCCGCCGAGTAGCAGCGACAAGGCCCGCGCTATCACCCGCGCGGGCCTGTCCCATCTTTGCTTTGAAAATACTCCGGGGGGAGTCGCGGAACGCGACGGGGGGCAGCGCCCCCCTTGGGCCCGCCGGGATCAGCGCGTCTGTCCGAACCGGGCGTAAAGCGCATCCAGCGAATAACTTTCGCCCACAGGCCCCTGGCTGCCCTCGACCGAGTTCGGGTCCTCGGGCAGGCAGCCCGGGCCGCAGACCTGCCGCATGAAGCCCGTGCGCCCGTCCACGAACCACAGCCGGCCGCCCGGCGTGCCGACCCAGCCGTTCACGCCCATGCGCATGTCGCCCTCGACGTCCTGGATCGAAGGGACCTCGTTGTCGTACTCCTCCGCCCAGGCGGCATGGGTGTGCCAGGACGACACCACGTCCATCCCGTCGGTCACCGGCAGAGAGGCGCAGGAGGCGTGGCCGCCCCAGCTGACCTTGGTGGAGGAATAGGCGCCGTTGGGGTGGCGCAGGATGTA
This sequence comes from Roseicyclus persicicus, assembly GCF_012395815.1. Taxonomy (GTDB): domain Bacteria; phylum Pseudomonadota; class Alphaproteobacteria; order Rhodobacterales; family Rhodobacteraceae; genus Roseicyclus; species Roseicyclus persicicus. Next base: position 173,662 of record NZ_JAAZQQ010000001.1, read on the forward strand.
GCCGCAGACCTCGCGGTTGAACCGCACCGACAGCGCGTTCATCGATTCCATCAGGCCCATCACATAGGCCGTTTCCTGTGCGCTCTGCGCCGGCGCCGGGCCGGGCAGGGCAAGCGCGAGGGCGGCGAGGGCGGCAGCAAGCAGGCGGGTGGGTCGAACCATGGTTGAACTCCGGTCGCGGGGACGTGATCGGATGATAGGGAGTTTTTCCGCTCAATCTAGCGAAACCCGGCGTGGTGCACTGGACCGACCGGCGCGGGCGCTTATGTTGCGGAACTGCGCGCGCGTAGGAGAGGAGAATACCCAGATGTCCCGCATGGAAGTCTTCGATGTGACGACCTCGGCCCTGACCGAGGTCAGCGCCGATTTCGCCCAGGACCCGGATATCCAGCTCTGGCTCAAGATGGGGCGCGCGGCGTTCTTCTTCTGCCTCTGGACCTCGATGGTGATTCCCGTCGCGCTGATCTACTACGCGCGGTTCTGAGCGGGGCCGGGCGCCCCGCCCCGCCAACTGCGCCAGATCGCCCGCGGCAGCCGCCACGCCACCAGCGCCAGCAGCGTCGGGTAGCCAATCTCGCCCGCCAGCATCCGCATATAGGCCTGCTTGACCCGCGATGAGCCCGCGAAGCGGCGGGCGAAGAGCGGCGCCATCGTCTCCGAGAACACGATCGGGCGCAGCACCCGCGCGATCGCCAGAGACAGCCGGATCTCGGCCGTCGCGGCGCGGTAAAGGCCCGCCGCCTCCTCGGCCCGCCCCTCGCGGATCGCGCGCGCCGCCGCCTCGGCCGCCAGCCGCCCCGACCCCAGCGCATGGGCGATCCCCTCGCCGGTGATCGGGTCGACGAAACCCGCCGCATCGCCGGCCAGCAGAACGTTGCCCCGCCCGGGCCGCCGTCGGTAATCGCCGAAGGGCAGGAAATGCCCCTTCATCCCCTCGGCGTCGCCCTGGTCCAGCCGCTCGGCATAGGCCCGCATCCGCGCCTTCATGTCGGGATTGCGCGCCTGCAGCCCGCCGACCCCCACGGTGGTCGAGCCGGGCTTGGGAAAGCTCCAGCCATAGCCCCAGTCGGCGACCCCGAAATCCACCCGCACGGTCGCCAGCGTCTCGGGGTCGCTGACCGGCGGCATCTCCTTTTCCAGCGCGAAACCGATCGTCGCGGGGTCGAAGGGCCGGCCGAACAGCGCCCGCGCCACCGCCGAGGTCACCCCGTCGGCCCCGACCAGCACCCGGTAGGCGACGGCCGTGCCATCCTCCAGCACCAGCCGGCTGGCGGCGAGGTCGATTTGCACCACCCGCGTGCCGGTGCGCAGCGTCGCGCCCGCCTCCCCGGCCAACGCCAGCAGATGCGCATCGAGCGGGCGGCGCATGGTCAGGTACATGGGCGGCACGTCGTCCATGCGCCCCATCGGCGTGGGCCCGAGGTGGAAGGCGATGGCGCGGCGTTCCGAGAACAGGGCGGGGTCGAGGTCGCGGCCGAAGATCCGGCGGTATTCGTCCCGCGCCCGCCCCGTGAACAGCCCCCCGCAGAGCTTGTCGCGGGGAAAGCGCGCCTTGTCGATCAGGAGCGTCCTGAGCCCCGCCCGCGCCGCGGTGGCGGCCGCCGCCGCGCCCGCGGGCCCGCCGCCGAGGATCACGATGTCATGGGTCTCCGCCGCCATGGCGCGGAGCATAGGGGCATTTCCGGCGACGGAAAGGGCCGCTCAGGCCCGGGCGCGGGCGTGGCTGCGCACGAAGGCCTCGATCTCGGCGGCCGGCCGCGCGCCGGTCAGCCGCGCCACCTCCTGCCCGTTGCGGAACAGGATCAGGAGCGGGATGCCCCGGATGCCGTAGCGCTGGGACGCGTCGCCGTGGACCTGGGTGTTCACCTTGGCCAGCCGGGCGTGGGGCGCGAGCGCGCGGGCGGCCTTTTCGAACTCGGGCGCCATCGCGCGGCAGGGGCCGCACCAGGGCGCCCAGAAATCCACCAGAAGGGGCAGGGTGTCCTTGGTCTCGGCCTTGCGCAGCGTGGCGGTGTCGAGGTCGTGGACCTTGGGCTCCACCAGCCGGGCGCCGCAGGTGCCGCATTTGGGGTGCGCGGTCAGCCGCTCCTCGGGGACGCGGTTCACGGTGCCGCAGGTCAGGCAGGTGAGGTGATGGGACATGGGGCAGGCCGGGTGGTTGTGATTTATCCTGTCAACGATCTGGGGGCATCGGCGGCGCCGTGCAAGCCTCCCGGATGCAGAAAAGGCGCGCAGGGCTGCGCGCCTTTCCGGGTCTTTCGGGTCCGCGCCGGGGATCCGGCGCAGGGGCCGGCTCAGGCCAGCGCGAGGTTGATCGCCGATTCGCGGCCGTCACGGCCGGATTCGACGTCGAAGGTGACCTTCTGGTCGTCCTTCAGAGTGGACAGGCCCGAGCGCTCCAGCGCCGAGATGTGGACGAACACGTCCTTGCCGCCGGTGGCGGGTGCGATGAAGCCGAAGCCTTTGGTGGCGTTGAACCATTTCACGGTGCCATTGGCCATCGTGATGTCTCCTACTTGGGTGCCGCCCACAGAATGCGGCGGCCTGGCGTGGTCGGTCTGGATCGAGGGACTGACAGCCGTATGAGGGAGACAGTGGTCGAAAGAGAATAACGTTCGCAGGGGGTACATGGGGGTTGGGGCGGCAGATAGCAAGGAGAAAGTAAAAAACCATGGTCAATTCGTACAATTCAGCACGGTGGCGCCTCAAGTGGTGTCGCGCTCACCCTTGGGTGGGCGTCAGGGGCCGGGTCGCCACACTGCGCATGGGGCGCGGTGTTCGCTGTTGACGCAAGAACCGTTGACGCGAATCGATGCCTGCTGCCTAATATTGTGTCAAATTGGAATCGGAGTGGCTGAAATGAAGATTAGAGATTTTGATTTCGGCGCGGAGGACGCTCGAAATCTTAGCCTCCTTTCTGAAGAAGAAAAACAACTGTTTCTGGAGAGCTTCGTTATTCCAGAGGCGTTTGATATTGAGCGTTTCTTCGATGGTCGAAAGTACTTTGTGTATGGAGGAAAGGGGTCAGGAAAAACTGCACTTCTCCAGTATATTCGAATACTATGTGAGAGAGACCTCGAAGCGTTTACTCATTTTTACTATTTCCAAAGTACGTTCTCTGATAAGCAGCTGGCCCGATTTAGGAAGACTCTCGCAGGCAGGCCCAACGAAGAGATAGTCAATGATAGCGTTTTTTCGGCAGATGAAGATGCAAGAGTTTTTTGGCGGTTGTTCCTACTGACTCAGATCTCACGCCTTCTTCGCAGGCGGAACATGACTGGGAGGCATGCAGAGACTTTCTTTAAATCTATTGAGGCGGCGCGTCTGATCTCTCAGTCTGAGCAGAACCGCAAGAGATATCCATCATTAGAGACTTTTCAATTGGAGCTCTCTAAGAACCCCAGCTTAACTCTACAGGGATCTTTTGCTGAGGCGGGCCCTAGTGACTTGGAGACCTACATTGAAATAGCAGAAGATGCACTTGAAGAGGTTTACTTGGCAAACTCGCCAATATTCGTCTTTATTGACGAAATGGAAATCTACAAGAGGGGCGATGATGGTGATCGAATCCAGGTTGCGGCGATATCCTCTTTAATTAGGGCAATAAGAGATTTTTCTGAACGATTTGAGGCTGGCGACATTCGAATTGTCGCAGCTATCCGGCGTGAAATTGTTGATGAAGTTGCTGAGGTTAAGTATGAGGTGCATCGAATTGTTCGCGATAGAGGTGTTGAGCTAGATTGGCCAAAATCTGTGAAGAGCGGGACCCATCCGCTTGAGCGGACCATCTTAAACAGGATGGCTGTTCAAGACCCCACTATTGACACGTCAGCCGGAATTACCACTAATGAAATCAATATTGTCAAAGCGCGATATTTTCAGCAGGGCTACCCGACGAACTTAATTGACAAGACTTGGTACCGCCCGCGCGACATGGCACTTCTTTTTGAGCTTGCGCAGAATTTTGATGGCTCCATGAACTTTTTTCGGAGAAAGACCCTCACAGAGAACGTGTTGCCAGACTTGGGAACAAGGCTTTGGCAGGACGCAAAGTCAGGGCTAGGCGTAAAGTTCGATCCAATTGCTCTTTCCGGTATCGACAAGCTTCTGCGTGGCGGGCGGCGAAACTATACGCGACCCCAGTGGTTGCAGAGGATAGCGCTTCTTCGCGACCAGGACGATTATGTAGCAACGCTAGAGGATTCCGGGTGGGATAACGTCCTACAGAGCCTATATCGAGTTGGGGTGATATTTTACTCTGCCACAGAAACGGGCTACAAGAATTTCTATTTTCGCGGAGATCCGATGCCAACGTTTACAAGTGATTTCAACATCGGTGTTCATCGGACGCTTTGGAACGAGTTGGCTTTGCATTAACATCACCGCGCGAACTTCTTGTACTTCAGCCGCTTCGGCTCGACCGCATCCGGGCCCAGCCGGCGCTTCTTGTCTTCCTCGTAGTCGGCGAAGTTGCCCTCGAACCACTCCACATGCGCCTCGCCCTCGAAGGCGAGGATGTGGGTGCAGAGCCGGTCGAGGAAAAACCGGTCGTGCGAGATGATCACCGCGCAGCCCGCGAAATCCTCCAGCGCGTCCTCCAGCGCCCGCAGCGTCTCGACGTCGAGGTCGTTGGTCGGCTCGTCGAGCAGCAGCACGTTGCCCCCCGACTTCAGCAGCTTGGCCATGTGCACCCGGTTGCGCTCGCCCCCGGACAGGAGACCCACCTTCTTCTGCTGGTCGCCGCCCTTGAAGTTGAACGCCCCGCAATAGGCGCGGGAATTCATCGACGCGTCGCCGAGCTCGATGATCTCGGCCCCGCCCGAGATCTCCTCCCAGACCGTCTTGGACGGGTCGAGCGCGTCGCGGGACTGGTCGACGTAGGACAGCTTGACCGTGTCGCCGAATTCGACCGCGCCGCCATCGGGCTGTTCCTGCCCGGTCAGGATGCGGAACAGCGTCGACTTGCCGGCGCCGTTCGGTCCGATCACGCCCACGATGCCGCCGGGCGGCAGGGAGAAGGACAGGTCCTCGATCAGCAGCTTGTCGCCATAGCCCTTCTGCAGCCCGTTCACCTCGATCACGCGCGAGCCGAGCCGCGGGCCGTTCGGAATGACGATCTGCGCGCGGGAAATCTTCTCGCGCTCGGACTGGCTGGCCAGCTCCTCGTAGGCGTTGATCCGGGCCTTCTGCTTGGCCTGCCGCGCCTTGGCGCCGGCGCGGATCCAGGTGAGTTCGCGCTCGAGCGTCTTCTGGCGCGACTTGTCCTCGCGGGCCTCCTGTTCCAGCCGCTTGGCCTTCTGCTCCAGCCAGCTGGAATAGTTGCCCTCGTACGGGATGCCCCGGCCGCGGTCGAGTTCCAGGATCCAGCCGGTGATGTCGTCGAGGAAATACCGGTCGTGGGTCACGATCAGGATCGTGCCCTTGTACTCGATCAGGTGCTGCTGCAGCCAGGCGATGGTCTCGGCGTCGAGGTGGTTGGTCGGTTCGTCCAGCAGCAGCATCTCGGGCGCCTCGAGCAGCAGCTTGCACAGCGCCACGCGCCGCCGCTCGCCGCCCGAGAGGGTCGCCACCGGCGCGTCGTCGGGCGGGCAGCGGAGCGCCTCCATCGCCACGTCGACCTGTGAATCGAGGTCCCACAGGTTGTTCGAATCGATCTCGTCCTGCAGCGCCGCCATCTCGTCGGCGGTCTCGTCCGAGTAGTTCATCGCCAGCTCGTTGAAGCGGTCGAGCTTGGCCTTCTTGGCCGCGACGCCCAGCATGACGTTCTCGCGCACGCTCAGGCCTTCATCCAGCTGCGGCTCCTGCGGGAGGTAGCCCACGCGGGCGCCCTGCGCGGCCCAGGCCTCGCCGGTGAAATCCTTGTCGATGCCCGCCATGATCCGCATCAGCGTCGACTTGCCCGCGCCGTTCACGCCGACGACGCCGATCTTCACGCCGGGCAGGAAGTTGAGGCGGATGTTCTCGAAGCACTTCTTGCCGCCGGGATAGGTCTTGGAGACGCCATCCATGTGGTAGACATACTGGTAGGAGGCCATTGGCTGCGGTCCGTTCGTTCATCGGGTCAGGTTGGCCCCGTATGTATCCATGCGCGCGCGGATCGGCAATCGCGGGGGCCGCGGAATCGGGGCCTTGCCGAAAAGCCACAGCCGCCGCGGCGTTTCCCGGGGAGGCGTGACAGGCGGCCCGGGGCCGGTGTATCGCCGGCCGGCCCGCAGAGCGGGCGTTTCGCAACCCCGGGATGTTCGACATGTCGCAGTCCTATCTCTGCCAGATTGCCCGTCCGGGCATGAACCTGCGCTAGGCGCGGCACCGGGATAGTCTCGACATCTCGAAGGCCGCCACGAGACGCGGCCTTCCCCACAGTTTGCGAGCGCCCCATCGCGTGGCGGCTTTCCCTCTCTCCAAAGGAAAGCCTGACATGACCACCCTGATCCTCACCCGTCCCTTTGCCCGCCTGCGGGCATGGTTCGCCCGGCCCTGGGCCGTTGGCCTGCGCGCCGCCCCGCGGCCGCGGCGGCCCCGGGTCCGTGACCTGAGCCAGCTGCCGGATCACCTGCGCCGCGACATCGGCCTGCCGCCGCAGCCCGCCGACCGGCCGCCCCGGCACGCGCCCCCCGTCCCGGTCGATCCGCTGCGGCACCTGTGACGCCGCGCGCGCCCCCGGCCGCCCGGGCCGGGGGCGCGCATTGACAGGGCGCGCGGCCCCTCTCATCAAGGCGCGATGATGCGCTCGGACCTTCCCTTCGCGGTGCCCGGGCAGGCCATCGGCCTGTTCGGCGGCTCCTTCGACCCGCCCCACGCGGGGCACCTGCACGTGAGCCGCGAGGCGCTGAAGCGCTTCGGGCTCGACCGTGTGTGGTGGCTGGTCAGCCCCGGCAACCCGCTGAAGGCGCGGGGGCCGGCGCCGTTGCCGCGCCGGATGGCCGCCGCCCGTGCGCTGGTGCGTGACCCGCGCATCCTGGTGACGGATGTCGAGGCACGCATCGGCACGCGCTACACCGCCGAAACGATCGCGCAGCTGCGCGGGCTGTATCCCGGCGTCCGCTTCGTCTGGCTGATGGGGGCGGACAACCTGGCCCAGTTCCACCGCTGGCAGCGCTGGGAGGAGATCCTGCAGACCGTGCCCGTGGGCGTGCTGGCCCGGCCGGGGCAGGGGATCTCGGCGCGCACGGCCAAGGCCGCGCAGGTCTACCGCCGCTTCAAGCTGCCCGCCGCGCAGGCCCGGCGCCTGGCCACGGCCGAGCCGCCCGCCTGGTGTTTCCTGAACCTGCCGATGGTCGATGTGTCGTCCACCGCGATCCGCGCGCGGGGCGAGTGGTAGGGCCTATCGCGCCGCGCGGAGCGTCAGGGTGGCCAGCCCCGAGGCCAGCAGGATGGCGAGGCCGAGGAGGGTGAGCCCGTCCGGCAGCGTGCCGAACACCGCCCAGCCAAAGGCCGTGGCGGCGATGAGCTGGGTGTAGACGAAGGGCGCAAGCCGCGAGGCCGGCGCCCTGCGCAGGGCGAGGATGAGGCACAGGTTGCCCAGCATCGACCCCAGCGCCGAGGCCAGCGTCAGCGCCGCCACCCGCGGCGTCACCTCGGGGATCGCGGGCAGGCCCAGCGGCGCCAGCAGCACCGCGCCCACCACCAGCTGGCTGAGAAGCAGCGCGCGCGGCCGGGCGAGGTCGGCCAGCCAGCGCGAGGCGGTGAGAAAGCCGCCGTAGAACAGCCCCGCCAGCACCGCGAAGCCGAGGCCGGGGGTCATGCCGAAGCCGGGTTTCACCACCAGGAGCACCCCGAGGAAGCCGAGGCCGAGCAGGGCGGCGCGCAGCCACGAGAAGCTTTCGCGCAGGAGCCAGACCGACAGGAGCCACGCGACGATCGGCCCGACGAAGAAGGCGCCGAAGACGTTGGCGATGGGTTCCGTCCGCAGCGCGGTCAGGATCGACAGGATGCCCCCCGCGATCAGCGCGCCCCTGAGCCACACCCGCCAGTCGAGGAACAGCCGCGGCGGCACGATGTGGAGCACGAAGGGCAGCAGCAGCGCGGCGCCGAGGGCAAAGCGGCTCCAGGCGGTGAAGACCGGCGCGACGCCGCCCTCGACCATGAGCTTGCCCGCCGTGTCCCCCGCGGGGATCAGCGTCATCGCCAGCAGCATCAGGGGAAGGGCCCGCAGGGTCTCGGTGTGCATGGGCCCTGCTATCCCATTGCCGGGCCGCCGGAAAGCCGGCGTTCACGCAGGCTTGAGGGGCCGAATCCCTTGAGTGGAAGGGGGCGCTGGGGTTTAGTGACGGGCGGAATTGAGACAAACGGCCTTTTCATGCTGTCGCGACGTGTATTCCTGTCGGGGACGGCGAGCCTCGTTGCCGCGCCCGCGCTGGGCGCTGCGCTCGAGGCGTCGCTGCGGCCGCAGCTGCGGCCCGAGGGGCTGTTTCGGCGCGCGCTGCCCTCGGGCGCCGAGCTGGTGGCCGAGGCACGTCTGGGCGGGCGCGTCGGCTACGCCGTGGCCGATGCCGCGACCGGCGAGATCCTCGAGGTGTTCCACCCGCTGCTCGCGCTGCCGCCGGCTTCGGTCGCCAAGGCCGTGACCTGCGCCTACGGGCTCGACCGGCTGGGGCCGGGCTTCCGGTTCCGCACGCGGATCATGGCCGACGGGCCGCTGGCCGACGGGCGGCTGGACGGCGACCTGTGGCTGGTCGGCTCGGGCGACCCGCTGCTCGACACCGACACGCTGGCGCGGATGGTGGCCGACCTGGGCGCCACCGGGCTGCGCGAGGTGACGGGGCGGTTGCGGCTGGCGGCGGGCCCCTTGCCCGAGATCTTCGAGATCGACCCCGACCAGCCGGACCACGTGGGCTACAACCCCGCGATCTCGGGGCTGAACCTGAACTTCAACCGGGTGCATTTCGAATGGGCGCGGACGGCGGGGGACTACACCGTCACCATGGACGCGCGGTCCGAGTCGCTGCGCCCCGCGGTGCAGATCGCGCGGATGCAGGTCGAGGAACGCGCGGTCCCCGTCTACACCTACGCGCAGGTCGAGGGGCGCGACCAGTGGACGGTCGCCCGCGGCGCGCTGGGCGAGAACGGGGCGCGCTGGCTGCCGGTGCGCCGCCCCGCGGCCTACGTGGCCGAGGTGTTCGAGACGCTGGCCCGCGCCCAGGGCCTGCGCTTCAGCGGGGTCGAGACCGGCGGCGCGGTCCCCGACACGGCGCGGGTGCTGGTCGAGCACATCAGCGAGCCGCTGGAGGACATCCTGCGCGGCATGATGCGCTGGTCCACCAACCTGACCGCCGAGGTGGTGGGCCTGTTGTCGACGCAGGCGGGCGGCGGCCAGCCCGCCGACCTGGCAAGCTCGGGCGCGGCCATGTCGGACTGGCTGCGCGCGCGGTCGGGCGCCCGGCAGGCCGCCTTCGTGGATCATTCGGGGCTGGGCGACCGCAGCCGTATCCGCGCCCATGACATGGTGCTGGCGCTGGTCGCGGCGGGGCCGAACGGGTTGTTGCGGCGGCTGATGCGCGACATCCCGATGCTGGACGAGCGCGGCAACGTCATCGCCGACCACCCGGTGCAGGTCGTGGCCAAGACCGGCACGCTGAACTTCGTGTCGTCGCTGGCCGGCTACGCCCGCACGCCCGGCGGCCGCGACCTTGCCTTCGGCATCTTCTGCGCCGACACCGACCGCCGCGCCACGCTGACCGAGGAACAGCGCGAGCGCCCTGACGGCGCCCGCCCCTACAACGCCCGCGCCAAGCGCCTGCAGCAGCGCCTGATCGAGCGCTGGGCGGTGATGTACCGCTAGGCTCCGACTGTCACGAAACCGAAACGCGGCTGTCATCCGCCCGTCGTGCCCGTGCGGCATGGGGGGCGCGCTGCACATCCCCTTCGGAGACCGTCGATGCAAACCCGCTCGCTGATGCTGACCTCGGCGCTGGCCCTCGTGGCCGCCGTGCCTGCCCTTGCGCAGGAGATGACCTTCAACCGGATCGCCTCGTTCCCCGTCGCGCTGAACACGCCCGACGCCGAGGAGACCTCGGCCGAGATCATCGCCGCCACCGGCGACGGCATGACGCTGGTCTATTCCGACAGCCCGGCGGGCGTGATCGGCTTCATCGACATCACCGACCCGGCGGCCCCCGTCGCGGCCGGCACCTTCGCCCTGCCCGCCGGCGAACCCACCGCGGTGTCGGCGCTGGGCCAGACCGTGTTCGTGGCCGAGAACACCTCCGAGGGCTTCACCAGCCCCTCCGGCGTCCTGCACGCGATCGACGCCGGCACCCGCGCGGTGATCGCCTCCTGCGACCTCGGCGGCCAGCCCGACAGCACGGCCGTCGCGCCGGACGGCAGCTTCATCACCGTCGCCATCGAGAACCAGCGCGACGAGGATGCGGGCGACGGCCGCGTCCCGCAGATGCCGGCGGGCCATCTTGTCATCCAGCCGCTGGGCGATGGCGGCGCGATGGACTGCGCCGCGCAGATCCGGGTGGACCTGACCGGGCTCGCCGGCATCGCGCCCGAGGACCCGGAGCCGGAATTCGTGGACGTGAACGCGGCCGGCGACATCGCCGTGACCCTGCAGGAGAACAACCACATCGTCGTCGTCTCGTCGGCCGGCGAGGTTCTGAGCCATTTCCCGGCCGGCACCGTCTCGCTCGAGGGCGTGGACACCGAGGAGGAGGGCGCGCTGACCTTCGACGGCCAGCTCACCGACCTGCCGCGCGAGCCAGACGCGCTGCAATGGATCGACGCCGACCATCTCGTCGTCGCCAACGAGGGCGACATGGACGGCGGCACCCGCGGCTTTACCGTGTTCCACCGCGACGGGACCGTGGTGTTCGAGAGCGGGCTGGCCTTTGAATACGCCGTGGCCGAGATCGGGCACTACCCCGAGGCCCGGTCGGGCAACAAGGGCGTGGAGCCCGAGGGGATGGAGGTCGCCGTGTTCGGCGGCGTGCCGATGATGTTCCTGTTGTCCGAGCGCGGCTCGGTCGTGGGCGTCTACGACATGACCGACCCCGCCGCGCCCGTGCTGGCGCAGCTCCTGCCCTCGGGGATCTCGCCCGAAGGCGCCATCGCCATCCCGGGCCGCAACCTGATCGCCACCGCGAACGAGTTCGACGGGCGCGAGGACGGCGCGGCGCCGGCCCACGTCATGATCTACGAGTATCAGCAGGCCCCCGCCGCCTACCCGCACCTGACCAGCGCCGGCACCGACGGGCTGATCGGCTGGGGCGCGATCTCGGGGCAGGTGATGGCCGAGGACGGCACGATCTACGCCGTGTCCGACAGCTTCTACGGGATGCAGCCCACCATCTTCCACATCGACGTGAGCCAGACCCCCGCCCGCATCGTCGACGCGATCCGCGTGACGCGCGAGGGGCAGCCGGCGCAGCTGATGGACATGGAGGGCATCGCGCTGGACGGCGAGGGCGGGTTCTGGGTCGCGTCCGAGGGGCGCTCCGACCGGCTGGTGCCGCACGCGATCTACCACATCGGGGCCGATGGCGCGATCGAGGACGCCATCGCGCTGCCCGAGGAGCTGCTGGCGGTGGAAACCCGCTTCGGCTTCGAGGGGATCACGCGGGTGGGCGACATGCTGTATCTCGCGGTGCAGCGCCCCTGGCGCGACGACCCGGCGCACCACGCCAAGGTGCTGGGCTACGACCTGGAGACCGAGGAGTGGTCGGTCATCCACTACCCGCTGACCGAACCCGCCACCGGCTGGGTCGGCCTGTCGGAGATCGTGGCGCATGGCGACCACCTCTACTTCGTGGAACGCGACAACCAGCTGGCGGGCGCGGCGGTGACCAAGCTCATCACCCGGGTGCCGCTGTCGGCGATGGAGGGCATGGTGGCGCTGGGCGAACCCCCCGCGGTGCTGGCGCCCGAGGTGGTGGTGGACCTTCTGCCCTACCTGACCTCCACCGGCGGCTACGTGCTCGACAAGGTCGAGGGGCTGGCCATCGCGGCGGACGGCACGATGTGGGTCTCGACCGACAACGACGGTGTCGACGACCACTCCGGCGAGACGATGTTCTTCGCGATCCCGCCGATGTGAGATTTTCCGCGGTCCCGCCCGCGCGGGGCCGCCCCACGGCATTTCACCGCCCCGATTTCTCGGTTCGCATTTCAGCAACGATCCCCCTGCGGCCCGTCCGCAGGGGGTTTTCGTCAGCCGGGGGTCAGCCCCTCGGCCAGCCGGTCGAACACCAGCCGGATGCGGCGCGACGAGTGCAGTTCCCGGTGCGCGGCGAGCCAGACCGGGAAGGTGACGAGCGGCGGCGCGCCGGGCTGGGCGCGGACGAGCAGCGGGTCGGGGTCGCCGACCCAGACCGGCAGGGCGGCGACGCCTAGGCCCGCGCGGGCCAGCGCCAGCTGCGTGTGGCTGTCCTCGGACAGGAGCGGGAAGGCGTCGGGCGGCAGGTCGAGGGCCCGCTGCGCAAGCATCCCGCGGTAGGTGTCGGCGAGGTCGAAGCCGATGAAGGGCAGCGTCTCGACCGGGCCTTGCGCCAGCAGCGCGGGCGTGGCGTAGAGCGCGGCCTCGTCCTCGCGGATCAGCCGCGCGGTCAGGTCGGGCTGGTCGGGGCGGGCGTGGCGGATGGCGATGTCGGCCTCGCGCCGCATCAGGTCGCGGATCGCGTTGGTGGCGACGACCTGGACCTGCAGCGCCGGCGCCTCGGCCCGGATCCGGGCGAGGATCGGCGGCAGAAGCTCCGAGGCGTAGAGGTGCGAGGCGGTGATGGTCACCGTCCCCGCGATGTCCTGCGACTGGCCCGAGGCGACGCGCGCGGTGGCCTCGGCGGCCTCGGCCATGCGGCGCAGGGGCTCGATCAGGTGCAGCCCGGCCTCGGTCAGCTCCATCCGCTTGCCGGCGCGGGTGAAGAGGGTCACGCCCAGTTCCTCCTCCAGCGCGCTGACCTGCCGGCCCAGCGTGGGCTGCGTCAGCCCCAGCGCCCGGGCCGCGGCGGACAGCGAGCCGGTCTCGGCGGTGGCCACAACCGCGCGGGCGCGGTTCCAGTCAAAGGTCAGGTGGGCCCAATCCATGCGAAATCGTATGGATATTCTGCGGATTTCGTCAATTCAATTGAGGTCTCTGCATGGGTAGATCTGGCACCACCCACGGAACACCCCACGGAGGCCCAGAGATGAAAGCTGCGATCAACACCCGTTACGGAGGCCCCGAGGTCGTGAGCCTCGCCGAGATCCCCCGCCCGCGCCCCGGCAAGGGCGAGGTGCTGGTGCGCGTCGCCGCCGCCGGCGTCACCACCGCCGACTGGCGCCTGCGCGCCGCGGCCTTTCCCGGCGCGATCATGGCGACGGTCGGCCGGCTGATGTTCGGCCTTTTCCGGCCGCGCAACCCGGTGCTCGGCAGCGACTACGCGGGCACCGTGGTCGAGGTGGGCAAGGGCGTCACCGACTTTGCCCCCGGCGACCGCGTCTATGGTTTCAGCGGCGGCGGGGCGCACGCGGAATACCTCGTCGCCAAGGCCGGCGGCGCCATCGCGCCCTTGCCCGCGGGCCTGTCGGATGCCGAGGCGGCGGCGCTGCCCTTCGGCGGGCAGACAGCGCTGGAATTCCTCGGCCGCTTCGCCGCGGTGAAGCCGGGCGAGCGGGTGCTGGTGCTGGGCGCCTCGGGCGGTGTCGGCGTCTACGCGGTGCAGGTCGCCCGCGCGCTGGGCGCCGAGGTGACCGGCGTGGCGAGCGGCGGCAACCTTGCCCTGGTCGAAAGCCTGGGCGCGGCGCACACCGTCGACTACCGAAAAACCGACCCCGCCGGCCTGACCGGGCCCTACGACGTGGTCTTCGACACCATCGGCGCGCTGGACTACGCCCGCGCCGCGCCGATGCTGGCGCCGGGCGGGCGCTTCGTGCCGCTGACCTACGGGCTCCGCGACGTCTGGCTTGGCCGCAAGGCGAAGCGCAACGGGCACCGGCAGATCGTGGCCGTGAACGGCGACAGCCGCGAGGGGCTGGACCGGCTGTCGGACATGGTGGCGGCGGGGCAGCTTCGGCCGGTGATCGACCGGGTCTACCCGTTCGAGGCGATCCGCGAGGCCCATGCCCATGTCGACAGCCGCCGCCGCAAGGGCGCGGTGATCGTGACGATCGAGCCGGGCAAGGCGCAGCTGAAGGTCGCGTGACGGCCCTCAGAGCCGGATCACGAAATCCTTGCGGGTGGTCTCGACCACCTCCCAGGTGCCGGTGAAGCCGGGGCGGATGACCCAGGCGTCGCCGGCCCGGAGCGTCACCGGCGTGCCGCCCTCGGGCGTCAGGACCGAGACGCCGGCGGTGAGGCGGAAATATTCCCACTCGTCATAGACCACGCGCCACGTGCCGGGCGTCGATTCCCAGACGCCGCACCACAGGCCGTCACGCTCCTCGGTCAGCCAGGTGCGGTGCTCGGGGTCGCCCGCGATCAGGCGCGACGGGTCGGGGCGGGAGATCTCGGGCGCGCCGGTGGCGGCGACCTGGACGACAAGGCTCATGGGCGTCTCGGGCAAGGGAAGGGGCGCCGCCCTTGGCGGGGCGGCGCCGGGTCGGGTCACTGGGTCCAGCGGACGCCGGTCAGGTCGTTGGCCTGCGTCGGCGAATTCGCCCAGAGACCTTCGATGGCGGCGTTGGCGACGCCGGTCTTGGCGAGCTGGAACAGGTAGCCGTTGACGTAGTCCTCGGCGATCATCTGCTGCATCTCGACCATCAGGGCCGAGCGCGCGCCCGGATCGGTCGTCTGCGCCAGCGTGTCGTTCAGCGCCACGAACTCGGGGCGGGCATACTGGAAGTAGTAGTCCGGCCGGGCGTAGATGCCGATGTCCATCGGCTCGGTGTGGCTGACGATGGTCAGGTCGAAGTCGCGGCCGCGGAACACCTGCTCCAGCCACTGCGCCCATTCCAGATTGGTGATCTCGGTCTCGATCCCCACCTCGCGCAGCTGCGCCGCGATGATCTCGCCGCCGCGCCGGGCGTAGGACGGGGGCGGCAGGGCAAGGCGCAGGGTCAGCCCGTCGGGCGCGGCCTCGGCCAGCAGGGCGCGGGACCGCTCGGGGTCGTAGGCCGACAGCCCGGTCAGGTCCACGTAGTCGGGGTTGTGCGGCGCGAAATGGGTGCCGATGGGCGTGCCGTAGCCGAACATGGCGCCGTCGATGATGTCCTGCCGGTTGATGGCATGGGTGATGGCCTGCCGGACGCGGATGTCGTCGAGCGGGGCCTGGGCGTTGTTCATGGCGAGGATCGTCTCGCCCTCGGTCGACCCGACGATGACCGAGAAGCGCGGGTCGGCCGCGAACTGGGCCAGCGTTTCCGGCGCGGGGAAGTTCGGGAAGGCGTCCACGTCGCCCGCCATCATCGCGGCGAAGGCGGCGTTGGGGTCCGAGATGAAGCGGAAGGTGGCGGCCTCGAGCGCCACGTGCTCGCCCCAGTAGCCGTCGTGGCGGACGAGGTCGACGCGGTCGCCCTCGACGCGGGAGGCGAAGCGGAACGGGCCGGTGCCGACCGGGTTGGTGGCGTTGGTCTCGGCCGATTCGGGGGCCACGATCACGGCATCGCCCCAGGCCATGTCGAACAGGAACGCCCCGTCGGGCCCGTCCAGCGTGACCACCACGGTCAGGTCGCCCACCGCCTCGACGCCGACGATGTTGGCGAACAGCGCGGGCTGCGCGTTGGTCGAACCCTCGGCGCGCGCGCGGTCGAGGCTGAAGACCACGTCATCGGCCGTCATCGCGGTGCCGTCGTGGAAGGTCACGCCCTCGCGCAGGTAGAAGGTGTAGACGCTGCCGTCGTCCGAGATCTCCCAGCTTTCGGCCAGCGCCGGCAGGACCGACCCGTCGGGGCCGAACCGCGTCAGCCCCTCGAAGACGTTGGCGTAGACGACTTCGTCGATGGCGGCGGCGGCGCCGGCGGTCGGGTCGAGGTTCGGCGGCTCCAGCACCATGCCGATGGTGATGTCGGTCTGCTGGGCCAGCGCGGCCCCGGCCCAGAGCGCCGAGATCGCCACGCCGCGGCGGAGATGATGGATCATTGTCTCTCTCCCTGAGGATGTTCCGGGGGCATATTGGCGGGGCGCGCGGGAAAAATCCCGCCCAAAATCGTCGCGTGTCCGCACGGCGGGCGGGCGTGGCGGGCCGATCTGCCACGCCGGGGCGGCGTGGCGTCGCAAGGGCGTCACGAATCGCTGGGGCGCGGCGGCGAATCGCGATAGGCGGGGCGGGTCTGCAGCCGGAAACACAGCTTGGGGGCCGAATGACCGTGCCGACGACCAAAGACATCCTGTCCGTCACCACGGACAGCATCGCCGATTTCATCCGCAAGCAGGCCGATGCCCGCACCCTCAGCCGCCTCGTCCGGCGCCTGAACGCCGAGCTTCTGGACGGCGACGAGGCCGCCCGCGACCTGGCCGCCGCGGCGCTGCGCCACCTGGGGTTCGTGGATCAGCTGCGGCCCTGAACCGGCGCCAGCAGCTCGGCCAGCGTCAGCGCCATGACCTTGGCGCTGTCGACCATGTCCTGCACCCCCACCCATTCGTCGGGCTGGTGCGCGAGGTCGAGGATGCCCGGCCCGTAGGCGATGCAGTTCTTCAGCCGGCCGATGCGGTCGATGTGTTTCTGGTCGTAGGTGCCGGGCGACACGACATAGTCGGCCTGCCGCGCCAGCACCCGTTCGATGGCGGCGGCCACCGTGGTGACCACGGGCGCGTCGCGGTCGGTCATCGTCGGCTGCACCTCGAACAGTTCCCGGATCTCGTAGGAAAAGCCGGGGCGGCGGGCGCGGACCCGTTCCATCAGGGCGGTGACCTCGGCCTTCACCTCGGCGGGGTCTTCTTCTATAAGATAGCGTCGGTCGATGGTGATGCGGCAGCGGTCGGGCACGCAGGGCGCGGGCAGGCCGGTGTAGTCGGCCTCCTGCTCGCGCTCGCCGCCGTGGATGGCGTTGATGTTCAGCGTGGACTGCCGCGCGCCCTCGGGGACCACGGGCATCGCGGTGCGCTTGGTCGCCAGGAGCGGGAACAGCGTGTCCTCCATCTCGGCCAGCACGGCACCCATGTGGCGCACGGCGCAGTCGCCGAGGAAGGGCATGGAGCCATGGGCGATGCGGCCGTGGGTCTCGATCTCGGCCCACCAGACGCCCCGGTGGCCGAGGCAGATGCGGTCCTTGTTCAGCGGCTCGGGGATGATGACGTGTTGCACGCGGGCGGGGTCGAACCAGCCGCGCTCGGCCAGGTAGGCGACGCCGCCGTAGCCGCCCGATTCCTCGTCGGCGGTGGCGCTGATCTCGATGGCGCCGGCGAAGTCGGGGTGGGTGTCGAGAAACGCCTCGGCCGCGATGACGCTGGCCGCGAGGCCCCCCTTCATGTCGCAGGCGCCCCGGCCGTAGACGCGGCCGTCGCGCAGTTCGCCGCCGAAGGGGTCGACCGTCCAGCCATGGCCGGTCTCGACCACATCGTGGTGCGAGTTGAAGTGCACGCAGTCGCCGGGTCGCCCGCCCGTCCGCCGGGCGACGAGGTTCCAGCGCGGATAGCGGTCGCTGTCGGCGGGCGCGCCGTGGGCGCGGACCAGTTCGACCGTGAAACCCTTGCCCTCCAGCCGCCCGGCCAGCAGCTCGCAGATCTCGCGGTAGTTGCGCCCCGGCGGGTTCAGCGTGGGAATGCGGATCAGCGCCTGCGTCAGCGCCACGAGGTCGCCCTCGCGCGCGGCCACGGCCTCCAGAAGTCTCGCGTCCGTCTCCATGTTTCGAGACTGCGCCGCCCGCGCGCCGCCCGCAAGCCCTGCCAATCCGCGCCGACATCCCCTATATCGGGGGAAAGACGCGGAAAGGACGGTGTGGATGATCCTGGGACTCGGGCGGATGCTTCTCCTCATGCTGGCGCTGCTGACGGTCGTCTACGTCAGCATGTTCCTCTACCTGCGCGCCGGCGCGCGGATGCGGCTGGAGGAGGACTGGGTGATGGAGGGCCGGCCCGGCGACCGCGACGACTGGATCGACGAGCGCATCGCCCCGGTGGCGCGGCGCATCCGCACATGGCTGGTGTTTCTGGTTTACGTCCTGCCCATCGCCGGCTTGAGCATCTACGTATACGTGACGAACTGAGGAACGCCCATGCGCTGGCCCCGGATCATCTTCATCGCCGTCCTGGTCCTGATCTTCGGGGCGTTCCTGCACTATACCCTGCCGCAGCGCGACATCGTGCGGATCACCGACACCGAGATCATCCGGCAGGATTTCTCGGGGCTGAACCGGATCTTCTACGCCCAGGGCGACAGCGGCAACGCGACCGTGGACAGCCGCGACCTGCGCCTGATCAACAGCGTCCTGCCCTCGGGCGAGGTGATGGTCTACCGCAACGAGGACACGGGCTTCGGCTGGCCGCCCTATTTCAAGCTCGATTCCGCGGACCTGCACGCCGAGGCGGCGAACCTGGTGTCCACCGCGGCCGAGCCGCAGTGGGTGGCCGTCACCCATTACGGCTGGCGGTCGCGGCTGCTGACGACCTATCCCAACGCGGTGTCGATCCGGCCCGTAGACGGGCCGGAGGTGACGCTGATCCCCTGGCTGAACATCGTCATCCTGCTGGTGCTGGCGGTGCTGGTCTTCATGGCCTGGCGCATCTGGGAACGGTTCGAGGATCGGGTGATCGACCCGATCCGCGACCGGCTGGCGGTGCAGTGGGCCAAGCTCAAGGACCGGGTCGGCGGGCGCGGCTAGGCCGGAGAACTGCAGTTTTTCGCTGCGCGCGGCAGCCTCACTCCCCGTAAGGCACCCAGATCGTCTTGACCTCGGTCGCCTGCTCGAGGAACGGCCGCCCCTCGGCGTCGGCCCCGAACCAGTCGGGCGCGCTGCGGTTGACCCACGTCCGCTTGAGGTTCCCGGCCGAGGCCGCCTCCAGCTTCGCCGCATCCACGCCGCCCGCGAAGGACCAGAGCGCCTCCACGTCCAGATGCGCGGCCAGCGTCGCGCCCAGCTCCTGCGGGTCGCCGGTGACGATGTTCACCACGCCCCCCGGCACGTCCGAGGTGTCGAGCACCTGGTAGAGGTCGGTGGCCGCCAGCGGATAGGCCGCCGACGGCACCAGCACCACCCGGTTGCCCATCGCGATGGCCGGGGCCATCAGCGACACCGCCCCGAGCAGCGGCGCATCGTCGGGTGCCAGCGCGCCGATTACGCCCACGGGCTCCCGCATCGCCAGCGCCACGCCGCGGATCGGCACGTTCGCCACCCGGCCGTCCATCTTGTCGGCCCAGGCGCCGTAGGTGAACAGCCGGTCGATGCTGGCCTCCACCTCGGCCTCGGCCCGCGCCGCGGTGCATCCCGTCAGGTCGCGGATGCGGGCGGCGAATTCCCCCGCCCGCGCCGACAGGTTCTCGCCGATGTAATACAGCACCTGCGCCCGGTTGTGCGCCGTGGCCTTGGCCCAGCCCGAGGCCCCGCGCGCGGCCTCGACGGCGTTGCGGATGTCCTTGCGGTTGCCGATGCCCGCATGGCCGAGGAGCTTGCCGCGTTTTGACCACACGGGCCGGGAATAGCCGCCGTCGGGGCGCGCCTGCTTGCCGCCCACATACATCTTGGCCGTCCGGTCGAGCCCCGGCGCGTCCGGCGTGGCGGGTTCGGGGAACGGGACAACGGGTTTCAGGGCCGCGCGCTTGGCCGACGGCTTGAGGTAGGCCGACAGGCCTTCCCACCCGCCCTCGCGGCCGAAGCCCGACTCGCGCACCCCGCCAAAGGGCGCGGCGGCGTCGAACAGGTTGGTCGCGTTCACCCAGACCACGCCCGCCGCCAGCTTCGGCGCCACGTCGAGGGCGAGGTTCAGGTTCTCGGTCCAGACCGTCGCCGCCAGCCCGTAGCGCGTGTTGTTGGCCAGCTCCACCGCCTCGGCCGGCGTGCGGAAGGTGGTGGCGACGAGGACGGGGCCGAAGATCTCCTCCTGCATCAGCGGTGCGGCGGGCGACAGGCCGGTGATCAGGGTCGGCGGGTAGAAACAGCCGGTCTCGGGCAGGGCCACGGGCGCGCGCCAGGTCTCGCCCTCGGTGTTGGCGTCCACCATCCGGGTGATCGCCTGGTGCTGCACCGGGTCGACCAGCGCGCCCACGTCGATGCACTTGTCGAGCGGGTCGCCCACGCGCAGCTTGGCCATCCGCGCCTTGAGCCGGGCGTAGAAATCCTCGGCGATGCCTTCTTGTACAAGAAGCCGCGAGCCCGCGCAGCAGACTTGCCCCTGGTTGAACCAGATCGCGTCGACCAGCCCCTCGATGGCGCTGTCGAGGTCGGCGTCGTCGAACACGATGTAGGGCGACTTGCCGCCCAGCTCGAGCGTCAGGGATTTCCCCATGCCCGCCGTCTGTTCGCGGATGCGCCGGCCCACAGCGGTGGACCCGGTGAAGGCGATCTTGGCGGTGCCCGGGTGGGTCACGATCGCCTCGCCCGTGCGCCCGTCGCCGGTGACGATGTTGACGACACCCTTGGGCAGCCCCGCCTCCTGGCAGATCTGCGCGAAGAGGAGCGCGGTGAGCGAGGTGTATTCGGCGGGCTTCAGCACCACGGTGTTCCCCGCCGCCAGCGCCGGCGCGATCTTCCACGCCAGCATCAGCAGCGGGAAGTTCCACGGGATCACCTGCCCGCAGACGCCCACGGGTTCCATCCCCGGCATCTCGGCATCGCGCAGCTGCGCCAGGCCCGCGTGGTGGTAGAAATGCCGCTGCGCCAGCGGCACGTCGATGTCGCGCGCCTCGCGGATCGGTTTGCCGTTGTCGAGGGTCTCGAGGACGGCAAAGAGGCGGGCGTGTTTCTGCAGCAGCCGGGCCAGCGCGTAGAGGTATTTCGCGCGGGCGTGGCAGGAGAGCTTCGCCCATTTCGGAAAGGCGCGGCTGGCGGCCGCGACGGCGGCGTCCACGTCCGCGGCCGTGCCTTGGGTGATCTGGGCCAGTTCGCGGCCGGTGGCCGGGTTGCGGGTGGCGAAGGTCTCGCCGGGCCGGGTGAAGCCGCCGTCGATGAAATGCCCGAAGGCGGGGCCGCGCGTCGCGATCCAGTCCAGCGCCTCGGTGGCGCCTTCGGGGGCCGGGCCGTAGTCCATCGTGTCGAAGATCTCGCGGGTGGTCATGTTCCTCGCCTCTCCTTCCGTCGCCGGAAAACTGCAGTTCTCCGACCCGAAAAACTGCAGTTTTTCGCGCCGTTTTCCTGCAGGAAAACGCGCCCTCGGCCCATCACGCCATCGGATGCCGCCACGACGCCGAGTAGGCCCCGGTGGCGAAGTGTTCCAGTTGCCGCTCGATGTCGCCCAGCAGCGACGACGCCCCGAAGCGGAACAGCTCGGGCCGGAGCCAGGGGTCGCCCAGCTCCTCCTTCATCAGCGACAGGTAGACCAGCGCGTCCTTGGCCTTGGAGATGCCGCCCGCGGGCTTGTAGCCGACCTTGACGCCGGTCGCCGCCTCGTAGGCGCGGATCGCACGGATCATCGTCAGCGAGACGGGCAGGGTGGCGTTCACCGCCTCCTTTCCCGTCGAGGTCTTGATGAAATCCGCCCCCGCCATCATGCACACCAGCGAGGCGCGGGCGACGTTGCGCAGCGTGCCCAGTTCGCCGGTGGCCAGGATCGCCTTCACATGCGCCGGGCCGCAGGCCGCGCGGAACTCGGCCATCTCGTCGTAGAGCGCCTGCCAGTTGCCGGTCAGGACATGGCGGCGGGAGATGACGATGTCGATCTCGGCCGCCCCGGCCCTGACGCTCTCCTCGATCTCGCGGACGCGGAGGTGGTAGGGCGACAGCCCCGCCGGAAAGCCGGTGGAGACGGCGGCGACGGGGATGCCCGACCCCTCCAGCGCCTCGACCGCCGCCGGCACCATCTCGTGGTAGACGCAGACGGCCCCCGTGGTGATGTGCGGCAGCCCCAGCCGGTCCAGCAGCTCCGCCCGCACCGGCTGCCGCGCCTTGGCGCAGAGGCGGCGCACGCGGCCCTCGGTGTCGTCGCCCGCCAGTGTCGTCAGGTCGATCAGCGTGACGGCCCGGGCGAGCCAGGCCGCCTGGTATTCCTTCTTGACCGTGCGCCGGCCGGGCAGGGTGGCCGCGCGGCGCTCGATGGCCGAGGTGTTGGCCTGCACGCCGCGCACCCAGTCGAGGTCGAGCGGCATGCCCTCGTTCCGCGGCGCGTGCAGCTGCGGCAGGTGGTCCCGCACGGGGGCGGCGGTGGCGGTGGTGGTCTGGCTCATCGGCGGCCCCTGGGGCGTGTCTGGCGGTGGGCGCAAGGTCTCACGCGGGACGCCCGAACGCAAGCTTGACCAAACGGTCAAAAACTAGAGCCGCGACAGCAGCAGCCCCACGCCGACGAAGCCCACGGCGGCGATGCGCGTCCAGCTGACCTCGCGCACCTGCAGGCCGAAGGCGCCCACCGCGTCGATGGCAAGCGCGGCCAGAAGCTGTCCGAACACCAGCGCCGCGACCATGGTGACCACGCCCAGCGTGCCGACCGACCACGCCGCCGCCCAGACATAGACCGCCCCGAGCGCGCCCCCGACCCAGGCCCACCAGGGCGCCGCCCCCGCCTGCGCCAGCCCCGGCACGCTGCCCTTCACCACCGTCGCCGCGGCGAGCACGAGGAAGCCCACCCCGAAGGACACCGCCGCCGCCGCGACCGGGTCGCCGAGGTGGCCGCCCAGACGGGCGTTGATCGGGGCCTGCATCGAGATGCAGGCGCCGCCGATGGCGATGGCGGCAAGCGCGAGGAGGAACTGGGCGGTCATGGCGGTCTCCGGTCTGTCGGCCCCGAGCCTGCGCCGCCCCGCCCGCCCCGGCAAGGGGGCGTGACAGCGACGGGCGCAGGGTCTAACAGGGCGCCAGCTGCCAAAGGGGGTGCCGACCATGTCCTTCGACCGTTCCGTGAAGATCGCGCCGTCGATCCTGTCGGCCGACTTCGCCAATTTCGGCGCCGAGATCCGCGCCATCGAGGCGCAGGGCGCCGACTGGGTCCATGTCGACGTGATGGACGGGCATTTCGTGCCCAACCTCACCTTCGGCCCGCCCGCGGTGAAGGCGTTCCGCCGCCATGTCACGACGGTGATGGACGTGCACCTAATGATCGCGCCGGTGGATCCCACCATCGACGCCTATGCCGAGGCCGGCGCCGACATCCTGACCGCCCATGTCGAGGCCGGGCCGCACATCCACCGGACGCTTCAGGCGATCCGCGGCGCGGGGATGAAGGCGGGCGTGGCGCTGAACCCCGGCACCCCGGCCGAGGCGGTGGCGCACCTGCTGGACCTCGCCGACCTCGTCTGCGTGATGACGGTGAACCCCGGCTTCGGCGGGCAGAAATTCATCGACATGACCGCCAAGGTGCGGACCCTGCGCGCCATGATCGGCGACCGCCCGGTCCATATCGAGATCGACGGCGGGGTCGACCCGCAGACCGCGCCGCTGGTGGTGCGGGCCGGCGCCGACGTGCTGGTGGCCGGCTCGGCCGTGTTCAAGGGCGGCTCGGTCGACGCCCCGCAGGTCTACGGCGACAACATCCGCGCGATCCGGGCCGCCGCCGCGGCCTGAGCCCGCGCTTGCCCGGCGCGGGCCGCTCGGCCATCCTGTCCCCACCCGGCAGGAGGACCGCGCCATGACCGCAGAGATCGCGCCCGACCCGCTGGCGCTGCGCCTCGACGGGCGCGGCGGGGCGGTGGACCTGCCCCCGGGCGAGGCCGCCCTCGCGGGCCCCGGCTTTACCTGGCTGCAGCTGCCCGTCACCGCGCCCGACACAGTGGCCCGCCTGCACGCCGCGGGGCTGGACGACTACGTGGTCGAGGCGCTGACCGCCGAGGAGACGCGCCCGCGCTGCACGGTGCACGAGGACGGCGTGATCCTGATCCTGCGCGGCGTGAACCTGAACCCGGGTGCCGAGCCCGAGGACATGGTCTCGGTCCGGCTCTGGGTCACGGGCGACCGGGTGATCGGGGCGACGCGCCGGCCGCTCCATGCCATCGACGACCTTGTCGCCGCCTGCCGCCGCGGCCTCGCCCCGCAGAGCCCGGGCGATTTCGTGTCCAAGCTGGCGCTGCGGCTTGCCGACCGGGCCGAACCGGCGGTGGCCGAGCTGAACGAGGTGATGGACGACATCGAGGAGGCCGCGCTGACCCCCGAGGACGGCATCCCGCGGGCGCCGCTGTCGGCCGCCCGGCGCAGCGCGATCCTGTTGCGCCGCCACCTCGTGCCGCAGCGCGACGCGCTGACCACGCTGGAGATCGAGGACCTGCCCTGGCTTGCCGACCGCGACCGCGCCCGCCTGCGCGAGGCCGCCGACCGCGTCACGCGCCTCGGCGAGGAGCTGGACGCGATCCGCGACCGGGCGCAGCTGTTGCACGACCAGCTGATGGACCAGCGCGCCGAGCGGCTGAACCAGCGCATGTTGCTCCTGTCCGTGGTCGCGGCGATCTTCCTGCCGCTGTCGCTCCTGACCGGGCTCCTCGGCATCAACGTGGGCGGCGTGCCCGGCGCCGGGCAGCCCTGGGCCTTCTGGGTGGTCGCTGGCGTGCTCGTCGCGGTCGGCGTCGCCCTCTGGGCCTGGGTGCGGCGGACGGGGATGTTGCGCTGAGGCGGAAAGCACAACGCCCCGCCCCGGGTGAGGCCGGGGCGGGGCGCGATGGACGCCGGGGGTGAGGCCCGGCGTATCGGTCAGGGCGTCAGGACGCGGTCGGCCCGGCCTCCAGCACGTCCTCGAGCGTGCGCAGCCCGGTGCGGGGCGCCTGCACCAGCACCGACATGTTGCCCGGCTTGTGCTGGTTGCGCAGCATCTTGAGGTGCGCCTGCGGAAGCTCGTCCCAGGGGAAGACCTCGGACATGCAAGGGTCGAGGCGCTGCTCGACCATCAGCTTGTTGGCCGAGGCCGCCTGCTTGAGATGCGCGAAATGCGAGCCCTGCAGGCGCTTCTGGTGCATCCACATGTAACGCACGTCGAAGGTGCAGTTGAACCCGGTGGTGCCGGCGCAGATCACGACCATGCCGCCCTTCTTGCAGACCAGCGTGGACACCGGGAAGGTGCTTTCGCCGGGGTGCTCGAACACCATGTCGACGTTCACGCCCTTGCCGGTGATATCCCAGATCGCCTTGCCGAACTTGCGCGCCTCCTTGAGCCAGGCGTTGTATTCGGGCGTGCCGACCTTGGGCATCTGGCCCCAGCAGTTGAAATCCTTGCGGTTGATCACGCCCTTGGCGCCGAGGCCGAGGACGTAGTCGCGCTTGCTCTCGTCCGAGATCACGGCGATGGCGTTCGCGCCCGCGGTGTTCGCCAGCTGGATCGCGTAGACGCCGAGGCCGCCCGAGGCGCCCCAGACCAGCACGTTCTGGCCGGGCTTCAGCTCGTGCGGGTGGTGGCCGAAGAGCATCCGGTAGGCGGTGGCGAGCGTCAGCGTGTAGCAGGCGCTTTCCTCCCAGGTCAGGTGCTTGGGCCGCGGCATCAGTTGCTGCGCCTGCACACGGGTGAACTGGGCAAAGGCGCCGTCGGCGGTCTCGTAGCCCCAGATCCGCTGGGTGGGGCTGAACATCGGGTCGCCGCCGTTGCACTCCTCGTCGTTGCCGTCGTCCTGGTTGCAATGTACCACGACCTCGTCGCCGACCTTCCAGTTCTTCACCTTCTCGCCCACTGCCCAGACGATGCCGGCGGCGTCCGAGCCGACGATCTGGTAGGGGTCGTCATTGCCGTCGAAATAGCTGATCGGCTGGCCCAGCGCCGCCCAGACGCCGTTGTAGTTCACGCCGGCGGCCATCACGAGCACCAGCACCTCGTTCGAATCGATCTTCCAGGTGTCGACGACCTCGACCTGGAACGCGGTGTCGGGTTCGCCGTGGCGTTCCTTGCGGATGGTCCAGGCGTACATCTTTTCCGGGACATGGCCGAGGGGCGGGATCTCGCCCATCTCGTAGAGGTCCTTTTTCGGCGCGTGGGTGGGGGCGGTCGCGGGGTTCGCGTCGAGGGCCATTCGCATGTCTCCGATCCTGTGTTCGATGCCGCAATGCGGAATCAGTCTTGCTGCTGCTGCGAGAGATATAGACGCTCGCGCAACAAAGCAAACCGGAAATGCCATTTTGTGAAATATTATGTCGCGGCAGATTTGCGTTCCCGCGCCTGCGGCAGCGCCGCCCCGGGGCGGTCCGAGAACAGGTGCGCCACCGAGGCGGCGTAGAAGGCGATGAAGGGCGCGCCGGTCGCGGGCACCTCAAGCCGGTCGCCGGTGCGGGTGACGAGGCGGCGCTCGATCAGCGCGCCGAGGCCGGCCTCGATGGCATGGGCGACGTCGTCGCGCGGGATGTGCAGGACCACGCCGCGGTCCTCGGCCTCGGCAATGCGCCGGCGCAGCAGCGCGTCGAGCGCCACCACGCTGCGCGCCCCGTCCGACAGGCCGAGCGCGACCAGCGGCACCGGCGTCACCGGCATCACCCGGGCGATGCGTTCCATCAGGTCGAGCCCCAGCGCCGCCGAGGGGTCGGCGTGGTCCTCGGACAGGAAGGCGGTCAGGCTGAGCGGGTCGCCGAAACTGACGGCGGCATAGCCGTAGAGATGCGGCCGCCCGGTCAGCCGGTGCCAGATCTGCCGCCGGACGTAGCGCCAGATCGGCCTGAGCGAAAAGCGGAAGGCGCGGGCGCCGGCCTCCTGCGCGGCGATCAGCGCGCGGTCCTCCATCACCCGGTCGTAGTTCAGCGCCACCGGCACGAACACCACGTCGCGCGACTGCCCGGCGCGGAACCCTTCGAGGATGTAGGAGATCAGCCCGAGCTTGGGCCGCCCCAGCCCGCCCGTGCGGCTGAGCCCGCCCTCGGGGAACACGGCCTGCGTCACCCCGGCCTCGGTCGCCATCTGCACGTAGCGCGCCAGCACCTTGCGGTAGAGCGCGTTGTTGTGCCGGCGGCGGATGAAATAGCCGCCCATCGCCCGCACCAGCTGCCGCAGCGGCCAGACCCGCGCCCATTCGCCCACCGCGTAGGCCAGCGCCGAGCGTTCCGCCACCAGCCAGGTGACCAGCACGTAGTCCATGTTCGACCGGTGGTTCATCACGAAGATGACCGTCGCGTCGTCGGGGATCGCCTCGAGCGCGTGGTCGTTGCTGCGCACCAGCCGCACCCGGTAGAGCGACTGGCTCAGCATCCGGGCGACGCGGATGGCAAAGCCGAAATAGGTGAAGGCGGAAAAGCCCGGCACGATCTCGCGGGCGTAGCGTTCGGCCTTCTGGAACACCACGTCCTCGCGCACGCCGTTGTCGCGGGCATGGTCTGCGATGGCCTGCGCGACAGCCGGGTCGTAGATCAGCCGCCGGATCGTATCGAGGCGACGGGCCAGCTTGAAGGGCTGGATCGGCCGCTTGAGCCGCCGGTTCAGCTGCTCGACCGCGCGCTCCAGCCGCCGGCGCAGGAACCAGCGCACCGAGGGGAACAGGAAGTGCGACGCGAAGGTCACCCCCGCGAACAGCAGGATCAGGACGAAGAGCCAGAGGGGCAGGGTGACGGGCGCGGTCATGACGGGGCGAGGGTGGCAGGTTTGCCGCCGCTGGGCAACGGGCGCGCCGGCGCCTCAGGCGCCCATCAGCACGATGGCGAGAGGCACCGGGCTGACGGCCACCGCGATGGCGAGGAACGTCTGCACCGGCGCGAAGATGCCGCTGAGGCCGGCCAGCATCATGATGCCGCCGCCGCCGCCGATCACCGAATTGCCAGGCACGTTCACGACCAGCGCCAGCGCGACGTAGCGGTGCCGCAAGGCCAGCCCGACGGTGCGCGGCGGCGCCCCGTCGAGCAGGAGCGCCAGGCGCGCGTCCGGGGGAAGCAGGGCGGCCCAGGCGACGAGGTCGGCCGCCTTGCGCAACCGCAGGATTGACAGGAGCCGGGCCAGCGTGGCCGGGGGCAGCAGGCGCCCCGCGCCGTAGGCGAGCATCATCGCGGCGACCGTCGCCGCATAGACCAGGGGCGCGATCGCGGCGCCGAAGGCCGCCAGCAGCGCAAGGCCGATCTCGGCCCCCGGCACGAAGGGCATGGCCAGAAGCACGACATAGGCGGCCATCCCGAGCATGATGCCGCGATGCACCCGCATCTCGATGGAGGGCATGATCGTCAGGTCGAGCGCGTCGCGGATCCAGTGCGCGGCCCAGGTTCCCGCGACGGCCAGCCCGACCAGCAGGCCGATGCGCAGCGCAAGGCCCGCGATCCCGGGGCCGCGGTCGGTCTGGGGTTGCGGCGTCACCCGGAGGTCGGCGGCGCGGCATCCGCGGACAGTGTGCCGTGGCCCGTCCCGGTGATCTGCTGGGTCCAGTACCAGCGGCGCGTGGTCCAGCTCATCGCGACCTCGATCCGCCCGTCCACGACCTGGCCCAGCCAGACGACGGTATGGGGCGCGGTCGGACAGCGCGTGGTGGCCGTGAAGTGGATCACCTCGCCCTCGGTCCAGGTCTGGTAGCCGGACCACCCGAAGTTGCAGTAGGTCTCGCAATCGACCGAGTGGAACCGCCCGTCGGCAAAGCGCAGCACGTCGGTTTCCTCGGCCCCGTTCTCGTTGATCACCGCCGTGACGGCGAAGTCCATGCCGTCGAGCTCATGGCCCGCCTGCCAGTTCGCGCTGGGGACGGGCATGTCGGCGATGTCGCTGTTCATGACCGAGACCGTCGCCGCGCCGGTGCCGAGAACGACGGCGGCCATGGCCGCGGCCTTGAGGATCGGGGTCATCGGTCAGTCCTCCTCGGGCCCGGTGCGGGCGGGATCCTGACAGCATAGCGCCATCGGTGTCCCTCGCATAGAACGGAGGCCGCAGTCCTGCGCGGCCCGTCGGTCGTCGGCCCGGGGCGTTGCCGGGCCGGCCCCGGCCGGTCGTCAGAGGGTCACGTGACGGGCGCGCGCGCCCCGCTCGATCGCCGCGGCATGGAGCCGGTCGATGTTCAGGACGTGCCGCAGCTCCTCGAGAAAGCGCAGCTCGGTCTGGGCCAGCGCGCCGTCGGCTGCGGCCACGTCGCAGGCGATGGCATAGGCGGTCTCGTAGATCCGCTCGGGCAGCGCGTCGGTGACCATGCCGAACAGGGCGTCCAGCCCGTCCTCCTCCTCGAACAGGTCGAAGACGATGTTGGCGACCTGGCGCATCCGGTCGGCGTCGTAACTGGCGAAGACGGGCAGGTGGTTCACGATCTGCTCGATCTTGACCAGCTCGGCGGTGCGGATCGCCTCGTCCGAGACGGATACCGCGACCATCACCGCGACGAGGGCGTCTTCGGGGCTGAGCTCGGGCATGGTGCGTCTCCTTCTGCCACAGGGTATTTATTGACCTCGCCGCGCCCGCACAATAGGGCGGGGGCGCGCGGGCGACGGGGCCCGCCACCAGATGGGACCGATGCGCGATGACCACCCTCCGCGATGCCGCGATGACCTCCAAGGCCTGGCCCTTCGAAGAGGCGCGGGCGGTGCTGAAACGCTATGAAAAGGCGCCGCCGGAAAAGGGCTACGTCCTGTTCGAGACGGGCTACGGCCCCTCGGGCCTGCCGCACATCGGCACCTTCGGCGAGGTTCTGCGCACCACGATGATCCGGCGCGCCTTCGAGGTCATCTCGGACATCCCCACGCGGCTGATCTGCTTTTCCGACGACATGGACGGGATGCGGAAGATCCCCGGGAACGTTCCAAACCAGGACATGCTGCGCGAGCACCTGCAAAAGCCGCTGACGCGCGTGCCCGACCCGTTCGGGGAATTCGAGAGCTTCGGCCACCACAACAACGCGATGCTGCGGCGGTTCCTCGACACCTTCGGCTTCGAGTACGAGTTCTATTCCGCGACCGAGTTCTACGCCTCGGGCGCCTTCGACGAGATCCTGCTGCGCGCGGCCGAACGTTACGACGCGCTGATGAAGGTGATGCTGAAATCGCTCCGCGAGGAACGCCAGCAGACCTACTCCATCTTCCTGCCGATCCACCCCGAGACCGGCCGCGTGCTCTACGTGCCGATCAAGCACGTGGACGCCAAGGACGGCACCGTCACCTTCGATGACGAGACCGGCCGCGAATGGACCGTCCCGGTGACGGGCGGCCAGTGCAAGCTGCAGTGGAAGCCCGATTTCGGCGCGCGCTGGGCGGCGCTGGGCGTCGATTTCGAGATGTACGGCAAGGATCACAGTACCAACACGCCGATCTACGACGCGATCTGCGAGATCCTGGGCGCGCCTGCGCCCGAGCATTTCACTTACGAGCTGTTCCTCGACGAGAACGGGCAGAAGATCTCCAAGTCGAGCGGAAACGGCATTTCCATCGACGAATGGCTGACCTACGCCTCGACGGAAAGCCTGTCCTACTTCATGTTCCTGAAGCCCAAGACCGCCAAGCGGCTCTATTTCGACGTCATCCCCAAGGCGGTGGACGAATACCACCAGCAGCTCAAGGCCTATCCCGGCCAGACGGTCGAGCAGCAGCTGGCCAACCCCGTCTACCACATCCACGGCGGCGACGTGCCCGCGAGCACGATGGTGGTGTCCTTCGCCATGCTCCTGAACCTCGCCAGCGTGTCCGGCGCCGAGGACAAGGACCGGCTTTGGGGCTTCATCCGCCGCTACACGCCCGAGGCCTCGCCGCAGGGCAACCCCGATCTCGACCAGGCGGCGGGCTTTGCCATCCGCTACTTCAACGACTTCGTGAAGCCGACCCGCGTGTTCCGCCTGCCCACCGGGCAGGAGCGCGCGGCGATGGAGGAGCTGTCGGCCTGCCTCGGCGACGACGCGCGCGCGGCCGAGGTGCTGGCCCGCAAGGCCGCGCTCGACGGCACCGAGCCGCCGGCCGGCCCGCTCGACTGGCACGACGACGAGGCCCTGCAGTCGCTGGTCTTCGCCATCGGCAAGCTGCACGGCTTCGAGCCGCTGCGCGACTGGTTCTCGGCGCTCTACGAGGTGCTGCTGGGCGCGTCGCAGGGGCCGCGGTTCGGCGGGTTCATCGCGCTTTACGGGATCGACGAAACCCGGGCGCTGATCGCCCGCGGGCTGGCCGGAGAGCTGTTGAAAGGTTGATTTGCGACCTGTCCGGGTCCTGACGCGATCGTGTCCTGAGGGTCACAATCCTCGGGAAAGACTCGATTTTCGGACATTTTCTTGCGAGCGTCGGGTTGAGCCGTCTGTCGTTTTCCCGCCTTCTGTGCCTGCGCACGGAAGAGAAGGACAACTGACATGAGCTTCACGGGGTATTCCGCCAAGCAGTATGCCGATGACGGCTCGGGGGGTGGGCTGGTGCCCGGCGACGGCGTCTACAGCCAGAGCCTCGATCCCTTCGTCCCCAACGGGTCCCCTCTTTTGGGCCCCCATTCGGGCGATGGATTGGACACCCAGTTTTCGCTGAACGAGGATGTCACCGGCGCCGGAAACCTGTACCTCGGAACGATCACCCACAACGGCGACCCCTTCCTCGTGCTGTCGGCCGAGTTCCCCTTTGTGCCGGGGCCGACCACGGCGGGCGATATCGTCCTCTTGGCCCCGCCCTGGGTGACCGCGGACTCGGCCAGCGCCTATCCCGACACTGTCGACCTGGCCGATCTCGACACCGCGCCCTTCACCTTCTGCTTTGCCGCCGGCACCCTGATCGCCACCACGGCGGGCGAGGTCGCGGTCGAGGATCTGACCCGCGACCACATGGTCCTCACCGCCGACGGCCGTGCCGTTCCGGTCGCGTTCCTCGGCTGGCAGGACATGCCGACCCGCTTCCCCTTCGCCAAGGGGTCGCTGGTGCGCATCGCCGCCGGCGCGCTGGGTGACGGGCTGCCCAAGCGTGACCTGACCGTCACCGGCGACCACGCCATGATGATCGACGGCACGCTGGTGAACGCCGCGGCCATGGTGAACGGGTCGAGCATCCGGTACCTCGGCGCCGACGAGGTGGAACCCATGGTCCGCGTCTACCACGTCGAGACCGCCCGCCACGAGGTGCTGCTGGCCGAGGGCGCCCCGAGCGAGAGCTTCATCGACTACGCCGGCCGCAAGCAGTTCGGCAACTACGCCGACTACCTCGCCCAGCACGGCGCCGACCGGCTGATCGCCGAGATGCCCGCGCCCCGCGTCACCGCCGCCCGGCACCTGCCCGCGGCGATCCGCGCGCGGCTGGATGCCGCCGCGGGGCTGGACGCCGGGGCGGAGCTCGCGACCGCCGTTTGACGCATCACGGACCGCGGCGGGTCGTGCCCGCCGCGTCCCCTCCGCCCCGGGGCGTGAAACCCCGGCCCCCTGCGCTACGTGTCTGACCACAGGACCGACAGACAGGGAGATCCCACACATGCTGCGCGCCCTCATCGCCGGGCTGTTCCTCGCGCTAGCCGCCCCCGTGGCGGCGCAGGAGGTGCTGGCCCCCAATCCCGATATCGAAGCGACCATCGCCGGCCAGTTCGACGCCTTTCTCGCCGAGGACGTCGAGACCGCGTGGCAGTACGCCAGCCCCAACATCCAGGGCCTGTTCCGCACGCCCGAGAATTTCGGCCGCATGGTGCAGCAGGGCTACCCGATGGTCTGGGCGCCCGCCGAGGTGGATTTCATCGACCTGCAGACCTTCAACGGCCTGATCGTGCAGCGGGTGCAGGTGATCGACGGGGCGGGCAACGCCCATTACCTCGGCTACCAGATGATCGAGACCGAAGGAGGCTGGCGCATCAACGGCGTGCAGATCCTGCCCGCGCCCGACGTCTCGGCCTGATCCCGCGGCGCCCGTTTACCGCCCGTTAACCTCCGCAGGGTAAAGAGGGCCTGTGTCCCGGAACCCAGGGCGGGGCGCGTCAGACATCGTTCCACAACCGAGGTGGCCGTTCAGCGGGCGCCTCGGTTGCCCCTGTCCGGCCCTCGACAACGCGCGCCGGGGCGCTCGCCCGCGCGGAAAGGGGTACCCGACATGAACCAGGTGATCACCGACGGTCTGGCGCTGATGCCGCCGCCGTTCTCCGACGGGCTGACCGTGTGGTCGCGGCAGGACGGCAGGCCGGGCAGCGACACCTGGGCCACCGCGCCGAATGCCGCGCTGGTGGCGGCCGACGCCGATTTCGGCGCCTGCCTCGAGATCCTCAAGACCGAGGCCACCACGCGCCTGCGCTACATGGGCCAGACGCCGATCATCCCCGGCCTCTACCTGCGCGTCTCGGCGCGGGTGAAGGTGCTGTCGGGCAACCTGCCCACCGTCCGCATCGCCGCGTGGGCCGGCACCGCCGCCGGCCAGAACCTGACCGGCGTGCCCCAGGCCGGCCCCGAAACGGGCCTGACGGCCTATGGCGAGGTCGTCACCGTCTCGGCGATCATCGGCACCGGCGCGCGCGGCGGGGTCGACATGCCCTGGGGGCCCGCGGCCGGGTTCGGCCATGTCGGGCTGGACCTGACCGGCCCCAACGGCGGGCAGGTGCGGATCGAGAGCATCACCGTCGAGGACGTGACCTCGGTCTTCCTGCGCAAGCTGATGGACTGGGTCGACGTGACCGATTTCGGCGCCCGCGGCGACGGCATCACCGATGACCGCGACGCCTTCGTCGCCGCCGATGCCGCCGCGGCCGGGCGCGAGGTGCTGGTGCCCGCCGGCACCTATCTCATCGGCTCCAGCCTGACCCTGACCAACCCCGTCCGCTTCGAGGGCAAGCTGACCATGCCCGACGGCGCGCGGCTGGCGCTGAACCAGAACTTCGACCTCAAGGGCTATGCCGAGGCCTTCGGCGACGACGTGCTGGGCCTCAAGAAGGGGCTGCAGCAGCTGTTCAACCAGTCCGACTACGAGGGCTTCGACCTTTGCGGCCGCCGCGTGGTGCTGGACGCGCCGATCGACGTGCAGGCCGTGGTCGGCAACCGCAACACCTATGCCAACCGCCGGATGCTGCGGAACGGGCAGCTGTCGGCGGCGCCCTCGCCGGCCTGGGACGACGAGGTGCACAGCCGCAGCGGCACCTGGTCGTCCTCGGACCCGCGCCGGATCAGCGGGCTGTCCAACGTCGCCGACATCCCGCTCGGCGCGCTGGTGACGGCGCCGCAGGGCGTGGGGCGCGAGATCTACGTCATCGCCAAGGACGTGGCGGGCGGCCGGGTGACGCTGTCGGGGTCGCTCAGCCGGGCGCCGGTGACCCAGACCTACACCTTCCGCCGGTTCCGCTACATGCTCGACTTCCTCGGCTGGCTGAACCTGCAGCGCTTCGTGATCTCGGACATCGAGTTCCTGTGCGCCGGTCAGTGCTCGGGCCTGAACCTGCCCATCGACGGGCTGGTGTTCCAGATCCATGACTGCTTCTTCACCGGGCCCAAGGACCGCGCCATCACCTCGGCCGGCGAGGGCTGCCAGGGGATGCAGATCGACCGCTGCCAGTTCCTGTCGAACGAACAGACGACCGACGCGCCGCTGCGCACCACCATCGCCTTCAACTCCAACTGCTCCGACATCAAGGTGCGCGACAACCGCGCGGTGAAGTTCCGCCATTTCGGCGTCATCGCGGGCACCGGCAACATCCTGTCGGGCAACCATTTCTTTCAGGGCGACGGGGTGACGGACGGGCCGCGCACGGCGGGGCTGGTGCTGTGCGACAACAACGCCAAGACCACGATCGAGGGCAACTACATCGATAACTGCTACATCGAGTGGGGCAACGAGCGCGACCCCGAGCCCGATTTCACCACCGGGTTGTCGTTCCACGGGCTCACGCTGAACGGCAACATCTTCTTCGCCACCGGCAGCGCGCCCTGGATGAACTTCATCCTCATCAAGCCCTACGGGACGGGCCATTTCATCAACGGGCTCAGCGTCTGCGACAACCTGTTCAAGAAGACCGGTGGCGCCGTGCTCGAGGCGGTGGAGGGGGTCGACACCACCTTCGCCCCCCTCGACCTGGCCCGGACCTCGGACCTGCTGTTCACCGGCAACACCTACCACGGGATCACCAAGCGCACCGAGAACCCGGTGACGGTGCGCCACGTGCAGGGCACCGCCAGCGCGACCTGGAACGTCGACCTGACCGACGTCGCGCCCTTCGGATCGGCGGTGCGCGGCGGGGTGTCCTTCCTGGCCGAGGGGCCGCTGCGCAGCGCGTCGAACGTGATCGTCTACCTCAGCCCCTACGCCGAGCCGGGGCAGGGCGCGGGGGGCCGCACGCTGCAGATGAAGTGGTCGCAGGACGTGCGCGGCACGGCCCAGATCACGGCGCGGTTCGACATCTGAGGGTGCGGGGCCGGCCATCCCGCAAGGCCGGCCCCGTACCAAGGCCCTGAGAGGGGGGAGCCCCGCTCCGGTCCCTGCGCGCCGGGCCCCTGCGGCCCGGCGCGCGCTTCACCCGCGCAGGTCCAATCCGGCCAGACGGCGCGGCAGGTCCGAGCGGCTGTGCAGGCAATCCACGATGATCACCTGCCCGGCGTCCTCGATGAACACGACGACATGCTGGCCGGCCCGGGCAAGGCGCAGCGCCCCGGGCAGGTCGGGGTCGATGATGTCCCGGCATGCCCGCGTCAGGGCGGTGCCCGCCGCGATCTGGTCACAGACCGCGATCAGGTCGTCCTCGTAGGCGGCCGCCTGGTTCGGCCCGAATGTCTCGATCGTCCAGCGGGCGATGTCGGTCAGCGCGGCCTCGGCTTGCCGCGTCAGGCGCCAGGGTCTCGACACCGTGAAGCCCGATCAGGCCCTGCTGCGGGCGGCCCGAAACGCGCGACGGATGGCGTCTTGGCCCGTTCCCTCCGCCAGATCGCCTCGAAGTGCCTCGTCCAACCCCGCCGTCAGCCGGGCGCGCAGGTCGCCAAGGTCCGCCTCGTCCCGCTCCAGCAGGCGCAGGCCCGCACGTAGCGCCTCGGAGGCGTTCTGGTACCGCCCCGAGGCGACCAGCTTGTCCACGAATTCCGATTGGGCGTCCGTCAGGACGACATTTCGCGTGACCATCACGACCCTCCGCGCTGCCATTGGCAGAATATGCCAACATTCCCGCGGATGTCTACCGCGGCCCCTCCCGCGCCTTTCCTTTCCCCCGCCCCCGGGCTAGCTGCGCCGGCAAGGAAGGAGCCCCGCCCGATGACCACCCTCTTGCCCGTCGAGAACGTCCAGGATTACCCCCGCCCGCCGCGGCTGGAGCGGGTGGCGCAGCCGCTGCGCGTGGTGTTCGCCGGCGTGCCCGTGGCCGAGACCGATCCGGGCGTGGCGTGGCGGGTGCTGGAAACCCACCACGCGCCCACCTACTACCTGCCGCCCGAGGCGGTGCTGCAGGCCGCCCTGGTGCCCTCCGCGCGCGAGACCTGGTGCGAGTGGAAGGGCCGCGCGGCCTATTTCGATCTGGTCCTGAACGGCCGCCGGGCGCGCAACGCGGCGTGGTCCTACCCGGCCCCCACGGCCCGCTTCGCGCCGATCCGCGACCACCTGGCCTTCTACGCCACCTCGGTCGACGCCGCCTATGTGGGCGACATCCGCGTGGTGCCGCAGCCGGGCGACTTCTACGGCGGCTGGGTCACGCCGAACCTCGCGGGGCGGATCAAGGGCGCCGCGGGCACCCTGCACTGGTAGGTCTCAGAGCGTCGCGGGGTCGACGAAGCGGGCCAGCTCCACCCAGCTGACCGGGTCGTGCAGCGTCCATATCCCGCCGCCGACGGTGTAGCCGTAGGTCGCCGTGCCGCCCTCGCGGAGCGTGTAGGTCACCTGCGCGCCGTTCGTGGCCAGCGTGGCCACCCGCTCCCGCGTCCATAGGGTGGCGCCGTCCTGACCCGCGGCCCAGATGCCGGTGTCGGTCGCGCCGTCCAGCGTCACCGTGTAGGTTCCGTCCGCCGCGAAGGACCACAGCGCCCCGGTGTCCCGGCCGCGCCAGTCGCCCTCGGGGGTCGCGCCCGCGCCGGCCAGCCGGTCGTGCGCCTCGCCCTCCCAGATCATCACCGCGCCGCCCTGCTCGTAGGCCACCGGGCTTTCGGGGTCGGCGACGTGGTAGCCGCCGTCGGCCTCGACCTCGTAGGTGCGCGGCTCGCCCGCCACGATCCAGACGCCGACGAGGTCGGGGTCCACAGCGCTCATGGCACTAGGTCCGCGGGCGACAGGCGGTAGGCCTTGCCGAAGCCGCCGTTCAGGTGCCCGGCCACCGGCACGAACCGCACCAGCGAGAAATCCCCGAAGTCGTAGTAGAGCGTCGCCTTGGGCTGTAGGCCCAGCACATGCGCCTTGAGCGCCGCCTTGTCGGCCGGTTCTGCGCGGGCCTGCAGGGTCAGGCGCGGGTGGGTCAGCGGGTCGCCCCTGGGCCCCGGCTCGCCCACCAGCAGGGAACAGGCCGGGTTCGCCGCCAGCGCGGCGGTGTGCGCCGACAGCGACGAGACCAGGCTCAGCGGCACGCCGTCCGGCCCCGGCACCAACGCGATGCGCGTGACCATGGGCGCCCCGGTCTCGGGGTCGATCACCCCCAGCGCCGCGTGGCGCGCCGCGTCGATCAGGCCGCGGGCGAGCCCGCGGGCGTCCTCGTCGGTGGGGCGGATCGGGTCGGTCCGGCGCTCGGTCATGGGGCCGAGCCTAGCCGCGGTTCAGAAGCTTTGCCAGAGGCCCAGCGACAGGCCCAGCGTCGGCGCGTCGCCGAGGCCCATCCGCGCGCCGACCTGCAGCGTCGTGCGGTCGCTGACCGACCAGGCCGCGCCCGGCGTCACCGTGTAGACCGGGTCGTCGCCCGGCCATTCCTCGGCCTTGGCCTGCAGCATCAGCCGCAGCCGGCCCGACACCGCCACGCCCAGCGTGGCCTCGGCCTGCCAGATCGTGTCGGCGCTGTCGACGTCGTAGAGGCCCGCCACATCCAGCGTCGCCCAGCCGCCCTCGTGGCGGATCGGCAGCCACCAGCGCGGTGCGTCGAGCCCGCCGAAACCGCGCCCGATGGAGGCGCCGAACCGGAGGAGACGGCGGTCTGCCGTCGCCGCCTCGGTCCTGAGCCCGACGCCCCCATCGAGCGCGATCTGCCACGACGCCTCGGGCGCCGTGACCGTGTAGCGGAGAAAGACCACGGCCTCCTCCGCCGTCTCGCCGCGGCCGAGCTGCCCGCCGAGGGTCAGCCGCCGGCCGAGGCCGTATTCGCCGTACAGCGCCACATAGCGCTCCAGCGCCGCATCGCCCCCGATCAGGGCCGCCGCGTCGCCGTCGGCCGTGGCCGACAGCGCGACGAACACCTCGCCGGCCTCCCGCGCCCAGGGCCCGGCCGTGGCGGGGCCGCCCGCCGCCCCCAGGGCGGTGGCCAGCGCAAGGAGGAACGTGGCGGCCCGGCAACGCATGGCCGCATTCTCGTCTCGCCATGGTTAACAAACCCCTAACCCGCCTTGCGGAACACCGGGCGCCACGGCAGCGTGGGGCCTTGCCACGACCACTCCGGGGGGAAACCACGTCATGGCCCTTGTTCCGCCACTCGACGAGGAGGCGATGGACGCCGGCCTGCGCGCCCATGTGCAGTTCTTCAAGGGGCCGCTCGGCGTCGTCCCCAACTCGGTGCGCACCATGGCGCACCGGGCGCCGATCGCGCGCGCCTTCACCGACCTGAACGTCGCGGTGATGACCGACTACGGCTCGGGCGTGACGCCCGCCTTCAAGCGCCTGATCGGGTATGTCTCAAGCTTCGCCTCGGGCTGCCTCTACTGCCAGGCGCACATGATCCTTGCCTCGGAACGCTTCGGCGCCTCCGAGGCGCGACTGGCCGACGTGTTCGATTTCGAGGACAGCCCCCATTTCACCGAGGCCGAGAAGGCCGCGCTCGCCTTCGCGCAGGCCGCGACGCAGGTGCCGAACGCCGTCACCCCCGAGATCGGCCAGCGCCTGCGCGCCCACTGGGACGAGGGCCAAGTGGTCGAGATCATGGGCGTGGTGGCCCTGTTCGGCTATCTCAACCGCTGGAACGATTCGATGGGTTCGGCGCTCGAGGACCTGCCGCTGTCGAAGGGCGAGGAGCGGCTGGCGGGCGCCACCGGCTGGAGCGTGGGCAAGCACAGATGAGCGAGCTTTCCGGACAGGTGCGCGAGGCGCTCCGGGCGCGCGGCGAGCCGGTCAGCCGGCTGGGCTATTTCTGCGCGCCGTTCCGCCCGCCGGCGGGGCCGCTGTCCGACCGGGTCATCAAGACCTACCGCGGCGGCCGCGACCCCGAGCTGCTGGAACAGCTCGCGCGCCGCCACGCGGCCTATGTCGACCTGCTCACCTGGGCCGGCGTGCGCCTGCCCGAGACGCGCTTCCTGATCCTGAACACCGCGGGCTTCCTGCAGCCGGTGATCGTGCAGAAGGCGCTGGACGAGCGCCTTCTGATGCGTCCGCAGGTCGAGACGGCCGAGCTGTCGCGCGCCCTCGACATCCTCGGGCAGGCCGCCGACAGCATCGCCGCCTTCTGGGCCCGCGTCGCGCAGCGCCCCGAGCGCATCGGCTACCACCCCTCGATCCGCAACTTCGCCATCGACGAGCGCGGCCCGATCTTCTTCGACACCTTCCCGCCGCTGATCGGCTACAGCCGCGAGGAGATGGGCCGCCTGCTGCTGCGCTTTTCCGAAAAGGGCCTGGTGCGCAGCGTGGGCGTGCTGATGCCGGAACGCATCCGCGCGATCCAGGACGAATGGTATTCGCCGGCGGGCACGCTTGTCGGCCTCGTCGGGTCGGCGGTGCGGCTCAGGCCGCAGGACGGCGCGGCGATCCTCGACTGGGCGCGGGGCTACGCCGCGACCGAGCTGTCCGGCAGCCTGCGCGCCGAGGTGCTGGCCGAGCTCGACCGCCCGCCGCGCCTGCCCGCCTTCTGGACGGGGATGCGCCGGGTGCTGGGCCTCGAGGGCAAGCCGAATGTCTGAGGCCGTGCGCCCGGACATGAAGGTCGTCCTCGTCACCCCCGAGATCCCCGGCAACACCGGCACCATCGGGCGCACCTGCGTCGCGCTCGACCTCGAGCTGATCCTGATCCGGCCCTACGGCTTTGATCTGTCGGAGAAATCCGTGCGCCGCGCCGGGCTCGACTACTGGAAACACGTGCGCCTGTCGGAATACGACGACTGGGCGGCCTTCCTCGCCGCGCGGCGGCCCCGGCGCGACCAGCTGTTCCTGTTCGAGGACGACGGGGCAGGGGGCACCGTCTACGACCCCGCCTACCCGGCCGACGCCTACCTGGTGTTCGGCAAGGAAACCAGGGGCCTGCCGCCCGAGGTCCTGTCGGGGCTGGAGGACCGCACCTTCCGCCTGCCGATGCGCTCGCCGCACATCCGGTCGCTGAACCTCGCCAACGCGGCGACGGCGGTCGTGTACCAGGCGATGCGGGCCTGGCTGGCCTGAAATTCCCGAAAAATTATCGAACACTGAGCCGGGTTTCGCCCCTTTTCGGCCCCGTTTTGCCGCGAGCCTGCCGCCATGCACATCACCACGCGCCGCGGCGCAGGCAGGAGTATCGTCATGAAGATCCGTAATTTCATCGCCGACGACTCCGGCGCCGTCGCCGTCGACTGGGTGGTGCTGACCGGGGCGCTGGTCGGCCTCGGGCTGGCCACGGCGGCCGTGGTGTCGGGCGGGGTGCAGGACCTCGGCGGCGAGACCCAGACGGCGCTCGGGGTCATGGATGTCAACGTCGGCTTCTTCGGCGCGGCCGCGGCCAGCGCGCTGCAGTCGGTCTGGGGCACGCTGCCGATGCTGTCGTCCTTCGCGGACCAGCAGGAGCGCGAGGAATGGGTCGCCAGCCGGGGTCTCACCCAGGCGAACGTGCAGGCGTATTACAACGGCCTCTATGCCAAGGCGTCGAGCGGCGACCCGCTGGCGATCGACGATCTGGGCGCGCTGGAGGCCTACGCGCAGGCGAACGGGCTGACCTTCAACACCAACGGCAACCAGAC
Organism: Roseicyclus persicicus; assembly: GCF_012395815.1. Lineage (GTDB taxonomy): Bacteria > Pseudomonadota > Alphaproteobacteria > Rhodobacterales > Rhodobacteraceae > Roseicyclus > Roseicyclus persicicus. Next base: position 214,395 of record NZ_JAAZQQ010000001.1, read on the forward strand.
CTACGCGCAGCTGCACGCCACCTACACCGCGGCGAACCCGTGATCCGGCGGGCTGGCGCGCGTCACGGTTGGCAGAGCGGCGACAGGCTTGCTAGGCTGTGTCCGTAGGAGGACAGCCAATGCCAGCCATCACCGCCACCGCGGCAGTCCAGACCGTCATCACCACCTTCGAGACCTCGCCCGGCCAGTGCGCCGACCTGCTGGACGAACTGCAGGCCGCCTATGCCGAGTTCATCGCGAAACAGCCCGGGTTCGTCTCGGCCGCCCTGCACGTGAACGACGCCCAGACCCGCATCGCCAACTATTCCCAGTGGCGGCGGCGCGAGGATTTCCAGGCGATGCTGCGCTCGGACGAGATGCGCGTCCGCAACCGCCGCATCGCCACGCTGTGCCGCTCCTTCGAGCCGGTGCTCTACGACGTCGCGGCGACCTATGGCAGCTGACCCGGGCGGCCGCCGCCCCGACGACAGCGGGCCCCACGGCACGCTGGAGGAGGAGGTCCGCGCGCTCCGGCAGGAGCTGACGCTGATGCGCGCCCACAAGATGTTCCTGCTCTACCAGTCGGTGCCCCGGGTGCTCCTGTTCCGCTTTGCCGCGGGCATGGCCGCCGGCCTCGGCACCGTGATCGGGGCCACCCTGCTCCTGTCGGTGATCGTCTGGTCGCTCAGCCAGATCGAATTCATCCCGATCATCGGCGAATGGGCGGTGCAGATCGCCGAGCAGATCGAACGGTTGACCCGAACCGGCGACTAGCTTTCGCCTATCGCGCTTGCGCCCGGCGGCGCGGTGCCTATCTCGGGACGAGGGAACGCAACAGGAGCCCGCTCATGCAATGCCCCGTCGATGGAACCACCCTCGTGATGGCCGACCGCCAGGGGGTCGAGATCGATTACTGCCCCACCTGCCGCGGCGTCTGGCTCGACCGGGGCGAGCTCGACAAGATCATCGAGCGCTCGGCCCCCGCCGCCGCGCCGCCGCCGCCGCGCCCGCCCGCGGGCGGCTACGGCCAGGACGACGACCGCGGCTACGAGCGTAAGAAGCGCCGCGGATCCTTCCTCGACGACATCTTCGATTTCTGAAGCGGTCGCGTCACGTCACCCGTTCAGCGCCGCCCAGATCCGCGACGGGCTGAACGGCATCTGCGGCGGCGCCTTGCCGGTGGGCCGGAAGGCGTCGGTGATCGCGTTGATCAGCGCGGCCGGCGCCCCCGTGGTCGCGGCCTCGCCCACGCCCTTGGCCCCCAGCGGGTTCATCGGGCTGGGGGTCTCGCTGTGCGACAGGGTCAGCCAGGGGATGTCGCCCGCCCGCGGCATGGCGTAGTCCATGAAGCTGCCCGTCAGCAGCTGCCCGTCGCCGTCCAGCACGATCGCCTCCAGCATGGTCTCGCCCACGGCCTGGGCAAAGCCGCCGCGGATCTGCCCCTCGACCTGCACCGGGTTCACCATCACGCCGGTGTCGTCATGGGCATGGGCGCGCAGGAGCCGCGCCACCCCGGTCTCGGGGTCGATCTGCACCAGCGCGGCATAGGCCCCGAAGGCCCAGGCCTGCCCGGCGACCTCGTACTTGCTCTCGGCCGTCACCGGCAGGGGCGCGCCGCCCTCGACCAGCGCCTTGGCCTTGGCGCAGGCCTCCATCAGCGCGCTGCCGCCGATGGCGGTGGCCCGGCTGCCGACCGCGCCGATGCCCTCCTTGACGCTGCCGGTGTCGCCGGCTTCCAGCGAGATCGCCTCGATCGGGATGCCCAGCGCGTCCGACGCGATCTGGGAAAAGGCCGTCAGCCGCCCATGCCCCTGCTGCGTCGCGCCGGTGGCGATATGGGCCGTCCCGTCCGCGTTCAGCGTCACCCGCGCGTATTCCCAGCCATGGGCCGAGGGGTCGACGTAGAACGCCACCCCCAGCCCCGCGATCCCGCCGCCCGCCCGGATCGCATCGCGCCGGGCGCGCAGGCTGTCGAGGTCGGCCGCCGCCGAGAACGCGTCCAGCGCGGCGGCGTAGTCCCCGGAATCGAGCCGGTTCCCCGTCGCGGTGTCATGCGGCATCGCCTCGGCGGGCAGCAGGTTGCGCTTGCGGATCTCCACCGGGTCGAGACCCGTCGCCGCCGCCGCCTCCTCGATCAGCCGCTCGATGATGACGTTGGCCTCGGGCCGCCCCGCGCCACGGTAGATGCCGACCGAGGGCAGCGGGTGGGCATGGGCCTCGGCGGCGATGTCGAGCGCCGGGATCACGTAGCCCGAGGGCAGGATGCGCGCGGCGTTGTAGGCCGGCATCAGCGCGGTGCCCGTGGCCCAGTTGCCGAGCGGCGCCTCGATCCGCGCCTCGAGCCCGAGGAACCGGCCGTCCGCGTCCAGCGCCAGCCGCCCGCGCGAGGTCAGGCCGCGGCCGTGGGCTGCCGACAGGAATTCCTCGGACCGGGTGGCGATCCAGCGCACGTCGCGCCTCAGGTGCAGCGCGGCCCAGACGGCAAAGACCTCCTCGGGGTAGGCGAAGCCCTTCATCCCGAAGCCGCCGCCCACATCGGGCGCGACCACGCGCACCCGGTCGGGGTCGAGTTGCAGGATGCGCGTCACGTCCGACTTGGTCCGGTGCGGCGTCTGGGTGGAATGGAAGATCGTCACCCCCTCGGTCTCGGCGTCGTAGCGAATGGCGACGCCGCGCGGCTCCATCGGGGACGGGGCGACGCGGGGGTGCACCGTCTCCACCTCGACCACATGCGCGGCGGCGGCAAAGGCGCGCGCCGCGTCGCCCGCCTGCCAGCGTTTCCGCGCGATCCGGCGCGGCTCGGGCAGCTCGGCCTCGTCGATCTCCAGCATCACCAGGTCCACCGCGTCGGCGGCCCGCGCCGGGCTGTCGGCCAGGATGGCGGCCACCGGCTCGCCCACCGCGGTCACGCGGTCGCGCGCCAGCATCGGAAAGGGCAGCGTCGCCTCGATCTCCAGCACCGGCAGCAGGTCCGGCGGCGGGTTCGGCGGCAGGTCGGCGCCGGTCAGCACCGCTGCCACGCCGGGCGCGGCCAGGGCCTCCGAGGCGTCGATCGACCGGATGCGCCCCGCCGCGACGGGGCTGCGCAGGAAGGCGATGTGCAGCGGGTTGTCCAGCCGGATGTCGGCGGTGTAGCGCCCCGCGCCCTTCAGGAGCGTCGGATCCTCCCGGCGCGGCAGCGGCGCGCCGACGGCTTTCGTCACGGGTTTGTTCATCCCCTCGGTCCCTGTCCAAATGCTCACCCGCCCTGATACTGTCGCACGGGACGGGAATGGCAAGGCACGAGGGGGGCAAGACATGCGGGTGGCGGTGATCGGGGCGGGCAGCATCGGGCGCTGGGTGATCGCGGGATTGGCCCGCGATGGCATCGGCCCCGCGGCGGTGATCGTGCGGGGCGGTGCGCCCGAAGGCCAGCACGCCGTGCGCAGTGTCGCCGCGCTGCCCCCCGGCATCACGCTTCTGGTGGACTGCGCGGGCCATTCCGGCCTTGCTGCCCATGGCCCCGCCGCGCTGGCCGCCGGGATCGACGTGATCACCCTGTCACTCGGCGCGCTGGCCGACGACGGGCTGGCCCGCGCGCTGGCCGAGGCGGCCGAGGCCGGGGGCGCGCGGCTGCACCTCGCCAGCGGCGCCATCGGCGCGCTCGACGCGCTCAGGGCCGGGGCGGCGGGCGGGCTGCACCGGGTGTGCTACACCGGGCGCAAGCCGCCCTCGGGCTGGGCCGGGTCGCCCGCCGAGGCCGTGCTGGACCTGTCGTCGCTGACCGCGCCAGCGGTGCATTTCGAGGGCAGCGCGCGCGAGGCGGCGCTGCGGTATCCCAAGAACGCCAACGTGGCCGCCGCGGTGGCGCTGGCGGGCCTCGGCTTCGACGACACGCAGGCGCGGCTGGTGGCCGACCCGGGGGCCGCGGGGAACATCCACGAGATCGAGGCGGAGGGCGCGTTTGGATCGTTCCGATTCCAGATCACCGGCGCGTCCCTGCCCGAAAACCCGCGCAGTTCGGCGCTGGCCGCCATGAGCGCGCTGGCCGAGATCCGGCGGCTGCGGGCGCGGGTGACGACCTGACGGCGCGGCCCAGGCACCGTAGCCCGGGCCTTGGCCCGGGACGACGTCGGTCATGCCGGGCCAAGGCCCGGTCTACGGGTTGCCGCCACCGGAATCGCCGCGCGTAGACCGGGCTTCAGCCCGGGACACCGCCGCCGCGCCCCGGCCCAAGGCGCCCGCCCAGGCCATCGTCCGGCGTAGACCGGGCTTCAGCCCGGATCCCACCGCCGCCCCCCGATCCAAGCCCCGGGCTACCGCCTTGCCGCGGCCAGTGCTTCGCGGATGACATGCAGGTCGCCCACCTGGTTCATCAGGATCAGGATCAGCCGGGCGTTCAGCGCCTCGCTCTCCTCCCGCGTCAGGCCCTCGTGCGCCTCGATCAGCGCGGCATAGGCGTCGTCGGGCGCGGCGAGGTTCGGGTCGAGGGTCAGTTTTCCCATCACAGCCTCCCCATCGCGCGGTCCAGCGCGCGCGCTAGCTTCTCCGCGTCGCAGGCGGCCCAGCGGGCGGCGACGTGCTGGTCCGGCCGGATCAGGTAGAGCGCTCGCTCCGCCGTGCCGAGGTAGCGGTCGCGCAGGTGCGGGCTGGCCCCCGCGTCGAGGCGCAGCATCCGCAGCCCCTCGGGCCGGGTCGGCGGCGTCGCGCCCAGCACCAGCAGGGTGAACCCGTCCTCCTGCAGCTGGTCGAGCAGGTAGCCGCCCTCGGCCAGCGCGGCGTCGGGGCAGGGCGCCCCTGGCCGCGTCCGCGCGGGCCCGCCCGGCAGCGCGTCGGGCGTGTTCAGGGCCGAGCCGTCGTAGACCGCCGGCACCGACAGCCGGCCCGAGTTCACCATCGGGCGGGCAAAGGACGCGTGGGCGGCCAGCTGCAGCACCGCGTCGCGGAACACGCGGGACTGCGGCGTCTTGGGCGTGATGAAATCGGTCGAGCGGGTCGAGTTGCGGATGTTCTCGTCGGCGGCATGGATGCGCTCGGCATCGTAGCTGTCGAGCAGCCGCTCGGGCGCCTGCCCCTTGAGCACCGCGGCGAGCTTCCAGCCGAGGTTGTCGGCGTCCTGGATGCCGGAATTCGCCCCGCGCGCCCCGAAGGGCGACACCTGGTGCGCCGCGTCGCCCGCGAAGATCACGCGGCCGTGGCGGAACCGTTCCATCCGTCGGCACTGGAAGGTGTAGATCGAGGTCCAGTCCAGCTCGTACTCCACCCCCGGCCCCAGCATCTGATCGACGCGCTTGCGGATGCGCGCGGGGTCGAGTTCGGCCTTGCGGTCGATGTTCCAGCCCAGCTGGAAGTCGATGCGCCAGATGTCGTCGGGCTGCTTGTGCAGGAGCGCCGAGGCACCCGACTTGAACCAGGGTTCGAACCAGAACCAGCGCTCGGTCGGGAAATCGGCCTTCATCTTGACGTCGGCGATGAGGAAATTGTCCTCGAACACCCGCCCCTCGAACCCCAGCCCCATCATCTCGCGGATCGGGGACCGCGCCCCGTCGCAGGCGATGAGCCAGTCGGCCGTCAGGCTGTAGGGCCCGTCCGGCGTGTCGAGCCGCAGGGTGACGCCGTCTTCGCCCACCTCCAGCCCCGTCAGCCGGTTCCGGCCCCGGATCTCGATGGGCGCGCCCTGCGCCTTCGCCCGGTCCACCGCTTCCACCAGGAACCGCTCGAACCAGGGCTGCTGCAGGTTCACGAAGGCGGGGTAGCGGTGGCCGTCTTCTGGTAGAAGATCGAAACTGAACACCTCGTCCCGGTCGTGGAACACCCGGCCCCGGTTCCAGACCACGCCCTTGTCCACCACCTGCCGCCCGCAGCCCAGCCGGTCGGCGATTTCCAGCGTGCGCTTGGCGAAACAGATCGCGCGGGAGCCGAGGCCGACCCCCTCGTGGTCGTCCAGCACCACCACCGGCACGCCGCGGAGCGCAAGGTCGAGGCCCGTCGCCACCCCGATCGGCCCGCCGCCGACGATGGCGACGGGGTGATGCGCGGGCTGGCCCGCGTCCTGGTCGGCGGAGCGGGCGTAGGGATAGAGGCGGAAGGCGAGGGGGTAGCGGTCCTGGTAGGTCATCGCAGGTACTCCTCGGCGGTGGGGGCGCGTCCGAAGGCGGGAAAGAACTCGTCGAGCGGCGGGGGCGGCACGGCGGTGCCCGACAGCATGGCGTGGGCCTGGCCGCGATGGTGGACCTGGTGCTGGAACAGGTGCAGGAGCACGTCCTCCACCGTCTCGGTCGCGGGGCCGCCGCGCCAGTCGACGGAGACGGTGGCGTCGGGCGGGACGCCCCGGTCGCAGTAGGCGACGAGGCGGGCGTCGGCCGCGGCCTGCAGGTCGCGGAGGGCATGGGCGGTTTCCGGCTCGGTTTCTTCCGAGAAGATCGCGCGCCCCCGCCCGCCGCGCTCCAGCGCGTCGAGGTAGAACAGGTCCACCAGCCAGACATGCCCGAGCGTCAGCCGCAGCGACGGGAAGAAGCCGGTGCGCGGCGCGTCGAATGCCGCCTGCGGCAGCTGGCAGACGGCACCCAGAAGCGTCGCGTTGGCCCAGGCGTTGTTGCGGGCCATGCGGGAAAAGAGCGTGCGCCCGCTCATCCCTGCAGCGCCGCCCACATCTCGGCGTCGCGCTGGGCGGTCCAGATGCGGGGATGGTCGAGGCCCCGCGCCTCGTCGTAGGCGCGGGCGATGTTGAAGGGCAGGCAGTGCTCGTAGATCGCGAAATCGCCGAACTTGGGGTCGCAGACGGCGCGGGCGGCGGCCATCGCCTCCTTCAGCGAACCGCCCCTGGCGGCCACGCGGGCCACGGGTTCGTAGGTCGAGGCCACGAAATCCCGCGTGCTGGCGATGGCCTTGCCCACCGTCTCGCCCACCAGCGCGTCGCCGCGGCCGGGTGCGATGGCGCGGGGACGGAACCCAGCGATGACGTCCAGCGTATCGCCCCAGTCGGCGAAATGCCCGTCGCCGCAGTAGCAGGCCGAGTGGTATTCCACGATGTCGCCCGTGAACATCACCTCGGCATCCGGCACCCAGATCGCGGCGTCGCCCGCCGTGTGGGCACGCCCCGGCGTGAAGATGTCGACGCGGCGGTTGCCCAGATAGACCGTCATCGAGTCGGAAAAGGTCGTGGTCGGCCAGGTCAGGCCGGGGATTTCCTCGTGCCCCTGGAACAGCCGCGGAAACCGGGCGAATTCGCTGTCCCAGTCCTCCTGCCCGCGTTCCACGACCATCGACCGCGCCACGTCCGACATGATGACCTGCCCCGCGCCATAGGCCGAGGCGCCCAGCACGCGGACGGCGTGGTAATGCGTCAGGACGAGGTGGGAAATCGGCTTGTCCGTCACCGACCGCACGCAGTCGATCACCTTGCGGGCAAGGCGCGGGGTGGCCTGCGCCTCGACGATCATCACGCTGTCGTCGCCGATGATGACGCCCGAATTCGGGTCGCCCTCGGCGGTGAAGGCATAGAGTCCCTCGCCGATCTCGGTGAAGCTGATGGTCTTTTCGGTCAGGTCGCCCGCCGATGCGAAGGCCTTGGCCATGGTCTCCTCCCTCTGCTCGGGCGGCAGGTTAGTGCAGATGCAACGACCCGTCGATAGGGGGGCCGGTGCTCTGGACACCGGGGCCGCGGCTGCTAGGGTCTCGCGCGGTTCGGGACACGCGACGAAAGGGGCGGACGATGGCGAAACTGGCATTCCTGGGGCTCGGGGTGATGGGCTACCCGATGGCGGCGCACCTGCTGCGCGCGGGCCATGAGGTGACGGTCTACAACCGCACCGCGGCCAAGGCCGGGGCCTGGGTGGCGCAGCACGGCGGCGCCTGGGCCGCGACGCCGCGGGAGGCGGCCGAGGGCTGCGATTTCGTGATGTCCTGCGTCGGCAACGACGACGACCTGCGCTCGGTCTACACCGGGCTGGACGGGGCGCTGGCGGGGATGAAGGCGGGCGCCATCGTGGTCGACCACACCACGGTGTCCGCGACGGTCACGCGCGAGCTGGCGGCCGCGGCGGCGGACAAAAGCATCGGCTGGGTCGATGCGCCGGTGTCGGGCGGGCAGGCGGGGGCCGAGAACGGGCAGCTCGCCATCATGTGCGGCGGCGACGCGGGGCAGTTCGCGGCGGCCGAGCCGGTGATCGCGGCCTATTCCAAGGCGACCGTGCATTTCGGTGACGTGGGCGCGGGGCAGCTGACCAAGATGGTCAACCAGATCTGCATCGCCGGGCTGGTGCAGGCGATGTCCGAGGGGCTGTTCTTCGCGATGAAGGCGGGGCTTGACCCCAAGAAGGTGGCCGACCTGGTCAGCCAGGGCGCGGGCGGGTCGTGGCAGCTCAAGAACCGGGCGGGCACGATGGTGGACAACCACTTCACCCATGGCTTCGCGGTCGACTGGATGCGCAAGGACCTCGGCATCGCGCTGGGGCAGGCCAAGGAGATCGGCGTCTCGCTGCCCGTCACCGCCATCGTCGACCAGTTCTATGCCGACGTGCAGCAGCTGGGCGGCGGGCGCTGGGATACCTCCAGCCTGATCCAGCGGTTCCGCGCCATGAACGGGGATCCGCTCTGAGCCTCTCCAGTTTCCGTTTCACCGACCTGACGGCGCTCCGCGCGGCCGGCTTCGACGCGATCATCGACGTGCGCAGCCCCTCGGAATACGCCGAGGACCGGCTGCCCGGCGCGGTGTCGATGCCGGTGCTGTCCGACGCCGAGCGCGCCGAGGTCGGCACGATCTACGTGCAGCAAAGCCCGTTCCTCGCCCGCAAGATCGGCGCGGCGCTGGTCGCGCGCAACGCGGCGCGGCACATCGAGGAGCGGCTGATGGACCTCGACGGCGGCTGGCGGCCGCTGGTCTACTGCTGGCGCGGCGGGCAACGGTCGAATTCCTTTGCCTCGATCCTGAGCCAGATCGGCTGGCGCGTCGCGGTGCTGGAGGGCGGCTACCGGGAATGGCGGCGGCACGTGGTGACGCGGCTCTACGAAGGCGCGCTGCCCCTGCGGGTCGTGCGGCTGGATGGCTTCACCGGCACCGCCAAGACCGAGGTTCTGAAGCGCGTCGGCGCGATGGGCGGGCAGATGGTGGACCTCGAGGGGCTGGCGCGGCACCGCGGGTCGATCCTGGGCGACATCGAGGGGGAACAGCCGGCGCAGAAGGGCTTCGAGAGCGCGCTGGTCGCGGCGCTGGAGGGGCTGGACCCTGGCCGCCCCCTGCTGGTCGAGGCGGAATCGGCCCGCATCGGCGCGCTGCGCCTGCCGCCCGCGCTGTGGGTGGCGATGCGGGACGCGCCGCGGATCGTGCTGGAGGCCCCGGTGGACGCACGGGCGCGCTACCTCGCCGGGGTCTATGCCGAGCTGGTGGCCGATGCCGAGGGGCTGGCGCGGCGGCTGAACGGGCTGCGCGCGCTGGCGGGGAACGCCACGGTGGACGGCTGGCTGGAGATGCTGGCGGCAGGGCAGGCCGAGGCGCTGGCGCAGGGTCTGATCGAGGCGCATTACGACCCGGCCTACGGGCGGCTGCGGCGCGAGGACGAGAGCCCCGTGATGGCAAAGGTCGATGCCGGCGACCTGTCCGACGCGGCGCTGGATGGCGCGGCTCGGGAGGTCCTCAACGTGCTTGGCTGAAGAAGCGGCGGAATTCTTGAGAATTCCGCGCGTGAAAACTCGAGTTTTCCCGCGTCTTTCAGCGCTCCGAAACCGCGCCCCCCTTTCCCTTGGCCCCCCCATTCGGTAACTGACACCCCGACCGCAAACCGAGAGGCGTGGACCAGATGGACAAGAGCTTCAACGCCGCCGAGGCCGAACCCCGCATCTACGCGGACTGGGAGGCCAGGGGCTGCTTCAAGGCCGGTGCGAACGCGAAACCGGGGGCCGAGCCCTATTCCATCATGATCCCGCCGCCGAATGTCACCGGCGTGCTGCACGTGGGCCATGCCTTCAACAACACCCTGCAGGACGTGCTGACCCGCTGGCACCGGATGCGCGGCTTCGACACGCTGTGGCAGCCGGGCACCGACCACGCGGGCATCGCCACCCAGATGGTGGTGGAGCGCGAGCTGGCCAAACAGGGCAAATCCCGCCGCGACATGACGCGCGAGGAATTCCTGTCCCATGTCTGGGCGTGGAAGGCGAAATCGGGCGGCACGATCCGGCAGCAGCTCAAGCGTCTGGGCGCGTCGTGTGACTGGAGCCGGGAGGCCTTCACCATGTCGGGCGCACCGGGCGCCCCGGCGGGCGAGGAGGGGAATTTCCACGACGCCGTCATCAAGGTCTTCGTGGACATGTACGAGAAGGGGTTCATCTACCGCGGCAAGCGGCTGGTGAACTGGGATCCGCATTTCGAGACGGCGATCTCGGACCTCGAGGTCGAGAACGTCGACACCGCGGGCCACATGTGGCACTTCAAGTACCCGCTCGCCGGCGGCGCGACCTACGAATATGTCGAGAAGGACGCCGACGGGAACGTGACGCTCCGCGAGACGCGGGATTACATCTCCATCGCCACGACGCGCCCCGAGACGATGCTGGGCGACGGCGCCGTGGCCGTGCACCCCTCGGACGAGCGCTACGCGCCCATCGTCGGGATGCTCTGCGAGATCCCGGTGGGGCCCAAGGAACACCGCCGCCTGATCCCGATCATCACCGACGAATACCCCGACCCCACCTTCGGCTCGGGCGCGGTCAAGATCACCGGCGCGCATGACTTCAACGACTACGGCGTGGCCAAGCGCGGCGGCATCCCCTGCTACCGGCTGATGGACACCAAGGCCCACCTGCGCGCCGACGGGCTGCCCTACGCCGAGGCCGCCGCCATCGCGCAGGAGGTGGCGCAGGGCCAGCGCACCCTGACCGAGACCGAGGCCGATGCCCTGAACCTCGTGCCCGACCACCTGCGCGGCCTCGACCGTTACGAGGCGCGCAAGCTGGTGGTGGAGGAGATCACCGCCGAGGGGCTGGCCGTGATGACGCGGGCCGACGACCCGCGGCTGGGCAAGGATGCGGTGAAGCCGGGGGCCGAGGGCGCCGACGCGCCGGTGCCGCTGGTCGAGGCCAAGACCATCACCCAGCCCTACGGCGACCGGTCCAAGGTGGTGATCGAGCCGATGCTGACCGACCAGTGGTTCGTCGACACCGCCAAGATCGTCAGCCCCGCGCTCGACGCCGTCCGTGACGGGCGCACCCAGATCATGCCCGAGCAGCACCGCAAGGTGTATTTCCACTGGCTCGAGAACATCGAGCCCTGGACCATCTCGCGCCAGCTGTGGTGGGGCCACCAGATCCCGGTCTGGTACGGCTTCGACCTGGGCGCGCACGGCTTCCGCGACGACGAGGGCGACGGGGAACTGGACGCGGTGGAGCTTGCCCGGATCCTGTCGGCGCAGACGCTGCTGAAGGGCGACGAGCGGCATCATTCCGCCGCGGGCTTCGACGCGGTGAAGGAGCAGTTCGCCGACGTGCTGGCCGGGCTGCCGGTGCCGCTGAACCACGCCCGCGTGGTCGAGGTGGCCGACCGGGCCGAGGCCGCGCATATGTTCGCCGAAAGCCTCGCGCAGTACGCCGCGACGGGCGACCTGACGCGGCTGGTCTATCCCGTGTGGCGCGACCCCGACGTGCTCGACACCTGGTTCTCCTCGGGCCTCTGGCCGATCGGGACGCTGGGCTGGCCCGAGCAGACGCCGGAGCTGCAACGCTACTTCCCGACCTCGACGCTGGTGTCGGGCTTCGACATCATCTTCTTCTGGGTCGCCCGGATGATGATGATGCAGCTGGCCGTCGTCGGCGACGTGCCGTTCCGCGATGTCTACGTCCACGCCCTCGTCCGCGACGAGAAGGGGCGCAAGATGTCGAAGTCCATCGGCAACGTGCTCGACCCGCTGGAGCTGATCGACGAGTTCGGCGCCGACGCGCTGCGGTTCACCCTGACCTCCATGGCCGCCATGGGCCGCGACCTCAAGCTGTCCAAGGACCGGATCGCGGGCTACCGCAACTTCGGCACCAAGCTGTGGAACGCCGCCCGTTTCGCCGAGATGAACGAGTGCAGGCCGGTGGCGGGGTTCGACCCGGCCTCCGTCACCCAGACGGTGAACACGTGGATCGTGGGCGAGACCGCGCGGGCGCGCATGGCCCATGACGAGGCGCTGTCGGCCTACCGCTTCAACGACGCGGCGAACGGGCTTTATGCCTTCGTCTGGGGCAAGGTCTGCGACTGGTATCTCGAATTCGCCAAGCCGCTGTTCGCGTCCGGCGACGACGCCGTGATCGCGGAAACCCGCGCGACGATGGCCTGGGTGATCGACCAGTGCCTGATCCTGCTGCACCCCACCATGCCCTTCATCACCGAGGAGCTGTGGGGCGCCATCGCGGCCCGCGACACCATGCTGGTCCACGCCGACTGGCCGGCCTACGGGGCCGAGCTGATCGAGCCCGAGGCCGACCGCGAGATGGGCTGGGTCATCGGGCTGATCGAGGAAATCCGCTCGGTCCGGGCGCAGATGCATGTGCCGGCGGGCCTCAAGGTGCAGCTGCTGCAGGTGGAGCTGGACGCGCGTGGCCAGGCCGCCTTCGACCGCAACGCGGCGATGATCGAGCGGCTGGCGCGGCTGTCCGAGGTCAGCCGCGTGGCCGAGATGCCCAAGGGCGCGGTCACGGTCGCGGTGGAGGGGGGCGTGTTCGGCCTGCCCATCGCCGGGCTGATCGACGTGGCCGAGGAAAAGGCGCGGCTGGAAAAGTCGCTGGAGAAGCTCGGCAAGGAGATCGGCGGCCTGAAGGGGCGGCTCGGCAACCCGAACTTCGTGGCGAGCGCGCCCGAGGAGGTCGTGGAGGAGGCCCGCGAGAACCTCGCCGCGCGCGAGGACGAGGCGGGCAAGCTGCGCGCCGCGCTGGAGCGGCTGGCGGCGATCGGGTAAGGCGCGAGGCCGCGGGTTTCGCGGGGCCGGGAACCTCGGGATTTCCGGCGCCGCCCGTGGTAGGCTGCGCCCCATGTCCAGCTGGTTCGACCGCCTCGCCGAACGTCGCATGCTCAAGGCCAGGGCCGAGGGGAAACTCTCGGGCCTTCCGGGAGAGGGCAAGCCGCTGCCGCAGCACCCCGAGGCCGCCCTGGTCGACCCGGGCGAGGCCGTCGGCTTTCGCATCATGGCGGAACACGGAGCCCTCCCCGAGGAAATCGTGCTGAGAAAGCAGCTGGCCGAGGCCAAGGCCGCCTATGCCGCCGCGACCGGCGCCGAGGACAGGCGCAGCGCAATGGCGCGCATCGCCGAGCTCGACATGAAGCTGTCCATCGCCACGGAGGCCCGCCGCCGTTTTCTGCGATGACCCGGCCTGCCCCGAAGCACCGGGGCCGCGCACGGAGGCGATCGGGGGTCGCGGCGGACCCGGGGGTGCCGCGGATCGACACGCCGGCCGCTGCCCGCGCCGCTTGCCCGGCGGTCCTGCCGCTCAGGGGTCGGTGCAGAACCCGCTCAGGTCGCGCGTCGCCGACACGGTGACGGTGCTGTCGCCGTAGATCGGCACGATCAGGTCGAAGGTGTAGTCCAGGCTCAGCACGTGGCCGTTCGCCCCCGATGCCGGAACGATCGTCAGGGCCTGCCCGATCACGCCGAAGCCGTTGCCGCGCAGGACGGCCTCGGCGTCCTGCGACAGGGCGCAGTCGTCCGACAGGATCGAGAACCGCGCGGCCTGGTCGCCCAGCACCTCGACCGCGTTGCCGTAGTAGATCGCCCGCCCGAACTCGAACACGCCGAAGACCAGCAGGATCAGACAGCCGAAGACGAGGGCAAACTCGACCGCGACCGCGCCGCCGGTATCGCGGAGGAAGCTGCCGGACGCGGCCCGAGGGGAAACCCGCGCCATGCTACCGCGCCCAGGCCGGGAACTCGACCCGGATGGTCGCGCCGAGCATCCCCAGCCCGGACTGGACGGCCGAGGGCAACAGCACCCCGTCGTAGCCGAGCGACAGCGAGATCGTGTAGGCGCCGAAAACGGCGTCGGGCTCGCAGGTCGCGGTGCAGCTGACCGCCTGCGCCGGCGCGTCGGGGCAAAAGCAGCTTTCCGCCACCGAGAGCGTCTCGAGCGTGACGCGGGCCCCGTCCTGACCGGCGAAGGCCGCCTGCATCGCGTCCTCGACGGTCGTCCGGGTCGAGTCCGGCTGGATGGCGGCGAAGATCCCGGCCCGGAGGGTGTGCTCCATCACGATCCTCTCGCGCAGGAGGAAGCCGAGGTCGAAGGCGAGCACGAAGACCGGCACGAGCATGGCCGCGAACAGCCCGAACTCGACCGCCACGCTGCCCTCGCTGCCGCCGCCGAACCGGCCCAGCGCCCGGCCCATCGCACGCACCCGCCTCATGTCACCACCAGTGCCTCAGCTTCTCGGCAAGGCGCAGGTGCAGCGGCAGGGCCTTGCCATAGGCGAGGCCGCCGTTGATCCGCCCGGCGATGGCGATCAGCGCCTGGGCCGAGGCGCAGCCCTCCTTCAGCTGGACGATGCTGCTGCCGGAAAACTGCGCCCGGGTGAACAGGTCGGCATCGGCGGGAACCTTGAACACCTGCGCGGGTTCGAGACCGAGGACATCCATGAAGGCCCGGTCGGGGACGGTGTTGCCCCGGTGCATCCCGCACTTGTTGAGCACCAGCGTCACGTCGCGGCTGGCGCCGAGGACGCTGCGCAGGCTTTCGAAGGCCTTCTGCGCGCTGAGCAGGCACCCGAGCGTCGGTTCGGCGGAGATCACCACGTGATCGGCCTGGGCCAGCGTCTTGCGCGTGCGGGAATCCCAGACCGAGGGCATGTCGAAGAACAGGTGGCGGCCCCGCTTGTCGGCCAGGTTGATGACCGACTTGAGCGCCGGCGCCGCGAGGTGGGGGGAATTCTCGAAGCTCGGCTCGACCAGCAGGAGTTTCAGCCGCTCGTTCACGCTGACGAAGAGGCGCTCCATCAGGACGTCGTCGATCGGGCTGCGGCGCCTGACGACATCGGTGAGGGTGTAGGAGTCGAACTCGTCGAAGTTCAGCGCCACCGTGCCGTTCTGCTGGTCGAGATCGGCCAGGATGACCTCGGAGTCCGAGAACCGCGACACCGCGACGGCGGTGTTCTGGGCGATGCTGGACGAGCCGACGCCGCCGCGCACGCCGAGAAAGGCGGTCAGGCGGCCCTGCCGCACCTCGCCGATGTCGGCGGAGACCGACCTGATCGCCTCGACCACGTCCTGTTCGCTGAAGGGCGGAAACAGGAACTCGCTGACGCCGAGCTTGAACACGTCCCGCATGAGGCGCGGGTCGGGACGATCCTGTGCGTTCATCAGGATGACGCGGGTGCGCTGGTCGAGCACCAGCGACAGTTCGGTCAACCGATCGACCAGCGCCTCGGGCGAGAGGTCGACCTCGATCAGCAGGATGTCCGGGGCGTTGTCCTCGATGAACTGCTGCGAGATGTGGTTGAGGCGGCGGCGCTGGTAGCGCCAGGTCATGCGACCGCAGGCCGGGTGCTTCTGCGCGTCCCGGAGCAGGTCGATCAGGCTGTCGGTCATCGCCATCGCGAGGACCTCGAAGGGGGGCAACCGCACGCCGTTCCAGCGGCGCGCCATGCGCGCCATCTCGGTCTCGATGCCGCTGGTCGTGGTGGTGGTGTCCGTCATGTCAGGGCTCCGTGGGGATATCGGGGTCAGAGTTCGCCGGCGCGGCGGACCCGCACCTGGACGGCGGGCGCCGGCAGCGGCTGCACGTGGTACCGGGGGTCGGCCTCGCTGTCCGAGCGCAGGCTGATCGAGACCTGCCCGCGCTGCAGCGCGGTCGTGACGGCCTCCACCCCGGCCGGGTCCAGTTCCAGCGTGATGCGGTCGGACGGGGACGGCTGGTCCGACCCGGCGGGGTCGGGCCCGGCCGCGGGACCGATCACGCGGGCGTTGGAGACCAGCGCCCGGCTCGACGGCCACAGCTCGTCGCCCGGAGCGGGTGTGAAGATGATGTCGACCCGGTCGCCGGGCCGGACCTGGCCCGATGCGGCCAGATCGACGCCCGCCAGGACGAAGCCGCGCCAGCCCGAGGCGATGTCGCCCGCCAGGTCGCGGGGCGGTGCCGGCGGGGTCGGGGCGCCGGCCTCTCCGGGGTCGCGCAGCAGAAGCGTCAGCGCGCCGACCTGGGTGGCCGCCAGCACCTCGGTGGCGTCGCGCACCGACAGGGCGAGCACCACGTTGCGCACCGCGTCGCCGGGCCCGGGGGCGAGCCCCGTGTCCGCCTCGGGGTCGATGGCGAGGATCCGGGCGTCGGTCACGAGGATCCGGCTGACCGCCACGTCCGCGTCATCGGGGACGTAGACGTGCACGAGGTCGACGTGGTCGCCGGGCTGCAGGACGGACCCGAGCGGCCGGACGACCTCGACCGGCACCGAGACGGGGCGCATCCCCGCGCCGATCTGGCGGAGCGCGGTGTTGAGGGCGACCGTGTCCTCGACCGGCCGCGGCGCCTCGAAGGCGGCCGCCAGCACGGGGTCGCCCGCGGCCAGGTCGAAGCGGGCGACGAGGCCCGCGAGGTCGAGGGCGGCGTCGGGCTCGTCTTCGCGGAGGATGAAGCCCGACAGCAGCAACTCGGCCGGCCAGTCGATCCAGTCGAAATCCTGCGGCCGGAGCTCGGCGCCCTCGGCGATGTCGCGGGCCACCGCGAGCACCTCGGCGAGCTCGACCACCGGTTCGACGGCGGCCTCGGGCTCCGGGGGCGCGTCGACGGGGGCGGGCGCGGCGGCGGGCACGTCAACGGCCGCCGTTTCCGGCGCCGAGGTGGCCGGGCCCTGCATCACGAGCAGGAGCGCCCCGCCCCCGGACACCAGCGCGATCACAAGAAGTATCGTTCGGATCATGGTCAGTCTTTCCACATCATCATGAGGCTGGTCCGCGCGGGGCGGGCCGGGTCCGGGCTTCGGGGGGCGGAGGTCGCGGGGGTCATTGGACGATCACCACGCCGGTGTCGTCGTCGGTGCCCGCCGTGTCGCCGCAGGTGCCGAGTTGCGCGCAGAGCCGCAGGCGGTCCTCGTCGGTGCAGTCGATCTCCATCTCGCTGCGGCCGCCGAAGTCGAACCGCTCGGCCACGAAGATGTAGCAGCCCCGCCCCAGCGACCCGCGCCCGTCGATGTCGACCTCGTAGCCCGGCAGGAACACGATCCCGTCGAGGTCGGTCGACGAGAACCCCGCCTCCAGCAGGTCGTCGTCGTCATCGTCGTCGTCGTCGCCCTGGCGCGGCTGCGAGAACAGGACCAGCCCCGCCCACGGGCCCGGCCCTAGGCCGGTGCCGAAGCGCAGATCGGCGTTCCGGTGGAACTGGAGCTCGGCCCCGTTGATCAGGATGAAGGCCGCGCCGTCCTGCACGATCATGGTGGCGTTGTTGGCGATCTCGAAATCGCCGCCGTCGATGACGTAGAGCCCCGGCGTGAACACGTAGGTGCCCCGATCCAGGTCCAGCCCCCGGCGGAACCGGCGCACGGCCAGGCCGCTGGAATGGGTGCGCGTCGGGGTGATGGGTTCGCCGTCGGACTCGCGCCGCGACAGCGGGTCGTCGGGCAGGTCGTCGAGCCCGAGCAGGGGTTGCAGGTTCGCCAGCGCCGGGGCGAGCGGTTCGGTCTCGGTGTTTTCGCGGATGACCGCGCAATCGGTGCCGGGGGGGCCGAGGTTCAGGTCGCGTTCGACGCTGTTGGGAACGTCGGCCTCGCCGCGGGTGGTGATGCAGGCGGCCCGGATGTCGGTGTCGCCGTCGAACTCGATCGAGTCGTCGCTGTCGGAGTCGACCTGGATCCGGCATTCCGGCGCGTCGATCTCGGTGCGGCCGCCGGTCTCGAGGCCGGTGCCCCGGGTCGCGAGCGCATGGAGGCAGACCAGCTCGGGGCCGCCGTCGCCGTTGCCCGGGCCGCCGACCGCGTTGCTGGAGACAAGCGAGACGGTGCTGCTGCCCCGCGGGCTGACCGACAGGCCGGGCTGCGCGTCGGCGGCGCTGCCCGGGCGCGGCGCAAGGGCGCCGAGCAGGAACAGCGGGAGCGAGCGGTCGATCTGCACCCGCAGCTGGTCGCCCTGCGGGCAGCTGATCGTGATCGCGGTGCGGTCCGGCGGCAGACCGCTTTCGGTGGCGACGCGGCGGGCCGTGTCCTCGAGCGACTGCCAGGCCGCGGCGTCGTGCTGCAGCGCGGCGCAGTCGAACCCGCGCCGCGCCGCGTTGATGCCGACGGAAAAGGCCGCGGCGTCGGCGACGTTCTGCACCCGCCGCTGTTCCGACAGCCAGTAGCCCGTCTCGGTGGCCAGCGCGAGGCCGGCGATCACCACCGGAAAGGCGAGGACGACAAGGACCGACACGGCCGCCGCCTCGTCCCGGCGCCACGCCGCGAGGTGCCGGGCCAGGGCCGGACGGAAGATGGAGGAACGCCCGCTCATGCCCGCTACCCCGAGAAGTTGATGAAGGCGGGGGCGATGATCACCGCGAACAGCGCCGGCAGGAAAAACACGATCATCGGCACGGTCAGGCGCGGCGGCAGCGCGGCCGCCTTCTTTTCCGCCTCGCTGAAGCGGCGCGCGCGGTTCTCGCGGGCGAGCATCTGGAGCGTGCCGGCGATGGACGCGCCGTATTTCTGCGACTGGATCAGCGCCGTCACCACCTCGCGCACGGCGGGCAGGCCGGTGCGGTCGGCGAGGTTCTCGAGCGCGGCGCGCCGGCTCTGGAGGTAGTTCAGTTCGGACACGGTGAGCACGAACTCGTCCGCGATGTCGGGCGCCGAGGGCCGCATCTCGCGCGCCACCTTGGTCAGCGCCGCCTCCAGCCCCATGCCCGAGCGCATGCACATGTGCAGCAGGTCCAGCGCGTCGGGCCAGTTGCGCCGGATGCGCATCTGCCGGCGCAGGATGGTGTTCGTCAGCCAGACATCCGGCATCCAGTAGCCCAGCACGGCGGCGACCACGCCGACCCCTGCCGCCTGCCAGCGGCCGACCCCGTAAAGCGCCTCGACGAAGAGCGACGCGGCGACCGCGAACAGGATCGGCGACAGGATCTTGGACAGGATGAACAGGTTGACCCGGCCCTGCGGAAGCCCCGCGCTCCGCAGCCGGCGGAGGATGTGGACCCGGCGGTCGAAGGTCTGGCCGGACAGGTCGACGAGACGGAGCAGCGACCAGAGCAGGCCGTCGATGGGCCGCCGGACCGACACGCTGCGCTCCTCCGAGGGGCGCCGGCCCTTCACGTGCATGCGGATCACGCGTTGCCCCCTGATCCGCGCCGCGACGCGCGGCATCAGCACCACCAGGATGGAGGCGATCAGCGAGACGCCGGTGAGGACGATGCCAAGGGTGGATGTGTCGATCGTCATGCGCGCGCCCCCTCTCAGATCTCGAAATTGATCATGGCGCGCATCACGAGGATGCCGACGAGCGCCCAGGTCAGCGCGCCGAGCGCCACCAGGTTGCCCAGCGGCGTCGTCAGCAGCAGGCCGATGTACTCGGGGCTGGTGAAGGCCATGACCGCGCTGACGATGACGGGCAGCGACCCGATGATCGCGGCCGAGGACCGGGCCTCGCGGCTCATGATCGACACCTTCTCGCGCAGCTCGCGCCGGCTGCGCATCGTCTCGGCTGCCGATTGCAGCGTGTCGGCCACGGCGCCGCCGGATTCCGCCTGCAGGCCCAGCACGACCGCGAAGAACTGGATGTCGGCGATCGGCATCCGCGGGACCATGCGCTGCATCGCGTCCGAGAAGCGGATGCCGAGCGCCAGCTCGTCGATCAGCGTCCGGAATTCCCGCGCGACGACCGGATGCGCCTCGGACGCGACGACCCTCATGCTTTCGATCAGCGGCATCCCGGTGCGGATGCCGCGCACCATGATGTCGATCGCGGCCGGGAACTCGGCCTCCATGATGGTGGTGCGCTTGCGGATCGCCCGCACCGCGACGAGGTAGGACGCCCCCGCCACCAGCAGCGCGCTGGCGGCATAGGCCACCCAGCCCAGCGGGTTCAGCAGCGACAGGCCGTAGCCCAGGGCGATGGCCAGGATCGCGCGGGTGCGGAGGTAGCCGGTCACGCTGCCGCGATAGCCGGCGGCGACCAGGAAATCCCCGAACCCCTTGGCGAACGCCGAGCGCGGCCGCCACGTCGCCCGCAGGGCCTGCGCCGGGCCGTCCGCCGGGCGCGCGCCCGACCGCGCCCGCGCGGCGCGCGAGGCCTTGAGCACCGTCTCCAGCCGGCGGGTGGACTTGCGGCGGTCGGCCCGCCAGCTCAGCGCGAGCGAGACCATCGCGGCGGCGAACACGAGGAGGAGGATCACGGCGGGATCGGTCAGGCGGGCCATCATGCGGGACGATCCCCGTGCGGCGGCGGGGCGCCGGCCCCGGAGAGATCGGCAAGCAGGCGGGCGAGGCGCGCGCCCTCGCCGAAGTAGCGGGCCCTCGCGGCGAAGTCCTGCGTCGGCGGGTTGACCAGCCGGTAGCGCCCGCCCGGCTTCGCGGCCGCCCGCGGGTCGTCCGCGGCCGTCTCGAAGCGGAGGATGGGCCGGAGGCGGATCCCGCCGTCCTCGCCCACCTCGACCTCGGTGATGCGGGTCACCTTGCGCGCGCCGTCGCGCAGGCGTTCGACCTGCACGAGGATGTCGACGGCAGAGGCGAACATCGCCCGGATCACGTCGGGCTGGAGCGAGGGGTAGCCCATGGTGATCAGCGAGGTCATGCGGGTCACCGCCTCCTCGGGCGAGTTGGCGTGCAGCGTGCCCATCGAGCCGTTGTGCCCGGTGTTCATGGCCTGCATCAGGTCGAAGGCCTCGGGCCCGCGCACCTCGCCCACGATGATGCGGTCGGGCCGCATCCGCAGCGCGTTGCGCACCAGGTCGCGCATGGTGATCTCGCCCTGACCCTCGATGTTGGGCGGCCGGGTTTCCATGCGCACGACATGCGGCTGTTCGAGCTGCAATTCGGCGGTGTCCTCGCAGGTCACGATCCGTTCCGAGCCGCTGACCTGCGCGCCCAGCATGTTGAGCAGCGTCGTCTTGCCCGACCCGGTGCCGCCGACGACCATCACGTTGAACCGCGCCGCCGCGATGACCCGCAAGAGGTCGGCCCCGGCGGCGGGAAGGGCGCCGCGGGCCTTCATCTCGTCGAGGGTGATGCGCTCGCGGCGGAAGCGGCGGATCGTCAGCACGGGGCCGTCCAGCGCGATCGGCGGCAGCACGACGTTGACGCGCGAGCCGTCCTGCAGGCGGGCGTCGCAGATCGGGCTGGCCTCGTCGACGCGGCGGCCGACCAGGTTCACGATGCGCTGGCACACGTTCAGGAGCTGTTCGTCGTCCTCGAACTGCACCGCGCTCCGGGCCAGCAGGCCGTCGCGCTCGACGTAGATCGGGCGCCGGCCGTTCACCATGATCTCCGAGATCTCGGGATCGGTCAGGAGGCGTTCGAGCGGGCCATAGCCCAGCATGTCGTCGGCGATGTCGTCTAGCAGCGCGCGCTCCTCGGAGGCCGAGACCTGCATCCGGTCGCCGGTGATGACCTCGCTGATCAGCCGCGCCAGCAGCGCGCGGCCCTGTTCGACGTCGAGCCGCAGCAGCTCGCTGGGGTCCAGAAGCTCGATCAGCCGCGAGAAGATCGCCGCCTTCGCTTCCCGGAACCGCGCGTCGATCGTGCCGGATGCCTCACCCGCGCCGCCGGCGATGAGGAACGGGGTCGCCCCCTCTGCAAAGCGATCCGGCGCCGGCACGACGGCGGACCTGTCACCCGATACGGGCGTACTTCTTTTCTTGCCGAACACAGGACTATCCCGTCGTTGGTAGTACCTCGCCCCCGTCTAGACCCAGTGTTTTTCCATGCGTCGGTATCCGCACCCGCGATCCAATGCCCCGATCACAGGCGCGCGCGTCGAAGGTCGGCGTCCGGGCGGGCGGGCCGCGATGCGTGCCCCCGCCCGGACGCGCCCCGGTCGTTACAGGGCGTCGGCGACGGCCTGGAACTGGGTCACCAGGTCGGTGCCGACCGTGCCCAGGACAGTGACGATCGCCACGGCGATGCCGGCCGCGATCAGGCCGTACTCGATCGCGGTCGCGCCGCTTTCGTTGCCCAGGAAGCTTTTGAGTGCGTTCATCATGTTCGTGTACCCTTTAAAGGTTGCGTTGAGTTGCTTAGCGATGTGCCACGTCAGCCCCCGCAACGTCGCAAGGGCAGACTACCGAACCACGGCGCGGCGACCTTGCTGCCTTGGATGGATCCGCCGCTCCGAAAGACGCGGTCCTATCGAACGGGGAGTTCACGATCTCGAAAGTGGGCCGCCCGAAAAAACGCCCTGTCGCGGGAAAGGATCCTTGGTGTCCATGTCCCGCATCTTTCGGCACCCGCGATTGGCGGAACGGCCGACCGCAAGCCTTGCAAACCGCCACGATTCGGCCCGCCGCGGGACGTGACCGGCGCGGCACGGCCGCGGCCTTCCGGGCCTCGGGTCGGTTGTTTTCATGGCGATCATCGCCGCAGGGCGCCGTGGTCGGCGGGCCGTGACGGTCGCCCGGGCCGCCCCTGCGCCCCGGGCCGACGCCCCGGCGCGGCGGCCCTGTCCCGCACGATCGGGTTCGTCGGTATCTTTCGGCACGCGCCAAGCCCGACCGATACGTAGGCGTTTGCCCCGCGCCTGGGGTTTAATTCGCAGCCAGCGTAGCAGGTTCTTCGGCGCCTTCGGTCAGCCGATCCGATCCTTTCGGACATGTCACCAGTCACACCCGCCGCCGAAACCGATCGGTTGACAGATCTCATCCGCAGCGAAGGGCCCGTCCATGGAACACGCCTTCTCGATCCTCGATGCCAGGCTTCCGCATTGCCATCTTTTCATCGTGTCGGAGCCGGGCTGTCCGGTGCGGCACCACGCCGACAGGCTGAGGGCGCACATGGCGGGCGTCTGGACCGTCCCGTCGCTTGCCCTGGCCGGCGCGATGGCCGCGCCGCTCGGGGAGCAGGCGATCGCCCTCGTCAGCGCCGACATGTTTGCCGACCCGGATCACGCCCTGCCGCTCCTGGCCGGGTTTCGCGCGGCCAATCCCGCCCTGCGCATGGTCGTCGCGTCGCAACGCTTCGACCGGCACGGGTTCGACGGCGGGTGCAGCCATGCCGATGCCCTGCTGCGTCTCCCGGCCGGGCCCGTCGGGGTGACCCTCGCGCTCGGCGCGGCGATGACCAATCATGCCCGGGCGCTGGTCGAGGACCGGGCGGCGCAGGCTGCCGTCGCGGCGCAGGGCAAGGCCGAGGCCGCCTGTGCGCCCGATGCGCGCCGTCGGCTTCGCGGGGGGCGCGCAACCATAGAACCCCGGCTGCAACTTTCGTGTCGTTGCCTGAAAACCGGCCGCGCCGTAGGTGTTTCGTGAATGCCTGACCAATGCATTCACCCCGCCTGCTGGGCATCCGATCTGCCATATGGCAGTTACTCCAGGAATCGGATGCCCAGCACCTTTTTCAGCCGTTGCACCGGCACGCCCTGACGCCGGGCCCCGCCGCGGTGTCAGGCCGCCGTCAGCCGCGACAACGCCGCCTCGACCCGGTCGGCCAGGACCGAGATCCGGCCCAGCAGCTCGGGCGATACCCCCGCAGGACCGTCCGTCGCCGCCCGCTCCAGCGCCTGGAGCGCCTGGCCGAGGTCGGACAGGCCCATCATCAGCGCGGCGCCTGCCGCGGCATGGGCGGCCTCGGCGGTGGAGTCGGCCCCGGATGTTCCCTGCGCGACCGCGTCACGGGCGCCTGCGACGATGCTTGCGGCCAGGGCCAGCCCGACCTCCTGCCCGGTCAGGTCGAAGGCCTCGGACAGCGTCTCGACAAGGTCGTCCGGCGCATCGGTCGCCGCCCCCGGCGCGGCGTCGCGCGCCGCCAGGTGCGCCTCCAGCTCGCGCAGGCCGAAGGGCTTGGTCAGGACCGACGACATGCCCGACGCCCGGAAATCCTCGGTCTCGATCACGTCGACCTGGGCCGTGATCCCCACGATGAGGGCCTCGCGCGAGGCGCCGCCGGCGCGGATCAGCCGCGTCGCCGCGAACCCGTTCATCCCGGGCATCCGCAGGTCCATCAGGATCAGGCCGAAGCCCTCGGACCGGGCCAGCGCGACCGCGTCCTCGCCCGAGTGGCGGCACTGCACCGCGTAGCCCAGCCGTTCCAGCATCCGGGACACGAGGCAGGCGTTGACGTCGTTGTCGTCGACCACGAGGGCCGCCATCGACCCCGCCGACCGGGCAGGGGGGGCGACGGCCGGCTGCGGGCGGGGCCCGGCGCGCCCGTCGTCTTCGGGCCGGTCCGCCGCGCCGTCGCCCACGACCAGCGGCACGACGAAGCGGAAGGTGGCCCCGGCGCCCGGCGTGCTCTCGACCTCGATGCGGCCGGCCATGCGGGCGAGATCCTGCCGGACGATGGCCAGGCCCAGCCCGAAGCCGGGATTGGCCGCCGTTAAGGCCGTCGCCTCGGCCTGCTCGAAGGGGGCGAAGATGCGGTCGCGGTCCTCCGGCGCGATGCCGGGCCCGGTGTCCGACACCGCGGTGACCAGTTCGGCCTGTCCCGGCGCGACCCCGCGCCGGAGGTCGAGCCGGACCCGCACGCGCCCGCCATCGGTGAACTTGACGGCATTGCCGACCAGGTTGAACACCGTCCGCGCATAGGCCTTGGGATTGCCAAGCAGCCTCGGCCGCCCGTCGAAGCCGAGGCTGTCCATGCCGAGCGCGGTCTGCTTGCCCTGCGCCAGCGGCCCCATCTCCTCGAGGATCGAGCGCACGACGGCGACCGGGTCGATCTCGGTCGGGGCCTGGGGCCCGTCCTCGCTGCGGATCGCATCGAGCGCGTAGTCGATCTGGTCGAGGGCCCGCTCGCTGCACTTGCGCGCCGTGGCCAGCAGATCGCGCGCCTCGTCATCCAGCCGGTCCGCCGCCAGCAGGTCGAGCGACGCGACCACGCCATGCAGCGGTGTCCGCATCTCGTGGCTCATGGTCGAGAGAAAGCGGCTCCTGGCCTCCGCGTGCTTGCGGGCCTCGCGCAGCGCAAGCCGCAGCTTTTCCTCGACCGCGAGCCGGGCCGAGATGTCGCGGACGAAGACAAAGACGCGCGGCTCGCCCTCGGTCGTCTCCTCGACCCGCAGGGCGACGAGGGTGTCGATCACCGCGCCATCGGCGCGTCGCCCCTTGAACCGCACCGGCCCCAGCCCCGCGCCTTCGCCCGCCTCGCGCGCGGCGAGGATCGCGCGCATCCCCCGCCGGTAGTGGCGCAGGCGGTGCTCCGGCACCACGGTCTCCTCGAGCAGCCGCCCCTCGAGCCCGCCCTCGTCGTAGCGGAAGATCGTCCGGGCCGCGGGATTGCTCAGCAGGATGCGCCCGCTGCGGTCGCAGACCAGGACGCCCTCCTGCGCCCCTTCAAATGCCTTGTTCACCAGCGCCTGGGCGCGCTGGGTCTCGCGGGCCTGCCGCTGCATCATGCGCATGAGCCGCAACGCAAGCGCCGCCGACATGAGCGTCAGGCCGAGCAGAAAGACCGACTCGATCAGGAACCACCGGAACAGCCCCCGTTCGCGGATCCGGGCATCCTCGGCGCGCGCCACCAGCGCCTGCAGGGCCCCCACCGAGAGCAGGCGGATGCCCTGCTCCATCTGCGTGGCGATCCGGTAGACGTCGCCAAGGGTGCCGGCATCGGCCGGGACCGCCGCGTCGATCCGGCGCGCGATGTCGTCGCGTTGCGCGGTGAGAACGGCGAGGTCGGTCTCGAAGGTCGCCGTCAGGTCGATCTGCCGCAGGGTGGCCACGAAGGCCCGGATGCGGCTGTAGAAGATGTCGAACTGGAGCCGCATCTCCGCATCCCGGGTCGCCACGAGGCCGGGATCCTCCGCCTCGAGCGCCTGCTGCGCATCGCGGACCGCGATCACGAAGCCCTGGTAGTCGACCTCGAGCTGCGAGACGTTCCACGCCCTGTTGTCGCCCTGGGCCTCGCGCACGTCCCGCAGATTGCGATCGAACAGCCAGACGCTGGCGGCCAACGCGATCACGTTGAACAGCAAGAACGCCAGCAGCAGGTAGGCGATGGCGGGGCGGCCCGGCATCGACCCGAACACGCCGGCTTCGGACCTGGCCACGGTCAGAGGGCCTCGATGCGCCGCAACTGCCAGACACTGACGGCGAACACGGATTCCGACCGGAAGCGCGCGTCGGAGTCATAGGGAAAGACCAGCCAGAGCGGCCCCTTGTCCCGGACGCTGAAGGGCTGTCCGTCGATGCGGTTGGCGATGATCGGCGCCGCCGCCTCGATCCGGTCGGTCTCGATCTCGACCGAGTAATCGTTGAGGGCCGTCAGCCTGAGCCGCCGGACGTCCGCGGCAAGCCCCGCCGCCCGCAGCACCTCGGCCAGCGGCGGCCCGGAGAACTCGACCTCGCCCTCGGTCCAGATGGTCGTCGTGGTGAAGGTCTCCGTGGCCATCGCGGTCAGGTCCGCGTCGGAGAAATCCACGCCCGCGGCCCCCGGTGACGGGATCACGGTCAGGATGGTGCCGGGCTGCTGGGCCACGAGGCGGCGGCCGGGCACGACGGCACAGCCGGCCGCGACCAGGCCGATCAGAAGGCTTCGACGGGTGGGCAAACGGAGGTCATGCATACCGATATCCGCTGACACAGTTCCTCTGTTTCTTGAACATATCTAACGGGCATTCCAGATGTCTTTGGATATTTGGCGTGCAACTCTGTATGTTCGCACGACTTGGCCCCGTTTGTGCCTTTCCGGCGTCCAATTCCCGCGTAGATCGGGCGGTAGTGAAGCAGCCCGGCACGGCCGTCGGGCGCAGGCCCCGCATCAGGCGGCCGCCATCGATACGCGAATTGGGTAAGATTACATGCAAGGTGCACAGTCCAGGATCAAGCTGATCATCGCCGACGACCACGTGCTGCTCGGCCAGGCCGTGGCCGCCACGCTGAAATCCGAGGACCATTACGACGTCGCCGTGGCCAAGTCCCTGCCCGAGCTGCTGGCGGCCCTGAAGGAGACGTCGTTCGACATCGTGATGCTCGACCTCAAGATGCCGGGCATGGTCGGCCTGCCGTCGGTCAAGCAGGTGTGCGAGGCGACGGGCGACGGCAATGTCGTCCTGTTCACCGGGCAGGTGGACCGGCGCTTCGTCGCGGACTGCCAGGCGATCGGCGTGACCGGCCATATTCCCAAGGACCTGCCGCTCCGGTCGCTGGACAGCGCGCTGCAGCTGATCCATTCGGGCCAGCCCTTCCTGCCGATCATGGCAAGCCCCGACCCGGCGGCGGCCGATCTGACCGACCGGGAGCTGCACATCCTGCGGCTGGCCGCGGACGGAATGACGAACAAGGAGATCGCGCGCGACATCGCCGTCTCGGAGGTGTCGATCAAGATGCACATGCGCAACATCTGCCGCAAGCTGGGCGCCCGCAACCGCGCCCACGCCGCGATCATCGGACGCGAACTCCTGCTGATCTGACCGCATCTCCGGGGAGGCCCCCGTCACCGCGCCGCCGTCCTTGACCGACCCGACAGGGGGCGATCTCGACCGCCGGACGCGGAGACCCGACGGGCCCGAGGCGTGTTCGCCTGATCCGGGCAGACAACGGACCACCGGGGCCGGGGCCGCATCGGGGGGGATGTTGCAGGGGGAGGGGTGGCGGAGACGAAGGGATTCGAACCCTCGAGACGGTTTCCCGTCTGCACCCTTAGCAGGGGTGTGCCTTCGACCACTCGGCCACGTCTCCGCCGTTCCGTCTAATGGCGGCGCAGGGCGGGGACAAGCGAAAATCAGGGCGCAACGGCAAGGTTGCGGCCGGTCGCGGGGGCGTCAGGCGTTGAACAGGAAGTGCAGGACGTCGCCGTCCTTGACCTCGTAGCCCTTGCCCTCGACGCGCATCTTGCCGGCGTCCTTCGCCCCGGTCTCGCCACCCAGCGCGACGTAGTCGTCGTAGGCGATGGTCTCGGCCCGGATGAAGCCGCGCTCGAAGTCGCCGTGGATCACGCCGGCGGCCTGCGGCGCCATCGTGCCCTTGCGGATGGTCCAGGCGCGCGCCTCCTTGGGGCCCACTGTGAAATAGGTCTGCAGGCCCAAAAGCGCGTAGCCCGCCCGGATCAGCCGGTCGAGCCCGGGCTCCTCCAGCCCCATCTCGGACAGGAACATCGCGGCCTCCTCGGCGTCGAGCTGGGCGATTTCCTCCTCGATCTGGGCCGAGATGATGACATGCGCGGCGCCCTGCGCCTCGGCCATCGCGATCACCTTGGCGGACTGGGCGTTGCCGGTCGCGGCGGCGGCCTCCTCGACGTTGCAGACGTAGAGGATCGGCTTGGCGGTCAGCAGCTGGAGCATCTTCCACGCCTTCTGGTCGTCCTCGGCGACGGGCACCAGCCGCGCCGGCTTGCCGTCCTCCAGCATCGCCTGCGCGGCCTTCAGCAGGCGCTCCTGCGCGATCGCCTCCTTGTCGCCGCCGCGGACCTTGCGGGTGATGTTCTGCAGCCGCTTTTCCACCGACTCCAGATCGGCCAGCATCAGCTCGGTCTCGATGGTGTCGGCGTCCGCGATGGGGTCGACCCGGCCCTCGACATGGGTCACGTCGCCGTCCTCGAAGCAGCGCAGCACGTGGGCGATGGCGTCGCATTCGCGGATGTTGGCGAGGAACTGGTTGCCGAGGCCCTCGCCCTTGGATGCGCCCTTCACCAGCCCCGCGATGTCGACGAAGGTCATCCGCGCCGGGATGACCTGCCGCGACTGGGCGATGGCGGCCAGCCGGTCGAGGCGGGCGTCGGGCACCGCGACCTCGCCCACGTTGGGCTCGATGGTGCAGAAGGGGAAGTTCGCCGCCTGCGCCGCGGCGGTGCGGGTCAGCGCGTTGAAGAGCGTGGACTTGCCCACGTTCGGCAGCCCCACGATGCCCATCTTGAAGCCCATCCGCGCATCCTCCGCCAACCTCGGGAAATCCGCGCGCATGTAGGGGGGGCGGGGCGGCGGCGTCAAGGCGGGCTTGACTCGAAGGCCCGCGCGGGCCACCTGCCCGGTGCGGCGTGCGCGCCGTCCCCGCGTGGCTGGGGCGTTGGACCAGTGCTGACCGCACCCCGGGGGCCCGCCGGCGGTGCAGACGGATCGTCTGATGCCTGCCCTGCCCCGCACCGAACCCGGCGCGCTCCGCGCCGAGATCGGCCCGCTCCTGTCCCTGTCGGTGCCCATGATGGTGGGCCTGTCGGCCAGCACGCTGATGGGCGTGGTCGACACCGTCATGGTGGCGCCGCTCGGCACCGTGGCGCTGGCCGCCGTCGGCATCGCCTCGGCGGTGGGCATCCTGTTCCTGGCTGCGCTCTGGGGGATCGTCACGATCACCGGCGTGCGGATGGCGCAGGCGCAGGGCGCGGGCGACGCGGCGGGGGTGTCGGCCGAGCTGCGGGCGGGGCTGGCGCTCGGCGGGCTGACGGGCTTGGCCGGGGCGGTGGCCATGGTGGTCCTGCTGCCGATGCTCGGGCCGATCGGCCAGCCGCCCGAGGTGATCGCGGCGATCCCGGCCTACTGGGCGCTGGTTGCCGCGGCGCTGGTGCCCTTCACCGTGTTCTTCGTGCTCAAGGCGCTGTTCGACACCATCGGGCGGCCCTGGACCGGGGTGGCGCTGGGCTATCTGGGCGTCGGGCTGAACGTGCCGTTGAACCAGCTGTTCATCTTCGAGCTTGGCTTCGGGCTGACCGGGGCCGGAATCGCGAGCCTCCTGTCCCAGACCGCCACGCTGGCCGCGGCGCTCCTGCTCTGGCGGCACCTGCGCGCCCTTGCCCCGTTCCGCCAGCCCGCGCGCGGCCTGTGGGCCCGGGTGCGGGCGCAGTGGCGCGACGGCTGGCCGCTGATGCTGGGCTATGCCGGCGAGGGCGGCTCCTACGCGCTGATCGGGGTGATGATCGGCTGGCTGGGGGCGCAGGCGCTGGCCGCCAACCAGATCGTGCACGCGGTGGCGGGGGTGGCCTACGTGTTCCCGCTGGGCATGGCGGGGGCGGCCTCGATCCGGGTGGGGCTGGCCGTCGGCGGGGGCGGGCGGGCGCGGCTCCGGCCGATCCTCAAGGCCGCGCTCCTGATCGTGACGGGCTGGATGCTGGCGGTGATGGCGGTGCTGCTGGTCGCGGGCGAGGCCATCGCCGCGCGGCTGTCGGACGATCCGGCGGTGGTGGCGCTGGCCGGCACCCTGTTCCTTGCGGTCGCCGCGATGCAGGTGGCCGACGGGGTGCAGTCGACCACGCTGGGCGCGCTGCGCGGGCTGCTCGACACGCGCTGGCCCACGGTCGTGTCGCTTGTCGCCTACTGGCCCGTCGCGCTGCCGGCGGGCTACACGATGGGGTTCGTCCTGGGCCTGGGCGCGGTCGGGGTCTGGATCGGCTTCGGCCTTGCGCTGGCGGTGGCGGCCGTGGCGTTGCCGCTGCGCTACCGGCACCTGACGCGGCCGAAGGCCCATTGATTTCCGCGCGCCCATGGCCCAAACCCGGGCGGACCACGACGGAACGGGGCGGACATGACACGGATCGACGACACCTTCGCGCGGCTGAAGGCCGAGGGGAAGAAGGCCTTCGTGGCCTATGTCATGGCGGGCGATCCCGATTACGAGACCTCGCTGGCCATCGTGAAGGCGCTGCCCGGCGCGGGCGTCGACATCATCGAGCTGGGGATGCCGTTCACCGACCCGATGGCCGATGGCCCGACGATCCAGCTGGCCGGCCAGCGCGCGCTCGAGGGTGGCCAGACGCTCGACAAGACGCTGCAGATCGCGCGCGAGCTGCGCAAGGACGACCAGCGGACGCCGATCGTGATGATGGGCTACTACAACCCGATCTATTCGCGCGGCGTCGACCGCTTCCTTGCGCAGGCCAAGGAGGCCGGGATCGACGGCCTGATCGTCGTCGACCTGCCGCCCGAGGAGGATGACGAGCTCTGCATCCCCGCGCAGGCGGCGGGGCTGAACTTCATCCGGCTGGCCACGCCCACCACCGACGACAAGCGCCTGCCCAAGGTGCTGCAGAACACGTCGGGCTTTGTCTACTACGTGTCGATCACCGGCATCACCGGCGCCGCCGAGGCGCAGGCGGCCGAGGTCGGCCCCGAGGTCGCGCGGATCAAGTCGCAGACCGACCTGCCCGTGATCGTGGGCTTCGGCATCAAGACGCCCGAGGCGGCGCAATCCATCGCCGGCATCGCCGATGGCTGCGTCGTGGGCTCGGCCATCGTGGCCGAGATCGCGGCGGGCAAGCCGGTGGAGGCGGTGGCCCGTTTCGTGAAGGGGCTGGCCGACGGGGCGCATCGCGCCTGAGGCGCGTAAAGAGTCTTCGGCGCCTGAGGCGCGTAAAGACCCCTCGGCGCCCGAGGCGCGTCTTGGCCCTTGGCGCCTGAGGCGCGAGGATCCATGGCCACATCCGGCCGTGGTCCCGACCGGGAATCAGCCCCGACTCCGCCCTTCGAAGCCCCGCCGCGCAAGGATCTGTCGTTTCTGCACCGCAGAACGAAAAAAAGTGACAGGTGAAATCTTCAATGCCGCAAGGCGTTTCCGTGTCACGGCGCTTAACACTCGAAATGTAAACCTTGATTGACACACCGGCCGGTATACAGTCGCGTTCAGTGACACGACTGCGCAGGCGCGGGCAGGGCAACGGCCCCCGGAACCACGCCGCACGCGATGGACGACAAACGACCGGCATGACGAAGATGAACGATCGAGACCCCATTGCCGCGCTGCGCCGCCCTCTGGCGCTCACCGGCTTGTCCAGCCTTGCGGAGAACGCCTTGGCCAGACTTTGCGCAGAAACACGGGCCGGCATGGCCACGGGCGAGGCGGCCTCCGTCCTCGGCGACCCCTGTGCCGCCGCGATGGCCTACGCCCTGTGCGACGAGGATGACGCCGCGGCGTCGCTGCTCGTCGACGACCTGCTCGACGCGGGCGTCCCGGTCGAGGAGATCTGCCTCGACCATCTCGCCCCCGCCGCCCGCCGCCTTGGCGAGCTGTGGGACCGCGACCGGCTGCCCTTCACCGAGGTCGCGCTGGCGACCGCGCGCATCCAGTCGATCCTGCGCCGGCTGCCCGCCGGGCGCGGCAACCCCGGCGCGGCCGACGGGCGCGGGGCGATCTTCGCCGCGGTGCCCGGCGAACAGCACACGCTGGGCGTGATGATGGCCGCCGACCTGTTCCGCCGCGGCGGCTGGGACGTGAGCCTGTTCATCGGCCTCAGCCATGACGAGCTGTTGGCGCGGCTGTCGCGCGACGACCGGCCGGTGATCGGGCTCAGCTGCTCGGGCGACCATTCCTACCCGGCGCTGCGGCGGTTGCTGGCGGCGCTGGCCAAGGCGCGGCCTGACGCGCAGATCCTGCTCGCCGGCCAGATCCTCAAGCAGCCCGACAAGGTCGCCGACCTGCCCGCCCCGGTGGTGCCGGTCTGCGATATGGCCGGGGCCGAGGCCGAGATGGCCCGCATCGGCGCGATGCTGGCCGCGGCCACGGTGGCGCGGCTGGGGACGGCCCGGCGCAAGGCGACCTCGGCGGCCTGAGCGCCGCCGGCCGGGTCAGGGCATCAGCTCGCGCACCGGGATGATCGGGAAGAAGGCGCCGCCCGACCAGACGCCGAACCAGTCCTCGCCGCCGGTGCGGTGCGCCTCGCCGAGGTCCACCAGCCGGTAGAAGCTCTT
Organism: Roseicyclus persicicus; assembly: GCF_012395815.1. GTDB lineage: Bacteria > Pseudomonadota > Alphaproteobacteria > Rhodobacterales > Rhodobacteraceae > Roseicyclus > Roseicyclus persicicus. The sequence goes on from NZ_JAAZQQ010000001.1 coordinate 247,019, forward strand.
GCGGTCGATCAGCGCCTCGAGCCCGGCGCGGACATGGACGTAGGGCGAGGGTTCGCCGGCCGCGTCCCGGACCACGCGGATCGCGTTCTCGGGCCCGGCCACGACTTTGTCGCCCACATTGGTGGTGAAGGTGATGACCTGCCCCGTGCCCTCGCCCCTGACCTCGAAATCCTGCGCCACGAAGGGCGCGTCCTCGACCCGGATGCCGACCTTTTCCACCGGCGTGACAAGGAAATACCGGTCGCCCTCCTTCTTCAGGATGGTCGAGAACAGCCGCACCAGCGGGGCCCGGCCGATCGGCGTGCCCTCGTGGAACCAGGTCCCGTCGCGGCGGATCTCCATGTCGATGTCGCCGCAGAAGGGCGGGGTCCACAGGTGCACCGGCGGAAGCTTGCCGGTCCTGGCGGCGGCCTGCGCCGCCTGCATCAGCTGGTCTGTTCCGGGCTTCGGGTCGTCCGTCACGATCTTTTGTCCCCCGTCGCGCTTTGCCATTTGTGGTCTGCGGAATAGGTCTGGTAGCACTACCCTACATAATGACGCCGCGGAGCAATGCCATGTCTGACCCCGACGCCCTCGTGTCCGAGATCGAAGCGCTGGGGGGCCGGCTGGCGGAGGCCAAGGCCTCCATCGCCACCCGGATCATCGGCCAGGAAGAGGTGGTGGACCTCGCCCTGTCGGCCATGCTGTCGGGCGGCCACGCGCTCCTGATGGGCCTGCCGGGGCTGGGCAAGACGCTGCTGGTCGACACGCTGTCGACGGTGATGGGCCTCAGCGCCAACCGCATCCAGTTCACGCCCGACCTGATGCCGGCCGACATCCTCGGCTCCGAGGTGCTGGAGACGGCGCAGGACGGCAGCCGCAGCTTCCGCTTCCTGCAGGGGCCGATCTTCTGCCAGCTGCTGATGGCCGACGAGATCAACCGCGCCAGCCCGCGGACGCAATCGGCGCTGCTGCAGGCGATGCAGGAGCGCGAGGTGACGATCGCGGGCGACCACAAGCCGCTGCCGCGCCCGTTCCACGTGCTCGCCACCCAGAACCCGATCGAGCAGGAGGGCACCTACCCGCTGCCCGAGGCGCAGCTCGACCGCTTCCTCGTCAAGATCGACGTGGCCTACCCCGACCGCGACACGGAACGCGGGATCCTGCTCGCCACCACCGGCACCGCCGAGGCAAAGGCGCATCGCGTCTTCACCCCCGAGGAGCTGATCCGGGCCCAGGGCCTCGTGCGGCAGATGCCGGTGGGCGAGACGGTGGTGGAACTGATCCTCGACCTCGTCCGCGCCTGCCGCCCGGACGGCGAGGAGGCGCCCGAGATCGTGCGCCGCACGGTCGCCTGGGGGCCGGGGCCGCGCGCGGCGCAGGCGCTGATGCTGACGGTGCGGGCGCGCGCGCTGCTCGACGGGCGGCTTGCGCCCTCGGTCGAGGACGTGGCGCACCTGGCCCGACCGGTCCTCAGCCACCGGATGGCGCTGACCTTCGGCGCCCGCGCCGAGGGGGCGGTGCTGGAGCAGGTCATCGACGAGGTCACCGCGCGCATCACCCGCGTCGAGGCCGCCGCTTGAGCGACACCGCGCTCCATACGCCCGAGACGCTCCGGTCCCGGTCCGAGACGGTCGCCGCGGCGCTGCCGGCCCTGATGGCCGACGCGCAGCACCTGTCGGCGACGGTGCTTCTGGGCGTGCACGGGCGCAAGCGGGCGGGCACGGGCGACGAGTTCTGGCAATACCGGCCTGCGCAGGCGGGCGACGCCTACCGCCAGATCGACTGGCGCCGCTCGGCGCGGTCGGACGGGCATTTCATTCGCCAGACCGAATGGCAGGCCGCGCAGGCGGTGCTGATCGGGGTGGACGACGCGGCCTCGATGACCTTCACCGGGCACAAGGGGCGGCCGTCCAAGCTCCGCCGCGCGCAGACGCTGGCGATGGCGCTCGCCATCATCGCGGTGCGGGGCGGCGAGCGGGTGGGCCTGACCCACCTGCCCGAACCGCCGCGGGGCGGCACGGCGCAGCTGATGCGGATGGCGCAGGCGCTGATGGACGGGCACGAGGCGGGCGACTACGGCGCGCCGCGGCCGCAGGTGATGCCGATGGGCAGCCGGGCGGTGTTCCTGTCGGATTTCCTGGGCGACCCGGCCGCGATCGAGGCGGTGCTGGGCCGCGCCGCCGACCGCGACGTGCGCGGTGCGCTGGTGCAGATCCTCGACCCCGACGAGGAAGCCTTTCCCTTCGACGGGCGCACGGTGTTCGAGTCGATGACCGGCGCGATCCGCTTCGAGACGCTGAAGGCGAAGTCGCTGCGCGAGGCCTACCTGGAGCGGCTGGCCGAGCGGAAGGCACGGCTTCAGGAGATGTGCCGGCGGACCGGCTGGCGCTACCACCTGCACCACACCGACCAGCCGGCGGAACCGGCGCTGCTGTGGCTCTACCGCGCGCTCGAGAAGGTGCGGGCGTGATGGCGGCGCAAGTTTCTTGCAAGAAACTTGCCAGAGCCTTGCAAGGCTCTGCCGCACGCCCTTGCAAGGGCGTGGCAAGACCCTTGCAAGGGTCTTGCGCGCCGGCTGAGGGGGCGCGCCGATGATTGCTAGCCTCGCCTTCGCCACGCCGCTGCTGCTAACCGCCCTGATCGCGCTGCCGGTGCTGTGGTGGATCCTCCGCGCCGTCCCGCCCGCGCCGATCCGCCGCCGCTTCCCCGGCGTCGCCCTCCTCCTCGGGCTCAAGGACGACGACAGCCAGACCGACAAGACGCCCTGGTGGCTCCTGCTGCTGCGCATGACCGCGCTCACCGCCGCCATCATCGGCTTCGCGGGCCCGGTCCTGAACCCGCAGGCCGAGCGCGCGGGCGAGGGGCCGCTCCTGATCCTGATGGACAGCTCCTGGGCCTCGGCCCGCGACTGGTCCGACCGGCTCGACCGCGCCGGGCTCCTGCTCGACGAGGCGTCCCGCGCCGGCCGCCCCGTTGCACTGGTGCAGCTGACCGCGCTGCCTCCCGGCGACCTGGCGCTGCAATCCGCGAACGCCTGGGCGGCGCGGCTGCCGTCGCTGGAGCCCGCGCCCTACGCCCCCGACCTCGCCGCCGCCACCGGCTGGGCCGCGGGGCTCGACGGCCCGCTCGAGACCTGGTGGATCGCCGACGGCCTCGACCACGCGGGCCGCGCCGACCTGACCGCCGCGCTGCAGGCGCTCGGGCCCCTGTCCGTGTTCCAGGGCAGCCGGGACGTGCTGGCGCTGGCGCCGCCGCGCTTCGAGGACGGCACCGTGCGCGCCGCCCTGACCCGGCTCGGCCAGCTTGCGCCCCTCAGCGTCGAGGTGATCGCCCACGGCCTCGACCCCGCCGGCATCCCCCGCGACCTTGCCCGCGCGACGGCCAGCTTCGACGCCGGCGCGGCGGAGGCCGAGGCCGAGTTCGACCTGCCGCCCGAGCTGCGCAACCGCATCACCCGCTTCGAGGTCGCGGGCCTGCGCGGCGCCGGCACCGTCGCGCTGACCGACGACGCGCTGCAGCGCCGGCAGGTCGCCCTGATCTCGGCCGGGGCCGAGGACGAGCAGCAGGCGCTCCTGTCGCCGCTGCACTACCTGCGCCAGGCGCTCGACCCGACTGCCGACCTGATCGAGGGCGCGCTGTCGGACATGCTGCTGGCCAGCCCCGACGTGATCATCCTCGCCGACATCGCCACCCTCTCGCCCGAGGAGGAGGACGGCCTGGTCGCCTGGGTCGACAACGGCGGCCTTCTCGTGCGCTTCGCCGGCCCCCGCCTCGCCGCCTCCGACGTCGCCCGCGACGCGGCGGGGCCGCTGATGCCCGTGCGGCTGCGCGAGGGCGGGCGCAGCGTCGGCGGTGCCATGTCCTGGGGCGAGCCCAAGGCCCTCAGCCCCTTCCCCGACGGCTCGCCGTTCTTCGGCCTCGCCATCCCGGCCGACGTGCAGGTCAGCGCACAGGTCATGGCCCAGCCCGACCCCGAGCTGTCGGCGCGCACCATCGCGTCGCTGACCGACGGCACGCCGCTCGTCACCCGCGCCGCCCACGGCCAGGGCTCGGTGGTGCTGTTCCACGTCACCGCCAACGCCGAGTGGTCGAGCCTGCCGCTCTCGGGCCTCTTCGTGCAGATGCTGGAGCGGCTGGCCATATCCACCCGGCCCGTCGCCCCCGACGCCGAGGATCTCGCCGGCACTGTCTGGACGCCCGAGCAGGTGCTGGACGGCTTCGGCACGCTGCGCGACGCGGGCACCCGCCCCGGCATCGAGGGCGCCGTGCTGGCCGAGGCGCCGCTCTCCGCCGACCTCCTGCCCGGTCTCTACGCCGCCGAGGACCGGCGCATCGCCCGCAACGTCATCACCGCCGACACGGTGCTCGCCCCCGCCGACTGGCCCGCCTCCGTGCCGGTCGAGGGGATGGAGGTGATCGCGCCCACCGACCTGATGGCCGCCTTCCTGACCGGGGCGCTGGCGCTCCTGTTGCTCGATGCCATCGCATCGCTCTGGCTGGCCGGCCGGCTCTCGGGTCTGGCGCGGGGCGCGGCGATCCTTGCCGTCGTGCTGGCCTTGCCGCAGGGCGGCCAGGCGCAGGAGGCGACGGCCCTGACGCCGGAGGAGGAGCTGGCGGTGCTCGCCACCCGCGACGTGGTGCTGGCCTATGTGCTGACCGGCGACGCCGAGCTCGACGAGATGTCGCGCGCGGGGCTGCAGGGCCTGTCGAACGTGCTGTGGCAGCGCACCTCGGTCGAGCCCGGCCCGCCCCTCGGCGTCGACCTCGAGCGCGACGAGCTCAGCTTCTTCCCGATGCTCTACTGGCCCGTCTCGCCCGACCAGTCGCTTCCTTCGGCCGCCGCCTACCGCCGGCTGAACGACTACCTCCGCTCGGGCGGGATGATCGTGTTCGACACGCGCGACGCCAACATCGGCGGCTTCGGCTCGGGCACGCCCGAGGGGCGGCGCCTGCGCCTGCTCGCCGCGCCGCTGGATATCCCGCCGCTGGAGCCGATCCCGCCGGACCACATCCTGACCCGCACCTTCTACCTCTTGCAGGATTTCCCCGGCCGCCACCTCGGCCGCGACGTCTGGGTCGAGGCGGCGCCGCCCGACGCCCAGCAGGTCGAGGGGATGCCCTTCCGCAACCTCAATGACGGGGTGACGCCGGTGCTGATCGGGGGCAACGACTGGGCCGCGGCCTGGGCGCAGGACGAGGCCGGGCGCGCGCTCTTCCCGGTCGGGCGCGGCGCGACCGGCGAACGCCAGCGCGAGATCGCGCTGCGCTTCGGGGTGAACCTCGTGATGCATGTGCTGTCGGGCAACTACAAGTCCGACCAGGTCCACGTGCCGGCCCTCCTCGAACGGCTGGGGCAATAGCCATGTCGCAGACGATCCTGTTCGATCCGCTCGTCCCCGTCTGGCTGATCTGGGTGCTCGGCGCCGCGACGCTGGCGGTGGTGGTTCTCGCGCTCTGGCGCGGGCTGTCGGGCTGGCCCTTCCGCCTGCTGGCCGCCGGCGCGCTGCTGGCCGCGCTCCTGAACCCGTCGCTGCAGTCCGAGGAGCGCGAGCCGCTGTCCGACATCGTGCTGGTGGTCGTCGACCAGTCCGCCAGCCAGCGCATCGCCGACCGCCCCGACCAGACCGCCGCCGCTGTGGCGGCGCTGGAGGCCGAGATCGCGGGCCTCGGCATGGAGATGCGGCTTGCCACCGTCGGCGACGCGCCGGACAACGGCGGCACGCTCCTGATGGCGGAACTGAACCGGATGCTGGCCGAGGAACCGCGCGCGCGAGTCGCCGGCGCGATCCTCGTGACCGACGGGCAGCTGCACGACGCGCAGCTGGTGCCTGACCTGCCCGCGCCGCTCCACGCGCTGATCACGGGGCGCGAGACCGACTGGGACCGGCGGCTGGTGATCGAGACCGCGCCGGCCTTCGGCATCATCGGCGAGGAGCTGACGATGACGCTCCGTATCGACGACCAGGGCGCGGTGCCGGGCGGCTTGTCGGGGCGCGCCGAGATCGCCATCGCCATCGACGGCGGGCAGAGCCAGACCTTCACCGTCCCCACCAACGAGACGCTGCAGCTGCCCCTCACGCTCCAGCACGCGGGCCAGAACGTGGTGCAGTTCACGGTGCCCGACGCCGAGGGCGAGCTGACCGCCCGCAACAACGCCGCGGTGGTGCAGATCAACGGCATCCGCGACCGGCTGTCGGTGCTGCTGGTGTCGGGCGAGCCGCACCCGGGCCAGCGGACCTGGCGCAACCTGCTGAAATCCGACCCCTCGGTCGACCTCGTCCACTTTACCATCCTGCGGCCGCCGGACCGGCAGGACGGGGTGCCGGTGACCGAGCTGTCACTGATCGCCTTCCCGACGCGCGAGCTGTTCATGGAATCGGTCGACGATTTCGACCTGATCATCTTCGACCGCTACCGCCGCCGCGGCATCCTGCCGATGACCTACATCGACAACATCCGCCGCTACGTCGAGGAGGGCGGTGCGCTCCTGCTTGCCGCCGGGCCCGACTATGCCTCGGCCGCCTCGCTCTACCGCTCGCCGCTGTCCGAGATCCTGCCGGGCCGGCCCACCGCGCGGGTGATCGAGGCCCCGTTCCTGCCCGAGATCTCGGCCCTGGGCCAGCGCCACCCCGTCACCGCGGGGCTGGAGGGGGCGCACGAGCCGCTGGCCGGCAGCGACCAGCCCTGGGGCCGCTGGATGCGGCAGATCGAGGTGACCGAACAGTCGGGCCAGACGGTGATGACGGGCAATGGCGGCGTGCCGCTCCTGGTGCTCGACCGGGTGGGCGAGGGGCGGGTGGCGCTGCTGGCGTCCGACCACGCCTGGCTGTGGGACCGGGGTTTCGAGGGCGGCGGGCCGCAGCTGGAGCTGTTGCGGCGGCTGGCGCACTGGATGATGGGCGAGCCCGACCTGGAGGAAGAGGCGCTGGTCGCCGAGGCCGACGGGCAGACGATCCGCGTGACGCGCCGCACGCTGGCCGACACGGTCGGCGCGCTGCGGGTGGTGGCCCCCGACGGGACCGAGACCGAGGTCGTGCTGCAGGAAACCGCGCCGGGCCGCTTCACCGCCGAGATCGACGGGGCGGAGCAGGGGCTCTACCGGCTGGCCGAGGGCGTGCACGAGACGGTGATCGCGCTTGGCCCCGCGGCCCCGCGGGAGTTCGAGGAAACCATCGCCTCGGGCGACCGGCTGGCGCCGCTGGCCGAACCGCTGACCGGGGGCGTGATGCGGCTGGAGGACGGGATGCCCGACCTGCGCCGCGTGTCCGAGGGGCGCAACGCGAGCGGGCGCGGCTGGATCGGGCTGACCACGCGCGAGGCCTATCTTACCACCGACGTGACGGTGACGCCGCTGGTGGCCGCGTGGCTGTTCCTGCTGCTGGCCGCCGCGCTGACGGTGGCGGGCTGGCTGCGCGAGGGCCGCCGCTGAGGCAGGTGGGATGGTCCGCCCTGCGGGCCGGGTAGGCTTTGGGTGCACAGCGGATCGAGGCGGGCGGTATCGCCGGGGTCGTCGAAATGCCCGCGGTTGGGCTGTGGGGATGGCGGGCCGAGGCCCGCCCTACAGGTCGATTGGCTGGGGGCGGGAGGGCCGGGCCGACGCCCGCCCTACAGGAACAGCTGGCCGTGGCAGGTGGGGCAGCGGGTGGTCTTGCGCCCGAGGCAGCCGTCGCAGCGCTGGAACTGGGGATGGCCGTTGCGGTCGGCGCCGCGGAGCAGCTTGCCCGACCCGCCGCAGACGCGGCAGGGCGCAAGGCCGGTGCCGTTGCAGCGGTGGCAGCGCCGGGGCGCCGTGTCGGCCTGGTGCTTGCGGAAGTTGCGCTGGATCTGCATGGCGGGGCGCTTCGGACAAGGATGGGAGGCTACCCTGGGGGCGGACTCCGGCAATCCGACGGCGTTTTCGCGGCCATCCGGTGACGGGCGGCGTGAAACCGGGGCGTCTGCCCTCAGAACGGCTTGAACACCACCACGATCAGCACCGCGATGGCGCCCAGTACGCTGATCTCGTTGAACACCCGCAGCCACAGGTCGCTTTCGGTGAAGACGCCCCGGCGGGCGCGCAGCACCAACCGCCCGGTCCAGCCGTAATGGGCGGCGAGCAGGCCGACGATCCCGAGCTTGGTCCAGACCCAGAGCGGGTAGCCCCAGAGCCAGCCGAGCCAGAGGCCGCTGAGGATGGCGATGACGCCGAGGCCGAGCGAGAAGCGGTAGATGCGGATCGTCAGGTCGCCGGTGGGCCCGAATTCGCCCAGCCGCGCGTACTCGCGCTTCCAGAAGATGATCGCGCGCGGCACCGCGAAGATGCCGGTCATCCAGCCGAGGACGGCCAGCAGGTGGAGCACTTTGATCCATTCCATGCCGGCACACATGCGCCGTCATGCCGTCTTCCCGCAACGTGCTGAGATGTCTCAGGCTGTTTTTCGTTGCCACATGGTCTGATTGGTTATATTTCTTTACCAATTCAGCGCAGAGGAGGAGCGCACCATGGAGATGCCAGCCCCCGACGCCGGGATTTTGTCCCGCAAGAACAGGATCGTGGAACGCCTGCGCGCCGCGCTGCCGGCCGCCGCGGTGATTCACGACGAGGCCGAGGTGCGCGCCTATGAATGCGACGCGCTGACCGCCTACCGCTGCCCGCCGCTGGCCGTGGTGCTGCCCGCCTCGACCGAGGAGGTGGCGACCGCGCTGAGGATCTGCCACGCCGAGGGCGTGCCGGTGGTGCCGCGCGGGTCGGGCACGTCGCTGGCAGGTGGCGCGCTGCCGACGGCGGACAGCGTGATCCTGGGCGTGTCGCGCCTGAACCGGGTGCTGGAGACGGATTACGACAACCGCTTCATCCGGGTGCAGTCGGGGCGCACGAACCTGAGCGTCACCGGCGCGGTGGAGCAGGAGGAATTCTTCTACGCGCCCGACCCGTCGTCGCAGCTGGCCTGCGCCATCGCGGGCAACATCGCGATGAACTCGGGCGGGGCGCATTGCCTGAAATACGGCGTGACGACCAACAACCTGCTGGGCGTGACCATGGTCACGATGGACGGCACGGTCATGGAGATCGGCGGCGCGCATCTGGACGCGGGCGGCTATGACCTGCTGGGCGTGATCTGCGGGTCCGAGGGGCAGCTGGGTGTCGTGACCGAGGCGACGCTGCGCATCCTGCGCAAGCCCGAGGGCGCGCGGCCGGTGCTGATCGGCTACGACAGCAACGAGGTGGCGGGCGCCTGTGTGTCCGACATCATCAAGGCGGGCGTCCTGCCGGTGGCGATCGAGTTCATGGACCGGCCCTGCATCGAGGCGACCGAGGCCTTCGCCAAGGCCGGCTACCCGATGTGCGAGGCGCTGCTGATCGTCGAGGTCGAGGGCAGCCCCGCCGAGATCGACGAGCAGCTGGGCCTGATCATGCAGATCGCGCGGCGCCACAACCCCGTCGAGCTGCGCGAGGCGCAGTCGGAGGACGAGGCCAAGCGCATCTGGCTGGGCCGGAAATCGGCCTTCGGCGCGATGGGGCAGATCAACGACTACATGTGCCTCGACGGGACCATCCCGGTGTCGGAGCTGCCCTACGTGCTGCGCAGGATCGGGGAGATGTCGAAGGAGTACGGGCTGGGCGTCGCCAACGTGTTCCACGCCGGCGACGGCAACATGCACCCGCTGATCCTGTTCGATGCCAACAAGCCCGGCGACCTGGAGCTGTGCGAGGCCTTCGGGGCCGACATCCTGAAGCTCTGCGTCGAGGTCGGCGGCTGCCTCACCGGCGAGCACGGGGTGGGGATCGAGAAGCGCGACCTGATGGTCACGCAGTTCGCGCCCGAGGACCTGGAGGCGCAGATGCGGGTGAAGGACGTGTTCGATCCCGACTGGCTGTTGAACCCCGCCAAGGTGTTCCCGCTGGCGGCGTCGCGTGCGCGGCGCGAGAGGGCTTTCGCCGCCTGACGGCGGCGACCCGTGCGAGGGGGCGCTGCCCCCTCGCGCTCCCCCGGAGTATTTGGAAAGCAAAGATGGGAAGGGAGGGGCGCCCGTGCTGCACCCTGCGAGCGAGACCGAGCTGAGCGAGATCGTGGCGGCGGCCAGGGGGCCCCTGCGCGTGGTGGGCGGCGGCACGCGGGCCGTGGGCCGGCCGGTGGCGGGCGAGGCGTTGTCGGTGGCCGGGTTGACGGGGGTGGAGCTCTACGAGCCCGGCGCGCTGACCATCGTGGCGCGGGCGGGGACGCCGCTGGCCGAGGTGGAGCGGGTGCTGGCGGCGGAGGGGCAACGGCTGCCCTTCGAGCCGATGGATCACCGGGGGCTGCTGGGCACCGCGGGCGAGCCGACCATCGGGGGCGTGGTGGCGGCGAATGTCTCGGGGCCGCGGCGCATCCAGGCGGGGGCGGCGCGCGACAGCCTGATCGGGGTGCGCTTCGTCGACGGGTCGGGGACCGTGGTGAAGAACGGCGGGCGGGTGATGAAGAACGTCACCGGCTACGACCTCGTGAAGCTGATGGCGGGGAGCTGGGGCACGCTGGGCGTGCTGACCGAGGTGGCCTTCAAGGTGCTGCCCGCGCCCGAGGCGGCGGCGTCGCTGGCGGTGGCGGGCCTGAGCGAGCTGCAGGCGGTGGAGGCGATGGCGACCGCGCTGGGCTCGCCCTTCGAGGTGACCGGGGCGGCGCATCTGCCGGGGGAGGGGCGGACGCTGCTCAGGATCGAGGGGTTCTCGGCGAGCGTGGCCTACCGCGCGGGGCGGCTGCGCGACCTGATGGCGCCCTTCGGCGCGGTGACTGTCGAGGCCGACGCGGGCCGCGTCGCGGCCACTTGGGCCGGCGTGCGGGACGTGGCGGGGTTTGCCGGCCGGGCGGGCGACGTGTGGCGGATCTCGGTCAAGCCGTCGGACGGGCCGGGGATCGCGGCGCGCACGGGCGGCGAGGTGATCTACGACTGGGGCGGCGGGCTGATCTGGGTGCTGGTGCCCGAGGGCACCGACCTGCGGGCGCGGCTCGGGGCCTTTGCCGGCCACGCGACGCTGGTGCGCGCGTCGGAGGCCACGCGCGCCCGGATCGCCCCGTTCCAGCCCGAGCCCGCGCCCATCGCCGCGCTGTCGGCGGGGCTGCGCGCCAAGTTCGACCCGAGGGGCATCCTGAACCCCGGGCTGATGGCGTCGTGAGGCGGGCCGTGCTGACCGACGCGCTGATCGTCGCGCTGCCGTCCGCCGCCCTGTTCGGGGGGCTGGCGTTGATGTCGGACCGCAAGCGCGGCGCGGCGCTGGCGCAGGGCGCGCTGGTGCTGGCGGTCATCGCCATGTTCGTCGCCATCACGGCGCGCGGGCCGCTGGCGGGCCTCGCCCCGATCCAGATCGCGGCCATCGCCACCGGGCTGATCGCGGCGGCGGTGGCGGGGATGCTGTATCACCTCTACCTCGGTCGCTTCGCGCAGGTCTGGTCCGCGCGGGGCGTGTTCACGGCGGTCTACCTGGGCCTGTCGGCCCTGTTCGGCCTTGTCTTCCTGAACCTTTTCTGAAAGCGCGGACATGCAGACCACATTCACGCCCGAGCAGTTGAAGGACCCCGCCATCGCGCGCTCGAACGAGGTGCTGCGGACCTGCGTCCATTGCGGCTTCTGCACGGCGACCTGCCCGACCTACCAGGTGCTGGGCGACGAGTTGGACAGCCCGCGGGGGCGGATCTATCTTATAAAAGATATGCTGGAGAAGGGCCGGCCGGCCGACGCCAAGACGGTGCAGCACATCGACCGCTGCCTGTCCTGCCTCGCCTGCATGACGACCTGCCCCTCGGGCGTGCATTACATGCACCTCGTCGACCATGCGCGGGAATACATCGAGCAGACCTACCGCCGACCCCTGTTCGAGCGGGTGCTGCGCTGGACGCTGGCGAAGATCCTGCCCTACCCGACGCGGTTCCGGGTGGCGCTGCTGGGGGCCAAGATCGGGCGGCCCTTCGCCTTCCTGATGCCCGACGCGCGGCTGAAGGCGATGCTGGCGATGGCGCCGAAGACCATCCCGCCGGTCAGCCGCAACGACGACCCGCAGGTGTTCCGGGCGCAGGGCGAGCGGAAGATGCGGGTGGCGCTGATGACGGGCTGCGCGCAGCGGGCGCTGAACACCGACATCAACGACGCCACCATCCGGCTGCTGACGCGGCTGGGCTGCGACGTGGTGATCTCCGAGGGGCAGGGGTGCTGCGGGGCGCTGACGCACCACATGGGCAAGACGGAGGAAAGCCACGCGACGGCGGCGAAGAACATCCGCGCCTGGCACCGGGAGATGACCGGCGAGGGGCTGGACGCCATCGTGATCAACACGAGCGGTTGCGGCACGACGGTCAAGGATTACGGGCACATGTTCCGCAACGAAGCACTCGCTCCGGAGGCGGCAGCCGTCAGCGCCATCGCCATGGACGTGTCCGAGGTGCTGATGAAGCTGGACCTGCCGGAGCAGGCGATGGGCCTCAAGGTCGCCTATCACGCCGCCTGTTCGCTGCAGCATGGCCAGCAGATCAAGACCTACCCCAAGGATCTGCTGAAGCGGGCCGGGTTCAAGGTGGTGGAGCCCGCCGACAGTCACCTGTGCTGCGGCTCGGCCGGGACCTACAACCTGATGCAGCCCGAAATTTCCGGGCAGCTCAAGGCGCGCAAGGTGCAGACGCTGGAGGCGACGCGGCCCGACGTGATCGCGGCGGGCAACATCGGCTGCATGATGCAGATCGGGTCGGGGACGGACATCCCCATCGTGCACACCGTGGAACTGCTCGACTGGGCCACCGGCGGGCCGCGGCCCGCCGCGCTGGACGCCGAGGGCAAGCGCGCGGTGCCGGTGCCGATCCTGCGCTGAGGGCGCGCGGCCCCGGGTCGCGCGCGTCGGCGCCACAATTCCGCCGGGTTGCGGCGGCAGCGTCGCCCGAGGTCCCGACAGGATGTCCGGTCGTATGCGTCGCCTTGTTCTCGCCCTTGGTGCGGCCACTTTGCTGGCCCACGCCGTGCCCCTCGCCGGGCAGGAAACCCTGCCCGACCCCGTGCCCGAGCCCGCCTTGCGGGCGCTGCTGACCGCCGATGCGGCCAGCCCATGGGAGGCCGTGGGGCGGCTCGATTCGGGCGTGTCCTTCTGCACCGCGACGCTGATCGCCCCCGACCTCGTGCTGACCGCGGCGCATTGCCTGTTCGACGCCGAGGGGCGGCGCCTGCCCGACAGCGCGCTGACCTTTTCGGCAAGCCTGCGGCTGGGCCGGGCCGAGGCGGTGCGCGGCGTCGCCCGCGCCCATCTGCCCGAGGGTTACGAGCACCCGCCGCTGGGCCGGGCCGAGTTCTCGGCCGTGGCGCAGGACGTCGCGCTGCTGGAGCTGGACCTCGCCATTCCGGCGGCGCAGGTCGCGCCGATGCCGGCCAGCCGGTCTGCGGCGGGGGCGGGGCCGGTGACGCTGGTGTCCTACGGGGCCGAGCGCGCGGCCTTCCCCTCGATCGAGGAGGAGTGCCGCGTGCTGTCGCGGGCCGAGGCGGTGCAGATCCTCAGTTGCCGCGCGGTCGAGGGCAGTTCCGGCGCGCCGGTGATGCGCATGGGGCCGTCGGGGCCCGAGATCGTGGCGGTGGTGTCGGGCCTGACCCGCATCTACGGCACCGAGGCGACGGTGGCGGTGGCGACGGCCGGCCTTCTGGCCGAGCTGGAGGCCGCCCGCGCCGCGGCGGGGGCGGGGGTGATGAGCCGCACCCCCGCGGGCATCCGCACGCTGGGCGGGGCCGACACCGGGCGCGACAGCATCGGGGCGCGGTTCCTGAGGCCCTGAGCGCGGGCAGGCTTGAAAGGCCGGGGCGTGCTGCCCACATCGGGGTCGTGGCGGTGCCAGTGAACCGGGCCGCCGCACGAACCCGTGGCCGTGCCCGAGATGGGGCGGCCCAGACACAGTTGTCGCTCACTGGAGGATGACAGATGCGGACCTACGACCTTTCGCCCCTTTACCGTGCCACCGTCGGCTTCGACCGGATGGCAGACCTTCTGGACCGTGTCCTGACGCAGGACAGCACCGTCCCGACCTACCCGCCCTACAACATCGAGAAGACCGCCGAGGGCGCCTATCGCATCTCGCTCGCGGTCGCCGGCTTCACCGAGGCCGAGCTGAGCGTCGAGCAGCGCGAGCAGGAGCTTGTGGTCGCCGCCCGCAAGGCCAAGGACGACACCCAGCGCACGTACCTGCACCGCGGCATCGCCACCCGCGCCTTCGAGAAGCGGTTCCAGCTGGCCGACCACGTGCGCGTGACCGGTGCGGTACACGAGAACGGGATGCTGCACATCGACCTCGTGCGCGAGGTGCCCGAGGCGCTGAAGCCGCGGCAGATCGAGATCAGCCGCGCCGCGCCGCAGGTGATCGAGGCCTGAGCCTCACCCCTCCGATACAGACACGCGGGGCGGCCTTCGGGCCGCCCTTTGCTCATGCGGGCAGCCGTTTCAGGAGCGCCGCGCCGAGGAGCGGGGCGGCGATGCACAAGGCGATCACCGCGCCGTAGCCCGCGAGGTCGGCCAGCACCGCGCCGAGGCCCGGCGCCGCGGCGAAGGCAAAGAGCGACAGCCGCGCGACCGCGCCCGCGCTTTCGCCGAAGCCGGCCTCGCCCATCACCTCGCGCGTCACCACGGGCCTGAGGATCGAGATAACCCCGTTGCCGAGCCCCTGCGCCACCGCGAACACCAGCACCAGCGCCGGCAGCGCCGTGGCCGCCCCCATCGCGACCGAGGCCGCGGCCAGCGTCAGGAAGGCCCCGAGCGCCACCCGCCGCGCCGCGACCTGCGCGCCCGCCAGCGTCAGGACGATGCGGCCGGCCACCTGCGCCGGACCGATGGTGGAGGCGGCCAGCACGGCCAGCCCGTCGGGCACGCCCAGCCCCTGCATCAGCGCCAGCATGTGCGACAGGAGGATCGCCGAGCCGAAGGCCGTCAGCGCGAAGCCCCCCGCCAGCGGCCAGAACCCCGGCCGCCGCGTGACCGACAGGGCGACGGCGCCGGGCGCGACCTCGACAGGGGTGCGCGCCTGCGCCTCGGCCTCGAGCCGGGCGGCGGCGAAGCGCACCAGCGGCAGGACCAGCACCAGCACGAGGCCGGCCAGCACCCAGATCGCCGCGCGCCAGCCCGCCGCGGCGGTGACGGCCGCCGTCAGCGGGTAGGCCAGCGTCGAGGCGAAGCCGGCGGCCAGCGTGATCGCGGTGATCGCCCGCCGGGCCCCGGCGCCGCGGGCGCGGGTGACGGTGGAAAAGGTCGCGTCATACAGGGTGAAGCCCATCATCAGCCCGAGCCAGGCCCAGACCGCGTAGAACTGCCAGAGCGCGCTGACCTGCGTCAGCGCGGCCAACCCCGCCAGCGCGCCCAGCGTGCCCAGCGGAAAGCCCGTGGCCGCGCGGCCACGGTCGATCAGCCGGCCCACATGGGGCGCGGCCAGCCCCTGCACCGCCAGCGCGAGGCTGAAGGCGCCCATCGCGCCCGTGGTGGACCAGCCGAATTCGCCCTGCCAGTGCAGCACCAGCGCCGGAAAGCTGTAGAAGATCGCGGCCCAGATCACCGTCTCGGCGACCATGAAGGCCAGCACGGGCGGGTCGCGCCAGGCGGGTGGCGCGGGCGTCATGGGGTCAGAACCACTGCCCCGGCTCCATCAGCCCCAGCTCCATCAGCTGCAGCGAGGACCAGTGGAACTGCGTCGAGCGGTGCCAGCGGTAGTCGTTGATGTCGTGGCGCGACCCGGGGTTGGTGCGCAGCGCCTTGGCGACGCGGAAGGAACAGATCGCCGCCGTCAGCGAATGGTGCCACGGGCAGGCGTAGGTATTCATTTCCTCGTCCGACAGGGTGTGGTCCTCGCGGAGCTGCAGCCCCGGCCTGGCCTGGAACAGGCCGACGCGGTCGATCTTGCGCTTGGGCTTGGCGACGTGTTCCTCGAAGCGCCAGCGCAGGCCGCCGTAGAAGTTCAGCTGCCGCTCCCGGGGGCGGCCGGTCTCGTCCGGGCGGGCCTCAGCGTAGTAGCCGGAGCTGTCCAGCAGCGCGGTGTCGAGCGACACGGCGTCGGGGTAGACGCGCAGGTCTGGGGCGTAGAGGTCGACGACATAGGTCAGGATCGCGCTGCGGCGTTCCTCCATCACCCAGGTCACCATCTCGCCGACGCTGCGATCCTCGCAGAACGGGTAGAACAGGTATTCGGCGTTGTAGCAGTAGTGCAGCCATTCGCCCGGCATCTTGTCGATCAGCGCGTTCACGGCGGCCTGCGTCGCGCCCGGCGCGCGGCTGCGGCCGCGGATCACGTGCAGCTTGGCCTTTGCCTCGGCGGGCAGGGGCGGCACCGTCACGTCGGGGGCGGCCACCACGAAGATCTGCCGGAACCCGAGCGAGCGGAGATGGTCCAGCGTCGAGCCGATCTCGACCCGGTCCTCGGCGATCAGCATCGCCGCGGGCCCCTTGCCGAAGCTGCCCGGCTGGGCCGCGGCGAACTGGTCGAGGTTGTCGAAATCCATGGCGGTCAGGTCGGGCCGGTCTGCTCTGTCGTGCCTCGGGCGCGAGTGTGGCGCGTCGCCGGGGCGAATTCAATCGCGGGATCGGTTGAAGCACGCGGTCCCCCCGTGTACATCCCGCGCGTCACCCTTTCCTTACCGCGGCAACCGGGCAGGCGCCATGACCGAGGCCAAGAAGCTCTTCGTCAAGACCTATGGCTGTCAGATGAACGTCTACGACAGCGAACGCATGGCCGAGGCGCTGGGCGCGCAGGGCTACGAGCAGGTCGACACCGCCGAGGCGGCCGACATGATCCTGCTCAACACCTGCCACATCCGCGAGAAGGCGGCGGAAAAGCTCTATTCCGACCTCGGCCGGCTGCGCCCGCTGCGCGAGGCCCGGCCCGACCTCAAGATCGGCGTGGCCGGCTGCGTCGCGCAGGCCGAGGGCGAGGAGATCATGCGCCGCATGCCCATCGTCGACCTCGTGGTTGGCCCCCAGACCTACCACCGGCTGCCGAAGATGATGGAGGCCGTGGCGCGCGGGGAAAAGGCGCTCGACACCGATTTCCCCGAGGAGGACAAGTTCGCCCACCTGCCCAAGGACCGGCGGGCGAAGCGCGGGCCGACCGCCTTCCTGACGGTGCAGGAGGGCTGCGACAAGTTCTGTTCCTTCTGCGTGGTGCCCTACACCCGCGGCGCCGAGGTGTCGCGCCCGGTGGAGCGGCTGTTGCGCGAGGCGCGCGACCTGGTGGAGCGGGGCGTGCGCGAGATCACGCTGCTGGGCCAGAACGTCAACGCCTACCACGGCCCCGGCCCCGAGGGCGGCGAATGGGGGCTGGCGCGGCTGGTGCGGGCGCTGGCCGGGATCGAGGGGCTCGACCGCATCCGCTACACCACCTCGCACCCCAACGACATGGAGGACGACCTGATCGCCGCCCATGGCGATTGCGGGAAGCTGATGCCCTACCTGCACCTGCCCGTGCAGTCGGGTTCGGACCGTATCCTGAAGGCGATGAACCGCAAGCACACCGCCGAGGCCTATGTCCGGCTGATCGAGCGCATCCGCGCGGCGCGGCCCGACCTCGTGCTGTCGGGCGATTTCATCGTCGGTTTCCCCGGCGAGACAGAAGCGGATTTCGAGGCGACCCTCGCGCTGGTGCGCGAGGTGGGCTATGGCAGCGCCTTCACCTTCAAGTATTCCGCCCGCCCGGGCACCCCCGCGGCCGAGCGCGCGCCGGTCGACCCGGCCGAGGCCGACGACCGGCTGCAGCGGCTGCAGGCGCTGATCGCCGAGCAGCAGCGCGCGACGCAGGCCGGCATGGTCGGCCGCACCGTGCAGGTGCTGTTCGAGAAGGCCGGCCGCGAGCCGGGCCAGATCGCGGGCAAGTCGGAATACCTGCACGCGGTCCACGTCGACGGCCCCGAGGCCCTGATCGGGCAGGTCGCCGCCGTCGAGGTGGTGGAAAGCCGCCCGAACTCGCTGGCCGGGCGGCTGGTCTGACCCGCGTCAGCCGCGCGGCGGGTTTTCCGCGAAGATCCGGTACATGGTGGCCTCGGCGTTCTCGGGCCGGTTGACCGAGGCGGCGTCGCGGCAGACCCGCTCGGCGATGGCGTGAGCCTCCGGGAAGCTGTAGCCGGCGGCGACGAGGCTGTCGACGAACTGCGGGTTCGGCCGATCCCAGATCACCTCGCTCGAGGGGCCGCGGAAGCAGCTGACGTTGATGACGACCGTGGTGGTCTGCTGCACGTGCGGGTGGTGCCCGCGGACCTGGTGGTCGGCGCTGGCCGGGCCGGCCATGGCGAGGAATCCGCCGCCGAGAACGGCAGCCGCAGAGAGAGCCTTGAACGCTGTCATGGTAAAGTCCTTCCCCCAAAGGATCTGTGGTCTGGCGGGTGGCAGCCCGCGCAGGATGCGGCAGCCTACCACAGCCGCCGCCGGCGGCGCGGTCACATTTCCGCCGTAATTCGCCGGAACCGTTTCATCATCGGAAACGGTCATGGCCCGCTGACCGGATTGGTTCGGCCACCCGGGGCATGAGGCGCCCGGGCGCGCCGGGAATGCCGGGCGCTGGGTCGCCGGATTGGCCGGGGACGGGCGAAAATGGCCGAATCGCCCCCTGCTTGTTTCCGATCCGGCGACATGTTCTCGAAGAAATCGCTTCCCTTGAATCCTGTTGCTGCTATCCTGCCGTAATCAAAGGTGTTTTCGCAGGGGTCCTGCCAGGCCGCGAAACCGGACTGTGACAGCGCCTGGAACAAGTGGGGGATGTTGATGTGATGGCCGCATTGTCACGCATGTTTGCGCGCGCGCTGGGCGGGGCCGCCCTGGTCGCAAGCGCCGTTCTGCTCGCGCCGCAGGCGGCCGAAGCCCAAAGCAGCACGACGATCACCGGGCGCGTGGAGCCCGGGATCTGGATCGACCCGGACGGCTGCATGCACTGGGTCGCCGACGGCGGCGTCGAGGGCTACATGGAAGGCCGGGTCAACCCGCACAACGGGATGCCGGTGTGCCTCGAGGTGAACACCTGCGCGGTGGCCAACACCGACGTGCTGTTCGCCACCGACAGCGCCCGCATGACGGCGAACGGCCGCGCCCAGCTGGAGCAGTTCTTCCGCTCGGCCGGCGCCTATGCCTACGCCATCTACGGCCACACCGACAGCCGCGCCTCGGACGAGTACAACATGAGCCTCAGCCAGCGCCGCGCCGCGTCGGTCGCGAACCTCGCCCGCTCGGTGGGCGCACGGGTCGCGCGCGAGATCGGCTATGGCGAGCGTCGCCCGGTCGCGCCGAACGACAGCGCCGCGAACATGCAGCGCAACCGCCGCGTCGAAATCGTGTGCTACCGCTGATCGGGGGAATGACCATGACCGGAACACTGAAACTGGCCACCCTGTTCGGCACCGCGCTGCTGGTCTCGGGCTGCGTCGAGAGCTTCGAGGGCGTGCGCCCCTCCACCGGCGACCCGAACGAGGTGCGCGCCATCGGCGAGGACCGCGGCCGCGACGCCGGCTCGCTGTCGCAGCTGGAGGCGGGCATCTACATCGACCCTGACGGATGCCACATCTGGATGATCGACGACGGCCTCGAGGGCTACTGGTCGCGCCGCCGCGACCCGGTCTCGGGCCTGCCGGTCTGCACCGACGTGGCGCCGCCGAACTCGATCGTCGGCAACATCAGCTCGAACCCCGGCATTCCCGACCGGGTGCCGCGCACGCGCTGACCCGCGGGCGCAGGGGCCATGCACCAGACGGGCGGTCCGCCGGGCCGCCCGTTTTTTCGTCCGCCCGCGCTACCGCATGAAGAAACTTCGGTGACACGCGCCACAATCTGTTGCGTTGCGTCCGGCGGGTTGCCACACTCGGACCCAGGCGCAACCCCAAACCGGAGCGTGATTTGGCGATCACCCCCCTGGCGGCCCCCACCGATGGCACCCCGGTCGAGCTGTCGCTCGAGTTTCCCGACAACCGTCTCCTGATCGAGCTCTGCGGCGAGTTTGACCGCAACCTGGCGCAGATCGAGCACCTGCTGTCCGTGCACCTGTTGCGCCGCGGCAACCGCCTTGCGGTGCTGGGCGAGGCGCGCGCCGAGGCGGTCGAGGTGCTGAAGAAGCTCTATGCCCGCCTCGAGGCCGGGCGCGGGATCGAACCCGGCGACATCGACGCCGCGGTGCGGCTCGGCGGGTCGGCCGAGGGCACCGGCGCCCGCGATGGCGACCAGATCGAGATGTTCCAGCGCGGGCCCCTCGAGATCGGCACCCGCAAGAAGACCGTCGAACCCCGCACCGAGGCGCAGCAGGCCTATGTGCGCAACCTGTTCACGCACGAGCTGGCCTTCGGCATCGGCCCCGCGGGCACCGGCAAGACCTACCTCGCGG
Source organism: Roseicyclus persicicus (assembly GCF_012395815.1). Lineage (GTDB taxonomy): Bacteria > Pseudomonadota > Alphaproteobacteria > Rhodobacterales > Rhodobacteraceae > Roseicyclus > Roseicyclus persicicus. Next base: position 267,316 of record NZ_JAAZQQ010000001.1, read on the forward strand.
TCGCGGTCGGCGTGAACCAGATGATCAACGGGCATGTCGACAAGATCATCCTCAGCCGCCCCGCGGTCGAGGCCGGCGAACGGCTCGGCTTCCTGCCCGGCGACATGAAGGAAAAGGTCGACCCCTACATGCAGCCGCTCTACGACGCGCTGAACGATTTCCTGCCGGGCAAGCAGCTGCAGAACCTGATGGCCGAAAAGACCATCGAGATCGCGCCGCTGGCCTTCATGCGGGGGCGGACGCTGTCGAACGCCTATGTCGTGCTGGACGAGGCGCAGAACGCCACGGCGATGCAGATGAAGATGTTCCTGACCCGGCTGGGGCAGGGCAGCCGCATGGTCATCACCGGCGACCGCAGCCAGGTCGACCTGCCGCGCGGCGTCACCAGCGGCCTGTCCGAGGCCGAGCGCATCCTCAAGGACGTGTCCGGCATCAGCTTCAACTACTTCACCGCCAAGGACGTGGTCCGGCACCCGATGGTCGCCAAGATTATCGAGGCCTATGACGCCGACGCGGGCCCGGTGGGCTGAGCCCCGCGCCATGCGTGGCCGCCGCCGGTTCCTCGGCCTGACGGGGGCGGCGCTTGCAGCGCCGGCCCTTCTGCGCGCCGAGGGTCATGTCGACGCCGAGGTCGTGGTGATCGGCGCGGGGGCCGCGGGCATCGCCGCGGCCCGGCAGCTGCTGGAGTGGGAATACGAGGTCGTCGTGCTGGAGGCGCGCGCCCGCGTCGGCGGGCGGGCCTGGACCGACGGCGGCGCCCTGGGGCTGGCGTGGGACCGCGGCGCGCAGTGGCTCCACAACGGCGGCGCCAACCCGCTCCGGGCCGAGGCGCGGGCGCTGGACCTGACCCTGACCGACAGCGTGTTCGAGGACATGCAGGTCACCCGCGGCGCAGAGGGCGAGGTGGACGAGGACGCGGCCGAGGCGCTGCTGGCCGCGCTGGGGCGGCTCGATGCCCGCACCGACGCCGCGGAGGCCGCGGCGGGCCCCGGCGCGACGCTGGCCGCGCTGGCCACCGGCGCGCCGTTCGAGGACGCCGCGCTGGCGCTGTCGGCGCTGTCGATGGGGGGCGACCCGGCGCGGGTGTCGCTGATCGACGCCGCCACGCTCGCCTCGGGCGAGGACGCGCTGGTCGAGGGGGGCACCGGCGGGCTGTTGCAGGCGCTGGCCCGGGACCTGCCCGTCCGCACCGGCCACGCGGTGACGCGGATCGACCTGCGCCCCGCCGATCACGTCGCGGTCTCGGGCGGGTTCGGCACGCTGCGGGCCGGCGTGGTGCTGGTGACGGTGCCGCCGATGGTGCTCGCGCGGGGCGGGCTGCGCGTCACGCCCGAGCTGCCCGACTGGAAGCAGGCGGCGCTGTCGGCGCTGGGTCCGGCCGAGTTCCTCAAGGTGGGCCTGCGGCTGGAAGCGCCCGCGCCGGAGGAGGCCGAGTTCGCGGTCGACCTCGACGCCGTGCTGGCCGGGCGGGGGGCGCTGTTGCACCTCGACCCGCGGGCGCCGCTGGCCTCGGTGCTGTTCGCGGGCGCCCATGCCAGTGCCCTCTCGGCCGAGGGCCCGCGTGCCGTCGCGGCGGCGGCGCGCGCGGTGCTGGACCACCACACCGGCCTTGCGGCGGTGGCGGTCGACCATCACGACTGGGCCGCCGACGCGCTCAGCCTCGGGCCCTGGGCGCGGGTCCGCCCCGGCGCCGACAGCGCGCGCGAGGACTACGCCGCGGCGGTGGACGGGCGGCTGTTCTTCGCGGGCGAGGCCGCACCAGGGCGGCTGGCGACCACGCTGGGCGGCGCCTGGGCGGCGGGGATCGCGGCCGCCGGCGAGATCTGGGAGGCCACCTGACGCGCGCGGGCCATTGACCGCCGCCGCGGGGCAGGGCAGGAGCCGGGGCCATGGAGATCGACATCCTGTTCGAGGACGACGGCTGGGACGAGGCCGGGGTCACGGCGCTGGCCGAGGCCGCCTGCACGGCCGCGCTGGCCGAGCTGGGGCTCGACCCGGCGCGCTTTGCCGTGTCGATCCTCGCCGCGGGCGACGACCGGATCGCGGGCCTGAACGCCGAGTTCCGCGGCAAGCCCGTGCCCACCAACGTCCTGTCCTGGCCCGCCGAGGAGCGCGGCGCCGAGACCCCCGGCGCGATGCCCGACCTGCCCGACCCCGACGCGGACGGCCCGCCCGAGGAGCTGGGCGACATCGCGCTGGCGCAGGGCGTGCTGGCGCGCGAGGCGGCCGAGGCGGGCAAGCCATTTGACCACCACCTGGCGCACCTGATGGTGCACGGGCTCCTGCACCTGTTGGGTTTCGACCACATCGACGATGCGGATGCGGCCCTGATGGAAGGTCTGGAAACCCGCATCCTTGCCAGACTGGGGGTCCCTGACCCATATTGATCCCACGGGCCGGTCAGGGCCCGGTTGTTTCTGGAAAGGAGCCATGAGCTCGAACCCCGATCCCTCGTCTCCTGCGGCGCGTGGCGCGCAGGGCGAGGATGACGACCCGCAGCCGCAGAGGCCGGGTTTTTTCGCACGATTGTTCGGCACAGGCGAGGACGCCGAGGCCGAGGAATCCCATGTAGACCATCATCCCGCTTCGGGGGGCGCGAACGGCACCGCGCTGCCCCAGTTCGGCATGTCCAACCTGCGCCGGATGCGCGTCGAGGACGTGATGATCCCGCGGGCCGAGATCGTCTCGATCTCCTGCGACGACGACCTGCCGGCGCTGGTGCGGGTGTTCCGCGACAGCGGCATGACGCGGCTGCCGGTCTACGAAGGCACGCTCGACAGCCCGATGGGCCTTGTGCACCTCAAGGACGTGGCGCTGCGCTACGGCTTCAACGGGTCCCATGACGGGTTCTCGCTGCGCACGATGCTGCGGCCGCTCCTGTACGTGCCGCCGTCGATGCCGATCGGGGTGCTCTTGCAGAAGATGCAGACCGAGCGCACCCACATGGCCCTCGTGATCGACGAGTATGGCGGGGTCGACGGGCTCCTGACCATCGAGGACCTGATCGAACAGGTCATCGGCGAGATCGAGGACGAGCACGACATCGAGGAGGCGCAGCCCTGGAGCCGCGAGGGCGAGGGGCGCTGGCTGGCGCTGGCGCGCGCGCCGCTCGACGAGTTCGAGGCCGAGCTGGGCCTGAGCCTGTCGGACGTCGACGACGAGGAGGAGGTCGACACGCTGGGCGGCCTCGTCTTCCTGTTGTCGGGCCGGGTGCCCGCGCGCGGCGAGGTGGTGCCGCACCCCTCGGGGGTGGAGTTCGAGGTCATCGACGCCGACCCGCGGCGGATCAAGCGGTTGCGCGTGCGGATGCCGAAAGGGGCGGCCGGTTGACCCATCCGACGGCGGCGCCGGGCCGCATCGGGAGCCTGTCGCCGCGCGCGCGGCTGGCGCTGGCCGCCGTCGCCGGGGCGGCGGCGGCGCTGGGGCTTGCCCCCTTCGACCTGTGGCCCCTGGGCCTTGCCGGGTTCGCCGGCGTGCTCCTGCTCGCCGGGGTCGCGCCGACGCCGCGCCGGGCGGCGCTGACGGCCTGGGTCGGGGCGACGGCCTATTTCGGCGTCGCGCTGCACTGGATCGTCGAGCCTTTCCTGGTCGATGTGGCGCGGCATGGCTGGATGGCGCCCTTCGCGCTGGTGTTCATGGCGGGCGGGCTGGCGCTGTTCTGGCTGGGGCCGGGCTGGATCGCGGCGCGCGCGGTGCCGGATCGGCCGGGGCTCCGGGTGGCGCTGCTGGCCGGGCTTGTCGTGCTGGCCGAGGCCGCGCGCGGCGTGGTGCTGACGGGGTTTCCCTGGGCGCAGCCGGGCCATGTGTTGATCGGGTCGCCGCTGCTGGCGCTGTCGGCTTTGGCGGGGCCGCAGGGGTTGACCCTGATCGTGATGGGCGTGGCGGCGGGGATCGCCGCGGCGCTCCTCGCCGGGCGGAGGGTGCTGGCGGGCGGGCTCCTCGCCGCGCCGATCCTCGCCGCGCTCCTCGCCCTTGCCGTGGTGCCCGAGGCGCCCGCGCCCGGCCCCGATGCGCCGGTCGTCCGGCTGGTGCAGCCCAACGCGCCGCAGCACCTGAAGTGGCGCGAGGACCTGATCCCCGTCTTCTTCCAGCGCGCGCTCGACCTGACCGCCGCCGCGCCCGATGGCCCCGCGCCTGCCCTGGTCCTTTGGCCCGAGACCACGCTGCCGGTGCTCCTGGAACGATCCGACGCCGCCCGCGCCCGCATCGCCGAGGCCGCGCAGGGCGCGCAGGTGCTGCTCGGCGGCCAGCGCTTCGAAGGCTTCCGTGCGCGCAACACCTCGGCGCTGCTGGCCCCCGACGGCCGCATCGCGCAGGTCTACGACAAGCACCACCTGGTGCCCTTCGGCGAATACATGCCCGGCGGCACCGCGGCCGAGGCGCTGGGCCTGCGCGGCGTGGCCGAGGTGCTGGCGGGCGGCTATTCGCCGGGCGACGGGCCCGCGCTGATCGCGCTGGGCGGCGGGCTGGGCACCGCCTTCCCGATGATCTGCTACGAGGCGATCTTTCCGGGCTACATCCGGCAGGTCGATCGCCCCGACTGGATGGCGCACCTGACCAACGACGCGTGGTTCGGCAGTTTCTCGGGGCCGTTCCAGCACCTCGCGCTGGCCCGGCTGCGCGCCGCCGAGCAGGGGCTGCCGGTGCTGCGCGCGGCCAACACCGGCGTCTCGGCGGTGATCGACGCGCGCGGCCGCGTGGTCGCGGCGCTGCCCCTGAACACGGCGGGCCAGCTCGACGCGCGCCTGCCGCCGCCGCTGCCGCCCACGGTCTATGCGCGCACGGGCGACTGGCCGGTTCTTCTGCTGGCTTTTCTTGCAACAGGCGCCGCCCTGCTGGCCGGCCGATGGAGACGGCCATTGCGCCCGAAGGCGTAACCGCGTAGAGCGCGGAATGCCCCACAACGGCTTCCTGGCGTGGGGTGATATTTTCCAATGGAGCACTTCCCCGACATGGCCCGCGACAACTACCTCTTCACCTCCGAATCCGTTTCGGAGGGGCATCCCGACAAGGTGTGCGACCGTATTTCCGACGCCGTTCTCGACGCCTTCCTCGCCGAGGAGCCCGAGGCGCGGGTCGCCTGCGAAACCTTCGCCACGACCGGCATGGTCGTCATCGGCGGCGAGGTCGGCCTCAGCGACAAGAACCGCCTCAAGACCTTCATGGGCATGATCGGCGAGATCGCGCGGGACTGCATCAAGGACATCGGCTACGAGCAGGAGAAGTTCCACTGGAACACCTGCCACGTGCTGAACTTCCTGCACGAGCAGTCGGCCCACATCGCGCAGGGCGTGGACAAGGACGGCGCCGGCGACCAGGGCATCATGTTCGGCTATGCCGTCGACGAGACGCCCGAGCTGATGCCGGCCCCGATCCAGTACGCCCACGCGATCCTGCGGCGCCTGGCCGAGGCCCGGAAATCGGGGCGTGAGCCGGTGCTCGGCCCCGATGCCAAGAGCCAGCTGACGCTGCGCTACGAGGGCGGCAAGCCGGTCGAGGCGACCTCGATCGTGCTGTCGACCCAGCACCTCGACGCGGACATGACGTCCGACGACGTGCGCGCCGTGGTCGAGCCCTACATCCGCGAGGTGCTGCCCTCGGGCTGGATCACCGAGAAGACCCAGTGGTGGGTGAACCCGACCGGCAAGTTCGTGATCGGCGGCCCCGATGGCGACGCGGGCCTGACGGGCCGCAAGATCATCGTCGACACCTATGGTGGTGCTGCCCCGCATGGCGGCGGTGCCTTCTCGGGCAAGGACCCGACCAAGGTGGACCGCTCGGCGGCCTATGCAGCGCGCTACCTGGCCAAGAACGTGGTGGCGGCGGGGCTGGCCAAGCGCTGCACGCTGCAGGTTTCCTACGCGATCGGCGTGGCCGAGCCCCTGTCGATCTACGTCGACACCCACGGCACCGGCGAGGTCGAGGAGGCCGCGATCGAGCGGGCGGTGCGCAAGGTCATGGACCTGACGCCGCGGGGCATCCGGCTGCACCTTGGGCTCAACCGCCCGATCTACCAGCGCACGGCGGCCTACGGGCACTTCGGCCGCGCGCCGGAGGCCGATGGCGGCTTCAGCTGGGAAAAGACCGACCTCACCGACGCGCTCCGCGCCGCGGTGTGACCTAGCCGCGCCGGTCCTCGGGGGCCGGCGCGAACTCCGCCCAGACCGGCAGGTGGTCGGACGCGTGCCGCGCCGCACCTTGCCGGATCACCCCCGCGCCCTTCACCGTCAGCCCCGCGCCATGGGCGAAGCGGTCGAGCGGCGCGACGGGGTAGGCGGCGTGGTAGCTGCGCCCCGGTGTCACCAGCGCAAAGCCGGGGCCCAGCGGCTCGAACCCGCCCTCGGGCGCCCATTCGTTGAAATCGCCGGCGATGATGGTGCGCGCGCGCGTCTCGGGCGCGATGTGCTCGCGGATCGCGTGCATCTGCAGCCGGCGCCAGCGCCGGATCAGCCCCAGATGCGCGCCGACCAGCGTGACGGCGCCGATCCCGGCGGCCTCGACCTCGACCTGCACTGCGCCCCGCGGCTCCAGCCCGGGCAGCGGCAGGCGGCGGACGCTGCGCACCGCGATGCCGGGCTTCACCAGGATCGCGTTGCCGTGCCAGCCGAGGCTGACGCCGGTCGCCCCGAGGTCGACGGCGTCGTAGTCGCTTTCGAGGTCGATCAGGTGTTTCGGGATCGCGGCGGGCCGGGCGCCGAGGCGCTTGTCGGCCTCCTGCAGGATGACGATGTCGGCGCCGCTGTCGGCGATCACGCCCATCACCCGTTCGGGGTTGCGCCGCCCGTCCAGCCCCACCGCCTTGCGGATGTTGTAGCTCAGGACCCGCATCGCCCGCCCCTCACAGGATCGGCGCGAAGAGCCGCGCGAGCGGTGCGCCCACGCGGATGCCCAGCGGCTGGCCCGACAGGGGTGTCGTCAGCCGTTCGGCCCGCGCGAAATCGCCCTCCAGCATCTCCGCCATCTCCCCGGCCAGCGCGGGGTCGAGGAAAAGCGCCATCGTCTCGAAATTCAAGCGGAACGAGCGGTTGTCGAAATTCGTGCTGCCCAGCCCCGAGAGCCGATCGTCGATCACGAGCGCCTTCTGGTGCAGGAACCCGTCGTGGTAGCGCCAGATGCCGACACCGGCCTCGACCAGCTCGTCGAAATAGGCGAAGGCCGCCAGCCACGGCAGGTGGTGGTCGATGCGGTCGGGCACGAGGATGCGCACGTCGCGCCCCTGCGCCGCGGCGTGTTTCAGCGCCGCGATCAGGGCGAGGTCGGGCACGAAATAGGGGGTCGAGATCCAGACCCGCGACCGCGCCGCGGCGATGGCGGCGAAGAACATCGCCGCCGCGCCGTCCTCGCCGTCGGTCGGGCCGGTGGCGACGATCAGCGCCTCGGTCGGGCCCGAGGGGGCGGGCGGCGACCAGTCGAGCTCGCGGCGGAGCGAGGTGCCGGTCAGCCAGTGCCAGTCCTCGGCGAAGATCAGCTGGAGCTGCTTGACCACCGGGCCGGTGACATGGGCGAAGGTGTCGCGCCAGGGGCCGAAGCGCGGGTCGCCGCCCATGTATTCGTCGCCCACGTTCAGCCCGCCGACGAACGCCTCGCGCCCGTCCACGATCACCGCCTTGCGATGGTTGCGGAAATTCACCTGCAGGTAGCGCGCCAGCGGCACGCGGCGGCCGCGCGCGATGCCCGCGATGCCGGCCGCCTGCATCTCCCGGATCGTGGCGCGCCCCAGCCGCGCGGACCCCACCGCGTCGACGTAGAGCCGCACCGCCACCCCGCGCCGGGCGGCGGCGATCATCCGGTCGATCAGGGCCCGGCCGGTGGCGTCGTCGCGCAGCGTGTAGAACTGCACCAGCAGGTCGTGCTCGGCCCGGTCGATGGCGTCGTGCAGCGCGGCATACGTCGCGGCCCCGTCGACCAGCAGGCTGACCGCGTTGCCGCCGACGAAGGGCATTCCCGCGATCCGCTCGAGGGGGTGGCGGTCGAAGCCGTCGGCGTCGGGGGCCGGGTGCGCGTCGGGGTCGGGGCGCTTGTCCTGGAACAGGAGGCGGCTCGCCCGGCGCTCGCGGGTGCGGCGGCGGTAGCGATGCGGGCCGAACAGCGCGTAGAGGAAGATGGCGATGTAGGGCGTGGTCAGCAGGAACACGACCCAGCCGACCGCCCCCTGCGGCGTGCGCGCGGCCCGGGCGGCGCGCCACGCGAGCAGGGCCGCGACCGCCACGACCAGCGCGGACAGGAGCGCGACAAGGGGGGCGGAGAGGACCATCGGCGCCCGCCGTCAGCGCGGTGCCGGGCCGCGCCCGAGCGCCTGCACCACGGCGATGTGGCCCATCAGGTCGCGCAGGCTGAGGATGCCGCGGAGCTGGCGGCCCTCGGCCACGATCAGCTTGCGGTGCGGGCCCTCGGCCAGCCGCGCCAGCGCCGCCTCGGCGGTCATGCGCGGCGGCACGATGCAGGCCTCGTCGAGCGGCGCCATCACCTCGGCGGCGGTGCGGGTGGCCCAGTCCGCGCGCGGGACGGCGCGCAGGATCTGCGCGTCGACGTAGCCCACGACCACGCCGCGTTCGACCAGCGGCACGAAGCTGACGGCGTGGGGCACCATCACCCCGTCGGCGATCTGGGCCAGCGTCATGTCGGGCGAGGCGGTCCAAGGATCGGCGGTCATCAGCTCGGCCACGCGGCGGCCGCGCAGGCTGTCCTGCATCAGCAGGCGCTGGTAGGTGCCGCGGCTGGCGTTCAGCACGAAGAAGCCGATCAGCACCAGCCAGACCCCGCCGATGCCGCCCCCCGACAGGGCCGAGAACAGCCCCAGCCCCATCAGCCCCAGCGCAAAGGCCGCGCCGGCGTTGCTGGCCTTGCGCGTGGCCTCCAGCATGTCGCCCGACCGGCTCCAGAGCCAGGCGCGCAGCACGCGGCCCCCGTCGAGCGGGAAGGCCGGCACCAGGTTGAACAGCGCGAGGATGAGGTTGATCGAGGCGAGATAGGCGAACAGCACGGCCAGCAGCCCCTCGGCCCCCACGACCAGCGCCGCCAGCGCGAAGAGCGCGGCCAGCGCGACGCTCATCGCCGGGCCGGCGACCGCGATCCAGAATTCCGACGCCGCGCTTTTCGGCTCGTCCACCAGTTCCGCCACGCCGCCGAACAGGAACAGCGTGATCCCCCCGATGCCGAGCCCGTAGCGGCGCGCCACCAGCGAATGGGCCAGCTCGTGCAGGATCAGGCTGGCGAAGAGGCCCAGCATCGCCACCAGCGCGAGGCCGAGGTAGGCGCCGTCGCCCAGGCCCGGCAGCACGTCGGGGAAGTAGCCCGAGGACAGGCTCCAGACGATCAGCGCCGCGATCAGGAGCCAGCTGGCGTCGATCTTGATCTCGAAGCCGAAGAGGTCGAACAGCTTCACGGAATGGCCGAACATCGGGCGCGCCTTTCGTCTCGTTCCTTGGCGAAGGTAAGCATTCCCGCGCGGAATAGAAGCGGGGCCGGGGATTGAGGCCCGCGCCCCGACCCGCTAGACCCGGCCGCCGAACCCACCCGCGCCGCGAGACCCCCGCCGATGACCGACGCCGCCCAGCGCCCCCACCGCAACTTCTACGGCCGCCGCCGCGGCAAGCACCTGCGCGAGAGCCAGGAGGGGTACCTGGCCGAGGACCTCGCCGCCCTGTCGCCGGGGCCGGTGGACTGGGACGCGAACCCCGACCGCAGGGCGCTGGACCTGGCCGCGCTGTTCGGCGGGCGCGAGGTCTGGGTCGAGGTGGGCTTCGGCGGCGGCGAGCACATGGTGCACCAGGCCGGGCTGAACCCGCAGGTCGGGATCATCGGCTGCGAGCCCTACATCAACGGCGTCGCCATGCTGCTCGGAAAGATCCGGCGGGCGGGCGTGACGAACCTGCGGGTGCATCCGGGCGACGTGCGCGACCTGTTCGACGTGCTGCCGGACGCATCGGTCGGCAAGGCGTTCCTGCTCTACCCCGACCCCTGGCCGAAGAAGAAGCATCATCGCCGCCGCTTCGTCACGCCCGAGCACCTGGAGCCGCTGGCCCGCGTGCTGAAGCCGGGTGCCGAGTTCCGGGTGGCGACCGACATCCCCGACTACGTGCGCCAGACGCTGGAGGAGGTGCCGCGCGCGGGCTTCGACTGGCTGGCCGAGGGGCCGGAGGACTGGCGCCGGCCCTGGGGCGACTGGATCCCGACGCGCTACGAACAGAAGGCGCTGCGCGAGGGGCGGGTGCCGCATTACCTGACCTTCCGCCGTCAGGGCTGAGGCGGGCGTTTTCCTCGAGGAAAACGCAAGGGAAACCTCGAGGTTTCCCGCGCGAAAAACTCGAGTTTTTCGCCCTCCGAACCGGCGTTTCGCCAATCCGCCCGGGCGCTCTGCCTGCCCACCCTTGCAGCCTGCCCGCGCGCGCCGCAGTCTCGCGCCCACGCCCGCCAGACAGGAGACGGCCATGCTGACCAACGACCAGCTTGCGAAATGGGACCGGGACCATTTCCTGCACCCCTCGACCCATCTCGCCCAGCACGCCCGCGGCGAGGCGCCCGGCCGGATCATCCAGACCGCCGAGGGCTGCTACATCACCGACCGCGACGGCAACCGCCTGCTCGACGCCTTCGCCGGGCTCTACTGCGTCAACATCGGCTACGGCCGGAAGGAGGTGGCCGAGGCCATCGCCGCGCAGGCGCATGAGCTGGCCTATTACCACGCCTACATGGGCCACGGCACCGAGGCCTCGATCACGCTGGCCCGCATGGTGATGGAGCGGGCGCCTTCACACATGTCCCGCGTGTTCTTCGGGCAGGGCGGGTCGGACGCGAACGAGACCAACGTCAAGCTCGTGTGGTACTACAACAACATCCTCGGCCGACCGCAGAAGAAGAAGATCATCTCGCGCTGGCGGGCCTATCACGGCTCGGGGCTGATGTCGGGGTCGCTGACGGGGCTGTCGCTGTTCCACAAGAAGTTCGACCTGCCGCTCGACACCGTGCGGCACACGACCTCGCCCTACTACTACCGCCGCGCAGACGCGTCCCAGACCGAGGAGCAGTTCAGCGCCCAGTGCGCCGCCGACCTCGAGGCGCTGATCGAGGCCGAGGGCGCCGACACCATCGCCGCCTTCATCGCCGAGCCGATGCTGGGCACCGGCGGCATCGTGCCGCCGCCCAAGGGCTACTGGGCGGCGATCACGCCGATCCTGGAAAAGCACGATATCCTGCTGATCGCGGACGAGGTCATCACCGGCTTCGGGCGGTTGGGCGAGATGTTCGCCTCGCCCTCCTACGGGCTGAAGCCCGACGTGATGACCATCGCCAAGGGCCTGACCTCGGCCTACGCGCCGCTGTCGGGGTCCATCGTGTCCGACAAGGTGTGGCGCGTGCTGGAGCAGGGCACCGACGAGAACGGGCCGCTCGGCCATGGCTGGACCTACTCGGCCCACCCGATCGGGGCCGCAGCGGGGGTGGCGAACCTCAGGCTTCTCGACAGCCTCGGGCTGGTGCGGAACGCGGGCGAGGTCGGGGCCTACCTGACGCGGACCATGGCCGAGGCCGTCGCGGCCCACCCGCACGTGGGCGAGGTGCGCGGCGCCGGCATGTTGACGGCGGTCGAACTGGTGGCCGACCGCGACACCCGCGCGGGCTTCGACCCGGCCGACAAGGTGGTGCCGCGCATCGTCGCCGCCATGGGCCGGCGCGGCGTGATCGCGCGGGCGATGCCGCAGGGCGACATCCTGGGCTATGCGCCGCCGCTGTGCCTGACGCGCGCCGAGGCCGACACCGTCGTCGCCGCCACCGCCGACAGCCTCGCCGAGATCCTCGGCTGAGCCCTGTCAAGGGGGGAGGTCCCGTGGCCCTCCCCCGCGACAAGCCCCTTGTCGCAAGGCCGGACAGGCCGCTAGGGTCGGCCGCAAGCTTGCGTGCCCGGTCCTTCTTCCGCGTGGAGACCTACGTGTCCCTGTCCTGCCCGAATTGCGGTTACGGCTTCGAGGACCTGCGGAAATCCACCCGCATGTTCGACTGCCCGTCCTGCGAGACGACGCTGTTCCGGCAGGCCGACGCGCTGGCGCCGATGGGCAACCACGGCGAGATGCACGAAACCCCCATGCTGGTCGGCATCGGCGACACCGTCGAGGCCGCGGGCAGCCGCTGGAGCGTGCTCGGCCATGTCCGCTACGACTACGGCCGCGGCACCTGGGACGAGCTGTGGGCCGAAACCTCCGACGGCGCCGGGGCCTGGATCTCGATCGACGAGGGCGACGTGGTGATCCAGCTGCCGGTGCCCCGCAGCAGCGTGCGGGCGGGCCTGGCGGACGAGCTGCGGCTGGGGGCGGGCGTGCGCGTCGACGGCGAGGTCTATACCGTCACCGAGATGGACAGCGCGAAGGCCGCCGCCTTCCGCGGCCAGCTGCCCGAGCAGATCGTGCTGGGCGAGACGCACCGCTTCGTCAACGCCACGAGCGACCAGGGCGAGCTCCTGTCGGGCGAGGTCTGGGACGGCGGCGAGGCGTGGTTCCTGGGCGACTGGCTCGATCCCTTCACCCTCAAGGTGCGGAGGGCCACCGGATGACGCGCGCGGCGGGCCTGAGTTCGATCAACTGCACGCAATGCGGCGCCGGCCTGTCGGTGCTGGGCGGCGGCCGGGTGATGACGCAGGTCTGCGGCTATTGCGGCTCGGTGCTGGACGCGCAGGACAACTACAGGATCCTCGACTCGATCGGGAAACGCGACCACCCCGACAGCCCGGTCCACATCGGCATGACCCTGCCGGTGCAGGGCGTGGACTTCGTGGTGATCGGGACGCTGGGCAAGGTGGAGCGCTGGCAGGGGCGGTCGTGGCGCTGGGTCGAGCACCAGCTGTTCTCGCCCACCCATGGCTATGCCTGGCTGACCTGGGAGGGCGAGAGCTTTACCTTCACCCGCAAGATCCGCGACTACGGGATCGGCAACGGCGTCACGCCCGCGGGCGTCGAGGTGTCCGAGACGCCGCCGGTCCGCGTCTACCGGGGCGAGCGCTACAAGTATTACGAGACCTCCACCGCCGAGATCGACTTCATGGAGGGGGAGTTCAACTGGCTGCCCCGGATCGGCGAGACGACGACCACGGTGGTGCTGCTCGGGCCCAAGGCCATGCTGGGCTTCCGCGCCGGCGAGAGCGAGGCCGAGGTGGAGCTGACCACGCTCCTCCCGCGGGAGGAGACGGCGCGGGCGCTGGGCGCGACGCTGCCCCCCGGCCGCCCGCCGCGCCACCCGCTGACGCCCTACCGCCCGCTGCGCGAGGAGGCGTTCATGCGGCTGGCCTTCGCCGCCTCGGCGGTGGTGGCGCTGGTGATGGCGCTGGTCCTGGCCCTGTCGGGCGCGCAGGTGTTCAACCAGTCGGGCATCCCGATCACGCAGCTGCCGGCGCGCTACGCCGTTCCGATCACGAACACGGCCCAGTTGGCCCAGCTGCGCGTGCGCGCCGATCTCGACAATGCCTGGGCCGTGTTCGGGGCCGAGGTGCGCGGGCCCGACGGGGCGGTGATCTTCGCGGGCGAGGGGGTCGCCGAACGCTACAGCGGCGTCGATGGCGGCGAGTCCTGGAGCGAGGGCAACAGCACCGCCGCCCTGACCTTCCGGCCGCGCGCGGCGGGGATGCACGAGGTCACGGTGATGCGCGGGCAGGAACAGACGGTGGGCCCGTTCGGCTACGGCCCGCAGCGCGTCGCCATCAGCGTGCACGAGGGCCGGTCCGCGGTGGCCTGGCTGATCGGGGCGGCGATCCTGTTCGGGATCGGCTGGATCGGCCTGACCGGGCGGCGCGCGATCCACGAGAAGCTGCGCTTCGCCGGCGGCGACTGGCACGAGGAGTGAGGCGATGACCCCCTTCCGCATCGTGATCGCCGCGGGCTGCCTGCTGCTCCTGTCCGGCGCGGGCTACCTGTCCTGGAGCGGGGCGGGGGCCGGCGGGGGCGGCGACGGCGTGCAGGCGGCCTCGGTGCGCACGGGCTCGCCCGGGACCGGCTCGACCGGCGGCTACGGGTTTTTCGGACGCGTCAAATGACCAGAAAGGAAAGCTGATGTTCCAGGGGATCCTCCTCTACGAAGTCGTCTCGATGCTGTTCTACACCGGCCTCGGCATGGGGCTGATGTGGATCTGCTGGAAGGTGGTCGACCTCGTGACGCCCTTCCCGATCATCAAGGAGATCGAGGAGGACCAGAACGTCGCGCTGGCGATCCTGATCGCGTCGATCTTCATCGCGATGGCGATCATCATCGCGGCCGTCATCCTGTCTTGACCGCCGCCAAGGGCCCGCCCCGCGGGCCGGACGTGACGCCCAAGGTCGCGTGGCTGCTGGCCGCGACCTTCGTCGTCGCCGTCGCCGGCCTGATCTACGAGTTGATCGCGGCCACGATCTCGAGCTATCTGCTGGGCGATTCCGTGCGGCAGTTCAGTTTCGTCATCGGGGTGTTCCTGACCGCGATGGGGGTCGGCGCCTATGTCTCGCGCTACGTGGGCGACGCGCTGTCGGGCTTCGTGCGGGCGCAGATGGCGCTGGGGGTGGTGGGCGGCGCGCTCGGGCCGGTCCTGTTCTTTTCCTACGCCTGGTACGGGGCGGTGGGGCTGCCGCTCTATGGCGGGTTGGTGGTGATCGGCATCCTGTCGGGGATGGAGATCCCGCTGATCACGCGGGTGATGAAGGAGATCGGGGCGGCCGAGTTCCGCTTCGAGAACGTGCTGACGGCGGATTACGTCGGCGCGCTGGCGGCGTCGCTGGCCTTTCCGCTGCTGATCATTCCCAACCTGTCGCTGATGGCGGCGTCGCTCGCCTTCGGCACGCTGAACCTGCTGGTGGCGGGGTTCTCGCTGTGGCTGTTCCGCGACCGGCTGCCGGCTGTCTACTGGGCGCCCTGGGGGGTGTTCCTGGCGGCGGGCCTCCTCGCGCTCGGCGGGGCCGAGCGGCTCGTCGGCGTGGTCGATGCGCGGCTGTTCGAGGACGAGGTGATCCTGTCCGAGACGACGCCCTACCAGTCGATCGTGCTGACCCGCTTCGACGACCGCTACCGGCTGTTCCTCGACCATTCGATCCAGTTCGACAGCCTCGACGAGCATCGCTACCACGAGGCGCTGGTGCACCCGGCGATGGGGCTGGCGCCGCGGGTCGCGGATGTGCTGGTGCTGGGCGGCGGCGACGGGATGGCGGTGCGCGAGGTGCTGCGGCATCCGGGCGTGGAGCGGGTGCGGCTGGTGGACCTCGACCCGCGGGTGACGGAGCTGTTCTCGCAAAACCCCGACCTCGTGGCGCTGAACGCGGGCGCGCTGACCGATCCGCGGGTGGAGATCGTGAACGCCGACGCCTGGGCCTTCCTGGCCGGGGACGACGGCATCTACGACGTCATCATCGCCGACCTGCCCGACCCCAAATCCATCGCCCTGTCCAAGCTCTATTCCATCGAGTTCTACGCGATGATGGCCGAGCGCCTGTCGGGCGCCGGGATCTTCGTGACCCAGGCGGGCTCGCCCACCTTCGCACCCGGCGCGTTCTGGACCGTCGAGGCGACGCTGGCGGCCACGCGCAATCCGCTTGCGCCCGGCGAGGGGCTGGGGACGCTGCCCTACCACGTCTACGTCCCGAGCTTCGGGGACTGGGGTTTCGTGCTGGCCGCGCCGATGCTGCCGGCCGAGGGGCGGGTGCCGGCGCTGCCCGAGGGCCTCAGGCACCTGACGCCGGAGGTCTGGGCGGCGAGCCGGGCCTTCGGGCCGGACCAGGGGCCGCGGGAGGTGGAGGTGAACTCGATCCAGGGGCACCCGCTGGTGGCGGAATACGAGCGCGGGTGGGGGTTCTGGTTCCGCTGACCCGGCCTTGCGCGGGTTGAGGGTGCGGGAGCCTCCCCTTTCGGCAGCGAAGTCGCCAGTCGGGCAGCGGGCGGGAGTATTTGGAAAGCAAAGATGGGGCAGGAGCGGTGTGCCGTCCCTGCCCGGTCTTTCAGTGGTTGAGGGTGGCGCGCATCGCGGTGAGCCCGGCGTCGGTCAGGCCGTGGCCGGGGCCGGGCTCGACGTGCAGGGCGGCATTCGCGCCGAGGGCGGCGAAGGCGGCGCGGCTGTCCTCGGCGCGCTTGAGCGGGATGTGGGGGTCCTGCTCGTGGACCGTGATCGTCACCGGCAGGCCGGTGAGGTCGGTCGCGTAGTCGAAGCGCTTGGGCGCATGGCCGTAGAGGGCGGGGTCGGGCGTGGGGCCGGCATCCCCGGTACCGACGAGGCCGGCGGAGAGGCCGAAGACGGCCGCCAGCCCACCCCGGCGCGCGGCGTATTCCAGCGCGAGGCAGCCGCCCTGGCTGAAGCCCGCCAGCGCGATGCGGCCGCAGTCGAGGCCCTCGGCCGTCAGGGCGGCGATGGCCGCGTCGACGGCGGCGAGGCCCTGGGCGACGTGGCGCTCCATCTGCGCCGAAGGGGCGAGGAAGGAGGTCGGCCACCAGCTGTGCCCCGGCGCCTGCGGGGCGGCAAGCGCCAGGTCGGGCAGGCCGAGCGCCGCGCCGAGGCGCAGGATGTCGTCGGCCGACCCGCCCCGGCCGTGCAGCAGGACGAGACCCATTCGTGCCGTCCCCCCGCCGGTGCCCGCGCGCGCGACCCCGGTCATCCGGCCACCCGCAGGGGCGGCAGGACGCGCTCGATCCGGGCGCGGTAGGGCTCGTATTGCGGCGGCAGCTTCAGCGCCTCGCCCAGATGCGCGGCGTCCTCGTCCACGGCGAAGCCCGGCGGGTCGGTGGCGATCTCGAACAGCACGCCGCCCGGTTCGCGGAAGTAGATCGCGTTGAAATACTGCCGGTCGCGCACCTCGGTCACGGCGTGGCCGGCGCTGCGCAGGCGCTCCTGCCACTCGGCCTGCACGGCGTCGTCCTCGGCGCGGAAGGCGACGTGGTGGATGGTGCCCGCGCCCTGCCGCCCGATCGACGGGGCATCGGAGCGGATCAGGTCGACCACCGTGCCGCGCGCGTCGCCCGGCGTGACGAGGCGCAGGCGTTCGATCCCGCCCGCGGTTTCGTGGCCGGCCTCGGCATAGCCGAAGTGGTCCGTCAGGAGGCGGGCGGTGGGGGCGAGGTCGGCCTCCCACAGCGTGACGGAGTGGAACCCGTCGAGCGGCTCGTCCGACACGCGGTTGGTCTCCACGAGGTCCACCGGCGCGCCGTCGGGGTCGCGCAGCGTGATGACGCGCTGGCCGAAGCGGTCAAAGGGGCCGTCGAAGTCAACGGCGTCGGCGGCCAGCCGTTCCATCCAGCCGTCGAACTGGCCGGCGGGCACGGCGTAGGCGTAGCCCGCGGCCATGCCGGGGCCGGCGCGGCCGGGGCCGGCGTCGACGAAGGGGAAGAAGGTCAGGATCGTGCCCGGCTCGGCGCCGGTGTTGCCGTAGTAGAGGTGGTAGACGTCGGGCGCGTCGAAGTTGACGGTCTTCTTGACCAGCCGCTGGCGCAGCGTGCCGGTGTAGAAATCGACGTTGGCCTGCGGCGGGCCGGAGATGGCGGTGACATGGTGGATGCCGGGGATGCGGCGGGGCATGGCTGTGGCCTCCTCAGGGATGCATGGGCGGGGCGGGGCCCCGGTTGCGGCTTGAGATGGCGCAGGGCGGGCCGCGCATCAATGCACATGGGCACAGGGTGACTGTGCAGGCCCGCGCAGGCTCAGGCGCTGGGGGCGGCGGTGCAGGCCTCGAAGGCGGCGACCTCGGGGGCGGCGCCCGCAAGCGAGAAGGGCACCGCGACATCGCCCGCCAGCATCGCGGCGACGAGGTTCCCGGACAGGCCGTTCAGGACATTGCCGAAGCCGCGGTCGGTGACGGTCAGCGACAGGCCGTCGTCGGACAGGCTGTGGCGGTCGGTGCCGATGGTCAGCTCGGCCCCGCCGAGGAAGGCGATCTCGAAGCGGGGGACGGCGGGCCAGGGCTCGGGCCGGGTGACGGTGATGGAATAGACCGGCAGGGACGGGTCGTAGGTCAGGCGCACCTCGCCCGCGGCGGGATCGCTGTGGGTGAGGGTGCAGAGCGCGCCCTCGACCCCGGCCTGCCAGGCGGCGGCGGGGCCCGCGGCGGCGACAAGGGCGGCGAGGAGGGCGAGGCGGCGCATGGCGCAAGGGTAGTGCGGCGGGCGGGGCCGGCCAGGGGTGCGACGACAGGCGGGTTGACCCAAGGGCCCGGCAGGCGGACCCTTGCGGGAGTGGAGACAAGGGAGGATCCCATGCGGAAGATGACCCTGACACTGGCGCTGCTGGCCCTGCCGGCGGCGGCGCTCGCCGACCCGGTCGGCATCACCCCCGACATGATGTCGGTCAGCGTGCCGACGGCGACCGGCATGGTCGAGATCATGCGCAACCAGGACAATGACAACCGCCTGTCGGGCGACTGGACGCTGACCTCGCGGCCCTGCCCCAATTTCTGCATCCAGCCGATGGTTCCCGCACCCGGCGTGACGCCGGTGGGCGAGCTGGAGGTGATCGCGGCGCTGCAGGACGAGGACACCGTGGTGATCGACGGGCGCGTCCGGCCCGAATTCGAGGCCGGCACCATTCCGGGCGCGGTGTCGGTGCCCTATACCGAGGCCGCCGACCGGCTGGGCGAGCTGGGCTGCGAGCCCGACTTCGACGGCTGGATCTGCGACGGCGAGGGCGTGGCCCGTGTCGTGCTGTTCTGCAACGGGCCGTGGTGCGGCCAGTCGCCCACCGCGGCGCGGCGGATGATCGAGGCGGGGTTCCCGGCCGAGAACATCAGCTACTACCGCGGCGGAATGCAGAGCTGGCAGATGCTGGGCCTGACCGTGGTGCCCGGCGGCGCGGGCGGCTGAGGCCGCCCCGCGGGGGCGACGGCCGCGGCCGGACGGGCGCAGGGGCGCGGCCGCCTGCGCCCGGTCATTCGACCCGTGTCATCAGCAGCATGGCGGCCAGCGCGCAGCCGATCCCGGCGCATTCGCGCAGGCCCAGCCGTTCGCCGAACACCGCCGCGCCGATCAGGGCGAGCGCCACCAGCGTCAGCATGGAATAGGCGACGCCGGCCTGGCCGAGGCTCAGGTGGCGCATCGCGCCGAACCACAGCAGCGCCGAGATGCCGTAGAGCACGATGCCGACCACCACGAGCAGCGACAGGGCGGCAAGGCCGCGGTCGGCGGCGAGCTTGAGAAGGAAATCGCCGGCGATCACCACCAGTGCCGTGACGGTGATGAAGCCGAACCCGAGTGTGATGCTTTGCATGATACGATCCCGCGCGCTTGCGCGGGCCTCCCGCTTAAAGGGCCAGCCTGCGGGCAGGGCGGCGACGGGACAATGGCGGATGTCCCTACCCTGGGCGGCGGTCGCGGGTCCGGCGGTGCGACCGGGCGTGCGGGCCGTCAGCCCCGCGCGCCGTAGTAGAGGCCGACGACGTGCTCGGCCTCGGCGAAGAACAGCCAGCGCGAGGCGAGCATCCCCGCGACGTGGCTCAGCACCGCGAGCCCGCCCAGCAGGTGCCCCGCGCCTGGCACCAGGATCAGCCCGAGCGGCAGGGCATAGCCGAAGGTCAGCGCGAGCGCCCGCAGCTTGCGCGCATGTTTGCGGCCGACGCGGTGCACCATTTCCCGCAGCAGGTAGTTCGTGCCCGTGTGCGGCGGCGCGAAGGCCCGGATGCGCCCCGGCGCCCCGAGCCCCGTGGCCGAGGCGAGGCTCTGCCCGACCTCGGCGAAGCGCGCGTCGCCGACCTTCCAGTGCCCGACCTGGATCAGCCCCGCCACCAGCAGGAGCACCGAGGCGGGCGTGATCTGCCCGGCGAGCAGCGCGCCCCCGGCGAGGCTGGCCGACACCAGGTGCAGCGGCGTCAGCACCTGGTTCCAGCGGGGGACGGCGCGGATCTGGGTGTAGATCATCGCGGTGGCCAGCACGGTGGCGAGCGACAGCGCCGCGCCGAGCCAGCCGAGGGGGGTGAAGGTGACGCCGAGAAACACCGCGGCGGCGGCATGGAGGCCCATCACGACAAGGGCCGCGACGGCGGCCCAGGCCTCGCGGCTGAGCCAGCTGGAGCGCCATTGGCTGAAGGCCTTGAGCGCGCGTTCGGGATGGCCGAGGTGGAAGGTCGAGGCGACGAGCCCACCGACGGCCAGCGCGTAGGCGATCAGGAAGAACCAGAACGCCGTCCAGCCGGTGACCTCGGGCTCGCCGATGCCGAGAAAGACGAGGAGGCCGAAGCCGAGCCCCGAGAGCACCGTGAACAGGATGACGGAAGGCGCCGGGTGCATCAGAGCCGCTCGAGCGCGCGGTCGAGCCAGCCGAGGAAGCCCTGCGGGCTGTCGGCGACAGGTTCGAGGAAGGGGGCGAGGACCGAGGCGTCCTCCCAGCGGTCCCTGGGGCGCGGGGGGAGGTACTTGTTGACGGGCTTCGTGCCGAGGTCGGGCATCAGGTCAAGGCCGGCGCGGTCGGCGACCAGCCGGCTGACCGCGCTGTCGGGGTCGGCGAGGTCGCCGAAGTGCCGCGCGCCGGTGGGGCAGGTGCGGACGCAGGCGGGCTCGCGGTCTTCTTCTGCAAGATTTTCGTTGTAGATGCGGTCGACGCAGAGCGTGCATTTCTTCATGACGCGCGCCGTGGCGTCCATTTCGCGGGCGCCGTAGGGGCAGGCCCAGGCGCAGAGGCCGCAGCCGATGCAGTCGGATTCATTTACAAGAACGATGCCATCCTCGGCGCGCTTGTAGCTGGCGCCGGTGGGGCAGACGGTGACGCAGGGCGCGTCGTCGCAATGCAGGCAGGATTTCGGGAAGTGGACGATCTGCGCCGGGGCGTTTTCCGGCGTGATTTCATAGGTATGGACCCGGTTCAGGAAGGTGCCCGAGGGGTCTGGGCCGTAGGGGTCCTGGTCGCTGAGGGGGGCGCCGTAATTCTCGGTGTTCCAGCCCTTGCAGGCGACGACGCAGGCCTGGCAGCCGACGCAGGTGTCGAGGTCGATGACGAGGCCGAGCTTGCGGTCGGTGCGGGCGGGCAGGCAGGTCATGGCGCGTCACATCCCGTACAAGGGGCGTACACAGCCTGTGCATACGGCTCAGCCATCGGCGCCCCCTGTGCCCTGCGCGGCCACGAAGCCCGCGAGATCGTCGGCGAAGCGGTCGGGCGCCTCGAGGAAGGGGGCGTGGCCGACGCCTGCGTAGCCGAGGAAGCGGCCGTTGGGCATGAGGCGGGCGGCGGCCTCGCCGGTGGCGGGGGTGACGACGCTGTCGGACAGGCCGTGGATGACGAGGCCCGGGCAGGCCATCGCGGCGTAGACCGGGCGGACGTCGACATCGGCGCCGAACAGCGCGCGGCGGACATGGGCGGGGCAGAGCATGTTGGCGCCGACGAGGCTGGCGTAGGTGAGGCGGTCCAGGGGCTGTTCGGTGCAGGCGTCCACGAAGCGGGCGGTGGCGGCCAGCCGGCGCGGCACGTCGTCGGTGTAGAGGTCGCGGTCGCGGCCGGGGGAGGCGGCGCCCACCATCCAGTCCTCGCGCGCGGCGCCGATGGCGAGGATGCCGCCCGCCAGCACGATGCCGGCGAGGTGGGCGTCGCCATGGGTGGCGATGTGGGCGGCGATGACGCGGGAGCCGTAGGACCAGCCGGCGAGGGTGGGGCGGTGGAGGCGTTCGGCGTCGATCACCGCCTGCACGTCGTCGCCCCAGAGCGCGGTGTCGGTGTAGGCGGCGGGGTCGGCGGGCTGGTCGGAGGCGCCATGGCCGCGCAGGTCCATCGCGACGAGGTGGAAGCGGTCGGCCAGCCGGTCGAGCGTGGGTTGCCAGCAGGTGAACTGCTGCGCCCAGCCGTGGATCAGGAGGATCGCCGGCGCGCCGGGGTCGCCCGCGGTGGTGTAGGCGATGCGGGTGCCGTCGGAGGATGTCGCGTGGCGGGTGGTCATGCGCTGCGTCTCGTGGAAGCGGAGGGGTTTCGCCCGCTTGTGCGGGCGACCGAAGCGAGGGGGGCTGTCTGCCCCCCTCGACCCCCCGAGAGTATTTGGAAAGCAAAGATGCGGGGGGTCATGGGCCGATCTTCCAGGCGAGGGTGGCGGGGCCCTGCCCGACGGGCGAGGCGAGCGGGGGGAAGGCGGGTTGCGATTCCTGCGGGGCGGGGGCCTTTTCGACGCGGACGCGGAGGTCGAACCAGGCGGCTTGTCCCGTCACCGGGTCGGAGTTGGCCCAGCGGTGGCCGTCGCCCCTGGGCGGCAGAAGTTCATGTATAAGATGATTGAGAAGGAAGCCGCGGGTCGCCTCGGGCGCCCTGGGGTCGAGCGCCCAGGCGCCCTTGCGCTTGCCGATGGCGTTCCAGGTCCAGACCGTGTGCGGGTTCAGGGCGGCCATGTGGGCGACGGGCACCACGATCTCGCCATGGGGGGAGGTGACGCGGGCCCAGTCGCCCTCGGCGAAGCCCTGCGCCTCCCAGACGGCGGTGGGCAGGTAGAGGGGGTTTTCCCCGTGGATCTGCCGGAGCCAGGCGTTCTGGCTGCCCCAGCTGTGATACATCGCCATCGGGCGCTGGGTGAGGGCGTGGAGCGGGTAGTCGGACTGGTCGATCGCGGCCTGTTCCAGCGGTTCGGACCAGTGCGGGAGCGGGTCCATCGCGGCGACGAGGCGGGCGCGGAGGTGGTCGGGCGGCTGGTGGTCGCCCTGGCCTTCGGCGGCGCGCTGGAAGCGGCGCAGCGGTTCGAGCCAGAGGTTGAAGAGGTAGGGCTGTCGCCTGTCCTGCAGGCCGAGCGCGATGGCCCAGTCCTGGTAGGCCGCGTTCCACGGCTTCATGAAGCGGGCGCCGGTGGGGATATGGTGGGTGAAGACGCCGCCGTTGTCGATGTAGCGCGCGATCTGGTCCCCGTTGGGCGCGCCGCGACCCGTGTCGGTGCCGTCGCCGCGGAAGCCCATCAGGGGGCCGATGCCGGGGCGGCGTTCGTGGCGCTGGATGTAGTCGGCGTAGTCGGCGTAGGCGGGGCGGCCGTCGTCGGTGACGAAGCCCGGCAGGCCCAGCCGCGCGCCGAGGTCGATCAGGACGGACTGGAAGCCGCGCACGTCGCGGTCGGGCTCCACCACCGGCCAGCGGATCGCGTCGCCCGCGGCGTCGGCCTCGGAGATCGGGCGGTCGAGCAGGCTGATGCAGTCGTGGCGTTCGAGGTAGGTGGTGTCGGGCAGGATCAGGTCGGCATAGGCGACCATCTCGGAGGAATAGGCGTCGGAGTAGATGATGCGGGGGATGACATACTCGCCCGTGTCCGGGTCGATGTCGGTGAGCATCCGGGTGACGCGTTCCGTGCCCATCGAGGAGTTCCACGCCATGTTCGCCATGTAGAGGAACAGGGTGTCGATCCTGTAGGGGTCGCCGGCATGGGCATTGGCGATGACCATGTGCATCAGGCCATGGGCGGACAGCGGGTTTTCCCAGCTGAACGCCTTGTCGATGCGCAGCGGCCGGCCCGCGGCGTCGACGGCGAGATCCTCGGGGCCGAGGGGGAAGCCGAGGTGCGGCCCTTTCAGCGGCTGGCCGGGGGTGGCGCGGGCGTTCGGGCGCGGCTGGGCCTCCATCGGTTTGGGGCAGGGCGGCTTGAAGCGGAAGCCGCCGGGGGTTTCCACGGTGCCGAGCAGGATCTGCAGCAGGTGCAGCGCGCGGGCGGTCTGGAAGCCGTTGGAATGGGCCGAGATGCCGCGCATGGCGTGCATGGCGACGGGGCGGCCGGTGACGGTTTCGTGGCGTTCGCCGCGGAAATCGGTCCAGGGCTCGGCGATCTCGATCGCCTGATCGAAGGCGACATGGGCGAGCTCGGCTGCCAGCGCCCGGATGCGGGGCGCGGGGACGCCGCAGCGGTCGGCGACCGTCTCGGGGGCGTAGTCGGGCGACAGGTAGCGGTCGGCTAGGATCTGGAACACCGGGCGGTGGGTGATGCCGGCGCGGCGGTAGCCATGGGCGAGGCCGGGTTTCACCCCGGGCGCGTCGAAGGCCACGGGCAGGCCGGTGCGGCGGTCGAGGACCAGCGGCTTGCCGGCGGCGTCGCGCAGGAACAGGCCGCGGTCGGGGCTTTTGGGGTCCTCGTTCACCAGCAGGGGCGCGTTGGTCCAGCGCGCGAGGTAGTCGAGGTCGACCTTGCCGGCCTGCAGGAGGCAATGAACCAGCGACAGGATCAGGAGGCCGTCGGTGCCGGGTGTGATGCCGATCCAGTCGTCTGCGACGGCGTTGTAGCCGGTGCGGATCGGGTTGATCCCGATGATCCGCGCGCCGCGGTCCTTGAGCTGGCCGATGCCGATCTTGATCGGGTTCGAATCATGGTCCTCGGCCACGCCGAAGAGGAGGAGGAGCCTGGCCCGCTCCCAATCCGGCTGGCCGAATTCCCAGAAGGCGCCGCCCATCGTGGCGATGCCCGCGGCGGCCATGTT
Source organism: Roseicyclus persicicus (assembly GCF_012395815.1). Taxonomy (GTDB): domain Bacteria; phylum Pseudomonadota; class Alphaproteobacteria; order Rhodobacterales; family Rhodobacteraceae; genus Roseicyclus; species Roseicyclus persicicus. Next base: position 291,652 of record NZ_JAAZQQ010000001.1, read on the forward strand.
GACCGAGCAGAAGCCGCCATGGGCCGCGTAGTTCGGCGTGCCGAACATCTGCGCCCACCAGCCGGTCAGCGACTGCGACTGGTCGCGGCCGGTGAAGAAGGCGAGTTTCTCGGGCGCGGTGGCGCGGAGCGGGGCCATCCAGTCGACGGCGGTCTGCAGCGCCTCGTCCCAGCTGATCTCCTCGAACTGGCCGGAGCCGCGCGGGCCGACCCGGCGCAGCGGCGCGCGCAGGCGGGAGGGCGCGTTGACCTGCATGATCCCCGCGCTGCCCTTGGCGCAGAGCACGCCCTTGTTCACCGGGTGGTCGCGGTTGCCCTCGATGTAGGCGACGCGGCCGCCCTTGAGGTGCACGTCGATCCCGCAGCGGCAGGCGCACATGTAGCAGGTGGTCTTGTGCGTCGCGTCGCCGATCGGCGGCGACAGGTCGAGCGTCGGTTGCTGGTGCGCCATCCGCCCTCCCCGCGGTCTGGGTGCCTTGGGGCCAAGGTTTGGCCGGGTCGGGGGGCGGATGCAAGGCACCAGCGGGGGTCCGTGCAGTGTCAGACCGGATGTGTAAACTCAAGTTGACACTTTCGGTCGCGGGGCGGATAGTGGGGGCCTGCCCTGTGACCGGACCTGCCCCATGCCCAAGGATCTCTCGACGCCCGGACTTGCCGTCCCCGTGCTGCCCGGCGCGGCGCGGCCCGGCCTCTGCACCGACTGCGGGGTCAGCCGGATGGGCGACGGGCGCGCCTGCGGGCGGGCCTGCCAGTTCATCCAGCCCGACTACGAGGGGACGGAGCACCGCGTCCATGGCCGGGTGGCCGACCCCGAGCTGGGCGAGGAGGCGTTTTTCGGCGTGACGCAGGCGATGCTGCGGGCGCGGCTGGCCCCGCCCGCGCCGGGGGCGCAGTGGACCGGGATCACCACGGCGCTGGCCGCGGCGCTGCTGGAGGCCGGCAAGGTCGACGCGGTGCTGGCCGTGCGCCCGCACCCCGAGGACAAGTGGCGCCCCGAGCCGGTGATCGTGACCGACCCGGCGGAGCTCGCGCAGTGCCGCGGGATGCGGATGGGCTACGCGCCGACGCTGGCCGCGCTGGCACCCGCGGCGGCGGCCGGCCACAGGCGCATCGCGGTGATCGGCATTCCCTGCCAGGTCTACGCGCTGCGCCAGATCGAGGCGGAGCTGGGGTTCCGCCGGATCTACGTCATCGGCACGCCCTGTTCGGACAACACCACGACCGAGAATTTCCACGAGTTCCTCGCGCTGCTGGACACGCGGCCCGACACGATCTCCTACCTCGAGTTCCGCGCCGATTACCGGGTCGAGCTGCGCTTCGACGACGGGCGGCCGACACGGACGGTGCCCTTCCTGAAGCTGCCGATTTCCAAGCTCAGGCCCGATTTCTTCCCGATGACCTGCAAGACCTGCGTCGACTACACCAACCGGCTGGCCGACATCACGGTGGGCTACATGGGCGGCGACGGCGACCAGTGGCTGATCGTGCGCAACCACCGCGGCGCGGAGATGCTGGAGGCGATCCGGGGTCGGCTGGAGGAACGCCGGCTGACCGACAAGGGCAAGCGCGGGGGCGCGGTGAAGGGCTTTCTCGCCAATACCGAGCGCGCGGCGGGGGGGCTGCCGCTGCGGGCGATGCCCGACTGGGCGCGACCCATCGTGGCCTTCCTGCAGCCGCGGATCGGGCCGCGGGGGCTGGAATTCGCCCGGGCGAGGGTCGAGATGAAGGCGATCGAGACGATCCTGCACCTGCGCCGCGCCTACCCGGCGCGGGTCAAGAACATGGTCCCGCCGCATGTCTGGCGGGTGGCGGCGCGCTACGGCCTTGTCCCCGCCGCGGGCGAAACGCGGGACGAGTGACCGCGCACCCCTGATCCAAAGGCGCGCGTTCCGCGCAAGTCCTTTGCCTCGCCGCCCCCCAAGGGGGTCGGCTCAGGCGGCGCGTGCTGCGAGGGTCTGCCCCTGGTCAGGCGGCGCACGCACGGCGAGGTTGGGCTTGAGTATTTGGAAAGCAAAGATGGGGCAGGGTCGTCCCCCGCCCGGGCGCCGGACGCAGCGGGTGGGGGACGCCTCATCTTCGCTTGCGGTCATCGGCTCTCCAGCCTGTACCGCGGGGCCATCCTGCGGCCCGAGTCGTCAAGAAACCCCTAACGGCTCATCTTTGCTTCGGAAATACTCCAGGGGGAGGCGCCAGGGGCGCCGGGGGGCTGGCCCCCCGAGGCGACGTTCCCCCCCAGCCACGGCGTCCGACAGGGGCCCCGCGCCGCGCAAGCGGCGCGCCCCCGGCGACGGCGCAGCCGGCGCAACCCCTGCCCGGGGTCAGTGCACCAGCATCAGCCCTTCGCGCACCAGCCGCCGCACCAGCACCAGCTTGCCCGCGTCGTCGAGGTCGCCGGGCAGGTCGCCGACGCGGAAATCCCGCGTCGCGATCGCGTATTCCAGCGGTTCCTTCGCGAATTCCGGCAGCTCGATCTCGGCGCCGTGGCACACCAGCCGCACCAGCCCCTCGTCGGCCAGGTGCCGCAGGTCGTGGATCAGGTGCGGCCGGGCGCCCACCCGGCTGTCCACGGTCAGCGCCTTGAGCCTGGCCACCTGCGCCATCTGCCCTTCGACCCGCGGCACCCGGCCGGTCAGGAATTCCTGGCGGAAGCTTTCCATCAGCTTGCCCAGCGGCGCCTCGTGCGCGACCAGCCCCAGCATCTCCTCGAAGGCGGCCTGGTGCTGCGCGTAGTCGTAGCCCGGGTTGGCGTAGCCCGGCGGCAGGGCATGGCGCAGCGACGGCTCCTTGTGGGCCATGACGTTGACCGCCTCGACCAGCACGTCGGCCCAGGTGCGGAACATCAGCCCGGTGGTGATGTGCAGCGACGGCTCGCCGGTGGCCACCGCGTCATGGGCCAGCCCGCGCGGCACGTAGAGCATGTCGCCCGGCTGCAGCAGGAAGCGTTCGGTTTCCTCCCCCACCTGCACGTCGTCGGGGTTGAAGGCCTGCGTGGTCAGCGGAAGCGGGACCGGCGTGTCGTAGAAGCGCCATTCCTTGGTGCCCGCGATCTGCATCACGATCACGTCGTGGTCGTCGTAGTGCGCGCGGAAGCCCTGGCTCTGGGCCTGGGTCATGTAGATGTTGGTCTGCACCCGGCAGGACATCACCGCCTCGAGCGCCCGGCAGAACCGCGCCAGTTCCGGCAGCCGCTCGTGCAGGCCCGACAGGATCACGGTCGCGCCCTCGTCGAACAGCCGCGTCACCCGCACCGGGTCGACGAAGCCGCTTTCGTAGGCGAAGTCCGCGGGCGTGATGCTGCCGCCGGCCTTGGTCACGTTGATCTCGGGCACCGACAGGCCCATGGTCGCCACCACCCGGTCGATGTCGTCGAAGGACAGGAGGCCGGCGTAGTAGCCGGGATCGTTCCGCGCGATGCGCAGCGGCTTCTTCTCGAAGTACTCGGTGAAGAAGGTGTCCTGGGTGACCGGGGCGAGGGTCCAGTCGAAGCTGTAGTCCTTGGAGGTCATGGTCGCTCACGTTTGGGCTGTCGGATCGGGTGCCGTGACACTCAGAGCACGCCCCGCCCCGGGTCTCAATCCCTTTCCGACCTCGGGGAAACCCGAAGTTGACCGGATGGTTAAGCTCTGCGATGGTGCCGCAGGGACCGACAGCAAGACAGCGGCTAAAGGAGACACGTGCCATGTCCAGCGACGACAAGAAGACCCCCAAGACGCTGTCCGACAGCGACATCAAGACCGAACACCATGCCGGCCGGCGCGGCTTTCTGGGCCTCGTGGCCGTCGGCGGCGCCGCCGGTGCCGCGGCGGCCCTGACGGGCGGCTCGGCCCAGGCCCAGGCGACCGACATCGACAACGGCAACTGGACCGACCGCGGCGGCTGCGGCCGGGGCGGCGGCGGCCTGTACACCGGCCGGACCGATGCCGACAACGGCAACATCACCGATGCGGCCGGCTACGGCCGCGGCGCGCCCTATTGCTGAGGCGCCTGAGCACCCAGATGCGGAAAACGCGGCCCCCGGGGCCGCGTTTTTCGTTTCAGGGCCCGGCGGCGCCGGGTCAGATCATGCGGATCACGTCCTTGTCGATCGCCAGCACGTAGCCGCGCCGGGCGATGTTCTTGACCAGGAGCTCGCTGACGATCTGGTTGCCCAGCGTGTCGCGCAGCCGCTTGATCCGGGTCGCGCCGGCGGCCTCGTCGGCGTCGCTCTCGTGCTTGCCGGACACCATCGCCTCGATCTGCGCGCCGGTCAGCACCTCGTCGTCGAGCCGCGCCTCGGCCAGCACGCTGAGCGTTTCCATCGCCGCGTCGGTCAGCTTGAACTCGAGGTTGTTGATCAGCACCACCCGTTCCTCCCGGCTGAGGATCAGGGACGACACCTGGATGCCCTGCCGCTCGATCTGGCCGATGCGGCGGTTCAGGGTCACGATGGTGACGAGGAACACGAGGCACGCCACCAGCAGTGCGGTGGCGAAGACCATCAGCACGAAGATCACCGCCCGGTAGCTGGCCAGCACCTTGGCGAAGGAGGTGCCGGTCTGCGCCATCACCTCCAGCACCCGCGTCGCGTCGGGGTTACGCACGTCGTTCAGGACGAACACCTCCTCGACCGCCGCGTTGAAGGCGTCGGCGTCGGGCAGGTTCAGGAACAGGAGCACCGCCGAGGTCACCAGGACGGCGACCACCGCGAGAATGCCCAGCTGCACGATCCGCGCCGAGGCGGCGCGCGTCTCAGAAACGGAGGTAATACTCTCCGGCATCCGCCCTCCTTGCGGCGAGGCCGGTCTCGTCGAAGACCGACACCACCTGCAACAACTGCCATCCCCCCGCCGCCAGCCGCTGCGCGATCAGCGGCGTGGCGGCCGGGATCGAACAGGCGTCGTCGGGCAGGTCGATCACACCGTAGTGCAGTCTGAGGGGGTTATCCATCTTTGCGCGATAGTCGGCGTAACAGGCCTGGGCGGGGCCGGCGGCGACGAGCGCGAGGAGGGCTGGGATCAGGAGGCGGGTCATCATGGGTCTGCTCTGGTCTCGGGCGGGGACCCGTTGCGTCGGGCCGTCCTGACCCGATGTGCGGCATGGGGGGGCGTCATGCAATGACGGTCGTCCGCGGTGCCGCCGTTATCCAATAACACGGCCCCGATATTGAGCGGCACGGGCGCAGGGGGGAACAGTGCGGGCAGGGCGTGCGGCACCTGGCGCACGCCGACCCATGCACCCGACCGGAGACCTGCCATGTTCCGCTCCCTACGCTCTTCCCTCTCCGCCTTCGCGCTGGCCGCGGCCGTCGCGCTGGGTGGCCTTGGCGCCACCGCTGCGCCCGCCCGTGCCGATGCCGACGATGCCGCGCGCATCCTCGGCGGGATCATCGCGCTCTATGCCATCGGCCGCGCCATCGAGATGTCGAACGACCGCAACCACCCGACGCGGCAATACCACGTGCCCGCCCCCCACGGCCGGATCGCCCCGGCGCATTGTTACGTCGAGTTCCCGGCCCGGGACGGCTATTTCCGCGGCTATTCCGGCCCCTGCCTGCAGCATTCGGTCCGCCACGGCCTGCCCGATGCCTGCGCCCGCGACTACCACACCCAGCACGGGCGGCAGACCTTCTACGGCGCCCGCTGCATGAGCCAGCACGGCTGGCAGCACGAGATCGGCTACGGCCACTGAGCCGCCCGGCTTGTGCCGGCGCGCGCGGCGTGGGATGACGCCCCCATGCCGCGCAGCCAGCCCGAACTGACCCACGAGATCGCCCTCGGCGGCCGCGTCGCCGGCGTGGACGAGGCGGGGCGCGGGCCGCTGGCCGGGCCCGTGGCGGCGGCCGCCGTCGTGCTCGACCCCGCGCGCCTGCCGCCGGGGCTGAACGATTCCAAGGCGCTGACCGCCCGCCGCCGCGCCGCGTTGTTCGACCTGATCCACGAGACCGCCGAGGTCAGCCTGGCCTGGGCCAGCGTCGAGGAGATCGACCGGCTGAACATCCGCGCGGCGTCGCTGCTGGCCATGCGCCGGGCGGTCGAGGGCCTGGCACGGGTGCCCGACGCGGCGCTGATCGACGGCAACGCCTGCCCCGAGGGGCTGCCCTGCCGGGGGGTGACGCTGGTGAAGGGCGACGCCCTCAGCCTGTCGGTCGCCGCGGCCTCGATCGTGGCCAAGGTCGCGCGCGACCGGGTCATGGCGGAGCTGGCGCGGGCCTTTCCCGGCTATGGCTGGGAGGTCAACCAGGGCTACCCCACGGCGGAACACCGCGCCGCCCTACAAGATATGGGGGTGACGCCTCACCATAGGCGGTCGTTCCGGCCGGTGCACAACATCTTGCTGTCGGGTGCCGCCCAACACATTGATTCCAAAAAATAAATTGACGCCGAATCGGTCTTGGGCGATTCTGCCTCCATCCCGAGACAAACGCCCGTCAGAGGCGCGGACCAGAGGCAGAGATGACAACGAAAACGAAATCCGAGGCGGCAGCCACGCTGCCGCGCAACACGATTCTGGCCGGTGACTGCATCGAGGTGATGCGGAGCCTGCCGGAGGCATCGGTCGACCTGATCTTTGCCGATCCGCCCTACAACCTGCAGCTCAAGGGCGCGCTGCACCGGCCCAACAACACGCTGGTCGACGCCTGCGACGATCACTGGGACCAGTTCGACACCTTCGCCGCCTACGACGCCTTCACCAAGGCGTGGCTGGCCGAGGCGCAGCGCCTGCTGAAGCCCGACGGGGCGATCTGGGTGATCGGCAGCTACCACAACATCTTTCGCGTCGGCGCCGAGCTGCAGAACCAGGGCTTCTGGATCCTGAACGACGTGGTCTGGCGCAAGTCGAACCCGATGCCGAATTTCCGCGGCAAGCGGCTGACCAACGCGCACGAGACGCTGATCTGGGCGTCGAAGTCGGAGGCGGCGAAGTACACCTTCAACTACGAGGCGCTGAAGGCGCTGAACGAGGGCGTGCAGATGCGGTCGGACTGGGTGATCCCGATCTGCAACGGCGGCGAGCGGCTGAAGGACGAGAAGGGCGACAAGGCCCACCCGACGCAGAAGCCCGAGGCGCTGCTGCACCGGATCCTTGTCGGCACGACGCACCCCGGCGACGTGGTGCTGGACCCGTTCTTCGGCACCGGCACCACGGGGGCGGTGGCCAAGATGCTGGGCCGCGACTGGATCGGGATCGAGCGCGAGGAGGCCTACCGCGCCATCGCCGAGAAGCGGCTGGGCAATGTGCGCCGGCTGGACCGCGGCGCGCTGGAGGTGGCGGTGTCGAAGCGGCAGGAGCCGCGGGTGCCCTTTGGCCAGCTGGTCGAGCGCGGGATGCTGCGGCCGGGCGAGATGCTGGTGAACGCGCGCGGGCAGATGGCCAAGGTGCGCGTCGACGGCACGCTGATCGCCGATGACGTGAAGGGCTCGATCCACCAGGTCGGCGCCCGGCTGGAGGGCGCGCCGTCGTGCAACGGCTGGACCTACTGGCATTTCCGCCGCGACGGGCAGACGGTGCCCATCGACGTGCTGCGCCAGCAGCTGCGCGCCGAGATGGAGCGCTGAGCCACCCCTGATCCCGGGTCCGCGCGCCGCCCGCGCGGGTCCCCCCTTGCCCCCGCCGCCCGCCCGGGACCGGCGGGGGTTTTTCGTCGCCTTCGGCGCCGACCCGCCGGGGGGCGCTGCCCCCCGGACCCCCCGGAGTATTTCGGAAGCAAAGATGAGGTGGGGTCTGGCGCCGTGGACAGGTGGTGCGCCTGAGGGCGGGGTCGCGCCGGAAGGGCGTATTTGGGGAAAGATGAAGGGGTCAGCCGCGCGGGGCGGCGGCGCGGCGGAGGCGGTCGTTGATGGCGCGGCCGAGGCCGGTTTCGGGGATCTCGGCGACGCGGATCGCGGGGGCGTGGCGGGCCTCGGCCAGCGCGTCGGCGGTGTGGAGGGTGGCGAAGAGCCTGGCCGCGGCCTCGGCGAGGTCGCCGGTGGCGGAGAGGGTGAGCTCGCCCCCGGTGGGGCCGAAGCCGATGGTGATCTCGCCGGGCTGCGGCTGGCCGCCGAGGTGGAGGGGCGCGCGGGGGGCGTAGTGGCTGGAGAGCTGGCCGGGGGCCTCGACCGCGGCGCCGGGCGTGGTGTCGAGAAGGAGGGGGCCGGTGAGGGGTTCGATCGCCTCGCGCGGGAGGCCGCCTTCGCGCAGGAGGCGGGTGCCGCCCTCGGCGGGGGCGAGGATGGTGGATTCGACGCCGACCGAGGTGGGGCCGGCATCGAGCACGGCGGCGATGCGGTCGCCGAGGCCGGCGGTGACATGGGCCGCGGTGGTGGCGCTGATCCGGCCGGAGGGGTTGGCGGAGGGGGCGGCGACGGGGCCGCCGAAGGCGCGCAGCACCGCCTGCATGGCGGGGTGGGCGGGGACGCGGATCGCCACGGTGGGCAGGCCGGCGGTGACGCGGGGCGGGAGGCCGTGGCCGGGTTTCAGCGGCAGGACCAGCGTGAGGGGGCCGGGCCAGAAGGCGCGGGCCAGCGCCAGCGCGGGGCCGGGGAAGGACGCCAGCGCCTCGGCCGCGGCGAGGTCGGGCAGGTGGACGATCAGCGGGTTGAAGCTGGGCCGGCCCTTGGCCGCGTAGATCGCGGCGACGGCGGTGTCGGAGCGCGCGTCGGCGGCCAGGCCGTAGACCGTTTCCGTCGGCAGGGCGACCAGCGCGCCGCCCCGGAGGAGCGCCGCGGCGCGGGCGTGGCCGTCGCGCGTGTCGGGGAGGATCTCGGGCGCGGGCATCGCTCTGACGTGACGTTCCGGTTGATCGGGGCGGGCGGGCGACCCTAGGTCAGGGACGACCGGGCCGAGGGGGTAGCGCGTTTGCCACGCCCGTGCAATGACAAGGCCCGCACCGACCAGGGAGACCCGCCATGCCCTACCGTGCCCCGACCGCGGAGTTCGAGTTCCTGCTGACCCATGTCGTCGGCTTCGACCGCGTGACCGCGACCGAGCGCCATGCCGAGGCGACGCCCGAGACCGTCCGCGCCCTGCTGGGCGAGGCGGGGCGGATCTGCGAGGAGGTGATCGCGCCGCTGAACCGCGCCGGCGACCTGCAGCCCTCGCGGCTGGAGAACGGGGTGGTGCGCACGCCGCCCGGCTATGCCGAGGGCTACCGGGCGATGGCCGAGGCCGGGATGACGGCGATCTCGGCCGATCCCGAGCACGGCGGGCTGGGCCTGCCGCAGACGGTGGCGACCTGCGTGAACGACATGGCCGGGGCGGCCTGCCTTGCGCTGCAGATGAACCCGCTGATGACGCAGGGCCAGATCGAGGCGCTGGAGCATCACGGGTCGGACGACCTTAAGGCGCTGTACCTGCCGAAGCTGACCAGCGGGGAGTGGTGCGGCACCATGAACCTGACCGAGCCGCAGGCGGGCTCGGACGTGGGCGCCCTGACGACCAAGGCCGAGCCCGCGGGCGACGGCACCTACCGGATCACCGGGCAGAAGATCTACATCTCCTGGGGCGACAACGACTTTACCGGGAACGTGGTGCACCTGGTGCTGGCGCGGCTGCCCGACGCGCCGCGGGGCACCAAGGGGATTTCCCTGTTCCTGGTGCCCAAGCTGATCCCGGACGCGGCCGGCAACCCGGGCGTCGCCAACGCGCTCAAGGTGGTCAGCCTCGAGCACAAGCTGGGCCTGCACGGCAGCCCGACCTGCGTGATGCAGTACGAGGGTGCGACCGGCTGGCTGGTCGGGGCCGAGAACGACGGCATGGCGGCGATGTTCACCATGATGAACAATGCGCGGCTGGGCGTGGCGGTGCATGGCGTGTCGGTCGCCGACGCCGCGACGCAGGCGGCGGTGGCCTATGCGGCCGGGCGCCGGCAGGGGCGGCCGCTGATCGAGGGCGGCACGGGCACGATCCTGGACCATGCCGACGTGCGGCGGATGCTGATGGAGATGAAGGCCGAGACCTTCGCGGCCCGCGCCATGGCGCTGGACCTCGCGGTGTCGATCGACCTCGGCCATGCGGGCGACGCGGCGCAGGCCGCGCGCGCGGCGGTGCTGACGCCGATCGCCAAGGCCTATGGCACCGAGACGGGGATCAAGGTCGCCAACATGGGCATCCAGGTGCATGGCGGCATGGGCTTCATCGAGGAGACGGGCGTGGCGCAGTACCTGCGCGACGTGCGGGTGTCGGCGATCTACGAGGGCACCAACGGGATCCAGGCCATGGACCTTGCGGGGCGCAAGATGTCGGACGGCGGCGCGGCCATCGGCGCGCTGGTCGACGCGGTCGAGGCCGAGGCCCTGGACGCGGGCGGCGACCTCGGCGCCGAGGTGGCCGCGATGGCGGCGGCGCTGCGGGCGGCCACCGGCGACATGCTGGGCCGCGAGCTGAACGACCGGTTCGGCGGCGCGGTGCCCTACATGATGGGCTTTGCCCGGGTGATGGGCGCGCTCTACCACCTGCGGGCGGCGCGCGCGGGCAGCGCGCGGGCGGCGCTGGCGCGGTTCTACATCACGCGGCTCCTGCCCGAGGCGCATGGCCTGTTCGCGCAGGCGCGGCAGGGGGCGGCGGACCTTTACGACCTGTCGCCCGACGACCTCGCGGCATGATCCAGACGCCCATCGACGCGGCCCCGGACCCCGGCGAGGCCATCGAGGTCGCGGACGGCGTGCTGTGGCTGCGGATCCCGCTGCCGATGGTGCTGGACCACGTCAACGCCTACGCGCTGCGCGACGGGGACGGCTGGACGCTGGTCGACACCGGCCTCGACACCCGCCGCATCCGCGCGACCTGGGAGGCGGCGCTGGCCGGGCCGCTGGCGGGCCTGCCGGTGCGGCGCGTCGTCGTGACCCATCACCACCCCGACCACGTGGGCCTGGCCGGCTGGTTCCAGGCGCGGGGTGCCGAGCTCCTGATGCCGCGGACCGGGTGGCTGTTCGCGCGGATGCTGACGCTGGACGAGCAGGCGGTGCCGGGGTCCGAGACCGTCGCCTTCTGGCAGGCCGCGGGGATGGAGGCGGCGCTGCTGGACAAGCGGCGGCAGGAACGGCCGTTCAACTTCGCCGACGTGGTCCACCCCATGCCGCTGGGCTTCACCCGGCTGTCGGACGGCGGGACGCTGACCATGGGCGGCCGCAGCTGGGACATCCGCTTTGGCCAGGGCCACGCGCCGGACCACGCGACGTTCTGGAGCCGCGACGACGCGCTGGTGATCGGCGGCGACCAGCTGCTGGCCACCATCTCGCCGAACCTCGGCGTCTACGCGACCGAGCCGGGCGCCGACCCGGTGGGCGAATGGCTGGCCAGCTGCGCCGGGTTCCAGCCGCTGGCGCGGCCCGACCACCTGGTCCTGCCGGGCCACAAGCTGCCATTCACCGGGCTGCCTGACCGGCTGCGCCAGCTGGTCGACAACCACCACGGCGCGCTGGCCCGCCTGGTGGACCACCTTGCCACGGGGCCGAAGACCGCCGTCGAATGCTTTCCACCGCTCTACAAGCGGCAGATCGACGAGGGCACCTACGGGCTTGCGCTGGTCGAGGCGGTGGCGCATCTCAACCACCTTCTGGCCATCGGCGCGGTCAGCCGCGAGCGGCGCGCCAACGGGGCGTGGCTGTGGCGGCGCGCGGGCTGACCTGCGGCGCCGTGCCCGAGGCTTGAGGGCTGACAGCCGCCGCGGAATGCGCTATCCGGGCCGCAGCGAAACAGGACCCGACGATAGGGGGAATACCATGGGCGATCACTCCCACAAGCAAGGCGAGATGGACATCACCGAGCAGGAGAAGACCTTCGCGGGCTTCATGCGCATGAGCGTGAATGTCGCCATCGTCTGCCTGCTGATCCTCGTCTTCCTGGCCATCTTCGCACGATGATCCGAGCCGGCCGGCTGCTTGCCGCCCTGGTGGTGGTGGCCGCGCTTGCGGGGTGCGCGGCCGAGGAGGTCGTGGCGCCCGAGGCGGTCGTCAGCGCCTCGGCCTACCGGCCCGGCGGCACGCCCACGCTGTCGCTGATCACGATGATCTCGAACCGCAGCGGGTCGGGCGGCCATTCCGCGCTGCTGATCGACGGCGAACAGCGCATCCTGTTCGACCCGGCGGGCAGCTGGCACCACCCGATGATCCCCGAGCGCAACGACGTGCTCTACGGGATGAGCCCGCAGTTCATGGGCTTCTACATGGACTACCATGCGCGCGAGACCTACCACGTGGTCGTGCAGGAGCTGGAGATCAGCCCCGCCACCGCCGCCAGCCTGATCGCGGCGGTGCAGGCCGCGGGCCCGGTGCCGCAGGCGCAGTGCTCGCTGTCGATCAGCCGCGTGCTGAGCCAGACGCCCGGCTTCGAATCGATCGGCACCAGCTGGTTCCCCGCCCGCACGATGGAGCGGTTCGCCCGGCTGCCGGGCGTGCAGGAAAGCCGGATCTACGACGATGATTCCGACGACAACCTGGAGCTGTTGCAGGCGCAGGCTCGCGCCGCGCTGAGCCAGCAGCAGGCCGCCGCCGCCGCCCAGAACTGAACCGCGCCGCGCCGTGGCCGGAAAAACGAAACCCCCGGGCCGGAGGCGCGGGGGTTCTTTTCTTGTGCGGCTCGCAAAAGCCGATCTCTGGCGTTCAGAGAAGCCCTTCGCGCTGGGCCTTCTTGCGCGCCAGCTTGCGGGCGCGGCGGATGGCCTCGGCCTTCTCGCGCGCTTTCTTCTCCGAGGGTTTCTCGTAATGCTGCTTGAGCTTCATCTCACGGAAAACCCCCTCGCGCTGAAGCTTCTTCTTCAGGGCGCGGAGTGCCTGATCGACGTTGTTGTCGCGAACACTGACCTGCATTCTGGTGTCACCACCTTCCTAAGTTAGAGTTGCAGATAAAACGCAGGAGGTGGCCGTATAGCAAAGGCCCCCTAACTTGTCTACTGTCCCCGGACCGACGCAAGGATGACCGCCGCGATGACCGAAACCACCGATCCGAAGGCCCGCCTGATCGAGGCCGCGCTGATGCATGTGCCCTTCGACGGCTGGTCCGAGGCCAGTTTCCGCGCCGCCGCCGCCGATGCCGGGATGACCCCCGCCGAGGCCCGCGCGCTGTGCCCGCGGGGCGCGGTGGACCTGGCGCTGGCCTTCCACGCGCAGGGCGATGCGGCGATGGTCGAGAAGCTGCGCGCGACCGATCTGACCGCGCTGCGCTACAGCGACCGGGTCGCCTTCGCCATCCGCACCCGGCTGGAGCTGGTTGAGCACGACAAGGAGGCGGTGCGCCGGGGCGTGACCCTGTTCGCGCTGCCGATCCATGCCGCGGACGGGGCCCGCGCGCTGTGGCAGACCGCCGACGCGATCTGGACAGCGCTGGGCGACACGTCGGACGACCTGAACTGGTACACCAAGCGCGCGACCCTCTCCGGTGTCTATTCCGCGACGGTCCTCTACTGGCTCGGCGACCAGTCGATGGACCACGCCGCGACCTGGGCCTTTCTCGACCGCCGGATCGACGATGTCATGCGGATCGAGCGCGCCAAGAAGGCGGTGCGCGAGAACAGGCTCCTCAAGCCGCTGATGGCCGGGCCCGAGTGGCTGGCCAGCCGCATCCGGGCGCCGTCCTCGGCGGCGCCGGCCGACCTGCCCGGCCGCTGGCGGGGCTGAGGCGCGGCATCGCCGCCCTTGCCCCCCGACGCATCCCCCGTCATCCCTAGTCCCCGGACGGAGGAGACGGAGGCCACCCCATGCCCGACACCATGCGCGCGATCGAGATTTCCCGCCCCGGCGGCCCCGAGGTGCTGGTGCCCTGCACGCGGCCGGTGCCGGTGCCCGGGTCCGGCCAGATCCTGATCGCGGTCGATCATGCCGGGGTGAACCGCCCCGACGCGCTGCAGCGCGCGGGCGCCTACGACCCGCCCCCCGGCGCGTCGGACCTGCCGGGGCTGGAGGCCGCGGGCACGGTGGCCGCCGTGGGCCCCGACGTGACGCGCTGGCGCGTGGGTGATGCGGTCTGCGCGCTGCTGCCCGGCGGGGGCTATGCCGAATTCGTGCTCACCCACCAGGACCACGCCCTGCCGGTGCCCGAGGGCCTGACAATGGCCGAGGCCGCGGCGCTCTGCGAGACGGCCTATACCGTCTGGTCCAACGTGGTGATGCGGGGCGGCCTGCGCGGCGGCGAGCGGTTCCTCGTCCACGGCGGATCCTCGGGCATCGGGACGACGGCGATCCAGATCGCGGCACAGCTGGGCGCGCGGGTCTTTGCCACCGCCGGCTCGGCCGAGAAATGCGCGGCCTGCGAGCGGCTCGGCGCCGAGCGCGCGATCAACTACCGTGAGGAGGATTTCGTCGAGGTGCTGCGCCGCGAGGGCGGGGCCGACCTGATCCTCGACATGGTCGGCGGCAGCTACCTGCCCCGCAACGTGCGGGCGCTGGCCGATGACGGGCGGCTGGTGCAGATCGCGTTTCTGGAGGGGCCGAAGGTGGAGCTGAACTTCGCCCAGGTCATGGTGCGGCGGCTGACGATCACGGGCTCGACCCTGCGCCCGCAGTCGGACGCCGCCAAGGCCCGGATCGCGGCGGAGCTGGCCGCCCATGTCTGGCCGCTGGTCGCCGCCGGGCGGGTGCGGCCGGTGATGGACCGGGTGTTCCCGCTGGCGGAGGCCGCGGCAGCCCATGCGCGCATGGAATCGAGCGCGCATATCGGGAAGATCGTGCTGAAGGTCTGAGGGCGGCGCGAACCTGCAGTTTCGCGCACCGGAAAACTCGAGTTTTCCGTCTGGGAAAACTGCAGTTTTCCCAGACGTTTTGCTGCAGCAAGACGTCTAGCCCGAGAACGCCCGCCAGCCCGCCGCGAAGCGCGTGATGCCCGTCACCGCGCAGGCCGCGGCAAAGACCAGCGCGATCTCGGCGAAGGCGCCGGGAAACACGCAGAACGCGGCAAAGACCGCGATGGTCTCGGCCCCCTCGGTCAGCCCGCCGAGGTAGAAGATGCCCTTCTGCGGGTAGTCCGCCGCGCTCATTCCCCGCTTCGCCGCCACCGCCGCGAAGGCAAGGAAGGACGTCCCCGACAGCACGAAGCTCGCCACCAGCACGGCGCCGGCCACGGCGTTCGCGCCAGGATCGGCCAGCACGAAGCCCAGCGGAAACGCCGCGTAGAACACGAAGTCGAGCGCGATGTCGAGGAACGCCCCCCGGTCCGTCGGCCCCGTGACCCGCGCCACCGCGCCGTCCAGCCCATCGGCCAGCCGGTTCAGCGCGAGGCCGAGGAGGGCGAGGCCGTACATCCCCAGCGCGGCAGCCCCGGCGGCCCCCAGCCCGACGAGGCAGCCCGCCACCGTCAGCTGGTCGGCCCGGACCCCGCGCGCGGCCAGCCACTGGCCGGGCGGGGCCAGCAGGCGGCGTTGCAGGGGCAGGAGGGCGGCGTCGATCATGGCGCAGACTTGGCTGCCGCGCGCCGCCCGGTCAATCGCCCGCCGGTCACGCTGCCGTCATCGCGCCAGCTCGGCCACCAGCGCCGGCAGCGGCCCGAGGTCGGGCAGTTCCCGGAACCGCGCATGGCCGTCGGGGGGCGCGGCATGTTCCACCACCCAGGTCAGCCCGTGCGGCACGAACACGCCCCAGGCCCCGGCCTCGAGCGCGGGGCGCACGTCCGACTTCATCGAGTTGCCCACCATCATCGCGCGGTCGGCCCCGTCGCCGTGGCGGGCAAAGGCGCCCTCGTAGGTGGCGCGCGATTTGTCCGACACGATCTCGACCGCGTCGAACAGATCACCCAGCCCCGACTGCGCCAGCTTGCGCTCCTGGTCCAGCAGGTCGCCCTTGGTGATGAGGACCAGCCGGTAGGACCCGGCGAGTTCCGCCACCACCTCGGCGGCATGGGGCAACAGTTCGATCGGGTGGCGCAGCATCTCCTGCCCGGCGCTCAGGATCTCGCCGATGACCGGGGCGGGCACGCGGCCCTCGGTCACCTCGATCGCGGTCTCGATCATCGACAGCATGAAGCCCTTGATGCCGAAGCCGTAGTGGCCGAGGTTGCGCCGCTCGGCCGCCAGCAGCCGCGCCTCGAGCGTGTCGCGGTCGGCGTAGTCCCGCAGCAGCCCGGCAAAGCGCTCCTGCGTCAGCCGGTAGAAGCTTTCGTTCTGCCACAGCGTGTCGTCGGCGTCGAAGCCGATGGTGGTGAGCCGGGAAACCATTGCGGAAGGCCCCTCTTTTCTGAATCGCCCGCTGCCTTATATAGTGCGACCATGCACGGCACGACCGGCAAGCCCAGCCCGACTGGAGACGCGATGCAGACCGACCGCTTGCGGATGATGGCGGACAAGCCCAAGACCGAGGGCGAGACCAACGTCATCACCAAGACCAAGCCGAAGACGCAGCGCCCGCCCCTGTACAAGGTGCTGCTGCTGAACGACGACTACACGCCGATGGAATTCGTCGTGCACGTCCTCGAGCGGTTCTTCGGCGTGAGCCATGCCCACGCGGTCGAGATCATGCTGACCGTGCACAAGAAGGGCGTTGCCGTGGTCGGCGTCTTCTCCTACGAGATCGCGGAAACCAAGGTCGCGCAGGTGATGGACTTCGCCCGGCGCAACCAGCACCCGCTGCAATGCACGATGGAGAAAGAGGACTGACGCGTCCTCTGCGACCCGCATGACCCCTGACAGATGGACCCTCGCGCTGGAGGCGGGCGAGCTTGCGCTTCCGCCCGGCCCGGTGCTGGTGCTGCGCGCGCGCGGCGACGGCGACTATGCCGCGCTGGGGCAGGTGCAGTGCGTGCAGGGATTCGCGCCCGACCATGATCGGCTGGCCGCGCGCGGGCTGGCGGTGTCGGTCGAGGTGCCCGAGGGCGAGACCTACGCCGCCGCGCTGGTGCAGATCGTCAAGGCGCGCGCCGGCACGCTGGCCAGCCTCGCCGAGGCGCTGATGGCGCTGCAGCCGGGCGGCCTCCTGATGGTGGACGGCCCCAAGGACGAGGGGATCGAGGCGATCCTGAAGCTCCTGAAATCCGAGTTCGAGATCGACGGCACCTATGCCAAGGCCCACGGCAAGCTGGTCTGGCTGACCCGCCCCGAGGTGTTGCCCGAGGCGGTGATGGGCTGGATGCCCGAGCCGGTCGAGACCGAGGAGGGCTACCTGACCGTGCCCGGCGGCTTTTCCGCCGAGGGGCCCGACCGGGGCTCGGAGATCCTCGTGGCGCTGGTGCCGCCGCTGACGGGGCGCGTGGCCGACCTCGGCGCGGGCTGGGGCTACATCGCGGGCGAGATCCTGTCCGAGCAGGACGGCATCGAGACCCTCGACCTGATCGAGGCCGACCACGCCATGCTGGAGGCCGCCGCCGCCAACATCGACGACCCGCGCGCGCGGTTCCACTGGGCCGACGTGACGCGGTTCCAGCCCGAGGCGGCCTACGACGCCATCCTGGCCAATCCGCCCTTCCACACCGGCCGCCATGCCGACCCGTCGCTTGGCCGTGCGTTCATCGCGGCGGCGGCGCGGATGCTGTCGCCGCGGGGGCGATTTTTCATGGTGGCGAACCGGCATCTGCCCTATGAAGACGCCCTGAAGTCGGCCTTCGGGACGGGGCGGCTTCTGGGGGAACTCGAAGGCTACAAGATCTACGAGGCGGCCAAGCCGAAACGCTGACCGCCGCCAGCCAGGGACCGCATCCGGGACATGACACTTTCCATCCAGGGCAAGACCGCCATCGTGACCGGGGCCGCGAACGGCGTCGGCCTCGCCATCGCGCGGCATTTCGTGGACCGCGGCGCGCGCGTCATGTTCGCCGACCGCGACAAGGTGCGGCTGGCCGACGAATGCGGCGAGATCACCGACGACGCGTCGCAGGTGCAGTATTTCGCGGGCGACCTGCGCGAGAAGCTGACCATCGAGAACCTCGTCTCGGCCACCATCGACGCCTTCGACGGCATCGACATCCTGGTGAACGCGAGCCGCCAGATCCTGCGGACCGATCCGCTGGATCCGGCCGACACCACGGTCGAGGGGCTGCTGGAACAGAACATGTTCACCGCGCTGCGCCTGAGCCAGGCGGTCGCCCGGCGCATGATCGCGCGCGCCGAGGCCGACCCGCGCGACGGCGACGGGGCCATCGGCTCGATCATCAACGTGTCCTCCATCGCCGCGCGGCGCACGCACCCGGACCTGCTGGCCTATTCGGTCGCCGCCGCGGCGCTGGACCAGACCACGCGGTCGCTGGCGCTGGCGCTGGCGCCGCACCGCATCCGGGTGAACGGGGTCGCCTTCGGGTCGATCATGTCCGCGAGCCTGAAGGCGTCGCTGGGTGAGACCTCGGGCCTGCGCGAGGAAATCAAGCAGAACACTCCGCTGGGCCGCATCGCCAGCGCCCGCGAGGTGGCCGGCGCGGTGCAGTTCCTCGCCTCGGAGGGCGCGGGCTTCATCACCGGCGAGGTCATCACCGTGGACGGCGGCCGCACGCTGCTCGACAACGTGACCTTCGCCGCGCACTGAGGCCCGGCTCAGCCCGCCTGCACGTCGCAGGGCAGGGGGCCGGGCGGGAAGTCGGCCCAGCCCCAGAACGCGCCCTTCAGGCTGTCGGGGTCCGGCAGCACCACGATGTAGTCCGACGCGCCGCGCGGGACGTGGCCGAACCCGATGGAGGCGCCGGCCGCGATCGTCCCCGCGACGGGCGCGTCGGGGCGAAGCCCGGTCCGCACCGCCACCGGGGCGCCGCGGTAGCCGATGCAGCCGCTCTCGAAGGGCTCGCGGACGGGGATGTCCTCCATCAGCCGGTAGGGTTCGACCGCGCCGGGGTCCGACAGGGCCGTGCGGGCGGTGTCGACGGCGCAGCCCTCCTCGGTCTCGCGCGCGCGGATCTCGGCGACCAGCGCGGCGAGGTCGGGCCGCAGGTCGGGCGCCCGGGTCGTGCAGTCGGCGTTGTCGAACAGGGCCTGCCCCAGCGGCGAGGTGAAGCAGTAGCCGGCGCGGTCGAAGATCAGGTTGCGGGCGAACCACCAGTCCTCGCAGAGCAGGTCCTGCGCGGCGGCGGGCGCGGCGACCCACAGGGCGGCGAGGCATCCGAGGGCGGCGTGGCGGCGCATGGCGGGATCTCCGGCGGGGCTGCGCCCAGCTTACGGCACGCCGGCGGCTGCTGTCGATCCGGTCCCGTCAAACGCGAACCCCCGGCCGTTGCGGGCCGGGGGCTGCGGGGGGATTGCGCGGCGCGGGACGTTCAGCGGCGGCGGCGATCGTCCTCGTCGTCCTCGTCCTCGTCGTCGGTGTTCGGCAGGTTGAACAGGCTGTCGGCGTCCAGCGCGGCGGCGCGGCGGGTGGTCTCGTCCTCTTCATCGTCCTGCGACAGCGAGAAGGTCTCGAGCCCCGCGATGGCCGAGGGGATGCGCGGCTCGGGCGCCATGCCGAGGCTGGTTTCGGTCGACACCAGCTTCATCCGCTCGTCGTCGGTCATCACGCCGCCCTCGCGGGCCTTCTTGGCGTTGGCCTTCTGCACGGCGGCGTCCAGTTCCGACTGCTTGCACAGCCCCAGCGCGACCGGGTCGATGGGCTGGATGTTGCCGATGTTCCAGTGCGTGCGCTCGCGGATGGTCTGGATCGTCGGCTTGGTGGTGCCCACCAGCTTGGAGACCTGTCCGTCCGACAGCTCGGGGTGGAACTTGACCAGCCACAGGATCGCGGCGGGGCGGTCCTGCCGCTTGGACAGGGGGGTGTAGCGCGGGCCGCGGCGCTTTTCCTCGCCGACGGCGGCGGGGTTGTGCTTGAGACGGAGCTTGTAGGCCGGGTCGGCCTCGCCCTTGGTGATCTCGTCCTGCGTCAGCTGGTTGTTGACGATGGGATCGAAGCCCTTGACGCCCTGGGCCACGTCGCCGTCGGCGATGCCCTGCACCTCCAGCTCGTGCAGCCCGCAGAAATCGCCGATCTGCTTGAAGCTCAGCGTGGTGTTGTCCACGAGCCAGACGGCGGTGGCCTTGGCCATGATCGGTTTGTTCATCGTGATCCGTCCTTCAGAAATGCCTTCTCCCCTGCCGGGCGGGCCGGCGGCGGAGCCTGTCCGCCATTCCTCGATTTCGGGGAAATCCCCGCGTATATAGGCCCCGGCCGTCACGGAGGGAAGAGGAAATGCGGGCACTGGCTTGGGCGCTGATCTGGCTGGGCGGCGCGGCGCTGGCCGAGGGTGAACGCGCGGGGGCGTTCGATTACTACGTCCTGTCGCTCAGCTGGACGCCGTCGTGGTGCGCGCTCGAGGGCGACGACCGCGGCTCGCCGCAATGCGACCAGGGGCAGGGCTACGGCTTCACCCTGCACGGGCTCTGGCCGCAGTACGAGGACGGCTGGCCGAGCTTCTGCCCCACGTCCGAGCGCCCGCCGTCGCGCGCGCAGACCGGGGCGATGGTGGACATCATGGGGTCGTCGGGGCTGGCCTGGCACCAGTGGCGCAAGCACGGGTCCTGCACCGGGCTGTCGGCCGAGGACTACTACCGCCTGTCGCGGCTGGCCTACGAGGCGGTGGCGCGGCCCGAGGTGTTGCGCCGGCTCGACCGCACGGTGCGCCTGCCCGCCGAGGTGGTCGAGGAAGCGTTCCTCGAGGCGAACCCCGATCTCGCCGACGAGATGATGACGGTGACCTGTCGCGCCGGCCATGTGCAGGAGGTCCGCATCTGCCTGACCCGCGGGCTGGAGCCGCGCGCCTGCGGGGCGGATGTGGAGCGCGACTGCACGCTGAGGGATGCGCTGTTTCCGCCGATGCGGTGAGGGGGGTTGACATGTTCCCAAATTGGGAACATCTCTGCCCCGAAGGCATCACGGACACCGCCGGCCATGCGCGTTCTGTCAAAGCGGACGCTCGTCGAGTTCTGGACCCGGCACGCCGCGGCGCGGGCGCCGCTGCAGTTCTGGTACGAGGCGGTCAGCGCGGCCCGCTGGGACCGGCCGCAGGACGTGAAGGACCAGTTCGGGTCTACCGTCGATTTCGTGGGCGACAGCCGGATCGTCTTCGACATCGGCGGCAACAAGTTCCGGCTCGTGGCCCGGGTGGTCTACGCGCCCTATCACCGCGTGATGGTCAAGTTCGTGGGCACCCATGCCGAGTACGACAAGATCGATGTGGAGAAGATCTGATGGATATCCGACCGATCCGGACCGATGCGGACCTCGACTGGGCGCTGGCGCAGGTCGAAGCCTATTTCGATGACCCGCCGGCGCCGGGGACCCCCGAGGCGGACCGCTTCGACCTCCTGAGCGACCTGATCGAGGCCTACGAGAACCGGGAATATCCCATCGACGGGCCCGACCCGATCGCCACGCTGCAGGGATACATGACCCTGACCGGCCGGCGCCCCTCGGATCTGGCCGAGCTGGTGGGCGGGCGTGGGCGGGCGTCCGAGATCCTGAACCGCAAGCGCCGCCTTACGCTGGGGATGATCCAGAGGCTGCACGAGGAATGGCGCATTCCGGCGCGGTCCCTGATCGCGCCCTATCACCTGGAAGCCGGCGGGGAGGCACAGGCGGACTCGTGAGGGGCTGCGCCTGGTTGCAGCCGGATCGGGGCGCGCGCGGGCGGATCCCCCGGGGCTCCGCCCTTCCGGTCGCCGAAGGCTCCACGGGAGCCTTCGCCGCTTTCAGCGGTTCGCGCCCGCCCTTGCGGGCCTGGGCTCCGCCCTTCCGGTCGCCGAAGGCTCCACGGGAGCCTTCGCCGCTTTCAGCGGTTCGCGCCCGGAACCCACAACACGTCGTCGCGGCCGTCGTTGTTGGCGATCCGCCCCGCGACGAAGAACCAGTCGGACAGGCGGTTGAGGTATTTCACCCCCTCGGCATTGATCGATTCGACCGTGCCGAGCTCCACGCTCATCCGCTCGGCCCGGCGCGCCACGGTGCGGCAGACGTGCAGGTGCGCCGACAGCGCCGAGCCGCCGGGCAGGATGAAGCTGCGCAGCGGCTCCAGCCGCGCGTTCATGGCGTCGATCTCGCGTTCCAGCCGGTCGACCTGCGCCGCGACGATGCGCAGGGCGGGGTAGGGGCGTTCGTCGTCCTTTTCCATGTTCGGCGTGCACAGGTCCGCGCCGAGGTCGAACAGGTCGTTCTGGATCGCCTTGAGCCGCTCGGCCATCTCGCCCTCGGCATGGAGGCGCGCCACGCCCAGCGCGGCGTTCAGCTCGTCCACCGTGCCGTAGGCCGCCACGCGCGGCGAATGCTTCGCCACCCGGCTGCCGTCGCCCAGCGCGGTCTCGCCGGCGTCGCCGGTGCGGGTGTAGATCTTGTTCAGCACCACCATGTCTCAGTTCCCCGTCTGGCCGCGGACCCAGACGAACAGCATGATCAGGACCACGGCCCCGAACTGTGCCATCAGGCGCCAGCGCATGTACTTGTTGGACTCCTTCGCCGACTCGGCCGTGCCCTTGCGGAAGGCGTTGATGCCCAGAAGCAGGATGACGAGCACGCCCAGGCAGGCGACGAGGGCGATGATCAGAAGCGGGTCTTGCACGTTGGTTGTCCTTCCGTCCGGTCGAGGCCCGGACCCTAGCGTGTCGCGGGCAAAAGGCTAGAGCCGCGCGACGATCCTGTCCTGCAGCGCGTCGGGCAGGATGCGGGTCAGCACCGCAGCGATGTAGGCTGGCGTGGTGATGTAGTAGCGGCGCCGGGGGCGCGGGCTTTCCAGCGCGTGGATCAGCTTCTTCACCACCGCCTCGGGGCCGAGTTCGAACAGGTCGCGGCCGGCCTCGCGGCGGGCGGTCCACTTGGTGAGGTAGAACTCGGCGTGGCGCGAGCCTTCCGCGTCGATCCAGCGGTCGAACTGCGCCATCGAGCGGTCGCGGAACCCCGAGGTGACCGGCCCGGTGTTCAGGATCGACACGTGGATGCCGGTGCCCTGAAGCTCCACACGCATGCATTTCGTCAGCCCCTCGAGCGCGTGCTTGGTGGCGACATAGGCCGCGCGCCATTTCAGCGCGGTGAAGCCCACCACCGAGGAATGCTGCACGATCCGGCCGCCGCCCTGCGTGCGCATGTGGCGGATCGCGTGGGTCGTCAGCTCGTGCAGGCCGAAGAGGTTGGAGGAAAACACCTCCTCCAGCCCGCCGCGGGGCAGGTCCTCGGCCGCGCCCGGCATCCCGTGGCCCGCGTTGTTGAAGAGCGCGTCGAGGCGGCCGCCCGCCAGCGCGACGGCCTCGGCAAAGCCCGCGGCAATGCTGGCGCTGTCGTGGTGGTCGATGCGGACGGCGGCGAAGCCCGCGGCCTGCAGGGCGGCCACGTCCTCGGGCTTGCGGGCCGAGGCGATGACGGTCCAGCCGCGGGCGCGCAGGCCTTCGCAGGCCGCCCGCCCGATCCCCGAGGAACATCCCGTGATGAGAACCGTCCGCGCCATGGTGGCGCCTCCTTCTGCCCGCGTCGCGCGCCCTGCCTAGGGCAGCGCCGCCGCGGCGGCAACGGTCTCAGTTGACCGGCGCGACGAAGCGGTCGGCCATGTAGCCCTCGACCCCGCCGTCGACGGTGCGGATCTGCACCCAGCCGTTGCCGAGCGCCGCGATCAGCTCGGCCCGTTCGCCCTGCACCAGCGCGTCGAGCACGGGCTGGTCGGTTGAGGGGCCGGCGCGCAGGTTCACGCTGGCCCCGGTGACCTGCACCAGCGGCAGGTCGGGCTGCCCGGCCGAGGCCGAGGCGATCACCGTCTCGGGCGCCCGGGTGGACACGGCGTGGATGGTGTCGCGGTCGGTGACCAGCGCCGCGGGGTCGATCACGGTGGCGATGGCCAGCACCCGGCCGTCGGCGGTGACGAGGCGACCGGTGGGCGTCGGCTGGGCCGGGGCGGTGGCGTCGACGCCCGCCGCGCGTGTCACGTCGACCCCGGGCGCGGCCGCATCGGGCGCGCGCTCGGAAAAGATCACCAGCCCCGCATAGATCGCGGCGCCCAGCATCAGGGTCAGACGCAACATGGCAGCACCAGACAAGCCCCGGTAATTCCTGGGCTTATAGTCCCCACGGGCCCGATTCGCCGACTCCGGAATCCCCGCACAGGGTGTTTCTCGTGGCTGGACGCCGGGCGTGGCCTCGGCTATCACGACATCCTGATGGCGGACCAGGACGACACACAAGATGCAGGGGGCGGCGAGCGCCAGGTCTCCGAGCCTTTGGCGCGCGCCATCGGCTCGCGCTACCTGCAATACGCGCTGTCGACCATCATGCACCGGGCGCTGCCCGACGCGCGGGACGGTCTGAAGCCGGTCCACCGCCGCATCCTCTACGCCATGCGCGAGCTGCGGCTGGCGTCGAACGGGGGGTTCCGCAAGTCGGCCAAGATCTCGGGCGACGTGATGGGCAACTACCACCCGCACGGGGACGCCGCGATCTACGACGCGATGGCGCGGCTGGCGCAGGATTTCGTGATCCGCTACCCGCTGGTCGACGGGCAGGGCAATTTCGGCAACATCGACGGCGACAACCCGGCGGCCTCGCGCTACACCGAGGCGCGCATGACGGCGGTGGCCGAGGCGCTGATGGAGGGCCTCGACGAGAACGCCGTCGACTTCCGCCCGAACTACGACGGCACGCTGGAAGAGCCCGAGGTGCTGCCGGCCGCCGTGCCGAACCTGCTGGCCAACGGGTCGTCGGGCATCGCGGTGGGGATGGCCACCAACATCCCGCCCCACAACCTCGACGAGCTGGTGGCGGCCTGCCTGCACCTGATCAAGGCGCCCGATGCGCGGGACGAGACGCTCCTGACCTACATCCAGGGCCCCGATTTCCCGACCGGTGGCGTGATCGTCGAGCCGAAGGAGAGCATGGCCGAGACCTACCGCACGGGCCGCGGCGCGTTCCGCCTGCGCGCTCGGTGGGTGGTGGAGGATCTGGGCCGCGGGACCTGGCAGATCGTGGTCACGGAAATCCCCTACCAGGTGCAGAAGTCCAAGCTGATCGAGCGGCTGGCCGAGCTGATCCAGCTGAAGAAGGTGCCGATCCTGGCCGATGTGCGGGACGAAAGCGCCGACGACATCCGCATCGTGCTGGAACCCCGATCCAAGAACGTGGACCCCGAGGTGCTGATGGGCACGCTGTTCCGCAACTCGGACCTCGAGACGCGGTTCAGCCTGAACATGAACGTGCTGATCGACGGGCGGACGCCGAAGGTCTGTTCGCTGAAGGAGGTGCTGCGCGCCTTCCTCGACCACCGGCGCGAGGTGCTGATCCGCCGGTCGCGGCACCGGATGGACAAGATCGACCACCGGCTGGAGGTGCTGGAAGGCTTCATCATCGCCTTCCTGAACCTAGACCGCGTGATCGACATCATCCGCTATGACGACGACCCCAAGGCGGCGCTGATGCGCGAGGACTGGGGGCGGGCCTTTGTCCGGGCGACGTCGGAGAAAGACTACGTCACGCCCCCGCCGGGCGACGGCGAGCTGACCGAGGTGCAGGCCGACGCGATCCTGAACATGCGGCTGCGCAGCCTGCGGCGGCTGGAGGAGATGGAGCTGATCCGCGAGCGTGACGCCCTGATGGCCGAGCGCGCGGGGCTTGAGGACCTGCTGGCCGAGGACGCCCTGCAGTGGGCGAGGATCGCCGAGGAGCTGCGCGAGGTGCGCGGCAAGTTCGGCGCCAAGGCGCCGGGCGGCGCGCGGCGTACGTCCTTTGCCGAGGCGGGCGAGATCGAGGAGGTGCCGATCGAGGCGATGATCGAGCGCGAGCCGATCACGGTGGTCTGCTCCAAGATGGGCTGGATCCGCGCCATGAAGGGGCACATCGACCTGTCGACCGAGCTCAAGTTCCGCGACGGCGACGAGGGGCGGTTCCTGTTCCACGCGGAGACGACCGACAAGCTCCTGATCCTGTCCTCCGCGGGGCGGTTCTACACGCTGTCGGCGGCGAACCTTCCGGGGGGGCGGGGCCTTGGCGAACCCCTGCGGCTGATGGTCGACCTGCCCAACGAGGCCGAGATCGTGGACCTGTTCGTGCACCGGCCCGAGGGCAAGCTGCTGCTGGCCTCGTCAGCCGGCGACGGGTTCCTCGTGCCCGAGGCCGAGGTGGTGGCGCAGACGCGGGCGGGCAAGCAGGTGCTGAACCTCGGCGACGGCGTGACGGCGCGGGTCTGCCGCCCGGTGGCGGCGGGCGACGACGCCATCGCGGTGGTGGGCGACAACCGCAAGCTGCTGGTCTTTGCGATGGACGAGCTGCCCGAGATGGCCCGCGGCAAGGGCGTGCGGCTGCAGAAATACAAGGACGGCGGCATGTCGGATGCGCGCAGCTTCCGCAAGGCCGACGGCTTGAGCTGGCTCGACCCCGCGGGGCGGACGCGGACCGAGCCCGACCTGACCGAATGGGATGGCAAGCGGGCGAGTGCGGGCCGCATGGCGCCGCGCGGCTTCCCGCGGGACAACCGGTTCACCTGAGCGCGGCCAGAGTTTTGCAAAACTCTGGCCAAGGTCCTTGCAAGGACCTTGGCACAGCCTTGCAAGGCTGTGGCCAAACTCTTGCAAGAGTTTGGCACGGTCAGCCGTCCCGGGGCTCCGACCAGAACACCAGCCGGTTGCCCGAGGGGTCGGTCACCGCCGCCTCGTCGAGGCCCCAGGGCTGCCGTGTCACACCGGGCCGCGACCGCGGGTAGGGCTTGGCGCGCAGCTCCGCCGACAGGGTGTGCACGTCCGCCACCCCGATCCGCACCGTGGATCCGGGCGTCGCGTCGCCGTGGTGCTCGGACAGGTGCAGTTCGCAGGCGCCCAGCCGCACCGCCAGGTAGAGCGGCGCCGTGGGGTCGAAGCGGTGCTCGAACAGGACCGCGAAGCCGAGGAAGTCCAGGTAGAAGGCCCGCGTCGCGGCCTCGTCGAAGCTGCGCAGGACGGGAATCGGGGATTGGAAGGGCATGGGCGGTCTCCGGTCGGGCCGGTGGAGCCTACACCCCGTGCGCCTGCCGCCAAGCCCCGCCCGAGGCTCAGGCCGCCGGGGGTGTCACGGCCCGCCGGTACAGGTGCCAGGTGGTGTGGCCGAGGATCGGCAGGGTGAAGATGAGCCCGAGGAACGCCGGGACGAGGGACAGGAGCATGGTGACCGAGATGATCGCGGCCCAGGCCAGCATCACCACCGGGTTCTCGGCGACGACCCGCACCGAGGTGATCATGGCGGTGACGATGTCGGTGTCCCGGTCCAGGAGCATCGGCATGGCGACGACGGTCACGGAAAACAGGACCGCCGACAGGGCCGCGCCCACGACCGTGCCGATGGCGAGGAAGGTCCACCCCTCAGGCGTGAAGAAGACGATGGTCAGGAACCCGCCGACATCCGAGAACGAGGAATCCTGCAGGATGATCGCAAGCCACAGCCGCACCTGGTAGCTCCAGACCCAGAACACGAACAGGGTGACGAAGGCCATCCACCCCAGCTCGCGCTTTCGCTGGTTGGCCATGACGGTCAGGATGTCCGCCCAGCCGAAGCCCACGCCCGCCTGCAGCCGGCGGGATATCTCGTAAAGCCCCGCGGCCGCGAAGGGGGCGACCAGCGGAAAGCCGACGGCCGCCGGGATGACCATCCAGATCGCGCCGAGCCAGACCAGGCACCACACGAACAGGATGCCGAAGGCCGCGTAGAACAGGCCGAAGAACCCGCTCATCACGGGCCGCGCGAGGAAGTCGGAGAACCCGGCCTTCAGAGCGGCGGTGATGTCCTCCGCCGTGACCCGGTTGATCGCGGGGGCGCGCCGGTCCTGCGGCGTCGGGTTGTCGGGTGCCGTGGGCCCGTCGCTGGTGGCTGGCATGACACACTCCTCCCAAGGCGTGACGCCGCGCCGGTCCCGCGCCGACGGAACCGGCGGTTGCGGGGACCGAGCTCCTGCAACCGCAAGTCTGCCCCAGGTCCGGCCTCGGGACAACGGGCGTGTCGGGCGTCGGATCGGGCGGGGCAGGCGGGCCGGGCGCCCGTCACGCCCGCGCCACCTCCAGCCAGACGCCCCCCTCGGGGCGCAGCGTCAGGATCATCACCGGCTTGGGCGCGCGCCCCGGCACCGCCGTGAAGCGGAACCGCGCGAGCAGCGTGGCGAGGATCACCACCGCCTCCTGCAGGGCGAAGCGCGCCCCGATGCAGATCCGCGGCCCGTCGCCGAAGGGCAGGTATTGCCAGCGGTCGATGGCGTCGCGCCGCGCCCAGCGGTCGGGGCGGAAGGCGTCGGGCTCCTCCCACAGCCGCCGGTGCCGGTGCAGCCCGTAGACCGGGATCATCACGGTGTCGCCCGGCCGGACGCCGGCGCCCGACAGCCGGTCGGCGGCCCGCGCCGTGCGCGACAGGAAGCCCCCGGGCGGGTAGAGGCGCAGCGATTCCTCCACGATCCGCCGGGTCAGGGTCAGGCGCTCCACGTCCGCCGCCCCGGCCGCGCGGTCGCCCAGCACCGCCTGCGCCTCGTCCCGCGCCGCCGCCTGCACGGCCGGGTCGAAGGCGCAGAGATAGAGCGCCCAGGCCAGCGTCAGGGCGGTGGTCTCGTGACCCGCCACGATGAAGGTCAGCAGGTTCTCGCGCAGCTCGGCCGCCGTCATCTGGCGTCCGGTCTCGGGGTCGCGGGCGCCGATCAGCAGGTCCATCAGGTCGACGCCCGCCCCCGGCCCCCGCGCCGCCCGTCGCGCGATCGCCGCGTCCATCGCGGCCTGCATCGGCGCGAGGTCGCGCACGGCCGCCTGCCGCCCCGGCCGGGGCACCCAGGCGGGCACCCCCAGCACGTCCAGCACGCTGACCCGCGCCGCCCGGTCGACATAGGCGTCGAGCGCCGCGCCCACCGCGGCCCGGTCGATGGCCGCCCGGTCCGACATGGTGACGTCCGCGATCACGTCGAAGGTGGCGGCCACCATCTCGGCCACCGCGTTCACCGCTTGCCGCCCGGCCGCCGCGCCGATCCGCTCGGCCGCGGCCTCGGCCGCCCGCGTCATCACCGGGGTGAGGGCCTCGACGTTGCGCGCGGCGAAGGCCGGCGCCGCCGCCCGCCGCTGCCAGCGCCAGTGGTCGCCCTCGGCCACGAGCAGGCTTTCGCCGATGGCGGGGCGCAGGATCGACTTGGTCGCCTCGGACTTGGGGTAGTCCTCGACCCGCTCCAGCAGCACCCGCCGGATCGCGGCCGGGTCCATCAGCATGTGCCAGCGCTGCGGCCCGGTGCGCCCCGACAGCACCGGAAGCTCCAGCGCCCGGGCCGGGATGATGCCGAGGATGTTCTCGCGCGCCGCCGTGTAGCTGTCGACCACCCCCATCGGCCGGGTCGGCAGCCGCGCCAGAACCGGCAGCCCGGGGGCGTGCTGTGTCAGGTCCGTCATCTTGGTCTCCGGTCGCCACGCAATAGATAGCGCGCGCCCGGCGCGGCTCCAGAAGCTGTCATTTGCGTCTGCGCCCCCCCTGCGCTATCTGACGGGGAACGCAAGACTGACCCCGGAGACGTGCATGTCCGCCCGCCTGACCCGCTTCGCGCCCCTGGCGCTCCTGACGGTGCTCTCCGCCTGCGCGGCGCCGGACCCGCTGACCGACGAGCTGCCGAACATGGGCGACTTCCGCCTCGGCCACAACATCGTGGTGGCCGACAACATGCAGCAGATCCCGCCGTCGCGGAACGCGACACCCGAGGAATGGGTCGAGATCCTGACCTCCGAGATCGACCGCCGCTTCGGGCAGTACGAGGGCGACCGCCTGTATCACATCGGCATCGCCGTCGACGGCTACGCGCTGGCCCCGCCGGGTATTCCGCTGGTGCTGAACCCGCGCTCGGTGCTGGTGTTGTCGGTCAACGTCTGGGACGACGCGCTGGGCGCCAAGCTGCATGACGAGCCCGAGCAGATCCTCGTGCTCGAGGGCGCCTCGTCGGAGACCGCGGTGATCGGGTCGGGCATCGCCCGCACCCGCGAGGAGCAGATGCAGGTGCTCGCCCGGAACGCCGCGCGGCAGATCCAGCGCTGGATGCTCGACAATCCCGAGTGGTTCAGCATCGACCCCGACGCGCCGCCGTTCCGCGAGGCCCCCGTCCCCGAGGCCGCGGTCGAGCCCGTCGCCGAGGCCCCCGCCACCCCCGCGTCGCCGCCCGCCGCCCCCTGAGGGCGGGCGCGCGCCGCCGCGCCGTTATCGGCTTGATTTTTCCCCGCGACCCGACTACCTCGCCCGCGATGTTGAACCGGGCCGCGGGCAGACCTTGCGCGGGCCCCCGAACGCACGAGGCGCCAGCGCGATGGCAAAAGGTAAGTTTGAACGCACGAAGCCGCATGTGAACATCGGCACGATCGGTCACGTGGACCACGGCAAGACGACGCTGACGGCGGCGATCACGAAGTACTTCGGCGAGTTCCGGGCCTACGACCAGATCGACGGCGCGCCGGAGGAGAAGGCGCGCGGGATCACGATCTCGACGGCGCACGTGGAATACGAGACGCCGGCGCGGCACTACGCGCACGTCGACTGCCCCGGCCACGCGGACTACGTGAAGAACATGATCACGGGCGCGGCGCAGATGGACGGCGCGATCCTGGTGGTGAACGCGGCCGACGGCCCGATGCCGCAGACGCGCGAGCACATCCTGCTGGCCCGCCAGGTGGGCGTGCCCGCGCTGGTGGTGTACATGAACAAGGTCGACCAGGTGGACGACGAGGAGCTTCTGGAGCTCGTCGAGATGGAAGTGCGCGAGCTTCTGTCGTCCTACGACTTCCCCGGCGACGACATCCCGATCGTGAAGGGCTCGGCGCTGCACGCGATGAACGGCACGCAGCCGGAGATCGGCGAGAACTCGATCCGCGCGCTGATGGAGGCGGTCGACGCCTACATCCCGACGCCGGTCCGCGCTGTTGACCAGCCGTTCCTGATGCCGATCGAGGACGTGTTCTCGATCTCGGGCCGCGGCACCGTGGTGACCGGCCGGGTCGAGCGTGGCGTGGTGAACGTGGGCGACGAACTGGAGATCGTGGGCATCCGCACGACGCAGAAGACGACCTGCACGGGCGTGGAGATGTTCCGCAAGCTGCTGGATCGCGGGGAAGCGGGCGACAACATCGGCGCGCTGCTGCGCGGCATCGACCGTGACGCCGTGGAGCGTGGCCAGGTGCTGTGCAAGCCCGGCTCGGTGAAGCCGCACACGAAGTTCGAGGCCGAGGCCTACATCCTGACCAAGGAAGAGGGTGGCCGTCACACGCCGTTCTTCGCGAACTACCGCCCGCAGTTCTACTTCCGCACGACGGACGTGACCGGCACGGTTCAGCTGCCCGAGGGCACCGAGATGGTGATGCCGGGCGACAACCTGAAGTTCACGGTCGAGCTGATCGCGCCGATCGCGATGGAAGACGGCCTGCGCTTCGCCATCCGCGAAGGCGGCCGCACTGTCGGCGCCGGCGTGGTGTCGAAGATCATCGAGTGATCTGTGGGGTGCGCCGTCACGGCGCACCTGCAAGACGACAAGGAAAGGGTCGCGCCAGTCGCGGCCCTTTTCTCTTGTCGAGGCGGGGGGCGGCGGGCCGAGGCCCGCCCTACAGGCGACGGTCCGCTTCGGCGGTCACGGTGTCCATGAAGGTGCCCAGCTCGGCGGCCAGCGCCTCGCCCGTCGCCTCGTCGAAGCGTTCGGGCACCGCGCGGTCCCATTCCCGCCAGAGCAGGACCAGCCGGCCGAAGGGCAGGGGGAAATGCATCCGGTCCCAGGTCTTCCAGGTCCAGACCCGACTGCCGGCGAAGGTGAAGACCACGACGGGCACCTGCGCGGCCCGCGCCCACTGGATCGGCGTGACCTTGGCCACCCGCGCCGGCCCCCGCGGCCCGTCGGGCGAGATGCCGATGGACACGCCCTCGCGCAGCCCCTTCAGGACCAGCCGCATCTCGGCCGCGCCCAGCACGCCCTTGGGCATCGGCACCGTGCCGTAGCCGAAGGCGCGGTGGATCCAGCCGACTAGCCGCCCGGCGCGGCCGGCCGAGGTCAGGCTCTGGATGCGGTAGCGCGACAGGTCGAACATCCAGGGCGTCAGCAGGATGCGCTGGTGCCAGCACACGATGATGACCGCGCCATGCCGGTCGACCAGCCGCGCCACGTGGTCCCACCCGTCCGCCTCGCGCCGCGAGGTGGCCCAGACCAGCCGCAGCCAGCCGCCGAACAGCGCGGCGACGGCCCGGTTCACGGCCGGGCTCGAGGCGAGGCGTTTGCGCAGGCTCATGGGTGGCGTCTCTCCCTTGGCCCTTCCTTGGACGGGAATGCCCGCACGGTCAATCTGCGTCCCCGCACTGGCGGGGCGGCGCCGGCTTGCCTAGCTTGGAGGTCAGGACAGCGACGGGAGGCACGCACATGTCGGACACGCGCGACACCGCCGAGATCGGGCTGATCGGGCTTGGGACCATGGGGGCGAACCTCGCCCTCAACATCGCCGAGACCGGCCACCGCATCGCGGTCTGGAACCGGACGCAGGCCCGCACCGAGACCTTCGTGGACGAGGCGGGCGACCTTGCCCCCAACCTCGTGCCGACCGCGTCGCTGGCGGAATTCGTGTCCGCCATCGCCCGGCCCCGCCGGATCATCCTGATGGTGCCCGCGGGCGAGGCCGTGGACGACCAGATCGACGCGCTGCGCCCGCTGCTCGACGCCGGCGACGTGATCGTGGACGCCGGCAACTCCGACTGGCAGGACACCCGCCGCCGGACCGCCGCCGCGGGCGAGATCCTGTATCTCGGCCTCGGCGTCTCGGGCGGGGCCGAGGGCGCGCGCAACGGCCCCTCGATGATGGCGGGCGGGTCCGACCGGGCCTGGGCCGCGCTGGAGCCCGTGCTGACGCTCATCGCCGCCCGCTTCGAGGGCGACCCCTGCGTGGCCCGCCTGGGGCCGGACGGGGCGGGGCATTACGTCAAGATGGTGCACAACGGCATCGAATACGCCGACATGCAGATGATCGCCGAGATCTACGGCCTGATGCGCGACGGCATGGGCCGCGGCGCGGCCGAGGTCGGCGCCGCCTTCGCGCGCTGGAACGAGGGGCCGCTGGCCTCCTACCTCGTCGAGATCACCGCCGCCGTGGCCCGCACCACCGACCCCGAGACCAGCCGCCCGATGCTGGACGTGATCGCCGACCGCGCCGGGCAGAAGGGCACCGGGCGCTGGACCGTCATCGACGCCCAGACCCGCGCCGCGCCGCTGCCCGCCGTCGAGGCCGCCGTGACCGCCCGCGTGCTGTCGGGCGAGGCCGCGGCGCGCGCCGAGGGGGCGGAGATCTTCGGCGCTGCCGGCACGCTGGACCTGTCCGACGCGGATCTTGAGGGCGCGCTGCTGGCGGCCAAGATCCTGGCCTATTCGCAGGGCTTCTCGCTTCTGGCCGCGGCCAGCGCCGAGGAGGGGTGGGACCTGCCCCTGCCGCGCATCGCCGAGATCTGGCGGGCGGGCTGCATCATCCGGTCGGCGCTGCTGGACGAGATGGCCACCGCGCTGACCGAGGTCCCCGGCCAGCGCCTCGCCTTCGCGCCGGCCTTCGCCGACCGGCTGCGCAGCCACCTGCCGGCGCTCCGCCGCACGGTGGCCGCCGCGGTGGCCGCCGGGCTGCCGGTGCCGGCGCTGGCCTCGGCGCTCGGCTACCTCGACACGCTGCGCCAGCCGCGGGGCACGGCGAACCTGATCCAGGCGCAGCGCGACTATTTCGGCGCCCATGGCTTCGAGCGCGTCGACCGCCCCGGACAGACCGGCCTGCACGGGCCCTGGACCGACGCCTGAGCCTGCCGATCCCATCTGGACAAGCCGCGCGTTTCGCCCTATCCCCGCGCTCGGCCTAGGGGTGTAGCTCAGTTGGTAGAGCAGCGGATTCCAAATCCGCAGGCCGGGGGTTCGAGTCCCTCCGCCCCTGCCACTCCGGCCCTCCCGGGTTTGCCGGCCGGCGGCGACGGTGACGGGATCGCGTCGGGCAAAGCCTTCCAGGTCAGAGCAGTTCGGGCGCGGTGAGCGTGGCGTTGACGGGTGTCAACCCGGCGTCCCGCGGTCGGGTCTATGCTGGACGCAGGTTCCCTGCCCGGAGGTCTCCCGCCATGCTCAGGCCCCTTGCCGCCCTCGTCCTTGTCCTCGCCCCGTCGCTGGCCGCCGCGGGCGATTGCACCGGCCATGTCGTCGGGGTGCGGCCCCTGTCCCAGTACAACCATGCCGCCGGCAACGGATTCCTCGCCGTGCGCACCGGCCCCGGCACGCAGTACCCGCAGCTGGGCGAGCTCTATCTCGGCGACGAGATCGCCGTCTGGGCGCGGGAGGGCGGCTGGTACCAGGTGCAATGCATGTCGGGCCGCTGCCTGAACCCGCTGTGGGGCCAGCCGAATCCCAACGGCTGGGTCTCGGGGCGCTACCTGTCGGTGGGCGGGGTGTGCCCGTAACGCCTGCGTTCCCAAACGGAACATGGGCGTGCCGGCCGGCTGGTCCGGGCGGTCCCGTGCCCTCTGGCTGTCAACGCCCCCGCCGCGCCTTGCCGCCCCGCTGGCCCGGCCGCCCCGCCGTGCTGCGGCCGGTCATCTTGACGGCATCCTCCACCGCCTCCTCGACCGCCGATTGGCGCGCCAGCGGGTCGTCGGCGACGGCCAGCTCCACCGCTTCCAGCCGCTTGATCTCGTCGCGGAGGCGGGCGGCCTCCTCGAACTCGAGGTTCTCGGCGGCCTTGCGCATCTGGGTGCGCAGCCCGTCCAGATGCGCGGCGAGGTTCGCGCCGACCATCGGCTTGTCGACCTTCGCCGTGACGCGGTTCATGTCCACGTCGCCCTTGTAGAGGCCGGCGAGGATGTCCTCGACGTTCTTGCGCACGGTCGCGGGCGTGATCCCGTGTTCCTCGTTGTAGGCGATCTGCTTGGCCCGGCGCCGGTCGGTCTCGCGCATGGCGCGTTCCATCGAGCCGGTGATCCGGTCGGCATACATGATGACCCGGCCCTCGGCGTTCCGCGCCGCCCGCCCGATGGTCTGGATCAGCGAGGTTTCGGAGCGCAGGAAGCCCTCCTTGTCCGCATCGAGGATCGCCACCAGCCCGCATTCGGGGATGTCGAGCCCCTCGCGCAGCAGGTTGATGCCCACCAGCACGTCGAAGGCGCCCAGCCGCAGGTCGCGCAGGATCTCGATCCGCTCGATCGTGTCGATGTCGGAGTGCATGTAGCGCACGCGGATGCCCTGCTCGTGCAGGTATTCGGTCAGGTCCTCTGCCATGCGCTTGGTCAGCGTGGTGACCAGCGTGCGGAAGCCGCGGGCCGCGACCTTGCGGATCTCGTCCAAGAGGTCGTCGACCTGCATCTCGACCGGGCGGATCTCGACCACCGGATCCAGCAGGCCCGTGGGCCGGATCACCTGCTCGGTGAAGACGCCGCCGGCCTGGTCCAGTTCCCAGGCCGAGGGGGTGGCCGAGACAAAGACCGACTGCGGGCGCATCGCGTCCCATTCCTCGAACTTGAGCGGGCGGTTGTCCATGCAGGAGGGCAGGCGGAACCCGTGCTCGGCCAGCGTGAATTTGCGCCGGTAGTCGCCGCGGAACATGCCGCCGATCTGGGGCACGGTGACGTGGCTTTCGTCGGCGAAGACGATGGCGTTGTCGGGGATGTATTCGAACAGGGTCGGCGGCGGCTCGCCCGGCGCGCGGCCCGTCAGGTAGCGCGAATAGTTCTCGATCCCGTTGCAGGACCCCGTCGCCTCCAGCATCTCGAGGTCGAAGTTTGTGCGCTGTTCCAGCCGCTGCGCCTCCAGCAGCTTGCCCTCGCCGACTAGCTGCTCCAGCCGCTGGGCCAGCTCGTGCTTGATGCCCTTGATCGCCTGCTGCAGCGTCGGGCGCGGGGTGACGTAGTGGGAGTTGGCGTAGACGCGGACGCGCTCGAAGCTGTCGGTCTTGTGGCCGGTCAGCGGGTCGAATTCGGTGATGGTTTCCAGTTCCTCGCCGAAGAAGGACAGCTTCCAGGCCCGGTCCTCCAGGTGGGCGGGCCAGATTTCCAGGCTGTCGCCCCGCACGCGGAAGCTGCCGCGCTGGAAGGCGGCGTCGTTGCGGCGGTATTGCTGCGCCACGAGGTCGGCCATCACCTTGCGCTGGTCGTATTCGCGCCCGGCATAGAGGTCCTGGGTCATCGCGCCGTAGGTTTCGACCGAGCCGATGCCGTAGATGCAGGAGACGGACGCCACGATGATGACGTCGTCGCGTTCCAGCAGCGCCCGGGTGGCCGAGTGGCGCATCCGGTCGATCTGCTCGTTGATCTGCGATTCCTTCTCGATGTAGGTGTCCGACCGCGGGACATAGGCCTCGGGCTGGTAGTAGTCGTAGTAGCTGACGAAATACTCGACCGCGTTCTCCGGGAAGAAGCCCTTGAACTCGCCGTAGAGTTGTGCGGCCAGCGTCTTGTTCGGGGCGAGGATGATGGCGGGGCGCTGGGTTTCCTCGATCACCTTGGCCATGGTGAAGGTCTTGCCGGTGCCGGTCGCGCCGAGCAGCACCTGGTCGCGGTCGCCGGCCCGGACGCCGGCCGACAGCTCGGCGATCGCCGTGGGCTGGTCGCCGGCGGCCCGGAATTCCGTATGCATGACAAAGCGCTTGCCGCCCTCGAGCTTGGTCCGCGCGCGCACGGCGTCGACCGCGCGCCCGGTGTCGGGCATCTGTTCGGGGGAGTTGTTATGCATCGCGCGTCTCCGTCATCCTGCCCAGATTGATCTTCTGCCGACCGGGTTCAACCCCGCGCCCCCTCGCGGCCGCCGGGCGCGGCGGAAGGCGGCAGAATGGTTAACGTAGCCCTTCTCCGATAGAGACAATTTTTACAACCTTAAGGAGAAATTCTCGTTGCAAGCGGCCCCGGGCTTGCCGTAAGGTTGTGGTGCAAGCAGCAGATGTGGTTGCCGGTCGGGCCCGAACCACCCACCCACCCCTCGCTCCCTCGGGGCCGGTCGGCAACCCTCTCTGCTTCCTTCCCCCGCAGCATAGGACGGCCCCGCGACAGCTTGGGATGTGGACAAGCGCGGCAGTCTTTCACATATCTGGCGCCGACCAGACCGACGGGGATCAGACGACCATGCGCGCCCGCATCTACAAGCCAGCCAAGACCGCCATGTCCTCGGGCACCGCCAAGACCCAGCACTGGGTCCTGGAATTCGCCCCCGAGGCCCCGCGCGAGGTGGACCCGCTGATGGGCTGGACCTCGTCGTCGGACATGAATTCGCAGGTCCACCTGCGGTTCGAGACGCTGGAGGCGGCGCAGGATTACGCCAAGGCCCATGGCATCGACGCCGTGGTGCTGAAGCCCAAGGCGCGCAAGCCCAACATCCGCGCCCGCGGCTACGGCGAGAACTTCGCCACCGACCGGCGCGGGGCCTGGACGCACTGAATGGACCGGATCCGGATCCGTCCGGCGGACCCCACCGATCCCGCGATCCGGCCGATCGTCGAATCGCATCTGGCATTCACCCGCTCGGTGACCCCGCCCGAAAGCTGCCACGCCCTCGGCCCCGAGGCGCTGGGCGGCCCAGATGTCCGGTTCTTCGCCCTGCTCGAGGATGACCGGCCGCTGGGAATCGGCGCCTTCAAGCGGCTGGGCGAGGGGCGGGCCGAGCTGAAATCCATGCATGTGCTGGCTGCCGCCCGCGGCCGCGGCTTGGCCGAACGCATGGTCCGCCACCTCGAGGCCGAGGCCCGCGCCGGCGGCGTGACGGTCGTGATGCTGGAAACCGGCTCCGACCGGCTCCCCGCCTTCGACCCGGCCCGGCGTCTCTACGAACGGCTGGGCTACACCCCCTGCCCGCCGATCCCCGGCTATGTCGAGGACCCGCTTAGCGTGTTCCTGCAGCGGGCGCTTTGAGCGTGGACCGATCCGGCCGCCTCTTGTATGCAGGCGCCCAAGCGACCCCTTAGCTCAACGGGATAGAGCAGCTGACTTCTAATCAGCAGGTTGAGGGTTCGAGTCCTTCAGGGGTCGCCATCGACCGCCCGGGCGCGACGGGCCCCCGGGGGGCGCGAGGCCCGACCCCGGTCACCCCCTGTGCAGCGGCCCGAGGGCGGTGAGAAGCGCCGCGAGGTAGGTGATGCTGTGCGCCGTGGCCTCGCCGAGGTCCGTGGCGGCCGCCGGCCCCACGGCAAGGCTGCCGTCTTCGTGGCGCATCACCCAGCCCCTCTGTTCGAGCATACGGACCTTGCGGCGGACGGTCTCGCGCGGGATGCCGGAGTATTCGGCCACCGACTGCAGGTTGATCGGGCGCTGCGGGGACCCGGTGTCGCTGCGATGCGTCAACTGGTTGTAGGTCAGGAGCTCCGGGGTCCAGTCGCCGGGGCGGGTGCGGTCCGCGATCACCGCCAGCACCAGCATCAGGTCGAGGTCTCCGCCGAACTCGGCCCGCAACCGCACCAGGAGGTCGGTGAACCCCGTCAGATGCACGGGCCAGACCTGGCCGAACGAGTCCTCGATCCGCTCCCGGGCGGCCTGTCTGGGTCTCGACGTGGGCATTCTGTCCTCGTGGTTGGGGCAAGGGCGCGTCGCCCATTTTGGGCGCCTATGATCTTGTCACGGAATTGGCACCGGTTTCAAATGCGTTAGCGCACATAGCTTCAGGTTTTTTTTCATGACCCAGCACAGGATGGGGCCACGGCCCACGACGGGGATGCGGACCGCCGGGGCGCGTCGCCCCGGGCGGCGGCGGATGGCCGCGCTGGCCGCGGCGGCCCTTGTCGGGCCCACGCTGGCCACGGCGCAGGGCGCGGATCCCTTCCTTCTCCACGAGGACAACAGCACCACGGTTCGCGCCACGCTGCAGTTCGGCGCGAACCTCGTCAGCGAGGGCAACCTGTTCTGGAACCTGGCCGATTTCGCGGCGCCCGGGTCCGGGTTCGACTCGGATGCCACCTGGCTCGAGATCTACGTGAAACCCGGGCTCAGCTTCGAGACCGCGCTGGACAACGGCGCGGCGATCTACGGGCGGCTGTCGGCGGTGGCCTCCTACACCTTCGGGACCGACGCCTTCGACGTCTCCGACACCGGGCGCCTGACGCTGGAGGAAAGCTACGCCGGCGTCCGCCTGCCGCTGGGCGACGGGCCGGTGCTGGATGTCTCGCTCGGCGCGCGCGAGCTGCGGCTTGGCACGGGCATGTTGATCTCGGACGGGGCCTCGGACGGGTTCGAGCGCGGGGCGCTCAAGTTCGGCCCGCGCCGCGCCTGGGAGATGGCGGCCATCGCCGAGCTGACGGCGGGCGACACCACCGGCACGCTGTTCTACATCGACCCGCGCGAATTGCCGGGCAGCGACAACGGTAACGCGCTGGCGGGCCTCGACCTGCGCTACGACGACCCGGCGGGCGGCTACCTCGGCCTGACCTACGTGAACGTGCTCGAATCCCGCGCGCCGTATCCGCAGGTGGTGGGCGGCGCGCCCAACATCATCCCCGGCGCGCGCGAGGGCACCAACACGCTCAACCTCTACGCGCGGACCAACCCCTTCGCGGGTGCGCTCGAGGGGCTCTACCTGACCACCGATCTGGCCTACCAGTGGAACGACCGGATCGACCTGACCTCCTGGGCGGGGCGGGTGCAGGTGGGCTATACCTTCGCCGACGCGCCCTGGTCGCCGACGATCAGCTACGGCTACCAGACCT
This sequence comes from Roseicyclus persicicus, assembly GCF_012395815.1. Taxonomy (GTDB): domain Bacteria; phylum Pseudomonadota; class Alphaproteobacteria; order Rhodobacterales; family Rhodobacteraceae; genus Roseicyclus; species Roseicyclus persicicus. The sequence continues at coordinate 331,078 of NZ_JAAZQQ010000001.1, forward strand.
TCTCGGGCGACGACCCGGACACGCCCGAACTGGAACGGTTCGACCCGCTCTACTACGACGGCTCGCCCAGCGCCTGGGCCACCGGCTCCAAGTCGGCGATGGTGTTCATCAACTCCAACGTGCAGTCGCACAACCTCGCGCTGTCGCTGCAGCCGACGCAGCGCGACACCTTCACCTTCCGCTACGCCCATGTGCGCGCCAACGAGCTGGGCAGCCCGCTCCAGTTCGGGCAGGCCACGCGGCCGGGCGGGGCGGGGGCGGACCTCGTGACCGGGGTGACCGACGCGCATCTCTCGGACGATTTCTTCATCGAGTACCGCCGCATCATCAACCGCAACACCTTCCTGACCGCCGGCATCAGTGTCGCCGTGCCCGGGGAAGGGATCCGCAGCGCATTCCCCGGGGAGGACCCGAACTGGGTAGGAGGTTTCGTCAATGTCGTATTCAATTTCTAGGCTGGTCCCCCTCGTGGCCGGCACCGCGCTGGGGCTGTCGGCCATGGTGACGGACGTGCACGCACAAGCAGATGGCTTTCTGTCCGCGCAGGAGTCAGACCCCCGCGTGATGGGCTGGATGGAGGGTTTTCCGCCGCCGCCCGAGCTGCGCATCACCAACCCGGACTCGGTGTTCTTCAGCTTTCCGCGGATGCGCTGGTCGGTCTGCCACCTGCGCGAGTTCCTGCCCACCGAACAGGTCAGCCGCGGCCTCGGCGCGCCCACGCCGCTGGAATACGCGCTGGACGACGGCATCGACGCCGTCACCTTCCGCCCGCTGCGCGGCGACGTCGAGGAAATGACCTGGGAAGAGTCGCTCTGGGCGAACTACACCGACGGCATCCTGATCCTGCACCGGGGGCGCATCGTCTACGAGCGCTACTTCGGCTGCCTCGAGGAGGCCGGCCAGCATGCCGCCATGTCGATGACCAAGTCCTTCACCGGCACGCTGGCCGAGATGCTGGTGGCCGAGGGCACGCTGGACGACACCGCGCTGGTGCAGGACATCATCCCCGAGCTGGAGGTCAGCGCCTTCGGGTCGGCCACGGTGCGGCAGGTCATGGACATGACCACGGCCTTCGAGTTCAGCGAGGATTACGGCGATCCGAACGCCGCGATCTGGGTCTACAACGCCGCCGCCAGCCCGTTCCCGCGGGCGGCCGACTACACCGGCCCGAACGGCTATTTCGAGTTCCTGCAGACGGTCGGCCCCGACCCGGACGGGCTGGAGCACGGGGTGGAGTTCCATTACCGCACGCCCAACTCGGACGTGCTGGGCTGGATCATCAGCCGCGTCAGCGGGATGGAGGTGACCGAGCTCCTGTCCGAGCGGATCTGGAGCCGCATGGGCGCCGAGCAGGACGCCTACATGACCGTGGACGGGGTGGGCACGCCCTTTGCCGGCGGCGGCCTGTCGGCGGGTCTGCGCGACCTCGGGCGGTTCGGGCAGATCGTGCTGAACGGCGGCGAGTGGCAGGGCGAGCAGCTGATCCCGGCGGCGGCCATCGACAGCATCCGCGGCGGCGGCAGCCTGGAGGCCTTCGCGGCGGCGGGCTATGCCGACCTTGCCGGCGGCAGCTACCGGGGCCAGTGGTGGATCTTCAACAACGCCCACGGCGCCTTCGCGGCGCGCGGCGTGCATGGCCAGACGATCTACATCGACCCGACCGCCGAGATGGTGATCGTGCGCTTCGCGTCCTACCCCATCGCCTTCAACAGCCGGATCGACCCCACGTCCCTGCCGGCCTACCAGGCGGTGGCCGAGTACCTGATGGCCCAGTGACGGGCGCGGGGGGGCCATGCGCGGCCCCCCCGTGTCCCCCAAGCCCCGCCGCATCCGGCAGAGCCGATCATGACCCGTATCCTGCAGCTTCTCGGACCCATGCTCGCCTGCTTCCTGATGCTGGCGGGGCCCAGCTTCGCCCAGGACCAGGCCGCCCGCGTGGTCGTGCCCGGCGCGCCGCCCGGCGGGGCCTATGTCGATGGCTGCTACCGGGTCGACCGGCCGCTGTATGGCCCCTACCGGATCCGGCTCTGCTTCGGGAACCGGGGGCAGGGCACCTACGCCGTGCAGGGGCCGCAGCTGACCTGCGAGGGGCGGCTGACCTGGCGGGTCGCCGGCGACACGGTCAACCTCTCGCTCCGGCGGACGTCGTGCAACCTCGGGCGGGCCTGGGCCGCGGCCGAGGTCACCTGCCGCCCGCGTGGCCTGGTGAGCGTGCTGCTGGACGAGCTGATCCGCGAGATCACCGGGCAGGGCAGCGGCCGGCCGCGCGTCGTGGTGCCCGACCGGCCGACCGTCGGGCGCCTGACCTGCACCTACTACCCGACCGTCGCGGGTGCCCCGATCCGGCCCTTCTTCGCCAACCGCATCCTGCAGGAGCCGCGCTCGTGACCGCCGCGCCCTGCGCCCGCAACACCACCCCCTGAGGCCCCCGCATGGCAGGACCCGCCCCGCACCCCACCACCGGCTGGCACGGCATCGACCGGGCCGCCTTCGGCCTCGTCTACGGCGCCATCACGGTGCTCAGCCTGCTGATGGCCATGGGCGACCACCCCGAGGCCCCCTACGAGACGGCCGCCATCCTGTTCGGCTCGGTGCTGGCGGTGACGCTGGCCAAGGCCTTTGCCGAGCTGCTCGCCCATGCCCTCGACACCGGCGAGCGCCTGACGCGTGGCGCCTGGCGCGCGGCGTGGCGGCACAGCGCGCCGACGCTGGCGGTGGCGAACCTGCCGACGCTCCTGTTCGTGGCCGCGGGCCTCGGCTGGCTGCGGGTCGAGGCGGCGGGCGGGCTTGCCCAAGGCGTCTGCGTGCTGGTGCTGATGCTGGTCGGGGCGCGGGTGGGCTGGGTGATCGACCGCAGGCCCCTGCCCGCGATCGGCGGGGCGTTCTTCGCGGGCGGGATCGGCGCGGCGCTGGCGCTGATGAAGTTCGTCATCCATTGACCGCCGCCGCCGACCCGCCGTGGCGCGCCCTTGGCCCTTGCCCATCGCGCGGTCCTCTGGTTCAACCGCCGCCATGAGCTTCACAGTCGCCATCGACGGGCCCGCCGCGGCGGGCAAGGGCACGATCTCCCGCGCCGTGGCGGCGCATTTCGGCTTTGCCCATCTCGACACCGGCCTGCTGTACCGCGCCGTGGGGCGGCGGATGCTGGCGGGCGAGGCCCCCATCGCCGCGGCCGGGGCGCTGACGCCCGAGGACCTGAGCGACCCCGATGCGCTGCGCACCGCGGCCATCGCCGAGGCGGCGAGCAAGGTCGCCGTCATCCCCGAGGTGCGGGCCGCGCTGCTCGACTTCCAGCGCGCCTTCGCCCGGCGGGCCGGCGGCGCCGTGCTCGACGGGCGCGACATCGGCACGGTGATCTGCCCCGAGGCCGAGGTGAAGCTGTTCGTCACCGCCAGCCCCGAGGTCCGCGCCGAGCGCCGGCTCAAGGAGCTGCGCGCCGCCGGCCACGACACCGACTACGCCACCGTTCTGGCCGATGTCCTGAGCCGCGACGCCCGCGACGCCGAGCGCGCGACCGCGCCGATGCTGGCCGCCGCCGACGCCCTGACGCTGGACACCAGCGCGATGACCATCGACGAGGCCGTCGCCGCGGCCATCGCGGCGGTCGGGGCGCGGCGTTAGGGCCGGACCCGCCCGTGCCCCTTGCGCCGAAGGCCCCGCGCGGGTATACGCGCGGCCGTCAACACGGCGATCAACGCCGGAAGCAGAGAGATCGAGCAGGGTCGGCCTTCACCGACCCTCTTTGTTTTCCGGACCGCCGCGAGGCACCCCAAAAGACCGGCGGAGACAACCGCGCGGCCAGCAAAAGCGAAAAAGGATACCGAGACCGCATGTGCGCTAAAGCCACCATGGAGGAATTCGAAGCCCTCCTGAACGAAAGCTTCGAAATCGACACGCCCGACGAGGGCAGCGTCGTCAAGGGCAAGGTCATCGCCATCGAGGCGGGCCAGGCCATCATCGATGTCGGCTACAAGATGGAAGGCCGCATCGACCTCAAGGAATTCGCGAACCCCGGTGAAGCCCCGACCATCGCCGTCGGCGACGAGGTCGAGGTGTACCTCCGCAACGTCGAGAACGCCCGTGGCGAGGCTGTCCTCAGCCGCGAGATGGCGCGCCGCGAAGCCGCCTGGGATCGCCTCGAAAAGGCCTATGCCGCCGAGGAGCGCGTCGACGGCGCCATCTTCGGCCGCGTCAAGGGTGGCTTCACCGTCGATCTCGGCGGCGCCGTGGCGTTCCTGCCCGGTTCGCAGGTCGACGTGCGCCCGGTGCGCGACGCGGGCCCGCTCATGGGCCTCAAGCAGCCCTTCCAGATCCTCAAGATGGACCGCCGCCGCGGCAACATCGTGGTCTCGCGCCGCGCGATCCTGGAAGAGTCCCGCGCCGAGCAGCGCGCCGAGGTGATCGGCAAGCTGAACGAGGGCGACGTGGTCGACGGCGTGGTCAAGAACATCACCGAGTACGGCGCCTTCGTCGACCTCGGCGGTGTGGACGGCCTGCTGCACGTGACCGACATGGCCTGGCGCCGCGTCAACGACCCCAAGGAGATCCTGTCGATCGGCGAGACCGTCAAGGTCCAGGTCATCAAGGTCAACAAGGACACCCACCGCATCAGCCTGGGCATGAAGCAGCTGCAGGACGATCCGTGGGATTCGGTCGAGCGCAAGTTCCCGCTGGAATCGGTCCACACCGGCCGCGTCACCAACATCACCGACTACGGCGCCTTCGTGGAGCTGGAGCCGGGGGTCGAGGGCCTGGTGCACGTCTCGGAAATGTCCTGGACCAAGAAGAACGTCCATCCCGGCAAGATCGTCTCCACCTCCCAGGAGGTCGAGGTCATGGTGCTGGAGATCGACACCCAGAAGCGCCGCGTGTCGCTGGGTCTCAAGCAGACCATGCGCAACCCCTGGGAGGTCTTCGAGGAGACCCACCCCGTGGGCACCGTGGTCGAGGGCGAGGTCAAGAACATCACCGAGTTCGGCCTGTTCGTCGGCCTGCCGGGCGACATCGACGGCATGGTCCACCTGTCCGACCTGACCTGGGAAGGCCGGGGCGAGGACGTGATCGGCGAGTATCGCAAGGGTGACGTGGTCAAGGCCGTCGTCACCGAGGTCGACACCGACAAGGAGCGCATCTCGCTCTCGATCAAGGCGGTGGAAGGCGACCCCTTCGCCGAGGCGATCGGCGGCGTGAAGCGTGGCTCGATCATCACCGTCACCGTGACGGCGATCGAGGATGGCGGGATCGAGGTGGAGTACGAGGGCATGAAGTCCTTCATCCGCCGCTCGGACCTGTCGCGCGACCGCTCCGAACAGCGCCCCGAGCGCTTCCAGAAGGGCGACAAGGTCGACGTCCGCGTCACCAACGTCGACCCCAAGACCCGCCGCCTGGGCCTGTCGATCAAGGCCCGCGAGATCGCGGAAGAGAAGGAAGCGGTCGAACAGTACGGCTCGTCCGACTCGGGCGCGTCGCTGGGCGACATCCTCGGCGCGGCCCTCAAGCGCGACGAGTGATCGCCGCCTGCACGGCATCGAAAGGCCCCGCTTCGGCGGGGCCTTTTTTCATGTGCGGGCCGCGCGAAATCTGTGGATAACCCCCGGCGCGCGGGCGGCTGTCATCGAGGTGTCACAGACCGCGCGCACCTTTCGCGGCGTCGGGCAGCTCGTCCCCAACATCCCCGCTGCCCGGCCCGCCGTCCCTTGAGCAGGCCCCGCGTCCCCCGACGCGGGGCCTGTGTCTTGTTCCGTCATTCTGTCGCATCCGTCTGCGGTTGCCCTTGCGGCTGAAAGGGTTACCTCCGTTTCAGAAATTTCTGAAATCTCTGCGCGAACAGGACTTCGGGACCATGACACTGACCCCCCTCCAGCAGGAGTTCGTCCTGCATTTCGGGGAAATGGGCAGCCGGTGGGGCATCAACCGCACCGTCGGGCAGATCTATGCCCTGCTGTTCCTCTCCTCCGTGCCGCTGAACGCGGAACAGATCACCGAGGCCCTCGGGATCAGCCGGTCGAACACCTCGATGGGCCTGAAGGAGCTGCAGAGCTGGACGCTCGTGCGGCTCAAGCATTTCCCCGGCGACCGGCGGGACTATTTCACCACCCCAGACGACCTGTGGGAGATCGTGCGCACGCTGGTGGCCGAGCGCAAGAAGCGCGAGATCGACCCCACCCTGACCAAGCTGCGGGAGCTCGAGATGCAGGGCCCCGCCGGCGACGACTACGCCGAGGCCCGCATCGCCGAGCTGCGCGAGCTTATCGAGATGATGACCGGCTTCTACGCCGAGATGGAAAAGCTCGAGACCGAGCGGCTGGTCAAGCTGATGACGCTGGGCGGCAAGATCGCCGGGCTGATCGACAGGACGGGCGGGATCATCCCGTCGCTCACGAAACGCAAGTAGGTAAAGATCGCCATGGACACGCTCGATACCCTCCTCCTCAGCCGCATCCAGTTCGCGGCGAACATCTCGTTCCACATCCTGTTCCCGACGATCACCATCGCACTGGGCTGGGTGCTGTTCTTCTTCCGCGTCCGCTTTGCGCAGACCGGCGATGACAAGTGGATGGCCGCCTACCGCTTCTGGGTGAAGGTCTTTGCGCTGTCCTTCGCGATGGGCGTGGTCAGCGGCATCACCATGTCGTTCCAGTTCGGCACCAACTGGCCGGGCTTCATGGAAACCGTGGGCAACATCGCCGGGCCGCTCCTGGCCTACGAGGTGCTGACCGCCTTCTTCCTCGAGGCGGTGTTCATCGGGATCATGCTGTTCGGCTTTTCCCGCGTGCCGGGGTGGCTGCACATGCTGGCGACCTTCCTGGTCGCCTTCGGCACCACCATGTCGGCCTTCTGGATCATCGTGCTGAACAGCTGGATGCACACGCCCCAAGGCTTCGAGATGATCGACGGGCAGGCCTTTGCCACCGACTGGTGGGCGATCATCTTCAACCCGTCGATGCCCTACCGCTTCGCCCACATGATGCTGGCCAGCTTCCTGACCGTGGGCTTCCTCGTCGCCGGCATCTCGGCCTTCCGCTGGCTGATCGGCGACCGCAGCCGCGAGGTGCGGGCGATGCTCAAGACCGGCGTCGCGATCGGCGCGCTGCTGATCCCGGTGCAGATCTTCATGGGCGACCTGCACGGCCTCAACACCAAGGAATACCAGCCGGCCAAGGTCGCCGCGATGGAGGGCTTGTGGGAAACGCAGGAAGGCGCGCCGCTGGTCCTGTTCGGCATCCCCGACGAGGAGGCGCGCGAGAACCGCATGGCGATCGAGATCCCCGGCCTCGCGTCCTTCATCCTGACCCATGACTGGAACGGCGAACTGACCGGCCTCAACGACTTCGTGGCCGAGGACGGCACCGTCCTGCACCCGCCGGTCGCGCCCGTGTTCTGGTCGTTCCGCGTGATGGTGGGCACGGGCGTCGCCATGCTGCTGCTCAGCTGGACCGCCGTCTGGTTCATGTGGCGCCGCCGCGCGCTGCACCAGGGGCGCATCGCCGGCCACTGGTTCGCGGTCGAGGGCCTGCCCAAACCCGTCCTCTGGGCGCTGGTGCCGATGGCCTTCTCGGGCTGGGTCGCCACGCTGGCGGGCTGGTACACCACCGAGATCGGCCGCCAGCCCTGGCTGGTGCAGGGCGTCATGACCACCGAGATGGCGGTGGCCGACGTGCCCGCGCCGATGGTCATGGGCACGCTGGTGACCTACCTCGCCATCTACGCGGCGCTCCTGTTCGCCTATGTCGGCGTCATCGTCTACCTCGCGCGCAAGGCCGCGCGCGGGCAGGACGGGCGGGCCAACGACATGACCCATTCCGGCAAGGCGCAGGTCGCCGTCCTCAGCCCGGCGGAGTGAGCCCATGCTGCCCGATTTCGCCAACCCCGCCGACTGGCTGCCCTGGGCCTTCGCCTCGCTGATGGGCCTGTCGATCCTGATCTACGTCGTGCTCGACGGGTTCGACCTGGGCGTCGGCATCCTGTTTCCGCTGGCCACGCCGGCGGAACAGGACCGCATGATCGGCTCCATCGGCCCGTTCTGGGACGCCAACGAGACCTGGCTGGTGCTGGCCGTCGGCCTCCTCCTCGTGGCCTTCCCGCAGGCGCACGGCATGATCCTGACGGCGCTCTACCTGCCGGTCTTCGTCATGCTGGTGGGGCTGATCCTGCGCGGCGTGGCCTTCGAGTTCCGCGCCAAGGCCCGCGACCACCACAAGCGCCTGTGGAACCGGCTGTTCTTCGCGGGCTCGCTGATGACCGCGCTGGCGCAGGGCTTCATGCTGGGCCTCTACATCATGGGGCTGGAGCAGACGCTGGCCACCTACGCCTTCGCCACCCTTACGGCGGTGTTCCTGGCCGTGGGCTACAGCTTCATCGGCTCGGCCTGGCTGATCCACAAGACCGACGACGCCCTGCAGCGCAAGGCCGTGCGCTGGGGCCGCGAAAGCCTGTGGGGGGTGATCCTCGGCATCGGGGCGGTGTCGGTGGCGACGCCGCTCGTCTCCACGCGCCTGTTCGACAAGTGGCTGAGCTTCCCCGAGGTCCTCTACCTCGCGCCCCTGCCGATCCTCTCGGGCCTGCTGATCCTCTGGCTCTGGCGGATGCTGCGGCAGATGCCCTACGCCGGCGACGCCCGGTCCTGGCTGCCCTTCGCGGCGGCCACGGCGCTCTTCGCGCTGGCCTACCTGGGCATGGCCTACAGCTTCTACCCCTACGTCGTGCCCGAGCGCCTTACGATCTACGAGGCTGCCTCGGCCCCCGAGAGCCTCCTGATCATCTTCGTCGGCGCCTGCGTCGTGGTGCCGGTGATCGCGGGCTACTCGGTGCTGGCCTACACCCTCTTCCGCGGCAAGGCGACGGAACTGCGCTACGATTGAGCAGGGCGCGTCAGGCCGGCTCTGGCATCAAGTACCCGAGTGCCCTCAGATCATGCGACACCAGTGTCTGCAGGATGCCGTTATCTGCCGTGACGACCTCGGCAAGTGCGCGCTCGATCATGCGTCGGTCGCGGCCAATGATCCGTTTCTGGAGGGCGTCGGGCATGACAGCCCCCGCCACTTCGCGGATGGTGCTGCGAACCCAGCGCAGATTGATCGTGGCATACCCGTTGGTCGGCGCCGGCACGGCCATCAGGTTGAGGAACGGGAGCAGTCGGTGGGCGCAGTATACGCCATATCGCCCACGGTTTTCGGTTCCGGGCATACTTGGGACGTCCCCGGCTTCCGCACCGATGAACCCGAGTATCCTGCGGAGCGTGTCCTCGGGCTGCGCGAACAGGATCTCGGCCGGAAGCACCATGACATTCCGCTGCCCGAATTCCCGATAGTACCAGTTCACCATGTGAGAGAACCGGTAGAACTGGATATTGTGCTGGGGCACCTGGCCGACCTGGCCGGGCGCCAGGAACCGTCTCAGGGATGCCGTTCCGCCGTGCCTGACGACGTAGTCCACATATGTCGAGAAGGCGAGTTTGCGCTGTTCGCGCAGCAGGATCAGGATCTTTGCGTCCGGGAAGGACTCCTTGATCCTTCTGCCGATGATCTCTCCGTAGACGCCCCCGCTGAACGGATGGCCTGCCCATTCCTCGTTGGAAACGACCAATCCCTCGCCCGGCGGCATCAGGCTCAGGGTATCCCTGATTTGCCATGATCTGTCAGTGGGTTCCCAGGACAGGACGCCGTTCCCGCCGGTGACCTGGTCGAAGAACAGGTTCGCCCCAGACTTCAGGTATCTCGCCGATCCCTTCCCCTGCCAGCGCGCCAGCCCGGGATCGTCCACCACGTGAAGTCCCGGATACCTGCCCGAAAAGAGCGTGGATTGGAGGAACGAACTGCCAGCCTTGGCAAGTCCGATATGGATCAGGAGTCTGCCACTCATGGTCGTTGCCCGGGATCCGCTAGAACTCCACGCTCACCCCGGGCAGGTTCAGCGCCCGCATCAGGTCGCGCAGCTCCTGCCTCGCGGCGAGGTTCGAGATGTTCAGCCGGTCCACCCCCAGCTCGCGCAGGTCCAGCAGCGTCATCCCCGTCGGGAACAGCTCGCGGAAGATCACGCGTTCGGAGAACCCCGGCGCCACGCGGAACCCGATGCGCTCGGACAGCTGCTCCAGCGCGCGGCCGACCTTGCGCTTGTTGTGCATCTCCTGCGCGCCGAGGCGGTTGCGCACGACGATCCAGTCCATCGGCTTCAGCCCCGCCTTGGCGCGCAGCTGGCGGGCGTGCCAGACCATCTCGGCGTAGACGCTGGGCCCGGTGATCTCGTAGCTCTCGGGGTCGATCCGCGCGAGCAGGTCGAAGTCGACGAAGCTGTCGTTCATCGGCGTGATCAGCGTATCGGCCAGCGAATGGGCGACCTGGCTCAGCCGGGTGTGGCTGCCGGGGCAGTCGATCACGATGAAGTCGCAGCGCCCCTCCAGCTCGGCCACCGCCGCCGCCAGCCGCTTGTCGAGCAGGTTTTCGCCCTCGGCCAGCGTCGCGGGGTCGATCTCGGGCAGCTCCATCAGCTCGGGCGCGGCGATGTCGAGGTGCCGCGCCGCGATGGTGCCGTGGCGGTTCTCGATGTAGCGGGCGAAGCTGCGCTGCCTGAGGTCGAGGTCGAGGCCCCCCACCACATGCCCCAGCCGCGCCAGCGCGGTGGCGACATGCATGGCCGTGGTCGACTTGCCCGAGCCGCCCTTCTCGTTGCCCAAGACGATGATATGCGCCACGGCCCGTCCCCCGGAGGTTGCCCCAACATCTATGCGCCCTCGTTTCCCGGGACGCGAATTGTAGCGAAGTCTACCGCAGCTACGCCGAAAGGTTAAGCGCCAATGGCCGCGTCGCCCCCGAACGGAAAACGCCGCCCGGAGGCGGCGTTTCGGGTCGGATCGACCGGGGCAGGGCTCAGAAGCCGAGGCCCTCGTACTTCTTCTTGAACTTCGACACGCGGCCGCCGGTGTCCATCAGGCGCTGGCCGCCGCCGGTCCAGGCGGGGTGCACCGTGGGGTCGATGTCGAGGGACATGGTGTCCCCTTCCTTGCCCCAGGTCGAGCGCATCTGGATCATGTCGCCGTTGGTCATCTTGACGTTGATGACGTGATAGTCGGGATGGATGTCTTTCTTCATCACGCCTCTCCTTACGCGTCCGCGCCGGTCTGCGCTTTGTAGGTGCTGTTCTCGGCGATCCGGGCCGACTTGCCGCGGCGCGCACGCAGGTAATACAGCTTGGCGCGGCGGACCTTGCCGCGGCGCACGACCTCGATCGACTCGATGTTGGTCGAATACAGCGGGAAGACGCGCTCGACGCCCTCGCCGAAGGAAATCTTGCGGACGGTGAACGAGCCCGCGATGCCCTTGCCGTTCTTGCGGCTGATGCAGACGCCTTCGTAGTTCTGCACGCGGGTGCGGGTGCCCTCGGTCACCTTGTAGCCGACGCGCACGGTGTCGCCGGCCTTGAAGTCGGGAATGGTCTTCCCGAGCGAGGCGATCTGTTCCGCCTCGAGTTGTGCGATCAGGTCCATCTGATGCGCTCCTCTGCTTGCCCACGGTTTGCCCGCGGAGATGTCGTGGCCTTGCGCCGAGAGCTCTGGTCTTCGTCCGGGTCCGCCATGGGTCCGCTTTGCGGGGCGCCCGCCAGAGATCGTCTGGCCATTCCTTGTTCGTCGGTTCCGTCCCGCAGGCCCGCGCCGAAGATCGCGCGACAAACGGAAATCCTGCCGGAGTTGCCTCCCGCGGGCGTGGGTGGCGTATAGGCCGGCGCGGCGCCGCTTACAAGCCTGATTCCGCGCCTCAGCCGTCCTTGCGCGCGAGGTATGCGGCCCAGAGGTCGGGGCGCCGTTCGGCGGTCAGCCGCTCGGCCTCGGCGCGGCGCCACTTGGCCACGGCCCCGTGGTTCCCCGACAGGAGCACGGTCGGGATCTCGCGCCCCTTCCATTCCCGCGGCTGGGTGTATTGCGGATGCTCCAGCAGCCCGTCCGAAAAGCTTTCCTCCTCGGTCGAGGCCGCGTTGCCAAGCACGCCGGGGATCAGCCGCACGGTGGCGTCGAGCACCGCCTGCGCCGCGATCTCGCCGCCCGTCAGGACGAAATCGCCGAGGCTGATCTCCTCCAGCGCGAACTCCTCGATCACGCGCTCGTCCACGCCCTCGAACCGCCCGCACAGCAGCGTCATGCCCTCGGCGGCGGCGAAGCGGCGGGCGTCGGCCTGCGTGAAGGGCTTGCCGCGCGGCGACAGGTAGACGCGCGGCCAGCGCGCGGGGTCGGCGGGCGTGCCGGTCGCGGCCATGCTCAGCGCGCGGCCCACAACGTCGGGCTTCATCACCAGCCCCGCGCCGCCGCCCGCGGGCGTGTCGTCGACCTGCCGGTGCTTGCCGGTGCCGAAGACGCGCAGGTCGATCGGTTCCAGCGCCCAGAGCCCGGTCTGCAGCGCCTTGCCGGTCAGCGACGCGCCCAGCACGCCGGGGAACAGCTCGGGGAACAGCGTCACGACCTTGGCGCACCACGCCCCCTTCAGCCGCGGCGTGTCGGACATCAGCTCGCGCGGTTTCAGGCTCGCCGAGATGGCGAGGCGGCCGTGGGATCTTCCGGGGGCGTCACTCATGGCGGCGGGTTTAGTCGCGCCGGGGGCGGCGCACAATGGCCCCCGCACAGGGGCCTGTGCGCGGCCCCCGGGTTGCAGCGGGGCGGCGACTGGCTAGGTTGAGGGGCGAAGGAGACACCCATGTCCGCCATCCTGACCGTCGACCGGCTGACCAAGACCTATGCCGGCGGCTTCACCGCGCTCGACGCCGTGTCGCTCGAGATCCGCGAGGGCGAGATCCTCGCGCTCCTAGGCCCGAACGGCGCCGGCAAGACCACGCTGATCTCGGCGATCTGCGGCATCGTGCAGCCGACCTCGGGCCGCGTCACCGTGGGCGGGCACGACACCGTCACCGCCTACCGCTCGGCCCGCGCGCTGATCGGGCTGGTGCCGCAGGAGATCAACCTCGAACCCTTCGAGAAGGTCATCAACACGGTGCGCTTTTCGCGCGGGCTGTTCGGCAAGCCGCGCGACGACGCGTTCCTCGAGCGCATCCTCCGGCAGCTGTCGCTGTGGGACAAGCGCGACCAGCCGATCCGGTCGCTGTCGGGCGGCATGAAGCGGCGGGTGCTGATCGCCAAGGCGCTGTCCCATGAGCCGCGCGTCCTGTTCCTTGACGAGCCCACGGCGGGCGTCGACGTGGAACTGCGCCGCGACATGTGGGAGGTGGTCCGACAGCTCAAGGAGGATGGCGTGACCATCATCCTGACCACCCATTACCTGGAAGAGGCCGAGGCGATGGCCGACCGGATCGGCGTCATCACCAGGGGCCGCATCCTGCTGGTCGAGGACAAGGACGCGCTGATGCGGCGGATGGGCCGCAAGGAGATGCGGATCGAGCTGAAGGAGCCCGTCACGCGGGTGCCGCAGGCGCTGGAGCCCTTCGGCCTGACGCTGGAGGGGGAGGGGCGGCGCCTTGTCTATGCCTATGACCGGCAGGCCAACCGCACCGGCATCGTGCGCCTGCTGACCGCGCTGCAGGAGGCGGGGCTGACCGTGGCGGACGTGGAGACGAAACAGAGCTCGCTCGAGGAGATCTTCGTGGGGCTGGTGAAGGAAGAGGTGACGCCATGAACCTGACCGCCGTCGCCGCGATCTACCGCTTCGAGATGGCGCGCACCTTCCGCACGCTGGCGCAGTCGGTGGTGTCGCCGGTGCTGTCCACCTCGCTCTACTTCGTCGTCTTCGGCACCGCCATCGGCAGCCGCATCGACGAGGTCGAGGGCGTCAGCTACGGCGCCTTCATCGTGCCGGGCCTGATCATGCTGACGGTCCTGACGCAGTCGATCTCGAACGCGTCCTTCGGGATCTACTTCCCCAAGTTCATCGGCACGGTCTACGAGCTCCTGTCCGCGCCGGCGTCCTTCCTGGAGATCACGGCGGGCTACGTTCTGGCGGCGGCGACCAAGGCGCTGGCGATCGGGCTCATCATCCTGGGGACGGCGTTCTTCTTCGTGGACCTGACGATCCTGCACCCGGGCTGGATGATCGCGTTCCTGGTGCTGACCTGCCTGTCCTTCAGCCTGCTCGGCTTCATCATCGGCATCTGGGCCAAGAACTTCGAGCAGCTGCAGCTGGTGCCGCTGCTTGTCGTGACGCCGCTGGTGTTCCTCGGGGGCGCCTTCTACTCGGTCAGCATGTTGCCGCCGGCGTGGCAGGCGATCAGCCTGTTCAACCCGGTGGTCTACCTGGTGTCGGGGTTCCGCTGGTCCTTTTTCGGGGTGGCGGACGTGGCGGTGGGCTGGTCGATCATGGCTATCGCGGGGTTCCTGCTGGCCTGCCTCGTCGCCATCGCCTGGATCTTCCGCACGGGGTGGCGGCTCCGGGCGTGATCCAACGGCGCGCGCCAGGGCGCGCGTTCCTGTCAGGTCGCTGCGCTCCCGTTTGGGGGCCCTGCCCCCAAGCCCCCGGAGTATTTCCGAAGCAAAGATGAGGGGGTCAGTCGAGCAGACCCTCGGGCGGGTCGATGATGACGCGGCCCGAAGCGAGGTCGACCGTGGGGACGACCGCCCGGGTGAAGGGCACGAGGACGGAGCCCTTGAGGCCCGGCCCCCGGAGTTCGAGGATGTCCCCCGCCCCGTGGTTCAGGACGGCGGCGACCTTGCCCAGCGTCTTGCCCCCGGTGTCGAGCGCGGTCAGGCCGAGCAGGTCGGCGTGGTAGAACTCGTCGTCGGGCAGGCCCGGCAGCGCCTCGCGCGGGGCGTAGAGGCGGGTGCCGCGGAGCGCGTCGGCGGCTTCCTTGGTGGGCACGCCCGAGAGGCGGGCGGCGAAGCCCGAGGTGACCGGACGGGTCAGCGTCACCTCGAAGCTGCGCGCGCCGTCCTCGGTCGTCAGCGGGCCGTAGGACGCGATGTCGGCCGGTTCGGCGCAGAAGCTTTTCAGCCGCACCTCGCCGCGGACGCCGAAGGCGCCCGCGATCGCGCCGACGCAGACCCGGTCAGCCATGGCCGGGCCTGCGGACGGTCGGGGCAGGGCGCATGGGGCGCGCTGCCGTCACTCGGTCGCCGCGGCTTCGGCGGCCTTCGCGGCCTTGGCTGCCTTCTCGGCGGCGCGCTCCTTGGCCTGCTTGCCGGGCTCGGCCTTCTTGGGGTTGTTGCGCGCCTTCTTGGCGATCACGCCGGCCGACTCGAGGAAGCGGCTCACGCGGTCGGTCGGCTGGGCGCCCTGGTCGAGCCAGTACTGCACGCGCTCGACGTTCATGCGCACGCGGTCCTCGCTGTCCTTGGCGAGCAGCGGGTTGTAGGTGCCCAGCTTCTCGATGAAGCGGCCGTCGCGCGGCATGCGGCTGTCGGAGGCGACGATGGAGTAGTGCGGGCGCTTCTTGGAGCCGCCGCGGGCGAGCCGGATCTTCATTGCCATGGGGTATCTCCTTTGGATGGCGTGGGGGGCGTCAGGCCCCGTTTTCCTGGTGAAGTTCGTGGTGACGGATGACTTCCTGAATGATGAACTTCAGGACTTTCTTGGCGAAATCCGGGTCGAGGTCGGCCCGCTTCGCAAGGTCTTCGAGCCGCGCGATCTGCGCCGCCTCGCGGGCGGGATCGGAGGGCGGCAGGTCGTGCTCGGCCTTGAGCCGGCCGACGGCCTGGGTGTGCTTGAACCGCTCGCCCAGCGTGTAGACGAGGATCGCGTCGAGCCGGTCGATGCTTTCGCGGTGCTCCCGGAGGAGGGCGGCGGCGCGGGCGGTGGCGTCGGTCATCGGGGTCTGGTCTCCGGTCGTGTCGGTCATGCCGCCAGCACCATCGCGGGGGCGGGGTGGCGCCAGACCATCAGGGGCTCGTCGCGGGCCGGGCGGTCGGCGGTCTCGTCGAGGGTGCAGCCGAGGCGGCGGGCCAGCGCGATGGAGCGGTCGTTCCGCGGGTCGATGTAGCTGACCGCGGTGGACCAGCCGAGATCGGCGTAGGCATGGCGGCGGAGCGCGGTCACCGCCTCGGCGGCATAGCCGCGGCCCTCGGCCTCTTCGGTCCAGATCGTCCAGCCGAGTTCCGGCTCGGGCCAGTCGCCTGGCATCCAGGGGCCGGCGGAGCCAAGCGGCCGGCCGGTGGCGCGGTCCTCGAGCACGAAGGTGCCCCAGCCGCGCAGGTGCCAGTGGCCGGTGATGATCGCGAGCACCCGCCAGGCATGGCCCAGCCCCTTGTCCGCGCCGCCGCCGATGAAGCGGGCGCGGTCGGACATGACGAAGGGCGCGAAGACCTCGAAATCCGAGGCCTGCGGGGCGCGGAGCGTCAGGCGCTCGGTCGTCAGCACCGGGGTATCCACGAGGCGGGCGATCATGCGGCGGCGGCCCCCGGCATGGCGAAACCGCAGGCCAAGGGCGCCTGTCCGGTGGACAAGCCTGTGGAGCGGTCGCGGATCTGCAAGGCGGCGGGCATCGTCACTTCTTCTTTCCTAACCCAGACAGGCCCGGCGGCAGCGCGCCACCGCCGAGGCCCGGCAGGCCGTCCATGCCCATGCGGCGGGCGGCGTCCTCCATCGCGGCGGGGTCCATCTTTGACGGGTCCATGTCCTTGAGCGCGGAGGGCGCGCCCTTGCCCATCAACGCGCCGAGGCCGCCGCGCAGCAGGCCCTTCTTGCCCATCTTGCCGAGCTTCTTCATCGCGTCGGCCATCTGGCGCTGCATCTTGAGGAGCTTGTTGAGGTCGCTCACGTCCTGCCCGGCGCCGGCGGCGATCCGCTTCTTGCGGCTCGCCTGCAGGAGGTCGGGGTTGGCGCGTTCCTTCTTGGTCATCGAGTTGATCAGCGCGATCTGGCGCTTGATCACCGTGTCGTCGAAGCCCGCGTCCTCCATCTGCTTCTGCATCTTGGCCATGCCGGGCATCATCGCCATCATGCCCTGCATGCCGCCCATCTTGAGCATCTGCTCCAGCTGGGCCTTGAGGTCGTTCATGTTGAACTGACCCTTCTGGAAGCGCTTCATCATGCGTTCGGCCTGCTCGGCCTCCAGCACTTCCTGCGCCTTTTCCACCAGGGCCACGATGTCGCCCATGCCGAGGATGCGGCCGGCGATGCGCGACGGCTCGAAGGTCTCGAGCGCGTCCATCTTCTCGCCGAGGCCGACGAAGCGGATCGGCTTGCCGGTGATCGCCCGCATCGACAAGGCCGCGCCGCCGCGGCCGTCGCCGTCCATCCGGGTCAGGACCACGCCCGAGATGCCGATGCGCGCGTCGAAGTTTTCCGCCGTGTGCACGGCGTCCTGGCCGGTCAGGCCGTCGACGACCAGCAGCGTCTCGCGCGGGGTGACGACATCGCGCACGGCCTCGACCTGCGCCATCAGCTCCTCGTCGATGGACAGCCGGCCGGCGGTGTCGAGCAGGTAGACGTCGTAGCCGCCGAGGCTGGCCTGCGTCTTGGCGCGGCGGGCGATGGCGACGGGGTCCTCGCCCTTGACGATGGGCAGCGTGTCGACGCCTATCTGGGTGCCGAGGATGGCCAGCTGCTCCATCGCCGCCGGGCGGTTCACGTCGAGCGACGCCATCAGCACCTTCTTGCCCTCGCGCTCCTTCAGGCGCTTGGCGATCTTGGCGGTGGTGGTGGTCTTGCCGCCGCCCTGCAGGCCGACCATCAGGACGGGGGCGGGCGGGTTGTCGATCTTGAGGCGGCCGGGGTCCTCGTCGCCGGTCAGGACGGCGATCAGCTCGTCGTGGACGATCTTGATGACCTGCTGGCCGGGCGTGACCGACTTGGTGACGGCCGCGCCCGTCGCCTTCTTCTCCACCGCCTTGATGAACTGGCGCGCGACCGGCAGCGAGACGTCGGCTTCGAGGAGCGCCACGCGCACCTCGCGCATCGCGGTGCGCACGTCGTCCTCGGACAGCGCGCCCTGCTTCGTCAGCCGGTCGAAGACGCCGCCAAGGCGTTCGGAGAGGTTCTCAAACATGGGCCATGGCCCCTTTCATCGGTCTCGGATGCCCCGCAAGGTAAGGGGCAGCGCGGAATGCACCAACACCCCCGTGGGCGAAACTCGCTGACGGGGGGCGATCCTGACGGGATCAGGACCGGAGTGCTGGCGCAATCCGGATGTTGAAGGCTGGGTAGTCCCATCGGCATGTGAAGTCAAGATGCGTAGACGGCAACCGCATAGAGGGCGCGCATTGGTGGTCGGGTCGTTGTTGAAGGCTTGATGCGCCTCGATCACCCCTCTGCTGGAACCGATCATCCTCGATCGCGCTGTCGAGTTGGCGCTTTGCCAACAAACACGATTGACGTAGGGGCGATAATCGTCATTATGCCGATCATCGCCTTGTAGTGAAGAGGACAAGACCGAAATGAGCGCAAGAGATTCACTCAATAATTTCGAGGTTGGTGCACGCCTGCGAGTTCTGCGCGAAATGCTTCAACTTGGCAAAATGGAGATGGCTGACGAGCATGGAATTGATCGAACAAACTATGGCCGCATGGAGGCCGGCACACGCAGATTACCTATCGAAATCGGTTACCGTTTGGCCGAGCGGTGCCACGTCACGTTGGACTGGCTCTACCGCGGGAGATGGGATCATCTCACGCTGGAGATGGCAGAGCGACTTCGGAAGGTAGGAAACGGCTAGTCGTTGCGTACTGGCAATGCGTCACGGCAATTGATGGCAAGCGCGGTCACGTCACCTGCCAGCCGGTCGTAGCCCTGCGCGTGGAGCGCGAAGCGGCGGCTCAGGTCCATCGCGTCCCAGCCGTCCTGCGTGAGCGGCGGCAGGTCGCCCGCCAGCGTGCCGATCCGGCCATAGAGCGTGATGAGCATGGGCCCGGCATAGTCGAGCCCGGCGAAGGACATGCCCTCGACGTCCCGCGCGTAGACGCCGAGGAGGTCGGCAGCGGGGCCGGGCGCCGTGGTCACGATGGCCCAGATCTCGCCGCGGATGCCGTCGCCCAGCCGCATCTCGCCGCGGGCCAGGTGGACGGTCGAGTCCCCCTCGCCCTGCAACCGGTCGCCGAGCAGGGTGAAGGCCCCGTCGCCCGACATGCGCGCGCCGGGCCGGATCTCGCCCACGCCCTGCGTCACCGCGATGGCATAGTCGAAACGGCAGGTCTGCGCCGGGGCCACGCCCGGCAGCAGACCCGCCAGCAGGATCGGAAACGCGCGTGCCCACATGGCGTCAGCATACCAGCCGGGGCGGGGCAGGGAAGGGGGCCGCCCGTCAGGCGGCGACCGCCAGCGCCTCGACCTGCGCGGCGGCCGAGGCCAGCGTCGCCTCGGGGTCCAGCATCAGCCGGTCGGCCGTCACGATGTCCACCTCGGTGATGCCGATGAAGCCCAGCACGTGGCGCAGGAAGCCGGTGGCGAAGTCCAGCTCGGACCCCGCCGCCGTGCCGCCCGAGGCGACCACAAGGATCGCGCGCTTGCCGGTCAGCAGGCCCACCGGCCCGGTCGCGGAATAGCGGAAGGTCACGCCGGCGCGGGCCACCAGGTCCACCCACGCCTTCAGCGCGGCGGGCACGCCGAAATTGTAGATCGGCACGCCGATGACCACGGTGTCGGCGGCCTGCAGCTCGGCCACCAGCGTGTCGGACAGCGCCAGCGCCGCGCGCTGTTCGGGCGTGCGGGGGTCGGCGGGGGTGAAGTTCGCGGTGACCCAGGCCTCGTCGATCAGCGGCAGGCCGTCGGCGAGGTCGCGGGTGACGACACTGGTGTCGGGGCCGAAGCGGGCGACGATGCGGTCGGTCAGGTCGCGCGAGACCGACCCGCTGCGGCGGGCCGAGGCGTCGATGCGGAGAAGCGTGCGGGGCATGGGCAGTGTCCTTTCGGGGAGAATGGGGGGTGTCTGCCCTGAGAGGTGGGTCTTGCGACAGGTCACACAATCTGCCCATATGGCGGCAAGTCTGTGAACAGGTGCACAAAGATGTCCTTTGACCATTGGGACGAGATCCGCACCGCCTACCAGGTGGCGCGGATGGGCACGGTCTCGGGCGCGGCCGAGGTGCTGGGGGTTCACCACGCGACGGTGATCCGCCACATCGACGCGCTGGAGGGGCGGCTGGGCGCCAAGCTGTTCCAGCGCCACGCGCGCGGCTACACGCCCACCGAGGCGGGGCAGGACCTGCTGACCGTCGCCGCCCAGACCGACGACCAGTTCACCCAGCTGGCCGGCCGCATCAAAGGCCGCGGCGACGAGGTGACCGGCGAGCTGATCGTGACCTCGCTCGACGCGCTGTCGCCACTGCTGGTGCCGTCGATCGGCGAGTTCATGCGCCGCCACCCCGACCTGCGGGTGCGGCTGATCACCGACCAGCGCCTGTTCCGGCTGGAATACGGCGAGGCGCACGTCGCCATCCGCGCCGGCAAGCTGCCCGACCAGCCCGACAACGTGGTGCAGCCCTTCTTCACCCAGACCCTGCGCCTGATGGCGTCGCGCGACTATGTCGACCGCTTCGGCACGCTGGAAACCGGCAACGTCGAGGACCACCGCTTCATCGGCGCCAACGAGGACACGCCGCGCGCGCCCTATTTCGTGTGGCTGAACGCCAACGTCCCCCCAGCCTCCGTCTATTTCCGCGTCTCGTCGATGAAGGCAGCCAAGGCCGCGGTGCAGGCGGGCATCGGCATCGGGTTCATCTCGGACTGGGACCGCGACGGCACCGACGACCTGGTCGAGGTGCTGCCTCCGCTCGAGGACTGGTCGGCGAAGATCTGGCTTGTCACCCACATGGACCTGCACCGCACCGCCAAGGTGCAGACCTTCGTCCGGTTCCTGAAGGACCAGGTGAAGGACTGGGGCGTGGCGCTGGCGTGACGGCCCGCGCCGACACCGGCGGCGCCGCGCGGCAGGGGCATCTGGCGATGCTGCTGTTCTCGGCCCTGATCGCGGGGTCCTTCTCGCTCGGCGGGCAGGTGGCGAACGAGATCGCGCCGGCGGCCCTGAACGCGGTCCGCTTCGCGCTGTCGGCGGCGGTGGTGGGCGCCGTCATCGTGGCGCGCGGCAGCTGGGGCGCCGTCGGCCCGGCGACGCGGGCGCCGTGGCGCTACGCCATCCTCGGCGGTCTTTTCGCGGTCTACTTCGTCACCATGTTCGAGGGGCTCAAGACCGCGCCCCCGGTCTCGGCCGCGGCGGTCTTCACGCTGACCCCGGTGATGAGCGGGATCTTCGGCTACCTCCTGTTGCGCCAGCTGATGGGTGCGCGCATCTGGCTGGCGCTGGGCCTCGGCGCGGCGGGCGCGCTCTGGGTCATCTTCCGCGCGGACCTCTCGGCGCTGGTGGCCTTCGAGATCGGGCGCGGCGAGGCGATCTTCTTCTGGGGCTGCGTGGCCCATGCCGCCTACACGCCGATGGTCCGCGTCCTGAACCGGGGCGAGCCGATCCTCGTCTTCACCTTCTGGACGCTGCTGACCACCTCGGCGATCATCGGGCTGTGGGGCTGGTCCGACCTGCTGGCGACCGACTGGGCGGCGCTCCGGCCGCTCGTCTGGGTCACGATCCTCTACACGGCCGTGGCGGCCTCCTCGACCACGGTGTTCCTGGTCCAGTTCGCCTCGATGCGGCTGCCGTCGTCCAAGGTGATGGCCTATACCTACCTGACACCGTCCTGGGTGCTGCTGTGGGAGCTGGCGCTGGGCCAGCCGGTGCCGCCGGTACTGGTGCTGGCCGGCGTGGGGCTGACCATCGCGGCGCTGGCGCTGTTGCTTAAGGAGTGAGCGGTGCGCCGTGAAGGCGCACCCTGCGGGCCGCCTTTGGCTACGGGTCGGGGCCCACGCCCAGCTCCTGTTCGAGAAAGCGCTCGAAGGCATCGAGGTTCACCGGCTCGAACTGCCCGAAGGACTGCATCCAGACCGACGCCGCCTTGAGCGCGTCGGGCTCGAGCTTGCACCACTTCACCCGGCCGCGTTTCTCCTGCGCGATCAGCCCCGCGGCGGCGAGGATGGCGAGGTGCTTGGAAATCGCCGCCAGCGACATCTCGAAGGGCTCGGCCACGTCGGTCACGGCCATGTCGTCCTCCAGCAGCATTCGAAGGATCTCGCGCCGGGTCGGGTCGGCGAGGGCGGCGAAGACGGTGTCGAGCGGGTCGGCCATGGCGCGCAGTAGACCGCGCCGCGCGGGAAAATCAACCGATCGGTTGAATATGCCATGCCGGCCCCATCCCCCCGCCGACGCCGCCACCCCGCGCCCTGCGTATTTGTCGCACGCGTCATAAACCTTTTTGTTTCAGTTGGTTGCGGGATTCCTTCTGCGCTGCGGCGTGCGTTGACTCTTGGACGCGCCCGACATAGCGTCCGCCGGACTTCCCAAGGGGGTTCCTGTGTCATGGCCGGCCCGCGCGACGACGAGCGCCTGAAGGCTCTCGAGGCCCGGATCGCGGCGGCCAAGAAGGCGCAGGAGCCGAAGCCCCACATGGAGGAGCACTATTCCCAGGCGCATCTGGCCTGGCGGATGGTGATCGAACTGGTCGCCGGGCTCGGCATCGGGTTCGGCATCGGCTTCGGGCTCGACGCGGTCTTCGGAACGCGGCCCTGGCTGATGATGGTTTTCACGATCCTGGGCTTCATTGCCGGGGTCAAGACGATGATCCGCTCGGCCGAAGAGGTCCAGCGCAAGCAGATCGAAGCGGCGGACAGCGCCGCGCGGGATGAAAAGGGGTAACGGCGTGGCGACCGAAAGCACCAATACGCAAGGCAAGTCCGGCTCCGGCCGCATGGTCTTTTTCGTGCTGATCGGGATCGCCGCGGTCCTGTTCGTGCTCGGCCTGATGGACGAGTACACGCAGGACGGCCCGAACATCCACCCGATGGACCAGTTCATCGTCAGCCCGCTGTTCGGCGACGGCCCGGTGCGCTGGTACACCCCCACCAACGTGACGCTGTGGATGGGCCTGGCCATCGCCGCCATCGCCGCGCTGATGGTCATGGGCACCCGCGGCCGCGCCGTGATCCCGTCGCGCAGCCAGTCGATGGCGGAACTGGCCTACGGCTTCGTGCGCAAGATGGTCGAGGACGTGGCCGGCAAGGACGCGCTGCCGTTCTTCCCCTACATCTTCACGCTGTTCCTGTTCATCCTGTTCGCGAACTTCCTCGGGCTGATCCCGATGAGCTTCACCACCACCTCGCACATCGCGGTGACCGCGATCCTGGCCGCGGGGGTGTTCCTGACGGTGACGCTGGTCGGCTTCATCAAGAACGGCGCAGGCTTCCTGAGCCTGTTCTGGGTGTCCTCGGCACCCCTGCCGCTGCGCCCGATCCTCGCCATCATCGAGGTGATCTCGTACTTCGTCCGGCCCGTCAGCCACTCCATCCGTCTTGCCGGCAACCTGATGGCTGGCCACGCGGTGCTCAAGGTGTTCGCGGGCTTCGCCGGGGCCATGGGGCTGGCCGGCATCGCGCCGATCCTCGGCGTGGTGGCGATCTACGGGCTCGAGGTGCTGGTGTCGGCCATCCAGGCCTACGTGTTCACCATCCTCACCTGCGTCTACCTCAAGGACGCGCTGCATCCGCATCACTGAGCGAACGGCGGGCCAGCCCCGCCCGACGCCGATCCGACTTCACAAGGCTTCCAACGTAAGGAGATAGGACAATGGAAGGCGATATCGCACAAATGGGTCAGTTCATCGGTGCCGGCCTGGCCGCCATCGGTTCCGGCGCGGCCGCCATCGGTGTGGGCCACGTGGCCGGCAACTTCCTGGCCGGCGCGCTGCGCAACCCCTCGGCCGCCGCGGGCCAGACCGCGACCCTCTTCATCGGCATCGCGTTCGCGGAAGCGCTGGGCATCTTCGCCTTCCTCGTCGCTCTGCTGCTGATGTTCGCCGTCTGAGCCAGAGTCTTCGAGAGACCATCCTTACGTCCGGGGCTCGCGCAGTGACGCGGGCTCCGGTGTAGACCCGGTTCCAGGAGGACGACCATGGCCGAAGACGCCGCACACGGCGCAGCCGACGCCGCCCATGCTGCCGCCGACGCCGCGCACAGCGCGGGGCCGGGGATGCCGCAGCTCGATTTCACGACCTTCCCCAACCAGATCTTCTGGTTGCTGGTCACGCTGGTCGCGATCTACTTCATCCTGAGCCGCGTCGCGCTGCCCCGGATCGCCTCGGTCCTGGCCGAGCGTCAGGGCACGCTGACCAATGATCTCGCCGCGGCCGAGGACCTCAAGCGCAAGGCGCAGGAGGCCGAGGAGGCGTACAACAAGGCGCTGGCCGATGCCCGCGCCGAGGCCCAGAAGATCGCCGAGGAGACCCGTGCGGGCATCCAGGCGCAGCTGAACGAGGCCATCGCGCAGGCCGACGCCGAGATCTCCGCCAAGGCCGCCGAAAGCGAGGGCCGCATCGCCGAGATCCAGGCGGGTGCCATCCGTTCGGTCGAAGAGGTCGCCCGCGACATCGCCGGTGACATCGTGTCCGCCGTCGCGCCCGGCCAGACGGTCGACGCCGACGTGCTCGCCGCCGCCGTCGCGGCCCGGGTGAAAGGGTAAGACCATGCGCAAGCTGATGATCCCCGCCCTGCTCCTCGCCGCCGGCCCCGCGCTGGCCGCCGAGCCCGGCTATACCCCCGGCTACGACTTCACGTCGCTGTTCAACACCGACTTCGTGGTGCTGATCGGCTTCCTCGTGTTCCTGTCGGTGCTGTTCTACTTCAACGTTCCGGCGATGCTGGGCGGGCTGCTCGACAAGCGCGCCGAGGGCATCAAGGCCGAGCTCGACGAGGCCCGCGCGCTCCGCGAGGAGGCGCAGACGCTGCTCGCCTCCTACGAGCGCAAGAGCCGTGAGGTGGCCGACCAGGCCGACCGCATCGTCGCCCAGGCCAAGGCCGATGCCGAGGCCGCCGCCGTCGAGGCACGCGCCGCGCTGGAGAAATCCATCGCCCGCCGCCTGCAGGCCGCCGAGGACCAGATCGCCAGCGCCGAGCAGAAGGCCGTGCGGTCGGTGCGCGACCGCGCCGTCGAGGTGGCCATCGCCGCCGCCGCCGAAGCCATCGCCAAGAAGATGGCCGCCGCCGACGCCAACCGGCTAATCGACGACGCCATCGGCGAGGTCGAGCGCCGGCTGCACTGAGCCGCCGCGCCAACGTGACATGAAAAACCCCGGATCGCCGATCCGGGGTTTTTCTTTGTCCGGGTCCGGGGCCGCGCGGTCACTGGCCGAAGCGTTCCAGCTCTCCGAACTCCATCTGCTCCAGGTGCGCGACCATGGTGTCGAGGTCGCCGCCCGAGGCCTGCACCAGCACCCGGTTGCCGATCAGCCCGGTCAGGTCGCCATCCTGGTTCAGGAAATTCTCGCGGTTCACCCGCACGATCTCGCCCATCATGGCCATCATCGCGCGGTTGCCCAGCATCGCGCCCATCTGCGCGACCATCGGGTTGTCGGCCATCAGCGTGATGGTGAAGCTGTCGCCGGGCCCGGTATAGGTCGCCTCGGCCATGATCCCGCCGCCGAGGAACGCGGCGCCGGCGCTTGCCTCGGCGCTCACCTCGCGCGTCCAGCCGTCCATCGCGGGCGGCAGGTAGGCCGTCAGCCCCTCGGCCTGCAGCCCCTGCAACAGCTGCTGCGCATAGGCCAGCTCGTCCAGCGCGTCGGCGATCTCGCCGGCCTCGTAGGCCTCGATGGCGGCGGTCAGGGCGTCGGTGATGTCGTCGGCCTGTGCCGGCGCGGTCAGCGCCAGGGTAGCGGCCAGGATCGGGGTCAGGACACGCATGGGTCGGTCTCCTTTCAAGAGGTCGGGCGCAGGCTACGCCCTTGTCCCGCGCGAGTCCAAGGCAGGAAAGCCGGACCTAGCCGCCGAAGCGCTGGCCCCAGGTCGGCATCGGGTCGCCCGGCGCGGGCGTCGCGGCATGGACACCCCGCGCGATGGCGCGGCTAAGGCACAGCGCGGCCACGTGGCCGAGGATCAGCGGCGTGCCCACCGGATCGGCCAGCGCCCGCGCGCCCGTGGCCGCGGTGAACACCAGGTCGCCGTCCATCGGCGTGTGGCTGGGCCAGATGGCGCGGGCCATCCCGTCATGGGCCGCGATGGCCATGCGCGTCGCCTGCGCCTGCGTCAGTGCGGCATCGGTCGCCACGATGGCGATGGTAGTGTTCCGGCTGTCCCCGCCCTTGACCGGCGGCACCTCGGCGGGGTCGAAGGCCGTCTCCACCCCCAGCCCGCCGAACTCGCCCCCCATCTCGTAGGGTGCCGCCCAGAACCGCGGGCCGCGGCCCACCGTGACCCGCCCCAGCGCGTTCACCGCCACCAGCGCGCCCACCGTGTAGCCCCCGACCGTGGCCGAGGCCGAGCCGAGCCCGCCCTTCAGGTCCGCGATCATCGCGCCGGTGCCGGCACCTTCCGACCCAAGCCCGAAATCCTCCGACGCCGCCGCCAGGGCCTCCCGCCCCAGCCGCTTGTAGGGGTTCTCAAGCCAGGCCTTGTCGCCGCCGTTCAACAGGTCGAACAGGATCGCCCCCGGCACGATCGGCACGGTCTGGTCGCCGACGGCAAAGCCGCGCCCCTGCGCGCGCAGCGCATCCGCCACGCCAGACGCGGCATCGAGCCCGAAGGCCGAGCCGCCCGACAGCACCAGCGCGTCGGCCTCCTGCACCGTCTTGTCGGGGGCGAGCAGGTCCGTCTCCCGCGTGCCGGGCGCGCCGCCCATCACATGCACCGCCGCGACGAAGGGCCGGTCGCCCACCAGCACGGTCACCCCCGTCTTGACGCCCATGTCCCGCGCGTTGCCCACGCGCAGCCCCGCGACGTCGGTGATCAGGTTCCGCGGCCCCGGCCGGATCATGGCGCGGGCCTGTCGGCGACCATGCGCGGCACGCGCCCCCGCCAGACCCCGAGAAAGGGCAGGATGCGGGTCGCCCGCACAGGGCACTCCAGCCCCGCGTAGGCCGCCGGCAGGATCAGCACCACGGTGTCCCAGACCCGCGCCACCGCCGCGATCTCGTCCGCGGTTTCGGCATCGAAGCGCGCGCGCAGCCGGGGCAGGGGGTCGCCCCGCAGAACCTCAACATGGCCGAGGTCGAGGGTGGGGCAATCCGCCAGCAGCTGCGCGAACACCGCCGGCTGCGAGGCGAAGTTGCCCGCGTGCACGGTGATGTCGCAGGGCAGGTCGTGGCGGGTCCAGCCGGTCATATGCAGCGGCCCCCGTCCACCTCCAGCGCGACGCCGGTGATCATGCTGGCCGCCTCGGAACACAGGAAGGCCGCGGCCTCGCCCATGTCCTGCGGGGTGGAGAAGCGGCCCAGAGGGATCGTCGACAGGAACTTCGCCCGCATCTCGGGCGTGTCCTCGCCCATGAAGGATTTCAGGAGCGGCGTCTCGCCCGCCACGGGGCAGAGCGCGTTGACGCGCACGCCGGCGGGGGCCAGCTCCACCGCCATCGCCTTGGTCGCGGTGATCATCCAGCCCTTGGAGGCGTTGTACCAGTTGAGCCGCGGCCGGGGGCTTAGGCCCGCCGTGGAGGCGATGTTGAGGATCGCGCCAGTGCGGGCGGCCTTCATCATCGGCACGATCTCGCGCGCGGTCAGGTAGACGGATTTCGCGTTGACGGCGAGGACGCGGTCGAACTCCTCCTCCGTCACCTCCTCCATCGGCTTGGGCAGGTGCGTGATCCCGGCGTTGTTCACCAGGATGTCGATGCGGCCCCAGGCGTCCCGCGCCGCCGCCGTCATCGCCGCGACCGACGCGCCGCTGGCCACGTCCACGACCTGCGCGATGCCGCCGACCTCGGCCGCCACCGCCGCCGCCGGATCGCCGTTGATGTCGGCGACCATCACCGTCGCCCCCTCGCGCGCGAAGACCCGCGCGATGCCCGCGCCGAAGCCCGATCCGCCGCCCGTCACGATGGCGGTCTTCCCCTCAAGTCTCATGGCAGTCCTCCCTCAAAGCCTCCAGCGCGGCCCGCAGATCGTCGGGGATCGCCAGCGCCCGCCGCGCGCGCAGGTCGAAAAAGACCGAGACGTTCTCGGCCCGGAACACCACCGCCCCGTCCGACAGCCGCGTCATCACATGGGCGAAGCGCGCCGATTTCGTGCCGACCGACACCACCCGGCTGTCGAGGCTGAGCACGTCGCCGGCCAGCATCTCGGCCAGGTAATCCGCCTCGATATGCGCGCCGACGAAGGACCGCTGCTGCGTCTCCACCGTGGCCCGCGACAGGCCGGCGGCAGTCTGGATCGTGAACATCGCGTCCGACACGACGTCGATGTAGGCGGCCACGTTCATGTGGCCGAGGATGTCGCAATCGCGCGGCGCGACGGGGCGGCGGACGGTCTGCATGGGGTCAGCCCGCCCGCTGCGCGGCCTGCGCGCTGTCGATGGCCTTGGCCCGCCGCATCGGCCAGAAGGCCAGCAGCGCGCCGAGGGCGCCCGCGGCATAGCTCGCGTCATGCATGAAGCCCGCGCGCAGGAAATCGGAGCGGTCCACGCCGGCGGGCGGCTGCACCACGTCGTCGAGCACGCCGGTGGCATCCGCCACCAGCCCGCCGACCAGCCCCGCCAGCGCGGCGAAGGTCGCCAGCACCACCACCAGCCCGATCGCCCCGATCCCGGCAGCGAGGTAGCTGCGCGCCGTCGGCACCGCGAAGAGGCCGTAGAGCATCGCCGGCAGCGCCACCGCCGCGCCCATCCACCAGCTGGCGAGCACCCCCACCTGCGCCGCGCCGACCCGGGGCGCGGTGCCCTCGGCGATGCCGAACTGGGGGAACTTGAGGCTCAGGAAATAGTCCGGGCCCACGCTGTAGCTGAGCTGGTTGTGCAGCGCGCCGAAGACCGCCGCGGCCAATGCCGCCAGCGCCATCAGGAGGAAGAAGGTGGGGAATTTTCCAAGGCGCATCGCGGGGTCCTGTCAGATATGCTGGCAGCCTAGCGGGCGGGGCGGGGGGCGTCCATGGGCGCCCGTGCCTCAGCCGTGGTGGGCGGCGACGGTCTTGAGCGTGGTGAAGGCGTAGAGCGCCTCGAACCCCTTCTCGCGCCCGTGGCCGGACAGGCCTGTGCCGCCGAAGGGCAGCTCCACGCCCCCCGCCGCGCCGTAGTTGTTCAGGAACACCTGCCCCGCGCGCAGCCGTTTCGCCAGCCGCATCTGCCGCCCGCCGTCGCGCGACCAGACCGAGGCGACGAGGCCGTAGGCGGTGCCGTTGGCGATGCGCACCGCGTCCTCCTCGTCGTCAAAGGGCAGGATCACCTGCACCGGGCCAAAGATCTCCTCCTGCGCCAGCGCGTGTTCCGGGGCGACGCCCGCGATCAGCGTGGGCGCGACGTAGTTGCCCCCCGCGGGCAGGTCGTCGGGCAGGGCGGACTGCGCGAGGATCTGGGCGGGGTCCGCCAGCGACAGGAAGCGGTCCACGATGGCCCGCTGCCGCCCCGAGATCAGCGGCCCGACCCGCCGGTCGGCCATCGCCGGCCCGACGGTCAGGTCGCGGTAGGCCGCGGCCATGCGGGCGCAGACCTCGGGGTAGATGGAACGTTCCACAAGGATGCGGGACGAGGCCGAACAGGTTTGCCCCGCGTTCTGGATGCCCGCGTTGACGAGGTAGGGCAGGGCGGCGTCGAGATCGGCATCGGCGAACACCAGCTGCGGCGACTTGCCCCCCAGCTCCAGCGTCACCGGCACCACGTTCGCGGCCGCTGCCGCCTGCACCTTGCGGCCCGTGCCGACCGAGCCGGTGAAGGAGATGTGCCGCACGCCCGGGTGTTCGGTCAGCGCCGCGCCCGCCTCCATCCCCAGCCCCGGCACCACGTTCAGCGCGCCGGCCGGCAGCCCCGCCTGCCCCGCGAGGTCGGCGAAGGCGAGGGCCGTCAGGCAGGCCTCCTCTGCCGGTTTCAGGACGCAGGCGTTGCCCGCGGCCAGGGCCGCGCCGACCGACCGGCCGATGATCTGCATGGGGTAGTTCCAGGGCACGATATGCCCCGTCACCCCGTGCGGCTCGCGCAGGGTGTAGACGGTGAAGCCCCGGTTGAAGGGGATCGTCTCGCCGGTCAGCTTGTCGGCCGCGCCGGCGTAGAACTCGCAGTAGCGGGCCAGCGCGATGACGTCGTTCCGCGCCTGCGACAGCGGCTTGCCCACGTCGGCGGCCTCTATCTCGGCCAGCGCGTCCGTGTGGTCGAGCACCAGCTGCCCCAGCCGGGCCAGCACGCGCCCCCGCTCGGCCGCCGTCATCTGCCCCCAGTCGCCGGCCAGCGCCGCCTCGGCCGCCCGCACCGCTGCGTCGATGTCGGCCGCGGCCCCGCGGGCGATGCGCGCGAT
Source organism: Roseicyclus persicicus (assembly GCF_012395815.1). Taxonomy (GTDB): domain Bacteria; phylum Pseudomonadota; class Alphaproteobacteria; order Rhodobacterales; family Rhodobacteraceae; genus Roseicyclus; species Roseicyclus persicicus. The sequence continues at coordinate 361,244 of NZ_JAAZQQ010000001.1, forward strand.
CTCGGTCCCGGTCGAGGGGTCGAGGACGGGCAGGGTCTGGCCGCTGGCGCAGGGCTGCCAGCGGCCGCCGATGTAGACGAGCGAGGGGTCGAACCAGGGGGTCATGCCGGGATCTCCGTGAGGTCGGGCAGCCGCGGGGCGGCGGCCAGCAGTTGCCGGGTATAGGGGTGCGCGGGCGCGTCGAAGACCGCGGCGGTGGGGCCTTCCTCCACGATCTCGCCGGCCTGCATCACCAGCACGCGGTCGGTGATGGCGCGCACGACGGTCAGGTCGTGGGAGATGAAGAGGTAGGACAGGCCCATCTGCGCCTGCAGTTCCGTGAGCAGGTCGAGGATGCGGGCGCGGACGGACACGTCGAGGGCCGACACCGCCTCGTCCAGCACCAGGATCTCGGGCCGGGTGATCAGCGCGCGGGCGATGGCGATGCGCTGGCGCTGGCCGCCCGAGAATTCATGCGGGTATTTCCGCATGTCGTCGGGGGACAGGTGGACGGCGCGCAGCGCCTCGGCCACGCGGTCGCGGCGGTCGGCGCCGCGGGGCGGGTCGGGCAGGAGGTGGAAGGGCTCGGCCACCAGGTGCTCCACCCGCCAGCGCGGGTTGAAGCTGCCGTAGGGGTCCTGGAACACGACCTGGATGCCGGCGCGCAAGCTCGCGGGCATGTGCGGGACGATGGATTGGCCGAACAGGCGGATGTCGCCGCCCTGCACCGGGTCGAGGCCGAGGATCGCGCGGGTCAGGGTGGATTTCCCGCAACCGGATTCGCCGACGAGGCCGAGGCTTTCGCCGCGGTGCAGCTCGAAGCTGACGCCCTTCACGGCCGCGACGGACGGGCCACGGCGCAGGCCCTGCCGCGGGCCGGGGTAGGTGCGGAGCACGTTGTCGACGGCCAAGAGCGGCTCGGGCGCGGCCTGCGGGGCGCGGGCGGGCGCGTGGGACGAGGCGGCGAAAAGGGCGCGGGTGTAGGGGTGGCGACGTTCGGCCAGCACCTGCGCGGTGGGGCCGGTCTCGACGATCTCGCCCGCCTGCATCACCGCGATGCGGTCGGCCATGTCGGCCACCACGGCGAGGTCATGGGTGATGAGAAGGAGCGACATCCCCTCCTCGGCCACGAGGTCGCGCAGGAGGGCGAGGATCTGCGCCTGCGTGGTCACGTCGAGCGCGGTGGTCGGCTCGTCCGCGATCAGCAGGCGGGGGTGCAGCGCGACGGCGGCGGCGATGCAGACGCGCTGGCGCTGGCCGCCGCTCAGTTCATGCGGGTAGCGGTCGAGGGCGATGTGCGACAGCCCCACCCGGTCGAGCCGGTCGCGGGCGATGCGGCGCGCCTCGGCGCGGGTCGCCTTGCCGTGGATGGTCAGCGTCTCGGCCACCTGGTCGCCGATGGTCTGGACGGGGTTCAGGGCCGTCATCGGCTCCTGGAAGATCATGCCGATCTCGTTGCCCCGGAGGCGGCAGAGCTGGGGTTCGGTCAGCGACAGGAGGTCGGTGCCGTCGAGGCGCGCCGAGCCCGTCGCGCGGGCCCCTTGCGGCAGGAGGCCCATGAGGGCGAGGGCGGTCATGGACTTGCCGGAGCCGCTTTCGCCCACCAGGCCGAAGATCTCGCCGGGGGCGATGTCGAGGGAGACCTCGCGCAGGATGGGCGTGCCGTGGATCGACACGGAGAGGCGGTCGAGCGCGATCATGGGGCGGCTCCGAATTTTCGTACGAAAATTCGCAGGGTGGAATTTTTCGTACGAAAAATCATGCCCGTCCCCGCCGCAGCCGGGGGTCGAGCGCGTCGCGCAACCCGTCGCCCATCAGGTTCAGCCCCAGCACCATCAGCACGATGGCCAGCCCCGGCAGCACCGCCAGCATCGGGTGGGTGTAGATCATGGTCTGCGCCTCGGCCAGCATCCGGCCCCAGCTGGGCGTGGGCGGCTGCGCGCCGAGGCCGACGTAGGACAGCGCCGCCTCGGCCAGGATGCCGAGCGAGAACTGGATCGTCGCCTGCACGATCAGCAGGTTCAGGATGTTGGGCAGGATGTGCTCGGCCGAGATGCGGATGCGCCCCTTGCCGGCGGTGCGGGCGGCGAGGATGTAGTCGAGCGTCCACAAGGGCAGGGCGCCGCCGCGGGCGACGCGGGCGAAGACGGGGATGTTGAAGATCCCGATGGCGAGGATGGCGTTGGTCGCCGACGGCCCGTAGCGCGCGGTGATCAGGATGGCGATGACGAGCGAGGGGAAGGCGAAGATCAGGTCGTTGCCGCGCATGATGACCTCGTCGAGGAGGCTGCCGCGGCTGGCGGCGGCGGCAAGCCCGAGGGGCACGCCGAGCGCGACGCCGATGCCGACGGCGATGAGTGCCACCGCGATGGAGGTCTGCGCGCCGACCATCAGCATCGAGAGGATGTCGCGCCCGAGCTGGTCGGTGCCGAGCGGGTGGGCGGCCGAGGGCGGCTGCAGCCGGTTGGCGATGGCGACGCCATCCACCGCGTGCGGCACCCAGAGGAGCGATACCAGCGCCACGAGCAGGAAGGCGCCCGACAGCGCCGCGCCGAGGATCAGGGCGGGGGGCAGGCGGGTCATCGGCGGCGCAGCCTCGGGTCGACCAGCGCATAGGCGACATCGACCAGGAAGGTGACGAGGATCACGGCGAAGACCAGCAGCATGGTGACCGATTCCACCACGATCAGGTCGCGCTGGGTGATGCCCTGGAAGATCAGCCGCCCGAGGCCGGGCAGGAAGAACACGTTCTCGATGATGATCGCGCCGGCGATGAGGAAGGAGAACTGGAGCCCGATGATCGTCAGCACCGGGATCAGCGCGTTCCGCAGCGCGTGGCGGCGGATCGCCTGCGCGCGGCTGAGGCCCTTGGCCCGCGCGGTGCGGATGTAGTCCTGGTCGAGCGTTTCGAGGAGCGCGGAGCGCATGACGCGGGCGAGGATCGACGCCTGCGGCAGCGCCAGCGCGATGGCCGGCAGCGTGAGCGCCTTCATCGCCGCCAGCGGGTCGGACCAGCCGGGGAACCCGCCCGCCGAGAACCATTGCAGCGTGACGGCGAAGAGCAGGACCAGCAGCATGGCGAACCAGAAATTCGGCACCGCGATGCCGAGCTGTGTCGCGCCCATGATGCCGTAGTCGGCGGGCTGGCCCCGGCGCGCGGCGGCGAGGATGCCGATGGGGAAGGCGATGAGGGTCGACAGGGTCAGCGCGTAGAGCGCCAGCGGCAGGGATACCCAGAGCCGGTCGAGGACGAGGTTCGCCACCGGCACGCGGTAGGTGTAGGAGGTGCCGAAATCCCCCGTCACCATGCCGCCCACCCAGTCGAGGTAGCGGCTGAGGCCCGACCCCTCCAGCCCCAGCTCGGCCCGAAGCGCCGCGAGGTTTTCCTCGGTCGCGTTCAGGCCCATCATGTAGCTGGCCGGGTCGCCCGGGATCACCTCGATGAGCGCGAAGATCACCACGCTCGCCACGACGAGGCTGAGGCCGAGGGACAGGGCCCGGGTGAGGAGGTAGCGCAGCATGGGGCGACGCTAGACCGGCGCACATCTAGAGGCCAGAGGCTTGACAGCGGGTCGCCCGGGGCGGGACGCTCTGGCACGGACCACCCCGAAAGGCGCCCCCATGCCCGGCAGCGAACTCGACACCGCCTATGCCATCGACGGCCCCGACGGCGCGCGCCGGCTCTATGCCGACTGGGCCGGGACCTACGACGAGAGCTTCGGCGCGGCCTACGGCTACGTCGCCCCGCGCGAGGTGGCGCGGATCTACCGCGAACTGGGCGCCGATGCGCCGGTGCTGGACGTGGGCGCGGGCACGGGGCTGGTCGCAGCGCATCTGGGCGGGATTGCGGCGGATGCGCTCGACATCTCGCCCGAGATGCTGGCCGTCGCGGCGGGCAAGGGGCTTTACCGGGCCACCATCGAGGCCGACCTGACGCAGGCCCTGCCGCTGGGGGATGGCGTCTACAGGGGCGTGATCTCGGCGGGCACCTTCACCCACGGCCATGTCGGCGCGGGGGCGCTGCCTGAGCTCCTGCGCGTGGCTGCGCCGGGGGCGCTGTTCGTCTGCGGCACGAAACCTGACGTGTTCGACCAGATGGGGTTCGGCTCGGCGCTGGCGCTGTTGCAGGCGGCCGACCGGATCACCCCGCTGCGGTTCTTCGACATCCCGATCTACGAGGGCGCCGATCATCCCCACGCCGGCGACCGGGGCCTCGTGATGACGTTCCGCAAGGCGTGAGACGGACGCTGCGTCAGGCCGATTTTGCCGCGGCGCAGCGAATTGACAAGGACACAATATTGTCCATATACCCCGTCTGACGGAAGAATATTGCCAAGATGCAGCTGCCCCTGCCCTGAAGGAGCCCGCCCATGACCGCCCCCAAGCGCGACAATCCCTGGCTGATCCGCACCTATGCGGGCCATTCCACCGCCAAGGCGTCGAACGCGCTCTATCGCGGCAACCTGGCCAAGGGGCAGACGGGCCTCAGCGTCGCCTTCGACCTGCCCACCCAGACCGGCTACGACAGCGACCACGTGCTGGCGCGGGGCGAGGTGGGCAAGGTCGGCGTCCCGATCTGCCACCTGGGCGACATGCGGACGCTGTTCGACCAGATCCCGCTGCAGCAGATGAACACCTCGATGACGATCAACGCCACGGCGCCGTGGCTGCTGGCGCTCTACATCGCGGTGGCCGAGGAGCAGGGGGCCGACATCGCCGAGCTGCAGGGCACGGTCCAGAACGACCTGATGAAGGAATACCTCAGCCGCGGCACCTATATCTGCCCGCCGAAGCCGAGCCTGCGCATGATCGCGGACGTTGCCGAATACTGCTATACCAGCGTCCCGAAATGGAACCCGATGAACGTGTGTTCCTATCACCTGCAGGAGGCCGGCGCGACGCCCGAGCAGGAACTGGCCTTTGCGCTGGCCACCGCCATTTCCGTGCTGGACGAATTGCGCCCCCGCGTGCCGGCCGAGGATTTCCCGGTGCTGGTCGGCCGGATTTCCTTTTTCGTGAATGCGGGCATCCGCTTCGTCACCGAGATGTGCAAGATGCGCGCCTTCGTCGATCTCTGGGACGAGATCTGCGAAACCCGCTATGGCGTGGCCGACCCGAAATACCGCCGGTTCCGCTACGGCGTGCAGGTCAATTCGCTGGGCCTGACGGAACAGCAGCCCGAAAACAACGTCTACCGCATCCTGATCGAGATGCTGGCCGTGACGCTGTCGAAAAAGGCCCGCGCCCGTGCCGTGCAATTGCCGGCGTGGAACGAGGCGCTGGGCCTGCCGCGGCCCTGGGACCAGCAATGGTCGATGCGGATGCAGCAGATCATGGCCTACGAGACGGACCTGCTGGAATACGACGACCTGTTCGACGGCAACCCGGTGGTGGACGCCAAGGTCGCGGAATTGAAGGAGGGCGCCCGGGCCGAATTGGCGAACCTCGAGGCGATGGGCGGGGCGATCGCCGCCATCGAGTACATGAAATCGCGGCTGGTGGAATCGAACGCCGACCGGGTGAACCGGATCGAGCGGGGCGAGACCGTGGTGGTCGGCGTGAACAAGTACACGGCCTCGGAACCCTCGCCGCTGATGGGCGAGGACGGCGGCATCATGGTGGTCGACCCGGCGGTGGAGCAGGACCAGATCACGCGCCTGCAGGCCTGGCGCGCCGCCCGCGACGAGGCTGCGGTGCGCGCCGCGCTGGCCGACCTGCGCGCCGCGGCGGCCGAGGGGCGGAACGTCATGCCCGCCTCGATCGCGGCGGCGAAGGCGGGGGCCACGACGGGCGAATGGGCGGGCGTCATGCGCGCCGTCCACGGCGAATACCGCGGGCCGACGGGCGTGTCGAAATCGGTGTCGAACAAGACCGAGGGGCTCGACGACATCCGCGACGCGGTCGACGCGGTCAGCGACCGGCTGGGCCGGCGGCTCAAGTTCCTGGTCGGCAAGCCGGGGCTCGACGGCCATTCCAACGGGGCGGAACAGATCGCCTTCCGCGCGCGCGATTGCGGGATGGACATTTCCTACGAGGGCATCCGCCTGACCCCCGAGGAAATCGTCGCCGCGGCCAAGGCCGAGGACGCCCATGTGATCGGCCTGTCGATCCTGTCGGGCAGCCACGTGCCGTTGATCGAGGAGGTGATGGCCCGCCTGCGCGCGGCGGGGCTGGACCACGTGCCGGTCATGGTCGGTGGCATCATTCCCGACGAGGACGCGGCGAAACTGAAATCCTTTGGCGTGGCGCGGGTTTATACGCCCAAGGATTTTGAATTGAACCGGATCATGATGGATATCGTGGCACTGGCCGATCCGCAGCGGATGGCGGCGGAATAGAAATCACCGTTATTCGCGTTTCTGAATTTCCTTGCGTTTGCAGAAAGGCTGGGGCACACCGGCCATTGCACTCCGTGCAGAAAAAGGGACGCGAAAAATGACAAAAGAACTCGGGAAAATGAGCCTCGAGGAATTGCAGGCACACCAGCGCGACGTGGAGGCCGCCATCAAGGGCTACGAAAAGAAACGCCGCGCCGACGCGCTGGCCGCCGCCCGCGAGGCCGCAAAGGCGCATGGTTTCGTGCTCGAGGACCTCGTGGGCGGAAAGCCGGCGGCGAAATCGGGCACCAAGGGCGCCGCGAAATACGCCAACCCCGCCGATCCGTCCCAGACCTGGACCGGCCGCGGCCGTCAGCCGAATTGGGTGAAAGAGGCGCTGGCCAAGGGCAAATCGCTCGAGTCGATGGCCCTCTGAGGCGATGACGCCGCATATCTCCGCAAGGCGGGGGGAGATCGCCGAAACGGTCCTGATGCCGGGCGATCCCCTTCGTGCGAAATGGGCGGCCGAAACATTCCTCGAAAACCCCGTTTGCGTGAACGAGGTGCGGGGAATGCTCGGCTTTACCGGGACGTGGCGCGGGCACCGCGTCACGATCCACGGCTCGGGCATGGGGATGCCGAGCCTGTCGATCTACGCCAACGAGCTGATCCGGGAATATGGCGCCAACACGCTGATCCGCATCGGGTCGGCCGGGGCGATGCAGCCCCATGTCGCGATCCGCGACGTGGTGCTGGCGATGACGTCCTCCACGCTGTCGACGCCCTCGTGCGGCATCTTCCGCGAGCTGAACTTCGCGCCCTGCGCGGATTACGGCCTGTTGCGCGCGGCCCATGCGGCGGCGGAGGCCAAGGGCATCCGGGCGCATGTGGGCGGCATCTATTCATCCGACGTGTTCTACGACGAGCGCCCCGACCTCAACAAGCAGATGCAGCGCCACGGCATCCTGGCTGTCGAGATGGAGGCGGCCGAGCTCTACACGCTGGCCGCGCGCTACGGGGCGCGGGCGCTGGCGGTTCTGACGATCTCGGATCACCTGCTGACCCACGAGGCGCTGCCGGCAGCGGACCGGCAGTCGAGCTTCTCGGACATGGTCGAGATCGCGCTGGAGGCGGCCTTCGCCTGACGAAAAACTCGAGTTTTTCGTCAGGGAAAACTCGAGTTTTCCCGCGCGGAAAACTGCAGTTTTCCGCCGCCCTCAGCCGCGCAGCATCCGCCGCAGGATGCGTTCCAGCTTCGCCGCCCCCAAGGGCGCCATCGCCTTGGTGTGCTCGTGGCTGATCTTCTCGTCCGACAGGCCCGCCGCCTTGTTGGTGATGGTCGAGATCGCCGCCACCCGCAGCCCGAGAAACCGCGCCAGGATCACCTCGGGCACCGTCGACATGCCCACGGCATCGGCCCCGAGGATGCGGATCGCTCGGATCTCGGCCGGCGTCTCGAAGGAGGGGCCGGAATACCAGGCGTAGACGCCCTCCCTCAGCGGAACACCCTCCGCCTCGGCCGCCGCCTTGAGCGCGGCACGCAGGCCCGGGTCATGGGCCTCCGTCATCGGCACGAAGCGCGCGTCGGTCTTCTCCCCGATCAGCGGGTTCAGCCCGGAGAAGTTAATGTGGTCCGACAGGAGCATCAGGTCGCCCGGGTCCATATCCGGGTGCATCGACCCCGCCGCGTTGGTCAGGATCAGGCGTTCGCCCCCCAGCGCCTTCAGCACCTCAAGCGGCAGCCGCATCGCGTCGCCCCGCCCGCTCTCGTAATAATGCGCCCGGCCGCCGAAGACGCAGACGCGGGTGCCCTCCAGGTCGCCGATCACGAGCTTGGGGTTGTGCCCCGACACGCCCGCGTGGGGGAACCCCGGCAGGTCGGCGTAGTCGATCGCCACGCCGTCCACCGCGTCCGCGATGTGCCCCAGCCCCGACCCTAGGATCAGGCCATAGGCCGGCGGTTCCGCCCCAGCGCGGTCGCGGATCAGGGCGGCGAGGTCCTCAGCGTTCCTTGACATAGGGCTCCCCCCCGGCGCGCGGCGGAATGGCCTTGCCCACGAGGCCCGCCAGCACGATCACGACGAGGATGTAGGGCAGGGCCTGCATGAACTGCACCGGCACGATGAACTCGCCCAGCTGGATGTTCTGATAGCGGTTCCCGATCGCGTCGAAGAGGCCGAACAGCAGGCAGGCCGACAGCGCGTACCACGGCCGCCACTTGGCGAAGATCAGGGCGGCCAGCGCGATGAAGCCGCGGCCCGCGCTCATGTCCTTGACGAAGCCCGCGTTCAGCGCCGTGGCGAGGTAGGCGCCCGCAAGCCCGCAGAGCACGCCGCAGATCACCACCGCGGCATAGCGCAGCCCCACCACCGACACGCCCGCGGTGTCGACGGCGGCCGGGTTCTCGCCCACCGCCCGCAGCCGGAGGCCGAAGCGGGTGCGGTAGAGCAGGAACCACGTCAGCGGCACCATCAGCAGCGCCACGTAGACGAGGATGGAATGGCCCGAGATCAGCTCGGAATAGACCTGCCCCAGCGGCCCCTGCTGGGCGATGTCGCGGATGCGCGTCTCAGCCCCCGGCAGGACGATGTTGCCGAACCGCGACTCGGTGGCCAGCTGCGGGGTGCGGCCGCCCTGCTGGAACCAGGTCTGCGCGATCACCACGGTCAGGCCGGCGGCGAGGAAGTTGATCGCCACGCCCGAGATCAGCTGGTTGCCGCGGAAGGTGATCGAGGCGACGCCGTGCAGACCCGACAGGAACACCGACGCCACGATCCCGGCGAACAGCCCGAGCCAGACCGAGCCGGTGGTGAAGGCGATCGCCGCCGAGAAGAAGGCGGCGGCCAGCATCTTGCCCTCGAGGCCGATGTCGAAGATGCCCGCGCGTTCCGACCAGAGCCCGGCGAGGCAGGCCAGCAGGAGCGGCGTGGCCAGCCGGACCGTGGAATCGAGGATCTGAACGATGGTCAGGAAATCCATGGTCTCACTCCGCCGGGGTCCGGGCGCCCGCCTCGCGGCGGCGGCGCAGCGACAGGAAGAACGCCTGCATGGGCATCCGCACCATGTTGTCGAGCGCCCCGGTGAACAGGATCACGAGGGCCTGGATCACCACCACCATCTCGCGGCTGATCGCGGGCATCTCGAACTGGAGTTCCGCCCCGCCCTGGTAGAGCGCCCCGAACAGCAGCGCCGCCAGGATCACGCCCACCGGGTGCGACCGGCCCATCAGCGCCACCGCGATGCCGACGAAGCCCGCGCCCTCGACGAAGTCGAGCACCAGCCGTTCGGCCTCGCCCATCACCACGTTGATCGCCATCATGCCGGCCAGCGCGCCCGAGATGATCATGGTGATCATGATGATCTTGGTCGGGTTGATCCCGGCATAGACCGCGGCGCTGTCGGAATGGCCGAAGGCGCGGATCTCGTAGCCGAGCCGGGTGCGCCAGATCAGAAGCCACACGAAGACGCAGGCCAGCAGCGCGAGGAAGAAGGAGAAGTTGAGCGGCGTTGACCCCCGGAAGCCCAGGAAGCCCGCGAAGCTGGCCGCGTTGGGAAGGTGGACGGCCTCGGCGAAGGTCGCGCTTTCGGGCGACATCGAGCCCTCGACGCGGAACACGTTGACCAGCAGGTACACCATCAGCGCCGAGGCGATGTAGTTGAACATGATCGTGGTGATCACGATGTGGCTGCCGCGCTTGGCCTGCAGGTAGGCGGGCACCGCCGCCCAGACGGCCCCGAAGGCCGCCGAGAACAGCACCGCGGCCAAGAGCGCGATGGTCCAGTGCGGCCAGGCCACGCCGAGCAGGATGATCGCCACGCCTAGGCCCCCCAGCGCCGCCTGCCCCTCGCCGCCGATGTTGAACAGCCGCGCGTGGAAGGCGACGGCGACGGCCAGCCCGGTGAAGATGAAGTTGGTCGCGTAGTAGAGCGTGTAGCCCCAGCCATAGGCCGACCCGAAGGCCCCGCGCACCATGATCTCCATCGCGCGCCACGGGCTTTCCCCGATGATCGCCACGACCAGCCCCGAGACCACCAGCGCCAGCACCACGCTGATCAGCGGGATCAGGACGACATCCGCCCATTTCGGCATCTTGTCCATGTCAGGCGGCCCCCTGCGTCACCCCGGCCATCAGCAGGCCGAGCTCGTTCTCGTTGGTCTCGGAGGGCAGGCGCTCGCCCATGATCCTGCCGTCGAACATCACCGCGATGCGGTCCGACAGGCCCATGATCTCGTCCAGTTCCACCGACACCAGCAGGATCGCCTTGCCCTGGTCGCGCAGCGCGATGATCTGCTTGTGGATGAACTCGATCGCGCCGATGTCGACGCCGCGGGTGGGCTGGCCGACCAGCAACAGGTCCGGCGCGCGGTCCATCTCGCGGGCGACGACGATCTTCTGCTGGTTGCCGCCCGAGAAGTTGCGCGCGGGCAGGCGCGGGTTCGGCGGGCGCACGTCGTAGCGCGCCATCTTGTCGGCGCAATCGTCCTTGATGGCCGCGTTGTTCATCAAGAGGCCGGTGTTGTACTTCGGGTCCTGGTGGTAGCCGAAGGCCACGTTTTCCCAGGCCTCGTAGGCCATGATGAGGCCCTCGGTCTGCCGGTCCTCGGGGACATGGCCGATGCCGCGGGCGCGGCGGGTCTGGCCGTTGGAATGCTTGCCGGTGACGTCCAGCGGCTCGTTGTGCAGGGTGACGGTGCCGCCCTGCGCCGGGATCATGCCGCCCAGCACCTGCAACAACTCGGTCTGCCCGTTGCCTGCGACCCCCGCGATGCCCAGGATCTCGCCGCGCCGGATCTCCAGCGACACGCCCTTCAGCCGCTCCACCCCGCCGCGCACCACGCGCAGCTTGTCGACCTTCAGCACCACGTCGCCGGGCGTCGCGGGCGCCTTGTCGACCTCGAGCAGCACCTTGCGGCCCACCATCATCTCGGCCAGCTCGGCGGGCGAGGTGTCGGCCGTCTTCACCGTGTTGGTCATCTCGCCGCGGCGCATCACGCTGACGGTGTCGGTGATCTCCATGATCTCGCGCAGCTTGTGGGTGATCAGGATGATCGTCTTGCCCTCTTCCTTCAGCCGCTCGAGGATGCGGAACAGCTGGTCGGCCTCGGCCGGGGTCAGCACGCCCGTCGGCTCGTCGAGGATCAGGATGTCGGCGTGGCGGTAGAGCTGTTTCAGGATCTCCACCCGCTGCTGGTGGCCGACGCTCAGATCCTCGATCATCGCGTCGGGGTCGACCTTGAGGCCGTATTCCTCGGACAGCTCGGTCAGGAGCCGCCGCGCCTTGGCGATCGAGGGGCGGAGGAGCGCGCCGTCCTCGGCGCCGAGGATCACGTTCTCGACCACGGTGAAATTCTCGACCAGCTTGAAATGCTGGTGGACCATCCCGATGCCGGCGCGGATCGCGGCCTGGCTGTCGGGGATCGGTGTCAGTTTGCCGTCGATCCAGATCTCGCCCCGGTCAGCCTTGTAGAAGCCGTAGAGGATCGACATCAGCGTCGACTTGCCCGCGCCGTTCTCGCCCACGATGCCATGGATCGTGCCCTTGGCGACGGACATCGAGATATTGCGGTTCGCCTGCACAGGCCCGAAGGCCTTGGAGATGCCCTTGAGCTCGATGGCGTGTGCGGTCATGGCGTGCGGTCCCCGGCTGTGGTCCGATGCGGAACGGGCCGCGGCGTCTGATGCACCGCGGCCCGCGCCCGTGTCACGATCTCAGGCGATCACTGCATCTGAACGGGGCAGGTGCCGTCGGTGCGGTAGTCGTGCACCATCAACTCGCCGGCGATGATCGCCGCGCGTGCGGCGTCGACGGCCTCCTGCATCTCGGCCGTGATCAGCTCGGCGTTGAACTCGTCCAGCGCGTAGCCCACGCCCTCTTCCTCGAGGCCGAAGACATGCACGCCGGTTTCGACGTCGGGGCCCGCCAGGAAGGCGTCATAGACGGCCACGTCCACGCGCTTGAGCATCGAGGTCAGGACCGAGCCGGGGTGCAGGTAGTTCTGGTTGCTGTCCACGCCGATCGACAGGATGCCCTCGTCGGCGGCAACCTGCAGCACGCCGAGGCCGGTGCCGCCGGCGGCGGCATAGACCACGTCGGCGCCCCGGGCGATCTGGCCGCGGGTCAGTTCACCGCCGCGCACCGGGTCGTTCCAGGCGGCCGGCGTGGTGCCGGTCATGTTGGCGATCACGGTCGCCTCGGGGTTCACGGCGACGACGCCCTGGGCATAGCCGCACCCGAACGCCGAGATGAGCGGGACGTCCATGCCGCCGACGAAGCCGACGGTGCCGGTCTCGGACGCCATCGCGGCCAGCATGCCCACCAGGTAGGAGCCCTCATGCTCGGCGAAGATCACCGAGCGCACGTTCGGCGCATCGACCACGGCGTCGATGATGACGAAGGTGGTGTCCGGGTAGTCGGGCGCGACCACGGACAGGGGCGTTTCCTGCAGGAAGCCCGCCATCACGATGGGGTTCGCGCCGGCCTCGGCGAGGCGACGCATCGCCTGTTCACGCTGGGCGTCGGACTGCAGCTCGATCTCGCGGAAGGTGCCGCCGGTTTCCTCGGCCCAGCGCTGGGCGCCGTTGAATGCAGATTCGTTGAACGAGCGGTCGAACTTGCCGCCGAGGTCGAAAATGACCGCCGGCCCGTCGGCCAGCGCGCCCGTGGCGGTCAGGGCCAGCGCGGCAGCGGCGCCCATCAGCGTCTTCATCATGCTCATCAATACTCTCCCGGTTGGATCGGGCCACGGCGCGTTTCTTCGGCTGCGGTCCCGTTTTGGATGCAAAGATCGGATACGATCCCCCGCCCCGAATAAGGGCAAAGCCCGCGGGCAGGGTCAACCGGATTCTGCGGGGGCGAAGGCCTCCGGCCCTTGCCGCAAGGTCAGCTTTTGAAGGGCTTGCCGGTTTTTTCCGCGCCCGTGCGGCAGGCAAGCGTCAGGGCGTCGACCGGGGCCGCGCCGGGCCTTGCGTAGTAGCCCCGGCGCAGCCCGATCCGGCCGAAACCCGCCCGCGCATAGAGCGCCAGCGCCGGGGCGTTGTCGGCCGCGACCTCGAGGAACACCTGCTCGGCCCCCGCCGCCGCGGCCCGGTCGAGGATGGCGCGCACGAGCCGCGTGCCGTGGCCCCGGCCCTGAAGCGCGGGGTCCACCGCCAGGGTCAGGATCTCGGCCTCGGGCGGCAGGATCTGCACCAGCGCAAAGCCCGCCGCGCCCTCGGTCACGGCGGCGATCACGGGGCGGGACATCAGGGCGGCGATCTCGGCCTCTGGCCAGACCTGCCCGCGGCCCGCGAAGGCCGCGGCGTGGATCTCGGCCATGCGGGCGGGCGTCATGCGGGCAGGATGGCCGGCGGCACGGCGCTCGACGGCGCGGCATCGGCGGGGCGCAGGTAGAGCGGCGCGGGGCGGGGCAGGGCGGGGTCCCGCCAGCGCGTCGCGGCGTGGCGGGCGATGGCGACGGCGCGCGGCGCCTCCTCGGTCACCGCGGCGCCGAGGCGCGCGGCGACCTCGTCGGCGCGGTCGCCGGTGACGGTCAGGCCGGTCAGCGCCCAGCCGTCGAGACGGTCGAGCGCGGCCATCTCGGGCCCCCGCGCGACGCCCGCGCCGAAGCGCTGCAGGTAGAGCTGGTCGCGCGGCGCCGCGACACAGGCCAGCAGCGGCCGGGGCTGGTCCAGCGCCATGGCCTCCAGCCGCGTCACCCCCACCGCCGGCACCCCCAGCGCCAGCGCCAGCCCCCGCGCCGCCGCCACGGAAATCCGGATGCCGGTGAAGTTCCCAGGCCCCGTCCCCACCCCGATCGCGTCGAGATCGGACAGGGCCTTGCCCGCTGCCGCCATCACCTCGGCGACGAGCGGCATCAGCCGTTCCGCCTGCCCCTTGGCCATCGCCTCCTCGGCGCGGGCCAGCACCCGGTCGCCCGACAGCAAAGCGGCCGCGCAGTGCGCGGCCGATGTGTCGAAGGCCAGGATGAGGGGCTCAGACGTTGACAGGGCGCACCTCGAGAACCTCGGGGATGTAGTGCCGCAGCAGGTTCTCGATCCCCATCTTCAGGGTCAGGGTCGACGACGGGCAGCCCGCGCAGGCGCCCTGCATGTGCAGGTACACGACGCCGCGGTCGAAGCCGTGGAAGGTGATGTCGCCGCCATCCTGCGCCACGGCGGGGCGCACGCGGGTGTCGAGCAGGGTCTTGATCTGGCCGACGATCTCGGCGTCCTCGCCGCTATGCTCGGCATGGCCGCCGGTGCCGCCGCCCTCGCCCTCCATCACCGGCGCGCCGGACTGGAAATGCTCCATGATCGCGCCGAGGATCGCGGGCTTGATGTGCTCCCAGGCCACCGCCTCGGCCTTGGTCACGGTCACGAAATCGGTGCCGAAGAACACGCCCGACACGCCCTCGACCGCGAAGATGCGGGTCGCCAGCGGCGATTTCTGCGCCGCGTCCGCATTCGGGAAATCCGCCGTGCCCATCTCCAGCACGGTCAGGCCGGGCAGGAACTTGAGCGTGGCCGGGTTCGGCGTGGATTCGGTCTGGATGAACATGGGGGCATTCCTTATCGGTTTCGTCAGATATGCGGTGGCGCGCCCGCAGAGTCAAGATTTGGAACGGTTCTAAACTCTGCCTCAGAACCCGTGCGCCGCCAGCTCCGCCGCCGAATACCCCTCCACCGCCCAGAAGGCCCGCGCCCCGGGCCCGATCCCGTCGAGCGCGCGGGCCAGCCGCTCGGGCCCCACCGCCCGGTTGAGCGCGACCGCCACCGCCTCCCGCGCGCGGTCGGTGGCGAAGTTGTGGTCCGCCCTGAGCGCCTGGATCTCGGCCAGGTAGATCGTCGCATCCGCCCAGGGCCGCGGCGGCGCGGGCTCCCAGCCTTCGAGGAACAGGGCCCGCGGCATCGCCGGCAGGATCTGGGCGAAGCGCGCCACCTCGGCCACGGTCAGGCGCGCGCGGAAGGCGCGAAAGGCGCCCTCGGCGGTGGTGTAGGCCACGTTGTCCGACGGCGTGCCCATGACCTCGCGGATGTCGCCGAGGAACCGCCGCCATTCGCGGTCCCCGTGGCGGAAGGTCCAGGGCATCGGCATCGGCGCCTCAGGTGATCTGTTCCAGCTGTTCCTTGGACAGTTCCACCGGCACGATGGTGATCGGCACCGGCAGGCTGCCCGCCTGCTTGACCATCGCCGTGACCAGCGGCCCCGGCCCGCCCTTGCCCGACCCAGCGCCCAGCACCAGGACGCCGATCTCGGGCGTCGCGCGGATATGCGCCAGGATCTCGGTCACCGGCTCGCCCTCGCGGATCACCAGCGAGGGGTCCACCCCCTGCCGGTCGCGCATCCACTTGGCGAAGACGTTGAAATGCGCCTCGATCCGTTCCCGCGCCTCGGTGCGCATCACCTCGGCGACGCCGATCCAGTGGTTGAACTCGTCGGGCGGGATCACCGACAGGATCTCGACGCCACCCTGCGTGTGGGCGGCGCGCATCGCGGCAAAGCGCATCGCGTTCAGGCATTCGCGGGTGTCGTCGAGCACGACGAGGAACTTGCGCATCGGGTCCTGTCCTCCGGGCCGCCAGCATGGCGTCTCGGGGCAGGGCTGTCCATGGGGTCGGGGCGCGCGCGGCGGGAGGCACGCGCCCCGGCTCCGTCACCCGCGCGTCACCACGGGCCGCACCTCCACCGCGCCGCCGGCCGCCGCGGGGTTCCGCGCCGCCCAGCCGAGCGCGGTGTCGAGGTCGGGCACCTCGATCACGTAGAAGCCGCCCAGCTGCTCGGCCGTGTCGGCGAAGGGCCCGTCGCGTACCACCGCCCGGCCGCCTTCCAGCCGCAGCGTCGTGGCCGTCGGCGCGGGGTGCAGCGCCTCGCCGCCGACCAGCACGCCGGCCTCGACCAGCGACCGGGTGTAGGCGCCCCAGAGCGCACCCTCGGCCGCCTCGGCCACCGCCGCGGCGGTCGCGTGTTCCGAGGGGCGGGTGTAGTTCATCAAGATGAATTGCATCGCCTGTCCCTCCCTCACCGGAACGCCGGCACGGCCGGCAACAGCGCCGCGGGCCGCCGGTCGGGGGTGCAGAGGTCGTTGTCGGCGGGGCGGACGCCGAAATGCACGCCGGTCTCGTCCAGCGCGATCAGGTCGTGGTCCCAGCCGCAGACCTCGACCGGCGCCCAGCCGGCGCAGCCCGTCGCCGAGATGTCGGTTTCCAGGTTCACCGTCAGCCCGCAGTCGGCCATGCCCATCGCCGCGGCGATCCCCGCGTCGGGCGTGAGCAGCGTGACATGCTTCCACGCCTCCTCGAAATTCCCCTCGAAGGTGCCCGGCACCGCGGCCACCGGCGCGCCCACCTCGTAGCGGCCGCCGGTGCGGAACTGGAAGGTCCGCAGCGTCATGGCCGGGTCGAGGGCATGGGTGAAGGTCAGCTGCCACTGCCCGTCCGCAAAGACGAACTCGCGGGTGCCGAAACCGCCGTACCACGGCTCGGGCGCGGCGGAGCGGAAGGTGCCGTTGAGGTCGCGGATCGCCTCCGCCCCGGCGAACTCGGCGGCGGCGGGCATGGGCTGCGCTGCGAGGAGCGCGAGCGCGAGGAGCGTCTGTCTGGTCGTCATCTGGGTCTCTCCCGGTCAGGTCCGGCACCGCACCGCGCGGCGCCTGACCGAAAGAGCCCCGTCCCGCCCCTGTTTCGACAGCCGGGGCGGAATTCTTCAGGCCGCGCTCGCCGCCCAGTCCCAGTACATCTCCCGCACCCGTTTCGTGACCGGCCCGTGCTGGTAGTGGGTGCCGTCGAATTCCTTGACCGGCGTGACCTTGTTCAGGTTGCCCGACAGGAACACCTCGTCGGCCTGCCGCACGTCATGGAAGGACAGCACGGTTTCCACCACCTCGACCCCGTCCGCGCGCAGGTTGGCCATGTGGCGCTGCCGGGTGATGCCGTTCAGGAAGGTGCCGTTCGGGATCGGCGTGAACACCACCCCGTCGCGCACCAGGAACACGTTGGCGGTGGCGGATTCGGCCAGGTTGCCCAAGGCATCCGTCACCAGCGCGTTGTCGAAGCCTTTCGCCTTCGCCTCGGCCAGCATCCGCGCGTTGTTGGGGTAGAGGCAGCCGGCCTTGGCGTTGCACACGTTGTCCGTCAGGACGGGGCGGTGGAACTGCGTCGTTGTCACCCGCACCGCGGCGTCGGGCGCGGCCATCGGCACTTCCTCCAGGCAGATGCAGAACCCCGCCACGGTCTCGGCGGGCAGGATGCCGTAGGCGCCGCCGTCGATGCCCCAGAACATCGGGCGCACATAGACCGGCGTTGCCTTGGGGTAGCGCTTCAGCCCCTCCCACGCGATCTCGAAGATCTGCTGGCCTGTCAGGCCGGGGTGCAGCATCAGCGCGCGGGCAGAACGCACCACCCGCTCGCAATGGGCCAGAAGGTCGGGCGCCATGCCGTCGACGTAGCGCGCGCCGTCGAACACGGTCGTGCCCAGCCACGCGCCGTGATCGGCCGCCGCCATGATCGGCTGGTTGCCGTCATGCCACGCGCCGTTGACGTAGGTCTTGATGTTGGTGCCGACGGCCATCCGGTCTCTCCCCCGCTCCGAAACGGGGGAGAGCCTAAGGGTAGATCAGCCGGCAGGTCCAGAGAAGAAGCCCTGCTGGTAGTCCATCGAGGCCCCGCTGCGGGGCATGCGGCGCGGGGCGGGGCCCCGGGCGGCGGCGGCATGGGCGGTCGCGCGCCCGTGCTGGGCGGCATGGTCGGGGCGCAGGCGCCCCAGGCCGGGTGCGGTCTGGCCGGAGATACCGCGGCCGGTCGGGCGCGGGGCCCGCTGGTCGGTTTTCGTCGTCATGGGGTGCTCCCTTGATCGGTGATCTCAGGTCGAGCGCGTCTTTTGCCCTGCGCGATTGCGCAAGTCAATTCCCTTGTGATCGCTAACTGTGTGCGGCTGCGCACCTTACGTGGCGGCAAGGGCCAGCAGTCCGTCGAGGTCGAGGCGTGCGTTCACCATCTGCAACTGGCCTTTCGCATCGCGCGGCCAGTCCGCCTCGGCCCGGTCGCGGTAAAGCTCGATGCCGTTCCCGTCCGGGTCGCTGAAATAGATCGCCTCGGAGACGCCGTGATCGGCCGCGCCCTCGATCTCCACCCCCGCCTCGATCACCCGCCGGAAGGCCCGCGCCAGGGCCGTACGGTCGGGGTAGAGGAACGCGGTGTGATACAGGCCCACGGCATTGCGCGGCGGGCGCGGGCCGCCCAGGCTTTCCCAGGTGTTGAGCCCGAGGTGGTGGTGATAACCCCCCGCCGACAGGAACGCCGCCTGCGCCCCGTAGCGCTGTGTGACCTCCAGTCCGATCACGTCGCGGTAAAAGGCGATGGATCGTTCCAGGTCGGCGACCTTCAGGTGGACATGGCCGATGCGGGTGCCGGGCGGGGCGGTGTAGGCTTGGGTCATGGTCGGGGTCTCCTTTGGTCGGCAGGATGAGCAAACCCGCGCCGCCTGTCTCCCCCCGCCGCCGCACCGATCCTGTGCACGGACGGCCTGACGCCGCGTCCCGGCTGACAGGGGGGCAGGGGGCCTGCTAGCCTTGCCGCGGGGAGAGGCGCGCATGGACAGGGCGGATGTCATCGTGATCGGCGCGGGGCTCGCGGGCCTCGTCGTGGCCTGGCACGCGGCCGAGCGGGGCCGCCGCGTCCTGCTCCTCGACCAGGAGGGGCCGCAATCCATCGGCGGGCAGGCGTGGTGGAGCCTCGGTGGCCTGTTCATGGTCGACACGCCGGAACAGCGCCGGCTGCGCATCGCCGACAGCCGCGACCTTGCCGCCCGCGACTGGATGGGGTCGGCGCAGTTCGACCGGCCGGAGGACGCCAACCCGCGCGCCTGGGCCGAGGCCTACCTCGACTTCGCCGCCGGGCCGATGCGGTCCTACCTGCACGGCCTCGGGATGCGCTGGTTCCCGGTCGTCGGCTGGGCCGAGCGCCGCTATGCCCCGCAGGGCCACGGCAATTCCGTCCCGCGCTTCCACATCACCTGGGGCACCGGCACGGGCGTGGTGAAGCCCTACGCCGCCCGCGTCACCGGCCACCCGCGGATCACGCTGGCCTTCCGCCGCCGTGTCACGGCGCTGATTGTCGAGGCGGGCGCGGTCACGGGGGTGGAGGGCGACATCCTGGCGGACGACGCCGCACCCATCGGGGCGGCGACCAACCGCACCGTCACCGGCCATTTCATTGCCAAGGCCGAGGCCGTGGTGATCGCCTCGGGCGGCATCGGCGGCAATCACGCGCTGGTCCGCGCCGCCTGGCCGGTGGATCGCCTTGGGCCGCCCCCAGCCCGCATGGTCTCGGGCGTGCCGGCCTATGTCGACGGCGCGATGCTCGGCACGGCCGAGGCCGCCGGCGCGCAGGTCATCAACCGCGACCGGATGTGGCACTATTGCGAGGGCCTGAGGAACTGGGATCCGATCTGGCCCAACCACGGCATCCGCATCCTGCCCGGCCCATCGTCGCTCTGGCTCGACGCCACCGGCGAGCGGCTGGAGCCGCCCTGTTTCCCCGGCTTCGACACGCTGGGCACGCTTCGGCGCATCCTGTCCACCGGCCACGCCCACAGCTGGTTCCTCCTGACGCAATCCATCATCGAGAAGGAATTCGCGCTGTCGGGGTCGGAACAGAACCCCGACCTCACCTCGGGCCGCTGGCTGGCGGTGCTGCGCGAACGGCTGGGCAAGGGGGCGACGCGGGCGGTGGAGGCGTTCAAGGCGAAGGGCGAGGATTTCGTCGTGGCGACCGACCTCGACACCCTCGTCGCCGGCATGAGCCGGATCACGCCCGAGGCCCCGCTCGACGCGGGCCGGATCCGCCAGCAGGTCGAGGCCCGCGACGCCGCCGTCCTCGGCGGCCCGCCCGACCCGCAGGTCACCGCCATCCACGCCGCCCGCCACTACCTTGGCGACCGGCTGATCCGCACCGCGAAGCCCCATCGCCTGCTCGACCCCGCCCACGGCCCCCTCATCGCCGTCCGCCTCAACATCCTGACCCGCAAGTCGCTGGGCGGGCTGCACACCGACCTGTCCGCCCGCGTCCTGCGCCCCGACGGCCGGCCGCTGCCCGGCCTCCATGCCGCGGGTGAGGCCGCGGGGTTCGGCGGCGGCGGGCACCACGGCTACAACGCCCTCGAAGGCACCTTCCTCGGCGGCTGCATCTTCTCGGGCCGGACGGCGGGTGAGGCGGTCTGAATCACGCCATCCGCCGGCCCTTTTGCCGCCCAACGCCACGGCTAATCGCGCGGCATGGACAACGACAGCCCGATCCGATTCCTCACCCCGCCGGACCGCCCTGTTCCGTCCGCCCCGGCGGGGGATGCGCTCGACCCGGTGGCCCTCGCGGTGCTGGTCGCGATCGGCCTGGGGTTGTTGTTCTGGGCGGGTCTCGCCCGGCGCGCCGCCCGCCGCCTCGCGGCGCCTGCACGGGCGCGGCGGTCCTGCCGGTGGTATCTCGACCGGCGGCGCCACGGCGTGCCCATGGCACGCTTCACCTGCGCGGCCTGCGGGGTCGAGGCCTATTCGCAGGACGGCCTGCCGCCCAAGGAGTGCAAGCGCGCGTGGCGCCCGGCCTCGCTCTGATCCGGCCGGTCGCTTCCGGTTTCCCCGCCTTGCCCCGGGGCACCCCAGCGCCGACCCTGTGCCGGCCACGACTCCGAGGACCTAGCCCATGCGCGCCACCGGCACCCGTTTCCTGATCGTGGGGCTCCTCGCCCTCCTGATGTTCATCCCGCTGTTCTTCGTCTCGGCGGTGATCGACGACCGGGCCGAGTTCAGCCGCCGGGCCGTCAGCGAGGTGGGCTTCGAATGGGGCGGCAGCCAGCTGCTGTCCGGCCCGGTCCTGATCATCCCGGTGGAGGGCCCGGTGACCATCTCCGAACTGGTCCCCGTGATCGACCCCGCCACCGGCGAGACCCGGCAGGAGACCCGGACCCGCACCGAGACGCGGCCGCGCCAGCCTGTCCACCTGCTGCCCGAGGATTTCACCCTCGACATCGCCACCACGACCGAGATCCGCAGCCGCGGCATCTTCGACGTGCCGGTCTACACCGGCACCGCCGAGGCGCGGTTCGGTTTCGACCCGGAGGCGGCCGCCGCGCTTCTGTCCGACGGCGAGCGCCTGCTCTGGGACGCCGCCACCCTGCGCGTCACGGTCTCGGAGAACCGCGCGCTCCGGGGCGAGACCATTCTGACGCTCGACGGCCGCCCGGTGCCGCTGGAACCGCGTGCCGACGGCATCGCCGGCGTCACCGCCCGCCTCGGCGACCCCCGCGCGGCCACGGACTACGCCCTGACGCTGGGCTTCAACGGCGCGGCCGAGCTGCGGGCCACCCCGATGGGGCGCAGCACCACCGTCACCATGCAGAGCGACTGGCCGCACCCGAGCTTCGACGGTGCCTTCCTGCCCGACCGCTCGGAGGTGACGGAGCAGGGGTTCACCGCGACCTGGACGATCCCGCATCTCGCCCGCCCGCTGCCGCAGGCCGCGCGCGAGGATTACGACGGCATCGCGCGGCAGGGCTCGGCCTTCGGGGTGCGGTTCTTCCAGCCCAACGACTTCTACCAGCAGGCGTTCCGCGCCGCGCGCTACGGCATCCTGTTTATCGCGCTGACCTTCCTGACCGTGCTGCTGATCGAGGGGCGGGCGGGGCGGCCCACCCACCCGGTGCAGTACATCCTGATCGGGTTGGCGCAGTCGGTCTTCGTCCTGCTGATGGTGTCCTACGCCGAGCAGATCGGCTTCGGCCCCGCCTATGCCCTGTCGGCCGGGGCGACGACGGCGCTGCTCACGCTGTTCGGCTGGGTCGGGTTGAAGCTCGGGCGGCGCAGCCTGGTGCTCGGCATCATGCTGGCGGTGACCTACGGGGTGCTCTACCTGATCCTGCGCTCGGCCGATTACGCGCTGCTGGCGGGTTCGACGCTGGCCTTCGTGGCGCTGGCGCTGACCATGATCCTGACCCGGAACGAGGACTGGTACGGCCCCGAGGGTCCGGGCCGTCCCTGGTTCGGGGGCAAGCGCCCCGACCCCGCGCCGGGCGACCTGCCACAGCCCGCGGGGCCTGTGCCGGAGGGGCCGGGCGCGGCGATGCGCGGGCGGTAGCGCGCACGGGACAAGCCATTGTTTTCGTGACATGATCCGGGTGTGCCGGGGGTGCGTCGCCCGGCACTTGTCCACAGGGCTGCCGCCACGTCAGGCGCACAAGAAAAAAAACACCGGCCCTGCGAAAAAAACCTCTTGCTTCAGATCGGCACTGGCCTCATATCGCCCCGCAAGACGCCAACGCACGCGCCTCTGTCACGGGTGGTAATCCGGGTCACCGGCCTAACCATCGCAGTTACGTAGCGACGGTAACGTCTCCCTTGGAACTTTGTGGGGCCTTCTCGCCCCCGGTCTTTCGGAGATGACCATGACCGCTACGTACGCCGATTTCTCGGCCTCCTTTGCCGTTCCGTCCGCTCGTCTCGAGGGCTTCATCGCCGCGCACCAGTTCGAGCGTCCGACGCTCGTGATCGACCTCGACCGGGTCGAGACCCAGTACCGCGCCCTGGCCACCGGCCTCGGCCCGGCGGCGATCCACTACGCGGTCAAGGCAAACCCCGCGCCCGAGATCATCGACCGCCTGATCGCGCTCGGCTCGCACTTCGACGCCGCCTCCCGCGGGGAGATCGAGCTGTGCCTCGGCCTCGGCGCGCACCCCGACACGATTTCCTTCGGCAACACCGTCAAGCGCGTGTCCGACATCGCCTTCGCGCACCGCGCGGGCATCACCCTGTTCGCCGCCGACGCGTCGGAGGAGATCGAGAAGATCGCCGCGCACGCCCCCGGCGCCGAGGTCTACATCCGCCTGCTGGTCGAGGCCTCGGGCGCCGACTGGCCGCTGACGCGCAAGTTCGGCACCACCCGCGACACCGCGCTGCGCCTGATGGCGCAGGCGCGCGACCTCGGCCTGCGCCCGGCGGGCCTCAGCTTCCACGTGGGCTCGCAGACCCGCGACCCGGCGATGTGGGGTGCCACGCTCGACCAGGTGGCCGCCGTGTGGCAGGCCGCCGAGGAGGCGGGCTTCGCGCTCGACCTGCTGAACATCGGCGGCGGCTTCCCGGCCTTCTACGGCGAGGCGATCCCGCACCCGACGGCCTATGCCGGCGCGGTGATGGCGCAGGTGGCGCAGCGTTTCCCCGAGGGCATCCGCATCATGGCCGAGCCCGGCCGCGGCATGGTCGCCGAGGCCGGCATGATCGCCGCCGAGGTGCTGCTGGTGGCGCGCAAGTCCGAGGACGACCTGCACCGCTGGGTCTACCTCGACATCGGCAAGTTCTCGGGCCTGGCCGAGACCATGGACGAGGCGATCCGCTACCAGTTCGTCACGCCCCACGACGGCGAGGCGACCGGCCCCTGCATCCTCGCGGGCCCGTCCTGCGACAGCGCCGACGTGCTCTATGAAAAGCGCCCGGTGGCGCTGCCCATGGCGCTCAAGTCGGGCGACCGGGTGCTGATCCGCAACTGCGGCGCCTACACCTCGTCCTACTCGTCGGTCGGCTTCAACGGCTTCCCCCCGCTGGACGTCGTCGTCATCTGATCCCGCTCCCCGCCCGGCTGTTCCGATCCGTCGCAGCCGGGCGGGGTCCGTGGCCGCTGGCCATGCGCCCCGCAGCGCGCTAATGCTGGGCCAGTCCGGGAAATTGGCGCGCCCCCATGCAAGTCTACCTGCCCATCGCCGAGGTCAGCGTGAACGCGCTGATGCTGCTCGGGCTGGGCGGGCTGGTCGGCATCCTGTCGGGAATGTTCGGCGTCGGCGGCGGCTTCCTGATCACGCCCTTGCTGTTCTTCGTCGGCATCCCGCCCGCGGTGGCGGTGGCGACCTCGACCAACCAGATCGTCGCCTCGTCGGTGTCCGGCGTGCTGGCGCATCTCAAGCGCAAGACCGTCGACCTGAAGATGGGCAGCGTGCTGCTTGCGGGCGGTCTCGTCGGCACGGCGGTTGGCGTGCAGGTCTTTGCGGCGCTGGCGCGGCTGGGGCAGGTCGATCTGCTGGTGCAGCTGTGCTACGTCGTGTTCCTGGGCGTGATCGGCGCGCTGATGCTGGTCGAGAGCCTGCGCGCCGCCCGCCGCGCGCGCCGGCCCGGCGCGCCGCAGCCCGGGCCGCGCAAGGCGCGGGGCTGGCTGCAGATGCTGCCCTTCAAGATGCGGTTCCGGACCTCGGGCCTCTACATCTCGGTGATCCCGCCGCTGCTGGTGGGGGCCTTCGTCGGGCTGCTGGCGGCGATCATGGGGGTGGGCGGCGGCTTCGTGATGGTGCCGGCGATGATCTACCTGCTGGGGATGCCGACCAAGGTGGTGGTGGGCACCTCGCTGTTCCAGATCATCTTCGTCACCGGGGCGGCGACCGTGATGCACGCGACGACGAACTACTCGGTCGACATGATCCTGGCGCTGCTGCTGATCCTCGGCGGCGTGATCGGGGCGCAGGTGGGCACCCGGATCGGGGTCAAGATGAAGGCCGAGAACCTGCGCATCCTGCTGGCGCTGATGGTGCTGCTGGTCTGCGGGCGGCTGGCGCTGGACCTGGTGCTGGAGCCCGCCGAGCTCTATTCCATCGCCGAGGCGAGGGCGGGGCGGTGAGGGGGCGGCTCCTCGCGCTGCTCGTCGCCGTGCTGGGCCTCGGCGCCCCGGCCGGATCGGAGACGGTGGTCGCGGGTCTGAGCCAGGAGGCGATCTCGATCACCGCGAATTTCGAGGGCTCGGAGATCCTGATCTTCGGCGCCGTGCGCCGCGACGCCCCGCCGCCCGGCGCGGCGCCGATGGAGGTGATCATCACCGTGCAGGGCCCCAGCCGCCCGGTCACCGTGCGCCGCAAGGACCGCCGCTTCGGCATCTGGGTGAACACCGACCTGTCCGAGATCGACCTGGCACCGACCTTCTACGCGGTCTCGACCACCGGGCCGCTCGAGGCGGTGCTGACCCAGACCGAGGACCTGCGGCACCGGGTGTCGGTCCCGCGGGCGATCCGGGCCGTGGGCACCGGCCTGATCGACCAGGAGAGCTTTACCGAGGCGCTGGTGCGCATCCGCACCGAGGGCGGCGCCTACCAGCTGAACGAGGGGGCGGTGCGGTTCCGCGAGGAGACGCTGTTCGACACCGCCGTGCATCTGCCCGCCGCCCTGACCGAGGGGGATTACCTGACCCGGATCTTCCTGACCCGGGACGGCGAGGTGGTGGACCTGTTCGAGCAGTCGATCCCGGTGCGCAAGGTCGGGATCGAGCGGGCGATCTACACGCTCGCGCAGGAGCGGCCGCTGGTCTACGGGCTCCTGTCGCTGGTCATCGCGGCGGCGGCGGGCTGGGCGGCCTCGGCGCTGTTCCGGTACATCCGGAGCTGAGGGGGGCGTTGCCGGGGGGCTCTGCCCCCCGTCGCCCGTTCCGGGCGCCTCCCCCCGGAGTATTTGGAAAGCAAAGATGAGGGGGGTCAGCCGCGGCCGACGTAGGGCATCTTGGTCGCCATGATGGTCTGGAACAGGATGTTGGCCGAGGGCGGCAGGTCGGCCATCAGGCGGACGGCGCGGGCGACGTCGGCCACGTCCATCACCTCGGGGGGCGCGTCGCCGCGCGCCATCGCCTGGGCGGCGGCGTCGCGCAGGAGGTCGGTTTCCGCGTTGCCGATGTCGATCTGGCCGCAGGCGATGTCGTAGGGGCGCCCGTCGAGCGCGATCTGTTTCGTGAGCCCGGTGATGGCGTGCTTCGTGGCCGTGTAGGGGGCCGCGCCCGCGCGGGGGGCGTGGGCCGAGATCGAGCCGTTGTTCAGGATGCGCCCGCCCTGCGGGTCCTGCCGCCGCATGATGCGGAAGGCCATGCGCGCGCAGAGGAACATGCCGGTCAGGTTCACCTCGACCGCGCGGCGCCAGTCCTCGACCGCGATCTCGTCGAGGGGGGCCGTGGGGGTGAAGACGCCCGCGTTGTTGAACAGCGCGTCGAGCCGGCCGGTGGCCTCGGCGAAGTCGTGGAAGGCGACCTGCACGGCGTCGGCGTCGGTCACGTCGAGGGGGAGCGGGATGGCGCGGTTGCCGTAAGGCGCGGCCATCGCCTGCAGCAGGTCGGCGCGGCGGGCGGCGAGGCCCACGGTCCAGCCGGCGGCCAGCATCTCGTGGGCGACGGCGGCGCCGATGCCGGAGCTGGCGCCGGTCACGATCATGGTGCGGGTCATGCCTCGTCTCCTTCCAGCGTCAGGGCGGCCGCGGGGGCCGGCAGGTCGTCGATGCCGAGCGGGCGTTTCGGCCGCGACAGCGCGTAGCGGGTCACCCAGATCAGTTTTTCCTCGGCGCGGGTGATGGCGACATAGGCCAGCCGTTTCCACAGCGCCTGGCCCGCCTCGGTCCGGCCGGCGCGGGCGGCGGCGTAGAGGTCGGGGGCGAAGACCTGCACCTCGGGCCACTGGCTGCCTTGCGCCTTGTGGATCGTCACCGCCGCGCCGTGCAGGAAGGCCGCGCCCATGCGGGCGGCGTAGGGGATGAAGGGCTCCTCCTCGTCGGGCTTCTCGATCTTGACGATGGAGGCGGCGGAAAAGCGGGGGCTTTCGGCGCCGATCACGTGCAGGCGGGAAAAGCCGGGCTTGGATCCGGGGCCGAGGTAGATCACCGGCGCGCCCTTGATCAGGCCGCGCGCCTCGAGGTCGATCCGGCGCTTGCGGTGTTTCAGGGGCAGTTCGATGCCGTCGCAGATCAGGGGCTCACCGGGGATCAGTTGATCCTCGGGCGCGCCATGGGCGGCGCGGAAGGCGGTGATCAGGCGGATGCGGGTGGCGTTGCGCCAGACCAGCACGGGGCTGCGCGCCATCAGGTCGCTGTCGGCGCGCGGCGCGATCTCGACCCGCGGGTCGCGGCGGGCGGCGTCCTCGATCATGCGCTCGAAGCGCTCGAAGGACAGGTCGGGGTCGCCCAGCGCGTGGGCGAGGTCGAGGATGGGGTTGTCGGCGTCCTGCCGGTGGATGCGGGCGAGGTCGAGGCGGTTGCGGCCCTTGATCTTGTCGAACACCATCTGGCCCGACTGGTTCACCGGGGCCAGCTGCGCGGGGTCGCCGAACAGCAGGAGGAAGGGGAAGATCTCGGACAGGTCCTCGAACTGGCGGTCGTCGAGCATGGAGGACTCGTCGACGAGGCCGATGTCGAGCGGGTCCTCGCGCCGTTTCCACCCGGTGATGAAGTCCGAGCCGCGCAGGCCCGCGGAGGCCAGCGCCGCGGGCACGGATTTCGTGGCGTCGTAGACCTGCTTCGCGCGGTCCATGGCGGCGTCGGTCAGGGCCTCGATCACCGGGCGTTCGCCCTGGCCCGCCAGCCATTCGGCGACCTTTTCGAACTGCGGGTCGTAGACGGGGGTGTAGAGGATGCGGTGGATCGTGGTCGCGGGCACGCCGCGCTGGCGCAGGACGCTGGCGGCCTTGTTGGTCGGGGCGAGGACGGCGACGGTACGGCGGTCCTTGCGGCGGCGGCCTTCCCAGTCGCCGGAGATGACGTCGACGCCGGCGCCCTGCAGGGCGCGGACGAGTTCCGCCAGCAGCAGTGTCTTGCCGGAACCCGCCTTGCCGACCACGGCCATGACTCTTCCCTGGCCTTCGGCGGCGGGGCTGAGGCTTTCGTCGTCGATGTCGACGCCGATCTCGCGCAGCGCCTCGGCGATGCGGTCGTGGGCCTGGGCCTGGTCGTCGGAAAAGGCAAGCGCGGGGGCGGTCATGGCGCGCACCCTAGCCCGGCGGCCGGGCGAGGGCGAGGCGTTTTCCTGCAGGAAAACGGGGTGGCAAAACTGCAGTTTTGCCGGTCGGAAAACTGCAGTTTTCCGCCCCGTCAGGTCCAGCGCGTCGTGAAATCCGCGGGCAGGAGCAGGTTGTGCCGCCCGAGGTTCGCCACATCCCGCTCGCCGCAGAGCGCCATGGTGGTGTCGAGCTCCTTGTGGATCACCTGCAGGGCGCGGGTCACGCCGGCCTCGCCCATCGCGCCGAGGCCGTAGACGAAGGCCCGCCCGATCATCGTGCCCCGCGCGCCCAAGGCCAGCGCCTTGAGCACGTCCTGCCCCGAGCGGATGCCGCTGTCGAGATGCACCTCGATCTTGTCGCCGACCGCGTCCATGATCCGCGGCAGCATGCGGATGGAGGACAGAGCGCCGTCCAGCTGCCGGCCGCCGTGGTTCGACACCACGATGGCGTCGGCGCCCACGTCGAGCGCCTTCTTCGCGTCCTCCTCGTCGAGGATCCCTTTGAGGATGACGGGTCCGTCCCACCAGCTGCGGAACTGCTTGATGCGCTCCCAGTCCAGCGACGGGTCGAAGGCCTCCGCCGTCCAGCTCGACAGCGAAGACGGGTCGGTCACGCCCTTGGCATGGCCCACGATGTTGCCGAAGAACCGCCGCTTGGTCTGCAGCATCTCCAGCCCCCACGGCACCTTGGTGGCGAGGTTCAGCATGGAGGCCAGCGTGAACTTGGGCGGGGCCGAGAGGCCGTTCTTCAGGTCCTTGTGGCGCTGGCCCATGATCTGCAGGTCGACGGTGATGACCAGCGCCGAGCATTTCGCGTCCTTCGCCCGGGCAAACAGGCGCTTCATGAACTCGTCGTCCTTGAGCGTGTAGACCTGGAACCAGAACGGCGCCTTGGTGTGGCTTGCCACGTCCTCGATGGAACAGATCGACATGGTGGACAGGGTGAAGGGCACGCCGAACTTCTCGGCCGCCCGCGCCGCCTTGATCTCGCCGTCGGCGGCCTGCATCCCGCACAGGCCCACGGGGGCCAGCGCCACGGGCATCGCCACCTCCTGGCCCACCATGGTCGTTTTCGTCGACCGCCCGGCCATGTCCACCGCGATGCGCTGGCGCAGGCGGATGTCGTCGAAGTCCGAGGAATTCTCGCGGAAGGTCTGTTCCGTCCAGCTGCCGGTTTCCGCATAGTCGTAGAACATCTTGGGGACGCGGCGCTTGTAGAGGCGCTTGAGGTCCTCGATCTCGGTGATCACGGGCATGGTGCGGGCTCCCTTCCCCAAGGCTCGCCGGAATTGGTCAGGTTTTCCTACCAATGTGCGCCGCCCCCTCGCAATGCGTCAGATGCACCCGCCGGCCCCCGCTGGCCCCTTGCCTGCGGGCGGATTTCGCCCCATCACCTGCGCCATGACCACGCCCCGCTACACCGCCCTCGTCCAGACCCTGCCCGCCACGGTGCCCTTCGTCGGCCCCGAGACGCAGGAGCGCGCCCGCGGCGCCGCCTTCACCGCGCGGCTGGGGGCGAACGAAAGCGTGTTCGGCCCGTCGCCCCGCGCCGTCGCCGCGATGGCGCAGGCCGCGGCCGAGGCGTGGATGTACGGCGACCCCGAGGTGTGGGAGCTGCGCCAGGCGCTGGCCGCCCATCACGGGGTGACGGCCGGCAACGTGGTGGTGGGCGAGGGGATCGACGGGCTGCTGGGCTACCTCGTGCGCCTCCTGATCGCGCCGGGCGATGCGGTGGTCACGTCGGATGGGGCCTATCCGACCTTCAACTACCACGTCGCGGGCTTCGGCGGTGCGCTGCACAAGGTGCCCTATGCCGGCGACCGCGAGGATCCCGAGGCGCTGATCGACCGCGCCCGCGCCGTCGACGCCCGGCTCATCTACTTCGCCAACCCCGACAACCCGATGGGCAGCTGGCACGACGCGGCCACCGTGCAGGCGATGATCGACGCGCTGCCCGAGGGCTGTGTGCTGGCGCTGGACGAGGCCTATGCCGACACCGCGCCCGACGGCGCCATTCCGGCGCTGGACGTCACGCACCCGCGCGTGATCCGGTTCCGCACCTTTTCCAAGGCTTACGGGCTGGCGGGGCTGCGCGTGGGCTATGCGCTGGCCGCGCCCGAGTTCGTCACCAGCTTCAACAAGATCCGCAACCACTTCGGCCTTGGACGCATCGCGCAGGCGGGCGCCATGGCCGCGCTGGCCGACCAGGACCACCTGCGCGCGACCGTGGCCCGCATCGCCGAGGCGCGCGCCCGCATCGGGCAGATCGCCACCGAGAACGGCCTGACGCCCCTGCCGTCGGCCACGAACTTCGTGACCATCGACTGCGGCCGCGACGGCACCTTCGCCCGCGCCGTGCTGGCCAGCCTCGTGCGGCAGGGCATCTTCGTGCGGATGCCCTTCACCCCGCCGCAGGACCGCTGCATCCGGGTGTCGGCCGGCACGCCCGCCGACCTCGACGCCTTCGCCGCCGCCCTGCCGCGCGCGCTGGAGGAGGCCGTCACGGCGTCGTGACTTGCATTCCCGTAGCTGGAAGGCTGCAGCGATCCGCCATTGACCCAAACGGAGCCCCCCGATGCGCCGCCTGTTGCCTGCCGCCGTCCTGACCGCCGCGATCTTCCTCGGCCATGCCCTGCCCGGGCCGGCCCAGACCGACCATTCCGCCCACGGCGCCCATGGGGCGGCCGCCGCCGGCCCCGCCGAGGCCGCCTTTCGCGCCGTGAACGACGCGATGCACCTGTCGATGGCGATCGACTACACCGGCGACGCCGACGCCGATTTCATCCGCGGGATGATCCCCCACCACGAGGGCGCGGTGGCGATGGCGCGGGTGGTGCTGGAGCACGGCGACGACCCCGAGGTGCGGGCGCTGGCCGAGGCGATCATCGCCGCGCAGGAGGCCGAGATCGCCTGGATGCGCGACTGGCTGGCGCGGAACGGATACTGAGGCGCGGCCCTTCCCCTGCGACAAAATGGCGCTAGCTGGTCCGGCGACAGCAACACTGCCGGGCCGCGCCATGACAGCCTTCCGTTTCCTCTACATCCTGGCGCTGGCCCTGACGGTCTTTGCCCTGTTCGTGCTCTGGGTCTGGACCGGCCCGGTGGGCGTCATGGCCGCGGCGATGCTGACCCACGGGCTGCTGCGGCTGTGCGAGCGGCAGGGCGACGCGCAGGCCGCCGAGGCGCGGAAGGCGCGCGAGGACGACCTCGCCCGCGCCTTCCGCCGATAGCGGCGTCAGCCCTCGGCGATCACGTTCACCGCGGCTTCCAGGCCGGTGGGCCCGTGCGGGATCTGCAGCGCGGCCATGCCGGCCTGCAGCGAGGCCAGAACGCCCAGCACCATGTGCGCGTTGACGTGGCCCATGTGGCCGATGCGCAGGAAATCCTCCTTGCGCCCGTTCGGGCCCGCGATCTCGCCCAGCGGGATGCCCAGCGTGACGCCGGCGTTTGCCGTCATCCAGTCGCGCAGGCGCTGGCCGTTGCCGTTGCCGAAGTTCACCGTGGTCACCGCGTGGCTGCGCTTGGCGCGGTCGGCGATGTTGGGCCGCACCGGGCCCGCCTGCCCCCAGACCTCCAGCGCGGCCCAGACCGCGCGGGCGAGGACGGCGTGGCGGTGCCAGACGGCCTCCAGCCCTTCCTCCTTCAGGATCATGTCGAGCGCGGTGCGCAGGCCATAGAGGTGGTGGGTCGGCGCGGTGCCGTTGAAGTAGCGGTAGTATTCCTCGGGGTTCGCCCGAGGCCGCCAGTCCCAGTAGGAGGTCACGAGGTTCGCGGTCTCGCGCGCCCGGTCGGCCTTGTCGTTGAAGAAGACGAAGCCCATGCCGGGGGGCGTCATCAGGCCCTTCTGGCTGCCCGTGACCATCACGTCGACGCCCCAGTCGTCCATGTGGAACTCGTCGCAGGCGAGGCAGGCGATGTTGTCCGAGAACAGGAGCGCGGGGTGCCCCGCGGCGTCCAGCGTGGCGCGCAGGGCCGCGATGTCGTTCTTGACGCTGGTCGAGGTGTCGACCTGCACCGCCATCACCGCCTTGATCCGGTGGTCGGTGTCGGCGGCCAGCGCCTCGGCGACGCGGGCCATGTCGATGTCGCTGCGCTGGCCGAAGTCGATGATCTGGCAATCCACGCCCATCGCCGCCGCCATCTCGCCCCAGCCGAGGCAGAAGCGCCCGGTGCCGAGGATCAGGATGCGGTCGCCGCGGCTGAGCGTGTTGGCCAGCGCCGCCTCCCACACGCCGTGGCCGTTGGCGATGTACATGGCGACATGGTGCCGGGTGCGGGCGATGGCCTTGAGGTCGGGCACGAGGCTTGCCGTCAGGTCGACCAGCTCGCCGGTGTAGATGTTCGGCGCGGGGCGGTGCATCGCCTGCAGCACGCGGTCGGGCATGACCGAGGGGCCGGGGATGGCAAGGTAATGGCGGCCGTTGGCAAGGCTCATGTCAGGGGTTCCTCCGTCACGGACGGCCGAGAGGTAAAGCGGGGGCGGGGCCGGGTCAATCGGCCGGGGCGGCTTGGCCTCGGGCGCGGCGATGATTAGCTGTGGGATGCGAATTCAGCGGAGGTGATGATGGTTGGGGAACGGGCGAGCGATCGGGCGGTGCTGCGGATCGGCGGGGCCGACCGGGTGAAGTTCCTGCACGGCCTTGTCACCCGCGACGTGGGCGCGCCGGGCACGGGTCTGGTCTATTCCGCGCTGCTGACACCGCAGGGGAAATACCTGTTCGACTTCTTCCTGCTGAACCGGGGCGAGGACATCCTCGTGGACGTGAAGGCCGATGTCGCGGCGCGGCTGGCGCAGCGGCTGGCGATGTACCGGCTGCGCGCCGACGTGACGATCGAGGACAGCGGGCTGTCGGTGGTCCGGGGTCTGGGGGAGGCGCCCGAGGGGGCCTTTGCCGACCCGCGCGACCCGTCGCTCGGCTGGCGCGGCTACGGGATGGAGGGGGGCGATCCGGTCATCGAGTGGGACGCGATCCGGGTGGCAGCCTGCGTGCCGGAGACGGGGATCGAGCTGGTGCAGGACGACAGCTACATCCTCGAGGCCGGGTTCGACCGGCTGGCCGGCGTCGACCATCGCAAGGGCTGCTACGTCGGGCAGGAGGTGACGGCGCGGATGAAGCACAAGACCGAGCTCAGGAAGGGGCTGGTGACGGTGGGTGTGGAGGGCGCGGCGCCCGTGGGCACGCCGATCCTGGCCGGGGACCGCGAGGTGGGGGTGCTGTATACACAGGCAGGCGGGCGGGGGATCGCCTACCTGCGGTTCGACCGCGCGGGCGGCGAGATGCGGGCCGGGGATGCGAAAGTGACGTGGGAACCCGCGTGAGGGTGTGCCTAAGTCTTTAGATTAGTTTGATTTCCCTCCTTTCTTCCTTCATAGGTCTGGTTAAGTATTGTCGCTGGGTGCGAATGTCCGGGAAGCATGTAATCCGTCGAAACTTGGATGCTGTCGGCATCACCCACTGGCACGTCCGTCAAGTCCAAACCTCAATGGAGAAAATCCCCCGATGATGCGGTTGATTCCTCTCTTCGTGTTTTTCGCTCTTGCAGGCTGCGCCACAGACGTGATGCGCGGCTTCGTCGGCCAGGACGTTACCGCGGTTATGGTTCGCTATGGTCCGCCAGTTGCACAGTTCGATCTCCCAGATGGACGGACGGCCTTCCAGTGGGCCACCTCAACCCCGATTATCGCGCCGATGACCACGACTGTGACCGGTTACGGTAATTTCGCGACAGCACAGACAACCGGGGGTTATCTGGGCCAGCAGAACTGTGTTTACACTCTTTATGCTGCCCCTAACCAATCCGGTTCATTCACCATCACCGGCTTTGAGCAACCAACATTTGATTGCATGTAGTGGTTTCTAGGTCCCTCAGATCAGAAGCCCCGCAGCCCCTTCGTGGCGCAGCAGCCAGACCTTCGCCTCCACGCCGCCGGGGGCGCTGAACCCGCCGAGGCCGGTGGCCGACAGCACCCGGTGACAGGGGATCAGGATCGGCAGCGGGTTCGCCCCGCAGGCCTGCCCGATGGCCTGCGCCGGGGCGCCGAGGGCCTTCGACAGATCGCCGTAGGTGCGCGTCTCTCCCAACGGGATGGCGCCCAACGCGTCCAGCACCTGCCCCTGCAACCCGCCCCGCCCATGCGCCAGCGGCAAGTCGAAGCCCTGCCGCGTGTCGGCGAAATAGGCGGCCAGCTGCGCCAGCGCCTCGACCAGCAGCGGGTCCGCCGGCGCGCGGTCCGCCTCGCCCCAGCCGCTTGCCACCACCGCGCCGTCCCGCGCCTCGACCCAGACCGGGCCGAGCGCCGTGTCCAGCGCCGCCCGGCTCACGGGGTCAGCCCCAGCCGGATCGGGCCGCGCGCCGTCACCGGGTCCACGGCCGCGCCCTTCTGCGTCGCCACCAGCGGCAGCCCCGCCGCCACGCGCCGCACCTCGGGCATCAGGGGCCGCCAGTCCGCGGACAGGGCGCGGGCGGCCTCCGAGGGGCAGAAGCTCCGCCCAACCCCCCGGCGATGGGCGAGGTCCATCAGCGCATCCGCGATGGCCTCGTCCGGGATCACTCCGCCGCCTGCAGCTTGTCCTGCGTCCGGGTCTCGAAATCCGACGCGTCGTGGCGTTCCCACAGCTGCTCGGACAGCGGCCCGAAGGTGCGGTTCACCATCTTGCCGCGCTGCACCGCGGGCCGGGCGTAGAAGCGTTTCGCCCAGGCCACCACGTTCTCGTATTCGTGCACCGACAGGAACTCGCCCGCGTCATAGGCCTCGCCCAGCGCCAGCCGCCCGTACCAGGGGCAGATGGCGATGTCGGCAATGGTGAGGCTGTCGCCCACCATCCACTCCCGCCCCTCGAGGTGCTTGTTCAGCACGTCCATCTGCCGCTTGGCCTCCATGGCGAAGCGGTTGATCGGGTATTCCATCGGGTAGGGCGCGTAGGCGTAGAAATGCCCGAAGCCGCCGCCGAGATAGGGGGCGCTGCCCATCTGCCACATCAGCCAGGACAGGAGCTCGGGCCGGTCCTTGGGCGCGCCGAGGAAGGCGCCGAACGTCTCGGCCAGGTGCAGGAGGATCGCGCCCGACTCGAACACGCGCACGGGCTCCGGCCCGCTGCGGTCCACCAGCGCAGGGATCTTGGAGTTGGGGTTCACCTCGACGAAGCCCGAGCCGAACTGGTCGCCGTTGCCGATGCGGATGAGCCAGGCGTCGTATTCGGCGGCATGGCCGGCCGCCAGCAGCTCCTCGAACATCACGGTCACCTTGACCCCGTTCGGCGTGCCCATGGAATAGAGCTGGAACGGGTGGCGGCCCACCGGCAGCGCCTTGTCATGGGTCGGCCCGGAGATCGGGCGGTTCAGGCCGGCCCATTTGCCACCGTTCTCCTTGTCCCAGGTCCAGACCTTGGGGGGGGTGTAGGTCTCGGTCATCGCGGTCTCGGTCCTTTGTCCTGTGCGGTCGTTGTCCCTTGCGAAAATAACGGTGACAAGCCGATTTCCAATCCTGCGGGCTTGCACAGTGCCCCTGCGAAGGCCAGCCTGCGCCCGGGTGCGGCCGCGGGGCACGAGGGGCGACATGCAGGACACCGACCGGATCATCCTGGCCAGCGACGCGGCGGGCGACGTCGTGGTCTGTGCCGAGGGCTTGAGTTTCTGGGGCGGGGTCGACCCCGGCACGGGCCGGGTGATCGACGCCCATCATCCCGCCCATGGCCAGGACCTCGCGGGCCGCGTGGTGCTGATGCCGACCAGCCGGGGGTCGTGCTCGGGCAGCGGGGTGCTGTTGCAGCTGGCGCTGTCCGGCCGCGCGCCCGCCGCGCTGGTGTTCCACGAGGCGGAGGAGGTGCTGACGCTCGGCGCGCTGATCGCGGCGCGGATGTTCGACCGGCCGCTCGCGGTGCTGCGCCTGTCGGCGGCGAGTTACGCGGCGCTGGCGCGCGAGCCCGCCGCCACCATCGCCGGGGGGCGCCTGCGGGCCGGGGCGCTCGACCTGCCGCTGGCGCCTGTCTCGCCGGGCGACCTGGCGCTCGATGAGGGCGACCGGGCGCGGCTGGCGGGTGCCTCGGGGCGCGCCGTGCAACTGGCGCAGGAGGTGTTGGGCACCATGGCTGCCGCGCAGGGGGCCGCGCGGTTGATCGACGTGACGCGGGGCCATATCGACGGCTGCATCCTGGCCCATGACGCCAACCTGATCTTTGCCGAGGCGATGGCCGAAATGGGCGCGCGGGTGGCGATCCCCACCACGATCAACGCCATCTCGGTCGACCGGCAGGGCTGGCGCGCGCAGGGCGTGCCGCCCGTCTTCGGCGACAAGGCGAGCCGCCTGGCCGACGCCTATGTGCGGATGGGCGTCGCCCCCACCTTCACCTGCGCGCCCTACCAGGGCGTGTCGGTGCCCGCGCGCGGCGAGGTGATCGGCTGGTCGGAATCGAATGCGGTGATCTACGCCAATTCGGTGCTGGGCGCGCGGACGGCCAAGCACCCCGATTACCTCGACCTGTTCATCGCGATGACGGGGCGGGCGCCGGAAACGGGCGTCTATCTGGACGCCAACCGCGTGGCCGAGGTGGTGATCGAGGTCGAGGCGCCGCTGGGGGCGGATGACGCGCTCTGGCCGCTTCTGGGGTGGCTCGCGGGGCGGCTGGCGCCTGACCGGGTGCCGCTGCTGCGGGGCCTTCAGGGGCTGAAGCCCGGCCCCGACGACCTGCGCGCGATGTGTGCGGCCTTCGGCACCACCTCGGCCTCGGCGCTGTTGCATGTGGCGGGCGTGACGGCCGAGGGGGATGTGCCGCCGCGTGCGGATGCGCCGGTCCTGCGGATCGGGCGGGCGGAGATCGCCGCCGCCTGGGCGGAGTTCAACCAGGGCCCCGCGACGGTGGACCTCGTCGCCATCGGCAGCCCCCATGCCGCCCTGTCCGAGCTGCGCGCCTTCGATGCGGCGCTGGGCGGCCGGGCCAGCGCGCCGGGTGTCGCCGCGATCCTGACGGTGGGGCGCGACGTGCTGGAGGGGGCACGGGCCGAGGGGTTGCTGGGCCGGCTGGAGGCCGCGGGCGTGCAGGTCATCCCCGACCTCTGCTGGTGTTCGATCACCGAGCCGGTGTTCCCGCCCGGGGCCCGCACCCTGATGACGAATTCGGGGAAATACGCCCACTACGCCCCCGGCCTCAGCGCCCGGGCGGTGCGGTTCGGGTCCATCGCCACCTGCGCCGAGGCGGCGGTGACGGGCCGCGCGGATCCCGCGCCGCCCGCCTGGTTGGCTTAGCCCAGGGCCTCGTCGCAGCGGCCGCAGACGCCCGCGTGCGCGTGGTGGCCCACGTCGGGCAGGATCTTCCAGCAGCGGGCGCATTTCTCGCCGTCCGCCGCGTGGAACACCACGCCGATGCCGGGATCGTCGAGGCGGAAGGCGTCGTCCTGCGGCTCGCCCGCCATCACCGTCAGCGACGAGGTGATGCAGAGGTCGGCCATGTCGACGGCCTTCACCGTGGCAGCGAGCGCGGTGTCGGCGATCTGCACCAGCGGCGCGGCCTCCAGACTTGCGCCGATCACCTTGTCCCGGCGCTGCACCTCCAGCGCGGCGGTGACCACGCGGCGGACGCGGCGGATCTCGGCCCATTTCGTAGCGAGCGCTTCATCCCGCCACGCGGCCGGCGTCTCGGGGA
This sequence comes from Roseicyclus persicicus, assembly GCF_012395815.1. Lineage (GTDB taxonomy): Bacteria > Pseudomonadota > Alphaproteobacteria > Rhodobacterales > Rhodobacteraceae > Roseicyclus > Roseicyclus persicicus. The sequence continues at coordinate 398,924 of NZ_JAAZQQ010000001.1, forward strand.
AGTCCTGCAGATGCACGCTCGACGCATCGCCGGGGTGCCGCTCCAGCCAGACCTCTTCCATGGTGAACACCAGGACGGGCGCGAGCCAGGTCGTCAGCCGCTCGAACAGCAGTTCCAGAACCGTCCGCGCCGCCCGCCGCCGGGGCGTGTCGCCGTCGCAGTAGAGCGCGTCCTTGCGGATGTCGAAGTAGAAGGCCGACAGGTCCGTGGTGGCGAAGTTGAACAGCGCCTGGAACACGCCCTGGAAGTCGTAGGCGGCGTAGCCTTTGCGCACGACCTCGTCCAGCTCCGACAGCCGGTGCAGCACCCAGCGCTCCAGCTCCGGCATCTCTGCCGGGTCAACCCGGTCCGCCGCCGTCACGTCGCCCAGCGACCCCAGCAGGAACCGCATGGTGTTGCGCAGGCGGCGGTAGCTGTCGGCCACGCCCTTGAGGATCTCCGGCCCGATCCGCAGGTCGACGGTGTAGTCCGACTGCGCCACCCAGAGCCGCAGGATGTCGGCGCCGTACTGGTCGATCACCTCCTGCGGGGCCACGGTGTTTCCGATGGACTTGGACATCTTCATGCCCTTCTCGTCCAGCGTGAAGCCGTGGGTCAGGACGCCCCGGTAGGGCGCGCGCCCGATGGTGCCGCAAGCCTGCAGCATCGAGGAATGGAACCATCCCCGGTGCTGGTCGGTGCCCTCGAGGTACAGGTCGGCGATGCCGTCCTCGGACCCGTCCGGCCTGTCGCGCAGGACGAAGGCGTGGGTCGACCCGCTGTCGAACCACACGTCGAGGATGTCGAACACCTGCTCGTAGGCGTCGGCGTCATGGTCGTTGCCGAGGAAGCGCGCCTTGGCGCCGGGCTTGTACCAGGCGTCCGCGCCCTCCTGCTCGAAGGCCTCGAGGATGCGGGCGTTCACGGCCGGGTCGCGCAGCAGGTAGTCGGGGTCCGACGGCTGCGCGCCCTTCTTGACGAAGCAGGTCAGCGGCACGCCCCAGGCGCGCTGGCGCGACAGCACCCAGTCGGGGCGCGCCTCGATCATGGAATAGAGCCGGTTGCGCCCGGTCCTGGGCGTCCACTCCACCAGCTTGTCGATGGAGGTGAGCGCCCGGTCGCGGATCGTGTCGCCGTACTGGCCCTTGCCGTCGTCGAGCGCCTTGTCGATGGCCGCGAACCACTGCGGGCGGTTCAGGCGGATGACGGGGGCCTTCGACCGCCAGCTGTGCGCGTCGCTGATGGTGATGCGCTTGCGGGCCAAGAGCTTGCCGACCTCGACCAGCTTGTCGATCACCGCCTTGTTGGCGCCGCCGGGCTTGCCGTTCTCCTGGATGATCCGCTGGCCCGCGAAGAAGGGGATGTCGGGGCGGAAGCTGGAATCGTCGAGGATGTTCCAGGTCATCTCCAGCCCGTGCTTGCGCCCGATCTCGAAGTCGTCGTCGCCGTGGCTGGGCGCGGTGTGCACGAAGCCGGTGCCGGCGTCGTCGGTGACGTGCTCGCCGGGGAAGAGGGGGACGTCGTAGTCCCACTCGCCGTTCGCCCCCTCGGCGCCGCGCAGCGGGTGGGCGCAGGTGAGCGCGGCCAGCTCCTCGGGCGCGACGTCGCGCAGGCGGCGATACATCGACGGCTCCAGCCGCATCGCGCCAAGGGCCTCGGCGGCCAGCTTGTCGGCGATCAGGTAGCGGTCGCCGATCCGCGCCCAGCATTCCTCGGGGCGGCCGGTGATCTCGTAGAGGCCATAGGCGATGTCAGGCCCGAAGCAGATCGCGCGGTTCTGCGGCAGGGTCCAGGGGGTGGTGGTCCAGATGACGACCTTAAGCCCTTGAAGGGAAGGCCAATGCGGATCGACTGGCGTAGCTTGCTCGACCGGCACCAGCGGGACTTGCTCACCGACCGCACGGAAACCTTGTTGGTCTCGGCGTCCGACAACCTCGAACGGCACCCACACCGCGTCGGTCTGGCGGTCGTGATACTCCACCTCCGCCTCGGCCAGCGCGGTCTTTTCCACCGGCGACCACATCACGGGCTTGGACCCCTGGTAGAGCGACCCGTTCATGAGGAAGACCATGAATTCCTCGGCGATCACCCGCTCGGCGTGGAAATCCATCGTCAGGTAGGGCCGGTCCCACGTCCCCGTGATGCCCAGCCGCTTGAACTCCTCGCGCTGGACGTCGATCCAGCCCTCGGCAAAGCGCCGGCATTCCTGCCGGAAGGCGACGACATCCACCTCGTCCTTGTTTTGCCCGCGGGCGCGGTACTGTTCCTCGATCTTCCACTCGATCGGCAGGCCGTGGCAGTCCCAGCCGGGGATGTAGCGGGCGTCCTTGCCCATCATCTGCTGGCTGCGCACCACCATGTCCTTGAGGATCTTGTTCAGCGCGTGGCCGATGTGCAGGTTCCCGTTCGCGTAGGGGGGGCCGTCATGCAGGGTAAAGGCCGGGCGGCCCGGCTTTTCCCGCAGGCGGTCGTAGACGCCGATCTCCTGCCAGCGGGCCAGCCAGCCGGGCTCGCGCTGGGGCAGACCCGCGCGCATCGGGAAGTCGGTCTTGGGAAGGTTCAGCGTGTCCTTGTAGTCCACGTCGGTGGTCTCGGCGCACATCTCGGGCGCTCCTCATCAATCGGATCGACAGGGGGAATAGAAGCGGCGGTGCGATAGCTCAAGCACCTTGTCCCGGCGGCTCAGGGGTCAGAGCGCCGGGCGGCTAATTCGAATGATGATCGCGAAGGGCGTCGTCATGGGCGCCGGTATAGGCCCACGCCGCGCCCGCGTAAAGGGCGCGGGCGACGTGCCGCATGGGAGGGCGCGGGGGGCGGGCTAGGCTATGGCTCATGGAGATCGGAATCGCAGGGGCGGGGATCGGCGGGCTGGCGGCGGCGGCGCTGCTCGCGCAGGACGGGCACCGCGTGCGCGTCTACGACCGCTTCACCGCGCCGCAGCCGGTGGGATCGGGGCTGGTGATCCAGCCCGTGGGCCTCGAGGTGCTGGACGCGGTGGGCGCGGGGCAGGCGGCCCGTGCGCTGGGCGCGCCGCTCGCCGCGCTGCACGGCGACACCGCCGAGGGGCGCATCGTGCTGTCGGTCGCCTATGGCGCGACGCCCGCGCGGCAGGGCCTCGGCATCCACCGCGCGGCGCTGTTCCAGCTTCTGCTCGACGCGGCCCTTGCGGCGGGGGCCGAGCTGGTGCCGGGCCACGCGGTCACGGGGCGCGACGGCCCCCGGCTCCTGTTCGCGGGCGGCGGCCGCTCGGGGCGCTGCAACCTGATCGTGGACGCCGCCGGCGCGGGGTCCGTCCTGTCGCCGCTGCGGGCCCGCCCGCTGCCCTATGGCGCGATCTGGGCGACGGTGCCCTGGCCCGAGGCCACCGATCTGCCGGCCGACCGCCTGAGCCAGCGCTACCGCCGCGCCGACCGGATGCTGGGCGTCCTGCCCGTGGGCGCGCGCCCCGACCGGCCCGACCGGCGGCTGGCCGCGGTGTTCTACTCGATGCGGGTCGAGGACCACCCGGCATGGGCCGAGGGCAGCTTTGCCGACTGGCGCGCCGATGCGCTGGCCCTCTGGCCCGCGATGGCGCCCTTCCTGCACGACCGCCTCGGCAAGTCGGATTTCACCTTCGCCCGCTACAGCCACGGGTCGCTCCGCGCGCCCTGGGGTGACGGGATCGCCCATATCGGCGACGCCGCCCACCGCGCCAGCCCGCAGCTGGGGCAGGGGGCGAACATGGCGCTGCTGGATGCGCTGGCGCTGGCCCGCGCGCTCAGGCAGGCCCATGGCGAGGAGGCGCTGCGCCTCTACGCCGGGGCCCGGCGCTGGCATGTCGCCGCCTACCAGGCGATGAGCGCCGCCTTCACCCCGCAGTACCAGTCGGACAGCGCCGTGCTGCCGGTGCTGCGCGACCGCGTGCTGGCGCCCCTGTCGCGGCTCGGGCCGGTGCCGGCGATCCTGACGAGGCTTGTCTGCGGCGACCTCCTGCCGCCGATGCCCGCGCTCAGCCCGCGGGCGGTGCGGGGGTTCCCACCCGCGCTGCCGCCCGGCTGACGCTGCGTTCCCGCACGACGATGTAGAGCCCCGCCGCGATCGTCACCCCGATGCCGGCAAGGGCAAGGCCGTTGGGGAACTCGGCGAACAGCATCAACCCCACCAGCGCCGCCGCCGGGATTTCCAGGTACTGCATCGGCGCCAGCGTCGAGGCCGGCGCGAACCGCAGCGACCATGTCATCAGCAGGTGCCCGAGCGACCCCGTGACCCCCAGCGCGATCAGGAGCCACAGCGCCCCCGCGTCGGGCGGCGCGATCCAGCCCGTCAGGGGCGGCGTGCCCCCGATCCCCGGCAAAAGGAGCAGCGGCGCGAGGATCGGCAGCCCGATCAGCCCGCCAAGGCCCTGCAGCGCGACGGGGTCGATGTCCTTGGCCACCTGCCGCGTCACCAGCATGAAGAAGGCGAAGATTACCGCCACGCCCAAGGGCAGCAGCGCGGGCCAGCCCACGGCGGCAAAGCTTGGCTGCACCACCATCATCGTCCCGACGAAGCCCACCGCGCAGGCGGCCATGCGGCGCGGCCCGACCTCCTCCTTCAGCACGTAGTGGCCGAGGATCAGCATGATGAAGGGCATCACGAAGGCGATGGCGACCGCGTCGGCCAGCGGCAGGAACCGCAGCGCCGAGAACATCATCCCGATGCCGCAGATCTGCAGAGCCGTGCGGATCGCGGCCAGCCGCACCACGCGGCCCGACGGAAAGATCGTCGCCCGCATCAGGAGCGCGACCGGCAAGAGCAGCCCCGCCTGCGCGAGGAAACGCACGAGGATCAGCTGCAGCAGCGGAAAGTCGTCGCCCAGGATCTTGGCGAGCGCGTCCGAGAACGGGATCATGAGGCAGAAGCCCAGCATCAGCAGGATGCCGAGAAGCGGCCGGTCGGCGTGGGCGTGGGTCATGGGCCCGTTCTGCCCCGCGCAACCGGCAATGTCACGGCCCCTCAGCCCTCGCCGTTCAGGTAGCCCCAGACCGCCGAGATCACGACCGAGCCCTCGCCCACCGCGCTCGCCACCCGCTTGACCGACCCGGCCCGCACGTCGCCCACCGCGTAGATGCCCGGGCAGGAGGTGGCATAGGCCGAGCCCGCCCCGGCCGCGTCGCCGGTCAGGACGAAGCCGTTGTCGTCCAGCGCCACGTGCCCCGACAGCCAGCCGGTGTTGGGCGCCGCCCCGACCATGACGAAGACGGCCCGCGTGTCCTGCCGCCGCTCGCCGTCCGCATCCCGGATCGTGATGGCCTCCAGATGGTCGTCCCCGTGCAGCGCCACCATCGCCGCGCCGTAATGCACCGTGATCCGCGGGTGTGCCGCGATCCGGCCCGACAGGTAGCTCGACATCGAGGCGGCGAGCGAACTGCCGCGGACGAGGATGTGGACGTGCCGCGCCGTGCGGGCGAGGAACATCGCCGCCTGCCCGGCCGAGTTGCCGCCGCCGATCACCACGACCTCGGTATCGCGGCAATAGCGCGCCTCCACGTCCGTCGCGGCGTAGGAGACGCCCGCCCCCTCGAAATGGTCCAGCCGGTCGACCGGCAGGCGGCGGTACTGCACGCCGGTGGCCACCACGATCGACCGCGCGCAGGTCTCGGCCCCGTCCTCCAGCGTGACGCGGAAGCTGCCGTCCTCGTTGCGCGCCAGCGCGGCGGCCCGGCGCGGCATGGCGAAGCGGGTGCCGAACTTCATCGCCTGCACCTCGCCGCGCCAGCACAGGTCGGCGCCCGAGATGCCGGTCGGAAAGCCCATGTAGTTCTCGATCCGGCTCGAGGTGCCGGCCTGCCCGCCGATGGCGAGGTCCTCCAGCACCAGCGCCGACAGCCCCTCGGACCCGGCATAGACCGCCGCCGCCACGCCCGCGGGGCCGCCCCCCACGATCAGCACGTCGTGCAGCTCGTCCGCGTCGAAGGCGAGGTCGAGGCCCAGCCGCGCCGCCACCCGCCGGGGCGTCGGGTCGGGGATCACCTCGTCGCGCCCGAAGATCACGGCGGGCTGCGCCCGGCCGAGCGGGCATTGGTCGGCCAGCACCTCGGCCTCGTGCTCCTCCAGCGTGAGCGACCGCACGGGGATGCGGTTGCGGCCCGCGAAACTGGCGATCTCGCGGATGCGGCGGTCGCTCTCGGCGCCGATGAGCGTCAGGCTCGCCTCGCCGCTTTCGATCATGCGGCGGCGGCGGGCGGCCAGCACGGTGATGACGATGTCCGACATCTCGGGCATCCGCGCCATCAGCTCCAGCATCGCGTCCCGCGGCACGCAGATCAGGCGGGTCTCCCGCACCGCCCGCGCGCCGGTCAGGAGCCGCCCGCCCGACAGGAAGCCGATGTCGCCGAAGAACTGCGACGGACCCAGCGTCGCCGCGCCGTATCGCGCGCCGGTGCGGGCATCGACGGCTTCGAGCTCGCCTTCGACCACGTAGCAGAACCGGTCCATCCGGTCGCCCGCGCGGAACAGCGTCTCGCCCGCGGCGATGGTTTCCTCGGTGCCCGCCTCGCGCATGGCGGCGACGTGGTCGTCGTGGAGCGGCGTGCGCACCATGGTGCGGAGGTCGGCGGCGAGACTTTCCATGATCGTTACTCCTTTTGTCCAAACAGCCCCGTCAGCGCGCGGCGGACCAGCGCGGTGACACCGGGTTTGCGCCCCGCGCCGAAGGGCAGGGGGCGGCACACCTCCATCGCGGCGACGCCCACCCGGGCGGTCAGCGCGCCGTTGACCACGCCTTCGCCGAAGCGGCGGCTGACCTTGGACAGGACCGACCCGCCCGCGACCGAGCCGATCAGGTCGTCGCCGATGGCGACCGCGCCGGTGGCGACCAGATGCGTCAGCACCGCCCGCGTCAGCCGCCAGGCGCCCAGCGCGCCGGAGCGGCCGCCGTAGATCTCGGCGATGCGGCGGATCATGCGGATGTTGGCGGTCAGCGCGCCGATGACGTCGGCCATGGCCAGCGGCACCAGCGCGGTGACGGTGGCGACCTGCCGGGCGGCGGCCTCGACCTCGGCGCGGGCGGCGGCGTCGAGGGGGGCGAGGAGCTCGGCCTCGGCCAGCGCCAGCAGGGCGTCGGCGTCGAACACCTCGGCCTGCCGCTTCGCAAGTTCCGCGCGTCCCAGCGCTAGCTCCGCCCGCCCGCGGTAGAGCGCGTCGAGCCGCCCGACGACCCGGCGCGCGGCGGCGAGGTCGCCCCCGGCCAGCGCCGCCTCGGCCTCGCGGTGCAGCGCGTCGAGCCGCCCGAGGCGGGAAAAGGCCGCCAGCTCGCGCAGCGCGATCAGGAGGAGCGTGGCCAGCACCAGCCCCACCAGCCCCGCCGCCACCCAGCCCAGCGCCGGGTTCGCGGCGAGAAGGCCGGTGACGAAGTTCCACGCCGCGAGCGACGCCACCAGGCCGACGAGAGCGCCCGTCGCCGCCCAGAACAGCCGCGCCAGACGGCTCGGCCGCCGGGCGCCCAGCGTGGCGATGACCTGCATCGCCCGCCCCTCGGGCGGCAGCGGCCCGAGGTCGGGGACCGGTGGCGCATCCTGCGGCGCGGCGGCGGGTGCCTCGTCCAGCTCGATCAGCACGGGGCCCTTGCGGTCGGTCATCTGAGCTTGTCTCCCAGCAGGAACTCGGCCGCGCGGTCGAGGCGGATGTGGGGCGGCCCGTCGCCGGGCCTGAGCGACAGGGGCGCGGGGGCGAAGCGCATCACGCCGAACTCCCCGTCGAGCCAGCGGTCCGCCCCGTCGCGGGCGGGCGACAGCAGCACGGCGGGGTCGGCGGGCAGGTCGCCCGGGTGCAGCGCCGCGGGCTTGCCGGTGTCGAGCAGCGTGCCGCGCACGAGGTCGACCTCGCGGCCCTGCACGGTGCGGGTTTCCTCGACCGTGGCCCGCAGCGCGGCGATGGCCATGGCCTGCGTCTCGGCGCCGGCGAAATCGGCGCGGCGGCGGGCGTCGGCCACCAGCGCCCCCATCACCTGCGCCAGCCGGTCGTGCTGGTGGTGGTGCAGGTGGTCGGCCTTGGTCGCGGCGAAGAGGATGCGGTCGACCCGTTTCTGGCCGAGGAGCGCCGACAGGAACGCATTCCGCCCCGGCCGGAACGCGCCGAGGATGCCCGCCAGCGCCTGCCGCAGGTCCTCGAGCGCGCGGGGTCCGGCGTGGATCGCGCCCAGCGCGTCGACCAGCACCACCTGCCGGTCGATCCGGGCGAAATGGGCGCGGAAGAAGGGTTTGACGACCTGCGCCTTGTAGGCCTCGTAGCGGCGCGCGAATTCGCGGGCGAGCGACCCGCGGGGGGTGTCGCCAGGCGGCAGCGGCGCGAAGGTCAGGGCGGGGGAGCCGTCGAGGTCGCCGGGCAGGAGGAAGCGGCCCGGCGTGCAGTCGGAATAGCCCGCCGCGCGGGCGGCCGCGAGGTATCCGGTCCAGGCGCGGGCCAGCGCGGTCGCGGCGGGTTCGTCCAGTTTCGCGGTGGGGTCGGCGGCGGAGAGCGCCGCGCGCCAGCCCGCCGCCTCGGGCCGGGTCTTGGCGCGGGCCAGCGCGTCGCGGGACCAGTCGGCGTAGGACTGCTCCAGCAGCGCGAGGTCGAGGAGCCATTCGCCCGGGTAGTCCACGATGTCGAGATGCACCGTGCGCGGGCCCTGCAGCCCGGAGAGCAGCCCCTTGGGCCGCACCCGCAGCGACAGGCGCAGTTCCGACACCGCGCGGGTCGACTCGGGCCAGCGGGGGGTGGGGCCGGTGAGGGCCGCGAGGTGGCTTTCGAAGTCGAAGCGGGGGACGGTGTCGTCGGGCTGGGGCTGGAGGAAGGCCGCCTCGATCCGCCCCGAGCGCGCGGCCTCGAGCCCCGGCATCCGGCCGCGGTCGAGGAGGTTCGCCACCAGCGAGGTGATGAAGACGGTCTTGCCCGCCCGGCTGAGGCCGGTGACGCCGAGCCTGATCACGGGCTCGAAGAACAGGCCCGAGACCCCTTGGGTGACGCCTTCGATGCCGCGGCCGACCGTGTCCGCAATCGTTCCGATGACCAATGCCGCGGTTCCCTCTCGCTGTCGTGCCAGAGACTAAGCATCGCGGCCGCCCATTGCGAGGGGGCAGAGGCGCCGGGCTTTCCCCCTTGGCGGGGCGGGGGCTTTGCGCCTATGTCGCGGGCCATGCCCCGCTATGCCCTCCTCCTCGAATACGACGGCGCGCCCTTTGCCGGGTGGCAGCGCCAGTCCGGCCTGCCGAGCGTGCAGGGCGCGGTCGAGGCGGCGCTGGCGCGGCTGGAGCCGGACGTGCCGTCGATCGCGGCGGCGGGGCGGACGGATGCGGGGGTGCACGCGACGGGGCAGGTGGCGCAGGCCGACATGGCCCGCGATTGGGACCCGTTCCGCCTGTCCGAGGCGCTGAACTGGCACCTGAAGCCCGAGCCGGTGGCGGTGGTGGGCTGTGCGCGGGTGGCCGACGACTGGCATGCGCGGTTCTCGGCGGTGGAGCGGCGCTATACCTACCGGGTGATCTGCCGCCGGGCGCCGCTGGTGCACGACCGGGGTCAGGCCTGGCTGGTGAAGGGCGACCTGGACGTCGATGCGATGCAGGCGGGGGCGGCGCAGCTGGTGGGCCGGCATGATTTCACGACCTTCCGGGCGGCGATGTGCCAGGCGGCGAGCCCGGTGAAGACGCTGGACGAGGTGACGGTGGAGGAGGTCGCGCGGGCGAACGGCCGCGAGATCCGGTTCCACCTGCGGGCGCGGTCCTTCCTGCACAGCCAGGTGCGGTCGATCGTGGGCACGCTGGAGCGGGTGGGGGCGGGGGCCTGGGCGCCCGGGGATGTCGGTGCCGCGCTCAGGGCCGCCGACCGGGCGGCCTGCGGGCCGGTGGCGCCGCCGGACGGGCTGTGCCTGACGGGCGTGGGTTACCCCGAGCCGGTGTTCGGCTGACGCGCCGCTCCTCGGGGCCTGCCGGCCCCTCGTCGCGGGGACGGGCGTTCGATCGGCGGCGTGCCGGGTGGCCGGCGTTGCCCCCGAAGGGCGTATTTGGGGAAAGATGAAGGGGGTGGCGCGCTCAGGCGGGGGCGGCGGGCAGCGGCAGGCGCAGGCCGCGGGCGGCGGCCGCGGCGCGCGCCGTGGGGTGGAGGCGTTCGGACGGGTCGAGGCCCACGGGCCGGGTGTGGCGGAGGAAGAACAGCTTGCCCATGCCGCGATTCATGCCGATGGCGGGGGCGCCCGCGTCGGTGAGGAAGCGGTGCCGCCAGTGGACGGGCAGGGGCAGGCCCGCCGCCTCGGCCTCGGAGAGCATCCAGACCAGCGGGATGTTGGACAGGGGGCGCGTGGCGCGGAGGCCGTCGATCTGGCCGCCCACGTCGCCGTGGCTGCCGCGGAACCAGACCTGCTGCACCGCGCCGCCGTCGGCCTGTCCGGGCGTCGTTTCCCAGAGCACCGGGGCATAGGCGTCGCGGCGTTCGTCCAGCGCCAGCGCGTGGCGGGCGATCTGGGTCGCGGGGCCCAGCGCGTGGGAGTGGAACTGGTGCGGCATCGGCACGAGGCGCCAGAGGCCGGGCCAGCGCAGGCCGAGGGCGCGGACCGTGTCGTAAACGCCGAGAAAGCGGATCGGCACATCGGCGTGGCAGCGGGCGAGACGGAGCGCGCGGGCCTCGGGCGCGTCGTGCCGGCCTTCGCGGTAGAGGGCGTAGACCCGGTCGAGCGTGTCGGGGTCGATCTGGGCCGGGCGCAGGAGCCCCATGCGGTCGATCAGCCCCGCAAGAGAGCGCACCGCGTAGGCGCCGCGGGAATAGCCCATCAGCATGATCCGGTCGCCGGGCCGGTAGTTGCGGGCGAGGAACAGGTAGGCGCGCTTGATCTGGCGGTTGATGCCCACCCCCGCGAGCACCTCGACCGAGCGCTTCCAGCCGCGCCACTGGATGCCGGGTTCGTAGTAGAGCGTCACCCGGGCGCTGTCGGGCAGTTCCTGCAGCAGGCGGTAGGTGAGGCCGATGTTGGTTTCGTGGCCGCGGCGCAGCGTCGACATGGTGCCGTCGAGCAGCACCACGTGGGTATGGGGCGGGCGGGTCTCCGGCAGCCGGGGCGGCGCCGAGCGGTAGCCTGAGAGCCAGGCGCGGAGGGACCTACTCCGCGGCAATCGCCTCCGCCTCTCGCAACCAGGCCCAGACGCGGGAGGGCGTGAAGGGCATGTCGACCCGCCGCAGCCCGAGCGGCCAGAGCGCGTCCTGCACCGCGTTGGCCACGGCGGCCAGCGCGCCCACGGTGCCCGCTTCGCCGCAGCCCTTCATCCCGAGGGGGTTGGCGGTGGAGGGCACGGGTTCGGTGTGGAAGGCGATGAAGGGCGTGTCGTCGGCCCGCGGCATCCCGTAATCCATGAAGGTCGCGGTCAGGAGCTGCCCGGTGTCGTCGTAGACCACGTGTTCCGTCAGGGCCTGCCCGATGCCCTGCGCGACGCCGCCGTGCACCTGCCCCTCGGCCAGCAGCGGGTTCATCAGGTTGCCGAAATCGTCGACCACCGTGTAGCGGTCGACGCGGGTGGCGCCGGTCTCGCGGTCGATCTCGATCTCGGCGACGTGGCAGCCGTTGGGGTAGGAGCGGCCGGGAAGCTTGCGGGTCTCGGTGACCTTCGCCAGCTCGGCGCGGCCGGCGGCGCGGGCGCGGGCGGCGGCCTCGAGCAGCGTGACCACCACGTTGGAGCCCGGCGCGCGGAACACGCCCTCGCCGGCGTCGAAGGCGATCTCGCGGTCCATGTCGGCGGCGAGGAACCCGGTCAGCCCGGCGATCAGCGTGTCGGCCGTGGCCCGCATCGCCATGCCCTGCACCGTGACCGAGCGCGAGCCGCCGGTGCCGCCGCCCTTGGCGATCAGGTCGCTGTCGCCCTGCACGATCTCGATGCTGTCCAGCGGCAGGCCGGTCTGGTCGTGCAGGAGCTGGGCATAGACCGTCTCGTGGCCCTGGCCGTTGGACTGGGTGCCGACGTAGACCCTTGCGCCGGTCGTAGTGATCTCGATCGTCGCCGTCTCCTCGGGGTCGCCGAGGATCGACTCGATGTAGTAGCAGATCCCGACGCCGCGGAGCTGCCCGCGCGCCTCCGACGCGGCCCGGCGGGCGGGGAAGCCGGACAGGTCGGCCTCGGCCTCGGCGCGGGCCAGCACCCGGTGGAAATCGCCGACGTCGTAGAGCTCGCCGGTGGCGCTCCGGTAAGGGAAGGCGGCGCTGGGGATGAAATTGCGCCGGCGCAGGTCCAGCGGGTCCACCCCCAGCTCGCGCGCGGCGAAATCCATCGCGCGTTCCAGGGCATAGATCGCCTCGGGCCGGCCTGCGCCGCGGTAGGCGTCGACCTGCGTGGTGTTGGTGAAGACGCCGCGGTTGCGGAAATGGTAGGTCTGCACGTCGTAGGTGCCGGTCAGAACCTTGGAGTAGAGCGACGACTGGATGTTCTGGGCGAACTGCGAGACGTAGGCGCCGAGGTTGGCGATGCTGTCGGTGTGGAAGGCCACCAGCTTGAGGTCGGCGTCGAAGCCCAGCGTCGTGGTCACGACCAGGTCGCGGCCGGCATTGTCGGACAGCATCGCCTCGGTCCGCTCAGACATCCAGCGCACGGGCCGTTGCAGGACGCGGGCGGCGTGGGACACGAGGAAATGCTCGGGGTAGCCCATCCCCTTCATGCCGAAGCCGCCGCCGACGTCGGGGTTGGTCACGCGCACCTGCTCTGGGCTGAGGCCGAACCAGCTGACGAGGTCGCCCTTGGTGCCCCAGACGCCCTGCCCGTTGAAGGCGAGGTGCAGCCGGTCGCCCTCGACCTCGGCATAGCAGCCGCGGGGCTCCATGCTGTTCACGATCACGCGGTTGTCGTGGCTGGTGTGGCGGATGACATGGGCCGCACCGGCCAGCGCCGCTTCGGTCGCGGCCTCGTCGCCCATGGCGAAGTCGTAGGCGATGTTGTCGGGCGCCTCGGGGTGGAGCGTCTCGCCGCCCGGCGCGAGGTCGAGCTTGGCGGGGCGGTCGTCGATCTCGAGCACGATCAGTTCCGCCGCGTCCCGGGCCGCGGCCGGGGTGTCGGCGACGATGAAGGCGAGCGGGTCGCCGACGAAGCGGACACGCCCCTCGGCAAGGATCGGGCGGGGGGGTGCCGCGGCGCGCGAGCCGTCGCGGTTCCGCACCACGGCAAAGCGCATCGCGTTCTTCAGCCCGGCGGCGGCGAGGTCGGCCGCCGTCAGCACCAGGTGCACCCCGGGCGCGGCGCGCGCGTCCGACACGTCCAGCGCGCTGATGTCGCCATGGGCCACGGGGCTGCGCAGGACAAAGCCGTGCAGCGCGCCGGCGGGCGCGATGTCGTCGACGTAGCGGCCCTTGCCCGTCAGGAAGCGGCTGTCCTCGAGGCGGGTGATCGGCTGGCTGGTTCCGAACTTGCTCATCGCGTGCCCTTTCTCCTGTGGTCGTCCCGGCGTGCCCCGGACACTAGGCACGCGGGCCGCAGTGTCCAGTGCCGCTAAGCCGCCCCGAGCACGCGCACCGTGGCAAGACGCAGCCCGCCGTAGCCGTTGAACCGGGTCACGATGGCCGTCGAATAGGCGCCCATCCCGTCGACCAGCAGGTAATCCCCCTCGGCCAGGTCGGCGGGAAGCGCCACCTCGCCCGGGATCCGGTCGAGGCTGTCGCAGGTCGGCCCCCAGAGCCGCCGCGCCGTGGCCGCCCCCTGCCGCGGCGCGCCGTCGGGCCCCAGCACGCGGAGCCGGTCGGTCATGCCCATCACCGGCTGCTCGGCCAGCGCGCCGTAGATGCCGTCGTTCAGGAACACGCTGCCGTCGGGCCGGATCGCCTTGACGCGCACCGCAAGGCTGACCGCCTCGGCCACCATCGCCCGGCCCGGTTCGCAGACCAGCGCCGGGGCGTCGCCGCCAAAGGCCGCGCGGGTGGCCCGCGCGATGGCCTCGAAGATCGCCTCCAGCTGCGGTGTCGCGCCGCGCATCCGCCGCGCCGGGAACCCGCCGCCGACGTTCAGCCGCTCCAGCGTCACGCCCGCCGCCCAGGCGATGTCGCGCGCGCGGTGGATGTAGACGGCCCAGGCCTCGGGGTCGGTGCATTGCGTGCCGGGGTGGAAGGTCAGCGCCGGCCGGTAGCCCATCCGCACCACCTGCGCCAGCAGATCGGCGGCGTCCTTCGGCGATGCGCCGAACTTCTCGCCGAAATCATAGGCGCCGCCGGCGACCGGCAGCTTGAACCGCACCGCCACCTCGCGGCCGCGCGGGAACCCGCCCTCGGCCAGCTTGGCCAGCTCCCCCGCGCAGTCCACGCTGCACGACGCGACGTCCTGCCCGACGGCCGTCGCCACCTCGGCCCGCGAGCGCACCGGGTTGTTGTAGTGCAGCGCCGCACGGGGCGCGAGCGTGCGGACCAGCGCGATCTCGGATGGCGAGGCCACGTCGAAGCCGGTGATCCCCGCGGCGATCAGGTTCTCCAGCACCGCCTCGGCCGGGTTCGCCTTGACCGCGTAGGTCACGAGGCCGGGAAAGCCGTCGAGGAACCTGTGCGCGGTCGCCTGCAGCACCTCGGGCGACAGGAACAGTACCGGCTCGTCCGGCGCCTCGGCCGCCAGGTAGTCGCCCGGGGTCTGGTGGAAGGGCCGCGAAAGGGTCATCTGCCTGTCCTCGCCTGCTTTTCCCTGAATCATGCCGGGCGCCCGCGTTGATTTCTCTGGTCATTCTGCGCGGATTGACGGAAAACGCGGTCAGATCGACGAAATGCCGCGGCGGAGAGACAGGATGGACGATCTCGACCGGGACATGCTGCGCCTGCTGGCGGGTGACGCGCGGATGTCCGTCGCGGTGATGGCGCGCAAGCTCAAGGTCGCGCGCTCCACCTGCCAGGCGCGGCTGGAACGGCTGGAAAGCTCGGGCGTGATCGCGGGTTACACGCTCAGGCTGGGTGAGGCGCTGCGGGCGGGCCGCATCCGCGCCAGCGTGCTGGTGTCGATCGAACCGCGCAGCCAGGCCGGCATCCTGTCGCGGCTGAAGGCGATCCCCGAGGTGGAGCGCGTGCACACCATCTCGGGGCGGGTCGACCTGCTCTTGGAGGTCGGCGCGCCGACCACCACGGCGCTCGACGCCGTGCTCGACCGCATCGGCGAGATCGACGGGGTGCGCTCGTCGGAAAGCCTGATCCATCTGTCGACCAAGCTCGACCGCGCGCTCTAGGCGAAGCGGATCGCGGGCCCCTCCGTCACCGTCCCGATCCGCGCCGCGTCGAACCCTGCCGCCCTGAGCGCCTCGACCAGCCCCGCCGCCTCCGCGTCGGGCACCGCGGCGAGGAACCCGCCTGCCGTCTGCGGGTCGAACACCAGCGCGCCGAGCGGCGTGTCGGGCACCTCCACCCGGGCCGCCAGCGCCGCCCGGTTCTGCGGCCAGAGGGTCGAGCGCACCCCGGCCCCCGACAGCCTGAGCGCACCGGGCAGGAGGGGCAGGGCGGTCAGGTCCACCTCCGCCCCCACGCCCGAGGCCGCGCAGATGTTGCCGAGGTGGCCGGCGAGGCCGAAGCCCGTCACGTCCGTCATCGCCCGCGCCGATGCCGACAGGATCGCCGCCGCGGCCTCCTGCGGCGTCGTCACCTGCGCCCAGGTCGCCGCCACCTCGGCGCCTTGTGCCAGCATCCGCATCTCGCCGGCCAGCACCACGCCCGTCCCGATCCCCCGGCCCAGGACCAGCGCGTCGCCGGGCCGCGCGCCGGCCAGCGTGATCGCCTCCCGCTCCAGCAATCCCGTCACGGTAAAGCCCAGCGTCAGCTCGGTGCCCATGGACGAATGGCCGCCCACGACCTCCACCCCCTCGGCGGCGAACACGTCCCGCGCCGCCGCCATCACCTCGTCGAGCCAGGCCCCCTGCAGCCCCGCCCGCATCCGCGGCAGGATGACGGTGGCAAGCGCCGCCTGCGGCCGCGCGCCCATCGCCCAGATGTCCCCCATCGCGTGGATCGCCGCGGCGCGCGCCACCAGCACCGGATCCTCCGCAAAGGCGCGGATATGGTCGGTCGAGATCACCTGCCGCGCATCCCCCACCTCCAGCACCGCCGCGTCGTCGCCCGGCCTGCCGCCGAGGATGCCGGTTAGCGCGCCGGCCCCCAGCTTCGCGCCGCAACCGCCGCAGGGCGCGGGCCCCGCCATCTCCTGCGCCACGCCCGCGGCCGCGCCCTTCGGCGCCGCAGGCGACGGCATCGCGGGGTAGCTGCGGAACTTCTCCATGAAGCGCTGGTCGATCCGGTCCTTCCAGCGCCACATCGCCGGCCCGTCCCAGGTCCAGCCCGCCTTTTCCGCCAGCGCATCCTTGCCGCCCAGCGACACCAGCTTCAGGAAATCCCGCTGCGGGCGGAACCGCCGCCGCTGCGCCCCGGTCAGGTCGGCGCGCAGGTTCCAGGCCAACACCGGCGCCGCCCGCACCGCGAACACCCCCGCCTTGGGCCGCGGCGAGGCCGCCAGGTGCACGCAATCCCCCGCCCCGTAGATGTCCGGGTGGCTGACCGACCGCAGCTGGTCGTCGACCACCAGGAACCCGTCCCGCATCTCCATCCCGCAGTCGCCCAGCCACCCGTGCGGCACCGCGCCGGCCGCCCCGATGGTGAAGTCCGACGCCACCTCGCGCCCATCCGCCAGCCGCACGGCCGTGGCCGTCACCTCCACCGGCGCCGCCCCCTCGATCCGCGCGATCCCGTAGGCGTCCAGCGCCCGGATCAGCTGCGCCCGCCCGGGCCAGCCGCCCAGCACCGCGCCCCGGTCGATCACCGCGATCTCGGCGGCCCTCCCGAGGCCGTTCATCCGCTCCGCGCAGGCCAGCGCCAGCTCCACCCCCGCGACCCCGCCGCCGATCACCGCGATCCGCGCCGGACCCTCGCCCGTGCAATACGCCGCCCAGGCATCGGCGAACCGCCCCAGCGGTTTCGCCGCGATCCCGTGCTCGGCAAAGCCCGGCAGGCCGGCCATGTCGGACGTGATCCCGATATCCACCGACAACAGGTCATAGCCCATCGGCGCCCGCCCCGGCACCAGCACCTTCCGCGCCACCGGGTCGATCAGCTCCACCGCCCCCAGCACCAGCCGCGCGCCGGCGAAGCGCGCCAGCCGCACCAGGTCGATGTCGAGCTCCTCCCGCGCGTAATGCCCCGCCACGTGCCCCGGCAGCATCCCCGTGTAGGGCGCCGTCGGCCCCGGGTTCACCAGCGTCAGCCGCACCCCCGGCACCGGCCGCATCCCCCAGCGCCTGAGCACCAGCGCATGGGTGTGCCCGCCCCCCACGAGCACCAGCTCCTTCACCAGCGGCACGGTCGCGCCCAGCATGCCCATCCCCATCTTTGCTTCCCAAATACTCCCGGGGGCTTGGGGGCGGAGCCCCCAACTCCGACCTACGTCCCCCGCGGCTTCGCCCGCAAGGTCGGATCGGCCGCCCGCGGGTCCTCGGGCCAGGGGTGCCTCGGATACCGCGCCCGCATGTCCTTGCGCACATCGGCGTAGGAGCCGTCCCAGAACCCCGGCAGATCCGTCGTCACCTGAACCGGCCGCCCGGCGGGCGACAGCAGCACCATGCGCAGCGGCACCCGCTCCGGCCCGACGCGCGGATGCACCGTGGTCCCGAACACCTCCTGCAGCCTGAGCGCCACCTCCGGCGCCTCGCCGGAATAGTCGATGGGAATGGACCTGCCCAGCGGGCTCTCCCAGGTCGCGGGCGCCAGCCGCGCCACCTCCTGCATCCGCGCGTGCCCCAGCCAGGCCCGCATCGCCTCGGCCGGGTCGAAGCGCCCGAGATCCGCCGCCGTCCGCTCGGTGGTCAGGAAGGGCGCGGCCCAGTCCTCCAGCGCGCCCAGCAACCCCTCGTCCGACACGTCCGCCACCCCCGCCACCGCGATCCGCGCCCGCAGGAGGCGTGCCGCCTGGCTCCAGTTCAGGGCCGACAGCCCCAGGTCCCGGATCCCCTCCATGAGCGCCGCCGCCACGGCCTCGGCCGGCGCCTCCCGCCACGCCCGGTCGTCCAGCACCAGCGCGCCGAAGCGCTCCTGCTGCCGCGCCTCCACGCGCCTGTGCCGCCGCGACCAGCCGCAGGCCGCCTCCCACCCGATCCGGTCGCCGTAAAGCGCCCGCAGCTCTCCTTCCGTGATCGCCACCGCCTGCCGGATGCGCGCCTCGCGCGGGTCGCCGTCCAGATCCGTCGCCACGATCAGCCGCTGCCCCGCCAGCGCGTCGCCCTCGGGCATCACCGCGCCCTTTCCCCCCGAGAGCACATAGCGCGGCGCCTCCCCCGGCCGCCTGAGCCCCACCCGGTCAGGATAGGCCAGCGCCGCCTGCGCGCCGGGCGACAGGTCCGGCCCCGCCTCGTGGCGCCTGAGCCGCTTCGCCTCCTCGCGCACCCGGGCGACCACACCCCGGTCGGCGCCCATCCCGCCCGGATCCTCCAGCGCCCTCAGCCGCAGCATCAGGTCCACGCCCCGGTCTCTCAGCGCATCGCGCTCGGCGAGAAGCGCCGCCAGGCGCGCCGAGCCCGCGCCGCCCCTGAGCACCATGTGCCCCAGCCGCGGATGCAGCGGCAGCCGCGCCAGCGCCCGCCCATGCGCCGTGACCCGCCCCGCATCATCGAGCGCCCCCAGCTCCGCCAGCAGCCCCCGCGCCTCGGCCAGCGCCCCCTCGGGCGGCGGCGTGAGGAAGGCCAGCCCCTCCGCCCCGCCCCAGACCGCCAGCTCCAGCGCCAGCCCCGCGAGGTCCGCCGCCGCGATCTCGGGCGGCGGAAAGGCCGGCAGCGCCCCCTCCGCCCCCTTCGTCCACATCCGGTAGCAGACCCCCGGCGCGACCCGCCCCGCGCGGCCCCGCCGCTGGTCCGCCTCGGCCCGGCTGACCGGCTCCGTCACCAGCCGCGACATCCCCGAACCGGGGTCGTACCGCGCCCGCCGCGCCCGCCCCGCATCGACCACGATCCGCACATCCTCGATGGTCAGCGAGGTCTCCGCGATCGCGGTGGCCAGCACCAGCTTGCGCCCCTCCCGCGCCGGCCTGACCGCCGCCCGTTGGTCCGCAAAGGGCATCGCCCCGTAGAGCGTGTGCAGCGCCACCCCCTCGGGCAGCCGCTCCTGCAGCCGCGCCGCCACCCGCCGGATCTCCCCTTCGCCGGGCAGGAACACGAGGGCCCCGCCCTCGGCCTCCGCCAGCGCCTGCAGCACGAGGTCCGCCACCGCCTCCTCGAACCGCCGCTCCCTCGGTACCGGCGCTGGCAGGTGCCGCGTCTCGACCGGGTAGGCCCGCCCCTCCGACGTCAGCAGCGGCGCACCGTCCAGAAGATCCGCCACCGGCCCCGCGTCCAGCGTCGCCGACATCACCACCAGCTGCAAATCCGGCCGCAGCGCCTGCCGCACCTCCCAGGTCAGCGCGAGGCCGAGGTCCGCGTTCAGCGACCGCTCGTGGAACTCGTCGAAGATCACGCACCCCACCCCCGGCAGGTCCGGCTGATCCTGCAGCATCCGCGTCAGGATGCCCTCGGTCACCACCTCGATGCGGGTGCCCGCCGACACCGCGCTCTCGCCGCGGATGCGGTAGCCGACCGTCTGCCCGACAGGTTCCCCCATCACCTCGGCCATGCGCTCGGCCGCCGCCCGCGCCGCCAGCCGCCGCGGCTCCAGCATGACGATGCGGCCCGCCATATGCGGCAGGAGGGCCGGGGGCGCCCCGGTGGTCTTGCCCGCCCCGGGCGGCGCCTGCAGGACGGCGCGGCCTTCGGCGGCCAACGCCGCGACCAGGGCGGGCAGGATCTCGTCGATGGGCAGGGTCACGGGTTGGCCTCATGCTGCGGATCGGCCCGACCAGAAACGGCGCCGCGACCTGCGTCAACTCGAAACCCCGCGGCGAGGATGCCCGGAGGGCGGAGGAGCCGCCGGCGCGGCCGCGGCATCGGACCTCGGGCGGACAGGCTGGACAGCCCCGCACCCACGGGGCAGAAACGGGGGCGCCCCCCGAGGCCAGGCAGGAAAGACGACCCTTCCATGACGGATGCCCGCCCCCTCGCGGCTGATCTCGCCCCCCGCATCCTCGCCGGCGAACGCCGTGCGCTCGCCCGGGCCGTGACGCTGGTCGAAAGCACCCGCCCCGACCACCGCGCCGAGGCGACGGCACTGATCGAGGCGCTCCGCGGCCATGGTCGGCAGGCGCTGCGCATCGGCCTTTCGGGCACCCCCGGTGTCGGCAAGTCGACCTTCATCGAGGCCTTCGGCATGGCGCTGGTCGAGGCCGGCCTGTCGGTCGCCGTTCTCGCCGTCGACCCGTCCTCGGCCCGCTCCGGCGGGTCCATCCTCGGCGACAAGACCCGGATGGACCGCCTCAGCCGCGCGCCGCGCGCCTTCATCCGCCCCTCGCCCTCGGCCACCCATCTCGGCGGCGTCGCGCGGCGCACCCGCGAGGCGGTGGCGCTGTGCGAGGCGGCAGGCTTCGACGTGGTGTTGATCGAGACCGTGGGCGTCGGCCAGTCCGAGACCATGGTGGCCGAGATGTGCGACCTCTTCGTCCTCCTCCTCGCGCCCGCGGGCGGCGACGAGTTGCAGGGCGTCAAGCGCGGCATCATGGAGATGGCCGACCTCATCCTCGTCAACAAGGCCGACGGCGACCTGAAACCCGCCGCCACCCGCACCGTGGCCGACTACGCCGGCGCGCTGCGCCTCCTGCGCAAGCGTCCGCAGGACCCTGAGGGCTTTCCCAAGGCGCTGCCCGTCTCGGCCTACACCGGCGACGGGCTGCCCGAGGCCTGGGGCCAGATGCAGGCGCTTGCCCGCGCCCGCAAGGACAGCGGCTGGTGGGACCGCCGCCGCGCCCAGCAGGCCGCCCACTGGTTCGAGGAAGAGGTCCGCGCCGGTCTCCTCGCGCGCCTGCGGACCGACCCCGCGATCCGGGCCGCCATGGCCGGGCTGGCCGAGGATGTCGCCGCCGGCCGCACCACCCCCGACGCCGCCGCGGCCGAGATGCTGGCCCGGCTCGGCCAGGGCGGCTGACCTCGGGCCGCGGGCCTTAAGCGACCGTTAACCAATTGCGGCCAAGATCGCGGCGATGCGCCGTCAGACCGCGGGGGCCCTGCATGTCCGACCATGACCGCCCGAGCCGGGGCGCCGACCGCCGCGGCGGCGGCTTCTCCGAGGAGGCGCTCCGCCGCCTCGACGAGCTCGAGGCGCGGCTGCCCCCGCCCGATGCCGTCACCGCCCCCGCCTTTCGCCAGGGGTTCCGCATGACCCCGCGCCTGGCCGCCGACGTGGCGGCGGGCGGCGGCCTCATCACCGATGCCGCCGGGAACATCCGGCCGCATTACTGGGGCCACCGCGAACGGCTGCGCACCCGTTTCCTGCAGGGCGGGCACAAGCCGATGCCGGAATACGAGATCCTCGAACTCCTCCTGTTCAACGCCATCCCCAAGGTCGACGTCAAACCGCTGGCCAAACGTCTCCTCGCGGCCTTCGGCGACCTCAACGGCGTCGTCGCCGCCTCGGAGCACCGGCTGCTTCAGGTCGAGGGCGCGACGCCCAAGGTCTACCTGCAACTGCGCATCGTCGAGGCCTTCGCCCACCGCATGGCGCAGGCCCGCGTGCTCCACCGCGAGGTCGTGTCGTCCTGGGACGCGCTGATCGCCTATTGCCGCACCGCCATGGCGCACCGCGACACCGAACAGGTCCGCGTCCTCTACCTCGATCGCAAGAACAAGCTGATCGCCGACGAGGAACAGGGGCAGGGCACCGTCGACCACGTGCCCGTCTACCCGCGCGAGATCGCCCGGCGCTGTCTCGAACTGAACGCCTCGGCGCTCATCCTGGTCCACAACCACCCCTCGGGCGACCCCACGCCGTCGCGCTCCGACATCGACATGACGGCCCGCATCGTCGAGGCCTGCCGGGCGCTCGACGTCACCGTCCACGACCACGTCATCATCGGCAAGGACCGGGAATTGTCGTTCCGCTCCGAGGGGTTGATCTGACCGGCCCGGCGGCGCGTCAGCCGAACAGCCGGTCGCCCTGCTCGTCGATCAGCTGTTTCGCCTTGCGGATCGAGAACGCCTCGGCCTCCTCGGCCGACTGGATCCGGTCGGCGCGGATCATCCGGTGGGTCTGCATCGCGCCGCCCACCTCCTTCTCGATCCGCGCGCCCAGCCGGTAGCCGCCCTGTCCGGCCTCGGGCTCGGGGAAGATGCGGAAGCCCTTGTAGAGCTCGGGTTCCGGCGCGGGCTTCGATCCGCCGCCGAACAGGCGGGACAGGATGGACATGGCGGCTTCTCCTTTTCCGTCAGCCACAGGGTAGCGCCCCGCGATCGCCGGGCCAAGCCGCGCGTCAGGCGGGCCTGCGCCCGAAGGTCAGCTTGAGGGCGAGGAGGACGAAGGGCGCCGCGTGCATCAGCAGGTCGAAGATGTCGACGGGGCGCGTCAGGGTGCCCGCCGCCAGCATCTTGAGCTTTTCCCAGATGTGCGGCTCGGGCGTGAAGGGGGCGAGGCCGAGGGTGAGGCACAGAAGGCCAAGCGCCCAGAGGGGCAGCGCGTCGAGAAGGCGGCGGAGCGCGGTCACGGGCGGCGCGGGCCGGCGTCAGGTGCCGGCGCCGCGCAGGGCGTGGTGGGCAGGATGCCCACCCTACTGGTCGAGGAAGGACCGCAGTTTGCGGCTGCGCGACGGATGCTTCAGCTTGCGCAGCGCCTTGGCCTCGATCTGCCGGATCCGCTCGCGGGTCACGCTGAACTGCTGGCCGACCTCTTCCAGCGTGTGGTCGGTGTTCATCCCGATGCCGAAGCGCATCCGCAGCACCCGCTCCTCGCGGGGCGTGAGGGACGCCAGAACCCGCGTCGTCGTCTCCTTCAGGTTCTCCTGGATGGCACTGTCGAGCGGCAGGACAGCGTTCTTGTCCTCGATGAAATCGCCGAGCTGGCTGTCCTCCTCGTCGCCGATGGGCGTCTCGAGCGAAATCGGCTCCTTGGCGATCTTCATCACCTTGCGGACCTTTTCCAGCGGCATCTGCAGCTTCTCGGCCAGCTCCTCGGGCGTCGGCTCGCGGCCGATCTCGTGCAGCATCTGGCGGCCGGTGCGGACCAGCTTGTTGATCGTCTCGATCATGTGCACCGGGATACGGATGGTGCGGGCCTGGTCGGCGATGGACCGGGTGATCGCCTGCCGGATCCACCAAGTCGCGTAGGTCGAGAACTTGTAGCCGCGGCGGTACTCGAACTTGTCGACCGCCTTCATAAGGCCGATGTTGCCCTCCTGGATCAGGTCGAGGAACTGCAGCCCGCGGTTGGTGTATTTCTTGGCGATGGAGATCACGAGGCGCAGGTTGGCCTCGACCATTTCCTTCTTGGCCTGGCGGGCTTCCTTCTCGCCCTTCTGGACCTGGTTCACGATCCGGCGGAATTCCGAGATGTCGAGGCCGACATACTGGCCGACCTGCGCCATGTCGTTGCGCAGCTCCTCGACCTTGTCGCGGGAGCGTTCCATCAGCGCCTGCCAGCCGCGGCCCGACTTGTCGGCCATCCGCTCCACCCAGTTCGGGTCGAGCTCGTAGCCGCGGTATTCGTCGATGAACTCGCGGCGGTTGATGCGGGCCTGGTCGGCCAGCTTCACCATCGCGCTGTCGATCGACATGATCCGGCGGTTGATCCCGTAGAGCTGGTCGATCAGCGCCTCGATCCGGTTGTTGTGAAGGTGCAGCTCGTTCACCAGCTCGACGATCTCGGAGCGGAGCTTCTGGTACTCGGCCTCGTCCTTGACCGAAAAGCTGCGGTCCTCGTTCAGCGTGGCCGAGATCCGCTTGTCCTGCATCTCGGACAGGCGCGAATAATCCTCGGCGATCCGGTCGAGGGTCTCGAGCACCCGCGGCTTCAGCGCCGCCTCCATGGCCGCGAGGCTCATGCTGGCCTGGTCGTCGTCTTCCTCGTCGTCCTCGCGCATCAGCGGGTTGCCGTCGGCGTCGAGTTCGGGCTCGTCCTCGCCGCGGCGCCCGGCCGGCTGGGCGGCGCCGTTGGCCACCGGGGACACCACCGGCTCGTCCTCTTCGTCGCCGAGCGACCGGCCGAAGGTCGCGTCGAGGTCGATCACGTCGCGCAGCAGGATGTCCTCGTCCAGCAATTCGTCGCGCCAGATCGTGATCGCCTGGAAGGTCAGCGGGCTTTCGCACAGGCCCGCGATCATGGTGTTGCGGCCGGCCTCGATGCGCTTGGCGATGGCGATCTCGCCCTCGCGGGACAGAAGCTCGACCGAGCCCATCTCGCGCAGGTACATGCGCACCGGGTCGTCGGTGCGGTCGAGCTTCTCGGTCTCGGAGGTCGCCAGCGCGATCTCGCGCGAGGTCGAGGTCTCGACCACCTCGGTCGAGCCCTTCTGGGCGTCGCCGTCGTCGTCGGCCTCCTCGTCCTCGATGACGTTGATGCCCATCTCGGACAGCATCGACATCACGTCCTCGATCTGCTCGGACGACACCTGGTCGGGCGGCAGGACGGTGTTGAGCTGGTCGTAGGTGATGTAGCCCCGGGTCCGGGCCTCGGCGATCATCTTCTTGACCGCAGCCTGGCTCATGTCGAGGCCGATCTCCGGTTCCTCGCCATCCTGCTGCTGCTGCTGCTTGCGATCGTCGGAGTCTTTGGCCATGGGCGGATGTCCTTTGGCGTAACCTTGCGGAGGGTCGTCGCGGCGGGCGGCGGTCGATCCCTTGCGTATGCAACTTATGTAGCGCGAATCAGTGATTCGCATAGGGCGCTTAACGGCTTTTCTTCTCCCAGACGCGGGCCTCTATCAAGGCACGCAGCCCTTTGGACAGCGCGGCTGTGTCTTCGCTGACCGCCCCGGCGGTTTCGGCCGAGGCCGGGCGGGTGGCGGTCAGGCGGCGCTGCACCGCGTGGTTCAGGCGCCGCACCAGGCGGGTGTCGCCCTCCTCGGGGGCGCGGTCGAGATCCTCCAGCGCCTCGGCCATCTCGGCCTCGAGGGCGCGGGCGGCGTGGAGCTTGGCGAATTCCTCGGCAAGGCAGGTCGCGGCCTTGTCGGGGGCGGGCGGGCCGGCGAGCACCGGGGCTATCCGCAGATGGGCCATGCCCCGGAGCCCGTCAAGGGCGGGGCCGAGGCCATGGGCCGTGCAGGCGGCCTCCACCTCGGCCTCATGCGCGGCCGGGGTCGACAAGAGCAGGTCGGCCAGCGCGGCGTGGTCGGGGTGGCGCGGCGCGAGCCGGTCGAGGTCGGTCTCGAAGCGCTCGACCAGATCGGGGTAGCGGCACAGCGTGGCGAGGATGAGCGTGACGCGCAGGTCGTCGGCCGACAGCGCGCCCGACCCCAGCGCCGAGGCCCGCGTGCCCGCCAGCGGGGCCTGCGCCTCGGAAAAGCCGAAGCCGCGGCCGCGCCCCTCGCCGCGGGGCCGCCAGCCCTGCTGCGGCTGGAACAGCCCGCGGCGCAGGTCGGCCAGCGCCTCGCCGTAATGGCGTTTCAGCCCCGGGTCGCCGATCACGCCGATCGCCTGCCGCAGCCGCAGGTCGAGCGCGTGGCGGCGCTCGGGCGTGTCGAAGACCTGCCCCTCGGTCTCGCGCCGCCAGAGCATCCGCACCAACGGCTCGGCCGCGTCGAGCGCCGCGCGCATCGCCTCGGGGCCCTTGGCCTTGATCAGCTCGTCGGGGTCCATCCCCTCGGGCATCAGGCAGAAGCGCAGGGTCTTGCCCGGCTGCAGCAGCGGCAGGGCGAGGCCCACCAGCCGTTCCGCCGCCCGCAGCCCCGCCTTGTCGCCGTCGAGCGCGATGATCGGCTCGTCGGCCATGCGCCACATCAGGCGCAGCTGGTCCTCGGTGATGGCGGTGCCCAGCGGCGCGACGGCGGCGCCGAAGCCCGCCTGAACCAGCGCGATCACGTCCATGTAGCCCTCGGCCACGATCAGCGGCTGGCCCTTGCCCGCCGCCTCGCGCGCCGGCCCGTGGTTGTAGAGCGCGCGCCCCTTGTCGAAGAGCGGCGTCTCGCGGGTGTTGAGGTATTTCGCCTGCGCGTCCGCCGCCATGGCGCGCCCGCCGAAGCCGATGCAGCGCCCGCGCGCGTCGCGGATCGGGAACATGATCCGGTCGCGGAAGGCATCGTAGGGCGCGCGGCCGTCGTCGGGCGTGGTGGCGAGGCCGGCCTCGATCACGTCCTCGGGCTTCAGCCCCTTGGCCGTCAGCGCGGCAAGAACGCCCTGACGCGCGGGCGCGTAGCCGATCTCGAAGCGGTCGCGCGTCGCCGCGTCCAGCCCCCGCCGGGCGAGGTAGGCGCGCGCGTCCGCGGCGGCGCCGGTCTTCAGCTGCAGGCGGAAATGGGCGACGGCGGCCTCGTTCGCGGCGGCCAGCCGGCTGTTGCGGTCGGCCTGCTGCGCGGCCTGCGGGTCGCGGGCGGGCATCTGCAGCCCGGCCTCGCGGGCGAGGATCTCGATCGCCTCCATGAAGCCCACGTTTTCGGTCTCCTGCACGAAGCCGATGGCGTCGCCCTTCGCGTGGCAGCCGAAGCAGTAGTAGAACCCCTTGCGGTCGTCGACGTGGAAGGACGCGGTCTTTTCCTGGTGGAACGGGCAGGGCGCCCAGAGGTCGCCCTTGGCCTGGTTCGACTTGCGCTGGTCCCACATGACCTTGCGCCCCACGACCTGGGCGATCGAGATGCGGTTGCGCAGTTCGTCGAGGAAGCCGGGCGGGAGGGACATGGCGCGATTATCGGGCCTCTGCCGGACCCTGTCCAGCCGCCGCCGGAGCGAAAGCTGGGGGCAGAATTCCGATTTCCGTCATCGGGTCGGCCCTTTTCTGCCATCGCGCCGGGGCATCCGGGGGGCATGGTAAAGGAAAATTTAGTGAAAGGCGTGCTCATGGACACCGTCAGGGTTTTCCTGTCCGAAGAGGACGGGGCCATCACGGCCGACTGGGTCGTCATGTCGTCGGCGGTCGTCGGGCTGGGCCTGGCCGTGACCGCCGTCGTGTCCGGCGGCGCCGAGGACCTGTCGGGCGACCTGCAGACCGCGCTGGCGCAAACGGACATCGCCGGCGTGCCGGGCGGTGGCGAAGTCGACCGGCGCGCCTTGATCCTCGCCATGACCTTCGGCGCCGGCTATCCATCGGCGGAGGCGGCCCTCGACCATTTCGACCGCATCATGGAGACCCTGACCGATGCGCAGATCCGCAACCGCCACAGGAGCTGGAGCCGCGCGCTCGCCGATCCGACGCACCCAAATCATGCGCGTGCTGCCGATCGCCTGGCCGTGTTCGCCCTGGCGCTGGAGGCGCGCGGGCTGGAGCCGCATGGCGGATACTGAGATGCCGTCCCGCCCGCCCCGGCACCTCGGGGCGACCGGCGACTTCCTGCGCCGCGAATCGGGGGCCGCGAAGACGCGGACCGGGTTCTTCCTTGCCGCGGGGCTCGGGGTGCTGGTGGTGCTGGTGTTCCTGATGCTCGGCGGCGGGCAGCAGGGGCCCGAGGACGTGCGGCCGACGCCCGAGCAGGCGGCGCTGGCCGAGCTGATGGAGGGCGGCATCCGGCAATTCAACGCGACGCAGGTGCAGGTGCGGCTGGAGCGCTACCTGAACCCGGCCGAACGCACTGACGCGCAGCTGCGCAACGCACACCGCACCTGGGCCCGGCGCGCCGGCGACCGCAGCTATGGCGAGCCCGACCTCGCCCACGACATGTTCGCCATCATCGACGCGGCGCTCCGGCTGCGCGGGGTGCAGCCGCACGACGACATCTGAGCGGCGGGCTCGGCGCGCGGCCCCGCGCCCGGCCCCGTGTCAGAGCGCGGCCCGCGCCGCGACCGCGCGCATCGCCCGCGTCATCTCGTGCACCGCGGTGCCCGCCATGGAGCGGAAGACGAGGATCTCGAACCGGTCCCCGCCCGGATGCAGGATCAGCGCGCCCATGTGGCCGACCAGCGTCCGCCGGGCCGCGCCGGGCGGGCAGGCGCTGGGCGACAGGTCCACCGGCACCCAGCGCGCCAGCACGTCGCGGGCGGCCGGGCCTTCGAGGACCAGGTGCGTCCAGCCGTCCGACTGCTCGGTCAGCGCGGCGTGGTCGGCAAGCTTCTCGTCCGGTGCGGTGCCCATCAGGAACGCCATCTCCATCCCGGCCCAGGCAAGGCGCGTGCTGCCCTTGGACAGCAGCGCGCCGGGCTCGGGGAAGGGCAGGCCGTGGGCCTTCTCCAGCGCCGCCGACAGGGCCGCGGCCTTGCCGGCGTAGGGTGCGACGGCCCAGATCGGGACCATCGGCGCCTCGGTCAGCTTGGCGCCGCCGATCTCGACGGGCACGAGGCCCTGGGCGGGGGATCTTGCGATCAGGTCAGCCACGGGCGCGCCCTCCCTCGGGGTCGAAGAACACCGGCTCGCACACCTCGCACAGTGTGCGGACGCCCCGGACATGGTCGACGAGCTGGACGTGGTGGCCGGTGCGCTCCGGCCCGTGCCTCAGGAAGCCCAGCCCGATCATGTGCCCCAGCGTCGGCGAATACGCGACCGAGGTGACATAGCCTTGGTCGTACTGCCGTTTGTGCGGGTCGTCTGGCGTGAAGAGCCGCGCGCCGGCCGTCAGCCTGCCATCCATCTCCACGGGTTTCAGGCCCACCAGCCGCTCCCGGTCTGGCTCCAGCAGCCCCGGCCGCGCGGCGGCGGCCTTGCCGATGAAGTCCTTCTTCGGCGACAGCATCCGCTGCATCCCGATGTCGTAGGCGGTGACGCGGCCGTGGATCTCGGAGTGGGTGATGAAGCCCTTTTCCACCCGCAGCACGTTCAGCGCCTCCATCCCGTAGGCCCCGCCCCCCAGCGCCTCGGCGCGGGCCACCAGCTCGCGGTAGAGCGCGTCGCCGTGGCGGGCGGGCACCGCGATCTCGTAGGCGTGCTCGCCCGAGAAGGAGATGCGGAAGAGGCGCGCCTGAACGCCGTGCACCTTGACCGGCCCGCAGGCCATGAAGGGGAAGCCCGCGTCGTCGATCGGCGCGTCGAGGATCCCGTTCAACAGCTCGCGCGACAGCGGCCCCGCGACGGAGAACTGCGCCCACTGCTCGGTCACCGAGATGAACCGCACGTCGAGGTCGGGCCGCAGGCACTGCGCCACGAAGTCGAGGTGCTGCATCACCTGACCCGCCGCGGCGGTGGTGGTGGTCATCACGAAATGATCCTCGGCCAGCCGCGCGGTGGTGCCGTCGTCCATGACGTGCCCGTCCTCGCGCAGCATCAGCCCGTAGCGGGCGCGGCCGACCTTCAGGGTCGAGAAACTGTTCGTATACAAGAAGTCGAGGAAGGCGCCGGCATCCGGCCCCTTGATGTCGATCTTGCCCAGCGTCGACACGTCGACGACGCCGACCGCCGTGCGCACCATGCGCACCTCGCGGTCGCAGGCCTCGCGCCAGGTCGTCTCGCCGGGGGCGGGGATGTAGGAGGGGCGGTACCACAGCCCCGCGGTGATCATCGGCGCGCCGCGGGCGACCAGCGCCGCGTGAGAGGTGGTCTTGCGCTCGGGGGCGAAGCCATGGCCCTCGGCGAAGGCCCCCATGGCACCCAGCGTGACGGGGGCGAAGGGCGGGCGGTAGGTCGTCGTCCCGGTCTCGGGGATGCCGCGGCCGGTGGCGTCGGCCAGCACCGCGAGCGCCCCGATGTTGGAGTTCTTGCCCTGGTCGGGCGCCATGCCCTGCGTGGTGTAGCGCTTCATGTGCTCGACCGAGGTGAAGCCCTCCTGCGCGGCGAGCTTCACGTCCTTGGTCGTCACGTCATTGGCGAAGTCGAGCCAGGCGCGCCCCTTGCCCGGCACCGCCCAGAGGGTCGCGGCGCGGCCCGCCTCGGTGTCGGCCTCGGGCAGTTTCACCCCGCGGGGCGCGCGCAGCCCCAGTGCCTTCAGCGCCGCCTTCGCCGCCTCGTGCCCTTCGCGCAAGCAGTCGGCGG
Source organism: Roseicyclus persicicus (assembly GCF_012395815.1). Taxonomy (GTDB): domain Bacteria; phylum Pseudomonadota; class Alphaproteobacteria; order Rhodobacterales; family Rhodobacteraceae; genus Roseicyclus; species Roseicyclus persicicus. The sequence continues at coordinate 428,760 of NZ_JAAZQQ010000001.1, forward strand.
TGGACATGGCCCCGTTGCAGGCGCCCGCGGGCGTCAGCCCCGGCACCGCCCCGGGGGCGGGCAGGAACATGGCGCGGCCCGCGTCCCAGACGGGGCGCGCGCCGAGGTGGCAGGTCAGGTGCACCGCCGGGTTCCAGCCGCCCGACATGGCGAGGCAATCGGTGATCAGCGTGTCCGTCCGGCTGCCGGCGCGGTAGGTGACCTGGGTCAGCGCCTGCCGCCCCTTGGTCCCGATCACCTCGGCCCCGCGGATCAGGCGGTAGTCGCCCTGCGCGGTCGCGTCGGGCCGGCTGTCGATCACGGCGGCGACCTTCACGCCCGCGTCCATCAGCTCCACCGCGGTGCGGTGGGCGTCGTCGTTGGTGGCGAAGACGGTCACGTTCCGCCCCGGCGCGACGCCGTAGCGGTTGAGGTAGGTGCGCACGGCCCCCGCCATCAGGATGCCGGGCCGGTCGTTCATCGGGAAGGCGATGGGCCGCTCGTGCGCGCCCGCGGCCAGCACCGCCTGCTTGGCCCGGATGCGCCAGAAACATTCCGGCGGCAGGTCGGGCCGGGGCGCGACGTGGCGGCCGACGCGCTCCAGCGCGCCGTAGCTGCCGTCGTCGTAGACGCCGGTGATGGTGGTGCGGGTCATCACCCGGACGCGGCCGCTCGCCTGCAGCTCCTTCAGCACGTCCTCGACCCAGTAGGCGGCGGGCGTGCCGTCGATGTCCTGGCTGTCGGACAGGAGCCTGCCGCCGACCTCGGGCGTTTCTTCTACAAGAATGACATCGGCCCCGGCCTTGGCCGCCGTCAGCGCGGCCATCAGCCCCGCGGGGCCCGCGCCGATCACCAGCAGGTCGCAGAAGGCAAAGGCCTTCTCGTGCCGCTCGGGGCTGGCGGCCCGGGTGATCCGGCCAAGGCCCGCGGCGCGGCGGATGACCGGCTCGTAGAGCTTTTCCCAGAAGCTCCGCGGCCACATGAAGGTCTTGTAGTAGAAGCCCGCCCCGAGGAACGGCCACAGCAGGTCGTTGATCGACAGCAGGTCGCGGTCGAGCGGGCCCCAGCGGTTCTGGCTCTGGGCGACGAGGCCGTCGTAGATCTCCTGCACGGTGGCGCGCGTGTTCGGGGTCATCGCCGCGCCGGTGCCGACCTCCATCAGCGCGTTGGGTTCCTCGGACCCGGCGGTCAGCACGCCGCGCGGGCGGTGGTACTTGAAGGACCGGCCCATCAGCCTGACGCCCTTGGCCATCAGGGCCGAGGCGATGGTGTCGCCCTTCAGCCCCGTGACCGTCCGCCCGTCGAACTTGAAACTGACCGGCTGCGTCCGGTCGACCAGCCCGCGCCCCTCAACCCGCATGTTTCACCTCCCGCGCGAGGCGCGCGCCGGTGACGGCATGGGTGGCGGTGTCGCGTTCGACCACCAGCCAGGCGGTGCAGCCGGCGCCGTGGTACCACAGGTCGCGGGTCGCCCCGGCGGGGTTGTCGCGCAGGTGCAGGTAGGCGTGCCACGCCTCGGGCGCGGCGTCCTCGGCCGGGCGGTCGAGATAGGTCGCGTGACCCTTGTAGGTGAATTCGCGGATGTCGCGCGGGCCGCAGAGGGGGCAGGGGATTTGCATCTCGGTCGCTGTCTCAGTGCAGGTTGTGCTGGCTGCCGGTGCCTTCCTCGTCCATCAGGCCGCGGCCCGTAGCGAAGCGGTCGAGGCGGTAGCGGGCGGCGGCCTCGTGGGGGCGGTCGGTGGCGATCAGGTGGGCGAAGCAGTGGCCCGAGCCCGGCACGGCCTTGAACCCGCCGTAGCACCAGCCGCAGTTGAGGTAGAGCCCGTCGATATGGGTCCGGTCGATGACCGGCGAGCCGTCGGGCGACATGTCCATGATGCCGCCCCAGCTGCGCAGCATCCGCGCCTTGCCGATCATCGGCATCAGGGTCATGCCGGCCTCGATCACGTGCTCGGCCATCGGCAGGTTCCCCCGCGCGGCATAGCTGGCGTAGAAATCCAGGTCGCCGCCGAATACCAGCCCGCCCTTGTCGGACTGGCTGATGTAGAAATGGCCCATGCCGTAGGTCACGACATGGTCGATGCAGGGCTTGAGCCCCTCGGTGACGAAGGCCTGCAGGATGTGGCTTTCGATCGGCAGGCGCATCCCCGCCATGGCGGCCACCTGGCTGGAGCGGCCGGCGACGACGATGCCGACCTTTTTCGCCCGGATCGCGCCGCGGCTGGTCTGCACGCCGGTGACGCGGCCGTTCTCGATGTCGATGCCGGTGACCTCGCAGTTCTGGATCAGGTCCACCCCACGCTGGTCGGCGCCGCGGGCAAAGCCCCAGGCCACCGCGTCGTGCCGGGCGGTGCCGCCGCGCGGATGGTAGAGGCCGCCGAAGATGGGGAAGCGGGTTTGCTCGTAGTCGAGGTAGGGCAGGAGCTTGCGCACCCCCTCGCGGTCGAGGATCTGGGCGTCGTCGCCCTGGTTGATGATGGCGTTGGCGCGGCGGGTGTAGGCGTCGCGCTGGCCGTCGGAGTGGAACAGGTTGATGAGGCCGCGCTGGGAATGCATCACGTTGTAGTTCAGCTCGCCCTCGAGCCCTTCCCACAGCTTGAGCGAATGCGAGTAGAACTCGGAGTTGCCCGGCAGCCCGTAGTTGGCGCGCACGATGGTGGTGTTGCGCCCGACGTTGCCGCCGCCGAGATAGCCCTTTTCCAGCACGGCGATGTTGGTCAGCCCGTGCTCCTTGGCGAGGTAGAAGGCGGTGGCGAGGCCGTGGCCGCCGCCGCCGATGATGATGATGTCATAGGCGGGCTTGGGCGCGGGGTCGCGCCACGCCGGGCGCCAGCCGCCATTGCCCAATAGTCCCTGTGCCAGCACCTGCCAGCCTGAATAGCGCATGATGGTCCCCGTCGGTCGCCCGGTCCCGCATTCGGGCGCACTATCGGACGCGACCGGGGGAAAGAAAAGCCTCTGTGCGACACCGCGGGACGCGGCGGCGACGGGCGTGGCTCAGGAGCCGACCTGCACCGGCGGGGCGGTCACCGAGCCGTCGAACGGCACCTGCCCGGCATAGCGCGGACGGGTGAAGGTGAAGTTGCGGAAGGTGGTGAGCGTCAGCCCGATGTCGAAGGCGGGGCGGTAGGGGATGAAGGTCTCGACCAGGATGATCCGCTCGGCGTTGGCCATCACCGGAAACAGCTCGTCCATGTCGACGAGGTTCGCGGTGAACAGCCGGGCCTCGCCGTTGGTCGCGTAGGACCAGTCGACGCTGTAGGTGTCGGTCGGCTGGCTGTAGTTGATCTGCGTGACCCGCATCCGGGTGTCGCCCGAGTTGCGCACGAGGTGGTCGAAGATCACCTGCATGCCCTCGATGTCGTAGGCGAACACCGTGTTGGTCTGCCGCGACAGCACGTCGGCCACGGCGTAGGTCGCCTTGATCGAGCTGTTGTAGGTGCGGAAGGCGTCGAAGAACACGAAGCTGCCGACGAGGATCCAGGCCAGCACCGGCAGGATGATGACGGTTTCCAGGGCGACGGCGGCCCGGGTGTCGGCCCAGTAGCGGCGCAGGAGGCGGGTGAGCATGGGCGCGGTCCTCATTGCGGTTCGTTCACGAGGACAGAGGCCGCAGTCATGTGCAGGCCCCCGGTGTCGTCGCGGGCGAGGTTCAGCCCGAAGCCCGAGAAGGGCAGCAGCGGGTCGATGATCGCGCAGGTGCGGATCAGGATCAGCTCGTTGTCGGTGCCCTGCTGGAACTGGTTGCTGGGCTGGATGCTGAGGTCGCCGCGGTTCACGCAGGCGATGTCGGGGGTGGGCACGTCGTAGTTGGTCTGGTCGATCCGGGTCAGCTGCACCACCAGCACCTGGTCGCAGTTCGGGATCGCGCGGGTGTTGTCGCAGATCGCCTGCGCGATGTCGTCGGCGGTCAGGGGGCGGGGCTGGCCGGTCACCGGGTCCACGATGGTCCGCACCAGGCGCAGCAGGCGCACCGCCTCGTCCAGCGACCGCTCCATCAGCACCTGGCGCGACAGGATGATCCCGGTCTCGAACACCGCGATGAACAGCGTGATCACCACGGGGAACATGATCACGAATTCCAGGGTCGAGGTCGCCCGTTCGTCGCGGGCGAAATCGCGCAGGGTCTGCAGGAGGCGCGGCATGTCAGGGTCGCCTCACTGGATCAGCCGCAGCTGGTTGATGGTGCGCGCGATCGAGGCGAAGGCGTTCGAGATGTCGATGCCCTCCACGTCGTAGTAATGCGCGTCCGACGAGGCGCAGTAGCGCATGACCGACTGCCCGCGCGACGGGGCCTCGAACGAGATCGAGAACACCACGATGCCGCTGGCGTGGGCCACGTCGCACATCCGGCGCAGGCGGCGGTCGCCCTCGTCGTCCCAGACATACTGGTCGACGATGTCCCAGTATTCGTACAGGTCGCCCATCGCCTGGATGGTCGAGCGGCGCCACAGGTTCACGCTCGAGTCGCGGTTGTCGTGCTCTTCCCAGGCGTCGCGGTGGAACAGGTCCTCCTCGACCTCGCGCACCGGGATGTGATTCCACAGGTCGGCATAGTCGAGCCGCACCGCGTTGTTGTTCGGGCCGCCGTCGGGCGTGCTGCGCCAGGTGTCGTTGTCTTCCTGCCAGTAGAGGTTCCACTGGGCGTAGTAGACCGAGAAGTCGCCGTCGTCGGGGTCGCGCCAGAACGGGCTGGGGCCGCTGCGGTACTGTTCGGCCACGTCGTACTGCTCGGTGTTGGCGCCGTCGGTCATCAGAACCACGATCTTGAGCGTCTCGCCGTCGCCGTAGGCTGCCGGGCGCCCGTCGAAATCGGGGTGCACGTGGCCGTCCGAGACCAGCCCGCTCAGCGCCGGCCGGGCCAGCGGATCGAGCAGCGCCACCGCCCAGCGCATCCCGGCGTCGATCGCGGTGGTGCCGCCGGGGTTGAAGCTGTTGATGACGGCGTGCAGCTCGGCCTCGCTGTTCGACCAGGGCAGGATGGCGCCGTAGTCGTTGGTCGGGCAGCGCGGGTTCGGGATCGGGTCGACCCAGTTGTTCGTGCTGATGTCGAAATGCACCATGCGCTGGATCGGCACCGTCGGGTCCAGCCCCGAGACGGTGAAATCGTCCCAGTAGAACCGCGAGCAGCGCGAATAGCTGTGCTCGTTCGTCAGCGCGAAGACCGAGCTGAGGCGCGTGCCCACGTTGACGTGACCGTTGTAGGGCACGATCGACACCGACACGAGCTGGTCGTTGTTGGGGTTGTCGTTGGCCGCCAGGATCGAGGTCACGAAATCGCGGGCGGCGGGCTTGAGGTTGGTCATCCGGTTCGACGACCCCATCGAGCCCGAGATGTCGAGCACCATCGACACCTCGATGTTGCGCACCCGCTCCTCGGCGGCGCCGGCGGCCGGCGAGGTCAGCACGCGCTGGCCGAACAGGCTCATGAACAGGGTCTGCAGTTCCATCTCGGCCTGGGCCGAGACGCGGCGGAAGTTGATGCCTTCCTCGACCTGCACGCGCAGGCGGTAGTCCGCCAGGCCCGCGGTTTCGAAGTAGTTGCGCACCACGTCCTCGGGCTCCAGCGTCTGCGAAAGCGACGCCGCGGCCAGCACGGCGCGGTCGAGCGTGTATTGCAGCTGGGCGCGCTGGGTCTCGTAGCGCATCACGTCGACCGCGATGCCGCCGACGCCGACCATCAGCACGAAGACGATGACCGAGAACACGGTCACCGTGCCATCCTCGCGGCGGAGGAACCGGCGGGGAAGCCGGTGCATCGCCCGCAGGGCGAAGGCGGTGGAACGCGCACGGACCGCGGTATGGCGCATGGTGGTCTCTCCAGACTGCTCGGTCGGCCGCCCGTGTCGCAGGACACATTGAGCCGCCTGACTGTGTGACCGGCAAGGGCGGCGGAAATGAGGCAGGGATCTGTCAAAAGCAGCTTGTTTGCATGGAAGGACTGTTTCGGAATCGGGGCAGGTTCCGCACGCAAGGGTTGTCTGGCGGGGCCGGCTGTGCCCTGTTCTGGATCGAGTCGCGGGGCGGTCGTCCCCCGCGGCCCGGCGCAGGGGAGGAAACGCCAATGACCGGTCCGGTAGGTGAGCCGAGCTTCCGACAGTCCGTCGACCTGATGTTCAACCGCGCGGCGGCGCTGATGCAGCTGCCGCCCGGGCTGGAGGAAAAGATCCGGGTCTGCAACTCGACCTACACGGTGCGCTTCGGCGTCCGGCTCCGGGGCGAGATCCACACCTTCACCGGCTACCGCTCGGTCCATTCCGAGCACATGGAGCCGGTCAAGGGCGGCATCCGCTACGCCCCCACCGTGAACCAGGACGAGGTCGAGGCGCTGGCCGCGCTGATGACCTACAAGTGCGCGCTGGTCGAGGCGCCCTTCGGCGGCTCCAAGGGGGGGCTGTGCATCGACCCGCGCCAGTACGACGCCGACGAGATCGAGAAGATCACCCGCCGCTTCGCCTACGAGCTGATCAAGCGCGACATGATCAACCCCGCCCAGAACGTGCCCGCCCCCGACATGGGCACCGGCGAGCGCGAGATGGCGATCATCGCCGACCAGTACGCCCGGATGAACACGACCGACATCAACGCGCGGGCCTGCGTCACCGGCAAGCCGCCCCATGCCGGCGGCATCCAGGGCCGCGTGGAGGCGACGGGGCGCGGCGTGCAATACGCGCTGCAGGAGTTCTTCCGCCACCCCGAGGACGTCCGCGCCGCGAACCTGTCGGGCAAGCTCGACGGCAAGCGGGTGATCGTGCAGGGGCTGGGCAACGTGGGCTACCACGCGGCCCTGTTCCTGAGCACCGAGGACGGCTGCCGCGTGACCCACGTGATCGAGCGCGACGGCGCGGTCGAGAACCCCGCCGGCCTCGACATCCCCGCGCTGCGCGACTGGATCGTGGGCCATGGCGGGGTCAAGGGCTTCCCGGGCGGCACCTACCACGAGGCCGGCGCCAAGGTGCTGGAGGCCGAGTGCGACATCCTGATCCCGGCGGCGCTGGAAGGGGTGATCAACATGCACAACGCCCACGCCATCCAGGCGCCCCTGATCATCGAGGCCGCGAACGGCCCGATCACGGCGGGCGCCGACGACGTGCTGCGCCACAAGGGGACGGTCATCATTCCCGACCTCTACGCCAACGCGGGCGGGGTCACGGTGTCCTACTTCGAATGGGTCAAGAACCTGTCCCACATCCGCTTCGGCCGGATGCAGCGAAGGCAGGAGGAAGCGCGCCACCAGCTTCTGGTCGACGAGCTGGAGCGGCTGTCGGCCGACACCGGCATCGGCTGGACCCTCAGCCCCGACTTCAAGCAGAAATACCTGCGCGGGGCGGGCGAGCTGGAGCTGGTGCGCTCGGGGTTGGACGACACGATGCGCGCCGCCTACCAGTCGATGCGCGAGGTCTGGCACGGGCGGCGCGACGTCACCGACCTGCGCACCGCCGGGTTCCTCGTGGCGATCGACCGGGTGGCCAAGGCCTACCAGGCCAAGGGGATCTGACGGTTCAGCGCGGGCGGCGGGGCAGCTTGCCGTCGCGCTCGGCCAGCATCACGCTGATCAGGTCGGCGACCGGTTTGGCCTGGCTGCCGGCGGTCGCCCCGCCCACGGCCACCCGCTTGCCCGACCGCCACCACAGCGCTGGGGCGTAGACGCGCCCCCGCGCCGTCGGCGCCTTGAGCCGCACGAGGAACCCGCCCGCGGGCTTGAAGGCAAAGATCGAGCGGTCGACGCTGTCCACCTCGTCGATCGAGAACAGGACGCGGCCGCCGGTTTCCCGCAGCTCGCGCCGCGTCAGTTCCAGCCGCACCGCCGTCGCCGTCCAGACCCGCCAGCTGAGCCAGAGGCAGAACAGCCCCAGCACGACCAGGAACACCAGCCACACCAGGTCGGCCGGCGGCGTCGCCGCGGCGACATAGACCAGCAGCGCGCCCAGCACGCCGGTGACGCCCGTGGTGAACACGCGCCGCACCGGGTGCGGGTCGATGGTGGCCAGCACCTCGTCCGGGTCGTGGTCCTTGCGTCTTGCCATGGTCGCCTCGCCGCCTGCGCCTGCCCCTTAGCGCGTCGCGGGCGGCTTGGCGAGGGGCTCAGCCGCGCGTGACCTTCACCTCGGCGCCGCGTTCCTCGGGTTCGTCGTCGGTCATCTCGGCGGGGAAGCCCGGCGCGCGGATGTCGAGGCCGGTGGCGTCCTCGAGCCGGCGGATGATGTTGGGCGACAGCTCGCGCGGCCCGTAGCGGTTCATCCCGTCCTTGAAGATCGAGATCAGCAGCGGGTTCAGCTCCAGCGGCACGCCCGCGCGGTCGGCGACCTTCTGGAACAGGCTGATGTCCTTCATCACCAGGTCCATCGTAAAGCTGATGTCGCGCGAGCCGTTCAGGATCACCTGGCTTTCGGTCTCGTGCACGAAGGAGGTGCCCGAGGAAATCTTGATCGCCTCGTAGGCGGTGGCGAGGTCGAGCCCCGCGCCGGCGGCGACCGTCAGCGCCTCGGTGCAGCTGACGAGGTTCGCGGTGGCGAGGTAGTTGGTGATGACCTTCAGCTCGGACGCCGTGCCGATGGCGCCGGTGTGCAGCACCCGGCGGCCCATCAGCGTCAGCAGCGGCAGCACCCGCTCGAAGGTCGCCCGGTCGCAGCCCGCGAAGATCGAGATGTTGCCGGTGTCCGCCCGGTGGCAGCCGCCCGAGACGGGGCAGTCGACCGCGGCCGCGCCGGTCTCGGCCATCTTGGCGCCCAGCCGCGTGATCTCGGCCGCGTCGGTGGTGCTCATCTCCATCCAGATCTTGCCGGGGCCCGCCGTGTCCAGCAGGCCGTCCGGCCCTTCGACGACCTTCGCCGAGATGGTGGGGTGCGGCAGGCAGGTGATGACCACGTCGGACGCCGCCATCAGCGCCGCGGGCGTCGTGCCCGCCTTGGCCCCCTTGGCGGTGAACTCGGCCACCTTGTCGGCGTCGAGGTCGATGACCGTCAGGTCGATCCCGTTCCTGAGCAAGGTGCCGGCGAGCTTCGCCCCCACGTTGCCCAATCCGATGAAGCCCACCCGCATGTCGTTCCTCCCCGCGTGTCGTGGTTTGCCCGATCCTTCGGCCGCCGCGCGAATCCTGTCGCGTCCGAAACCGACCTCCATCCGCGACCTCTGCACGGGTGCACACCGCGTCTGTGCCGCTTCGGCTTTGTGTCCGGCGGATCGCCCGCTACATCCTGATCAGTCCCCAGCCGGAGGTCCCGCCCATGTCGATCCGTCCCGTCCTCGAAGCCCGCCGCGCCCAGCCCACGATGGAGGGCGCCGGCGTCCACCTGCACCGCGCCTTCGGGTTCCAGGACCCGTCCGAGCTGGACCCGTTCCTGCTGTTCGACGATTTCCGCAACGACGACCCGATGTTCTACAAGCAGGGGTTCCCCTGGCACCCGCACCGCGGGATCGAGACGATCACCTACGTTCTGGCCGGCACGGTCGAGCACTCCGACAGCCTGGGCAACCGCGGCCGGCTCGGGCCGGGGTCGGTGCAGTGGATGACCGCGGGCTCGGGCATCCTGCACCAGGAGATGCCGCTGGGGAACGCCCGCGGCCAGATGCACGGCTTCCAGCTCTGGGGGAACCTGCCCGGCGCCATGAAGATGACCGCGCCGCGCTACCAGGACATCCAGGGCGCCGAGATCCCCGAGGTGACCGATGACGACGGCACCGTGGTGCGTGTCATCGTGGGCGAGTTCTGGGGCAAGAAGGGGCCCGTCGACGGCATCGCAGCCGATCCGCAGTATCTGGACGTCTCGGTGCCCGCGGGCGTGCGCAAGACCTTCCGCATCGACACCTACCGCCGCGCCTTTGCCTACGTGTTCGAGGGGGCGGCGTCGTTCCGCGACGCGTCGCGGCCGCAGGGCGTGCTGCTGGAGAAGGAGGTGATGGGCCGCGAGGTGAACATCCGCGACCTGTCGGGCGACCGCACGCTGGTGCGCTTCGGCAGCGGCGACGAGGTGACGGTGACGGCGGGGCCCAAGGGGGTGCGCTTCCTCCTGATCTCCGGCGCGCCGATCGAGGAGCCGGTGGCCTGGCACGGCCCCATCGTCATGAACACGCAGGCGGAAATCCAGCAGGCGATGCGCGACCTGCGCAACGGCACCTTCATCAAGCCCGCCCACTGAGGGCGGGCGTCAGGCCCCCGCCTGCCAGTGCAGCAGCGCGAGGCCGAGGCCGATCAGCACCGCGACCTTGAAGCCGATCTCGGCCATCAGGAACGACCGGTCCCGCGCCGCGCGCTGGCCGGGCGGGTAGGCGGAAAGGCTCGCGCGGATCGTGTCGGCCGCCAGCCGGATGCGCGCCGGGTCGGTGCGGGCCGCGAGCTTGGGGTGCGCCAGCCGTGCCTCGAGCGACCGCATCTCGGCCGCCGCTCGCCGCGCCTGCGCCGGCAACAGCCGCCCCGCCCGCCGCACCGCGCCGTGAAAGCTGCGCGCGCGTACGTTCAGCCGCGCGGCGATCATCTGCCGCAAGTCCTCGTGCAGCGCCTGAAGCGCGTCGTGGTCCATGGAATCGGCCCCCCAAGGTCGGTTCTGCGCGCAGGATAGGGGCAGCGCCCCGTCCCGCTCAACCGTCTGTTTTCCTCTGGCCTTTCGCGCCCCTCCTCGCCTATCCCTGCCCCCATGCTGCGCACCGTGACCCAGGGCGACGACACCGCCCGCCCCCCGATCCTGATTGCCCATGGCCTGTTCGGCTCCGCCCGCAACTGGGGCGTGATCGCCAAGCGCCTGTCGGACACCCGCCGCGTGGTGACGGTGGACATGCGCAACCACGGCGAAAGCCCCTGGACCGAGACCCACGGCTACCCCGACCTCGCCGCCGACCTCGCGCAAGTGATCGAGGCCGAGGGCGGGCAGGCCGACGTTCTGGGCCATTCCATGGGCGGCAAGGCGGCGATGGTGCTGGCGCTGACGCACCCCGCCCGCGTGCGCCGCCTGATCGTCGCCGACATCGCCCCGGTCGCCTATGGGCACACCCAGCAGCACCTGGTCGACGCCATGCGCGCGGTGGACCTGTCGGCCGTCACGACCCGCGGTGATGCCGACCGGCAGCTGGCGGCCTCGGTCGCCGAGGACGGGGTGCGCGCCTTTCTCCTGCAATCGCTGGACGTGAAGGCGCGGCGCTGGCGGCTGAACCTCGACACGCTGGAGCGCGACATGCCCCTGATCCTGGGCTGGCCCGGGGTCACGGGGCAATTCGACGGGTCCGCCCTGTTCCTGACCGGCGCGCAGTCGGATTACGTGAAGCCTGAGCACCGCCCGGCCATCAAGGCCCTGTTCCCCAACGCGAAATTCGCCAAGATCCCCGGCGCGGGCCATTGGCTGCACGCCGACCGCCCGCGCGAGTTCGAGGCATCCATCGCGGCCTTCTTCGGCGGCTAGTCGACCGCCTTCATCATCCGCTTCATCAGGCCGGTCTTCCAGACCAGCTGGTGCACCGCCACCGCGCCGATGTGGGCGAGGACGAGCAGCATCAGCAGCGTCTTGAGCACCTCGTGCGCCAGCCCCGCCGGCGCCATCTGCCCGCCCCAGGCCAGCGCGCCCGTGACCGGCAGCAGGATGAGGAGCCCGTAGAGCGCCAGGTGCGCCACATGCGACAGGCGGCGGAACAGCGCGGGCTCGCCCGCGGGCGGCGGCGGCACGCCCCGGTCGTTGCGCAGGATCAGCCGCCAGCAGGCCAGCAGCAGGATCAGCGCGCCGCCGGCGATGTGGCCCAGAACCGGCGCGGAGAGCGCGTAGATTCCGGTGTCGCGGGCGATGTCGTAGGCGTCCGAGATGCCGTCGTGCAGCAGGAACTGCAGCGCGACGAGGACGACGACCACCCAGTGCAGGGTGATCTGCAACTGGCTGTAACCGCTGGGATTTTTCATCGGGTTTACCTTTTCGGCGGGGCCTGCGGCCGAGGCTGGCACGGGCCTCGCCGCAACACAAGCCTCAGAGCGCGCGGATCTTCTGGGTGGCGATCCAGGCGGCGGGCAGGGCGAGCACGGCGCCGATCCCGGCCGAGACGACGATGGGCTGCCAGCCGTCCATCCCGGCGGCGAGGACGGCGGTCACGCCGATCCCGGCAAGCGCAGTGGCGGCGAGGGTGAAGATCAGGAAGAAGAGACGCATCAGGGACTCCGACAGCAAGGCGCGTTCGTTGTCGCTGTTAAGCGAAGCGCGGCGCCGCGACCTTGATCCGGGTCAAACCGGGGCGGGCCGCTGTTGCCGCTTTGCCAGAGTTGCCGCGCGATGCGCCGGGCGGCCCCATATCTGGTTGTCAGCACCGGGCGCAGCCCGTAGATGTCGGGGCACAGGTGCGTACAGACGCGGTCGCATGCCTGACGGGCGAGGTTGGCCTGAACCGACCTCGCCTTTTCCGCATCCGCCGCGCGGACCCCGGACAAGATGAAGGCGCCAGGTGCTTAGACGCGGTCTTCGCATTGCCTGACGCCTTCTCTCGAACCAGCCGCCCCGAGGGGCGCCTCGCTCTGAGGATCGACCGGACCGAAGCCCACCCGATCCCGGTGCCCCGCGGTCCTGAAACCGTGGTCCACCTTCCCCCGATCGCCGCCCCTGAAGACGACCCCGAGGGCCACCGGATCCCCCCGCCCGAAGGCGGGCCGATCCAGCGCACGCCAGTCCCTGAAACGTTCCGGTAACGGCCCAAGTCCCTGATCCTGAAACCAGTTTCCCGGGTCCGCCCCAGTCCGCCGCGGTCCTCGAACGACATCCTTGCGGCACCTGTCCGCCAGTCTGTCCGCCTCGGCCGCCGGGCCTGTCGCGCCCCGCCGGGGTTGCCCCTTGCGGTAGGGGAACTGTCACAAACGCCCCCCGAGTCGGGCAAGCGTGAAGCACTGCAGCATGGAAATTTCCTGTGGAGGAAACCGGGGATTTCGCCTGAGCGGACGGTGAGCGGCGGCGATTCCGGGCCGGGTTTCAGCGGCTTGCCCGAACCGCCCCGGAGGTCCGCCGGCGGGCCCGTCTTTCTGCGGCTGCGAAGGGCGGGGCGCGGGGTCACAGGCCGTACACCGCGCGTACACACCCCGTACACCGGCCGACGCTTGATTCCGGTCAAGGCGCCCGGGCGCCGCCCGTGCGAGGATGAATGCCTTGGCGGGCCCCGGGGCGGAGGGGCCGAAAGGGGGGACCATGATCTCGCTCGACGACATGGAAGACATGTGCAGCCTGTCCCGCGCGGAGATCGCGCAGGTGGCCGACCACGACCACATCACGACCGAGGCCGCGGTGGCCGAGATCGAACGGCTGATGCACGAACACGGCGGGCCGCACCGGCTGGAGGAGATGCTCTGCGCCGACATTCGCGCGGCGCTCCACGCCGACGACGTGCCCGAGGCGCGGCGGCTCTTCGCGCTGCTCAGGGGGTTCCTGGCGGAGCACCCCGAGGCGGTGCGCGGGTCGCGCTGAGGGCTCGTCTCCGCCGCGAGGTCGTGGAGACCGGCGCGGGGGAGGCGGCCACCGGCACCCGCGGATGTGGCCGCGGCGGATGCCCCTTGGGGCGTTCACCTGCCCTTAACCTTGGTGCGGCGAGGGTCGGGGCATGTCCGTCTACCGCCGCCCCGCCGTCACCGGCGCCCGTGTCTTCTTTACCGTGACCCTTGCCGCGCGGGGCGGCGACCTGCTGGTGCGGGAGGTGGAGCTGTTGCGCGAGGCGGTGCGGGTGACGAAGGCAGAGCGGCCCTTCGGGATCGAGGCGTGGGTGGTGCTGCCGGATCACCTCCACGCGGTGTGGCAGATGCCGGCGGGGGACCGGGCCTACGGGGTGCGCTGGGGCGCGATCAAGGCGCGGTTCACGCGCGCGGTGCGGGAAAAGGGATGTAGGGTGGGTTTCCACCCCACCGATGGTGCGCCGGTTGGGCCGGGGATGGTGGGGTGGAACCCCACCCTACGGTCGGCCTCGAAGGTGCGGAAAGGGGACGCGGGGCTGTGGCAGCGCCGGTTCTGGGAGCATCACATCCGCGACGAGGCGGATTATTGGGCGCATGTCCGGTATTGCTGGGTGAACCCGGTGAAGCACGGGTTCGTCGCGCGGCCGGAGGACTGGCCGTGGTCGTCGGTGCACCAGGATGGGCGGTATGTGCCGGGGATTTGGTTGGGGATGTAGGGTGGGGTTCGACCCCACGCGGTGGAACGGTGGCGGCGGGGTGGTGGGGTGGAACCCCACCCTACACCGGGTGATGGACGGTGTTAGCCATCCATCTTGAGGGCGTTGATGAAGGCGCTTTGCGGGATCTCCACCTTCCCGAACTGGCGCATCTTCTTCTTGCCGGCCTTCTGCTTGTCGAGCAGCTTCCGCTTCCGCGTCGCGTCGCCGCCGTAGCACTTTGCCGTCACGTCCTTGCGCAGCGCCGCGATGGTCTCGCGGGCGATCACGCGGCCGCCGATGGCCGCCTGGATCGGGATCTTGAACATGTGGCGCGGGATCAGTTCCTTGAGCTTCTCGCACATCATCCGGCCCCGCATCTCGGCGCGGTCGCGGTGGACCATGATCGAGAGCGCGTCCACCGGCTCGTCGTTCACCAGGATCTGCATCTTCACAAGGTAGTCCTCGCGGTAGCCGATCATCTGGTAGTCGAAGGAGGCGTAGCCCTTGGTCACCGATTTCAGCCGGTCGTAGAAGTCGAACACCACCTCGTTCAGCGGCAGGTCGTAGACCACCATCGCCCGCTGGCCGGCATAGGTCAGGTCGAGCTGTTCGCCGCGGCGGTCCTGGCAGAGTTTCAGCACGTCGCCGAGGTATTCGTCGGGCACGAGGATCGTCGCCTTGATGCGCGGCTCCTCGATGTGGTCGACATGGGTCAGGTCGGGCATGTCGGCGGGGTTGTGCAGCTCGATCATCGTGCCGTCGCGCATGTGGACGTGGTAGATCACGCTGGGCGCGGTGGTGATGAGGTCGATGTCGTACTCGCGCTCCAGCCGGTCGCGGATCACCTCGAGGTGCAGCAGCCCGAGGAAGCCGCAGCGGAAGCCGAAGCCGAGCGCGGCCGAGGTCTCCATCTCGAAGGTGAAGGAGGCGTCGTTCAGCGCCAGTTTCTCGATCGCGTCGCGCAGTGCCTCGAACTCGGCGGTGTCGACGGGGAACAGGCCGCAGAACACCACGGGGATCGACGGCTTGAAGCCCGGCAGCGCCTGGGCGCAGGGTTTCTTTTCGTGGGTGATGGTGTCGCCGACGCGGGTGTCGCGGACCTGCTTGATCTGCGCCGTGAGGAAGCCGATCTCACCGGGGCCGAGTTCCGCGATGTCGGCCATGGCGGGCTTGAACACGCCCAGCCGGTCGACGGGATAGGTGCCCCCCGTCTTCATCATGCGGATGCGGTCGCCCTTGCGGATCACGCCGTCGATGACGCGGATCAGGACCACGACGCCGAGGTAGGGGTCGTAGTAGCTGTCGACCAGCATCGCCTTGAGCGGCGCGTCGCGCTCGCCCTTGGGGGCGGGCAGGCGGTGGACGATGGCCTCGAGCACGTCGGGGATGCCGAGGCCCGTCTTGGCGCTGATCGGGATGGCGTTCTGGGCGTCGATGCCGATGACGTCCTCGATCTGTTCCTTGACGCGGTCGGGCTCGGCGGCGGGCAGGTCGATCTTGTTGAGGACCGGCACGATCTCGTGGTCGGCGTCGATGGCCTGGTAGACGTTGGCCAGCGTCTGCGCCTCGACCCCCTGGGAGGCGTCGACCACCAGAAGCGAGCCCTCGACGGCCTGCATCGAGCGGCTGACCTCGTAGGCGAAGTCGACGTGGCCGGGGGTGTCGATGAGGTTCAGGACATAGGTGTTGCCGTCCTGCGCGGGGTATTCGATGCGGACGGTGTTCGCCTTGATGGTGATCCCGCGCTCGCGCTCGATGTCCATGCTGTCGAGGATCTGCTCCTGCATGTCGCGTTCGGCCACGGTGCCGGTCAGCTGGATCAGCCGGTCGGCGAGGGTGGATTTCCCGTGGTCGATATGGGCGACGATGGAGAAGTTGCGGATGCGGTTGAGGTCGGTCATGGCGGCCTGCTGGGTCCTGGGTCAGCAGGGGAGATAGCGGAACCGGCGGGGGGAGGAAAGGTCGGGCGGCGCGGCCTCAGAAATTCCCGCGGAACACGGTGCGCGTCTCGCGCTGGTCGTCGAGGGCGGACAGGAGCGACAGGCCGTCGGCGGTGACCTCGCCGTCGGTCGTGATCCAGTTGCGGCGCCGGGCGACGGCCTCGGGCGACTGGGATTCGCCGCGGCCGACATGGGCGGCGAAGGCGAGGATGCGGGTGAGGAGATCCTGGGCGGGCACGGGCACGTCCCCCTTGGGTTGATTGTCTTCCGATGGGGGACGTAGCGCGCCATGGCCTGCGTCAAGCCGCCACAGGGGTCACATCCGCATGAGGGGGCTGGGGCGGGACGGGTGGTGGCGGGCCCCGCCTGCCACCGGAATTGATCGGCGGGGCGTTTTCGGGCATCCTGAGGGGAAGGCGGGCAGAGACTCGCCCCCCCGAGCAGTTCCGTGAGACCGAGGCCCTGACGATGACCCGTCCCATCCTTCCCCTAGCGCTGGTGCTGGCCGTGCTGGCCGGCGCCGTGGCGCCGCTCCCGGCGGCCGCCAACCCGATCCAGCGCGCCTGCCTGCAATCGGACCGCGAGGCGGCCACGCCGTCGCTGTGTGCCTGCATCGGGTCGGCCGCCGAGCGCACGCTGACCCGCAGCCAGATGCGCGAGGGCGCGCGGTTCTTTCAGGACCCGCAGCGCGCGCAGGATGTGCGCCAGTCGGACCGGCGCAACCACGAGGAATTGTGGCAAGCCTGGCGCAATTTCGGCGAGACCGCCGAGGCGATGTGCAGCTAGAGCCGTGAGGCCCAGGCCCGCGCAGCGCGCCGGATGAGGTCCAGCGCGCCGTCGAAATCGCGCGTGAAGTAGGGGTCGGGCACGTCGCCGCCGCCGAGCGGTTCGAGGTAGCGCGCCAGCCGCGCCCCGGTGCCGGGGTCGAGGGCGGCGAGGTCGCGCAGGTTGTCGCTGTCCATCGCGAGAATCAGGTCGAAGCGGGCGAAATCGGCGCGGGTGACCTGCCGCGCCCGCAGCCCCGACAGGTCGAGCCCCGCGGCGCGCGCGGCCGCCTGCATCGGGCCGTAGGGCGGCTGGCCGACATGCCAGTCGCCGGTGCCCGCGCTGTCCACGATCGCGCGGTCGCCCAGTTCCGCCCGCAGCGCCGCCTCGGCGGTGGGCGAACGGCAGATGTTGCCGAGACAGACGCAAAGGATACGGTGGGGGCGCGGTGTCGTCATGGCACCGGGTGTCGCAGGCGTCGGGGGAGGTGTCCATGCGGCGTGTGATCGGAGGACTGCTTGCGGCCGCGGCGGCCGCGGGCGGCGCGGCGGCGCAGGAATCGCTGCGGATCGCGGTGCCCGAGGGCTTCGGGCTGGCCTACCGGGTGGAGGCCGAGGCCGGCGCGGTGCGCGAGTTCGTGCCGGCGGGCCAGACGGTGGACGACTGGCGGGAGATGCTGACGGTGCAGCGTTTCGCGGCGGCGGCGGGCGGCGACCCGGGCGCCTTCGTGGAGGGGGTGCTGGCCGAGTTGCAGGCGGTCTGCGCGACGCCGCTGGCGACGCCGGTGGAGCCGGGGCAGGCCCCGCCCTACGCCGACGCGCTGGCGGTGCTGGGCTGCGAGGTCAGCCCGCGCACGGGCGGGACCGAGATCTTTGCGATCCGCGCCATCGCCGGGCGCGAGGCGATGCACGTGGTGCAGTTCGCCTGGACGCGCCGCCCGACCGAGGCCGAGCTGGGCGCGGCGCTGGCGCTGGTGTCGGGCGCGGTGCTGTGCGACCCGGCCCGCACCGATGCGCCCTGCCCGGGCTGGGGCCTGCTGCCGTGACGCGGATCGTCATCCTGACCGGCGCCGGCGTTTCGGCCGAGAGCGGGCTGGGGACGTTCCGCGACAAGGGCGGGCTGTGGACGCGCTACGACCTGTCCGAGGTGGCGACGCCCGGGGGCTTCGCGCGCAACCCGGCCCTGGTGCACGAGTTCTACAACGCGCGGCGGGCCAACGCGCTGGACGCCGCGCCGAACGCGGCGCACCGGGCGCTGGCGCGGCTGCAGGGGGCGCGGGCGGGGGTGACGCTGGTCACGCAGAACATCGACGACCTGCACGAGCGCGGCGGCGCGCGCGAGGTGATCCACATGCACGGGCAGATCACCCGGGCGCTGTGTGCCGCCTGCGGCGCGCGCTGGGAGGCGCCGCGGGCGATGCACCCGGCCGACGCCTGCCCGGGCTGCGCCGCGCGGGCCACCCGGCCCGACATCGTCTGGTTCGGGGAGGTTCCCTACCACATGGAGCGCATCGCGGACGCGCTGGCGGCCTGCGACCTGTTCGTGGCGATCGGCACCTCGGGCGAGGTCTACCCGGCGGCGGGCTTCGTCGAGGAGGCGGCGGGGTTCGGCGCGGAGACGCTGGAGATCAACCTGGATCCGTCGGCGCCGGGGCGCTTCGACCGGGTGATCCGGGGGCCGGCGACCGAGGCGGTGCCGGCCTGGGTGGCCGAGGTGCTGGGCGGCTGAGGCGCCGCCGGGTCGGCACGCCCGCGCGGAGATGGACCGGCGGGCGTGCCGGGCCGGGCCGGGGAAGGGAAGAACCCGGGCCCGGAGCCGCGGGCGGTCAGCCGCCGGTGCCGTGCATGGCGCCGTGGCCGTGGCCGTGATGCATCCCCATGCCGGGCTGGCCGGGCATCCGTTCGAGATCGACGGGCACGGTGATGGTCAGCGGCGGGGCGGTCTCGAATTCCAGCGTCAGCTCGAAGGTCTCGCCCTGCAGCATCGGCCGGGTCAGCCCGAGGAACATGACGTGCAGCCCGCCGCGTTCCAGCGTGACGGTCTCGCCGGCGGGCAGGGGGATGCCGCCCTCGACCTCGCGCATCTGCATGACGCCCTCGGCGGTCTGGACATGGGTGTGCAGCTCGGCGCGCTCGGCGATGTCCGAGGTCGCGCCGACCAGGCGGTCGTCGGTGCCGGTGGCGTTGGTGATCGCCATGAAGGCCGCGCCCGACTGGGCCATCGGGCTGCCGGCGCGGGCATAGGGGTCGTCGACCTGCATCTGGGCGAGGGCGAGCGTGGGAAGGAGCGCGACGGCGCCCGCGAGAACGAGGGATTTGAGGGACATCTGTCCGGTCTCCGGTCTTCTGTGTTGGGAAAGGTCAGGCGTGGGGCGTCAGGCCGCGCGGGGCGGCGCCCGGGCCTGACCGCCCGGCGCGGCGCGCGACGGGGACCAGACGGAGAGGGTCGGCAGGAGGGGGGTGGCGTCCGCCACGGCCGGGGCCGCGGGCACGGGCGCGCGGGGCGGCAGGTCGAAGGCGACGACGAGGCAGTCGAGGCAGGCGGACCGGTCGAGCGTGACCGGCGCGCCCTCCGCATCGAAGAGCGGCAGCCCGTCATGGGCGAGCACCACCGGCGCGGGCCCGGTGACCGAGCAGAGCTGCCCGTCGGCGGCCATCGCGCCGCGGGCCATGCCGATGCCCGCGCCGGTGGCGACCAGCGCCACGGCAAGGAGGGACATCAGGAGGGCGCGCAACTGCGTCATGGGTGTTATCTGGCGGCTCGGGCCGTATCGGGGAACGCGACATAACGACAGGTGGGCGGGCACCGCACCCATTTGCGCGGCCCGCGGCGGCGATCGGCGTGCCCGGGCCTGTTCAAGGCCGGGACCCCGTGCTGTAACGGCGGCACACGATGCAGGAGAGACGCAGGCCATGGCCGAGACCGTGCTGGCGATGACGACGCTGAACCCCGATGGCGCCGCGGCGCTTGACACCTACCTGCGGGTCGTCGGGCCGCTGATGGAGCGGGCGGGCGCGACGCTTGTGCAACGCTACGCGGTGGCGGCGCCGCTGTCGGGCGGCGGGTTTCCGCAGTTCGTGTCGATCATGGAATACCCCGATGCCGACGCCGTCGCACGGGTGTTCGACCACCCCGACTACCTTGCCCTGAAGCCGGTCATCGCCACGGCCTTCAGCCGCTACGACGTCTGCGTCCTGTCCTGACGGTCCGGAGGCGCCCGGGGCCGGGACGCGAACGGAAAACGCCCCGGCAGGGCGATCCTGCGGGGCGTCACGATCCCGTCGGGATGCGAAGGATCAGGCCTGGGCGGCCTGCGCCTTGGCGATCTCTTTCTTGATCTTCAGGGCGCGGGCCGACAGCTCGTCGTCCTTGGCCTTGGCGAGGAAGGCGTCGAGCCCGCCGCGGTGATCGACCGAGCGCAGCGCCGCGTTGGAGATGCGCAGCTTGAAGCTGCGGTCCAGCACGTCCGAGCCGAGGGTGACCTCGGTCAGGTTCGGCAGGAAGCGCCGCTTGGTCTTGTTGTTGGCGTGGCTGACATTGTTGCCAACCATCGGGCCTTTGCCGGTCAGTTCGCAGACACGCGACATGGGTGGATCCTCGAAGCTCAGAAACGCGAAGGGCGCAGGCGGCAGGCCTACGCCCGGAAATCTGGGCGGGGGATACGGGTGGACCTTGGCGGTGTCAAGCCGGGAATCGGGGGCGCTTGTTCCGCGGGCCCGCGCGGGGCAGGATGGCCGCGCCGGCCCGGGACAAGAGGCCGGGCAGGGGCGCGGATGCAGGAAACCGATCTCTACCCGCCGGTCAAGGCGTTCCTCGAGGCCGCGGGCTACGCGGTCAAGGCCGAGATCGGGCCGGCCGACGTGGTGGCGGTGAAGGACGGCGAAGAGCCGCTGATCGTGGAGTTGAAGACCGGGTTTTCCCTTGCCCTGTTCCACCAGGGCGTGGCGCGGCTGTCGGTCAGCGACCTCGTCTACCTCGCCGTGCCGGCGGGGCGGGGGCGGCGGTTCCAGCGCGCGCTGGCCGAGAACACGCGGCTGGCCCGGCGGCTGGGGCTGGGCCTGATGACGGTGCGGCCCGAGACGGGGCTGGTCGAGGTCCATTGCGACCCCGGGCCCTACGCGCCGCGCAAGTCCGCGCCGCGCCGCCGGGCGTTGCTGGCCGAATTCGCGCGCCGGCGGGGCGACCCGAATCTGGGCGGCGCGCAGGGGGCCCGGGTGACGGCCTACCGGCAGGACGCGCTGGCCTGCGCCGCGCACCTGGCCGCCCACGGGCCGACCAAGGGCGCCGCGGTGCGGGACGCGACGGGCGTGGCGCGGGCCACGACGATCCTGCGCGACAACCATTACGGCTGGTTCGAGAAGGTCTCGACCGGCATCTACACCCTGACCGAGGCGGGGGAGGCGGCATGCAGACCGAGTTCGTGATCGAGACGGCGGGGCCGGGGCTGGTGGAGTTCACCGGGCAGGTGGCGCGCTGGCTGGCGGGTCGGGGCGACGGCCTCCTGACGCTGATGGTGCGGCATACCTCGGCCAGCCTGCTGATCCAGGAGAACGCCGATCCCGAGGTGCAGGACGACCTGGTGGAGTGGCTCGACCGGACGGTGCCCGGCGCCGACCACCCGGCGATGGCCTGGCTGCGCCACACCGCCGAGGGGCCCGACGACATGCCGGCCCACATCAAGGCGGCGCTGTTGCCCGTCAGCCTGCAGATCCCGGTGCAGGACGGGCGGATGCGGCTGGGCACCTGGCAGGGGGTCTATCTGGTGGAACACCGCGCCCGGCCGCAGCGCCGGCGCGTCGCCGCCCAGTTCCTGGCCGAGCGCTGAGGCCCCCCGGTGCCACATGCTGTGGGTCCGAAAAGCCATCTACCCAACACTTGCGCGCTCGCCTATAGTGCCTGTGGATAACCGGGGCGGCAGACCCCATGGATGAGGCAGGGGCAGGCTGCAACGGGCCGCCCGAGGGACGAAGAGGGGGACGCGATGCGCTGCCCGTTTTGCGGAAATGTCGATACCCAGGTGAAGGATTCCCGCCCGGCGGAGGATCACGTCGCGATCCGGCGGCGGCGGTTCTGCCCGGCCTGCGGCGGGCGCTTCACCACCTACGAGCGGGTGCAGCTGCGCGACCTCGTCGTGGTCAAGTCGAACGGCCGGCGCGAGGATTTCGACCGCGACAAGCTGGAGCGTTCGGTGCGCATCGCCCTGCAGAAGCGCCCGATCGAGCCCGAGCGCATCGACCAGATGGTGTCGGGCATCGTGCGCCGGCTGGAGAGCATGGGCGAGACCGACATCGCGTCCAAGCAGATCGGCGAGATCGTGATGGAGCGCCTCGCGGCGATCGACACCGTGGCCTACGTGCGCTTTGCCAGCGTCTACAAGAACTTCCAGGCGACCGACGATTTCGAGGATTTCCTGGCCGAGCTGGCCCCGCCTGGCTCCAAGACCGACAGCTGAGCGATGGCGACGGGCGACGACGCCCGCTGGATGCGGCTGGCGCTGGGGCTCGGGGCCCGGGGGCTGGGCCGGGTCTGGCCCAACCCCGCCGTGGGCTGCGTGATCGTCAAGGCGGGCCGCGTGCTCGGCCGTGGCTGGACGCAGCCCGGCGGCCGGCCCCATGCCGAGACGGTGGCGCTGGCGCAGGCCGGCGCGGCGGCGCGCGGCGCCACGGCCTATGTCAGCCTTGAACCCTGCAACCACCACGGCCTGACCCCGCCCTGTTCCGACGCGCTGGTGGCCGCGGGCGTGGCGCGGGTGGTGGTGGCGATGACCGACCCCGACCCGCGGGTCGCGGGCGGCGGGCTGGCGCGGCTGCGCGCGGCGGGGCTGGAGGTGGTGACGGGCGTCTGCGCCGACGAGGCGGCGGCGCTGCACCGGGGGTTCCTGACCCGCATCCTGCGGGGGCGGCCGATGCTGACGCTGAAGCTGGCCACCTCGTCGGACGGGCGCATCGCCACGGCGACGGGGCAGAGCCAGTGGATCACCGGGCCGCAGGCGCGGCGCTGGGTGCACGGGGCGCGGGCGCGCCATGACGCGGTGCTGGTCGGCGCGGGCACGGCGCGGGCCGACGACCCCAGCCTGACGGTGCGCGACCTCGGGATCCGGCAGCAGCCGGTGCGCGTGGTGCTGTCGCGGCGGCTGGACCTGCCCGCGGACAG
Organism: Roseicyclus persicicus; assembly: GCF_012395815.1. Lineage (GTDB taxonomy): Bacteria > Pseudomonadota > Alphaproteobacteria > Rhodobacterales > Rhodobacteraceae > Roseicyclus > Roseicyclus persicicus. The sequence goes on from NZ_JAAZQQ010000001.1 coordinate 451,697, forward strand.
CGCGCTGATGCGCACCGCGCGGGAGGTGCCGGTGTGGCTCTGCCATGGCCCCGAGGCGCCCGAGGCGGCGCGCGCGGCGTGGGACGCGGCCGGCGCGCGGCGGATCGAGGTGCCGGCGGGGGCGGGCGGCCAGCTCGACCTCGGCGAAGTGATGCAGGCGCTGGGCGCGGCGGGCCTGACGCGGGTGTTCTGCGAGGGCGGCGGGATGCTGGCGGCCGGGCTGCTGTCGGCCGACCTGGTGGACGAGCTGGCGGTGGTGTCGGCCGGGATGGTACTGGGCGCCGAGGGCACGCCGGCGCTGGGCGCGATGGGCATCGCGGCGCTGGCCGAGGCGCCGCGCTTCGGCTTGCGCGAGGTGCGGGCGCTGGGCGGCGACGTGCTGGCGATCTGGGGGCGGTAGGCGTCTTGCTGCCGCAGGACGGGGCGGAAAACTGCAGTTTTCCGGCCCCCGCGAACCTGCAGGTTCGCGCGTTTTCCTTGAGGAAAACGCACAGGAAACCTCGAGGTTTCCCGTGCGGAAAACCGAGGCGTTCCGCCGCCCTCAGCGCCGCCAGAGCCAGCTGTGGCCGGCGAACCAGCCCTGCAGCTTGGCCAGCACCCTGAGTGCCGGCCTGCGCCCCAGCCCCTCGCCCGTGGCGAGCCGGTCGAGCGCCACCTCGGGCGGGCAGGGCAGCCCCGTCACCGGGTCGTGGTAGCGCGGGTAGGCAATGAGCGCGGCATGGACCAGCGCCGCCAGCGAGGGCCGCGCGGTGCGGTGCGGCGGCACCGGGCCGAGGTCGCGGGTGAGACCCCAGCCCGCGTAGAAGGGCGCCCCCAGCACCGTCACCGGCACGCCGCGCAGGAGCGCCTCGAACCCCAGCGCCGAGGTCATCGTCACCACCCGGTCGACCGAGGCGAGCAGCCGCGCGGTGTCGGCCCCCGGCAGCACCGCGTCGGCCAGCGCCAGCGCGTCGTCGGGCACCGCGCCCGCGCGCAGGCCCGCGACCACGTCGGGGTGCGGCTTGTACACCAGCCACGCCTCGGGGTGCAGCGCGCGGGCGCGGCGCAGCAGGTCGGCGTTGGTGCGGGTCTGGCCCGCGCCCTTGAGGATCGAGGCGTCGTCCTCGACCTGCCCGGGCACCAGCACCACCCGGGGGCCATCGGGCAGATCCAACGCGGACCCGCCGAGATTGTACTTGGTCAGCCCCAGCGCCACGATCCGGGCAACCAGCCGTTCGGCGCGCAGCAGGCGCTTGGGGTCCATCGCCGCGGCCTCGGCGATCAGCCGGTCGAGCCGGCTTTCGCGGGTCGGGTCGTAGTAGATGCCGAGGTCGTCGACCACCAGCGACAGCGGCGGCACCAGCTCGGCCCCGAGGCCGCGCGAGCGCAGGAATCCGTCCTCGACCCGGTGCAGCGGCCGCTTGGCCAGCCTGCAGGCGGCGGCAAGCGCGGGGGTTTCGCGGCCGGCCCAGACCAGCACCGGGCGGCCGTCGGCGGCGGCCTTTGCCGGGTCGTCCTCGAAACGCATGGGGCCGAAGCTGGCGGTCAGGTGCGTGCGTTTCCACGCGCGCATCCCCACGGCGACATGGCCCGCGCGGTCCTGCCGCCAGGCGCGGGACTGTGCCTCGAGCGTGCCGATCACCTCCTCCACGCCGCAGAGCCGGTCGCGGTAGGGGTCGTACCAGCGCGGGTAGAGGATCAGGGTCGCGGCGGCCAGCTGCGCGCGGCTGAGGCGGCGCTGGCGGCGGGCGGGCACGGGCCGGCGGTCGTCGGTCAGGCCCCAGCCGGCGTAGAAGGGCACGCCGAAGGTGACGGGCCGGTGCCCGGCGAAGATCGCCTCGAACCCGAGGAGCGAGTTGACGCAGTAGACCGCGCGGGCGCCCTCGAACAGGCGGCGGGGGGCGATCGGGCGGTCCTCGAGCGTGACGCCGGGGGGCAGGGTCGCGGGGTCGAAATGGCCGGGGCGGTGGCCCGCGCGGGTTTCAGGGTGGGTCTTGATGACGATGGGCGCGCCGGGGTGGTCCTCCTGCGCGTGGGCCAGCATCTCGGCGAAGCTGTGGGTGTCGGCCTGCCCCAGCCGGATCGAGGCGTCGCCGCGGGTCTGGTCGATCAGGAGCACGTAGCCGGGCGGCGGCGGGTCCAGCGCGGGATCGACGGCAGCGTATTTCGTCAGGTGCGCGTCGGCGATGCGGGCCAGCGCCTCGCGCGCGCGGTCGAGCAGCGCGGTGTCGTCGAGCGGGTGGGTGGCCAGGAGCGTTTCGAGGTCCGAGGGGCGCGCGGCGTCGAAATACATCCCCTGCCGGTCGATCACGAGGCCGAGCGGCGGGTCGCCCTCGCGCCCGGGGCGGAGCGAGCGCAGAAAGGCGTCCTCGACCCGCACGAGGGCCGCGCCGGTCGCCCGCGCCACGGCCTCGCCGCGCGGGGCGTAGGGGGAATGGCCCCAGACCAGCACGTCGTCGTCGGGGCCGGGCTTGCCCAGCTTCAGGTCGTAGCCCGACAGCTGCAGGATGCGGCGCACCCGGGCGTTGGTCAGGAACCCCGCGGTGTAGGAATAGCCGCGCCGCCGCTGGCCCGCGCCGGCCATCGCCGGTCAGTTCCCGGAGCCGCTGACCGTCCGTGCGGCGCCGAGCGTGCCGGTGAGGGCGCCGATCGCGTTGTTCCACTGGGTGATCGGGGCGGCGGTGACATAGACCGTGTCCTGGTCGCGGATCACGAAGTCGCGCGCCTCGAACATGCCGGTGGGGGCGGTCAGGTCGAGCACGTAGATCATCCGCTGGGCGCCGATCAGGTCGTCGCGGCCGAGCACGGCGCGGGCGATGGGCTCGGGCTCGTTGCGCAGGACGAAGACGCCGGTGGGATCGGCGAGGGACGGGTTCAGGCCGCCGACCGAGGCGATGGCCTCGATGGCCGAGATCACCTGGCTCTCGAAGGGCACGATGGTCTGCGCGCCGGTGGCGCCGAGCGCGGTGAAGCTGCGGCTGTCCTCCTCGACGAGGATGCGGTCGCCGCCGCGCAGCGCGATGTCGACCGAGGGGTCGCGGAACAGGTCCTGGAACCAGATCGTGCCGCGGTGGGCGCCGCGCACCAGCGTGACCTGCGCGATCTCGGGCGAGATGCTGACGCCGCCGGCCGCGGCCAGCATCGCCGACAGCGTCCGGGTCGGCCGCTGGATCGGGTAGACGCCCTGGCCGCCCACGGCGCCGGTCACGGTGACGGTGGATCCGTCGCCCGCGGTGCGGCGCACGATGACCTGCGGGTCCGGGGTCTGTTCGTCGAGGCTGCGGGTGATGACGCCGCGCAGCGCCTCGGGGGTGTTGCCGGCGGCGCGGATGCGGCCGGCGTAGGGGATGAAGATGAAGCCCGCGCCGTCGACCTCGACCTCCTCGATCAGGGCGGCGGCGGCGCCTTCGCCGGCCAGCAGGCCGTCGGTGACGTTCTCGTAGATGGTCAGCGACACGGTATCGCCGGGGCGGATCACGTCGGTGTCGGACAGGCCCGCGCCGGTCAGCTCGGGCGGGAAGCCAAGCGCCGGCACCACGGCGGTGGCGGCGGTTACGCGCTGGTTCACCTCGACCACGAAGGCGTCGCCCTCGCGCTGGACGGAGCCCGCGAAGAGCTCGTTCCGGGTCGGGCCGGAACGGGGCAGGAGACCGCACGCCGTGACGGCGGTCACAACTGCGCAGAGCGCGGCCATGCGCGCGCCACGGGAGGCCAGCGATGTCACGGGGTGGCTCCTTCTTGCCTGAAACTGCCTCGGGTCTTTATCGTTTTTCCGCAACCTAGCGATTTTCGCCGCGCCGCGCCAGTGTTTGTCTACTTGACCAGCCGGAGGTGTTGCCGCGGTGCCGGGCGGCCGGCCTGCAGCGCCTCGTAGGGGTCCTCGGGCGACAGCATCATGTCGACGACCTGGCGCAGGAGCTGCCGGCGGCCGCGGGCGGAATAGAAGCTGCCGGTGATCTGCGAGGTTTCCAGCAGGAAATGCCGGTAGTCGCGGTAGGCGCGGCTGTCGGGGCGGCTGGGGTTCTGGAAGAAGGCGTCCATCGGCTGGTCGGACACGAATTCGGGCTTGAGGTAGACCGCCTGCCCGAAGGCCTTGAGCGGCAGGCCGCGCCAGAGCGCCTGCTGGGCGGCGGTGGAGTTCACCGTGACCGCCGAGCGGGCGTCGTTGAGGAGGCGGGCGAGCTTGCCGCCGCGGACGTAGTGGACGCGGGACGCCACGCCGTGCTCGGCGGCGATGCGGCGGATGTTCTGGCGCAAGGGCGTGCGGCCGTCCTCGAGCGGGTGGGCCTTGAACACGAGGTGGTGGTGCGACGGCGCGCCGTCCGCGAAGCCCGCGATCAGGACGCGCAGGAAGTCCTCCATCGTGGCGAAGGGGCTGTGGTCGCGGAAGCTGGCGTCGTGTTCGAGTTGCAGGAGCGCGAGGTGGTAGGGGAAGCCGCCGGTCTTGATCCGCCAGGTCGCCTGCACCCGGTCGGCCCAGAGCACCGGCATCAGCGCGAGGCGGCGGAGGTAGAGGCGAAATTCCTGCCCCACGCTGAGGGCGCGGTGCGGGCGGAAGCCGGCATAGGCGCGGTTCCTGAGGAACACGAAGTAGTGGTAGAGCGCGCCGTAGAAGACGTGCTGGCGCATGTCGCCCCAGCGCGCCGGCGCGTCGGGCAGGTCGAGGTCGAGCCCGTCGAGCGCGCGGCGCATCTGGTCGACGGTCAGGTCCATGATGCGGGAATGGCCGTTGGCGCCGCCGCGTTCGTAGGTGACCCAGTAGGGGCGCAGGTAGCCTTCCTCGAAGACATGCACGGTGATGCCGCGGGCCCGGGCGGCGGCGATCGCGTCGGCGTGGATCGGCCGCGTGTCGCCGTAGAGGACGAGGTCGGTGACGCCCTTCTCGTCCATCAGCGCGGCGGCGCGGGCGGGCCAGAGGCGCGCATCGGCGGTGAAGGGGAGGTAGCTGGCGGGGTCGGGCCAGAACGCCTCGTCGCCCTTGTTGAAGCCGACGCGCCAGGTCGTCGCGCCCGCGGCGCGGAGCATCCGGGCCAGCTGGGCGAAGAAGGGGCCGTGGGGGCCCTGCAGGAACAGGAAGACGCGGGTGGCGTGGCTGGGGGCCATGGCGGTCTTTATCCGGGAACGGCTATGGGGATGCGGTGTCCGGCGGAGGAAAGCAAGCGTTGCGGGCGTCAGCGCGGCGGAAACCTGACGGGATTGGGGCCGGCCCTGCCCCTTGAAGCGGCGGGGCGGGCGTGGTTTCGTCGCGCCGGACAACGGACGGGACAGACGGGAGAGACGCGGCGATGTTCACCGGGATCGTGACGGACCAGGGCGAGGTGCGGGCGCTGCGCCAGGCGGGCGACCTGCATGCGCGGATCGGGACGGGCTACGACACCGCCGGCATCGAGATCGGCGCCTCGATCGCCTGCGACGGGGTCTGCCTGACGGTGACGGCGCTGGGCGCGGACTGGTTCGACGTCGACATCTCGGCCGAGACGGTCTCGAAGACCAACGTCGGCGCCTGGGCCGTGGGGACGCGGCTGAACCTGGAGCGGGCGCTGAAGGTCGGCGACGAGCTGGGCGGGCACATCGTGTCGGGGCATGTGGACGGGGTGGCCGAGGTGGTTGGCGTGGCCCTGGAGGGCGAGTCGACCCGGGTGCGGTTCCGCGCGCCCGAGGCGCTGGCGCGCTTCATCGCGCCGAAGGGGTCGGTGGCGCTGAACGGCACCTCGCTGACGGTGAACGAGGTCGAGGGGGTGGAGTTCGGGGTGAACCTGATCCCGCACACCAAGGAGGTGACGAACTGGGGGTCGGTGGCTGTCGGCGACCGGGTGAACCTCGAGATCGACACGCTGGCGCGCTATGTCGCGCGGTTGCAGGAATGGGGCTGAGGCGCGCCTCGGCGGGCCCTGCCGGGCCCTTCTCGGCGCGGGTCCCCTGCGCGATGGCCCGGGCGGCGGCGCGGGGTGGCGGGTGTTGCATGAGTATTTGGGAAGCAAAGATGGGCGGGGGCCGGGGATGAGCGGGATCGGGCACAATGGCGGGCCGTCGCTGGAGCCGGGGTTCGGGTTCCGCAAGGTGGCCTGGACCAAGGCGCGCGCGGCGCTGTTGCCGACCCTGCCGCTGGAGGTCGTCCGCGTGCGGGTGGCGCGCGCCCAGCGGCTGGGGCTGCCCTACAGGACCTATGCGACGATCCGGGCGACCGCGGGGCGGGACATCGTGGGCTTCCTGTTTTCCGGCAATGCGCTGGAGCTGAGGGTGGGCGAGGCGCGGCTGGGCGCGCCGGTCGTGGACCGGGTGGCGGCGCTGGGCGGCGCGGTGGAGCGGCTGGCGGCGGTCTATGCGCCGGCGGCGCCGGGGGCGCTGGAGGCGGCGCATCCGGGGCTGTTCGAGGCGGCGCTGCGGGCGCCGGGGTTTACCGCGTCCTGGCGCGAGACGCGGGAGGGGCTGAGGGGCGCGCTGGCCGCGCGGCGGCTGCCCGCGGACGCGGTGCTGCTGGTGGCGGCGACCGCGGTGGAGCGGGGCTGGACCGCGACGGCGGGGCTGGCCGGCGTGATCGACCGCGACGTGATCTTCGCCGCGCCCGGGGCGGCCTAGCCATCGCCGGGCGGATGGACTATCTGCGGCGCGTGAGAGACGCAGGACGGGACGCGCGATGAGCCAAGCCTACGAGACGCCAGGAGCGGTTGAGCGCGACTGGTCCGACGCGATTTCCTCGATCGAGGAGATCCTGGAGGAGGCCCGCAACGGCCACATGTTCATCCTCGTCGACCACGAGGACCGCGAGAACGAGGGCGACCTGGTGATCCCCGCGCAATGGGCGACGCCGGACGTGATCAACTTCATGGCGACGCATGGGCGCGGGCTGATCTGCCTGTCGATGACCAGCGCGCGGATCGACCAGCTGGGCCTGCCGCTGATGTCGACCAACAACTCGTCGCGGCACGAGACGGCCTTTACCCTTTCGATCGAGGCCCGCGAGGGCGTGACGACGGGGATTTCCGCCGCCGACCGGGCGCGGACGATCCAGGTGGCGATCGACGCGGGCAAGGGCGCCCATGACATCGCCACGCCGGGGCACGTGTTTCCGCTGCGCGCGCGGGATGGGGGCGTGCTGGTGCGGGCCGGGCACACCGAGGCCGCCGTCGACATCAGCCGGCTGGCCGGGCTGAACCCGTCGGGCGTGATCTGCGAGATCATGAACGAGGACGGCACCATGGCGCGGCTGCCCGACCTGGTGGCCTTCGCGCAGCGGCACAATCTGAAGATCGGCACGATCAGCGACCTGATTGCCTACCGCCGGCGGCACGACAACCTGGTGAAGGTGCGGACCGAGCAGGCCATCGTCAGCGAGTTCGGCGGCGACTGGACCATGCGGATCTACACCGACGAGACGCAGGGCGCCGAGCACATCGTGCTGATCAAGGGCGACATCGCCGCGCCCGGGCCGGTGCTGGTCCGGATGCACGCGATGGACCCGCTGCTGGACGTGGTGGGCACGGGCCCGCGCGGCCGGGCGGGCGAGTTCGGCGACGCGATGCGGCTGATCGCGGCCGAGGGGCGGGGGGTTCTGGTGCTCCTGCGCGACCTGACCATGAAGCTGGCGGTGGAGGGCGACGTGAGCCCCCAGACGCTCCGGCAATACGGGCTGGGCGCGCAGATCCTGTCGTCGCTGGGGATCGGGGAGATGATCCTCCTGACCAATTCGCCGAAGCCGAAGGTGGTGGGGCTCGAGGCCTACGGGCTGTCCATCGTCGGCACGCGCAAGATCTCGGAGCTGGGCTGATGGCGGGACATTCGGACAACGACATGGGGCTGCCGGGTTTCGACAAGCCGGTCAAGGTGGCGATCGTGATCGCGCCCTACTACACCGCCATCGCCGAGGCGCAGCTGGCCGCGGCCAGGTCCGTGCTGGAGCAGGCGGGCGCGGACCACGAGGTGATCGAGGTGCCGGGGTCGCTGGAGATTCCCACCGCCATCGGCATCGCGCACCGGCTGTCGAACTTCGACGGCTACGTGGCGCTGGGCTGCGTGATCCGGGGGGCGACCAGCCATTACGACGTGGTGGTGAACGAGAGTTCCCGGGCGCTGACGCTGCTGGGGATGCAGGGGGTCTGCATCGGCAACGGGATCATCACGGTCGAGAACCGGGCGCAGGCCGAGGAACGGGCGGATGCGAGCCGCCTGAACACCGCGGGCGGGGCGGCGGCGGCGGCGCTGCACCTCATCGCGTTGACGCGGCGGTTCGGGAAGCCTAAAGGCGGCGTCGGTTTCAGGACCCGCCCGGACGTGATCGAGGTGGCGGGCGACAGCGAAGGCACCACCACGGCATGACGACAGACGAGGCCCCCGAGCCGCGCGCCCTCAAGGCGCCGAGCCGCGAGGAAAAGCGCCGGATGCGCTCCGCCGCGCGGCTTTATGCCGTGCAGGCGCTGTTCCAGATGGAAGTCTCGGGGCAGACCGCCCGCGAGGTGCAGCGCGAGTTCGAGACGCACCGTTTCGGGGCGGTCTACGACGGCGACGAGATGGCCGAGGGCGACCCCGACCTGTTTGCCAAGACGCTGGCCGACGCGGTGAACTGGCAGGCGAAGATCGACCAGATGACCGACCGGGCGCTGGTCGCGGCCTGGCCGATCAACCGCATCGACCCGACCCTGCGCGCCCTGTTCCGCGCCGCGGGCGCCGAGCTGGTCGAGGGCGACGCGCCGCCCAAGGTGGTGATCACCGAATACGTGGACGTGGCGCGGGCCTTCTTTCCCGAGGGGAAGGAGCCCAAGTTCGTCAACGCCGTGCTCGACCACATGGCGCGCGAGGCCCGGCCCGAGGCGTTCTGAGCGCAGGCGGGGAAAATCGCGCCTGCGGGGCTTGCCGCCCTGCGGGGCGCCCCCCATGTCGCCTCATACGGCGCAAGGACACCGGGCCAACGGCCCGGCATCGGGGACGGAATTCATATGGACATCGTGATGATGCTGGCAGGGCTCGGGCTCCTGCTTGGCGGTGGCGAAGGGCTGGTGCGCGGGGGCGTGGCGCTGGCCACGCGGATGCGGCTGCCGATGGCGGTGGTGGGGGCGGTGGTGCTGGGCTTCGGCACCTCGATGCCCGAGATGCTGACCTCGATCTCGGCGGCGCTGGCCGGGGCGCCGGGCATCGCCATCGGGAACGTGCTGGGCTCGAACATCGCCAACATCCTGCTGATCCTGGGCCTCGCCGCGCTGATCGCGCCGGTGACGGCCGAGTCGGCGGGCACGGAGGACCGGGCCTGGCTTCTCGTGGCGACGGTCATGGGCATCGGCGTGATGCTGGTCACCGCCACCATCGGCCGCGTCGAGGGCGCGATCCTGCTGGCGGCGCTGGGCCTCTATGTCTGGCGCCAGCTCAGCCGCGACGAGGCGATGGAGGCCGTGCCCGGGGTCGAAGGCATGGGCGCGGGGATGATCGCGGCCTATGTGCTGGGCGGCCTGGCCACGCTGATCGCCGGGGCCTGGCTGCTGGTCGAGGGCGCGACGGGCATCGCGCGGGCCATCGGCATCAGCGAGACGGTGATCGGCCTGACGGTGGTCGCAGTGGGCACCTCGCTGCCGGAACTCGCCACCTCGATCGTCGCCGCGCGGCGGGGCGAGGCGGGGCTGGCGCTGGGCAACATCCTGGGCTCGAACGTGTTCAACATCCTCGCCATCCTCGGCCTGACGGCGGTGATCGTGCCGATCCCGGTGCCGGCGGACCTGTCGACGGTCGACCTGGTGCTGGTGGCGGGCTCGGCGCTGCTGCTGCTGGCCTTCCTTGCGCTGGGGCGGATCGGGCGGGGCGGCGGCGCGCTGTTCGTGGCGGTCTACGCGGGCTATGTCGCGTGGCTGGCCGTGGGGGGCGCCTGATTTTTGGGCAATCCCCCGCCGCCGCCCGCGCCAGACCGCCGCGCCCCCTTGCGCCGTGGCGCGGGGGGCATACTCTCCAACCAACCGCATGAGGGAGACCGGCCGATGCCCGACCACATCAAGTTCATCCTGCGTCACGCCGCCTATGGCGTCGTCATCGCGCTGGCCTTCGTGGCGATGCTGCTGGCCTTCGACGTGGGCGGGCTGTGGCACCTCGTGACCCACACCGCCGAGGGGCCGATCGCGCTCCTGATGCTGGTGGTGTTCTGCTCCATCACCTTCGGGTCGGCGCAGATCGGCTACAAGATCATGACGCTGGGCGAGGACGACGACGACCGCGGCGGCAAGCGCGACGCGGTGCCGACGCTGGACGCGATCCCGGTGCCGGTGCGCGTGGACGACCGCCGTCGCTGAGCCGCGCGACAGGCCCGGATGCAGAAACGCCGCCCCCGGAAGGGCGGCGTTTTCATGTGACGGGGACCACAGCAACCGTGGAGGCGTGAATTCCCGAGGACCTGTTTGTACAGGTGGGCGCCAGGTAACCGGACCAGGATCCGGCCAGAGCCAGCCCCCTCGGAAATGCTTAAGGCCACCGGAATTTTGCCACAGGCACGAGAAGAGCAGATCCGTCACCGCCCGACATAGGCGCGTCCGCGGGTTGCGGCAAGGGGGTGCGCGGGCTTGCCTTTGTTCGCGGATTGTTCCATCTTTTTCCCATGTCCGACGCGGCCCCCTTCCTGCCCGACGCGCTGGCCCCCGGCCAGTTACTGGCGCGCGGGGTGTGCCGGCACCTGCGCGCGCATGACTTCGTGACGCTGGAGGAATTCACGCCCGAGCGCGGCAAGCGGCTGGACGTGATGGCGCTGGGCCCCAAGGGCGAGTTGTGGATCGTGGAGTGCAAGTCGTCGCGCACCGATTTCACGTCGGACGGCAAGTGGGCGGGCTACCTCGAATGGGGCGACCGCTATTTCTGGGCGGTGGACGAGGCGTTTCCGACCGACCTGCTGCCGGCGGACACGGGGCTCATCATCGCCGATGCCTACGACGCGGAAATCCTGCGGATGGGCCCCGAGACCAAGCTGCCGCCGGCGCGCCGCAAGGCGGTGACGCAACGCTTCGCCCGCTACGCGGCGCTGCGGCTGCAGGCGCTGCGCGACCCCGGCCTCATGGTTTGACGCCCACGCGCGCCACGGCGAGGCGGGTGATCGGCGGGCCGATCACCTCGAAGGCGACCGTGGTGCCGACGGTCAGCGACATGATCTGCGGGCCCCAGTCGGGGAACTGCTCGGCCGCGACCAGCGCCATCCCCACCGCCACCCCCGCCTGCGGCAGCAACGCAGGCCCGATCCAGCGCCGTTCCACCGGGTCGGCGCCGGCCAGCCAGCCGCCGGTCCAGCCGCCGATCACCCGCGCAAGGATGCGCAGCACGACGTAGGCGACGCCCACGCCGCCGAGCGCCCAGAGCTGCGCCACCTCGAGCACCGCGCCCGCCATCAGGAAGAACAGGAGCATGAAGGGCCACTGCACGTGCTCGATCTCGTGGAAGGCGCGTTCGTGGTGGGTGGCGAAATTGGCGATGATGGCACCCGCCACGAGACCCGCAAGCAGGTAGGACACGCCGAGCCAGCTGCACAGCCCCGCGGTCAGGAACACGAGGCCCAGCGCCTCGGCCTGCAGCGGTTCGCCCCGGCTGATGCGGCCGGTCAGCGCCGCGCCCGGCAGGCCGACGGCCAGCCCGATGGCGAAGGCGCCCGCGATGTCCTCGACCGCCAGCGCGATCAGCCCGTGCCCGTTCGCCCCGCTGAGCGCGGCCGCCGCGACCAGCACCAGGCTGAACACGATCAGGCCCCAGGCGTCGTCGATGGCGACGATGCCGCGCAGCGTCTCGGCAAAGCCGCTGTCGATGCCGGTCTCGCGCAGGATGTCCTGCATCGCGGCCGGCGCGGTGGCGCAGGCGATGGACGCCAGAATCATGGCCAGCGGCAGGGCGAGGCCGATGGCCCAGAGCCCCGCGGTGACCACGATCAGCGTGGCCGCCACCACCGACCACGACACCCACAGGATCATGCGCCCGTGCGCGCGCAGCTTGTCCAGCGTCAGCGCGTTGCCCAGCAGGAACGCCACCAGCGTCAGCGCCGCGATGGACAGAAAGCCGAAGATCTCGTCGAAGCCCGCCGGGATCAGGTCGAAGCCCGACCGCCCGGCGGCGACCCCGATGGCCAGCAGCAGCGTCACCCGGGGCAGCCGGGTCCGGCGCGCGGCGACATCGGCCACCAGCCCGGCAAGGAACAGACCGCCAAGGGTCAGGAAGAGCGGGGCGAGATCCATGGCGCCGACCCTAGACGGGCCGGGGCCGCGGTCCCTTGACCCCGATCAAACGGCTCAGCGCGATTTCTTCGCCATCTTGCGCGCGGCCGCGGCGGCGGCGCGCAGTTCGTCGGCGATCTCCTCGGCCTCCTCGGGGTCGAAGTCGAGCGGCAGGTCCACGCCCTCGCCCTCGACGTAGATCCGCACCATGCCGAGCGAGGTCGGCCCGATCTGCAGGTTCGCCGCGACGTCGCTTTCCTTGTTGATGCCCATGGCCCAACCCTCCAAGACTGGCCCCCGGAGGTAGCGGCAGATGGCGGTTTCCGCAAGCGACGTGGTGCTGGACGACCTGCGGATCGGCGATGCCGGCTGGCTGGTGATGCGCCACGCCGAGCTTTACGCCGCCGAGGAGGGCTTCGACGCGACGTTCGAGCCGCTGGTCGCGCGCATCCTCGCCGAGTTCCTCGACGGCCACGACCCGGCGCGCGAACGCGGCTGGATCGCGCGGGCCGGCGACCGGCGGCTGGGGTCGATCTTCTGCGTGCGGGGGCCGGCGCCCGGGCTGGCCAAGCTGCGGCTTTTTCTGCTGGAACCCGACGCGCGGGGGATCGGGCTGGGCCAGCGGCTGCTGGACACCTGCATGGGCTTCGCGCGCGGCGCGGGATACGCCCGGATGACGCTCTGGACCCATGAAAGCCACCGCGCGGCCTGCGCGCTCTATGCCCGGAACGGCTTTGCCTGCACCCGGTCGGTGCCCGTCGTGAGCTTCGGCCGCGACCTCGTGGAGCAGGAATGGGTGCGCGATCTCTGACGCGCCTGACCCCTTGCAATCGACGCCCCGCGCGATTATTCCGCCTGCCAGTGCCGCCTTAGCTCAGTTGGTTAGAGCGCTGGATTGTGGATCCAGAGGTCCCCCGTTCAAGCCGGGGAGGCGGTACCACCTCAGCCCCCGATCTCGATGTCCTGCAGCAACGCGCGGCTTTCGCTGTCGTAGACGCGGACCCGACCGTCGTCGCCGACGATCACCGTGCGCCCGTCGATCACGCTGATCCCCACCGCGCCGACGCCCGCGGGCAGGGCGAAATCGCCGGGGCTGACCAGAACGGGCACGGGATCGGCGTTCAGGCGGATGACAAGCAGCGCCACGATGGTTAGAACGCCCAGGATCATCACCGCCGTCAGCACCGTCACGAGGCCCTTGAGAAACCTCAGGTTCGCGGGCAGGGCGGCGCCGTCATCTCCGTCCGGGGTCGTCGTCATGGGCACCGCCACTCGCATCGTCACGGTCCTGATCGGCCCGGACCCGGCCAGCCGCCTTGATAAGGCACTGGGCGCGGCCGTGCCAGAGGCCGAATCCCTCAGCCGCTCGCGGCTCGTGCGGCTGATCGCCGAGGGCGCGGTGCGGGTGAACGGCGACGTGGTCACCGACGCGCGGGCGAAGGTCGCCGAGGGCGACGCGGTCGAGATCACGGTGCAGGAGGCGCTGGAGGTCGAAACCGCGCCCGAGGCCATCGCGCTCGAGATCCTGCACGAGGACGCCGACCTGATCGTGGTGAACAAGCCCGCGGGCATGGTGGTGCACCCCGCGCCGGGCTCGCCCGACGGGACGCTGGTGAACGCGCTCCTGCATCATTTCGGGGGCGAGCTGTCGGGCATCGGCGGCGAGAAGCGGCCGGGCATCGTGCACCGGATCGACAAGGATACCAGCGGCCTGCTGGTGGTGGCCAAGTCCGACCGGGCGCATCACGGGCTGGCCGCGCAGTTCGCCGACCATTCGATCGAGCGCGAATACCTCGCCCTGTGCCACGGCGTGCCCGACGCGGGCGACCCGCGGCTGAACGGGGTGAAGGGCGTCAACTTCGAGGCCGGCGGCGTGCTCAAGATCACCACCCAGCTCGCCCGCCACAAGACCGACCGGCAGCGGCAGGCGGTGCTGTTCCAGGGCGGCCGCCACGCGGTGACGCGGGTGCGGGTGCTGGAGGGGTTCGGCGCGGTGGCGCTGGTGTCCTGCCGGCTGGAGACGGGGCGCACCCACCAGATCCGCGTCCACATGGCCCATGTCGGCCACGCGCTGGTGGGCGACCCGGTCTACGGCGGGCGGCGCCGCGTGTCGGAGAAGGAGGTCGGCGCCGACCTTGCCGCGGCGCTGAACGGCTTCCCCCGGCAGGCGCTGCATGCGGCGCGGCTGGGCTTCGTGCACCCGGTCAGCGGCGACTGGCTGGCGTTCGAGGCGCCGCTGCCCGAGGACATGGGATCGCTGGTCGCCGCCCTGCGTGGATGACGGAGGTCAATGACCGGCCCGCCCGCCGCGCCCTAGCCTCGGCCCTGCCGGGATCTCGGGAGGAGCAAGGGCGATGCGGGTATGTCTCGGGCTGGCGCTGGCCGCGGTGACGGCCGCCGCGACGGCGGCGCAAACGGTGGACGTGCTGGGCCTCGACCCCGATCCGGCGACGCTGGCCGAGGCGCTGGCGGTGGCGCCCGCTGGGGCCGAGATCCTGCTCACGGGCAGCCACAGGGGCAATTTCGTGATCGACCGGCCCCTGACGCTGCGGGCGTCGGGTGCGGCGGAACTGGACGGTGCGGGCGCGGGCACGGTGCTGACCATCCTCGCCGATGACGTGCAGGTCGAGGGGCTGGCCGTGACCGGCTCGGCCGCGGCGGGCGACTACTGGCAGGCTTGGGGCCCCGCCGGCCTGCGGGTGGAGGGCGACCGGGCGCGGCTGTCCGGCCTCACTGTCACCGGAAACGCCTGGGGCATCCTGCTGCGCGGCGGCGAAGGCACCGTGCTCAGGCTCGCGCATCTCGGGCAACCAGCGCGACGGCGTCATGCTGATGGGCGGCGCGGGGCACGAGGTCTCGGGCAATGCCATCGACGGCAACCGGATCGGCGTTCTGGTCGACGCGATCTTCGGCGACAGCGACCGGGTTCTGGCGCCGCTGGTCCATGACCCGGCCTGGACGCAGCAGGTGGCGGCGCTGCTGGCCGCGGGCGTGCCGGCGGTCGACCACCGCATCCTCGACAACACCCTGACCGGCAATGCCAACGCGGGCGTCCGGATGCACTATCACGTCCGCGGCGTGACGGTCGCCGGCAACACCGTCACCGGCACCGGGATCGGGCGCGTGCCCGATGCCGCCGAGGCGGCCTTCTGGGCCGAGACGCTGGGTCAGGCGCCGGCAACCCCCTTCGAGACCACCGGCAGCGGCATCCTGCTCTACTGTTTTCCCGAGGAGAACCGGGTCACCGGCAACGACGTGCACGACAACCGCGCCATCGGCATCCTGATCGACATCGCGCACCGCAACCGCGTCGCGGACAACCGGGTGACCGGCAACGCCCACGGCATCGTCCTGTCCTCGGCCATCGGCAACGAGGTGACCGGAAACACGGTGAGCGGTCACGCCGGGCATGGCCTGTCCGTCGACGGCTGGCTCTGGATGGGGCTGGGGCGGTCGGACGGCAACCGGATCTGGCTGAACGATCTGGCCGGCAACGGCACCGACGCCTTCGACGGTGCCGGACGGCTCCTCTCGGCCGAGGAGATCGCGGCCCAGATCCCGCTGATGCCCTGGCCCGAGGAGATGCGCATGGTCTACGACAACCCGGCCATCGCGCTGCAGATGGCGCAGATGATGGTCGCCCAGCAGCAGGTCGGCGCGACGGCCTGGGACGACGGCACCCATGGCAATCGGCACGGGCTGTTCGACGAGCCGGCCGAGGGCTTCGTCGACCGCGACGGCGACGGCATCGGCGAGGTGCCGCGCCCGATCCCCGGCGGCAGCGCGGTGGATCGGTTTCCGCTGAGTGCCGCCGGTCTGTCCGCGGCGCTCGGGCGATGATGGGTGATGACAACCGGATCACCGGATCGTGCTTTGCGCCGCGCCGCGGTCTGCGGGATAACTGAACCCAACAGTTCACTTCGGCTCTTGACGAAAAGTTAATCGACTTTACATATGGATCAAAGGAGCCTGACAGGGGGTCTTGACCGATGTCCACTTACGCCAATCTCCCGGCACCGTCGCCGGAACAGGGCCTGAACCGCTACCTTCAGGAAATTCGGAAGTTCCCGATGCTGGAACCCGAAGAGGAATACATGCTGGCCAAGCGCTGGGTCGAGGACCAGGACACCGAGGCGGCGCATCGCCTCGTCACCTCGCACCTGCGCCTCGCCGCCAAGATCGCCATGGGCTACCGCGGCTACGGCCTGCCGCAGGCCGAGGTGATTTCCGAGGCGAACGTCGGCCTGATGCAGGCGGTCAAGCGCTTCGACCCGGAAAAGGGCTTTCGCCTCGCGACCTACGCGATGTGGTGGATCCGCGCCGCGATCCAGGAATACATCCTGCGGTCCTGGAGCCTCGTGAAGCTCGGCACCACCAGCGCGCAGAAGAAGCTGTTCTTCAACCTGCGCAAGGCCAAGGCCCGCATCGGCGCGCTGGAGGAGGGCGACCTGCGCCCCGAGAACGTCGCGCGCATCGCCCATGACCTCGGCGTGACCGAGGACGAGGTGATCTCGATGAACCGGCGGCTGTCGGGCGGCGACGCGTCGCTCAACGCCACCGTCGGGTCGGAGGACGACAGCTCGACCCAGTGGCAGGACTGGCTCGAGGACGAGGACGCCGACCAGGCCTCGCAATACGCCGAGCGCGACGAGTACACCCAGCGCATCGCCCTGATGGAAGAGGCGATGGCCGTGCTGAACGAGCGCGAGCGCGACATCCTCACCCAGCGCCGCCTGCAGGACGAGCCGGTGACGCTCGAGGACCTGTCGTCGGTCTACAACGTCAGCCGCGAACGCATCCGCCAGATCGAGGTGCGCGCCTTCGAGAAGCTGCAGAAGCGGATGCGCGAGCTGGCCCGCGAACACGGGATGATGGCGACCGCCTGACGCGGCCCATCCCCCGAACGCCCCCACCGGCGCGGCCGCGACATCGGCCGCGCCGGTTCGCGTTTCCGGTTGCCCGACGGGGTGCGTTACCGCTAACACGGTGGCCGCGACCGACCGACGGGAGAGGGGCGATGACCGACCATATCCGCTGGGGCATCCTGGGTGCCGCGGGCTTCGCGCGAAAGACCATGGCCCCCGCGATCACCGAGGCGCGGCGCTCGGCGCTGGTGGCGCTGGCCACCCGCGACGCGGCCAAGGCGGCGCCCTTCGCCGCCATCGCGCCGGGGCTGGCCGTGCACGACAGCTACGACGCGCTGCTGGCCGACCCCGCCATCGACGCGGTCTACATCCCGCTGCCGAACGCGCTCCACGTCGACTGGTCGATCCGCGCCGCCGAGGCCGGCAAGGCGGTGCTCTGCGAGAAACCCATCGCGCTGCAGGCCTCGGACTTCGACCGCCTGATCGAGACCCGCGACAGGACCGGCCGCCTGATCGCCGAGGCGTGGATGCCCGCCCATCACCCGCAATGGGCCAAGGTGCGCGACCTGATCGCGGACGGCGCGCTGGGCCGGCTGCACACGGTCACCGGTGTGTTCACCTACGGCCTTGCCGACCCGTCGAACATCCGCCTGTCGCCCGACCTGGCCGGTGGCGCGCTGCGCGACGTGGGGGTCTACCCCATCGGCGCCTTCCGCTTCGCCACCGGGCTCGAGCCCGAGATCCAGTGGGCCGACGCGATCCGCGAGGGCGGCGTCGACACCTCGGCCTGGGTGCAGGCGCGGGCGGGGGAGGTGCGGTTTTCCTTCCACGTCTCGATGCGCACGACGCGCTACCAGGCGATGGTCTTCGCCGGCGACGCCGGCCGCCTGACCGTGACCGCGCCCTTCAACGCGGGGCAGTACGGGCAGGCCGACCTGGTGCTGGTCCGCGACGGGCAGCCGACGCTGACCTACTCCTTCCCCGAGGCGCGGCAATACGCGCTGCAGGTCGAGGCCGTGGCCGCGACCCTTCTCGACGGCGCGCCCTTCCCCTATCCTCTGGAGGCCGCGCGCGGCACCCAGGCCGCGATCGACGCGGTGTTCGACCGACTGGAGGCGTAACGATGGACCGCAACGACGACGACCGCGTGAACGGGCGGCTGCACGGCGACCAGCCCGAGGCCGGCAAGGACGGCATGGCGATGCGGCTGCTCTACATGGTGATCATCGCGATCATGCTGAGCCTCAGCCAGACCGTGCTGACCCTCATCACCGTGATCCAGTTCGTCATCATGCTGGTCAACACCGGGCAGCGGAACCAGCGGCTTGCCGATTTCGGCACCGATCTCGGCATCTGGATGGCCAAGGCCGCGCGCTACCAGTCGGCCGCCTCCGAGGTGAAGCCCTGGCCCTGGACCGACCTCGATTGACAGCGTCACGCGGCGGGCCATGTCTGGGCCTGACACAGCCAGCCAGAGGAGCCCGCCCGATGTCCGACGACGCCGCACAGCCCATCGTTGCCCAGAAAGCCCCGTTCCCGATCGAGGTGACCGAGGGCAAGACCTATTTCTGGTGCGCCTGCGGCCGGTCCAAGTCGCAGCCCTTCTGCGACGGCTCGCACAAGGGCACCGGCCTGTCCCCGGTCAAGCACACGGCGGACAAGGACGGGAAGCTGTTCTTCTGCGGCTGCAAGGCCAGCGCCAAGGCGCCGTTCTGCGACGGGTCGCACAACCGGCTCTGACCCCGCGCTTGCCCCCCGTGGCCCCGCGGGCGTAGTCTGGCGGGCGTCAGGGAGGGGTTCGGCATGGCCGGCGGATGGACGCGCGACGGGGCGGTGGGCGACCAGATCGAGGCTTCGATCCAGGACGAGCTTGCCCGCCTCAAGGCCCGGCCCGCGCCCGTGGGCGACGGCCTGACCCACTGCGCCGACTGCGAGGAGCCGATCCCCGAGGCGCGGCGGCAGGCCATCCCCGGCGTCAAGCTGTGCCGCGACTGCGCCGCCGCGCGCGACGCACGCCCCGTGGCCCGGGGCGGCATCAACCGGCGCGGCTCCAAGGACAGCCAGCTCAAGTGACGCCCGCCTAGCCGTGGGTCGGCCAGCTGCGGTGCTCGTCGTCGATGACGAAGACGTGCCGGTGCCGCCGGCCGCCGTGGTCGCGCAGGTGCGGGTGGTCGCCGGGCAGGTCGGGGTGGTCGTGGGCCACCTCTTGCGGGTCGCCCGCGGGCCAGAGCCGCAGCGCCGCGACCACGCCCCCCGCGCCGACCCCGCCCAGCACCAGGAGCGTGCCGCCCATCCCCAGCAGGCCCCCGGCCCAGCCGGCCAGCGGGTAGGTCACCAGCCAGCAGGCATGGCTGAGCGCGAACTGCGCGGCGAACAGCGCCGGCCGGTCCTCGGCGTGCGACGACCGCCGGAGAAGCCGCCCCGACGGCGTCAGGATCGCGGAATAGGCCAGCCCCATCCCCGCCCAGCCGGCCAGCAGCACGGCCCAGGGCAGGGGGCCCGTCCCCAGCATCGCGGCGGCAAGCCCGAGGCTGAGCGCCGCCAGCCCCGCCGCCGCGGCCAGCATCACGCCCCGGTCGGGCAGCGTGTCGAGCAGCCGCGGCAGGGCCAGCGCCGCCAGCATCGACCCGCCCCCGAAGGCCGCCAGCGCGACCGCCACCTCGGCCTCGCCCAGCCCGTAGCCCGCCCGCACGATCACCACCGTGTTCACGATCACGAAGGCCCCCGCCGCCGCCGCCGTCAGGTTCAGGGCCAGGAGCCCCCGCAGCCGCGGCGTGGCGAGGTAGATCCGCACCCCCCGCGTGAGCCGGTCGCCAAAGCCCCGCCGCGCCTCAGCCCCCGCCCGCGCCGGCAGCGCGGTGCCCGCCACCAGCAGCGCCGAGCCGAGAAAGCCCAGCACCGTCCCCGCGAACAGGCCCTGGTAGCTGATGACCAGCAGCAGAACCCCCGCAAGCGCCGGGCTGAGCAGCGATTCGAGATCGTAGGCCAGCCGCGATAGCGACAGGGCGCGGGTATAGTCCCGTTCCTCGGGCAGGATGTCGGGGATCACCGCCTGGAAGGCTGGGGTGAAGCTGGCCGAGGCCGCCTGCAGCACGAAGATCAGGGCGTAGACCTGCCAGACCGCGTCGATGAAGGGCAGCGCCAGCGCCACGGCGGCGCGGATCAGGTCGGCGCCGATCAGCACCGCCTTGCGCGGCAGCCGCTCGGCCAGCGCCGCGGCGACGGGGGACAGGCCCACATAGGCCACCATCTTGATCGCCAGCGCCGTGCCCAGCACCGCCCCCGCCCGGTCCCCGGCCAGGTCATAGGCCAGGAGCCCCAGCGCCACCGTCATCAGCCCGGTGCCGACCAGCGCGACGACCTGCGCCGCGAACAGGCGCGCGTAGACGCGATGGGCGAGGACGGCGAACATTCCCCCGGTCTAGCACGCCGGCCCCGGCCCTGTCCGCCGCCTCGTCAGACCGCCCGCAGCGCGATGGCGGCGACGGTCGCCACGGTCAGCCGGGTGGCCTGCGTCAGCCGCGTGAAATCGACCCCGTCCACGGTGTCGCCGGTGGTGTGGTAGGCCGGGTCGCCCTCGACCGCGCCGCCGTCGTAGAAGCCGATGGCGGGGTAGCCCTCGGCCTCGAAGGGCATGTAGTCGCTGTTCCAGATGTCGGACCGGGCGATGGTGAAATCGGTGTGCCGCGCCGCCATCAGGGCCGCGATCTCGCCCGCCGCCTGGGCGGCGGCATCGTTCTCGGCGCGCAGGTTGCCCTCGTCGGCCTCGATCCAGAACGGCGCGCCGGGTTCGGGGCCGGTGCGGCCGAGCATGTCGAGGTTCACCATCAGCCCCAGCGGCCAGCCCTTGGCCCGGAACAGCCCCGCCAGCGCCGCCGCCCCCGCGTAGTCCTGTTCCTCGGCGGCGAAGGCGGCCGAGGCGATGCCGATCGGCAGGTCGGCCGCGGCGAGGATCCGGTGCGCCTCGATCATCGCCGCGACGCCGGTGGCGTTGTCGTTGGCGCCGGGGGCAAGGCGCATCGGGTCCTCGGACAGGCTGTCCATGTGCGCGCCAAGCAAGATCACCCCGCGCGGGTCGGCGGGATCCCCGGCAAGGATGTTGTGGCGGATCAGGCCCGGCTCCAGCTCGAAGGGGTGGTAGGCCAGCGCCCGCGGCCCGACCCCGATATCGCGGAAGGCCGTGGCCACCCAGTGTTCCACAGCGGGGAAATCGGGGTGCGGCGTGTAGCGGGTGGGAAAGGCGGCCAGCGCCTCGACCGTGGCGCGCAGCCGGTCGGTCGACACCTGCGCGACCAGCGGCGCCACCGGGTCGTCCTGCGCGCGCAGGAGGCCGGGGGTCAGGCTGGCCAGCGCGCCGGCCAGCACGCCGCGGCGGGTCAGGGTCAGGCTCGGCATCGGGGGGAGGGGCATGGGCGGCGCTCCGGCCAGGGGGGCGGCGCCGGCCGTCCCGGCGCCGTGCGGACACACTACCCCAGCCGCGCCCGAGTCGCACCGCCTATCGCCGGCGCCTGCCCCGCAGCCAGCGCACGAAGGGCACCACGTCCAGCGCCGCGATCGCCACGCCGAGGGGCAGCATCCACAGCCCGAAGACCGGCAGGATGGCCAGGAACCCGCCCGCGATGAACAGGAGCCCGAGGATCAGACGCAGGCCCGGCGGCACCCGCTGCCGCACCCGCACCAGCAGGCGGCGCGCCCACATCCGCCAACGCTGCCAGTCCTCCGTGCGGACGAAGGGGAGACGGCCGATCTATGCCTCCATCGCTTCCAGCTGGTCGATGAAGCCCTCGATCATCGACAGCCCCTTGTCCCAGAAGGCCGGGTCGGAGGCGTCGAGGCCGAAGGGTGCCAGAAGCTCCTTGTGGTGCTTGGACCCGCCCGCGCGCAGCATGTCGAAATACTTCTCCTGGAAGCCCGCGTCGCCCTCGGCGTAGACGGCATAGAGCGCGTTCACCAGCCCGTCGCCGAAGGCATAGGCGTAGACGTAGAAGGGCGAGTGCACGAAATGCGGGATGTAGGCCCAGAAGGTCTCGTAGCCCTCCATGAAGTCGAAGGCCGGCCCGAGGCTCTCGGCCTGCACGCTCATCCACAGCGCGTTGATGTCGTCGGGGGTCAGTTCCCCCTCGCGCCGGGCGGCGTGCAGCTTGCACTCGAAGTCGTAGAAGGCGATCTGGCGCACGACCGTGTTGATCATGTCCTCGACCTTGCCCGCCAGCAGCACCTTGCGCGCGGCGTCGTCCGGCGCGTCCTTGAGCATCTTCTGGAAGGTCAGCATCTCGCCGAACACGCTCGCCGTCTCGGCCAGCGTCAGCGGCGTGGAGGACAGCAGCTCCCCCTGGCCCGCCGCCAGCCGCTGGTGCACGCCATGGCCCAGCTCATGGGCCAGAGTCATCACGTCCCGCGGTTTCCCGAGGTAGTTCAGCATCACGTAGGGGTGCACGTCCGCGACGGTCGGGTGCGCGAAGGCTCCGGGCGCCTTGCCCTCCTTCACGGCGGCGTCGATCCAGCCCTTGGTAAAGAACGGCTCGGCCAGCTCGGCCATCCTGGGGTCGAAGCCCGCGTAGGCGTCGGTCACCAGCGCGCGCGCCTCGTCCCAGCCGAACAGCCGCGTCTCCTCCATCGGCAGGGGCGCGTTGCGGTCCCAGACCTCCAGCGTCTCCAGCCCCAGCCACTTCGCCTTGAGCAGGTAGTAGCGGTGCGACAGCCGCGGGTAGGCGGCGACGACCGCGTTGCGCAGCGCCTCGACCACCTCGGGCTCGACGTGGTTCGACAGGTGCCGGCCCATCTGCGGGCTGGGCAGCTTGCGCCAGCGGTCGGTGATCTCCTTCTCCTTGGCCAGCGTGTTGTGGACGCGCGCGAAGAGCGGCAGCTTCTCGGAAAACCCCTTCGCCAGCGCCCGCGCGCCCGCCTCGCGGCGGCTGCGGGCCTGCTCGGTCATCAGGTTCAGCGTCGCCTCGATGCCGAGGGTCTCGCCGTCCACCTCGAAGGACATCCCCGCGATGGTCTCGTCGAACAGCTTGTTCCACGCGCTCGCGCCGACCACCGACTGGTCGTGCAGGAACTTCTCCAGCTCGTCCGACAGCTGGTAGGGCTTCATCGCCCGCATCCGGTCGAACACCGGCTTGTAGCGCGCCAGCGCCGGGTCGCCGCCGAACACCTCGGCATAGCGCGCGTCGGGGATGCGGTTGAACTCCAGCCCGAAGAACACGAGTCCCGTGGTGTAGGTCGTGATCCGGTCCTGCATGTCCGACATGAACTTGGCGCGCGCCGCATCGGTCGTGTGCTGGTAGTAGCGCAGGCCGGCATAGGACATGATCCGCCCCGCCACGCTGTCGATCCGCTCGTAGCGCTGCACGCAGTCCAGCATCTCCGCGGTGTCGAGTTCGGCCAGCTTCCCCTCGTAGCTCGCGGCGAAGCTCACGCACTCCGCCTCCAGCCAGTCGAGATCGGCCTTCAGCTGCGGCGCGTCCGGCGCGGCGTAGAGGTCGCTCAGGTCCCAGTCCGGCAGATCGCCCAGCGGCTGGCCCCCGGCGTCGGCGGCGGCATCGCGGGGCAGGGCGGCGGGAAAGGGCAGGCGCATCGGGTATCCTTCGTCAGCTGTCTCTCGGGTCCGCCTGATATGGCCCGTCCCCGCGCCGGTCTCAAGCCGGACGGCGCGTACCGCGTGCAACTTCCCGCCGGAAACCGCCGCCGCGCCGAGCAGTGCAGATAGAACGCCCCCCTCATCTTTGCTTGAAAAATACTCCGGGGGTCGCCGTTGTTGCGCCATTGGTCCGAGCGACAATGGCGACGGGGCTGGCCCCCGGCGCCTGCACCGCGGGCGCACCCCGCTTCAGAGCTCGACCTCGCCCCCCTCGCCGACCTCGGGCAGCGGCTCCTGCCCCCAGGCCGGCGCGTCGGGCGCGCGCCGGATCATGATGTCGCCGTTCGGCAGCCGCTCGGGCAGCTCGTAGTAGGACAGGTCGTCCACCAGCTCGCCCAGCCGGTCGATCATCGGCAGCACCTCCTCCTCGAAGAAGGGCCGCGCCTCCTCCAGCAGGGGCCGCATCTCGTCCATCAGCCCCTCGAGGATCATCCGCGTCCCCTCGCCCAGCAGGTCGAGCCCGTCGCGCAGGCCCTCGCCCTCCTCCTGTGCCGCCGCCGGCGTCGCAAGGCCCAGCAGCGCCGCGACCAGAATGACCTTCCGCATCGTCATGTCCTCCGTCTCGCGTCCCCCGTCTCAGATAGGAAGCCGCCCGCGCCCTGTCACCCCGGCGGGGCCAGGTCGACCGACACCGGGAAATGGTCCGACGCCGCCAGCAGCGCCGTCCGCAGCCCCTCGTCCTCCCAGCAGCCCGGGTCCTCGAACGGGTGCCAGACCCGCCAGCCCCGCGCCGCCGCGCGCAGGCCGGGCGACACCATCACGTAATCCAGCAGCGCCGACAGGTAGCGCCCCTCCGAGGCGATGTAGAACCGCGCCGTGGTGGGCGCGGCCACGATCCGCCGCTCCAGCGCGCGGGCGGCGTGGGGGTCGTACATCAGCCCCGCCGCGCCGTCGTGCCAGCCCATCACGATCTCGACGCCCGAGCGCCCGAACAGGTCCTCGTAGACGTCGAGGCCGGGGCCGTCGTTCAGGTCGCCGGCCAGGATCACCGCCTCGCCCGCCGCCAGGTGCGCGTCGACCCGGCGCCTGAGCCAGATGCACTGCGCCAGCTGCTTGCGCCGGTTGGAGATGGCGATCTTCATCGCGTGGTCGGGGTCGCGCGCGCCGTGGGGGGCCTTGGATTTCACGTGCACCCCGATCAGGCGGATCGGCCCCAGCGCCGTTTCCAGCCGCGCCTCCAGCGGCGGCTTCGAGAACTCCACCAGGTCCTCGGTCGCGTCGATGTCGAGGTCGATGCGGAACGGCCGGTCGAAGCGCGGCGCGCCGATCTCCAGGGGGTCGTGCACCGCCGTCAACGCGTCGGGGTCGTAGAGCAGCATGATCTCCTGCTGCGTCTCGTTGGCGAACCCCATGCAGACCCGGCGCGCCCGGATCCCGGCATGGGCCGCGAAATTGGCCAGCGCCACGGCGCCGTCCCGGTGCGGCGACACGTCGGGCGCCTCGACCACCAGCACCGCGTCGGCGTCCAGCGCCCGGAACACGGTCGCCAGCCCCGCGATCTGCTGCGCCCGCGTCACGTTCTGCCGCGCCGACCAGCGGTTGTCGTTCAGCAGCCGCCCGGCGTCGTCGAACAGGGCGTGGAACCACTCGACGTTGTAGGTGGCGATCCTCAGGGGCCGCGCCGCCATCGCCTCAGGCCCGCGCCGCCGCCCGCGCCGCGATCTCCTCCCAGGCGCGGTTGACGGCGACCAGCCGCCGCTCGGCCAGCTTCACCGCCTCCTCGGGCACGCCGCGGGCGATCATCCGGTCGGGGTGGGT
Source organism: Roseicyclus persicicus (assembly GCF_012395815.1). Classification (GTDB taxonomy): domain Bacteria; phylum Pseudomonadota; class Alphaproteobacteria; order Rhodobacterales; family Rhodobacteraceae; genus Roseicyclus; species Roseicyclus persicicus. The sequence continues at coordinate 477,100 of NZ_JAAZQQ010000001.1, forward strand.
GGCGCGCACCTCGGCCCGCCAGGCGGCGCGGATCTCCTCCAGCGGCGCCTCGGGGCTGACGCCCAGCACCGCGAAGGGGTCGGGCGCGGCATCGGGCACGTAGCGGGCGCGCAGCCGGCGGAACTGCCCCTCCGCCATGCCGAAGATCTCGGCCACGCGGGTCAGAAAGGCATCCTCGGCCGGGTGGTACTGCCCGTCCGCCGTGGCGATGTGGAACAGCCCCTCCATCAGGTCGCACAGCACGCTGTCGATCCCGCAGGGCTTGCCGTCCGCGCGGAACATGGCCGCGATGCGGGCGGCGTAATCCTCGAACCCCGCCACGTCCTCGCGCGCCAGGTTGAACACCCGCGCCGCCGCCGCCTCGTCCTCGGGGGCCACGTGGAACACCTGCCGGAAGGCCGTGACCTCGTCGCGCGTCACCCGGCCGTCGGCCTTGGCCATCTTGGCCGACAGCGCGATCACCGCGATGGTGAAGGCGACCGTGCGCTCGGGCGGGGCGCGCAGCTTGTCGAACACCGCCGACAGCCCCTCGCCCTTGGCAAGGGCGGCCAGGGCCTCCTGTATGCGGGTCCAGAGCGACATGTCCCTTCCTACCGGAAACCGGTCCCCCTTGTCAGGGGAAACCGCCCCGGATCACAGCATTTTCTGCATCAGCACAAGGTCGTGCCAGCGGCCGAACTTCCACCCCACCTCGGGCAGCCGGGCGATCTGCCGGTAGCCGAGCGCGGCGTGGAAGGCCGCGCCCCCGGCGTTCTCGCCCGCGACGCCCGCGATGATCGAATGCATCCCCCGCCCACGCGCGTGGTCCTCGCAGGCGGCCATCAGCGCCCGGCCCAGGCCCCGCCCGCGCGCACCCACGGCGATGTGGACGGAGTGCTCCACCGTGTAGGCATAGCCCGGGCCGCCCCGGAACTGGAAATAGGTCACGAAGCCCGTCACCGCGCCCTGCTCCCCGGCGACGAGGTAGGGCTGCGTCGCCATCTGCCGGGCCAGCGCGGCCGCGTCCTTCTCCTCGGTGGTGAAGGTCTGGGTGGTGTCGCGGATCACCCGGTTCCAGATCGCGGCGATGGCGTCGGCATCCGCCGCGACGGCAGCCCGGATCACAGCACCACCTCGCCCCCGTGCGTGGCGATCACCGCCTCCATCCGCGGCGCGGGCCCTTCGACCACCTCGATCCGCTGATCCGCGACAAGCGGCGCCAGCGCCGCGCGGAGCGCCCCCGCCTCGGGCGACACCAGCCTGAGCCGCGACAGCCGCGCCCCCAGCTGCGCCAGCCGCGGGGCCGGGTGCGCCGTCCCCTCCCACTGGATCAGCGCCGGGAACAGCCCGCCGAAGGGCAGCTTGCCGTCCTTCGGCACCGCCATCCGCCACCGCAGGTCGGCCCGCGCCAGCGACCAGGGCACGCCCACCCCCTCGGGCGCCGCGGCCAGCGCCGCCTCCAGGTCGTCGCAGCGGCAGATCCAGGTCGTCGCCCGTGGCGCGCCCCGGAAATTGTCCAGGTCGAACCACCGCGGCTGCGCGGGGGCCTGCCCCTCGGGGTCGATGGCGATGACCTCCAGGTACTCGGGCCCCAGCCCCATCAGCCGGTTGTGCGTGCCCATGTGCGGGTGCTGCCCGCCCGGCTGCAAGGGCAGCCCCAGCGCGCGTTCCACCGCCGCCGCGCCGTCCTCCAGCCGCTCGGCCGCCACCGCGATATGATCCAGAACCAGCATCCCTGTCGCCCCCTGCCCGTGACCCGTCGCCCCCGGGTTTGCGCCGGGCGGCGAAAGGGGTTTTCCGTCCTCCCCATGTCCGACGTCAAGGCCACCCTCCGCCAGACCGCCTATGCCGCCCGCAAGGCCGCCTTCGACGCGCGCGCCGCGACCGGCGCCGTGGCCGCCGCCACCGCGCACCTGATGGCTGAGATCGGCCTGCCCGCCGGCCGCACCATCTCGGGCTACATGCCGATCCGCACCGAGCTCGACCCGGTCCCCGCCATGACCGCGCTGCACGGACTGGGCGCGCGCCTCTGCGTCCCGGTCATCGCGGGCAAGGGCCTGCCCCTCGACTTCCGCGCGTGGACGCCCGGCTGCGCCCTGACCGAAGGCCCCTTCGGCGCCATGATCCCGTCGGAGGGCGACTGGCTGACCCCCGACATCCTGATCGTGCCGCTGGTCGGCTTTGACGCGGCCTGCAACCGCCTCGGCTACGGCGGCGGCTTCTACGACCGGACGCTCGCGCGCCTGCGCGCCGCCGGCCCCGTCCGCGCCATCGGCCTCGCCTTCGCCGCGCAGGAACTCCCCGCCCTGCCGGTGGAGCCGACCGACATGGCGCTCGATGCCATCGTCACCGAGCGGGGCGTCCTGCGCCCCTGACCCACCCGATTTTCCGCCTTGCCGGAGCCGCCCGCCACGGCTAGGCCAAGCCCATGCGTATCCTGTTCCTCGGCGACGTGATGGGCCGCTCCGGCCGCGCCGCCATCACCGAAACCCTCAAGACGCTCCGCACCGGCTGGCGCCTCGATTTCGTCGTGGTCAACGCCGAGAACGCGACCGCGGGGGCGGGCCTGTCGGCGGCCCACGCGCGCGAGATCCTCGACGCCGGTGCCGACTGCATCACGCTGGGCGACCACGCCTTCGACCAGCGTGACATGCTGCAGGCCATCGCGCAGGAGCCGCGCATCCTGCGCCCGCTGAACTTCGCCAAGGACGCGCCGGGCGCCGGCGCGCGCGTGTTCCCCGCGACCAACGGGCGCAAGGTGCTGGTCACGCAGGCGCTGGGGCAGGTGTTCATGAAGCGCCCCTTCGCCGACCCGTTCTCGGCCCTCGACACGGTGCTCAGGACCTACCCCCGCGGCGGCGTCGTGCAGGCGTCGCTCGTCGACATCCACGCCGAGGCGACCTCGGAAAAGATGGCCGTCGGCCACTACTGCGACGGGCGGGCCAGCATCGTCGTCGGCACCCACACCCATGTGCCCACCGCCGACGCCATGATCCTGCCCGGCGGCACCGCCTACCAGACCGACGCCGGCATGTGCGGCGACTACCTGTCCGTCATCGGCATGGACCGGGCCGAGCCGATGCGCCGATTCGTCACCGGCATGCCAAAGGAACGCTTCACCCCCGCGGCCGGCCCCGCCACGCTGGCCGGCCTCTACGTCGAGACCGACGACCGCACCGGCGCCGCGACGCTGGTGCGCCCCGTGCGGCAGGGCGGGCGGCTCCTGACCGAAGGCCCCGCCGATGCGCCGTGACTGGGGGCTCTACGTCCTCATCCTGGTGTTCTGCGGCGCGGCCTGGGGGCTGGGCCAGCCCATGGCCAAGATCGCGGTCGGCGGCGGCTACCGGCATTTCGGCATCATCTTCTGGCAGTTCGCCCTCGGCGCGGCGCTGCTGGCCGCGATCAACGCCGCGCGCGGCGGCCGCCTGCCGCGCGCGCCGCGCCACCTGGCCTTCTACACCATCATCGCGCTGATCGGCACGCTGCTGCCGAACTCCGCCAGCTACACCGCCGCGATCCACCTGCCGTCGGGCATCCTGTCGATCGTCCTGTCCCTGATCCCGATGCTCGCCTTCCCCATCGCGCTGGCGCTGGGGATGGACCGCTTCTCGGCCACCCGCCTGCTGGGCCTCGCGCTCGGCCTTGGCGCCATCGTGCTGATCGCCGCGCCCGAGACCAGCCTGCCCGACCCGGCCATGGCGTGGTGGCTGCCGCTCGCCCTCGTCGCGCCCTTGTTCTACGCGGTCGAGGGCAATTTCGTCGCCCGCTACGGCACCGAGGGGCTGGACGCGGTGCAGGTGCTGCTCGGCGCCTCGCTGGTCGGCGCGGGCCTGGCCCTGCCGCTGGCGGTGATGACGGGGCAGTTCATCTCGCCCCTGCCGCCCTGGGGCGCGCCCGACGCCGCGATCGTCGTCTCGTCGCTGGCCCATGCGCTGGCCTACACCGCCTATGTCTGGCTGGTCACGCGGGCGGGGTCGGTGTTCGCCGCGCAGGTGTCCTACATCGTCACCGGATTCGGCATCCTCTGGGCCAAGCTCCTGTTGTCCGAGACCTATTCGCCCTGGGTCTGGGCGGCGCTGGTCCTGATGATGCTCGGCCTGTTTCTTGTGCAGCCGCGCAAGCCGCCCGAGCCGGTGCCCGTCGCCTGAGCGCCGCGCCGCCGCACCCCGCTTGCCGCGGCCCGCGCCATCGCTAAACTCGGGTCTCGCGCATCCCGGCTGCCGGCCGCCTGCCCGAAGGGACCCGAATGATCGACCTGCCCCTGTCCGAGACCGGCGAAGGCCTCCTTGCGCTCGCCATCCTGCTGGCCATGTTCGTCCTGTTCCTGCGCGAACGCTGGCCGACCGAGGTGGTGGCCATCGGGGGCGTCGCGCTCCTGCTGATCGTGGGCCTGTTGCCGGCCGACCGCGCCACCGAGGTGCTGGCCAACCCCGCGCCCTGGACCATCGCGGCCATGTTCATCGTCATGGGCGCGCTGGTGCGCACCGGCTCCCTCGACCGGCTGACCAAGTTCGCCGAGGCCAAGGCCGCCTCGAACCCCACCGTCGCGGTCGCGGCCCTGATCGCCTCGGTGATGGCGGCCTCGGCCTTCATGAACAACACCCCGATCGTGGTCATCATGATCCCGGTCTTCGTCCAGATCGCCCGCATCCTGAACCTCGCGCCCTCCAAGCTGCTGATCCCGCTCAGCTATGCCGCGATCATGGGCGGCACGCTGACGCTGATCGGCACCTCGACCAACCTGCTGGTCGACGGGGTGGCCCGCACCCAGGGGCTCGAGCCCTTCTCGATCTTCGAGATCACGCCCATCGGCCTCGTCGTCGTGGCCTGGGGGATGATCTACCTGACCGTCTTCGGCCGCCACCTCCTGCCCGAGCGCAGCTCCATGGCGGCGCTCTTGGGCGGGGGCGGGCGGGCCAAGCCCAAGTTCTTCACCGAGGTCGCGGTGCCCGAGGGCTCGGCGCTGATCGGGCAGAACGTGAACGAGGTCGACCTGTTCCGGCGCGAGGGCGTGCGCCTGATCGACGTGCTGCGCGGCGATGCCTCGCTCCGGCGCGACATGTCGGGCGTGGTGCTGCAGGCCGGCGACCGCGTCGTCCTGCGCACCGAGATGGCCGAGGTGCTGGGCCTGCAGGCGTCCAAGGAACTCAAGACCGTGGACAAGCTGTCCTCGGTCCGCACCACCACGGTCGAGGTGCTGATCACCCCGGGCGCCCGCATGGTCGGCCGCACGCTGGGCAGCCTGCGGCTGCGCCGCCGCTATGGCGTCTACCCGCTGGCCGTGCACCGGCGGAACCAGAACATCGGCAGCCAGCTCGACAACCTGTCGGTCCGCGTGGGCGACACGCTGCTGCTGGAAGGCGACCCCGCCGACATCGAACGCTTCGCCGCCGACATGGAGCTGGTCGACGTCTCCCAGCCCTCGGAACGCGCCTACCGCCGCGACAAGGCGCCCATCGCCATCGCCGCGATGGCGGCCATCGTCGTCCTCGCCGCGCTGAACGTGGCCCCGATCCTCGTGCTGGCGGTGATCGCGGTGGCCATCGTGCTTCTGACCGGCTGCATCGACGCCGAGGAGGCGTTTTCCTTCGTCGAGGGCCGGCTGCTGGCCCTGATCTTCGCCATGCTGGCCGTGGGCGCCGCCCTCGACCACACCGGCGCGGTCGAGCTGATCGTGAACCAGATCGCCCCCGCCCTCGCCGACATGCCGCCCTGGGTGCTGCTCTGGGCGGTCTACTTCATGACCACCGCGCTGACCGAGGTGGTGTCGAACAACGCCATCGCCGTCATCATGGCCCCCATCGCCATCGCGCTGGGCCAGGCGGTGGGGGTCGATCCGCGCCCGCTGGTGGTGGCGGTGATGATCGCGGCCTCGGCGGCCTTCGCCACGCCGATCGGCTACCAGACCAACATGCTGGTCTACGGGCCGGGCGGCTACCGCTTTACCGATTTCATGCGGATCGGTATTCCCCTGAACCTGAGCCTCGGCGTGGTGGTCTGTCTGGCCATCCCGCTGATCTGGCCGCTCTGAGCCCTGACCCGAAAGGCCGCCCCCATGCGCCGTGCCCTTGCCGTCCTCGCCGTTCCCGCCCTGCTGGCCGCCTGCGCCACCGGGCCCGCGACCCCCGAGCGCGTGACGCTCGACCGCGACCTGCTGACCGTGTCGATGTCGGACGGGTCCACCTGCCTCGGCCCCGGCGGGGGCGATGGCTGGTCCGGGCGGCTGACCGGCTGCCCGTGGGACTACGCCTACACCGTCGCCATCGACCCGCGCACCAACCCGCTGCGCTTCGTCCTTGAGGAGATCTTCGGCGAAGCGCTCGTCCAGCCCGTCGCCGAGGTGACGATCACCGACGCCACCGGCCGCGCCCGCCTGTTCCAGACCCCCGAGCGCATCGCGGACTGACGCGGTTTCCGCACCGGAAACCGGGGAAAACTGCAGTTTTCCCACCCGCGAAGCTGCAGCTTCGCGCGCCGAAAAACTCGAGTTTTTCGGCGCGGAAAACGCGCGTTTTCCGCCCCCTCAGTCCCCGTGCGGCGCCCGGTGCAGCTCGAAGCGGCAGGCGTCGTGCCCCTGCGCGCAGCACTGCGTCTCGACCGCCCGCCAGCGCGGGCCGCACAGCTCGGAAAACAGCCGCTCGAACACCGCCGCGTGCCAGTGGCACAGCGGCACCTCAGACCGTTCCCCCCGCACCACCGGGTTGTCCGCGATCTCGAACACCGGCGGCCAGCCCGACACCAGCCGGAACCGCCCCGACCCGCAGAAGGTCCAGGCGTGCCTCGCGACGGCCTTGGACAGGACCGGCGCCGACAGCCGCGCCGGCATCAGCTTCAGCAGCCGCTGCGCGCCCTGCGGGATCCGGTTCTCGAGGATGTAGCCCCCCGTCCGCCAGCCCGCCTCGCGCGCCAGCATCGGCGCCACCTCGGGGATCTCCAGCCGCATCGCCTGATGCAGCCGCGCGGCCGGCGCCTCGTCGATCAGCCCGCCCGCCGGGTCGGGAAGCTCGAACACGCCGGCCATCGTCATCACATGCGCCGCCCAGTCGCGGCCGCCCGCCTCCTCCAGCACCGGCACGAGCTGGAGGATCGCGTTTGGCCCGATCTTCGCCGTCACCGGGGCCATGGCCGTCACTCCGCCGGCTCGGTGGTGCGGGCCTCCTCCATCTGCTGGTCGCCCCCGCCGCAAGCCTTCACCTCGGCCCCGTTCGGCATCACGAAATCGCCCGTCCGCGACAGCTTGGCCGCGCGTTTCTGCGCCGCGATGTCCTGCTTGGACTGCCAGTCCTCCATCTGCGCCGGCGCGATCGTCCGCGTCCGGTCGAAGTTGAAGTTCAACTTGCCCTTCGACTGCGGCCCCCAGTAATCGACCTTGCCGAGATCGTAGAACTGCCGCGCGAAGCCCGCCTTCATGAAGGCCTTCAGACAGCCCAGCAGGTATTTCCGCCGGTAGCCCGTCCCGCGCCACGGGTAGTGGAACAGCGCCTTCTTGGAATAGAACCGCCGGTAGTTGTTCATCACCCGGTCCAGCAGCTCGTCCCGGTCCATCGCCGCGGGCCGCATGATCGGGGTGACGAAGTTGTATTTCGAGAAGTCGAAGATCTCGACCTTGTCGCCCAGCTCCTGGAACAGCGGCGTGAAGGGCCAAGGCGTGTACATCGCCCAGTTGGCCAGGTCCGGCTGCCAGTCCCAGGCCATCTGGTAGGTTTCTTCCAGCGTCTCGGGCGTTTCGTTGTCGAGGCCCACGATGAACTGCGCCTCGGTGAAGATGTCGGCCTCGCGCAGGAGGCGGATCGCCTCCTTGTTCTCCTCGACCTTGGTCTCCTTGTTGAACTGGTCGAGCTTCAGCTGCGCCGCCGCCTCGGTGCCGAGGCTGACATGCACCAGCCCCGCTCGGCGGTAGAGCGGCAGCAGGTCCTTGTCGCGCATGATGTCGGTGACGCGGGTGTTGATCCCCCACTGCACCCGCCGCGGCAGGTCGCGCCTGATCAGCTCCTCGCAGAACTGGATGAACTTGCGCCGGTTGATCGTCGGTTCCTCGTCGGCGAGGATGAAGAAGCCCACGCCGTGCTTGACCACCAGCTCCTCGATCTCGTCCACCACCTTGATCGGGTCGCGCACGCGGTAGTCGCGCCAGAACTTCCACTGGCTGCAGAAGGAACAGGTGAAGGGGCAGCCGCGCGCCATGTTCGGGATCGCCACCTTCACGCCCAGCGGCACATAGGTGTACTGGTCCCATTTCAGCAGCGACCAGTCCGGGCTGATCGCGTCGATGTCCTTGACCGTGGGGGCGGCCGGCGTCGCCACGATCTCGTCGCCGTCGCGGTAGGCCAGCCCCTTGATCGCGGCGCGGTCGGCGGGCCAGCGGCCGGCGTCGATGGCGCGGATCAGGTCGACGATGATCTCCTCGCCCTCGCCGCGGACGATGACGTCGATGTGCGGCGCCTGGGACAGCACCTGCTTGTACATGAAGGTCGCGTGGATGCCGCCCAGCACCGTCACCGCCCGCGGCAGCACCTCGGACGCCAGCTTCAGCGTCTCCTCGGCCACGTAGATCGAGGGCGTGATCGCCGTGGTGCCGACCACGTCGGGCTGCATCTCGGCCAGCTTGACCCGCAGGTCGGCGGGGCTGAGGTGGTCGGTCATCGCGTCGATGAAGTGGATGTCGGTGAAGCCGGCGGATTTCAGCGCACCGGCGATATAGGCCACCCAGGCCGGCGGCCAGTTGCCCGCGATCTCCGCGCCGCCCGAATGATAGTTGGGATGAATGAGACAGATGCGCATGGGCGACTCCCCGAATATGTCAGCCCATCAGATCACATTACCTGTCAACTTGACTTGACACAGATCAAGATCCCGCCGCCCCCGGGCCCGCCCCCTTTCATCGTCAACCATTTCCTGTAAACTGGTCCCCGCAGGTTTCGGCAGGCCACAAACGCGAGGGGAAACGCGATGTGGGACCGAGTTCTTGACAGGATGCTGCGCCAGTTCTTCGTGACGGGCGCGCTGGACCTGACCTACCCGAACGGCACGACGCGGCGCTACGGGCCGGGGGCCACGGCCGATGCGCATCTCGCGCTGACCGACCCCGCCCTGCCGCGGCGGCTGGTGCTCAGCACCGAGCTGGCGCTGGGCGAGGCCTACATGGACGGCACCGCGACGCTGGAGGGCGACGACCTCGACGGCTTCTTCGCCCTGATCGTCCGCAACAACCGCGCCTCGGACGCGGGCTGGCGGCGCTGGGGTGCCCGGCTGCGCAAGTGGAAGCGCGTGGTCGACCAGTACAACCCCGCCCACCGGGCGCGCGCGAACGTGGCGCATCACTACGACCTGTCGGGCGAGCTCTACGACCTCTTCCTCGACGCCGACCGGCAGTATTCCTGCGCCTATTTCACCCGCCCCGACCTGACACTGGAACAGGCGCAGGCCGCCAAGAAGCACCACATCGCCGCCAAGCTCTGCCTCTCCCCCGGCATGGAGGTGTTCGAGATCGGCTGCGGCTGGGGCGGCATGGCGCTGACGCTGGCGCAGGACTACGGGGTCCGCGTGCTGGGGGTGACGCTGTCCGGGGAACAGCACAAGGTCGCCACCGAACGGGCGGCGCGCGCGGGCCTGTCCGACCGGGTCCGCTTCGAGCTGCGCGACTACCGCGCCGTCACCGGCCAGTTCGACCGCATCGTGTCGATCGGCATGTTCGAGCATGTCGGCGTGCCGCACTACCGCGAATACTTCGACACCGTGCGCGAGCGGCTGCGCCCCGACGGCATCGCGCTGATCCACACCATCGGCCGCGCCGCGCCGCCGGGCGCGACCAGCCCCTGGATCCGCAAGTACATCTTCCCCGGCGGCTACGTGCCCTCGCTGTCCGAGGTGGCCGCGGCGGTCGAGCAGGCCGACCTCTTCCCGACCGACATCGAGGTCTGGCGCCTGCACTACGCCGAAACCCTGCGCCACTGGCACGACCGCTTCGCCGCCAACGAGGACCGCGCCCGCGCGCTCTACGACGCCCGCTTCTGCCGGATGTGGCGCTACTACCTCAAGGCCTGCGAGCACACCTTCCGCCACAACCGGCAATGCGTGTTCCAGGTCCAGCTGACCCGCCGGCAGGATGCGGTGCCGCTGACCCGCGACTACCTCTACCCGGCCGAGGCCCCGCGCCAGATGCGCGCGGCGGAATAGGCGGCGGGGCAGGGGCGGCGCCCCGGCGCGCCATGCTTGCACCCGGGCCGGGCGCGGGCGCATGAAGGGGGCGCCCCCATCCCAGCCCCCGAGGCCGTCCATGCCGCCGACCCTGCCCGCATCCCGCGCCCGTCCCCGGGGGGCCGCCTGATGCCCCCCGTCCTGTTCGAGATCGCCGGCATCCTCGGCGTGATCCTGTATCTCAGCGCCTACGGCTCGCTCCAGCTGGGCTTCCTGCGCGGGCACGGCTACCCCTATGCCTTCCTCAACCTCGGCGCCTCCTCGATGATGCTCGTGTCGCTGACGCAGAGCTTCAATCCCTTCGCCGCCGTCATCGAAAGCTGCTGGATCGCCTTCAGCCTCATCGGCATCGCCCGGCTCTTCATCCTCAACCGCGGCCTGCGCCTGACCCCCGAGGAACGCGAGTTCGTCGCCGCCAAGCTCAGGGGCATCGAGCCGATCCTCGCCCGGGCCCTCGTCGCCGCCGGCCGCTGGGAGGATGCCGCCCCCGGCACCGTCCTGATGGCCGAGGGGCAGGCCGTCCCGGCGCTGGTCTGGCTCCGCGACGGGCAGGCCCGCGTCACCGTCGGCGGCCGCGAGGTCGCCACCCTGGGCCCCGGCAACCTGGTGGGGGAATTCGGCGCGCCCGGCGGCCACCCCGCCATCGCAACCGTGACCCTGACCGCGCCCGCCCGCCTGTTTGCCGTTGACAGCGCCGCGCTTCAGGCGCTGATGCGCCGCAAGCCCGGCATCCGCGTCGCGCTCGACGCCGCCATCGGGGCCGAGGCGCGGGCCAAGTTCATCGCGTCGAACGCCCGCGCCGCCGCGGTCTGAACAAAGGGGCGGGCAGGGCTTGCGCCCGGTCCCGCAATCCCTATAACGCCAGCAATTTGCGCGCCGCCCGGGGAAGAACGATGCCGAAGAGAACCGATATCAAGTCCATCATGATCATCGGAGCCGGCCCCATCGTCATCGGGCAGGCCTGCGAGTTCGACTACTCCGGCGCGCAGGCGTGCAAGGCGCTGAAGGAGGAAGGCTACCGCGTCATCCTCGTCAACTCGAACCCCGCCACGATCATGACCGACCCGGGGCTGGCCGACGCCACCTACATCGAGCCGATCACCCCCGAGGTCGTGGCCAAGATCATCGAAAAGGAACGCCCCGACGCGCTCCTGCCCACGATGGGCGGCCAGACCGGCCTCAACACTTCGCTCGCGCTCGAGGAAATGGGCGTGCTGGCGAAATACGGGGTCGAGATGATCGGCGCCAAGCGTGCCGCCATCGAGATGGCCGAGGACCGCAAGCTGTTCCGCGAGGCGATGGACCGGATCGGGCTGGAAAACCCCAAGGCCACCATCGTCTCGGCGCCCCGGAAGGCCGACGGCAAGTACGACATCAAGGCCGGCCTGCAGGCGGCGATCGAGGCCATCGAATACGTGGGCCTGCCCGCCATCATCCGCCCCGCCTTCACGCTGGGCGGCACCGGCGGCGGCGTCGCCTACAACCGCGAGGAATACGAGTACTACTGCAAGACCGGCATGGAGGCCTCGCCGGTCGCCCAGATCCTGATCGACGAGTCGCTGCTCGGCTGGAAGGAATACGAGATGGAGGTCGTCCGCGACCGCGCGGACAACGCCATCATCGTCTGCTCCATCGAGAACGTGGACCCGATGGGCGTGCACACCGGCGACAGCATCACCGTCGCACCCGCCCTGACCCTGACCGACAAGGAATACCAGATCATGCGCAACGGCAGCATTGCCGTGCTGCGCGAGATCGGGGTGGAGACCGGCGGCTCGAACGTGCAGTGGGCCGTGAACCCCGCCGACGGCCGCATGGTCGTGATCGAGATGAACCCGCGCGTGTCGCGGTCCTCGGCGCTGGCGTCCAAGGCCACGGGCTTCCCCATCGCCAAGATCGCCGCGAAACTGGCCGTGGGCTACACGCTGGACGAGCTCGACAACGACATCACCAAGGTGACGCCCGCGTCCTTCGAGCCCACCATCGACTACGTCGTCACCAAGATCCCGCGCTTCGCCTTCGAGAAGTTCCCCGGCGCCAAGCCCGAGCTGACCACCGCGATGAAGTCGGTGGGCGAGGCCATGGCCATCGGCCGCAGCTTCCACGAAAGCGTGCAGAAGGCGCTGGCCTCGCTGGAAACCGGCCTGACCGGCTTCGACGAGATCGACATCCCCGGCGCCCCGGACGAGGCCGCGCTGGTCAAGGCGCTCAGCCGCCAGACCCCCGACCGCCTCCGCATCGTCGCCCAGGCCATGCGCCACGGCCTCAGCGACGACAAGATCCACGCCGCCACCAAATACGACCCCTGGTTCCTCGCCCGCATCCGCGAGATCGTCGACACCGAGGCCCAGGTCCGCCGCGACGGCCTGCCGGTGACCGAGGAAGGGCTGCGCCGGCTCAAGATGATGGGCTTCACCGACGCGCGGCTGGCGAAACTGACCGGCCGCGAGGAAAGCAACATCCGCCGCGCCCGCCTGAACCTCGGCGTCACCGCCCAGTTCAAGCGCATCGACACCTGCGCCGCCGAGTTCGAGGCGCAGACCCCCTACATGTATTCCACCTACGAACACCCCACCATGGGCGAGCCCGAATGCGAGGCCCGCCCCTCGGGCGCGAAAAAGGTCGTCATCCTCGGCGGCGGCCCGAACCGGATCGGGCAGGGGATCGAGTTCGACTACTGCTGCTGCCACGCCTGCTTCGCCCTCAGCGACACGGGCTACGAGACCATCATGGTCAACTGCAACCCCGAGACCGTCTCGACCGACTACGACACCTCGGACCGGCTCTACTTCGAGCCGCTCACCTTCGAGCACGTGATGGAGATCCTCCGCGTCGAGCAGTCCCGCGGCACGCTGCACGGCGTCATCGTCCAGTTCGGCGGCCAGACGCCCCTGAAACTCGCCAACGCGCTGCACGACGCCGGCATCCCGATCCTCGGCACCACGCCCGACGCCATCGACCTCGCAGAGGACCGCGAGCGGTTCCAGCAGCTGGTGCAGCGCCTCGGCCTGAAACAGCCCGAGAACGCCATCGCCACCACCGACGCCCAGGCCAAGGCCGCGGCCGAGAAGCTCGGCTACCCGCTGGTGATCCGCCCCTCCTACGTGCTGGGCGGCCGCGCGATGGAGATCGTCCGCGACACCGCCCAGCTCGACCGCTACATCCGCGAGGCCGTGGTCGTCTCGGGCGACAGCCCCGTGCTCCTCGACAGCTACCTCGACGGCGCGGTCGAGGTCGACGTCGACGCGCTCTGCGACGGCACCCAGGTCCATGTCGCCGGCATCATGCAGCACATCGAGGAGGCCGGCGTGCACTCCGGCGACAGCGCCTGCTCGCTGCCGCCCCACACGCTATCCGACGCGATCCAGGCCGAGATCATCCGCCAGACCGAGGCGCTGGCCCACGCCCTCAACGTCGTCGGCCTGATGAACGTCCAGTTCGCGGTCAAGGACGACGAGATCTACCTGATCGAGGTGAACCCGCGCGCCTCGCGCACCGTGCCCTTCGTCGCCAAGGCGACCGACAGCGCCATCGCCTCCATCGCCGCCCGCCTCATGGCCGGCGAGAAACTCTCGGCCTTCCCGGTCGCCCAGCCGCACCAGCCCGTGGACGACGCCACCGTCATCCCCATGGGCGACCCGATGGCGCTGGCGTCCTACCGCACGCCCTGGTTCTCGGTGAAGGAGGCGGTGCTGCCCTTCGCCCGCTTCCCCGGCGTCGACACGCTGCTCGGCCCGGAAATGCGCTCGACCGGCGAGGTCATGGGCTGGGACCGCACCTTCCCCCGCGCCTTCCTCAAGGCCCAGCTCGGCGCCGGCACCCGCCTGCCCGACGCCGGCACCGTGTTCATCTCGATCAAGGATGCCGACAAGGGCCCGATCCTCGTCGAGACCGCCCGCATCCTGACCGACCTCGGCCTGTCGATCCTCGCCACCAGCGGCACCGCGGCCTTCCTCAAGGCGCATGGGCTGGCCTCCGACGTGGTGAACAAGGCCTACGAGGGCGGCCGCACCGTGGTCGACATCATCAAGGACGGCGGCGTGCAGCTGGTGCTGAACACGACCGAAGGCGCCCAGGCGGTCGAGGATTCACGCTCCATGCGGGCGGTGACGCTGGCCGACAAGATCCCCTATTTCACGACGCTCGCCGCCAGCCACGCCGCCGCGCTGGCGATGCGCGCGAGCCGGGAAGGGGAGCTGGGGGTTCGGTCGCTGCAGGGGTGACGGGCCTATTCGTTCAAGGGTCTAAGTGGCGTTCATCCCCGAGGCCCAAGCTTGGAAACGAATGCCTCTGCGAGTCTTTGCACTGCTGTCCCTTGGTAATGGAATTCTTGCCCGACGTACTCTTTCATGTGTTCGCGCAGCAATTCCATTTTCAATTGAACTTCTTTCTCGTATCGTTCATCTTCTGTGAGTTCAAGCTCATGGGAGGCAGCAGTTGAAACATCTTTTGCAATGATGCTAATTTTGGAGAGATTGAGTCTCTGGCGATTAATCTTGATAATCTCAAAGACGAGGCGACCCACAACATATCCACATACTTCCAATAACGCAAAGGCTATAATGACAAATGGAAGCCTGGTTAGGAAGACGGTCCATATATCAATATCCTGCTCTTCTCGCCAGACTTGCGTTAGGTCGACTGCTCCCGAGAATAAAGCCCGAAGCACCACATAGATTACAATGATGAATGGAATTGAAAGGGCGGTGTACCAATAGATATTTCGGTTACCCTCTTTTACAAAGCCAGCAATTTCGCTTGGAAAGAGCCTTATCTCACGTGTTAATTCATTGATCTTTTCTTCATTTTTTCGAATTGCCGTTTCCTGTTCTTGACGTGACGCGATCAGTTCAGCCACGGTCCTTCTCAGCTGTTCAGCGTTCGCTCGTTCGCTGCTAAGTGTTGTACGCGTAGATTCAAGTTGTTGGGTGGCTTGCTGAAGCTCCGCTGAGGTCTTTCCAAGTTCCGAAGCAAGTTGCGACTTCTCTTTGGTTCGCTCTGAAATCTCTTCAATAAGTGTAGTCTTTTGTGCTTCTCTACTTTGTAGGCTCTTTTCGCGTTGCTCAAATTCCTTGATGGCCCACTCGAAGGCATGAAATTCATCTAGAGTAAGCCCTGTTACCACTACACGATCAATTGTCGTGCTCTTGAGGAGCTTGGCGTCGGGCCGAAAGCGGAAACTGTCGCAGAGCTTTCCAATTCCTACACGTGATGTAGACCCATCGAACTTAATTTCCTGATTGTGTTTCGTGCCATCAATGTGGGAAACTTCAAAAGACACCTCGTTCCAGCTATCATATCCAGTACCAAATACTTCAATCTTCTGGATGTATACTGGTTTTTCAAAGCGATACTCAAACCAGCGATGCTTCCCTTCAACCGCAGACTCCGCCGAGGTGTTGTTTATTAACTTGGTGGTCTTGTTGGATCGTGCCGAGAAAAGCTCAACAGAGAGAGGGTGCGGCATTCGAATGGAATTTTCTTGGTCAGACACTCCATCCATTTAATCCTCCATCAAAGTCAGAATACCATTACTCGTCTATGCGACTTACATTGCAGATGGAGCGCAAGGTTTGTCTAGGGTTTTTTAGTAGCGAACTCACCGCCCCCTCTCCCGCTCCGTCTCCCCCCACTCCGGCGCCTTCATCCGTGACTGCCAGCTCTCCCGGAACGGCTCGATCGTGTCGTCCCCGTGCAGCAACCCCGCCAGCTTCGCGTGCATGAAGGCCGACAGCACGTCGTTCATCCGCGGCTGGTAGCCCGGCCCCATCGACCGGAACCACTTCACCACGTCCGCATCCAGCCGCAGCGTGACCCGGACCTTGGCGCTGTCCCGCCGGGTGGCGATCTCGTGCCATTCGGGCGGGATGCGGGACTCGACCCAGATCCGCGAATGCATCTCGAACTCGAAGCGCCGGAGCGCGTCCGCCATGTAGTAGTGGTGCCGCCGCGCCGTGGCGCCCAGCGGCTTGTCCTGCGTGCCCATGCCCGCCCCCTCTTTCGGAAAGCGGCCAGTCTCGGGCGGCAGGGTTAAGGAACCCCTGACGCGCGCGCCGGTGTACGGGATGTGTACGGGGTGTGTACGCCCGGTGCGGCCGGGCGACCCACTACATATGGGGTGCGTAGATCCCGGCCACGCGGGCCACCGCGGCCTCGGGCGACAGCTCCTCGCTTGCGCCCGTGCGGCGGCAGGTCAGCTCCACCACGCCCGCGCCAAGGCCCCGCGGCCCCACCGTGATGCGCCAGGGCAGGCCGATCAGGTCCATGGTGGCGAACTTCGCGCCCGCGCGCTCCTCGCGGTCGTCGTAGAGCGGCTCCAGCCCCTTGGCGACAAAGGCTTTGTAGAGCCCCTCGCAGGCCCCGTCGCAGGCCGCGTCGCCCTGTTTCAGGTTCACGATGCCCACGTGGAAGGGCGTCACCCCCTCGGGCCAGACGATGCCCTTGTCGTCGTGCGACGCCTCGATGATCGCGCCGACCAGGCGGCTGACCCCGATCCCGTGGCTGCCCATGTGCACCGGCACCCGGTTGCCCTTGCCGTCATCGACCATGGCGCCCATCGGCTCGGAATACTTGGTCCCGAAATAGAAGATCTGGCCGACCTCGATGCCCCGGGCAACCCTTTGGCGTTCCGCGGGAATCTTGGCGAACAGCTCGGGGTCGTGGGTCTCGTCGGTGCGCGCGTAGCGGCTGGTGAATTCCTCCAGCACGCCCTGGCACTGGGCGCGGTCGTCGTAGTCGATCTCGCGGTCGCCAAAGCGCAGGTCGGTGATCTCGCTGTCGTAGAACACCTCCGATTCGCCCGTTTCGGCCAGCACCAGGAACTCGTGGGTGTCGTCGCCGCCGATCGGGCCGCTGTCGGCGCGCATCGGGATCGCCTGCAGGCCCATGCGCTCGTAGGTGCGCAGATAGCTGACGAGGTGGCGGTTGTAGGCGTGCAGCGCGTCTTCCTTGGTCAGGTCGAAGTTGTAGCCGTCCTTCATGTAGAACTCGCGGCCCCGCATCACGCCGAAGCGCGGCCGGATCTCGTCGCGGAACTTCCACTGGATCTGGTACATCGTCAGCGGCAGGTCCTTGTAGCTCGTCACATGCGCCCGGAAGATGTCGGTGATCAGCTCCTCGGCCGTGGGCGTGAACAACATGTCGCGGTCATGCCGGTCCGTGATCCGCAACATCTCGGCCCCATATGCATCATACCGCCCGCTCTCGCGCCACAGGTCGGCGGACTGGATCGTCGGCATCAGCATGGGCAGGTGGCCGGCGCGGATCTGTTCCTCGTGGACGATCTGCTCGATCCGGCGCAGCACCTTGTAGCCGAAGGGCAGCCAGGAATAGATGCCGGCCGAGGCCTGCTTGATCAGGCCCGCCCGCAGCATCAGCCGGTGGCTGACGATCTGCGCCTCGGACGGGGTTTCCTTGAGAACGGGCAGGAAATAGCGGCTGAGGCGCATGGGGCGCATCCCTCTGGCAAGTCACGTCTGGCGACGCATACGCCAAAGGAAAACGCCTCACAAGGCGGCGCGCTCGGGGGCCGGTCAGCCGCCCGCGGCGGTCGCGGGGCCCCTGCCGCGCGGGCCGTCCGTCGGTGGCGGGGCAGGGCGGTCGATGCCCCAGCCGCCCGCAGGCGTCTGGAACACGCCGGCATTGGCGGCCTGGATCCCGGTGAAGAGCACGAGGGCGGCGGCGAGGATCAGGACGACCAGTGCGGCGGACAGGATGTTGAACAGAGACATGGCAGCTATCCCTTTCGGATGGGTCTGAGGATAGGCGCGGCGGCCATGGCCCGACAGTGGGGCATTCCCTACCCCGCCCCCGGGCAGAAAAAGGCCCCCGGGCGATGCCGGGGGCCAGTCCGTCAGGGAGGAAAGGGGCGCGGGCGCGCCCCGTCACGCCGCAAGCGTCGCGGACCCGAAGATGAGCACCGTGAGCAACACCGCGACCAGCAGCACGAGGGACAGGGCGAGGGTGTTCAGGACGGTCATGGCAGCCTCCGGGGTCGGGACGCACGTGGCGTGATGGAGCAAGGCTACGCCCCGCCGGCCTGCGACCCTAGTCCGGGAATCCCTACCGCCTGGTTTACGCGGCCCCCACCACGATGGGTTCCACCCCCATCGCCGCGGCCAGCGCCTTGAAGCGCGCCTGCGCCACCTCGCCGAACAGGTCGCGCCCCTCGTCGCTGTGCAGCGTCAGGATCAGTTCCTTGCGCTTGGGCCGGTAGACGAGCGTGCCGTGGTCGATCGGGTTCGCCACCGCGAACATGGCCCCGAAGCGCATGGCGCGGCCCAGGATCTCGGCCTCGCGCACCTGGTCCTCGGGGAGAAGCTTGAGCAGCTCGGCGTTGAAGCCGGTGCCGGTGCGGCTCGACTTGTAGCGGTGCAGGAGCGCAAGCCCGAGGTAGACCCGCTCGGCATGGGTCATGCCGCCGAGGTTCGCCCGCGTCGCGTTGTCGAAGCAGACCTCGGCCCGGTAGTCGGGGTGGGCGCGCCAGCTCACGTCATGCAGCAGGCAGGCGGCGCGGATCAGGCGCTTCTTGTCGTGCTTGGCGCGGGGGAACAGGGGTTCCACGAAGCGGTAGAGCTTGCGCCCGAAGCCCGGCATCCGGGCCGATTGCGCCTCGGAGTGGCGGGCGGCCTCGATCAGCGGGTCGCGCGCCTTGAGCGCGGGCGACATCTGTTCGTAGAGCAGCCCCTCGCGGATGCCGTAGGAGGACACCGCGATTTCCTTGGGGTGCAGCTTGCGCACCAGCACCCGCAGCACCTCGGCGGCCAGCGGCACCAGCCGCATCCGCTCGGCGCTGGTGCCGGTGCGGGCGCGCAGTTCCTCGAGGTCGGTCTTGCCGATGTACTTGATCGTGTCGAGGATGCCCTTGGGTGTCATCCGGTACTCGTGCAGCACCTTGAGCGGGTAGCCGCGCCGCTCCATGTCGATGCGCGCGATCGCCCGCCACGACCCGCCGACCAGGAACAGCCGCCCGGGTTCCTCGGGGAAGCCCTTGGTCAGTTCCGCGAGCTCGGCCTTGATGTGGGCCCTCAGCGCCTTCTTGCCGCCGGTGATCCCCATCAGCTTGAGCGGCCCGAGGTCCGAGGTGGCGCGCTGGCCGACCTTGCCCGAGCCCTTCAGCTCGGCCAATTCCATGGACGAGCCGCCGATGTCGCAGATCAGACCGTGCGCGCCGGGCCAGCCCAGAAGCACCCCCTGCGCCGACAGCCGCGCCTCCTCGGCGCCGTCGATCACGTGGATGTCCAGCCCCGCCTCGGCCAGCACCCGGTCGCGGAATTCCTGCCCGTCCTCGGCGTCGCGCACCGCGGCCGTGGCGACGGCGAGCAGCGGCGAGACCTCGGCCGCCTTGGCCAGCCGGGCAAAGCGGCGCAGCGCCGCCAGCGCGCGGATCTTGCCCTCGGGGTTCAGGCGCCGGGTCTCGGCGAAACCGGCGCCGAGGCCGCAGAGGATCTTTTCGTTGAAGAAGTAGGCGGGGCTCCGGGCCGCGCCGTCGAAGATCACCATGCGGACCGAGTTCGACCCGATGTCGATCACGCCGACCCGCTGCAGCGACTGCGCCTCGGGGCCGTCGAACAGCGGCACGCCGAACGGGCCCCACTCGGGGTGGTGCTCGGGGCCGTCGGGCGAGGTTTCGGCGTGCATCTGCCTCGTCATGGCTCGACCTTGTGCATGGCGCCCCCCCGCGCGTCAATTGCGGGGGTGTCGCGGCTCAATCGTGACTGTGGGTCAGTTCGGGCACATCCTTGGCCCCGGCCGACCCCCGGCCCGACAGCGAGGGGTTCTCCATGAAGAAGCGGTGGCAGGAGAACGGCGCCTCGATCCCCGACAGCTCGGGCCGCAGGAAACTGCCGTCGGGCTGGAGCACCCAGCTTTGCGCCACGTCGGCGAGGTTCGCGGCCATGATCTGGCTGACGATCTGCGCCTTCACGGTGGCGTTGGTGCATTCCACCAGCGTCTCGACCCGGCGGCTGAGGTTGCGGCCCATCCAGTCGGCCGAGCTGATGTAGACCTTGGCCTTCTTGGAGGGCAGCCCGTGGCCGTTGCCGAAGCACACGATGCGGGAATGTTCGAGGAAGCGGCCGACGATGGATTTCACCCGGATGTTCTCGGACAGGCCCTTCACCCCGGGCCTCAGGCCGCAGATGCCGCGGATGATCAGGTCGATCCGCACGCCCGCCTGCGACGCGGCGTAGAGCGCGTCGATCACGTCGGGTTCGATCAGGCTGTTGAGCTTGACCCAGACCATCGCCGGGCGGCCGGCGCGGGCGTGCTCGATCTCGGCGGCGAGGTTGTCGAGGATGCGGCTCTTGAGGCTCAGGGGCGAGATGGCGAGGTTTTCCAGCCGCTCGGGTTCGGCATAGCCGCCGACGTAGTTGAACACCTTGGTCGCGTCGCGCCCCAGCGCGTCGTCGCAGGTGAACAGGCTGAGGTCGGTGTAGATCCGCGCGGTGATCGGGTGGTAGTTGCCGGTGCCGAAATGGGTGTAGGTGACCAGCCGGTCGCCCTCGCGCCGGACCACGGTCGAGATCTTGGCGTGGGTCTTGTAGTTGATGAAGCCGTAGATCACGTGCGCGCCGGACCGTTCCAGCTTGCGCGACTGGCGGATGTTGGCGGCCTCGTCGAAGCGCGCCTTCAGCTCGACCAGCGCCGTGACCGACTTGCCGTTCTCGGCCGCCTCGCACAGCGCATCGACGATGGGGCTTTCGTTCGAGGTGCGGTAGAGCGTCTGCTTGATCGCCACCACGTTGGGGTCGCGCGCCGCCTGGCTGAGGAAGCGGATGACCATGTCGAAGGTCTCGTAGGGGTGGTGCAGCAGCATGTCCTTCTGCCGGATCGCGGCGAACATGTCGCCGTCGTGGTCCTGCACGCGCTCCGGCACCCGCGGGGTGAAGGACGGCCACAAGAGGTCGGGCCGCTCGTCGATCACCAGTTCCTTGAGGCGGACAAGGCCGATCATGCCCTTGACCTCGACCACCTCGGTCTCCTTGACGTGGAGCTGGTGGATGATCTCGGCCCTCAGGTCGTCGGGGGCGCCGGCGCTGATCTGCAGGCGCACCACCTCGCCCCGGCGGCGGCGCTTGAGCGCGGTCTCGAACTCGCGCACCAGGTCCTCGGCCTCCTCCTCGACCTCGAGGTCGCTGTCGCGCAGCACCCGGAACATGCAGGACCCGGTCAGCGCGTAGCCCGGGAACAGCGCGCCGATGTGCAGCCGCAGCAGTTCCTCCAGCGGCAGGAAGCGCGCCTTGCCCTCGGCGGCGGGCAGGCGCAGGAACCGGTCGATCTGCGCCGGGATCGGCAGGAGCGCCTTGAGCACGCGGCCGTCGCGCTGCCGCTTCATGCTGAGCGCCAGCGCGATGCCCTCGTTGGGGATGAAGGGAAAGGGGTGCGCCGGGTCGATGGCCAGCGGCGACAGCACCGGGAACACGCGGGCGAAGAACACGTCTTCCAGCGTCTTGCGGTCGCCCGCGGTCAGCTTGGAGGCGGTGACGACGCTGAGGCCCTTGTCCTCCATCTCGGCCTTGAGCGCGTTCCACGCCGCCTGCTGGTGCTGCATCAGGCGGCGGGCGTCGGCGTGGATCAGCTTGAGCTGCTCGGCGGGCGTGCGGCCGTCGGCGGCGGGCGTGGTGTTGCCCTCCTGCGCCAGCTCTCGCAGGCCCGCGACGCGCACGGTGTAGAACTCGTCGAGGTTGCCGGCCGAGATCGACACGAAGCGCACCCGTTCCAGCAGGGGCACACGCGGGTTCATCGCCTCCTCCAGCACACGCCAGTTGAAGGCGAGCCAGCTGAGTTCGCGGTTGAAGAAGCGCTGCGGCCCGGTGATCTGCGCCTCGGGCAGGGTCACGGGCTCGGGCAGGGGCGCGGTCAGGAAATCGGCGAAACTCATGGGCGGGGCGTAATCCGGGTGGGTAACGGTCAGGTGACGGCCGCCATTCTGCGCGGGCGGCGGCGCGGCGTCGAGGGGGCTCAGGCCTGCAGCCGCGCCAGCACCGCCTTGACGTGACGCAGGCCGGGTTTCTGCTGATGGGCCAGCGCCTCGGCATCGAGCGCGGCGACCACCGCCTGCACCATGCCGAGCGACCGGTCGATCCGGGGCAGGATGTAGGCCACCACCGCCGGGCTGAGTGCCAGCTGGCGGTCGGCGGCGAGCTTGACCAGAACGGCCGCCACCAGCGCGTCGTCGGGGGGCGACAGGGCCACCAGCCCCGCCTGCTGCATCCGGCTGGCGAGGTCGGGCAGGGCGAGGCCCCAGCGCGCCGGCGCCGCCCGCGCGGTCAGGAGGAGCGGCGTGCCGCGCCCGGCGGCGGCGTTGTGCAGGTGGAACAGCGCCTCCTCGGCGCACGCGTCGCCGGCGATGCGGTCGGCGTCCTCGACGGCCAGCGCCGGGGCCTCGGCCATCGACGCGGGGTCATGGCCGGGCAGGTCGGCGGCGGGCAGGATGCGCGCGCCCGCCTGCGCGGCGAAGACATGGGCGAGGTGCGTCTTGCCCGACCCCGCCGGGCCGGTCAGCACCAGCTTGGCGCCGGGCCAGCTGCGCCAGCCGTCCAGCGCCGCGACCGCGGCGGCGTTGGCCTCGGAGACGAAGAAATCCGCCCGCCCCATCGCCGCGCGGAACGGCAGGTCGAGCACCAGCTGCTCGGCCATCACGCCTCTCCGTCGTCGGCCTCCGCGCGGCCCGCGAGGCCGCGGTAGAGCAGCCCCTGCTGGTACTGCGCGAGGAAGAAGCGGACGAGCACGCCGATCGCGGCCGCGACCGGCACCGCGACCAGCATTCCGACGAAGCCGAACAGCGTGCCGAAGGCCGACAGCGCGAAGATCAGCGTCACCGGGTGCAGGCCCACGGAGGAGCCCACCAGCTTGGGCGTCAGGATGTTGCCCTCGAACATCTGGCCGACCTGGAAGATCGCGGCGACGGCCACGATCAGCCACCAGTCGCCCCAGAACTGGAACAGGGCAAGTCCCACCGACAGGGCGCCGCCCACCAGCGCGCCGACGTAGGGGATGAAGGTCAGAAGCCCCGCGATCAGCCCCACCACCAGACCGAACTGCAGCCCCACCACCATCAGCGCCACCGCATAGAAGGTGCCGAGGATCAGGCAGACCGTGCCCTGCCCGCGGACGAAGCTGGCCAGCGTCTTGTCGATCTCGCCGGCGAGGTGCCGGATCACCGGGGCGTGGTCGCGCGGCAGGAGGTCGTCGATGCGGGCGACCATGTGGTCCCAGTCCATCAGCATGTAGAAGGCGACGACAGGCACCACGACGAGGAACACCACCACGTTCACCACGCCCGCGGCCGAGCTGAGGACCTGCTGCAGGAAGGCGCCGCCACGCGATTCGATGGTGGTGCCGATCGAGGCGAGCGACTGGCGCAGCGGCGAGCCCTCCTCCATCACCTGCGGGAACTGCTCGGTCAGCCAGTTGCGCAGCTGCTCGAACAGGGTGGGGGCGGACCGGATCAGGTCGTTGGCCTGCTGGATCACCAGCGGCACGATCACCAGCAGGGCAAGGATCACGACGGTGATCAGCACCACGAAGATGATCACGGTCGCCAGGATGCGCGACATGCCCATCCGTTCCAGGCGGTCCGCGACGGGATCGAGGAAATAGGCCACCGCGCCGCCGACGAGGAAGGGCAGGATCACCCCGCCGAGTGCCCAGAGCAGGAACAGGAACACCGCCGTGGCGAGGCCCCAGTAGGTGAGTTGCTGACGGACGGGCAGGGCCATCGGTGCGCCTCCTTCGCTCCGCCCCTAGATGCGTCAGGGGGCGCGGCCGGGCAAGGGGCAGCGTGCATCCCGCCCCGTGCCATGGCGGAAAACTCGAGTTTTCCGCGGGGGAAAACTGCAGTTTTCCCTCACGAAAAACTGCAGTTTTTCGGTCGCCCTCAGGCCGCGCGCGCCGCGCGGATCAGCGACAGGATATCCCGCGCCGCCTCGGGGATGTTGGTGCCCGGCCCGAAGATCGCCTTGACCCCGGCGGCCTTGAGGAACTCGTAATCCTGGTGCGGGATGACACCGCCGCAGATCACCAGGATGTCGCCCGCGCCCTGCGCCTGCAGCGCCTCGATCAGCTTGGGCGCCAGCGTCTTGTGGCCGGCCGCCTGGCTGGAGATGCCCACCACGTGCACGTCGTTGTCGATGGCGTCCTGCGCCGCCTCCTCGGGGGTCTGGAACAGCGGGCCCACGTCCACGTCGAAGCCGATGTCGGCAAAGGCCGTCGCGATCACCTTGGCGCCGCGGTCGTGGCCGTCCTGCCCCATCTTGACCACCAGCATCCGCGGCCGGCGGCCTTCCTCCTCGGCGAAGGCCTCCACGTCCTTCTGGATCGCGGCAAAGCCCTCGTCGCCGTCGTAGGCCGCGCCGTAGACGCCCGCGAGCGTCTTCACCTCGGCCCGGTGCCGGCCGAACACCTTTTCCATCGCCATGCTGATCTCTCCCACGCTCGCCCGTGCCCGCGCCGCGGCCACCGCCGCCTCCAGCAGGTTGCCGCCCTCGCTCGCCCGCCGCTCCAGTTCCGCCAGCGCCGCGTCGCAGGCGGCCTGGTCGCGGCCCGCGCGGATGCGCTGGAGGCGGGCGACCTGCGCGTCGCGCACGGCGTTGTTGTCGATCTCGAGGATGTCGATGGGGTCCTCCTTGTCCTTGCGGTACTTGTTGACCCCCACGATGACCTCCTCGCCGCGGTCGATCATCGCCTGCCGCCGCGCGGCCGATTCCTCGATGCGCAGCTTGGGCATCCCGCTGGCCACCGCCTTGGTCATGCCGCCCATCTCCTCGACCTCCTCGATCAGCGCCCAGGCCTTCTCGATCAGGTCGTTGGTCAGCGCCTCGACGTAGTAGGAGCCCGCCAGCGGGTCGACGACCTTGGTCACGCCCGTCTCTTCCTGCAGGATCAGCTGGGTGTTCCGCGCGATCCGCGCGCTGAACTCCGTCGGCAGCGCGATCGCCTCGTCCAGCGCGTTGGTGTGCAGCGACTGGGTGCCGCCCAGAACCGCGCTCATCGCCTCGTAGGCGGTGCGGATGACGTTGTTGTAGGGGTCCTGTTCCTGCAGGGACACGCCCGAGGTCTGGCAATGGGTGCGCAGCATCTTGGAGCGTTCCGACTTCGCCCCGAACTCGGTCATGATCCGGTGCCACAGGGTGCGCGCGGCGCGCAGCTTGGCCACCTCCATGAAGAAATTCATGCCGATAGCGAAGAAGAACGACAGGCGGCCCGCGAACTTGTCCACGTCCATCCCGGCCTGCATGGCCGCCCGCACGTATTCGCGCCCGTCCGCCAGCGTGTAGGCCAGCTCCTGCACCAGGTTCGCCCCGGCCTCCTGCATGTGGTAGCCGGAAATCGAGATCGAGTTGAACCTGGGCATCTCGTTCGAGGTGTACTCGATGATGTCCGAGATGATCCGCATCGAGGGCTCGGGCGGGTAGATGTAGGTGTTGCGGACCATGAACTCCTTGAGGATGTCGTTCTGGATCGTTCCAGACAACACCGCCCTGTCATGTCCCTGTTCCTCGCCGGTGACGATGAAGTTCGCCAGCACCGGGATCACCGCGCCGTTCATCGTCATCGAGACGCTGACCTGGTCCAGCGGGATGCCGTCGAACAGAATCTTCATGTCCTCGACGCTGTCGATGGCGACGCCGGCCTTGCCCACGTCGCCGATCACGCGCGGGTGGTCGCTGTCGTAGCCGCGGTGGGTGGCGAGGTCGAAGGCGACGCTGACGCCCTGCTGACCGGCGGCCAGCGCCTTGCGGTAGAAGGCGTTCGATTCCTCGGCGGTGGAAAAGCCCGCGTATTGCCGGATCGTCCAGGGCCGGCCGGCATACATCGTCGCCTTCACCCCGCGGGTGAAGGGCGCGAAGCCGGGCAGGGTGCCCAGGTGGGGCAGGGCGGCCGTGTCGGCCTCGGTGTAGAGCGGCTTGACGCGGATGCCCTCCAGCGTCTCCCAGGTCAGGCTGTCGGGGTCCTGCCCGCCCAGTTCCTTCGCGGCGAGCTTGCGCCAGGCGTCCAGAGTGTCGGTCATCGGGGTCGTCCTCTTCCTTGTCCTGTCGGGCGCAGGGGTCCGGCCCCGCCCGTCTCCGTGCCGTGCGGCGCCCGCGCCGCGATCTCGTCCCGCCGGGTGCGCGTGGCCGCACCCCGGGCAAATCCCTTCGCTTTCCCGGGGGGCGTGCCTATATCTCCCCCGAACGGAGGATGAATGCGACCGACCCCCCTTGCCCTGACCGCCGCCCTGCTGCTGGCGATGCCGGCGCTGGCCCAGACCGCCGCCGACGCCGTCGCCGTGGCCGCCGCCGACGCGCCCGAGACCGGGATCGAGGCGGTAGACCCGATGGAGCCGCGCAACGCCGCCGACGTGACGCTGGAGGAATTCATCTGGATCGCCCGTCCGGTCATCGTCTTTGCCGACACCCCCGCCGACCCGCGCTTCATCGAGCAGATGGAGATGCTGGCCGCGCGCCCCGAGCCGCTGATCGAACGCGACGTGGTCATCATCGTCGACACCGACCCGGCCGCCCGCACCGCGATCCGGCAGGCGCTGCGCCCGCGCGGCTTTGCGCTGGTGGTGATGCAGAAGGACGGCAACGTCGGTTTCCGCCGGCCCAGCCCCCGCGACGTGCGCGAGATCACGCGCGGCATCGACAACTTCCAGTTCCGACAGGAAGAACTGCGGTCCCAGGGGCGGTAGCCCCCGGGTTCCCCGTCGATCTCCGGCGCGGTGCTGGGCATCGGCTTCACTCGAACTCCATGATCACTTCGTCGACGGCCAGGCTGTCGCCCGGGCCGCACTTGATCGCCGCGACCACGCCCTTGCGCTCGGCGCGCAGGATGTTCTCCATCTTCATCGCCTCGACGGTGCACAGCGCCTGCCCCTCCTGCACCTCGTCGCCGATGGCCACGTCGATCTTCACGATCAGGCCGGGCATCGGGCAGAGCAGCATCTTGGAGGTGTCGGGCGGCAGCTTTTCCGGCATCAGCCGGGCCAGCTCGGCCTGCCGCGGGCTGCGGACATGAACCTTGAGGTCGGCACCGCGCGTGCGCAGGCGGAAGCCGCCGGGCACCTTGCCGACCTTCAGCACCAGCGGCGCGCCGTCCACCATCAGGCGGGCCAGCTGGTCGCCCGGCGTCCAGTCCGACGTGACCCGCATCGCGTGGCCGTCCTCGAAGGTCACGGTCGACCCGTCGTGATCGGCCGCGATCACCACCGGGAACTCGGCGCCCTGCAGCCGGACCACCCAGTCGGTGCCGACGCGGCGCTCGTGGTTGTCCATCCGCCCCGAGACGCGGGTGCGCCGGATCTCGGCCACCCGGTGCATCGCCGCCGCCGCCGCCGCCACCCGCCGCAGCGCGTCGGCCCCCAGCGTCACGCCGTCGAAGCCCTCGGGGTATTCCTCGGCGATGAAGGCGGTGGTGATGTTGCCCGACACGAAGCGGTCATGGTCCATCACGGCGGACAGGAAGGGCAGGTTGTGGCCGATCCCCTCGACCTCGAAGCTGTCCAGCGCGACCCGCATCGCCTCGATCGCGCCCAGGCGGTCGGGCGCCCAGGTGCAGAGCTTGGCGATCATCGGGTCGTAGAACATGCTGATCTCGCCGCCCTCGTAGACGCCGGTGTCGTTGCGGACGGCGGTGTCGCCCCTGGGCGCCTCGCCCTGCCACTTGCCGGTGGCGGTCAGGGGGCCGGCCTGCACCTCCTGCGGCGGGCGATAGCGCGTCAGCCGCCCGATCGAGGGCAGGAAGTTGCGATAGGGGTCCTCGGCATAGAGCCGGCTTTCCATCGCCCAGCCGGTCAGCGTGATGTCGTCCTGCGTGAAGGGCAGCTTCTCGCCCGCGGCCACGCGGATCATCTGCTCCACGAGGTCCACGCCGGTGATCAGCTCCGTCACCGGGTGCTCCACCTGCAGGCGCGTGTTCATCTCGAGGAAGTAGAAGTTGCGGTTGCCGTCGACGATGAACTCCACCGTGCCGGCGCTGGTGTAGCCCACCGCGCGCGCCAGCGCGCAGGCCTGTTCGCCCATCGCCTTGCGGGTGGCGGCGTCGAGGAAGGGCGACGGCGCCTCCTCGATGACCTTCTGGTTCCGGCGCTGGATCGAGCATTCCCGTTCGCCCAGGTAGACGCAGTTGCCGTGGGCATCGGCCAGCACCTGGATCTCGATGTGCCGCGGCTGGGTCACGAACTTCTCGATGAAGATGCGGTCATCCCCGAAGGACGACTTCGCCTCGTTCTTCGACGCCTGGAAGCCTTCGCGCGTCTCGCGGTCGTTCCACGCGATCCGCATCCCCTTGCCGCCGCCGCCGGCGCTGGCCTTGATCATCACCGGGTAGCCGATCTCGTTCGAGATCTTCACCGCCTCGTCGGCATCCGCGATCAGCCCCATGAAGCCCGGCACCGTCGACACGCCCGCCTCGGCCGCGATCTTCTTGGAGGTGATCTTGTCGCCCATCGCCTCGATCGCGCCGGTCGGCGGGCCGACGAAGGCGACGCCCGCCTTGTCCAGCGCCTCGGCGAACTTCATGTTCTCGGACAGGAAGCCGTAGCCCGGATGCACCGCCTCGGCGCCGCTGGCCTTGATCGCGGCCATGATCTTGTCGATCACGATGTAGCTTTCGGACGCCGGCGGCGGGCCGATGTGGATCGCCTCGTCGGCCATCTTGACGTGCAGCGCGTCACGGTCGGCGTCGGAATAGACCGCGACCGTGGCGATGCCCATCTTGCGCGCGGTCTTGATGACGCGGCAGGCGATCTCGCCCCGGTTGGCGATCAAGAGCTTCTTGAACATGGGTCAGCGTCCCTTCCTTGCGGGGCTTGGGCCCCGTTCTGGTGCAAAACGGCAAAAGGCCACCGGGGGCTGTCCGCCCCGGTGGCCCGATGTGTGGCTGGTTCGGCTCAGGCCGCGCGCGCGGCCCGGGCGGTGCGCGGCGTCAGCAGAAGCCGATGTCGTCGCACAATGCCCCGCCCGCCGCACCGATGAGGATGCCGGTGCCGACATTCCCGTTGAACGCGGCTGCGGTGACGCCGCCCGCAGCGGCGCCGATGCCGGCGCGCTCGAGGTCGGACGTGACGCAGCCCGACAGCCCGAGGGCTGCGGCGAACAGGGCGGCGGTGAGGGAAGTCTTGGTGATGGTGGCGCGCATTTTGCGTCTGCTCCTGTCGATGTGCCTCGTGCCGGACATCCTACACGGGTTCCGGGCACGCCGATAGTGCGGCTATCCCCACCCTCCGCCGCGGCGGAAAAAGGCGGCCGGCGCAGCAAGCTGGCCGGCCGCTTCGAAGGGGAAGGGTAACACGTCTTGTCGTCACCGGCCGAAGAGATGCTGGGGACATTGGCCGGCGCAGTCACATTGCCACGGAAATCGCCCCGCGAAAGGGTCTTGCGCGGGGCACCCCCGCCATGCGCACGAAACCGCGCAACACCGGACAGCGCTGGCAAGATCATGCCGATCGGCCCTCCCACAGCCCGTCGCCGTCGAAGGCCTCGGGGAAGGCGGCGCGCGCGCGGTCCTCGTCGATGACCAGAAGGGCCTCGTAGCTTTCAGGGTCGAACGGGTCCTCGGCGGGCAGCACCTCGCGGCCGAACAGCCACGACAGCCGGCCCGCGTCGAGGTTGCCGCGCTCGAAGGGCTCGGTGCCGAAGTAGAGCCACAGCGCCTCCATGAAGGCGGCGTCGGCGCGGCGGTCGGCGGGTTTGCGGTCGGCGTAGCGCTCGCGGCGGATCAGCTTCGTCGCCCCGTCCGCGTTCCCGCGGCGGATGGTGAACTGGTAGTCCGTGCCCGGCAGGCGCGAGGGAAAGCCCTTGTGCTTGATCATGCGCGCAGCTCCCGGGCCGGGGCGGGCGCGAAGACCCGGGCGACGCGCTGGCGCCGCCCGGTCAGGGGGTCGTCAGTCGTACTTGTTGTAGACCGGCTCGTGTACGATCGGGGCCGGTTCGATGAAGATGATCTCTTCCTGCTCGGGCGCCGGTGCGGCGCAAGCTGCAACACCTGCCACAAGGCCCAGGGCAAGAAGCGCTTGGATGATGCGCGACATCTCGCTCTCCTTTGGTTTTGGACCGTGACCGGATCGAGCGACCCGGCCACGGCCAGAGGTACAGCTGCACGGGGGCAGCTGGGGCCGAGGATACCGCGCGGGGCCGTTTCTCCACAGGAGTTTCCACAGGCTCCGGGCGCCTGTGACTGGCTTGCATCAAACCGGGGGGCGCTTGAACGTCGCGCCGCAAGATGTTGTGCGGGCATCAGAAAAGCTCCCAAATGCAGATGGGCCCTTCGAGCCGGTAGGTCTCGAACAGGCGCCGGATGTCGGGGGTGGGCTCGCCGCGCGGGGCGGGGGCGGCCATCATCTCGACCACCACCCAGTCGGGCGGGCTGGCCAGCGTGCCGGCGGCGGGCAGGCCCCAGGTGTCGCAGGCCCAGTCCATGTCGCCGCGGATCACGGTGTAGAGCATGGTCTCGTCGGCGATGGCGGGCGCCAGCAGCCGGACCACCACCTGCAACTCGCCCGACCACGGGTTTTCCTCGAACAGCAGCTCGTCCAGCGCCACCGCCTGCCCCGAGGGCGCCGCCACCTCGCCGGTCGGCCAGGCGTCCGCCGCCGCGGTCAGCGGGGCGAAGGCCATCAGGGCGGCGACGGGGGCGGGGCCGAGGATCACGGGCGCGCGCCCTCCGGCCGGCGGGCGATGCAGTCGATTTCGACCAGCGCGCCGACGGCCAGCGCGGTCACGCCCACCGTGGTGCGCGCCGGGCGCCGGTCGGGCGGGAAGAAGGACTGGTAGGTCTCGTTGAAGGCGGCGTAGTCGCGCTCGAACTCGGTCAGGTAGGCGCGCATCTGCACGACGTGGGACAGGTCGAGGCCGACGCCCTGCAGGATCAGGCGCAGGTTCTCCATCACTCGGACGGTCTGCGCCGCCACCCCTTCAGGCAGGGGCGCGTCGGGGGCGGCGGGGTCGGTCGGCATCTGGCCGGTCAGGATCACCCAGCCGTCGGTCTCGACCGCGTGCGAGAACGGCGCCACGGGGCGCGGGCCGCCGGAGATCATGTGGAAGATGGGGTCGGTCATGTCAGGCTCCGTAGGGCGGGGCTTGTCCCGCCGCGCCGGCCGGGTCGGCCGGTCACAGCGGAATGTTGTCGTGCTTCTTCCACGGCATCTGCTTGCGCTTCGTACGCAGCTGCGCGAAGGCCCGGCAGACCCGCTTCCGCGTCGACCGCGGCTGGATCACCTCGTCGATGAAGCCGCGTTCCGCCGCCACGAAGGGGTTGGCGAAGCGGTCCTCGTATTCCTTGGTGTGCGCCGCGATCT
The DNA here is from genome assembly GCF_012395815.1 of Roseicyclus persicicus. Classification (GTDB taxonomy): domain Bacteria; phylum Pseudomonadota; class Alphaproteobacteria; order Rhodobacterales; family Rhodobacteraceae; genus Roseicyclus; species Roseicyclus persicicus. Next base: position 508,556 of record NZ_JAAZQQ010000001.1, read on the forward strand.
TTTCCGGCTGGCCGAGGTCGGCCCGGTGCAGGATCTCCACGGCCCCCTTGGCGCCCATCACCGCGATCTCCGAGGTCGGCCAGGCGTAGTTGATGTCGCCGCGCAGGTGCTTGGACGACATCACCACGTAGGCGCCGCCATAGGCCTTGCGGGTGATGACCGTCACCTTCGGCACCGTCGCCTCGCCATAGGCGAAGAGCAGCTTCGCGCCGTGCTTGATGACACCGTTGTATTCCTGCGTCGTCCCCGGCAGGAAGCCCGGCACGTCGACGAAGGTCAGCAGCGGGATCTCGAAGCAGTCGCAGAACCGCACGAAGCGTGCCGCCTTGCGCGCGCTGTCGATGTCGAGCACGCCGGCCAGAACCATCGGCTGGTTGGCCACCACGCCCACCGTCTGCCCCTCGAGCCGGATGAAGCCGGTAATTATGTTCTTCGCGAAATCCTCCTGGATCTCGTAGAAATCCCCCTCGTCCGCGACCTTCAGGATCAGTTCCTTCATGTCGTAGGGCTTGTTGGGGTTGTCGGGGACCAGCGTGTCGAGGCTTTCCTCGATCCGGCCGGGGTCGTCGTAGAAGGGCCGCACCGGGGGCTTCTCGCGGTTCGACAGCGGCAGGAAGTCGATCAGCCGCCGCACCTCGGCCAGCGCCTCGACGTCGTTCTCGAAGGCGCCGTCGGCGACGGACGACTTGCGGGTATGCGTGCTGGCGCCGCCCAGCTCCTCGGCGGTCACCACCTCGTTCGTCACCGTCTTGACCACGTCGGGGCCGGTCACGAACATGTAGGAGCTGTCCTTCACCATGAAGATGAAGTCGGTCATCGCGGGGCTGTAGACCGCGCCGCCGGCGCAGGGGCCCATGATAAGGCTGATCTGCGGCACCACGCCCGACGCCTCGATGTTGCGCTGGAACACCTCGCCGTAGGCCGCGAGCGAGCTGACGCCCTCCTGGATCCGCGCGCCGCCGCTGTCGTTGATGCCGATGACGGGCGCGCCGTTCTGCATCGCCATGTCCATGATCTTGCAGATCTTGGCGGCGTGGGTCTCGGACACCGACCCGCCCAGCACGGTGAAATCCTGGCTGAACACGTAGACCATGCGGCCGTTCACGGTGCCCCAGCCGGTGACCACGCCGTCGCCGCGGGGCTTGGATTTCTCCATGCCGAAATCGACGCAGCGGTGGGTGACGAACATGTCGTATTCCTCGAAGGACCCCTCGTCGAGCAAGAGCTCGATCCGTTCCCGCGCGGTCAGCTTGCCCTTGGCGTGCTGCGCCTCGATCCGCTTCTGGCCGCCGCCGAGCCGCGCTTCGCCGCGGCGCTGTTCCAGCTCCTGCAGGATGTCCTTCATGTCCGTCCCTTCCCGAGTGTTCCGGTCTTTTCCCCTGCGTAGCGCAAGCCACCCCGGATTGTCGCGGACCCTATGGCCGCAGGGGCCGGTCCGGCGAGTCGGAAAGCGCATATTTGCAAATCACTTTGCGGTCGGTTTGAATATTTTGCGAAATTGCTAATCCCTTGCGCCGCGCCTCCCCGCCCGCGGCGCGGCGGGCTACACCGGCCGCACCCGCCCCAGCCCCGCCCGGTGCCCACCCATGCCGCAGATCCCCGTTCCCGTCACCACCATCGGCCTGTTGATCCTGTCGAACGTCTTCATGACCTTCGCCTGGTACGGCCACCTCAAGTTCAAGACCGCGCCGCTCTTCGCCGTCATCCTGATCAGCTGGGGCATCGCCTTTTTCGAGTATCTGCTGCAGGTGCCGGCGAACCGGATCGGCCACGGGCATTTCTCGGCGGCCGAGCTCAAGACCATCCAGGAGGTCATCACCCTGACGGTCTTCGGCATCTTCTCGGTGCTCTACCTGCGCGAGCCGCTGGCCTGGAACCACCTTGTCGGCTTCGCCCTGATCGCCGCGGGCGCCTTCTTCGTGTTCCACCGCTGGACCTGACCGCACAGGCCCCCGTGCGCCCCTGCACCGCACGGGGTCTGGACCGCGGCGCCGGATCGGCCTAGTTCCGTTGCCATGGCAACGACCGATCCCGTGCGGTTCCTCGACCGCACCTCCCCGCCCCACATCTTCACGCTCATCGCGCTGACCGGCATCGGCGCGCTGTCGATGAACATCTTCCTGCCGTCGCTGCCGCAGATGACCGAGTATTTCGCCACCGACTACCGGCTGATGCAGCTGTCGGTCGCGCTGTATCTCGCCGTGAACGCGATGCTGCAGATCGTGATCGGCCCGGTGTCCGACCGCTACGGCCGGCGCCCGGTGCTGCTGGCATCGATCGTGCTGTTCCTGGTCGCCACGCTGGGCTGCATCCTTGCGCCCACGGTCGAGACCTTCCTGTTCTTCCGCATGATGCAGGCGGTGATCGTCGCGGGCCTCGTGCTCGGCCGTGCCGTGGTGCGCGACATGTACCCGGCCGACCAGGCGGCCAGCCAGATCGGCTACGTCACCATGGGCATGGCCGTGGTGCCGATGATCGGCCCGGTGATCGGGGGCATGCTGGACGAGACCTTCGGCTGGCACGCGAATTTCTGGCTGCTGTTCGGCCTCGGCGCGCTGGTGCTGGCGCTGGTCTGGCGCGACCTGGGCGAGACGGCGCGCACCAGCGGCGGCAGCTTCGCCGCGCAGTTCCGGGAATACCCGGTCCTTTTCGCCTCGCGCCGGTTCTGGGGCTACTGCCTGTCCGCGGCCTTCGCCTCGGGCGCCTTCTTCGCCTATCTCGGCGGGGCGCCCTATGTCGGGTCCGAGGTGTTCGGCCTGTCGCCCGCGGTGGTCGGCTTCTTCTTCGGCGCGCCCGCGCTGGGCTACTTCTTCGGCAACTGGATCTCGGGCCGCTTCTCGGTCCGGGCCGGGATCAACGCGATGATCCTCTGGGGGTCGGCGATCTCGGCCCTCGGCCTTCTCCTGTCGCTCCTGCTGTTCCTCGCGGGGTTCAAGACGGCCTATGTCTTCTTCGGCTTCATGACCTTCGTGGGCTTCGGCAACGGCATGGTCCTGCCCAACGCGACCTCGGGCATGTTGTCGGTGCGCCCGCAGCTGGCCGGCACCGCCTCGGGCCTCGGGGGCGCCATCATGATCGGCGGCGGCGCGGCGCTGTCGGCGCTGGCCGGCGCGCTGCTGACGGGCGGCAACGGGGCCTATCCGCTGATCGGGATCATGCTGCTGACCTCGTCGCTGGGGGTGGCGTCGATCCTCTACACCATCCGGCGCGAGCGGCAGGTCGCGGGCTGAGGCTTGCCAGCGGCTTTGCAAACCCGCAGAACGGGATTGCAAACCGTACCGGAGGCCCGATGTCCCCCCGCAAGCTCTATGCCGGCGCCAAGCTGCGCGAGATCCGCACCCGCCTGGGCCTGACGCAGAAGGATTTCGCGGGCAAGCTGGCGGTGTCGCTGCCCTACCTGAACCAGATGGAGAACAACAACCGCCCGGTCTCCACGGCGGTTGTCCTTGGGCTGGCGCAGGAATTCGGCGTCGATGTCACGGAACTGCGCGCCGGTGACGCCGAGCGGCTGGTGTCCGACATGCGCGAGGCGCTGGCCGACCCGGTCTTTGCCGATGCGGCGCCGCCGCTCGCCGACCTGCGGCTGGCGGCCTCCAACGCGCCCGCGCTGGCGCGCGCCTTTCTCGACCTGCACCGCGCCTACCGCCAGACGCACGAGCGGCTGGCGTCCCTCGACGAGGCGCTGGGGCAGGAGCGGCTGGCCGCGCCCAGCCCGTGGGAGGAGGTGCGCGACTTCTTCCACTACTGCGACAACTACATCGACGCCGTGGACCGCGCCGCCGAACGCTTTGCCGAGAAGGCCGAGGGCGACCTTGCCGCCCACACGCAGGCCGTGCTGGGGGCGATGGGCGTCACGATCCGGCACGAGGCGGGGCAGGGCGTGCGCGCCTATGACCCCGCCACCCGTGTGCTCACCCTGTCCCCCCGCGCCGCGCCGACGACCCAGCGGTTCCAGCTCCTGCACCAGTATGCGCTGCTGGGCCAGGCGCAGCTGATCGAGGCGACGCTGGACCTTGCGCGGTTCCAGTCCGACACCAGCCGCGAGATCGCCCGCATCGGCATGGCCAACTATTTCGCCGGCGCGGTGCTGATGCCCTACACCCGCTTCGCCGCCGCCGCGCGCGAGACGCGGCACGATCTGGAACGGCTGTCGATCCAGTTCGGCGCCTCGATCGAGCAGGTGGCCCACCGCCTGTCCACCCTCCAACGGCCCGGCGCCAAGGGGATCCCCTTCTTCTTCGCCCGCGTCGACCAGGCGGGCACGGTCACGAAACGCCATTCCGCCACGCGGCTGCAATTCGCCCGCTTCGGCGGGGCCTGCCCGCTCTGGAACGTGCACCAGGCCTTCGAAACGCCCACCCGCTTCCTGCGCCAGCTGGCCGAGACGCCGGACGGGGTGCGCTACGTCATCCTCGCCCGCGACGTGTCGAAATCGGGCGGGGCCTGGGGCACGCCGACGCGCCGCTTCGCCATCTCGCTGGGGTGCGAGGTGCGCCACGCGCCCGACCTCGTCTATGCCGACGGGCTCGACCTCGACCGCGATGCGGCGTTCCAGCCCATCGGCATCTCCTGCCGCATCTGCGAGCGCACCCACTGCCACCAGCGCGCGGTGCCGCCGCTGGAACGGCAGCTGACGGTCGACCCCAACCGCCGCGACGTGCTGCCCTACGAGATCAGGCGTTGACGCGGCGGCGCCTGCGCCGCTACGCCTGACCCCGGTCCGAGACGGAGGGAGACCCCATGGAGCTGCACGCCACCCGCACCATCGCCGCCGACCGCATGACGGTCTGGGCCGCGCTGAACGACCCCGAGGTGCTCAAGGCCTGCATCCCCGGCTGCAGCGAGCTGACCGGCTCGCCCGAGGACGGCTTCGAGGCGGTGGTGACGCAGAAGGTCGGCCCGGTGAAGGCGACCTTCAAGGGCGCCGTCACCCTGACCGACGTGGTGCCGGGCACCAGCTACACCATCTCGGGCGAGGGCAAGGGCGGCGTCGCGGGCTTTGCCAAGGGCGCGGCGCAGGTGTCGCTGTCGGACGCCGAGGGCGGCGGAACCGATCTGCATTACGACGTCGAGGCCAAGGTGGGCGGCAAGCTCGCCCAGCTGGGGTCGCGTCTGGTGGACAGCTTCGCGCAGAAGATGGCCGACCAGTTCTTCGAGCGCTTCCAGGCCCGTCTCGAAGGACCGGCCGAGGACGGCGCCGGGGCCTGACCCGGCGCCTCCCCGCGGCCGTCCCGCGTCAGGCCTTGGCGAGGATCGTCGCGATCTGGTCCTTCAGGGCCATGCGTTCCTTGCGCATCTTCTGGTCGGTGAAGTCGTCCACCGGCTCCACCCCGCTCTCGGCGCGGTGCACGGCGCGGTTCACCTCGTGGTAGGCGTCCATCAGCTTGGCGAAATGCGCGTCCGACGTCTTGAGCGCGTGGATCTTCGCCGCGTCCTGCGGGAACTCCTCGGCCAGCTCGTGGGGGGTGTGCGACATGGGTGTCTCCTTCCTCGCGTTCCTGTGCGAGGCAGAGACTAGGCGCCGCGCGCCCCGCCCGACCTTGAGCCAGATCAACCGGCCGGCGCTTTCCGTGCCGTCACTCGGCGGCCTGGCTCTTGGCGCCGCTCCAGGCCGCGGTCAGCCCCTCGGGGCTCAGGACATGCGCCATCGGGGCGCCGCCGAAGACCTCGGGCTCGGCCTCGGCCAGCCGGCCCGGGAAGGCCAGCACCGGCAGCCCCGCCGCCCGCGCGGCCTCCAGCGCCACGTTGGTGTCGACCACCGCCACCGCGCGGCCCTGCCCGATGCCAAGCGCCGTCACCGCCGCCACCATCGCCTCGGGGTGCGGCGCCATCCGCTCCACGTCGTCGCGCAGCACCGCCACGTCGAACGAGGCACCGCCCCGCTCCCGCGCCGTCGCCTTCAGAAGCGCGCGCACCGGCTCGACTTCGGACCGGCTGACCAGCGCCAGCTTCACGCCGCCGCGCGCCGCCCAGTTCATCACCCGGGCCACCCCGGGCCGCAGCGGCACGCCGCCGGCCAGCATGGTGGCGAAGTGTTTCTGGTGGGTGCGGTCGAGCGCCCCGGCCTCGACCACCTGTCCCAGATGCGCGGCGTAGCGCGCGGCCAGCTGCCGGTCGCCGCCGGGCCGCATCAGCTCGGAATAGGTGTCCCAGGACCATGACCACGGCACGCCGTGGGCCCGAAAGGCCGCGTTCCAGGCAGCCCGGTCGATGTCGGCCACCTCCGCCAGGGTGCCGATGCCCACAAAGATCAGTGCTTCCAATGTCATCAGGTGCCTCCGCCCCACCATCGGAGCGGAGCCTGCGGCCGGCACAAGCGGCACGCCCGGCTTGCTGCGGCGCGGCAAGGGGCTTTGTCTCAGGCCTGTGCGCGGGGCCGGGGCGTTGCACAGTTTGCAGGCGAAACGAAAAGCGGCCATTCAAGCGCCGGGTGCATCGGGCGGCGGCGTCACCGGGCGTTTGCGGCGCGCCTCGCGCCAGGTCACCACGCTGATCGCCGCGATGATCATGGCGCCGCCCAGCATCACGAAGCCGTCCGCCGCCTCGCCGAACACCACCACGCCCAGCAGCGTCGCCCAGACCAGCTGCAGGAAGGTCACCGGCTGCGTCACCGTCAGCGGCGCCGCCGTGAAGGCGAGCGTCATGGTGTAGTGCCCCGCCGTGGCGAAGCAGGCGGTCAGGAACAGCCAGCCCAGCTGTTCCCAGCTGACCGGCACCCAGACCGCCACCGCGTAGGGCAACAGTACCACCGGCACGATGGCCGACAGCATGAACACCACCACCTGCGGCCTGGCCCGCCCCGACAGCAGTTTCGCCATGAAGTAGCTGCCCGCCATGGCGGCGGCCGTGAACAGCATGGCGATGTGGCCCACGTCGATCTCGCGGAAGCCGGGCCGCACGATCACCAGCGTGCCGAGAAAGGCCACCCCGACCGCCCCGATCCGCCACGGCCCCAGCCGTTCGCCCAGGAACAGCACCGCCAGCAGCATGACGTAGATAGGGTTGAGGTAGTTCAGCGCGGTGACATCCGCGATCGGGATGCGGGTCATCGCGTAGAACCACAGGATCACCGCCGCCGAGTGGCAGACCCCGCGCAGCCCGAACAGCACCCACGTGCCGCGGTCGAGCCGCGCGGCGCGCATCGCGGGCCACATCGGGATCAGGAACACCAGCCCGAGCGCGTAGCGCAGGAAGGCCGACTGCGGCGCCGGCACCTCGGTGCCGACCATCTTCACGCTCGCCGTCACCGCGACGAAGCACAGGCCCGTCAGGATCATCCACAAGACGCCCGCGACCGGCCGCGCGGCTGCGGCGGCGGGGGGGCGGGCGGTGTCGGGGGCGGCGGTCATGCCCCCGACATGGCGCAGCGCCGCGGGACTGTCCAGCCGGTTACCCGGCCAGCGCCAGCTTGGCCGCCAGTGCCAGCATGGTGACGCCGACGACCGCGTCCAGCACCCGCCACGCCGCGGGCCGCGCGAACAGCGGCGCCAGCGCCCGCGCACCGTAGCCGAGAAGGACGAAGAACAGCACCGAAGCCGACAGCGCGCCCGCGCCGAACACCCAGCGCGCCGGGCCGTAGGTGGTGGCGACGGCCCCGATCAGCCCCACGGTATCCAGGTAGACATGCGGGTTGGCCCAGGTCAGCACCAGCGCCGTGCCGACCGCGGCCCGCAGGGACTGCACCGCCGCGCCGCCCGTATCCAGCGCCTCGGCCGCGCCCCAGGCCGCCCGCAGGCTGCGCAGCCCGTAGGCCACGAGAAAGGCCGCCCCGCCCCAGCGCATCGCCTCGATCGCCCAGGGCGCGCGGGCGGCCAGCGCGCCGAACCCGGCCACACCCGCAAAGATCAGCACCCCCTCGGAGACGCAGCAGACGGCGACCACCGCGCCCAGATGCGCGCGCCGCAGCCCCTGCCGCAGGACAAAGGCGTTCTGCGCCCCGATGGCGAGGATCAGGCTGAAGGACAGGGCGAAACCGGCAAGCCAGGCGGCGGTCATCGGGGGCTCCGTGAAGGCGGACCGGCGCGGGGTAGCCGCCCTGTGCGCATCGGTCTAGCGAAATAAAGTTGTGCAGCATAAGCTGCGCTGATGATCGACCGCGCCGCCCTCGCCGCCTTTGCCGCCGTGCTGCAGACCGGCTCCTTCGAGGGGGCGGCGGGGCAGCTCGGCGTGACCCAGTCGGCGGTGTCGCAGCGGATCAAGGCGCTGGAGGAGGCGCTGGGCACCGCGCTCGTCCGCCGCAGCCGCCCCGCCACGCCGACCGGGGCCGGGCGCCGCCTGATGGCCCATGCCGAGGCGGTGGGCCTGCTGGAACGCGATCTCAGGCGCGACCTCGCGCTGGCCCGCCCCGATCCCGGCACGCCGGTGCGCATCGCCGTCACCGCCGACAGCCTCGCCACCTGGGTCATCCCGGCCCTCGCCGCGGTCGAGGGGCTGCTCTACGACCTCGTCATCGACGACCAGGACCATTCCGCCGAACTGCTGCGCGCGGGCGAGGTGGCCGCCGCGATCACCGCGTCGGACCGCCCGGTTCCGGGCTGCGACGTGCGGCCCCTCGGCGCGATCCGCTACCTCGCCTTCGCGTCCCCCGGCTTCGTCGCGCGCCACTTTCCCGACGGTGTCACCGCCCCGGCGCTGGCCCGTGCGCCGGCGCTGACCTTCAACCGCAAGGACAGGCTGCAGCGCGCCTGGGCCGAGGCGGCGACGGGGGAACGGGTGTTTCCCGTCACCCACTACCTCGGGTCCACCCATGGCATCACCGACGCGGCGCTGGCGGGCCTCGGCTGGGCGGTGAACCCCGAGCCGCTGGTCGCGCCGCTGGTGGCCGAGGGTCGGCTCGTCGACCTCGACCCGGCGGTGCGGATCGACACGGCCCTCTATTGGCAGGTGCCGCGGCAGGGGGCGGCCGCGCTGGCGGACCTCACCCGCGCGCTGCGGCGCGCGGGGGCGGATCAGGGCAGGTAGCGGGTGGGGTTCACCGCCTCGAAGCCGCGGCGGACCTCGAAATGCAGGAAGGGCGGGTCGCCCGCGCCGACCTCGGCGATGGTCTGCCCTTGGGTGACGCTGTCGCCGCGGGCCACGCGGATGTTGCGGATGTTGGCATAGACCGTCAGCAGCCCGTCGGGGTGGCGCACCACGAGGATCGGGATCTGGTCGGTGTCCTGCGTGATCGCCGCGACCTCGCCGTCGCCCGCCGCGCGCACCGCGGTGCCGGTGGCCGCGCCGATGTCGATGCCCTCGTTGCCGTTGCCGTAGGGCCGGATGATGCTGCCCGCGACGGGCTGGATGAAGCGCGTCGTGGCGGCGGGCGCCGCGGGTGCGGGGGCCGGGGCGGGTGCCGCCTGTGTGCCCGGCGCCGGCAGCGGCGCCTGCGAGATCGGCTCGGGCAGCGGCGACGCCGCCGAGGGCGGCAGGGGCGCCACGGTCGTGCCAGGGGCCGAGCCGGCGGGGGCCGCGGCCTCCTCGATCACGATCGGGATGATGAGGTATTGCCCCTCGCGCACCGCGAGGTCGGGGCCGAGGCCGTTCCATTCCGCCAGCGACCGCACCGACACGCTGTAGAGCCGGGCGATGGAATAGGCGGTCTCGCCGCGGCCGACGCGGTGGCGGATCGGCTCCTGCCCGGGCTGCAGCGCGACCGGCGCGGCCCCGCCGGCGCCCTGCCGCGCCTCGGCGGCCGCGATGGCGCCCGAGGCGATGGCGGCGATGTCGGTGCCGCCGCCGGCGCCGGGGCTGACCCGGCGGGGCAGGGCCAGCACCTCGTCGGGCCGCAGCAGGTCGGAGGACGTGCGCCCGTTGAAGCGGGCCAGTTCCTCGGGGTCCATGCCGATGCGGCGGGCGACGTCGCTGACGGTGTCGCCGCGGCGGGCCACGACCATCTGGTAACTTTCGTAGGTGATCAGGCCGTTGGCGTCGGGCTCGGGGCGCGGCGCCGTCTCGCCCGCGCCGCGGGTGCTGATGCGGTCGGGGCGCAGGTCGAAGTCGATGTCCGACGACACGCAGCCGGCAAGCAGCGGCAGGCACAATCCGAGGGCAATCAGGGAGGCGCGGGGCATCGCTCGGGTCTTCCTCAACATCGTCGGCCGGTGACTGGCCGTTCCACCAACACGTCACAGCCCCGTGGACCGGGGTCTCGGGCTGTCCCGCTTCTACATCGAAACCGCGCCGCGGATAAAGCCCCGCAGGCGGACAATCGCCGGGCGCGGCCGTGGCGTCAGTCGCGCGGCAGCCCGTCCACCAGCGGCACGAAGCGCACCGGCATCAGCTCGTCGTAGTCGAAGCCGCTGCCGTCCTCGCGCCGGGTCACGCGGATCAGGCTCTGCACCGCGTCGGACTGGCCCACGGGCACGACCATGACGCCGCCGGGCTTCAGCTGCTGCAGGAGCGGCCCGGGCGGGTCCTCGGCGGCGGCGGTGACGAGGATGCGGTCGAAGGGCCCCTGTTCCGGCAGGCCGAAGCTTCCGTCGCCGGTGAGCACCGTGATGTTCACGAGGCCCATCTTGGTGAACAGGATCTCGGCCTCGCGGGTCAGCGTGCGGTAGCGGTCGATGGTGTAGACCCGGCGCGCCAGCTGCCCGAGGATCGCCGCCTGGTAGCCCGAGCCGGTCCCGATCTCGAGCACGGTGTCGCGCGGCTGCACCTGCAGGGCCTGGGTCATCAGGCCCACCACCGAGGGCTGGCTGATCGTCTGCCCGGACGCGATGGGCAGGGGCATGTCGTCATAGGCGCGGTCGGCGAAATGCCCGCGCACGAAGGCGCCCCGGTCGATCACCTCCATCGCCTTGAGCACGCGCAGGTCCGTCACGCCCTTCTGGCGGAGGTGGAACAGGAACTGCATCTTGCGCGTGGCGTCCTCGGGCGTCATTCCAGCGCGGCCCTCAACGCCTCCAGCCGGTCATGCGCCGTCAGGTCCACCCGCATCGGCGTGACCGAGATGTAGCCCTGCAGGTTCGCATGGGCGTCGGTGCCGGGCGCCGTCGGGACGTCCTGCCGCCCGCCCTTGATCCAGAGGAACCGCCGCCCGTTGGGCGCGACATGCGGCTCCACGCCAAAGCGCGTCTCGCGGCGGTAGCCCTGGGCCACGACGCGGGTGCCGCGCACCTCGGCGGCGGGCAGCGGCGGGAAATTCACGTTGTAGAAGATGCGGTAGTCGGTCTCGTCCCAGTGCCCGCTGTCGAGCAGCTTGCGGATCACGCCCGCGCCGTGGCGGGCGGCGGCCTCGAAGCTGTTGCCCAGGGTGACGTTGCCGGGGCCGTAGTACTGCGACAGGGCGATGGCGGGCAGGCCCTGCAGGGCGGCCTCCATCGCGCCGCCGATGGTGCCGGAGTAGAGCACGTTCTCGGCCGCGTTGTTGCCCCGGTTCACGCCCGACAGCACGAGATCGGGCGTGCGGCCCTTCATCACGTCGTAGAGGCCCGCCAGCACGCAGTCGGCCGGCGAGCCCTCGGCGGCGAAGCGGCGGGGGCCGAGCTCGGCGATCATGGTGGGGTGGACGTAGGAGATGCAGTGCCCGACGCCCGACTGCTCGAAGGCGGGGGCGACGGTCCAGACCTCGCCGCCCGGCCCCGCGATCTCGGCGGCGATGGCCTCCAGCACCTTGAGGCCGGGGGCGTTGATGCCGTCGTCGTTGGTGATGAGGATGCGCATGGGGTCGTCCGTCGGCAGGAGTCGGGTCAGGGTCTAGCGGCTGGGTCCCCCATGGGCAAGCCGTGCGCGGGCGGCAGGCGGCGGATGGGGGCTCTGCCCCCGTCGCGGCCCTGGGCCGCGCCTCCCCCGGAGTATTTTTCAAGCAAAGATGTGATCAGGCGCGCGATTGTTTCAGCGCAAGGCAGATGAGGCCCGCCGCACCACCGGCCGCCGCACCCGCCAGCGCGGGGGCAGTCGTGGCATTGGCCGCGACGACGCCGATCAGCGCCCAGGCCACGGCGATGGGGTAGGTGGGCACCCGCAGCCGCAGGGTCAGGGGGACGGCGAGGGCGAGTGCCAGCGCGAGGCCCGCCCAGCTGAGCGCCGTCTCGCCGCCGAGGCCGTGGCCCATGGCGACGGTGCCGAGCGCGACGCAGGACGCCGCCGTCAGCCAGCCGGCGTAGAGGCCCAGCGGCAGGGCGTTCCACCCCCGGTCGCGGGCCGGCGCGCGCATCAGCGCCCAGAGCGCGCCGCCGAGCATGATCCAGATGAACAGGGTCGCCGTGACCGGCGCCGTCAGCGCCACGCCGATCCAGGACGCGCCGAGGGCGGTGCTGAGGAACAGGCCCCAGCGCCCCGCGTCCCAGTCGGGCGCGGTGTCGCGCTTCACGAGACCGTAGCCCGCCGCGGCCAGCAGCCACAGGTAGATCACGCCCCAGATCGAGAAGGCATAGCCCGCGGGCTGGATCGGGGGTTGCTCGACCGGCACGGGCAGCAGCTCGGGCGGGAACCCGGTGAAGGGCTGGGTCAGGAGCGGCGAGAGCACGAAGGCGATCGTCGCCACCAGCACCAGCACGGCCTTGAGCCGGGCGGTATCCCTGGGGTCGTCGGGGCGTTCGAGGTCGAGATCAGGCAAGCTGCCCCTCCGGCGTGATGCGGGTCATGCCCCCGATGTAGGGGTGCAGCGCGGCCGGGAGAAGCACCGAGCCGTCGCCCTGCTGGCCGTTCTCCAGCACCGCGATCAGGCAGCGGCCCACGGCGAGGCCGGAGCCGTTCAGGGTGTGCAGGAACTCGGGCTTGCCGCCGCCGGCGGGGCGGAAGCGGGCGTTCATCCGCCGCGCCTGGAAGTCGCCGCAGGTCGAGACCGAGCTGATCTCGCGGTAGGTGTCCTGGCCCGGCAGCCAGGCCTCGATGTCGTAGGTCCGCCGCGCGCCGAAGCCCATGTCACCCGTGCAGAGCACGACGGTTCTGTAAGGAATCCCAAGGCGTTCGAGGATGCCCTCGGCGCAGCGGAGCATCCGCTTCTGCTCGTCGTCCGAGGCGTCGGGGTGGGTAATCGAGACCATCTCGACCTTCTCGAACTGGTGCTGGCGCAGCATTCCGGCGGTGTCGCGGCCCGCGCTGCCGGCCTCGGAGCGGAAGCACAGCGAGTGGGCGGTGAAGCGGAGGGGCAGCTGCGCCTCGTCGAGGATCTCGCCCGCGACGATGTTGGTCAGGCTGACCTCGGAGGTGGGGATGAGCCACCAGCCGTTGGTGGTCTCGTAGCTGTCCTCGCCGAATTTGGGCAGCTGGCCGGTGCCGAACATGGTTTCGGGGCGCACCAGAACGGGGCCGTTCACTTCGGTCAGGCCGTTCTCAAGTGTATGAACATCCAGCATGAATTGCGCCAGCGCCCGGTGCAGGCGGGCGACGGCGCCCTGCATCACGACGAAGCGCGCGCCCGAGAGCTTGGCCGCCGTCTCGAAGTCGAGGAGCCGGGCCACGCCCGCGATCTCGTAATGCTCCTTCGGCGTGAAATCGAAGGTGCGGGGCGTGCCCCAGCGGTTGATCTCGACGTTGCCGGCCTCGTCCTCGCCGTCGGGGACGTCGGCGTAGGGCAGGTTGGGGATGCCGGCGAGCAGGTCGCGCAGCTCGGCGTCCCTGGCCTTGGCCTCCTCCTCGAGCCGGGCGATTTCGTCTTTCTTTTCAGCGACAAGGGCGCGGAGGCGCTCGAACTCGGCGTCGTCGCCGCGGGCCTTGGCGGCGCCCACTTCCCTGGAGGCGGCGTTGCGGTCGGCCTGCGCGGTCTCGGCGGCGAGGATGCAGGCGCGGCGGGCCTCGTCGAGCGACAGGATGGCGGGCGACTGCGGCGCGAGGCCCCGGCGGGCCAGCGCGGCGTCGAAGGCGGCGGGGGTCTCGCGGATCGCGCGGATGTCGTGCATCGGGGGGCCTCGGGTCTTGGGTCTCGGGCGGGGTATGCCAGAGGGGGCAGGGATGGGGAAGGCCCCGGTTGCGGGGCGTCACACCCCGTGCACGGGGCGTACACAGGCTGTGCATACGTTGTGCGCGCACGGGAAGCGGGGTGTTTGGGTGAGTCTGTGCGGATATTCGGGGTGCCGGAGGCGAGGCGGCGGGTCTTTCGCGGCCCGCGCAGCCCCCGCGATCCGGCCCCGGCGGGGTGCGCCCGGCCCCTCCGGCCACACCCCCCTTGCCCCCGTCCGCCCCTGCGCCCATCTGCCCCTGACCGCGCCTTGCCTTCGCCCATGGCCGCCAGTAGGGTGCGCCGACTTTTTCCCGGGGGGGCTCCGTCGCCCCCGACCGCCGTACCAGAGGACCGCGCCGCACATGGAAGCCTTCGCCCAGTTCGTCCCCCTGATCCTGATCTTCGTGATCATGTACTTCCTGCTCATCCGCCCGCAGCAGAAGCGGGTGAAGGAGCACCAGGCCATGGTCGCGGCGCTGCGCCGGGGCGACGAGGTGGTCACCCAGGGCGGGCTGATCGGCAAGGTCACCAAGGTGAAGGACGACGCCGAGCTGGAGGTCGAGCTGGCCGAGGGCGTCCGCGTCCGCGTCGTGCGCCCGACCATCGCGCAGGTGCGCTCCAAGACCGAGCCGGCCAAGGACTGAGCCGGCGCCGCGCCGCCTGACCTGACCGACACGGACCGGCCGAAAGGGCCCGAGACATGCTGCAGATCCCGCTCTGGAACCGGCTGATGATCGTCCTGGTGGTGCTGGCGGGGGTTTCCTTCGCCATGCCCAACCTGTTCTACGACCGGGTCGAGCGGCACAACGACGCCGTCGCCGCGATCGAGGAGACGGGCGCCACCACCGACGCGCTGGCCGCAGACCGGGCGCTGTGGCCCGACTGGCTGCCGTCGACGCTGGTGAACCTCGGGCTCGACCTGCGGGGCGGCGCGCATCTGCTGGCCGAGGTGCAGGTCGCCGACGTCTACGAGGCGCGGATGGACGGGCTGTGGCCGGAGGTGCGCGACGCGCTGCGCGACGTGCGCGACCAGGTCGGCACGATCCGCCGGCAGGACGCGCCGGCGGGCGAGCTGCATGTGCGCATCAGCCAGCCCGAGGGCCTGGCCGCCGGCGTGGCCGCGGTGCGCACGCTGGCCCAGCCGGTGGTCAGCCTGACCGGCGTGGGATCGCCCACCCTGGAGGTCAGCGGCACCGGCGACCTGATCGTCGTCACCCTGTCCGAGGCCGAGCGCCAGGCCACCGACGACCGCACCATGCAGCAGTCGGTCGAGATCGTGCGCCGCCGCGTCGACGAGGCCGGCACCCGCGAGCCGACGATCCAGCGCCAGGGGCAGGACCGCATCCTGATCCAGGTGCCCGGCATCGGCAGCGCGCAGGAGCTGAAGGACCTGATCGGCACCACCGCGCGGCTGACCTTCCACCCGGTGGTGGGCCGCACGCAGGACCCCGAGGCCGATGTCGAGGCGCGCCAGCTGCTGCTGCCGTCGATGGACGAGGACGGGGTGTTCTACATCCTGGAGCAGACCCCGGTGGTCACCGGCGACGACCTGGTCGACAGCCAGCCGGCCTTCGACCAGCAGACCGGGCAGCCCTCGGTCACCTTCCGGTTCAACCCCGCCGGCGCGCGCGATTTCGGCGACTACACGGCCGCCAACGTGGGCGCACCCTTTGCCATCGTGCTGGACAACGAGGTGATCTCGGCCCCGGTGATCCGGCAGGCGATCACCGGCGGGTCGGGGCAGATCACCGGCAACTTCACCGTCGAGACCTCGACCGAGCTGGCCGTGCTGTTGCGCGCGGGCGCGCTGCCGGCCGAGATGGTGTTCCTGGAGGAGCGGACCATCGGCCCCGAGCTGGGGGCCGACTCGATCGAGGCGGGCGAGATGGCGGCGCTGGTCGCCTTTGCCGCGGTGCTGGTGTTCATGGTGCTGAGCTACGGCCTGTTCGGGGTCTTCGCCTGCATCGCGCTGGTGCTGAACGTGGGGCTGATCTTCGGCATCCTGTCGGTGATCGGGGCCACCCTGACGCTGCCGGGCATCGCGGGCATCGTGCTGACCATCGGCATGGCGGTCGACGCCAACGTGCTGGTGTTCGAGCGCATCCGCGAGGAGCTGAAGACCGCCAAGGGCCCCGCCCGCGCCATCGAGCTGGGCTACAGCCGCGCGCTGAGCGCCATCGTCGACGCCAACCTGACCACTTTCATCATCGCGGTGATCCTGTTCACGCTGGGCTCGGGCCCGGTGCGGGGCTTCTCGGTCACGCTGGGGATCGGGATCATCACCTCGGTCTTCACCGCGATCTACGTGACCCGCCTTCTGATCGTGACCTGGTTCGACCGGCGTCGCCCCAAGACAATCGAGGTCTGATCCCATGCGCCTGCGGCTTGTCCCCGACCAGACCAGCATCGACTTCTTCAAGTATGCCCGGCTGACCTTCGGCGCCTCGGTCGTCGCCATGGTGCTGTCGTTGGGCGTCTGGCTGAGCATGGGCCTGAACTTCGGCATCGACTTCCTCGGCGGCACGACGATCCGCACGGAATCGGCCGAGGCTGTCGACGTGGGCGTCTACCGCGACGCGCTGGCGCCGCTGGCCTTGGGCGACGTGTCGATCACCGAGGTGTTCGACCCGACCTTCGGGCCCGACCAGAACGTCGCCATGATCCGCATCCAGGCGCAGGACGGGGCCGAGGCGGTCACGCCCGAGACCATCGCCGCGGTCGAGGCGGCACTGGTCGCCGTGGTGCCGGACATCACCTTCCCCTCGGTCGAATCCGTGGGCCCCAAGGTGTCGGGCGAGCTGATCCAGACGGCGATCATCGCGGTGCTGGCCTCGCTGGGCGCGATCCTGGTCTACATCTGGCTGCGCTTCGAATGGCAGTTCTCGGTCGGGGCCGTGGTGGCGCTGGTGCATGACGTGATCCTGACCATCGGCATCTTCAGCCTGCTGCAGATCCGGTTCGACCTGGCCACCATCGCGGCGCTGCTGACGATCATCGGCTATTCGATCAACGACACCGTGGTGATCTTCGACCGGCTGCGCGAGAACCTGATCAAGTACAAGACGCGCGAGCTGCGCGACGTGATGAACCTGTCGGTGAACGAGACGCTGAGCCGCACGGTGATGACCTCGGGCACCACGCTGCTGGCGCTGCTGGCGCTGCTGGTGCTGGGCGGCGACGTGATCCGGGGCTTCGTTTTCGCGATCTTCTGGGGCGTGATCGTCGGCACCTATTCCTCGGTCTACGTCGCCAAGAACGTGGTGCTGTTCATCGGGGTCAAGCGCGACTGGTCCAAGCCCGACGCCAAGGCCGGCACGCAGTTCTCCAACATCGATGCCTGACGCCCTCGCGGCGGCGTTCGCGCTGCCGGGGCTCTGGGCGCTGATCGGGGCGATCCTCGTCTCGGGCACGGTCTACGGTTTCGCGGGCTTCGGCGCGGCGCTGGTGTTCCTGCCGGTGGCGGTGGCGCTGGTGCCGCCCGAGCTGGCGGTAGCGGCGTTTTCCCTGACGGCGGTGTCCTCGCTGGTGACGGTGGTGCCGCGCGCCTGGCCGATGACGGGCAAGCGCACGCTCGGCCTGATGCTCGCGGGGGCGACGGCGGGGTTTCCGCTGGGGGTCTGGGTGCTGCGGGCGGCGGACGAGACGGCGATCCGCTGGGCGGTGTCGGGGCTGGTGCTGGCGACGCTGGCGGCGCTGGTGGCGGGCTGGCGGATGCGGGCGGCGCCGGGCACGGGCGCGCTGTTGGGTGTCGGCGGGGCGACGGGGGTGATCGGCGGGGCGACGGGGCTGACCGGGCCGGTCGTGATCCTGTTCAACCTCGGGGCGGGCGCGCCGGCGGCGGTGACGCGGGCGAACACGCTGGTGTTCCTGACACTGGCCTCGGCGCTGTTGCTGCCGCAGCTCTGGGCGCAGGGGCTGCTGCGGCCCGAGGCGCTGTGGCTGGGGCTGATCCTGATGGGGCCCTACGCGGTGGGCAACTGGATCGGGCAGGCGATGTTTGACCCCGCGCGCGAGGCTTTGTATCGCCGGGTCGCCTACGCGATCATCGGGGCCTCGGCGCTGGCCGGGCTCCCGGTCTGGGATTGAGGGAGACGACAGATGCGCATGAACGAGGTGAGCTTCGACGACAGCCGGCCGGTCGACGGCTACGGCCCGGGCTTCTTCCGCGTGGGCGGCGAGGTCGTGGCGGGCGCGGTGGTGATCCTGCCCTCGGGCGTCTCGGGCTGGGGCGGCTACGACGACCGGGCGCGGCTGCTGGAGCGGGCGGGGGAGATCGACGTGCTGTTCATCGGCACCGGGGCCGAGATCGCGCAGATCCCGGGCGACCTGCGCCGGGCGCTGGAGGCGGCGGGGATCGGCGTGGAGATCGCGGCGAGCCCGGCGGCCTGCCGGACCTACAACGTGCTGTTGTCCGAGGGGCGGCGCGTGGGGCTGGCGGCGTTGCCAGTTTAGCCGGTCGCGTGGTGCGCCAGACGGCGCACCCTACGGATGCACAGACGCGGCGGTGCAGGGTGCGCCGTCTGGCGCACCAGCGCCGCCCGTCACATCGGCAACGGCAGCTGCCCGGT
Source organism: Roseicyclus persicicus (assembly GCF_012395815.1). Taxonomy (GTDB): domain Bacteria; phylum Pseudomonadota; class Alphaproteobacteria; order Rhodobacterales; family Rhodobacteraceae; genus Roseicyclus; species Roseicyclus persicicus. The sequence goes on from NZ_JAAZQQ010000001.1 coordinate 526,988, forward strand.
GGGCAGGGCCAGCCCGCCGAGGATCATCACCCTGAGCTCGCGCTCCAGCTTGCGCCGCAGCGCCGCGGCGAATTCGTCGTGGCCCCGGGCGAATTCGACGAAGGCGCCGGGGCCGCGGATCACCTCGCGCTCGAAATACTCGGCGATGTCGTTCGACGCGCCGCCGATCGCCAGCCCGTTCACCGTGATCTCGTCGAAGGGGAAATGTTCATAGGCCGAGGCCGGCGGGAAGCCGTCGTTGTTCTGCCCGTCGCCCGACAGGTCGAGCGTCTGGAACAGGCAGGGCGGCGCCTCCTGGAAGCGGGTCGCGGCGAAGCCGAGCGCGTAGCCGATGGCGGTGGGGAAGTCCTGCGGCCCCCGCGTCTCGCGCGCCACGCGTTCGGCGATGCGGGTCAGGTCGGCCTCGGAGGTGATCAGCGTCCAGTCGATGATCACGTCCTGCTGGAACCGCCCCGACCATTCGAAGATCGACAGCGCGACCGGGCCGGGTCCGTTCAGGAACGCCTCGACGATCTCGGGCGCGATCAGGGCCGACGCGATCCCGGCGGTCTGCTGGAGATACTCGGCCTCGTCGACCGAGGCCGAGACGTCGAAACCCAGCTGGAGCGCGAGGCGGCACTGATCCTGGGCCGCGGCCGGTGCGGCGGCAAGACCCAGGATCAGCGCCGCCCCCCTTACCAATGCCCGGTGTTCCCCATCGAGGCCCAGGGCTCGGCCGGGGCCAGCGCCTCGCCGGCCTGCAGCAGTTCCACCGAGATGTTGTCGGGCGACCGCACGAAGGCCATGCGCCCGTCGCGGGGCGGCCGGTTGATCGTGACGCCGTTCTCCATCAGGTGCCGGCAGGTCTCGTAGATGTTGTCGACGCGGTAGGCGAGGTGGCCGAAATGCCGGCTGTCCGACGGCAGCCCCTCGTCGCCGTCCCAGTTGTAGGTCAGTTCCACCGGGCAGTCCTCCTGGCCAGGGGGCGCCATGAAGACCAGCGTGAAGCGGCCCTGATCATTCTCGTAGCGCCGCGTCTCGCGCAGGCCCAGCAGCTCGTAGAAGGCCATAGAGGCCGCGAGGTCCTTTACCCTGACCATGGTGTGCAGATACCGGATGCCCATGGGCCGTCCTCCTGTCTTTCCTGTCTGCCGCGATCCTAGCGCGGCGGGGCGCAGGGCACAGCCCATTCGTCCGTAAATTTCCTGTGGGTAAATGACCCGCGGTGCGCCCCCTTTATCTTGCGGTCCGCAAGGCGCGTGATGCAAGATGTTGGGGCACCCATCCCGTCCGACGACAGAAGGAGCCGCTCGATGCCGCTCACCCCCGACGCCCAGGCCGAGATCGACGCCGCCCGCGCCACGCCCCGGCCCACGCTGCGCGCCGTCAGCGAGGGGATGGAGGCACATCTCTACACCGCCCACCCGGTGCTGGATCACGGCTTTGTCCGGGTCATCGACTACATGGGCGACGACGCCGCCATCGTGCAGGCCGCCCGCGTCAGCTACGGCGCCGGCACCAGGAAGGCGCGCGACGATGCGGGCCTGATCCGCTACCTGATGCGGCACTGGCACTCGACGCCGTTCGAGATGTGCGAGGTCAAGTTCCACGTCAAGCTGCCGGTCTTCGTGGCGCGGCAGTGGATCCGGCACCGCACCGCCAACGTGAACGAGTATTCCGCGCGCTACTCGATCCTCGACCGGGAGTTCTACATCCCCGCGCCCGAGAACCTGGCCGCGCAGTCCACCGTCAACAACCAGGGCCGGGGCGAGACCCTGTCGGGCCCCGAGGCGGCCCGGGTGCTGGAGATCCTCAAGGCCGACGCCGCCCGGTCCTACGACCATTACGAGGCGATGCTGAGCCAGGACGGCCAGCAGGGGCTGGCGCGCGAACTGGCGCGGATGAACCTGCCCGCCAACATCTACACCCAGTGGTACTGGAAGACCGACCTGCACAACCTGTTCCACTTCCTCCGGCTGCGCGCCGATGCCCACGCCCAGTACGAGATCCGGGTCTATGCCGAACTGATGTGCCGGCTGGTGGCCGACTGGGTGCCGGCGGCGTATTCGGCCTTCGAGGATTACCGCATGGGGGGCGTGTCGCTGTCGGCCAAGGGGGTGGAGGTGCTCCGCCGCCGGCTGGCGGGCGAGATCGTCACGCAGGAGACCAGCGGGATGAGCAAGGGCGAGTGGCGGGAGTTCGAGGAGGTGTTCGGGTGATGAGTGAATTGTCGAAGGGTGGAAATGGCTCGGACGTAGTTTCTGTCTCGGGAAAAGATGTAAGCATTCAACTTCTGCAGGATGTCTATCACTCCCTGACGGGAAAAACAGAGCATCTGCAACGGTTCTTTTTTGATCCGCATGTGGTAAAGGCAGAAGACTTCAAGAACCTCCATACATTAATCCAGCAGGCGTTGGAGCAATATTATTGCTTAGACTTGGTTGACTCTTTCTTGGTTCGCTATGTGGGCGGAAGATCAGAAAGATTCAGTGGGTTTGGGCGCTTCTCTGCTCAGGCCTTCAATCGCAGTTTATGTGTTGAAGAGGTTCAAATTGATTATGATTTTCTTATACACTTGCCTCAGTCTAAAGAGGCTAAGCCGTACAAGATATCTATCCGTCTGAGGAGCACACTCGCTACGTTGCAAGATGCACGGGATCGTAGCGCCAGCAATTCAGAGATAGACATGCTACTTCGCTTCACTCAAGTCACAGCGCACTTTGAAGTGCAATATGTTGATATTGCGGTTGCCAGGGCCTTGGAGGCTCACTTTGAGGACTGGTATCGTAGCATTGCCAAGGTCAGATCAGGATTTTCCCGTTTCTGTTCGAAGGTTTCAGGGTTTGTAGATATTCTGATTAGAGTCCTTTCGATATTCTCTGCTGCGATTGTGCTTCTAGTCCTGTTTTCCGGATCGGTAGATGGTCAGGAGGCTCAATTTTCAGCAATTGTAGCTTCAATTGCTGTGCTGGCCGTAGTTCGCGTAGCTACTTTCCCCTTAGGTGATATCGCTGAAAGATGGTTGAAGGGGCTCTCACCTCAAAGCTCACTCTTGCTGTCATCGGCGGATCAAGACCTTGTCGATGCGCGCAACAAGTCAGTCGGTGTCATTGTTGTAAAGGTCTTCCTCAATGCGTTCTTTTCCATTGGTTGTGGTGTCGCTGCGGCGTTGCTCGGTTGGTGGATCGGAATTGGTTCGTAGCAAGCGTAGGATAGGCTTACCCCTCCCCCCACCATCGTGGGCAGAATGCCCACCCTACACCCAGCCCCCGCGGGTCGGCGCAGCCCCGCAGCCTCGACTCCGCCCCCCGGCGCCCTACCTGCCCGGCGACCGTCTCGACCGGAGCCCCCATGTCCCTTGCCGTCCTGTTCCTCGCCACCAGCGTGATCTTCCTCGTGGCCGATGCCGTCATGCTGCGGGCGGTGATCCAGCCCGCCTTTGCCCGCCACCTCGGCGACGGGCTCTACCCCGGCGGGTTCCGGCTGCTGCCGGCGGTGCTGTTCTATTTCACCTACATGGCGGGGGTGCTGTATTTCGCCGGCTGGCCCGCCCTGCGCGACGGGGTGCCGGCGCAGGCGGCGCTGAACGGGGCGGTGCTGGGCTTCGTGGCCTACGGGACCTACGAGTTCACGTCCTGGGCGGTGATGCGCGACTGGCATCCGCAGATGGTCGCGCTGGACCTGGCCTGGGGCACGGCGGTCACGGCGCTGGCGGCCTGGGGCGGGGTCGTCGTGGCGCGGATGCTGGTGGGCTGACGCGGCGCGGGATCATCGCGCCGCCGCGGGGGCGCCGGCGCTGCCGGGTCGGGGCGGGCAGGGGCCGGTCAGTCGGCCTTTTTCAGGTCCACCGCCGAGGCGCGCCCGTCGCGGCCCTCGCGCAGTTCGTAGCTGACCTTCATGTTGTCGGGGAGGCCGGTCATCCCGGCGCGCTCCACGGCCGAGATGTGCACGAACACGTCCTTCCCGCCGCCATCGGGCGCGATGAAGCCATAACCTTTGGTGGTGTTGAACCATTTCACGGTGCCGGTGGGCATCGGTCTCAGTATCCTTCTCAACTCCAGTCCCGCCCGCGAACGCCGCGGCGGCGTGGTGCAGCAGGGGGCCCGAGTGACCGGTGTTCGGCCTTCTTGAGAGGGCGGTTCACGGGTTGAAACCTGACGTCACACAGAAAATGATGGCGCGGCCCGTCCAAAAAACAAGGGCGGCGTGCGGCGCCGGCGCGGGCTGGCCGGTTTTCGCGCGGCGCGTGTATGCGGGCCGGGCAGGATGCTGAAAGAGGGGGCAGGATGAAGGTCTACGGGTTGAAGAATTGCGACACGTGCCGGGCCGCGGTGGCGGCGCTGCCGGGGGCGGAGCTGGTGGATGTCCGGGCGCTGCCGTTGTCGGAGGCCGACCGCGCGCGGTTCCTGGCGGCGTTCGGCGACGCGCTGGTGAACCGGCGGTCGACCACCTGGCGCGGGCTGTCCGAGGCCGAGCGTGCGGGCGATCCCGCGGCGCTGCTGGCGGCGCACCCGGCGCTGATGAAGCGGCCGGTGATCGAGGCGGGCGGGCGGCTCTACCTCGGCTGGGACGCGGGGGTGAAGGCGGCGCTGTTGCCCTGACGGCGGGCGAGGAGCGCGTCGAGCGACAGCGGGCCCGCGCCCTTGAGCACCAGGAGGATCAGCGGCAGGAGCCACAGGAGGCGGGTGTCGACCAGCCCGTCGGCGTGCCGGTCGAAGGGCAGGCCGAGGGCGACCCCGTGGCCCAGCACGTCGACCCAGGTCTGCACCAGCACGAAGCCGATCATGCCGAGCGCCGACAGCCGGGTCAGGAGGCCCAAGGCGAGCAGGACGGGCAGGATCAGCTCGGCCCAGGTGCCGGCGACGACGATGGCCGTGGCGAGCGGCCCCAGCGCCGAGGGGTTGTAGCCCGCCGCCTCGAAGGCGCGGGGCAGGATCTGGATGTAGGCGCCGGGGTCGGGGCTGAAGGGGCCGTCGCCGATCTTGGTCAGGCCCGAGCGCCAGTAGTAGGGCAGAAGGACGGCGGCGAAGGTCAGCCGCGCCAGCGTGGGCAGGAGCGCGGGCGCAAGCCGGGCCTCGAGCGCGCCGAAGACGCGGGCATGGAGCTGGGTCAGGGCCTGCATGGCCGGTCCTTTCAGGCGGGGTCGGGCGTGAGCGCGCCCGAGGTCAGGAACAGGGTCAGGAGGGCCGCGGCATCGGCCCCGGGGTGATCCGCCAGCGCGCGGGTCAGCGCCTCGGACAGCGTCAGCCGGCCCTTGAGCGCGCGGGCGAAGGTCAGCCCGCCGGGCGGCAGGAGATGCGGGGCCGGGTCGTAGCCCGCCCGCGCGATCAGCACGTCCTCGGGGCCCGGCGCGGGTTTGGGCGCGTCCGGGGCGTGGCTGAAGCGCCAGATGCCGTGCACCGGGTGGCGCGAGGACAGGACCAGCGTGGCGGGCGCGAGGCGCGGCTTCAGCGCCAGCACGGCGGCAGGCGCAAGCCCCGCGGTGTCGAAGGGCGCGGCGTCGGCGGCGTGGTAGGATTGCCGAAGCCCGAGGTCGAGCCGGGCGATGTCGGCGAGGTAGGGCAGGCGCGCGAGCGGCGGGAACCCCGCGACGAACCCCGGAAAGGTGGTGCCCCAGCTGGCGAGGCGGGGATCGGAGGGCGGGTGGGCGCGCAGGAACACGCCGGCGAGCGCCTTGAAGTAGGCGTCGCCCACCAGCCTGCGGACGGTGGGAAAGCCGGTTTCCAGCGCCTCGGTCAGCGAGACCGCGACGTTGTTGCGGTAGACGTCGAAGCGCTTGCCCGCGGGGCCGCCGAACGGGTCGCGGAGCCCCTCGGGCACCGGGGCCGATGGGTCGAGCAGCGCGGCGGCAAAGGCGGTCTGGCCGGTCATCGCGCGGCCTCCACCGGCGAGAGGAGCGCGCCGGCGCGGGCGGCCTCGGCCATCAGCGTGGGCAGGGGCGGCACGTCGGTGTCCCATTCGATCAGCGTGGGGCGCGGGCCGCCGCGGGCGAGCGTGTGGGCGTAGAGCGCCCAGACGGCGCCGACCACGGGGCGGCCGTGGCTGTCGATCAGGAGCGGGCGGCCGTGCTCGTCGCGGTCCTCGTCATGGCCGCCGAGGTGGATCTCGCCCACCGCGTCCAGCGGGAAGGCGTCGATGTAGGCGCGGGCGTCCCAGCCCTGGTTGGTGGCCGAGACGAACACGTTGTTCACGTCGAGCAGCAGCCCGCAGCCGGTGCGGCGGGCGATCTCGGACAGGAACTCGACCTCGGTCCGGTCGCTCTCGGCGAAGGCGAGGTAGGTGGCGGGGTTTTCCAGGAGCATCCGGCGGCCCAGCACCTCCTGCACGCGGTCGATGTGGGTGCAGACGCGGGCGAGCGTGGCGTCGGTGTAGGGCAGGGGCAGCAGGTCGTTCAGGAAGCCCGTGTCATGGGTCGACCAGGCGAGGTGCTCGGAGAAGCTGGCCGGTTGCAGCCAGTCGCAGAGGTGGCGGAGGCGAGCGAGGTGGTCGGCGTCGAGCGGGCGTTCGCCGCCGATCGACAGGCCGACGCCGTGGACGGAGATGGGGAAGCGCTCGGCCAGCGCGCGCAGTTGCGCCAGCGGGCGGCCGCCGGCGCCCAGGTAGTTCTCGGCGTGGATTTCCAGCCAGCGGACCGGGCCGGGGTCGGCCATGAGGCCCGCGAAATGCTGCGGCTTGTAGCCGAGGCCGGCGGCCAGCGGCAGGCGGCGGGGGGCGGCGGTGTCGAGCATGGGGCGCGGGTCCGGTGTGCGGAAGGGGGGTGCGCCGCCCCGGGGGCGGGGCGGCGCGGTCGGGCTCACATGTCGAGCATCGAGGCCAGCGCGTCGGGCGCCATGTAGGTCGCCACCACGTCCGCCGCGACGCCCTCGGGCAGGTCGCGGTTGATGCCGGCGTAGCCCCACTCGGTCAGCTGGGTGTCGGTCGCGGCCATGCGGCCGTCGGGCAGCTCGATGTCGTTGCAGGTGCCGGCGGGCACCAGCGTCCAGGCGTTGCCCTGGTAGTCGACGGTCGAGGTGCCGGCGCAGGTGGTGCCGGGGCCGGCGGCGCAGTCGTTCTCGCCGGCGAGGCTGGCGCCGAAGCATTTTTCCTGCTCCTGCGCCTGGGCGCCGGTCACGCCGTGGGCGGTCAGGGCGGCGGTCACGGCGCCGAGGAGGGCGAGGGATTTCGTGGCGGTGGTCATGGGTCTTTGGCTCCCGTTCTGCGATGCGTGCAGGGTTCTGGTTGTGTGATCCGGGCGGCTGCACCGGATGGCATCACCCTGCGCCGGGGCTGCCATCAACAGCCAATCACGGCCCCGTGGGACACGCGGGCGTGACGCGCCGCGAGGGCCCCGTGAGGCGGGCCGGAGCGGGGCGCCACGGGAAATCAACGGGTTGCGTCGCGGATGCGGCAGGGGCGCTGACCTTGCCACCGGCGCGATGTGTCGGGCGGCAAGGGGGAGGCCGGGGGAATGTTTCACCGCGGCCGCAGCCGCACCCGGGCCTTTCACGGGCGCCCGTCCCCGACTATGTGAACGGGACGGCAGGACAGGAGGCAGAGACATGCGCAACGCGGCGCTGGTGCTGGGGCTGATCGGGGGCGTGCTCGCCATGGTGGTGGGCTTCTTCGTCTACGGCTACGTCGTGTTCATCGACTGGTTCGGCGAGGTGCCCGACCTCGCGCGGCAGGTCGAGGACCCGCAGATGAAGCAGGCGGTGTCAGTGATCGCGCCTCTGGTCGGGATCGCGGGCGGCGCCATGGCGCGGGCGCGCGCGCTGTGGGGCGGGGTGCTGATGCTGCTGGCGGCGGGCGGCATCTGGCACGGGCTGGGCTTTGGCGTGTTCACCATCTTCCCGATCGCCTGCCTGGGGCTCGGCGGCCTGCTGGCGCTGGCGGCGGGCAAGCCCGACGAGGAAAAGGCGCATTTCTGAGGGCGGCGGAAAACGCGCGTTTTCCGCCCGGGAAACCCCGGGGTTTCCCGGGCGGTTTCCCCGGGGAAACCGCGCCCGGCGCTACGCCGTGCGCCCGGTCCCGATCCCGATGCAGATGTTGCCGAAGACGGCCTGCGCCTCCATCGCCCGGAATGCCTCCGGCGCCTCGGTGAAGGGGTAGACCCGCCCGACCACGGGGCGCAGCCCGTGCTGCGCGATGGCGCGGGCCATGGCCGCGAAGCCCTGTTTCGAGCCGACCGTGACCGACCTGAGCGTCAGTTGGCGCGTCAGGATCGCGGGCAGGAACAGCTCGGCCCTGTTGCCGGTGACGTTGCCGATCAGGATGACCTGCCCGCCCGTCCGGGTGCAGCGGATCGCGTCGGGCAGCGTGGCCGCGCCGCCCAGCTCCAGCACCCGGTCGACGCCGCCTGTCGCCGCGCGCACCTCGGCCGCCCAGTCGGGGGTCGCGCCGCGGTCGACGACGTAGTCGGCGCCGAGCGCCGCGATGCGCGCGGCCTTGTCGGGGGAGGAGGTGGTGACGATGACCGCCGCGCCGGCGGCCTTTGCCAGCAGCACCGCCATCAGCGCCACGCCGCCGGTGCCGAGGATCAGCACCGTCTCGCCGGGGCGGACGGGCGGGGCCGCCATCAGCGCGCTCCAGGCGGTCAGGCCGGCGCAGGGCAGCGTGGCGGCCTCGGCGTCGGTCAGGTGGTCGGGCACGGGGACGACGCCGGCCGCCGGGAAAACGCGGTGGGTGGCGAGCACCCCGTCCAGCGGCCCGCCGAGGCGGCCGGAGTCGAGGTCGGCGGGCGGGTCGCCGCCGTCCCAGTTCTGGAAGAAGGCGGGGCAAACGCGGTCGCCGGGGGCGATGCCGGTGACGCCCGGGCCGGTGTCGGTCACGACGCCCACCCCGTCCGACAGCGGGATCAGCGGCGGCTGCACGGCGCGGCCGTGCTGGCCGCGCAGGACGACGAGGTCGCGGTAGTTGAGCGAGGCGGCGCGCATCTCCAGCAGCAGCTCGCCGGGGCCGGGGCGGGGGGTGGGGCGGTCCTGCAGCGCCAGGTTCCCGAAGCCGAAGCCGGTCGTGAACGTCCATGCCTGCATGGGTGGCCCCCCTGTCCGCCGCTGCGCCCTGCGGCCAGCCTGCCTCCGGCGGGAGTATTTGGAAAGCAAAGATGGGGCGGCCGGGCCCCGGCAAGGGTGTGTGCGAAGCGGCACGGGTGCCGGTCTGTCATGGGCCGCCGCGAGGCGCGGGGGCGGCGGTGTCGAGCAGCCAGTCGAGCGTCGCGGCGTAGCGGGCCTGGAGCGCGGCCGCATCCTGCCCGGCGTGGCAGAGCGCGAGGATCGTGCCGTGGGCCTGATCGACGAGGATGTCGCGCAGGTGGCCGCCGGCCGCGGGGTCGCCCGTCAGGGCGGCGCAGTCCTGCGCGAGCGCCTCGCCCAGCCGCGACAGGTCGGGCCCGACCAGCGCCGGGTCGGCCAGCGTCAGCTGCATCAGCCGGGGGTGGCGCGCCGCGCGGGCGACGTAGGACAGGAGCGTGGCCCGCAGCCGGCCGCGCGGATCGCCGTCCGGGGACGGGGCGATGCCGGCGAAGACGCGCCCCGTCATGGCGCGGAGGAGCGCCGCGCTGTCGCCGACGTGGTGCCGGACGGCCATCGCGGTCACGCCCAGCTCGGCCCCGAGCGCGCGGAAGCTGATCGCCTCGCCCGCCTCGACCCGGCGGAGGCCTGCGTCGAGGATCGCGGCCCGCCCCGTGGCCGCCGCCCGCGCCGGGCGCCCGGGCCTGCGGTCGGTCATGGCGCGGGCACCGTCCAGGTGCTTTGCACCAGCCCCGAGGGGAAGCTGCGCGTCGCCTCGTGCCGGAGCGCGATGTCGGGGCCGGTTCCGCCGAACAGGGGCCGCCCCGCCCCGATCAGCACCGGCAGGGTGGAGATGGTCATCCGCCGGATCAGCCCCGCGCCGAGGAAGGACCGGATCAGCGCCCCGCCGTCGACATAGGCGCGCCGCCAGCCTTCTGCCCCGAGGCGGGCCATCAGCGCCGCGGGCGGGTCGGCCAGGACGCGGACATGGGGGCGCAGCGCCGGGGGCAGGTCGGCCTCAGCCATCGACCGGCTGAGGACGACGACAGGCAGGGCGTAGGGCCAGGGGTCGAAGCCCGCCACGGCGCGGAAGGTGCCGCTGCCCATGACGACCCCGTCCATGTCCGCGAGAAAGGCGTCGTAGCCGTGATCCTCGCCGCCGAAATCCCGCCCGGTCAGCCAGTCGAGCGCGTGGTCGGGCCGGGCGATGAAGCCGTCGAGGCTGGTGGCGATGAAGACATGGCCTTCGGTCATGGGGCGCCCCTATCGCTGGAATTATACACCGTATAAATCAGGGCGCGAAAAAGGGCAACGGCCGTGCGCGCGTTGCCCTTTCCCGTGGTTTGTCGCTCAGCGCAGGTCGGGCGGCACCGCGTCGGCTGCAAGCTCCGCCACCACCTCGGCCAGCGGCGCGACGCGGGTCTGGGTCTCGCCGAGGCGGCGCAGGGTGACCGTGCCGTCCTCGACCTCCTTGCGGCCGACGGCGAGGATGACGGGCACCTTGCCCACGGAGTGTTCGCGGATCTTGTAGTTGATCTTTTCGTTGCGGATGTCGGCCTCGGCGCGCACGCCGGCGGCCTGAAGCGCGGCCACCGCCTCCTGCACGAAGCCGTCGGCCTCGGACACGATGGAGGCGACGACGACCTGCCGGGGGGCGAGCCAGAACGGCAGCTTGCCCGCGTGTTCCTCAATCAGGATGCCGATGAAGCGCTCGAAGGAGCCGAGGCAGGCGCGGTGCAGCATAACCGGGCGGTGCTTCTCGCCGTCGGGGCCGATGTAGGAGGCGTCCAGCCGCTCGGGCAGGACGAAATCCACCTGGTGGGTGCCGCACTGCCATTTCCGGCCGATGGCGTCGGTCAGGGTGAACTCGAGCTTGGGCCCGTAGAAGGCGCCTTCGCCGGGGTTCACCTTGGGCTCGATCCCCGCCGCGCGGGTGGCCGACAGGAGTGCCGCCTCGGCCTTGTCCCACACCTCGTCACTGCCGGCGCGCACGTCGGGGCGGGTCGAGAACAGCACCTCGAACTCGGGGAAGCCGAGGTCGCGGTAGATGTTGGACAGGAAGTCGATGAAGCGCGCGGTCTCGGCCTCGATCTGCGCCTCGGTGCAGAAGATGTGGGCGTCGTCCTGGGTGAAGCCGCGCACCCGCATGATACCGTGCAGCGCGCCCGAGGGCTCGTAGCGGTTGCAGGAGCCGAACTCGGCCATCCGCAGCGGCAGGTCGCGGTAGGATTTCAGGCCCACGTTGAAGATCTGCACGTGGCAGGGGCAATTCATCGGCTTGAGCGCGTTGATCGCCTTTTCGCGGGCGTGTTCCTCGTCGACTTCCACGAGGAACATGTTGTCCTGGTATTTCTCCCAGTGGCCCGAGGCCTCCCACAGCTTGCGGTCGACGACCTGGGGGGTGTTCACCTCGACGTAGCCGCCGCGCTTCTGCTGGCGGCGCATGTAGTCCTGCAGCGTGGTGTAGACGGTCCAGCCGTTGGGGTGCCAGAACACCTGGCCGCGGGCCTCCTCCTGCATGTGGAACAGGTCCATCTCGCGGCCGAGGCGGCGGTGGTCGCGCTTCTCCGCCTCCTCGAGGAAGGTCAGGTACGCCTTGAGCTGGTCGCGGTTCTGGAAGGCGACGCCGTAGATGCGCTGGAGCATGGGGCGGCTGGAATCGCCGCGCCAGTAGGCGCCAGCCACCTTCATCAGCTTGAAGGCGTCGGCGGGCAGCTGGCCGGTGTGCTGGAGATGCGGGCCGCGGCAGAGGTCCTGCCAGTGGCCGTGCCAGTACATGCGGATCGGCTGGCCCTCGGGGATCGCCTGCACCAGTTCGACCTTGTAGGGCTCGTTGTTTGCCTCGTAGTAGCGGATCGCGCGGTCGCGGTCCCAGATCTCGGTGGTGACCGGGTCGCGGCGGTTGATGATCTCGCGCATCTTGGCCTCGATCTGGCCGAGATCCTCGGGGGTGAAGGGCTCGGCGCGGTCGAAGTCGTAGTACCAGCCGTTCTCGATCACGGGGCCGATGGTGACCTTCACCTCGGGCCAGATCTCCTGCACCGCGCGGGCCATGACATGGGCGAGGTCGTGGCGGATCAGCTCCAGAGCCTGCGGCTCGTCCTTCATGGTGTGGAGCGCCAGCGTCGCGTCGGACGGGATCGGCCACTGCAGGTCCCAGTGCTTGCCGTCGACGGTGGCGCTGATGGCCTTCTTCGCCAGCGAGGGCGAGATGTCGGCGGCGACCTCGGCGGGGGTGACGCCGGCGGGGTAGCTGCGGCGCGCGCCATCGGGAAGGGTCAGGGAAATCTGGGACTGGCCGTCAGGCATGGCCTCGTGCTCCTCGTCGGTCTGGCGCCCACGGAACGCCCGGTTGCGGGTTTGTCGTGCTGCGCTATCTGACCGGCGCACCCGGCGAAGTCAATCTCAGGGGGGCCGGCGATGCCCGACAGCTTCGAGGAAACCGCCTTCGAGGCGCTGTTCGACACCGAGACGGCGGGCGACCTGCCCGATGCGCAGGCCGCGGCCGAGCCGCGGAACGCCCTGCGCGCCGCGGCCAGCCTGACGCTGACCAAGCTGGCCGACGGGCTGATCGACCCCAAGCTGGTGCTGTCCTGGCTGCTGACGGCGCTGGGCGCGCCGGCGCTGTTCGTGGGCCTTCTGGTGCCGATCCGCGAGGCCGGCGCGCTGTTGCCGCAGCTGGCCATCGCCGACCGGGTGCATGCCATGGCGCGGCGCAAATGGGTCTGGGTCGCGGGCAGCGCGGGGCAGGGCGTGGCGGCGGCGGGCATCGCGCTGGCGGCGCTGGCGCTGTCGGGGGCAGCGGCGGGGCTGGCGGTGTGCCTGTGCCTCGCGGCGCTGGCGGTGTCGCGCAGCCTGTGTTCGGTCAGCTTCAAGGACGTGCTGGGCAAGACCGTCGCCACCAGCCGCCGCGGCACGGTGACGGGGCTGGCCGGGTCGGTCGCCTCGGCGGGGGTGGTGGGGTTCGCGGTGCTGCTGATGACCGGATGGAGCGACCGCTACGTCCTGGTCGTGGCGGCGCTGGTGCTGGCGGCGGGGCTGTGGCTGGCCGGGGCGGCCCTGTTCGCGGGGCTGGCCGAGACCGCCTCGGAGCCCGGGGCGCCGGGTGGATCGCCGCTCCGCCACCTGGCGTTGTTGCGCGACGACCCGCAGCTGGCGCGCTTCGTGGCGGTGCGGGGGCTGTTGACGGGCACGGCGCTGGCGCCGCCCTTCCTGGTGCTGATGGCCAGCGGCGTGGCGGGGGCGGCCTTTGGCCAGCTGGGGGCGCTGCTGCTGGCCTCGGCGGCGGCGGCGACGCTGTCGTCCTATGTCTGGGGGCGGCTGTCGGACCGGTCCAGCCGCACGGTGCTGATCGCGGCGGGGGGCGTCGGGGCGCTGGCGCTGGCGGCGGCGGCGGGGCTGTCGGCGGCGGGGCTGTTCGACCGGGCCCTTGCCGTGGCGGCCTGCCTGTTCCCGCTGATGATCGCCTACCACGGCGTGCGCTCGGGGCGGTCGACCTACCTGGTCGACATGGCCCCGCCCGAGGCCCGCGCCGCCTATGCGGCGGTGTCGAACACGGTGATCGGCGGGATCCTGCTGGCCTCGGGCGGCTTCGGGGTGCTGGCGTCGCTGGCCGGTCCGGCCTTGCCGGTCTGGCTGTTCGCGGGGATGTGCGCGCTGGCCAGCCTCGTCGCGCTGGGGCTGGACGAGGTCGAGGGCGCCTGACGCCGCGCCGGGGATTGCCCCCCGTGCGGGCTTGGCGCAGGTTGCGCCTGCGCTGACCACGACCCCGGACGGAGACCGCCATGGCCGAGCCCCAGTTCCTCGACACGCCGCAGGGCCGCCGCCTCGCGTGGCACCGGTTCTCGGGGCGGGAGCCGGGGGTGGTGTTCCTCGGCGGGCTCAGGTCGGACATGACGGGCACCAAGGCGATGCACCTGGAGGACTGGGCGCGGCGGACCGGCCGGGCGTTTCTGCGGTTCGACTATTCGGGCCACGGGGCGAGCGGCGGCAGCTTCACGGACGGCTGCATCGGCGACTGGGCCGAGGACGCCGCGGCCGCCATCGCCGCGCTGACCGAGGGGCCGCAGGTGCTGGTCGGCTCGTCGATGGGCGGCTGGATCAGCCTGCTCCTTGCCCGGTCCATGCCCGGGCGCGTCGCGGGCCTCGTGACCATCGCCGCGGCGCCGGATTTCACCGAGGACGGGATGTGGGCCGAGTGGTCGGACGACCAGCGCAGGGCCTGCATGGAGGAGGGGCAGGTCGCGCTGCCGTCCGAGTACGGCGAGGACATGATCATCACCCGCCGCATGATCGAGGACGGGCGCGACCACCTGGTGCTGCGCACGCCGCTGGCCCTGCCGGTGCCGGTGCGGATGCTGCAGGGCACCGCCGACCCCGACGTGCCGATGGCGGTGGCGCTGCGGCTGTTGGATCACCTCGAGGGGCCCGACATCCGGCTGGAACTGGTGAAGGGGGCCGACCACCGGTTTTCGGACCCGGCCTGCCTGGAGACCATTCCCCGTGCCGTCGAGGAGGTGCTGGCCCGTGCGTAACCTGACGCGGATCCTGCTGGTCCTGGTGATCCTCGGGGGGCTGATGGCGGGCCTCGGCCCGCGCGAGCCCGCGGTGCGGACCCCGGGCGCGGCGCCGGGACAGACCGCCGACCCCGCGGTTCTTGCCGCGCGCGAGGCGGCCCTTCCCGACATCGTGCCGGGCGCCGAGGCGCGGGTGGTCTGGGCGGGCGAGGCGGGCGCGGTGACGCCCTGGTCGGTGCTGTACCTGCACGGCTTCTCGGCCAGTTCCGAGGAAATCCGCCCCGTGCCCGACCGCGTGGCCGCGGCGCTGGGCGCCAACCTGGTCTTTGCCCGCCTGCCCGGCCATGGCCGCAGCGCGGAGGCGATGGCCGAGGCGACGGCGGGCGACTGGCTGGACGACACCGACCTGATGCTGGACGTGGCCCGCGCGGTGGGCGAGCGCGTGCTGGTGATCGGCACCTCGACCGGCGGCACGCTGGCCGCCTGGGCCGCGACCGAGCCCGACATGGCCGACCGGATCGCGGGCGTCGTGCTGGTGTCGCCGAACTTCGCCGTGGCCGACCCGGCGGGGGTCCTGCTGGAATGGCCCTTCGCCGCGGTCTTCGTGCCCTGGATCGTCGGGCCCGAGCGCGGCTTCGAGCCGCTGAACGAGGCGCAGGCGACCTACTGGACGGAACGCTACCCCAGCATCGCCACGGTGCGGCTGGGCGCGCTCTTGCGCGAGCTGCGGGGGCGCGACCTTGGCACGGCGGGGATGCCGGTGCTGGTCCTGTTCTCGGAGGCCGACAGCGTGGTGTCGGTGGCCGCGACCCGGGCCGCCGCGGCGCGCTGGGGCGGGCCGGTCACGCTGGCGCCGCAGGTCCTGCCCGGGACCGGCGTCGACCCCTCGGCCCATGTCATCGCCGGCGACATCGTGAGCCCCGCGATGACCGGGCCGGTGACCGACGCGATCCTGGGCTGGGTGGCGGAACTGCCGCGCTGAGCGGGTTTGCAAACGTATGCAAATTCCGCTTGCGAAGGCCGTTGGCCCTTGTATCCTTGAGCGGGTCACAGCGGGAGGAGCAGCCATGGCGGAGTATCTGAAACGCGGCAAGCCGGCCGAGGCGCGGGCGGAGGACGACGCCAAGGTGCGCGCCACCGTGGAGGGCATCCTGGCCGATGTCACGGCGCGCGGCGACGCGGCGGTGCGCGAGCTGTCGGCCAAGTTCGACGGCTACGCGCCGGCCGCCTTTCGCCTGACGCCGTCCGAGATCGAGGCGGCGATGCAGAAGGTGACGGCCCGCGAGATGGCCGACATCCGCTTTGCCCAGGCCCAGATCCGGCGCTTTGCCGAGGCGCAGAAGGCGTCGATGCGCGACATCGAGGTCGAGACGCTGCCGGGCGTGATCCTCGGCCACCGCAACATCCCGGTGAATTCCGTGGGCTGCTACGTGCCGGGCGGCAAGTTCCCGATGGTCGCTTCGGCGCACATGTCGGTGCTGACGGCCAAGGTGGCGGGGGTGAAGCGAATCGTGGCGAGCGCGCCGCCGGTCAAGGGCGCGCCGCACCCGGCCATCGTGGCGGCGATGCACGAGGGCGGCGCGGACGAGATCCTGGTGCTGGGCGGCGTGCAGGCGGTGGCGGCGATGGCGCTGGGCACCGAGACCATCGCGCCGGTCGACATGCTGGTCGGCCCCGGCAACGCCTTCGTGGCCGAGGCCAAGCGCCAGCTGTTCGGGCGCGTCGGGATCGACCTGTTCGCCGGGCCGACCGAGACCATGGTGATCGCCGACGACACGGTCGACGCCGAGATGGTGGCGACCGACCTGCTGGGGCAGGCCGAACACGGCTACAACTCGCCCGCCTGCCTGATCACCAATTCCCGCAAGCTGGCCGAGGCGGTGCTTGCCGAGGTCGATCGGCTGCTGGCGATCCTGCCCACGGCCGAGACCGCGGCGGTCAGCTGGCGCGACTACGGCGACGTGATCCTGTGCGCCGACCACGACGAGATGCTGCGCGTGTCCGAGGAGATGGCCTACGAGCACGTGCAGGTGATGACGGACCGGGACGACTGGTACCTTGAGCACATGACGAACTACGGGGCGCTGTTCCTCGGGCCGCGGACCAACGTGGCGAACGGCGACAAGGTGATCGGGACGAACCACACCCTGCCGACCAAGCGGGCGGGGCGGTACACCGGCGGGCTCTGGGTTGGCAAGTTCATCAAGACGCATTCCTACCAGCGGGTGCTGACCGACGAGGCGGCGACGCTGGTCGGCGAATACGGCTCGCGGCTGTGCATGTTGGAGGGCTTCGTCGGGCATGCGGAGCAGTGCAACGTGCGGGTGCGGCGGTATGGCGGGATCAACGTGCCCTATGGCGAGGGCGCGCCCTACCGGGAGGCGGCGGAGTGAGTTAGTGGGGGTGGGCGGGCCCGCCCGCCCACCCCTTTTTGGGGGCTTTGCCCCCTTGCCCCCCAGAGTATTTTGGGAAGCAAAGATGGGGAATGCGGTGTGACGCACCGTGACACACAGGCTTGTCCACAAGGCTTCTTGTAGTTCTCCAACCTGACGGGAGGTCTCCCATGCAGCTGCCCCGCACCCCCTCCTTCCGCCTCGACGGCCGCCGCGCGCTGGTGACGGGGGCGTCGCGCGGGATCGGCTTGGGCTGCGCGGTGGCGCTGGCCGAGGCGGGGGCCGAGGTGGTGATGGTCGCCCGCGGCGCGGCGCAGCTGGAGGCGGCGGTGGCGGCGATGCGGGCCGCGGGGCTGACGGCCGAGGGTCACGCGCTCGACATCACTGATCGGGGCGCGGTGGCGGCGCTGCTCGACGCCGTGGGGCCGGTGGACATCCTGTGCAACTCGGCCGGCCTCGCGCGGCACGCGCCCGCGCTGGAGACGGCCGAGGCGGACTATGACGCGGTGATGGAGATCAACGTGAAGGCCGCCTATTTCCTGGCGACCGCGGTCGCGGCGCGGATGGGGCGGGGCGGCTCGATCCTTCAGGTGTCGAGCCAGATGGGCCATGTGGGCGGGATCGACCGGGCGGTCTACTGCGCGTCGAAGCACGCGCTGGAGGGCATGACCAAGGCGATGGCGATCGAGTGGGGCAAGCGCGGCATCCGGGTCAACACGATCTGCCCGACCTTCGTGCGGACCGAGCTGACGGCGGCGACCTTTGCCGACCCGGCCAAGCGCGCCTGGATCGAGGGCAAGATCAAGCTGCCCCGCGTGGCCGAGGTGGAGGACCTGATGGGCGCCGTCGTGTTCCTGGCGTCCGACGCGGGCGCCATGGTGACGGGCAGCGCCTTGATGGTCGACGGCGGCTGGACGGCGGGCTGAGGCGCGCGGTCAGCCGACCACGCGCACCGGCGATTTCGGCACGCTGCAGTTGGCGTCGATGAAGTCGAGCACCAGCGGCCGGATCTTGTCGCGCCAGCTCTTGCCGGCGAAGATGCCGTAGTGGCCGGCGTTCGGCTCCAGGTAGCTCGCCTTCTTGTGGTCGGGCAGGCCGGTGCAGAGGTCGAGCGCCGCGACGCACTGGCCGGGGGCCGAGATGTCGTCCTTGCCGCCCTCGACGGTCTTGACCGCCACGGTGGTGATCTTGCCGATGTCCACCTTCTTGCCGTTCACGGTGAAGCGGTTCTGCGCCACCTCGAGGCCCTTGAAGATGCGCTCGACGGTCGAGAGGTAGAACTCGGCCGTCATGTCCATCACGGCGAGGTATTCGTCGTAGAACTTGTTGTGCTTGTCGTGGTCCGAGGCCTGGCCCTTGGCGACGCGCAGGATCTGGTTCGAGAAGGCGGTCGCATGCTTTTCCGCGTTCATCGCCATGAAGGAGGTCAGCTGCTGCAGGCCCGGGTAGACCATGCGGCCGGCGCCCGCGTATTTGAAGCCGACGCGCTGGACGACGAATTTCTCGAGCTGGCCCATGGTGACGCGGCGGCCGAAGTCGGTGACGTCGGTCGCGGCGGCGTCGGGGTTGATCGGGCCGCCGATCAGCGTGAGGGTGCGGGGCTGTGCCGCGGGGTCTTCCTCGGCGAGGTAGGCGGTGGCGGCCAGCGCCAGCGGCGCGGGCTGGCAGACGGCGATGACATGGGTGTCGGGCCCCATGACGCGCAGGAAGTCGACGAGGTAGAGGGTGTAGTCCTCGACGTCGAACTTGCCGGCCGAGACCGGGATGTCACGGGCGTTGTGCCAGTCCGTCACATAGACGTCGCAGTCGGGCAGCAGACTGAGCACCGTGGAGCGGAGGAGAGTCGCGTAATGCCCCGACATCGGCGCGACGAGCAGCACCTTGCGCCCGGTCGGCGCGCGGCCCTGCACCTTGAAGCGGATCAGGTCGCCGAAGGGGCGGGGGACGACGCGTTCGACGCTGACGCTGTGGTCGCGGCCGTCGTCGGCGGGAATCGAGTAGATGCCCCAGTCGGGCTTGGTGACCATGCGGGCGAAGCTGCGCTCGGTCACTTCGCCCCAGGCGGCGGTAAGCTTGATCATCGGGTTCGCGTAGAGCCCGAGCTGCGGGTAGGAACACATCGCGCGGGCCGTGGATCCGAACCACTGGTTCGTCACGCGCAAGGATTCCATGAAATCATAGGTGAGCATGTAGCGCATCGACGTCTCCTGCCTGAGCACCGGGGGGGTTGGCACGCCCCCGGATCAAATCGTCGCTTTGCCCCCTCACCGTGGCGCAGCTAGGCTTCTAGGTGAACCAAACACGGGGTAAAATCAAGGTGGCACAGGATGACGCACAGGAGCACGCGATGGGTGAGAGCCTGGACCGCCTGAACCAGAACCTCGCGAAGATCGAGAATCTGTCCAAGCGCCTCGTGGCGGCGCTGAGCGCGCGCAAGCCCGGCGACGCGGGCCTCGAGGGCCCCGGGCAGGACCTGTTCCTGAAAACCGGCATGGCGCTGTGGCAGGAGGCACTGACCAATCCCGCCCGGCTCATGGAGCGCCAGGTGGAATATTGGGGCCAGGCGCTGACCCATTACGCCGAGGTGCAGAAGGAGCTGGCCAAGGGGCACCTTGCGCTGGAGGGCGAGCCGGCCGCCGGCCCCGAGGACAAGCGGTTCGCGAACCCGCTGTGGCGCACGCACCCCTATTTCAACTTCGTCAAGAACCAGTACCTGATCTCGGCCGAGGCGATGAAGAAGGCGGTCGAGGACCTGGAGGGCCTGACCCCCCGCGACCGCAAGCGGGTGGAGTTCTTCGCCGGCCAGATCATCGAGATGTTCTCGCCCACCAACTACTTCGCCACCAACCCCGACGCGCTGGAGAAGGCGGTGGAGACCGAGGGCGAGAGCCTGGTGAAGGGGCTGGAGAACCTGGTGCGCGACCTCGAGGCGCGGCACGGCGAGCTGTTGCCGGTACTGGCCGACCCCAACGCCTTCACCGTGGGCGAGAACCTGGCCACCGCGCAGGGCGCGGTCGTCTACCGCAACGCGATGATGGAGCTGATCCAGTACACGCCCACCACCGAGCAGGTGCACAAGACGCCGCTGGTGATCTTCCCGCCCTGGATCAACAAGTTCTACATCCTCGACCTCAAGCCGCAGAACTCGCTGATCCGCTGGGTGGTCGACCAGGGCTACACGCTGTTCGTCGTGAGCTGGAAGAACCCCGACGAGACCTACGCCGACACCGGCTTCGAGACCTACATCGAGGAGGGGTATCTCAAGGCGATCGACGTCGCCTGCGAGATCACCGGGGAAAAGCAGATCAACGCGGTGGGCTACTGCGTGGCGGGCACCACGCTGGCGCTGACGCTGGCGCTCAAGGCCAAGCGCGGGCAGGCGCGGGTGAAGTCGGCCACCTTCTTCACCACGCTGACCGATTTCACCGACCAGGGGGAATTCACGCCGTTCCTCGACGACAGCTTCGTCGACGCGATCGAGCGGCAGGTGGACGCCGAGGGCTACCTGGACAGCCACTACATGTCCAAGACCTTCTCCTACCTGCGGCCCAAGGACCTGGTCTACGGCCCCGCCATCCGCAGCTACATGATGGGTGAGCCGCCGCCGGCCTTCGACCTGCTGTACTGGAACGGCGACTCGACCAACCTGCCCGGCAAGATGACGGTGCAGTACCTGCGCGGCCTGTGCCAGGCCAACGGCTTTGCCGCCGACGGCTTCGACCTGATGGGCGAGCGGCTGCATGTGTCGGACGTGACGCTGCCGATCTGCGCCATCGCCTGCGAGACCGACCACATCGCCGCGTGGAAGGACAGCTTCCGCGGGGTGGTGCAGATGGGATCGAAGGACAAGACCTTCATCCTGTCCGAGTCGGGCCACATCGCCGGCATCGTGAACCCGCCCTCCAAGAAGAAGTACGGCCACTGGCGCGGCCCCGAGGCGATCGGCACGCCGGACGCCTGGAAGGCCGCGTCCACCTACCACGAAGGGTCCTGGTGGCCGTTCTGGGACGAGTGGCTGTCGCAGCGGTCGGGCAAGATGGTTCCGGCCCGCCAACCGGGGTCCGAGTCGCACCCGGTGCTGGCCGCCGCGCCCGGCACCTATGTTCGCGAAACGGTAAAGGGCTGATCCGCCGATACAATCTCAGGGCGATGCTGCGGTGCAGAAAAACACTTGACTTGCTGCACTGCAGCATTCATATATGTGGCATACGCAGCAATGCCCCGGCGCTCGGGGCCCAGCCCGGAGAAGACCCATGGCCGCCAAGACCAACGATTTCACCAAGACCATGACCGAGATGATGTCCGCCTTCCCGATGGACATGTCCGCCATGAACGACGCCTTCAAATCCTCGGCCGCGATGGGCGAGAAGATGTCGAAGGTCATGCTCGACGCCGCCGAGAAGTCGACCGACATCTCGTCGAAGTTCACCAAGGACACGATCGCCAAGCTGGCCCACGTGACCGCCGTCAAGTCCGAGCCGACCGACTACACCAAGGCGATGACCGACTTCGCCTCGGCCCAGGCCGAGATGGCCGCCGAGACCATGGCCGCCTTCGCCGAAGTGGCCAAGAAGGTGCAGATGGAAACCGTCGAGCTGATGATGGCCGCCGGCAAGGAAGCCACCGAGGAAGCGACCGCCGCCGTCAAGAAGGCGACCGCCGAGGTGACGACCGCCGCCAAGAAGGCCACCGCCGCCGCCGCCAAGTGAGCGGACGGCCCTCGGGCCACAGGAATTTCGTGCCAGTGTCCTCCCCACCGGCATGAATGACAGAAGGGCGAGCCTCCTCCCGGCTCGCCCTTCGCGCTTTCTGCCCCTGCACAATGAATTTGCATTTCCCGCCCATAGGCGTAGGCTCGCCGGTGCTGCACTGCGGGAAGGGAGGGCAGGACATGGCGGGCAAGAGCGAACCGCTCCTCATCAAACGGTATGCGAGCCGCCGGCTCTACAATACCGAGACCTCCGACTACGTCACGCTCGAGGACATCGCGGGGTTCATCCGCACCGGCCGCGACGTGAAGATCGTCGACCTGAAGTCCGGCGACGACCTGACGCGCCAGTATCTGCTGCAGATCATCGCCGAGCATGAAAGCCGCGGCGAGAACGTGCTGCCGATCACCGTGCTGACCGACCTGGTGCGCAGCTACACCACCCAGACCGGGTCGGTGGTGCCCGATTTCCTCGCCATGTCCTTCGAGATGCTCAAGCAGGGGCAGTCGAAGATGATGGAGAACATGACCGTGATGAACCCGATGGCCAAGATGCCGGGGTTCGAGGCCATGCGCGCCCAGCAGGAGGCCTTCATCAAGGCGATGACCGGCGGGCTCGGCGCCCAGTGGTCCGGCCCTGCCGCCGACGACGCCGAGGAGGGCGCCGACAAGTCGGCCGCCGACGAGCTGGACGACATCAAGCGCCAGCTGGCCGACCTGCAATCGAAACTCAGCCGGATGTGATGCCCGCCCGCCTGGTCCGCCCCGCCCTGGCCGCGCTGGTCGCGGCGCCGCTCCTGTCGGGATGCGCGCTGTTCGGCTTCGGGCCGCGCCCGGCGCCCGCCGACCCGTCCGAGACCGTCTACCGCGCCGCGATGGAGGATCTGTCGCTGTGCATCACCGCGGCGGACCCCGCCGCGCGGGTGGCCGCCGCCGCCCGTCTGGCCGAGGCCGCGGCGCTGATGCAGGCCGAGACCCGGCCCACCAACCCCGACCATTTCTACATGGCCGACCGCGTCGCCGCCGGCGCGGCCTTCTGCGCCGACGAGATCGGCTGACCCGTCAGGCGACGAAGCGCACCCACCGGTTCAGCGGCAGGTCGCGGATGCGTTCGCCGGTCAGGTCGAACACCGCGTTGGCGAGCGCCGGCATCGACGGCGGCGTCGCGGGTTCGCCCACGCCGCCGATGTGGTCCTGCGTCTGCAGGATGCGGACTTCGACCTCCGGCACCTGGTGGATGCGCAGCGCGTCGTAGTCGGGGTAGTTCCACTGCTGCACCTCGCCGCCGGCGAAGGTGATTTCCTCCATCATCGCCGCCGACAGGCCGAAGAACAGGCCCGAGACCATCTGCGCCTCGATGATCGAGGGGTCGAGCGCGGTGCCCACGTCGCAGGCGACCCAGGCCCGCGTCAGCGCGACGGCGCCGTCCCGGTCCGCGACCTCGATGACCACGGCGACGGGGGTGTGGAAGGAATGGGTCATCGCCACGCCCATGCCGGTGCCCGCGGGGCGCGGCGCGGACCAGGCCGACATCTCGGCCACCGCGCGCAGCACGCCGGCCGTGGGCGCGTGTTCCGCCTCGGCCAGCTCCAGCCGGAACCCCAGCGGGTCGCGGCCCGCCGACAGCGCCATCTCGTCGATGAAGCTTTCCATGAAGAAGCCGTTGAAGGAATTGCCGACCGACCGCCAGAACCCGACCGGCACGGCGAGATCGGCAAGGTGGCCTGTCACCCGGTAGTTCGGGATGGCGTAGGGCTGGTTGAACAGGCCCTCGACATGCCCCTTGTCGGGCCCGGGCGGTGCGCTTCCGGTCAGCCGCCGCATCGACTGCCGCGTGACCGAGGGCGCGGCGACGCGCCCCTCCAGCGCATGGGCAAAGCCGTTGCGCAGCACGCCCCGCATCCGCGCCGCCGCGGCGGGGCGGTAGAAGTCGTGGCGCATGTCCTCCTCGCGCGACCAGGTGACCTGCACCGGCGTGCCCTGCATCGCCTGCGCGACGCGGGCGGCCAGCACGGCGTAGTCCACCTCGCCCCGGCGCCCGAAGCCGCCGCC
Organism: Roseicyclus persicicus; assembly: GCF_012395815.1. Lineage (GTDB taxonomy): Bacteria > Pseudomonadota > Alphaproteobacteria > Rhodobacterales > Rhodobacteraceae > Roseicyclus > Roseicyclus persicicus. The sequence goes on from NZ_JAAZQQ010000001.1 coordinate 550,623, forward strand.
GAGATAGGTGACGTGCACCGTCACCTGATCGGGGTCCAGCCCCACGGCCGCGGCCGCCGCCAGCTCGGCAAAGCCCGGCGACTGGCTGCCGGTCCAGATTTCCAGCCGGTCGCCGTGGTGCAGGGCGGCCGCGCTCATCGGCTCCATCGTGGCGTGGGCGAGCCAGGGCACGGTGTACTCGGCCTCGATCACCCGGTCGGACGGGTCCACGTCCATCGCGTCGACGTCGCCGTCGTCGCGCAGGGTGGAATTCGGGGGGTCGTCCAGCGCGGCGCGGATCACCTCCATCAGCGCGTCCGAGGTCTCGGGGTAGGGGGCGGGGCCCCATTCGATCGCCACCGCCTCGGCGGCCCGCATGGCGAGCCAGGTGTTCGTCGCCACCACCGCGATCCCGGTGCCGAGGTCGATCACCCGCTCGACCCCCGGCATCGCCTCGGCGGCGGAGGCGTCGAAGGACACCATCCCGCCGCCCAGCCGCGGGCTCATCCGCACGGTCGCAAAGCGCATCCCCGGCAGCCGCACGTCGATGCCGAACTCGGCCGTGCCGGTGACCTTGGCCACCATGTCGGTGCGCGGCATCGACCGGCCGAGGTAGCGCCAGCGCGACGCCGGGCGCAGCTCGACCCGGCGGGGCGGGTCGATGGCGGCGGCCTCGACGGCCAGTTCCTGGTAGGTCAGTTCCAGCCCGCCCGGCGCGATGACGCGGCCGTCGCGGGTCTCCAGGCTGCCGACCGGCAGGCCCAGCCGCGCGGCAGCGGCCTGTTTCAGCGTCTCGCGCGCCGTGGCGCCGGCCTGGCGCAGCTTGTCGTAGGCGTCCAGCGTCGAGGTGGAGCCGCCGGTGACCTGCAGGCCGATCATCCGGGGCAGGACCGACATCGCCTCGATCATCACCTCCTGGAACCCGGTGCGATCGTAGTCGGTCGTGGGCAGGGCGTGGCTCATCAGCCCGGCGTTGTAATAGGCCTGCGCGGCGGGGCCGTGGATGACGCGCACGTCCTCCCAGGCGACATCCAGTTCCTCGGCGATCAGGGCGGGCAGGGTGGTGTAGACGCCCTGGCCCATCTCGGCGCGGGCGGCGACCAGCGTCACGCCCTGCTGGTCGATGATGATCCAGGGGTTCAGCGTGACCTCGCCCTCGCCGGGCTGCAGGGGGTTCGGCAGCTCGCGGCGGTACTGCCAGACGCCGAAGGCGACGCCGCCCGCCACGGCGGCCGAGCCGGTCAGGAAGGTGCGGCGCGCGATCTTGCCCCAGCTGGCCATGGCTCAGCCCTCCCGCAGGGCCGCGGCGGCGGCATGGATGGCGGCGCGGATGCGCGGGTAGGTGCCGCAGCGGCAGAGGTTGCCGGACATGGCGGCGTCGATGTCGTCGTCGGTGGGCGCGGGCGTCTGCGACAGCAGCGCGGCCGCCTGCAGGATCTGCCCCGACTGGCAGTAGCCGCATTGCGCCACCTGGTGCTCGACCCAGGCCGCCTGCACGGCGTGAAGCGCGTCGGGCGTGCCCAGCCCCTCGATGGTGGTGACGGGCCCCCAGACATCGGCCAGCGCCACCTGGCAGGAGCGCACGGCCTCGCCGTCGATCTGCACGGTGCAGGCGCCGCAGGCCGCGACGCCGCAGCCGTATTTCGTGCCGGTCAGGCCCAGCTCGTCGCGCAGCACCCACAGGAGCGGCACGTCGTCGGGCAGGTCGATCTGGTGCGTCGTGCCGTTGACGGTGAGGGGGGTGGCCATGGCTCCTCCGCTGGGCTGCCTCGGATCCTAGCCTAGAGGTGGCGCCGGCGCCGTCAACGCGCAAGGCCCCCGCGCCGTGTCGTCAGTGGGCGGCGCCCGACCAGAGGTTCAGCACCAGCACGCCCGCCACGATCAGCGCGATGCCCAGCACCGCCGGCCCGTCAAGGCGCTGGCCGTAGACCAGCCAGCCGATCAGCGTGACCGCCGCGACGCCCGCGCCCGACCAGATGGCATAGGCGATGCCGAGCGGGATCGTGCGCAGCACCTGGGCCAGCAGGTAGAAGGCCACGCCGTAGCCCAGCACCACCATCAGGCTGGGCCAGAGCCGGGTGAACCCGTCGGACGCCTTGAGGGCGGAGGTGGCGACGACCTCGCCGGCGATGGCGAGGGTCAGGTAGAGCCAGGGCATGGGGGCGGGCCTTTGCGGGTGGGGTCGGACCCGGCTTAGGATGCCCGGACGTGGCCGGGCAAGCGCAGCGGTGCCGCAGCGGCCGGAAAACTCAAGTTTTCCGCGGAAACCGCGCGGTTTCCGCCTTACCGCCCCCGGATCCGCGGGTCGAGCGCGTCGCGCAGGCCGTCGCCGATGTAGTTCACCGACAGCACCGTCAGGGAAATGGCGAGGCCCGGCCAGATCACCCGCTCGGGGTTCTGCGTCAGCCAGTCGGTGGCGTCGAACAGCAGCCGCCCCCAGGTCGGGAAGTCGGACGGGAAGCCGAGCCCGAGGAAGGACAGCGCCGATTCGGTTATGATCGCGTTGGCGATGCCCAGCGTCGCCGACACCATGATGGGCGACATCACGTTGGGCAGCAGGTGCCGCGTGATCATCCGGTGGCTCGGGGTGCCGATCGACCTGGCCGCCAGCACGAACTCGCGTTCCTTGAGCGCGAGCACCTCGGCGCGCACCACCCGCGCGGTCTGCATCCAGGAGGTCACGCCGATCATCACCACGATCAGGATGAAGATGCCGCCCTCGGGCCCGAAGCTGGCGCGCAGCGGGTCGCGGAACAGCATGATGGTGACCAGCAGCAGCGGCAGCAGCGGCATGGCGAGGAACAGGTCCGTCGTCCGCATCAGCAGGCCGTCGAGCTTCTTGAAATAGCCCGCCATCACCCCGATCAACGACCCGAGGAACAGGGCCAGCGCCATCGCCGTCAGGCCCACCGCGATCGAGGTCTGACCGCCCGCCATCATCCGCGCCATGGTGTCCCGGCCCAGCTGGTCGGTGCCCATCGGGTGCGCCCAGGTGGGGCCCGAGTTGCGCGCGCGGATGTCGATGAACTGCGGGTCGATCCGCCACACGAGCGGCCCGAGATAGACGAACAGCAGCGCGAAGATGAAGAAGCCCAGCCCGAACAGCGCGCCCTTGTGGGTCTTGAACTGGTCCCAGACGTCCCACCACTGGTTGCGGGGGGCGCGGTAGGTCTCGAACTCCATCGCCGGGGGCGGGGTCGGGCGGTCCGTCGTGTCAGTCATAGCGGATCCTCGGGTCGAGCACGCCGTACAGGAGATCGGCGATCAGGCTGAACAGCACGATCAGCACGGCGAAGATGAAGCTGACGGTCTGCACCACGGGCACGTCGCCGCTCTGGATCGCGATGATCAGGAGCTGGCCGATGCCGTTCACCTTGAACACCTGCTCGGTGATGATCGCGCCGCCGAACACCGCCGGCACGTTCAGCGCGATGACGGTGACGACCGGGATCATCGAGTTCTTGAGCACGTGCACCAGCACCACGACGCGCTCGTTCAGGCCCTTGGCGCGCGCGGTGCGGACGTAGTCCTGGTTGAGGTTGTCGAGCATCGAGGCGCGCAGGTAGCGGCTGATCTGGCTGGCGTTGTAGAGGCCGAGCACCATCACCGGCATGATGATCTGCTTGAGCTGCACCACGAAGCTGTCCCAGTCCGTCACCTCGTGGGTGGTGTCGTAGACCGAGGGGAACCAGCCGAGGTTGACCGCGAAGATCACGATGAACAGGACGCCGGTGAAGAAGGTGGGGACCGAGAAGCCGACCATCGAGATGAAGGTGCCGACCTGGTCGAACACCGAATACTGCCGGTAGGCCGAGATGATGCCGAGGGGCAGGGCGATCAGGATGCCGACGATGTAGGAGGTGCCCACCACCCACAGCGTCTGCGGCAGGCGTTGGATGATCAGCTCCATCACCGGGCTGCGGGTCTGGTAGGAGATGATCCGCGGCCCCTCGGGGGCGACCTGCCAGCCGGTGGCGTTCTCGATCAGGTGCAGGGGTTCGTCCCACACCATCAGCTTGAGCCACTTGAAATACTGCACCAGCACCGGGTCGTTCACCCCGAGGCTTTCGCGGATCTGCTCGCGCACCTCCGGCGGGATGGTCAGGGGCAGGCCGGCCGTGGGGTCGGAGGGCGACAGCTTCACGATCAGGAAGATGATGAAACTGATGAACAGAAGCGTCGGGATCGCGAGGATCAGTCGTCGGATCGTGTAGGTCAGCATGGGCCAACGCCTCGGGTCAGAAGTTTTCTTGATCTTGCCTGCGAAATGGCCCGCGCCACTTGGGGCGGCGCGGGCCGGTCGTGTCGGGTCAGGACGTCACTGGGCGCGACGCCAGTCCATGATGTTCCACAGCTCCGAGTCCCAGTCGGACATCAGGATGCCCTCGAGGGTCACGGCATGGGCCGAGACGCCGCCGCGGTGCACCAGCGGGATGATCGAGTAGCTCTGGACGAGCATGTCGTTCATCTCGCGCGCGATGCGGCCGCGCTCCTGCAGGTCGGCGGTGCCGGCCAGCTCTTCGATGAGGGCGTCGTACTCTTCCATGCAGAAGCGCTGGATGTTCGAGCCCTGCCACTGGGTGTCGGGGCCCGGCCACTCGTCGCAGGCCCAGTTGGCCATGTAGGCCTGCGGGTCCACACCGGCGAAGTTGTTGGTGTACATCTCGATGTCGGCATAGAACTTCTGGAAGGTGTCGGGCGAGGCCGGGTCACCGCCGAAGAAGACCGACGCGTCGATGTTGCGCAGCTCGGCGTCGATGCCGATCTCGGCCCACCACTGCTTGATCAGCGCCTGGGTGTCCTGGCGGACGGCGTTGGTCGAGGTCTGGTAGAGCACGCGCAGCGGGATGCCGTTGTACTCGCGGATGCCGTCGCCGTCGGTGTCGACGATGCCGGCGCCGTCAAGCAGCGCGATGGCGCCGGGGATGTCCTGCACGAGGCAGGCATCGTTGGCGGTCGAGGCATAGAGCTCGGGCGCGGGCAGCACGTTGCAGGTCGGCTGGCCGCCGGCGCCGTAGCCGATCTCGGTGATCAGCGCGCGGTCGATGGCCATCGACATCGCCTGGCCGACGATCGGGTCGGTCAGGAACGGGTGCGGGCCGGCCTCGGCCGTCGAGCGGATGTCACCCAGCGCCGGGTCGGGGTTGGTCTGGTTCAGGTGCAGACGCTCGACCGAGGTGCCGAAGGCGGTGACCACGTTGCAGCGGCCCTGCGCTTCCATCTGCGCCAGGATCGTCGGGTCGATCTGCAGGTTCCAGGCGTAGTCGAACTCGCCGGTCTCGCAGACAGAACGCGCCGCCGCGGTGGCGTCGCCGCCGCCCTTGAAGGTCACGGTGGCGAAGTACGGACGATCCGGGAAGCGGAAGTTCGGGTTCGCCGACATCTCGATCACGTCGTTCGGGCGGAACTCGTCCACCACGAAGGGGCCGGTGCCGATCGGGCCGAAGTTGGCGTCGGTGCACTCGGGCGCGCGGGCGCCGAGGCAGTCCGCGAACTGCGCCGCCTGGATCACCGGGCTCTCGGAGCCGACGAAGGCGGTGTAGGGGAAGGGCGTCGGCGCGCCGAAGGTCACGCGGACCTGGTTGTCGCCCACGGCCTCGACGTTGGTCACGCCGTCATAGGAGCTCGCCTGCGCGCAGCCGCCCTCGGGATGGGTGCAGTACTGCCAGGTGAAGATGAAGTCGGCGGGCGTGAGCGGCGTGCCGTCCGACCAGGTGATGCCGTCGCCGATCGTCCAGGTGATCGAGGTCAGGTCCTCGGAGACGCCGCCGTTCTCGATGGTCGGGATCTCGGAGGCCAGCCACGGCACCATGTTGCCGTCCTGGTCGAAGCGGGCCATCGACTCGAGGATCAGCGAGGCCGATTCCACCTCTTTCGTGCCGCCCGAGAGATACGGGTTCAGGGTCGAGGGCGCCTGCCAGTAGATGATGTTCAGGTGGCCCGACGACCCGCGCTCGGCCATCGCGGCGGCCGGCGCAAGCGCCAGCGCGGCCGCGCCGAGCAGAAGGGAATATCGTTTTTTCATTGGTCTGTCTCTCTCTCCTTGTTGGATGCTCATGCCTCGGTGGGCTGCGCCGCGTTGCCCGCGGTCTCTGGTCGTGTCTCGTTGTAGAGGTGGCAGGCGACGAAGCGGCCGGGTTTCACCTCGCGGAATTCGGGGTCGATCTGGCGGCAGATGGCCATGACCTTGGGGCAGCGCGTGCAGAAGTTGCAGCCCTGCGGCGGGTTCGCCGGGCTGGGCACGTCGCCCTGCAGGATGATCCGGTTCGCCTCGTCGTGGCTGACCGGGTCGGGCTCGGGCACCGCCGACAGGAGCGCCTCGGTATAGGGGTGCAGGGGCGCGTCGTAGAGCACGTCGCGCGCGCCCAGCTCCACCACCTTGCCCAGATACATCACCGCCACCCGGTCGGCGATGTGGCGCACCATCGACAGGTCGTGGCTGATGAACAGGTAGGTCAGGCCGAACTCGTCCTGCAGTTCCTCGAGCAGGTTCACCACCTGCGCCTGGATCGACACGTCGAGCGCGGCGATGGGTTCGTCGCAGACGATGAACTTGGGGTTCAGCGCCAGCGCGCGGGCGATGCCGATGCGCTGGCGCTGGCCGCCCGAGAACTCATGCGGGTAGCGGTTGGCGAAGTCGCGGTTCAGGCCCACCGCGTCCATCAGCTGGTAGATGCGGTCGAGCCGTTCCTTCTCGGACAGCTTGGTGTGCTCCATCAGCGGCTCGCCGATGATGCCCGCGACCGTCATCCGCGGGTTCAGCGACGCCTGCGGGTCCTGGAACACCATCTGCATCTTGGGCCTTAGCCGGCGCAGCTTGTCGAAGGGGGCGGTCGCGATCTCCTCGCCGTCCAGCTTGATCGACCCGCTGGTCGGTTCGTAGAGCCGCAGCACCGCGCGCCCGCAGGTCGACTTGCCGCAGCCCGACTCGCCCACCAGGCCCAGCGTCTCGCCCTCGAAAATGTCGAAGCTGACGCCGTCGACCGCCTTCACCGCGCCCGTGACCCGGCGCAGGAGCCCCGAGCGGATCGGGAAGTGCATCTTGAGGTCCCGGACCTCGACGAGCTTCTTCGCGGTCTTGGCGTCAAACATTCCGCGGCGCTCCTGCCTTGAAGTCCCAGAAACAGGCCGCGTCGTGGCTGGGGCCGACATCGTGGCGCGCCGGGTTCTCGCGCGCGCAGCGGTCGAAGGCCTGCGGGCAGCGGGCGCGGAACGGGCAGCTTTCGGGCGCCTTGGACAGGATCGGCGGCTGGCCCTGGATCACCCGCAGCTTCTGCTGCCGCTCGCCGCGGATGTGCGGCACGGTCTCCAGCAGCATCCGGGTGTAGGGGTGCTGCGGGTTGGCGAACAGCTCGCGCACGGGCGCCTGTTCCACCACCTGCCCGCCGTACATCACCATCACCCGGTCGGCGATGCCCGCGATCACGCCCAGGTCGTGGGTGATCCAGACGATGGCCATGCCGAGCTTCTGGCGCAGCTCCTTGATCAGCTCGAGGATCTGCGCCTGGATCGTCACGTCGAGCGCGGTCGTCGGCTCGTCCGCGATCAGCACCTTGGGGTCGCAGGCCAGCGCGATGGCGATCATCACGCGCTGCCGCATCCCGCCCGAGAACTGGTGCGGGTAGTCGTCGAGCCGCCGCCGCGCGTCGGGGATGCCGACCAGCTCCAGCAGCTCCACCGCCCGGTCGGCCGCCTGCGCCTTGTTCAGGCCCATGTGCGTGCGCAGGGGTTCGGTGATCTGGTAGCCCACGGTGAACACCGGGTTCAGGCTGGTCATCGGGTCCTGGAACACCATGCCGATGCGGGCGCCGCGGATGGCGCGCATCGTGTCCTCGGGGACGCGGGCGAGGTCCTGGCCCTCGAACATCACGCTGCCGCCGCGGATCTCGGCGGGCGGCATCGGCAGGAGCCGGATCAGCGACATCATCGTCACCGACTTGCCCGAGCCCGACTCGCCCACCACGCCCAGCAATTCGCCGGGCTTGAGCGTGAAACTGACATTGTTGACCGCGTGCACCTCGCCGCCACGCGTGCGAAAAACGGTCTTCAGGTCCTTGACATCAAGGACGAAGGGCGTGGCCCCGTCGGGCATCGGCAGATGCTCCTCAACCTGTTGGTGCGCCGCCTCTTGTCGATGCACGGGCGGCTGCAATCGTTAATGACGCTAACATGAAAAAACTCGCCCGCAAGCTGCAATCGGTCGCTGACGGGCTGACCTTGCGTGCAGTTTCGGCAGATGCCCATACCTTGGGCAGACACGCCCCGACCGGGCTTGACGACCCCGCGCCGCTGGCACAGGCTCCGGCCCGTGTCCATCCGGAGCATCCCATGACCGACGTGTTGAGCCCGCGGGCTCTGCTCGACAAGCTCGTGTCCTTCCCGACCGTCAGCCGCGACTCGAACCTCGCGCTGGTGGACTGGGTGCAGGACTACCTCGCCGGCCACGGCATCGCGTCGTGGCGCGACTACGACGAGACCGGGCAGAAGGCGAGCCTCTATGCCCATGTCGGCCCCGCCATCGAGGGCGGCGTGATCCTGTCGGGCCACACCGACGTGGTGCCGGTCGACGGGCAGGACTGGGTCACCGACCCCTTCACCGTGGTGGAGAAGGACGGCAAGCTCTACGGCCGGGGCACCTGCGACATGAAGGGCTTCGACGCGCTTGCCCTCTGGGCCACGGTCGAGGCGCACCGCCGGGGTGTGAAGCGGCCGCTGCAGCTGTGCCTGTCGCGCGACGAGGAGATCGGCTGCACCGGCGCGCCGCCGATGATCGAGGCGATGCAGGCCCACATGCCGCGCGCGTCGATGGCCATCATCGGCGAGCCGACGGAATGGGGCATCGTCAACGGCCACAAGGGCGGCGTCGGCTTCGACCTGCATTTCCGGGGTTTCGAGGTGCATTCCTCGATCGCCTACACCGGCGTGTCCGCGATCATGGAGGCCGCCCGCCTGATCGACTGGGCCAACGACGTGAACGTCGAGAACGCCGCCAAGGCCGACCCGGCCAACGCCTACGACCCGCCCTACACGTCGCTGCATGTCGGCATGATCAAGGGCGGCACCGCGCACAACATCACCGCCAAGGACTGCACCTTCGTGCTGTCGGCGCGCACGATCCCCGCCGAGCCCAACGCCGAGTGGGCCGCGCGCATCCGGGCCGAGATCGACCGCATCGCCGCCGGCATGACCGCCGTGCGCCCCGAGGCCGGCATCACCGCGGTGCCGCGCTGGGACGTGCCGGGCCTGAAGGCCGAGGTCGAGGGCGAGGCCGAGGCGCTGGTGCGCCGGCTGACGGGCGAGAACGGGTCGGGCGTCGTCAGCTACGGCACCGAGGCCGGGCAGTTCCAGGCGGCGGGCTATTCGGCGGTGGTCTGCGGGCCGGGCAACATCGCCCAGGCCCACCAGCCCAACGAATACATGACCGTCGCGCAATTCGAGAAGGGGCAGGCCTTCATGGCCAAGCTCCTCGACCACCTGCAGGAAGGCTGAGACCCATGCCGATCAAGAACCGCCTCGCCGAGCTGATGCCCGAGATCGCCGCCTGGCGCCGCGAGCTGCACGAGAACCCCGAGATCCTGTTCGACCTGCCCAAGACCACCGCGATGGTCGAGGCGAAACTGCGCGAGTTCGGGGTGGACGAGATCCACACCGGCATCGGCCGGTCCGGCATCGTCGCGCTGATCCGCGGCAAGACCGACACGCGCGGCTATTGCGTGGGCCTGCGCGCCGACATGGACGCGCTGCCGATGGACGAGCACACGGGCCTGCCCCATGCCTCGAAGACGCCGGGCAAGATGCACGCCTGCGGCCATGATGGCCACACCGCCATGCTGCTCGGGGCCGCGAAATACCTGTCCGAGACGCGCAACTTCGACGGCACCGTGGCGCTCATCTTCCAGCCCGCCGAGGAGGGCGGCGGCGGCGGGCACGAGATGGTCAAGGACGGCATGATGGAGCGCTTCGGCATCGACGAGGTCTACGGCATGCACAACGAGCCGGGCCTGCCGGTGGGCGAGTTCGGCGTCTCGCCGGGGCCGATCATGGCGGCGTCCGACAGCTTCGAGCTGCGCGTCGTCGGCAAGGGCGGCCACGCCGCGCGGCCGCACATGTGCGTCGACCCGACGCCGGCCGCCTGCACGCTGGTGATGGCGCTGCAGACGGTCGCCAGCCGCAACGTCGACCCGATCAAGCAGATCGTGGTGTCGGTCTGCACGGTGAAAACGTCGTCCGAGGCGTTCAACATCATCCCCTCCGAGGTGCTGGTGCGCGGCACCGTCCGCACGCTGGATGCGGGCGTCCGAGACACCGCCGAGGCGCGGATCCGGGCGCTGTGCCATTCCACCGCCGAGGCCTATGGCTGCGAGGCGCATCTGGACTACGAGCGCGGCTATCCCATCGTGGTGAACCATGATGCCAACGCCGAGATCGCCGCCGAGATCGCCCGCGCCGTCGCGGGCGAGGACAAGGTGCGCTGGGGACGCCCGCCGCGCATGGGGGGCGAGGATTTCGCCTACATGCTGCAGGCCCGCCCCGGCGCCTTCATCAATGTCGGCAACGGCGACACCCACGGGTTGCACCACCCGCAGTATGACTTCAGCGACGAGGCCATCCCCTACGGCTGCAGCTTCTTTGCCGAGCTCGTCGAACGACGCATGCCCGCGGCCTGAGCCGCGGGGGAGAGAGGACAGATGCCGATCAAGAACCGCTTCGCCGAGATGCTGCCCGAGATCACCGCGTGGCGGCGGCACCTGCACCAGCACCCCGAGCTGCTCTACGAGGTCCACGAGACCGCCGCCTTCGTCGCGGGCAAGCTGCGCGAGTTCGGGGTGGACGAGGTGACGGAAGGCATCGGGCGCACCGGCGTCGTCGGCGTGATCCGCGGGCGTAACGGCGGGGTGGGGCGGACCATCGGGCTCCGCGCCGACATGGACGCGCTGCCGATCATGGAGGCCACCGGCCTCGACTATGCCTCGACGGTCCCCGGCAAGATGCACGCCTGCGGCCATGACGGCCACACCTCGATCCTGCTGGGCGCCGCGAAATACCTGGCCGAGACGCGGAATTTCGACGGCACGGTCGTCCTGATCTTCCAGCCCGCCGAGGAGGGGGGCGCGGGCGCCAAGGCGATGATCGACGACGGGCTGATGGACCGCTGGAAGGTGGACGAGGTCTATGGCCTGCACAACGCGCCGGGCATCCCCGTGGGCACCATCGTCACGCGGCCGGGGCCGTTGCAGGCCAGTTCCGACGAGTTCGAGATCGTGGTGAAGGGCAAGGGCGGCCACGCCGCCGAGCCGCATCAGGCCATCGACACCACGCTGGTCGCGGCCCACATCCTGATCGCGCTGCATTCCATCGTCAGCCGCAACGTCAACGCGCTGAAGCGGGTGGTGCTGACCGTCGGCACCTTCCGTACCGACAGCGGGGCGTCGAACATCATCCCCGACGAGGCCCGGATGGAGGGTACCGTGCGCACCCTCGACCCCGAATACCGCGCGATGATGGAGGGCCGCATCCGCGAGGTCGCGACCCACACCGCCCAAGCCTTCGGCGCGAAGGCCGAGGTGCACTGGTTCCCCGGCTACCCCGTCACCATCAACGACGAACAGGGCGCGGCGCACGCCGCCGCTGCCGCCCGCGCGGTGGCCAATGCCGTCGACGACAACTTCGACCCGATCATGCCGTCCGAGGATTTCAGCTACATGCTCGAGGCGCGCCCCGGCGCCTACGTCTTCCTCGGCAACGGCGACACGCCCATGTGCCACCACCCCAGATACGTGTTCGACGACGAGGCGATCCCCTACGGGTGCAGCTTCTTCGCCGAACTGGTCGAGCGCCGCCTGCCGACCGCCTGACGACAGAAGGAGACCGCCAAGATGCCCGTCAAGAACCGCTTCGCCGAACTGCTGCCCGAGATCACCGAGTGGCGCCGCGACATCCACGAACACCCCGAGATCCTGTTCGACACCCACCGCACCAGCGCGCTGGTGGCCGACAAGCTGCGCGCCTTCGGCTGTGATGAGGTCGTCACCGGCATCGGCCGCACCGGGGTCGTCGGCATCATCAAGGGCAAGTCGAACAAGTCGGGCCGCACCATCGGGCTGCGCGCCGACATGGACGCGCTGCCGATCCACGAGGAGACCGGGGTGGAGTATGCCTCCAAGACCCCCGGCGCGATGCACGCCTGCGGCCATGACGGGCACACCGCCATGCTGCTCGGCGCCGCGAAATACCTTGCCGAAACCCGCAACTTCGACGGCACCGTCGCGGTGATCTTCCAGCCCGCCGAGGAAGGCGGCGGCGGCGGCCGCGAGATGGTCGATGACGGCATGATGGAGCGCTGGAAGATCGAGGAGGTCTACGGGATGCACAACTGGCCGGGCGTGCCGACGGGCAGCTTCGCCATCCGCTCGGGCCCGTTCTTCGCCGCCGCCGACCAGTTCGACATCTACGTCACCGGAAAGGGCGGCCATGCTGCCAAGCCGCAGGAGACGATCGACACCACCGTCATCGCGTCGCACATCGTGCTGGCGCTGCAGACCATCGCCAGCCGCAACGCCGACCCGGTGAAGCAGGTGGTGGTGTCCGTGACGAGCTTCGAGACCGGCTCCAAGGCGCACAACGTCATCCCCGAGACGGTGCATCTGAAGGGCACCGTCCGCACCCTCGACCCCGCCATCCAGGACCTTGCCGAGCGGCGGCTGAAAGAGATCGCCGAGGGCACGGCCGCCACCTTCGGCGGCGCGGCCCGCGTCGACTACCGCCGCGGCTACCCGGTGATGGTGAACTCGGACGAGCAGACGGAATTCGCCGCCGAGGTCGCGCGCGCGGTGTCGGGCGACTGCGCCGAGGCGCCGCTGGTCATGGGGGGCGAGGATTTCGCCTTCATGTCCAACGCGAGGCCCGGGGCCTACATCCTTGTCGGCAACGGCGACACGGCCAACGTCCACCACCCGAAGTACAACTTCAACGACGAGGCGATCCCGGCCGGCTGCAGCTGGTGGGCCGAGATCGTGGAGCGCCGCCTGCCCGCCGCCTGATCGGCGGGCCGCCGCCGGCGGGGGCGTGACGCGACGTTCGGGGGTGTTCCCAGCCGGGCTGGCGCTGCCTAGACTGTTGGCAGCGTCAAGTCCCGGAGGGTTTCCATGTCTCGCCTGTTCACGCTCCTCGCCGCGCTTGTCCTTGCCACCGCCGCGGCGGCGCAGGAGACGCGCAGCCTGACCGGCACGGTCCTCTACCGCGACCGGATGGCGCTGCCGCAGGAGGCGCTCCTGATCGTCGAGGTCATCGATGCCGCGGGCGCCCTGCGGGCCGAGGCGCGGCTGCCGACCGAGGGGCGGCAGGTGCCGATCCCCTTCCGGCTCGACCTCGCGGCCGATGTCGAGGGCACGCTCCGCGCCGGCCTGTCGATCGGCGCCGAGGTGGTCTGGCTTGGCGATCCCGTCGCGCTGGGGCCGGACACGCCGGCCGACCTGGGTGAGCTTGTCCTGCACCGGCACCAGCCCACGGGCTTTGCCTCGGCCTTCCTGTGCGGCGACCGGCGGGTGATGGTGGGCTTCGCGGGCGAGGCGCTGGTGATGGACACCGGGCGCGGCGACCGGCTGGTCCTGCAATCCTTCCCCGCCGCGTCGGGCGCGCGCTACGAACTGCCGGGCGATCCCGGCACCAGTTTCTGGACCCGGGGCGAGGGCGCCCTGGTTTCCCTCGGCGGGACGAACCTGCCCGACTGCCGGCTGAGCTTTCCCATGACCGACACGACCGCCTACCGCGCCGGCGGCAACGAGCCCTTCTGGTCCGTGACCGTCGAGGCCGCCACCCTGACCCTCGTCCGTCTCGGCATGGCCGACGTCGTGCTGCCGGTCTCGGCCACCGGCCTCGGCGACACGGGCGACATCATGGTGATGGCGGGCGACGCCACGCTGCGGCGCCAGCCCGTCCTCTGCCGCGACAGCATGACGGGGATGCCGCACCCCGAGACCGTGACCCTGACGCTGGGGGCCGAGACGCTGGCCGGTTGCGGCGGCGACCCTGCCGCGCTGCTGATCGGGCCGACTTGGGTGGTCGAGGACATCGCGGGCGCCGGGATCGTCGATGACAGCCGCGTCAGCCTCGGCTTCTTCGGCGATGGCCGCGTGGCCGGGTCGGCCGGCTGCAACCGCTGGTTCGCGGACGTCGCGCTGACGGGCGAGGGCCTGACCCTCGGGCAGGCGGGGGCCACGATGATGGCCTGCGCCGACGCGCTGATGGCGCAGGAGATGCGGTTTCTCGAGGCGCTGGCGCAGGTGACCGGCTTCGACATCGACGCCACCGGGGCGCTGGTGCTGAGGGGCCCCGAGGGCGCGCTGGTCACCGCCCGGGCCGCGACCGACAGCAGCGCCCCCTAGCCGCGCCGCACCAGCCGGTCGAGCCCGAGAAACCCGCCCAGCCCCAGCGCCATGAGCGCCGGGGTCAGGACGGGGTGCCACAACAGCACCGCGAAGGGTTCCCACCAGTCCCAGTCGCCCGGGAACCCGTCGCGGTAGCCCGACGCCATCCCGACCAGCGACCACAGGTATTGCAGCGCCCAGAACCCCGCGCCGAGGCCCGTCCGCGCGCGCCCCGCCGCCCAGATCGCGCCGATCGCCGCGAAGGCGAAGGCCGCGCCGATGGCCTTGGCGATCAGCCCGGTGACGACGGTGCCGGTGGTCAGGCAGGGCGGCGCGGGGCAGGGGGTGGACCCGTTCCCGATCAGGTCGTGGCCGGCGGGCCCGAAGACCAGCATCTCGTGCAGGACCAGCGCGGCGAACAGCGTGACCGCGCCGGCCAGCGCCAGCGACAGGGCCGACCGCAGCCGGCCGGGGCTGTCAGCCACCCGTGTGGCTCATGTGGCGGCTGACCTGGCCCGCGACCTTCTGGCGGGAATAGTCGAAGTCGTGGCCCTTGGGCTTGCGCGCGATGGCGGCGCGGATCGCGTCCTCCAGCACCGCGTCGTCGGCCGAGGCGCGCAGCGGCGCGCGCAGGTCGGCCATGTCCTCCTGCCCGAGGCACATGTAGAGCTCGCCGGTGCAGGTCAGCCGCACCCGGTTGCAGCTTTCGCAGAAATTGTGGGTCAGCGGCGTGATGAAGCCGATCTTCTGCCCGGTCTCCTCCAGCCGCACGTAGCGCGCCGGGCCGCCCGTGCGCTCGGCGAGGTCGGTCAGCGTGAAGCGCTCGGCCAGCCGCGCGCGCAGGTCCTTCAGGCTCCAGTACTGGTCCAGCCGGTCCTCGTTGCCGAGGTCGCCCATCGGCATGACCTCGATGAAGGTCAGGTCCATGTCGCGGGATGCGCACCAGTCGGCGAGGGTGAACAGCTCGTCCTCGTTGAAGCCCTTCAGCGCGACGGCGTTGATCTTGACCTTCAGCCCCGCCGCCTGCGCCGCGTCGATCCCCTCCAGCACCTGGGGCAGTCGGCCCCAGCGCGTGATGTCGGCGAATTTCTTCTCGTCCAGCGTGTCGAGCGACACGTTCACCCGCCGCACGCCCGCGTCGTAAAGCTCGCCGGCGAAGCGCGCGAGCTGGCTGCCGTTCGTCGTCAGCGTCAGTTCCTTCAGCGCGCCCGAGTCGAGGTGCCGCGACATGGCGCGGAAAAAGGTCAGGATGTCCCGCCGCACCAGCGGCTCGCCGCCCG
The DNA here is from genome assembly GCF_012395815.1 of Roseicyclus persicicus. GTDB lineage: Bacteria > Pseudomonadota > Alphaproteobacteria > Rhodobacterales > Rhodobacteraceae > Roseicyclus > Roseicyclus persicicus. Next base: position 566,248 of record NZ_JAAZQQ010000001.1, read on the forward strand.
TGATGCGCAGCTTCTGCACCCCCATCCGCACGAAGGCCGAACACATCCGGTCCAGCTCCTCCAGCGTCAGAAGTTCCTTCTTGGGCAGGAAGGTCATGTTCTCGGCCATGCAGTAGACGCAGCGGAAATCGCAGCGGTCGGTGACCGAGACGCGGAGGTAGCTGATCGCGCGGGCGAAGGGGTCGATGAGGGGGGCGGTCGTGTCCATGGCGCCAAGCTATGCGCGAAGGCCCGCGCGGGCAAGACGGTGCCGCGGCGCGGGGTGTTGAAGCGGGTGCGGAATGCCCCTAGTGTCCGCGCCATGACACGCCTGATCGCCCTTGCCCTGATCCTTCCGCTGGCCGCCTGCTCGGGCGGCGTCGGCGGCGGCCTTTTCGGCGGCCGAGACGAGCCCGAACTCGTCATCGACACGCCCCCCGCCGGCGGCCCCGTCGCGGTGGCCGCGGACCCGTCCGATCCGGCCGCGGCCGCGGCGCCGACGCCCGCGGGCGACGGCCTCTTCATCGGTTTCACCGTGGCCAGCCTGGGCGACGCGACCGTGCCCGGCCTGTGGCTGGAAACCCCGCTGGTGACCGAGGAAGGCCCCGGCCGCGTGGTGGCCGAGAACGGGATGCAGCTGTTCCTGACGCTGCGCCCCTCGGGCGGGGCACGCAGCGCGGGCTCGCGCCTGTCGCTCGGCGGGTTCCAGGCGCTGGGGCTCGACATCACTTCGCTGCCGACCCTCACCGTCATTTCCGATGCCTGACCTGCCCGACCGGCGGCTGTTTCGACAGCGCGCCGGGTGGGACGCGCTCCGCGCCGGCTTCCGCTGGGCCGTGCCCGCGCGGATGAACATCGCGCGGCTCTGCTGCGACGACTGGGCGGCGGTGGCGCCGGACCGGGTCGCGGTGATCCACCGCCATGCCGACGGGCGGCGGGAGACCTGGACCTACGGCCAGCTGAAACGCGCCTCGGACGGGCTGGCGGTGGCGCTGGCGGGTCTCGGCGTGGCCCCCGGCGATCGCGTCGCGGTCCTCCTGCCGCAGCACCCCGCCGTGCTGGTTACGCACCTGGCCGCGATGAAGCTCGGCGCGGTGTCCCTGCCGCTGTTCACCCTATTCGGCGAGGACGCGCTGCGCTACCGGCTGTCGGACTCGGGCGCGAAGGCCGTCGTCACCGACGCCGCCACCCTCGACCGGGTCATGGCGCTTGCCCCCGGCCTGCCGGACCTCGCCACCGTCATCACCACCGGCCCCGCCGCCGCGCCCGTCCACGCCTTCGACACGCTCATCGCCACCGACCCGCGCCGCTTCACCCCCCGCGACACCGCCGCCGAGGACCCGGCGGTGATGATCTACACCTCGGGCACCACGGGCGACCCCAAGGGCGTGCTGCACGCGCACCGCTTCCTCTACGGCCACCTGCCCTGCATGGAGCTGAGCCAAGGCTTCTTTCCGCAGCCCGGCGACGTCGGCTGGACGCCGGCCGACTGGGCCTGGATCGGCGGGCTGATGGACATGGCGATCCCCTGCCTGTTCTACGGCGTGCCCCTCGTCTCGCACCGCTTCGCCAAGTTCGACCCCGAGGCCGCCCTGCGCCTGATGGCCGAGGAGCGGGTGACCAACGCCTTCATCCCACCGACCGCGCTGCGCCTGATGCGGCAGGCGCGGGTGTCCGACGGCCTTGCCCTCCGCGCCATCGGCTCCGGCGGCGAGGCGTTGGGCGCGGACCTGCTCGACTGGGGGCGCGAGCGGCTCGGCTGCCCGATCAACGAGTTCTACGGCCAGACCGAGGCGAACCTGGTCGTCGCCGCCTGCGACGGGCTGATGACCCGGGTGCCCGGCGCGATGGGCCTGCCCGTGCCGGGCCACGAGGTGACCCTGCGCGACGCGACCGGCGAGGTCGGCACCGGCCAGGTCGGCGAGGTCTGCGTCCGCGCCCCCGACCCGGTGATGTTCCTGCGCTACTGGAACAAGCCCGAGGCGACGGCGAAGAAGGTGGTCGACGGCTGGCTGCGCACCGGCGACCTCGCCACGCGGGACGCCCATGGCCAGATCACCTTCCACGCGCGGGACGACGATGTCATCACGTCCGCCGGCTACCGCATCGGCCCGGTGGAGATCGAGCAGGCGCTGGCCACCCACCCCGACGTGGTGATGGCCGCCGTGGTGGGCGCGCCCGACCCGGTGCGCACCGAGATCGTGGTGGCGCATGTGGTGCTGCGCGACGGGGCCGACTGGTCGGGGATGGAACAGGCGCTGCAGGCCATCGTCCGCGACAAGGTGTCGGCCCATTGCGTCCCGCGCCGGGTCATCCGCGCGGAGAGCCTGCCGATGACGGCGACCGGCAAGATCCTGCGCCGCGCGCTCCGGGGGGCGTGAGGCCAGACCCTTGCAAGGGTCTGCCCAGCCTTTTGCAAAAGGCTGGGCAAGGGTCTTGCAAGACCCTTGGCAGACCCTTGCAAGGGTCTGCCCGCGCTCACTTCTCCATCGAGCGCCGGATCGAGTGCACCGTCAGCCACACCGCGACCACCACCGGCACCACCGCCAGCGCCGTCAGCAGCGTCTTGGACATCCCCATCGGCTCGGCCAGCGGCGCGATCAGGTACACGACGAGGTTGATGGCGTAGTAGCTGATCGCCACCACCGACAGCCCCTCGACCGTCTTCTGCAGCCTCAGCTGCAGGTCCGCCCGCCGGTCCATGCTTTCGAGCAGCGCCTGGTTCTGCGCCGAGCGGTCCACGTCCACCCGCGTCCGCAGGAGGTCGCCCGCCCGGATCGCGCGTTCCGTCATCGACAGGAGCCGCCGCTCGGTCGCCTTGATCGTCCGCATCGCGGGGTCGTAGCGGCGCATCATGAACTCGCCGAAGGTCTGCCGCCCGAGGAAGCGTTCCTCGCGCAGCACCTCGATGCGCTGGTTCACAAGGGCCTCGTAGGCCCCCGTCGCCCCGAAGCGGAAGGCGCTTTCGGTCTGCAGCTTTTCCAGCTCGGCCGCGATCGACAGGAGCTGCGACAGGGTCTCGTCCGGCCGCGCGAGGTCGCCCGTCATGTCGTCGACTAGCCGCACCAGCCCCTCGTCCATCTCGCCCATCCGCGCCGAGATCTCGCGCGACATCGGCAGGCCCAGCATCGACATCGCCTTGTAGGTCTCGATCTCGAAGATGCGCTGCACGATCCGCCCGATCCGGCGGCTGCCCGTGTCGCTCTTGCAGAACACCGCAAAGCGCATGTGCCCCTGGCTGTCGATGCGGAAATCCCCCGCGATCACGGCGGTCTGGTCGAGGACATGGCTGACCGCGAGGCTCTCGGGCACCATCCAGTCCTGCAGCTTGTCCGCGATCGCCTCGTCGCCCGGCGCGATCTCCACCCGCAGGTGGGCCGAGGTGATCCGCACCCCCGGCGCCCTCGCCAGCCAGTCCTCGGGAAACACCTCCCAGGCCGCCGGGTCGAAGGGGCGTTCGCCGTTCGACGGCAGAAAGGCGGTATAGGTCACGAACTCGGTGTGCTGTTCCCACTTCAGGCTGAACTTGCCGAGGTCGCCGAAGTAATGCGTCGCGTCCGGCGCCGGGTGGTCGACGCCGAAGCGGTCGAGCAGCGCCAGCAGATGCGCCCGGTCGAGGCCCCGGTCGCGCTTGGCGGCGTCCTTCGGCTGCTTGATGGCGAGGTAGATCGCCTGCGCCGGGGCCGCGATGTTGGGGAAGGGGCGGGCGTGCAGCTCGTTGGCGAGCCGGTAGCGCAACGGGTGGTCTTCGAGCGGCATCGGCGCGGCTCCGTCAGGGTGTCTGGATCCCAGATATACCTTACGATCCCGGTGTAAACCGGAAAAATTCAATGAATTTCGTGACTTGCCGGGATGCGACGGCATACGGAGCCGCCCAAGTCGCGGACAAGTCACGATAATCTGTTCTGCGCTGCAGCATCGCCTGCGGCCTCACGTCACCTGCCCGCCGGCGATCTGGATCGACTGCCCGTTCACGCTGCGCGCAGCCTCCGAGCACAGCCACATCACCGCGCCCGTCACTTCATCGGTCTGCAGGAGCGTCTTGTGCCGGTTGCCTCGGGCGAGGTAGGCGCGCGCCTCGGCCTCGGTGATGCCCTGCCGCGCCGCGATCTCCACCGCGTTGCGGTCGACGATGGGCGTTTCGACATAGCCCGGGCAGACCGCGTTGAAGGTGACGCGCCCGCCCATGTATTCCTCGCTCAAGGCATGGATCAGCCCGATCACCCCGTGCTTGGACGCGGTGTAGGCGCTGCCGCCCTTCAGCCCCTTGAGCCCCGCGATGGACGAGATCGCGACGAACCGGCCCCAGTCCTCGCGCCCCAGCGTCGCCAGCGCCGCCTGCAGGGTCAGGAACACGCCGTCGAGGTTCGTGACCATGATCTGCCGCCAGTGCGCCAGCGTCTCCTTGTGGAACGGCGCGGCCTCGGCGATGCCGGCGTTGGCCACGCAGATGGCGACGGGGCCACGCGCGGCGGCCGCCGCCGCGATGCCGTCGCGCACCGAGGCCTCGTCGTCCACGTTCATCTGCAGCGGGTGCAGCCGGGGCGTCCCCGCCGCAACCTCCTGCAACCGCTGCAGGTTCCGCCCCGTGATCGTCACCTCGGCCCCCGCCGCGGCCAGCGCGCGGGCGATGTCGAGCCCGATCCCCGTGCCGCCGCCCGTCACCAGCGCATGCCGTCCCAGATGCTCCATGGTGTCCTCCGTCTCCCTGCGGTCCCGCCCGTTCTACCCCATTGCGCGCGCGCGCAAATCCCCCTTGCCGGTGACGCAACGGCACCCCTGAACACTTCGCAAACGGTATGCCATTGTATGCGCAATAAAATGTCGCGCAGCCCCCCGTTGTGAAGCGCGGCGTGTGTTGCTATGGGGCGACGGGACACGGCCATGTCGAAGAGGGGATGACAGTGAAGATAGGGGCTCCGAAGGAGATCGAGCCGGGCGAAGCACGGGTGGCGATGACCCCCGACAGCGCGCTCCAGCTGCAGAAACTCGGCTACGACTGCGTCATCGAGGCCGGCGCCGGTGCGGCCGCGGGCTTCACCGATGCGGCCTACGAGGCCGCGGGCGTGACGGTGGTGAAAACCGCCGCCGCGCTTTGGAAGGACGCCGACATCGTCGCCAAGGTGCGCCCGCCGACCACGGCCGAGGCCAAGAAGTTCCGCGAGGGGCAGCTGGTCATCTCGTTCTTCTACCCGGGCCAGAACGAGAAGCTGATGGAGGCCGCCAAGGCCGCCGGCACCAACATCATCGCGATGGACATGGTGCCGCGCATCAGCCGCGCGCAGAAGATGGACGCGCTGTCGTCAATGGCCAACATCGCCGGCTACCGCGCCGTGATCGAGGCCGGCAACAACTTCGGCCGCTTCTTCACCGGGCAGGTGACGGCGGCGGGCAAGGTGCCGCCGGCCAAGGTGCTGGTCGTGGGTGCGGGCGTCGCGGGTCTGGCCGCCATCGGCACGGCCACCAGCCTCGGCGCGATCACCTACGCCTTCGACGTGCGGCCCGAGGTGGCCGAGCAGATCGAATCGATGGGCGCGGAGTTCGTGTTCCTCGAGTTCTCGGCCGACGAGCTGCCCGACGGCGCGGCCACCGGCGGCTACGCGCCCCCGCAGAGCCCCGAGTTCCAGGCCAAGCAGCTGGCCAAGTTCCGCGAGATCGCGCCGGAGATGGACATCGTCATCACCACCGCGCTGATCCCGGGCCGCCCGGCGCCGGTGCTCTGGACCAAGGACATGGTCGAGAGCATGAAGCCCGGCTCGGTCATCGTCGACCTTGCGGCGGAACGCGGCGGCAACTGCGAGCTGACGCAGAAGGACGAGCGCATCGTCACCGACAACGGGGTCATCATCGTCGGCTACACCGACTTCCCCAGCCGGATGGCGGCGCAGTCCTCGACGCTCTACTCCACCAACATCCGCCACATGATGACCGACCTGACGCCCGGCAAGGACGGCACGGTCGTGCACAACATGGAGGATGACGTGATCCGCGGCGCCACCGCGGTGTTCGGCGGCGAGATCACCTATCCCCCGCCGCCGCCCAAGGTCGCGGCCATCGCGGTGCAGAAGCGCGAGAAACCTAAGGAACTGACGCCCGAGGAAAAGCGCGCGAACGAAATCGCCGCGTTCAAGGCGCAGACCCGCAACCAGGTCACGCTGCTCGCCGTCGGCGGCGCGGCTCTGCTGGGCGTGGGCCTGATCGCGCCGGCGACCTTCATGCAGCACTTCATCGTGTTCGTGCTGTCGGTCTTCATCGGCTTCCAGGTGATCTGGAACGTGGCCCATTCGCTGCACACGCCGCTGATGGCCGTCACCAACGCGATCTCGTCGATCATCATCCTCGGCGCGCTGATGCAGGTCGGGTCCAGTTCGGTGCTGATCACCGTGCTGGCCGCCCTAGGCATCTTCATGGCCGCCGTGAACATCTTCGGCGGCTTCCTCGTCACACGGCGGATGCTCGCCATGTTCCAGAAGTCCTGAGCGGGCAGGGGTAGAACAGATGGATTTCGGTTTCACCATTGCGGCCTACGCCGTCGCCGGCGTGCTCTTCATCCTGTCGCTCGGTGGCCTCTCGGGGCAGGAAAGCGCCAAGCGCGCGGTGTGGTACGGCATCGCCGGCATGGCCATCGCCGTGCTCGCCACCCTGATCGGCCCGGGCTCGGGCCTGTGGGTCATGTCGCTGATCCTGATCGCGGGCGGCGCCGCCGTCGGCTACCAGCTCGCCACCCGGGTGCAGATGACCCAGATGCCCGAGCTGGTCGCGATCATGCACAGCCTCGTGGGCCTCGCCGCCGTGTTCGTCGGCGTGAACGCCCATGTGGAGATCGGCAACGTCGCCGCCGTCTTCGCCGAGGCCGGCCTGCCCTTCCCGCAGCCCGAGGGGCCGCTGTCGCCCGAGGCCTACACGCTGCTCGGCACGCTGTCGAACTTCGCCGAACTGATCGGCAAGAAGACCGCCGTCGAGATCGGCATCCTGCGGGTCGAGCTGGTGCTCGGCATCTGGATCGGCGCCGTCACCTTCACCGGATCGGTCGTCGCCTACGGCAAGCTGTCCGGCAACTCGAGCCTGCTGCCCTTCAAGATCGACACGGCGGCGAAACAGCTGCCCGGCGGTCACATGCTGAACGCCGCCGCCGCGGCGGGGTCGCTGGCGCTGCTGGCGCTCTACCTCGGCGGGGCGGGCACCTGGGCGCTGCTGCTGCTGGCGCTGCTCGGCTTCTTCATCGGCTACCACCTGATCATGGGCATCGGCGGCGCCGACATGCCCGTGGTCGTGTCGATGCTGAACAGCTACTCGGGCTGGGCCGCGGCCGCGATCGGCTTCTCGCTGGGCAACGACCTGCTGATCGTGGTCGGCGCGCTGGTGGGTTCGTCGGGTGCGATCCTGTCCTACATCATGTGCAAGGCGATGAACCGGTCCTTCGTGTCGGTCATCCTGGGCGGCTTCGGCGGCGCCAAGGGCGAACAGCAGGCCATCGAGGGCGAGCAGGTCGCCATCGACAGCGACGGTGTCGCCACCGCGCTGAACGAGGCCGACAGCGTCATCATCGTGCCGGGCTACGGCATGGCCGTCGCCCAGGCGCAGCAGTCGGTGTCGGAACTGACCCGCAAGCTGCGCGCCAAGGGCAAGGAGGTGCGGTTCGCCATCCACCCCGTCGCCGGCCGCCTGCCGGGGCACATGAACGTGCTCCTGGCCGAGGCCAAGGTGCCCTACGACATCGTGCTCGAGATGGACGAGATCAACGAGGACTTCCCGGACACGGACGTCGTCATCGTCATCGGCTCGAACGACATTGTGAACCCGGCGGCGCAGGACGACCCCAACAGCCCCATCGCCGGCATGCCGGTGCTGGAGGTGTGGAAGGCCAAGCAGGTCTTCGTGTCCAAGCGCGGCCAGGGCACCGGCTACTCCGGCATCGAGAACCCGCTGTTCTACAAGGAGAACACGCGGATGTTCTACGGCGACGCCAAGAAGTCGCTGGACGAGCTGCTGCCCAAGATCGCCTGAAACGGCCGATCACCAATGCTTAAGAAGGGCTCCGGTGACGGGGCCCTTGCCATGTCGGCGGGTCGCGCCGCCTCAGCGGCCGCGCCGGGCCTGCGCCGCCAGCGCCTCGAACACCTGCCGCGCCTCGGCGGGGCGGATCCGTTCCGTCAGGTCGGCGGCGTCGGCCGTCTGCGACCACATCAGCGACTGCACCGGGTCGTGCAGCATCGCCCAGTCGGGGAACAGCCGAACGGCCACCGGCTCGGACGACAACAGCCGCACCTCGACGTGCCGGTCGTCGCGCCGGATGCGGGCAAAGGCCGCCCGCACCGCCGAGGGCCGGCCTTCCAGCAGTTGCAGGTAGATGTCGTGCCGGCAGATCAGCGCCCCGGTGATCCCGTCCCGGCTGTTGCAGCGCCGCGCGTCCAGCAGGACGCCGGCAAGGCTCGCCTCGTCGAAGCCGAAGGGCCGGGATGTGTAGATCAGCTGGACAAGATCCGGAATGACGGTCGCTCCTGCAGGGTGCGGCCCGTCCCGGACCGGGGCGCGGCACGGCAACCGGCGCGGCACCCGCCCGAGGCTACCGGACCCGCCCGGCCAAGTCTTGCGAAATCCGCGCAGCGGCGGCGCGCCCCGCCTATTTCGTCAGGATCAGCTTGCCCGCCCGCGTGATGCGCAGGGTGTAGGTCTTGTCGTCCAGCACGATCATCGCCGTGCCGGCCCCGTCGGTCAGGCGCCGGGCGTCGTAGACGGCCACGCTGTGCTGCGGCGGCGCGGTGCGGCTGGTGTCGGGGCTGTCGATCCTCTGTCCGTGAAAGCTCATCGCTGCGTCTCCGGTCCTGTCAGTGCCGTCCCCGCATACCTGACGAAAAGAATCGGATATGTCAATTCCCGAGTGTTTCAGTCTGGAAAATGGCCACGTGCCGCAGGGCGCCGCGCCAGCACCGCCACCCGTCCGGCCACCTCGTCGCGCACCGGCCCCGGGCGGGGGGCGTCGCGCAGCGTGGTGAACCAGGTCTCGGGCGGGTTGCGGCCCGCGCGCGCCCGGTTCCAGGTGAGGGCGCGCAGCACGGCCTCGGCCTCGGGCGTGACCCGGTCGGGGATCTCGTGGCCGTTCAGCGTCGCCCAGACCCCGGTCCAGAGGCGTCCCACCGACCACGGGTTGTAGCCGCCGCCGCCCAGCACCAGGAGGCGGGGGCAGCCCAAACCCATCAGCCCCGCCACCACCGCCCAATGGGCGTTGTTCGACAGGGTCAGCCGCGACAGCGGGTCCTCCTCCACCGCGTCGGCGCCGCATTGCAGGACGATCGCGTCGGGCCGGAAGGCGGCCACCGCGGGCAGGATCAGCCGCTCGCGGATCTCGGCCATCTCGCTGTCGTTCAGGCCGCGCGGCACCGGCAGGTTCAGGCAGTTGCCGCCGCCATCGTCCTCCAGCGCGCCGGTGAAGGGCCAGCGCCGTTCCTCGTGGACCGAGATCAGGAGCGTCTCGGCGTCGCCGGCCAGCCCGTGCTGCACCCCGTCCATGTGATGCGCGTCGATGTCGACATAGGCCACCCGCCGCGCGCCCGCGCGCCGCAGCGACAGGATCGAGAGCACGGGATCGTTCAGGTAGCAGAACCCGCCGGCGCGGTCGGGAAAGCCATGATGCGTGCCGCCGCCCGGGTGGTAGATCACGCCGCCCTCCGCCAGCAGTTCCCCCGACAGGAGCGACGCGCCCGCCGAGGTCGCGGGCCGGCGGAACATCTCGGGAAAGACCGGGTTCGCCACGGTGCCGAGGCCGTGGCGGTCGCGGACCCCGTCGCTGACGGCCTGCTCGGCCTCGGCCCGTTCCAGCGCGGCGACATACTCGGGCGTGTGCCAGATGGTCAGGGCGGCCGGTTTCGCGCGCGGGCTGGTGCGGAACTGCTCCCGCGGGAGCCAGCCCATGGCGCGCGAAAGGTCCATCACGGTCGAGACCCGCGGCACCCGCAGCGGGTGCCACGGCCCGTAGCTCGATCCGCGGTAGATCTCCGAGCCGAGGAACAGGGGCCGGGTCACGCCCCCAGCAGCGCCTCGATCTCGCGCCGGATGCGGTTGCCCGTGGGCCGGGTGTTGGAGCCGAAGCTCTGCACCATCCGCCCCTCGCCATCGAGCAGCACCTTGTTGAAGTTCCACCCCGGCTCGAACCCGTAGGTGTCGCGCAGCCAGCGGTAGAACGGGTGCGCGCCCGTGCCCCGGACGGGCGTGATCGTGGTCATCGGCAGGGTCAGGCCGAAGTTCACGTCGCAGAACTCGGCCACCTCGGCGTCGCTGGACAGCTCCTGGCTGAAATCGTCGGACGGCACCGCCAGCACCACCAGACCGCGCGGCCCGTATTCCTCGTGCAGCGCCTGCAGCTCGTCGTATTGCGGGGTGTAGCCGCAGAGCGAGGCGGTGTTCACCACCAGCACCGGCCGCCCGCGCCAGTCGGCCATGTCGTACTGCCCGCCGTCGATCGAGTCGAAGCGGAACGTGCCCTGCGCGCGCGCCGGGCGCGCCAGCGCGGCCAGCGGCAGGGCGGCGAGGGTCAGGGTCAAGCTGCGGCGGTCCATCGGCGCCTCCTTCGTCCGGTCCGCGCCACAGCTATGTCCCGGCCCGGCCCGGTCAAGCGCCCTTTGCAACCCGCGGGGCCGCGTGCATAACTCGACGTCATGACCCGTTCCACCCCCGTCCAGGCCCCGCTGCGCATCCCCTCCGCCTCCAAGCGCGAGACGCGGACGCAGTTCGCCGCGCTGCCCTTCCGCGCTAAGAAGAAGGACGGGGCGGAATTCCTGCTGATCTCGTCCCTCGACACCGGGCGCTGGATCATCCCCAAGGGCTGGCCGATGGACGGGATGCGCCCCGCCGAGGCCGCCGCCGAGGAAGCCTGGGAAGAGGCCGGCATCCGCGGCCGTGTCTACGACGAGGTGCTGGGCCTCTATTCCTACGCCAAGTGGCTGGACGAGGAACTGTCGATCCCCTGCATCGTGCTGGTCTTCGCGCTGGAGGTCTCGCATTTCGACGAGGCGTTTCCCGAGGCCGGCCAGCGCAAGCGCAAGTGGATGAGCCGCAAGAAGGCCGCCGCCCGGGTCGAGGAACCCGAGCTGAAACAGATCATCGAGCGGTTCGACCCCGACCGCCTGCGCTGACGGGGCGGCTTGAACCCGCCGCAGGCTCGCATAGATTTGCCCGACCATGATCCGCTACGCGCTGAAATGTTCCGAGGGCCACGGCTTCGACAGCTGGTTCCAGTCGGCCGACGCCTATGAGGCGCTGGCGGCCCGCGGTCTCGTGTCCTGCGCCGTCTGCGGCGGGACCGAGGTGGCCAAGGCGCTGATGGCCCCCCGCGTCGCCGCGGCCGAGGACGCGCCCGCGCCCGCCCCGGTCGAGAAACCCCTGTCGCAGCCGGCCCACCCGGCCGAGCCGATGCTGCGCGCGATGCGCGAACACCTCGCCAAGAACTCCACCTATGTCGGCGGCCGCTTCGCCACCGAGGCGCGCGCCATGCACCTGGGCGACGCCGAGACGCGCATGATCCACGGCGAGGCCCGCCCCGAGGAGGCCCGCGCCCTGATCGAGGAAGGCATCCCCATCGCGCCGCTGCCGTTCCTGCCGCCCGACAAGGCCAACTAGAAGCCGCCCGCCGGCACCACCCCCATCGCCCTGAGCTCGGCCGCCTCGCGCGCGTCGCGCTGCGCCTCCAGTGCCTGCACCGCCCGCGCGATGTGCCGGGCGATCTCGGCGTCCGGCACGCCCGCCGCCCGCATCTCGGCCACCCGCCGCTTGCCCGCCGGCGTCAGCGGCTGCACGAAGAGGAGCCCGTCGAGCGCGTCGTAGGGCACCGCCGCCGCCCGCTCCAGCGCCGCCATGCGCGCGGCGAACCCGGGTGTGTCGCGCAGCGCCCCGAGGCGCGCCCGGTGCCAGTCGATGCTGGCCCGTAGCAGCCGCTTCAGTTCCGCGTCCTGCAGCCAGTCGTCCACGAGCGCGGCCACCGCGGGCGACCAGCGCGACAGCTGCGGCAGGGCCTCCTCGTTGCGGTCGAACACGGCGAAATAGGTCGCGTCGTACTTGTCGGGCTTGAGGTTCACGTTGCCCCGGTCGCCGCGCAACAGGTAGGCCTCGCGGCTCTGCACCGCGAAATGGGCGATCTCGGCCAGCCCGTAGCCCGCCGTCGCCGCCGAGCAGCGCCAGCCGTCCTGCAGGAAGGAGGGCGGCATCGGCACGCCCGAGCCGTTCACCCATCGCCGCGCCATCAGGGCCGCCATGCGGCCCTCGTCGCGCTTCGCCCCCTTGATGGTCGGCCGGTGGATGCCGAGCTTCTGGTGCGGGAACGGGCGGAACAGCGTCTTGACCCCCCAGCCGCGCCGGAACCCCTCGGGCGCGCCGCGGGTGAACTGGTCGAGCAGGGGCGCGGCGGACCAGTCCGCGATGCCGTTCGATCCCATCGTCCGCCACGGGATCGCCACGCCCTCGGTGCCGTCGGGGCAGGCCGCCAGCAGGGCCGGCAGCGTCCCGTCGCCCGCCTTCACGTGCAGGAACTCGTCGGCATCCAGCACGATCATCCAGCCGGTGTCGGCCACGCCCGGCGTCCTGTCGGCGAGGCCCAGGGCATGGGGCTGCGGCTTGCGCCCCGGCGGAACGTCGTTCGGCAGGTGCCGGCACAGCCCCATCGCGGCCAGCCGGTCCAGCATCGCGTCGGTCCCGTCGCGGCAGTCGTTGGTCCAGATCCAGACCGTATCGACGCCGATCAGCCGGTGATAGGCCAGCCACTCCAGCAGCCGCGGTCCCTCGTCCTTCATCATCGAGACGAGGCTGTGGCGCCCCTTGGCCATCAGTAGTTCACGTAATGGCTCTGGATGACGGGCTTCGGCGCGCCGTCGCGGGGCGTCTTGCGCACCACGTAGAACAGGAACTGCGGCGCGCTGTAGCGGTGTTCGGCGCCGCGCGGCATGTTGGTCGGGTCGGGGATCTTGCGGGGCCGTTCGGTGCCCTTGCGGGTCATCGTCCAGCAGCCCAGCACCTCGTAGCCCAGGGAATGATGCCAGAAGCGCCACGGCACGTCCGGCCCGATCTGGTAGAAGCCGTGGCCGAACCAGCCGTCGGTGCCGACGCAGGACACGAAGATGCCGCCGTCCTCCAGCATGGCGTCGATGTTGCGGAAGCTCTGGGCGATGTCGAAGACATGCTCGGTGGTGCCGCCGTCGTAGATCAGGTCGAAGCGGCCCGTCAGGTCCTCGCCCACGGGCTGGGACAGGTCGTGGACATACTCCGCCCCGTCGATCGGCGAGAAGTCGAGGCTTTCCAGCTTCGGCCAGCCGATGGTGTTCAGGTAGGTCTCGCAGAACCCGTCTTCCTGGAACAGGTCCTCGGGCGTCGCCGTGATGCCCAGCCGCGCCAGCTTCTTGATCAGGCGGTCGGTCCAGCCGGGCGGGTTGAAGTGCATCTTCTGGCGGCCCAGCATGATGCCCTTGCGGCAGTCCTTCACCATCGGCGCGAGATAGGCCAGCTGCAGCGCGATGTTGATGCTGATCCCCATGGCTATCCTCCTGAGCGGCGCGGGACGGCCACCGCGGGCCGGACGGCCGTCGTCGCATGGGCGAGCCTGGTCATGTCGCGCGCGCCCCGGTCAGCCGGGGCCGGCGCCGGCCGGGATGTCGTCGTCGGGTTCGGACACGTCGAAGATGCGCCGGATCCGCTTCACCCCCACCATCGCCTTCAGGGCATTGTAGCCGTCCTGCGCCAGCCCGGCCTCGTCCAGCACCTCCCATTTGCGGTAATGCACCGCCGTGATCGGCTTGTGGCGGGGGAAGGGCTTGCCGCGCAGGCGGCCGCCGAGGATGAAGTGGTCGTTCTCCTTCAGCTCGTTCCACCCCAGCCCCGCCCGCCGGATCGCCACAGGCAGGCTCATCTGGTCGAGGTAGGGCCGCCGGAAGGGCTCGAGTTTCTCCACCCGGTCTAGCGCCTGCGCCGTCTCCATCCAGGCCGAGGGGAAGCCGCTGTCCTCGGGGAACATCACGAAGCCCGACGAGAAATAGGGCACCATCGGCCGCCGCCGGTCGCGCATCAGGGTGATCCGCTCCTCGGGCACCGGCAGGCCGAAGGCGCCGTAGACCGTTTCCCACAGGTCGTCCGGCTTCCACAGGATCGAGGCCGCCGCCGAGCAGGTCACATGCCCGGGCCTGAGCAGCCGCCCGATGTCGTGGGGCTGCAGCACCAGGATGTCGCTGTCCATGAAGCCCGCCCAGGCCGTCTCGCGCGGCTGCTGGCAGGCGATGATCTTGTTGCCGTGCGGGTAGGGCGGGTCGAACACCCCCTCGGTCTGCATCGGCCGGACCTCGCAGCCCATCCGGCGCAGCGTCTCGACGGCGGCCGGGTCCAGCTCGTCCATGCGGTGGGCGGGGCAGTAGCCCACCAGCGTGATCCCCGGGTCGAGGTGCTGGCGGATCGAGGCGGCCAGGTAGCACGACAGGTACTGGTAGGTCGGCGGCTCGACGACGAAGAACAGGGTCAGCGAGGGGGCCATGACCGCGCCCCCTCAGTCCGTTTCCAGCGCCGCGGCGGGGTCGATCCCCACCTCCTGGCACATGCGCCAGGCGTAGGAGTTCTCCAGCGGCGGGTTCTTGCGCCACCACGGCTTGGTGCCGTTGGTGTAGAGGTGCACGGACACGGTGGCGTCGGTGAACCAGCCCTCCACGCGGCCGTGCGGGTCGTAGAAGATGTCGTTCAGCTGGAAGGGAACGGGGTAGATCACGTCGGGGGTCATGGCGCGCTCGTAGTCGCCGGTCTGCTGCGCGAAATACGTGAAGGCCTGCGGGCCGAAGGCGGTGCGCTCGGTGCGGTAGATCTTGACCGCGTGGGGCGCATCCTTCTGTTTTTCCATCTTCTTCCGCTGCTGCTTGTTCCACCAGGGCGGCGCGTCGGGGAGGTTGTCGTAGTAGTCGAGCAGGCGGTCCATCAGCTCGCACTGTTGCGGGAGGCCGACGACGCCGCAGTTCAGCGCGCCGCGCATCCCGTGGCCGGCGAAGATCCACTCCCACTCGTCGGGAAAGGGCTTGTGGCAGAAGGCGTCGCAGTCGATCCAGATCGCGCCGGTGGCGCGTATCATCTTGTAACGAAAGACATTCGACAGGAAGGAGGCGGAGGTTTCCTCGACGATGTCCATGGGGATGTCCATGATCTCGGAGGCTTTCCGCACCTCGACGCCCTCGGGGGCGTTCTGCACGTCATCGGTGCAGTAGAGCGTCACGGGGTGGCCGTGCCGCAGGTGGGATTTCAGGCACAACTGGTTGAGATACTGGAGCTTTTCCCCGATCCAGAGGGAGGCCACGGGCCTGCGATTGCGTTCCACCTTGGGTACCTCGTGAAGCTGCTCATGTCGCGCGTTCTGGGGCGCTGTTGCGCAAGTTGTCGCCTGTTTCGGGGGGCAAGGCAAAGGGTTTCCGGGAGAGGCCCGGGGGGTGTTGCGGGGGTGCACGGGCGGCCGGGGCGGGGGGCACGGGGCGTACACCGGGCGTACACAGGGCGTACATACGCGGTTTGGGTGGGGTCGGGGCGGGGATGTTGGGTGAGGGCGCGGTCAGGCGCCCATGCAGCCTAGTGCGATACGGCCTTTCGTCTAAGCTGACATTTCGCTTTGGTCATCTTGGAGACTGGCCGCAAACGGCAAATCACCCGTGCATATATGTTGTCCTATCAATTCGGTATTGTCTACAATGGGCTACTGCACTACCAACATTGGCTTGAATCAGAAACCATATTATCTAGCTAGGAGTGTTAGTGCCTTCGATGCGGTTGCCCACATGAAGCATGAAGCATGGAAACTTAGATGATGATGAAGAGTCAGGTGTGTGTAATTCTAGCTATACTTAGTCGTCAATACGAGTCTGGATTTCAAACGGACGTCACCTTGCACCTCCTTGGGTCATGGTCTAGCGTTCGGAAATTCAGCTCATTGATGCTAATTTAATTTGAAGGAGTAGTAATTTGTTTAATAGAATCCACAAAGAGATTGTGGAAAATTTGTTGAGTTCTATTACGCTTTCAATGGGGGGCGACGGTGCTGAGCATTCTTTCCTCTTTGGGCCTCCCGGTGCTCGGCTCTGGGAAAGAAGGCTGGGAGTAACGATCTATTATCACTCTGTTGAGCTGAACCTCACTGCGTTACAGGTCAGAAGTGTTGGCGCAAATTATTTGAGAGCCCTCCCCCTCGACGAAATATGCTCCAACTTGAAGCATTTCATTAGCGAAAACTTTGACTATATTGGAGATGTGGTATTCGGAAATAGAGATCAGCGACCTTTCAATGAATGGATACCCGAAGCGAACAAAGCTGCGTTGGCGGCCGCTCTAGCTGCGTGCCATCTCTTTAAGCCAAGATCCGAGCTAACTGTTTTTCCACTTGTGCCAGTTTCGGTGGGGTCTAGTTTTGTGTCCGATCAGTATTTCTTTTCGTCACCACATGAAGAGAACCCATTTTTTCTTGAAGACCAGCAGCAAATGCGTGAACTTGACCCCCGCGTTTTTCCTCCTCAGCTCGGGTTCGCGGGGAAAGTTCGCAGGCCTGGGGCTTGGTTAGGAGTATACTCTCCGGACTACCGGGCCTCTCTGAAGACCCGTTCATCGGTCTTGGGAGCCTTGGCATTAACGGCATTGCCAGACTATAGGCACATGTTCTCGGGCAGAGAACTGTTCGGCGGTAGATGCACGATATCCAAGAATGGACTCACGTATTCATTTGAAAAGGTACATACGCCACCGTGTATGCACGATATCGAAATTACTGATATTGATGCGGGTTGGATGAAGACGCTTTCTGATAAGCTGCGATCGCCAGACAGCGAGGTGTTGCGGGAGCTGAAAGCATTAGAGTACTTCTATCGTGCTTGGTCGCTTTCGCCTGAGGAGCGCTTCCCTATTCTTTGCATGTCACTTGATGCGGTGCTCGGGGACTCAAACAACGCTACCCAAGCCGTAATTGATGGTGTTAATTCTATACTTGGCAATGATATTCCTCAAGGGCAGTTGCGAGCATTACTTGGGTTACGCGCATCAGTTATTCATGGAGGTGCACCAGACGTATACGACTCGAGCAAATATCCAAAATACTACAAGCAGTATGGATGTGATCCGATCCGAGATCTTGAACTAGTCGTTAGTGCGTGCTTGAGGGAAAAAATCTTCGGAGGTCAGTTAGCCGAACACCCCGACCCCAACGCTGAGATAATAAAAGCTGCACAGGACGCTGGAAGGTTGCCTCCCACGACCAGGAGTGTGTCGATATTCAATCCAAAAGCCTAGCTAACTTTGGATCCTGCGTAATTTATTGGCCTTGGAAAAGGAAGTGGCCGACGTCATGTTCGTTGTTTTTTTTTGACGAACCATGCTGCCTCCTCACACCACCTGCCCCCCCAGATCCACCCCCGCCGGCACGCCCGTCACCTCCACAATCCCGAGCCCCAGCCGCAGCCGCCAGACCCCGCCGCCGCGCGCCGTGACCTCCGGCGGGGCGGGCCAGCCCGACAGGTCGTAGACCTGCCCCGCATCCCAGCCCCGGATCACGCAGACCCCGCCCCAGGCGATGCGGAACCGCTTGGCGCCGGGCGCGGCGTCGATCTCGGTCACGCCGGTGCCCACGATCACCTCGTGGTCGCCGGGCCCCAGCGTGACAAGGTTCCGCCCCGGCCCCGGGTCGACGGTGGAGGCGCCCTCGCCGTCGTGGATCACGTCGTTGCCGTGCCCGCCCCGGATCAGGTTGCGCCCGGTGTAGCCGTAGATCACGTCGTCGCCGGTGCCGCCGTCGAGCGTGTCGCGCCCCGGGCCGCCGTGGAGCGTGTCGTTGCCGGCCTCGCCGTAGAACTCGTGGCGGCGGTTGGCCTGCTTGGCCTTGGCGATCATCAGGTCGTTGCCCGCGCCGCCCCGGAACACCGCGCCGCCGTGTTTCGGGCCGATCATCACGTCGTCGCCGTGGGAGCCGGTCAGGTCGATCTCGACGCGCTCGGAGGTCTCGAACTCGATCGGGCTGTCGGGGTGGGCGACGATGCGGATCGTCTTGCCGGTCTGGCCGTCGGCCTCGGACCGGCTGACCACGGTGGCGATGCGGATCTTTTCCACGTTGGCGGGGCAGTGCAGGACGTAGTCGTCGGGGCCGGCCATGTACCACAGGGTGTCGGTGCCGCCGTCGCGGTCCTCGACGATCTTCTCGGCGTCGGCGCCGTAGGCCCAGTAGTCGTTGTCGCCGCGCCCACCGGCGAGGATGACGGAGCCGTCGACGGCCATCATCGCGTTGACGCCATCGGCGGGGTTCTCGTGGCCGCGGAGGTCGAGGCCGAGGTTGAGGGCGCCCTTGACCAGTTCCGCGCGGAGGGTGTCGAGGGGGGCGGTGGCGGCGATGTTGGTGGTCTCGCCGGGGTCGGCGACGAGGTCGTAGACGTGTTCCTCGCCGTTGGGGTAGCGGAAGTAGCGCAGGTGCTCGAGGCCCGGGGTGGAGGGGCGGACGGAGAGGGTGCCGAAGACGCAGGTGACGGGGGACCATTGCCGGTCGTAGGCGCCGAAGGAGGGGTCGATGAGCGGCAGGAGGGATTGGCCCGAGGTCCAGTCGGGGCGCGGGGGGAGGCCCGCCAGGTCCATGATCGTGCGGGGGATGTTGTGGAGGGAGACGGGGGTGGCGATTTCCGTGCCGGCGGTCATGGCGGGGTGGCGGATGCCCAGCGGGATGTGGGCGGCGCTGTCCCATTGCGACATCTTGTGGAAGCTGTCGTGGGTGCCGAGGTTGAAGCCGTTGTCGGAGAAGAAGATCGTGGTGGTGTGGGGCCCGAGGGGGGAGGCGTCGAGGGCGTCGAGGAAGCGGCCGAGCTCGTGGTCCATGTGAGAGATGGCGGCGAAATAGGCGCGGACGACCTGCCGCCAGGCCTCGTCGCCGGCCTTTTCGGGGGTCCACTGGCCGTTGGCGATGTAGGCGGCCTCGTAGACGGCAAAGCCGGGCTGGGGGCCATGGTAGTCGTCGGCGTGGGCGATGGAGGGCCAGCGGATCTGCGCGGGGTCGTATTGCGCGTAGAAGCGGTCGGGCGTGATCAGGTTGTAGTGCGGGTGCTTGAAGCCGAGCTGGATCAGGTGGCGGCGATTGGGGTCGGCGCGGCCGAGGAAGTCGATGGCGTTCTGGGCGACCTGGAAGTCGTAGAAGCGGTCGTCCTGTGACCCGTCGTCGTCGGGGTGGTTCACCCCTTTGATGCCCGGGCCGCGGTCCAGGTAGGTCTTGACGCCCGAGCGCCGGCCGTTGTCGTCGGCGGCGGGTTCCTCGTGGAACAGGATGCGGCGGTAGGCCTCGGGCATCGGCTGGTAGTTACTGTCCACCTTGCCGGTGGTGAAGGTGTGCCAGCCGGCGCGGCGGAGGTCGTACTGCCACGCCTTTTCCGGCCGGTAGACGTCGCGCCAGAAGCGGTTGAGGTCGACGAGGCCGGAGCGGAACGGGCTGATGCCGGTGGCGATCTCGGCGCGGCAGGGGGCGCAGAGCGGCACGGTGGCGTAGGCGTTGGTGAAGCGCGCGGCGCGGGCCATGAAGCGGTCGAGGTTCGGCGTCCGGATGCGCAGGCCGAAGGCGTCGCGCCAGGTGTAGACGTCGATCAGGTCGTCGACCCAGATCACGCAGAGGTGCCCGCCCGCCACGCTGTCGCGGGTGAAGCCCATCAGGCGAACTCCGTCCAGACGCGGTAGCGCCGGAGCGCGAGGATGGGCGCGCGGTCGGCCTCGGCGTCGGACAGGAGCAGGGCCCGCCCCGGCCAGAGCCAGACATCGGCGATGAGCGCGCCGCCCAGCGTCTTGAGGAGCTTGGGGCGCTGGTTGCGGCAGCCGAAAAAGAGGCTCGCCGCCCCCGACAGCACCGGGGCCCGCGCGGTGGCCGCGGCCTCCGCCCCGCCGGGCAGGGCGACGGCCAGCCGCGTGCCGTCGAGCGACACCACCACCAGCCGCGACTGGTCGCCCGCTGGGGCAGGCAGGGTGGCCTCGACCAGGCCCTGGTCGTCCTTGACGGTGATGCGGCCCTCGGCCTCGGACAGGAACAGGTAGTTCTCGTCCTCGCCCTTCTTGACCGCGCCGCCGGTGTTGAGGGTCAGGACGGTCCGGGCCTCCTCGCCCCAGGACGGCAGGTAGCGGACGGCGAGCGTGACGGTGCGGGCGTCCTGCACCACGGTTTCCGCGACGAGGCCGCAATGCAGACCGTCGCGGCATTGCAGCCCGGCGAGGTCGCCGGCCGCGGCGATGCGGGCGTTGCCGGTGTTGGGCGCGGTCGGAACGGCGGTGACGGGGCCGAGGCGCGGCGCCCAGCCGGTCACCGCGCCGGCGTGGTCGGCGGTCAGGCCCGCGCCGGTCCACCAGTGCGCGCCGGTCACCTCGAGCGTCTCGGCGAGGAGGTCGTCGGGCCGGTCGCAGAGCGCGCCGGGGGGCAGGGGCTGGGGCAGCTCAAGCATGGCGGCCTCCGGGGAGGGCGACGGAGGCGCCGGCGGTCAGCGGTCGGGGCAGGTCCGGCAGGGCGGCGGCCCGGGACGGGCCGGCGGCGCGGAGGCCCCGGCGGTGGCGGGGCGCGGCGGCGGCACCGGAGGGATGGCGCAGCTCAAGCATGGCGGCCCTCGCGGACGGGGAGGATCGCGGGCAGTGCCCGGCGGTGCAGCTTGGCGCCCGTGGCGCTGTCCATCGCCCAGTCGTCGCGGAGCGCGCCGGGGGTGCCCGCGGCATAGGCGAGGCGCAGGCCCGCGGCCCGCGCCGTCACCCGGACCAGCAGCGCCTGCGGGTCGTCGGGGGCGATCTCGACCGCCTCGACCCGGTTCCCCTCCGCGCCGAGGAGGGTGAAGCCCGAGGAGGCGCCCGCCTCCAGCCCCAGCGGCCCCTCGGCCTGCGCCGTCACCCGGATCACCGGCGCGTCCCCCGGCTCCCATTCCGCGAGGAACAGGGTCGGGCAGCGCCAGCCCGCGCCCTCGGCCAGCGCGGCCGCCGTCATCTCGGCCATCTGCCGCCGCGCCTCGGGCGTCGGCCGGTCGTAGGCGTCGCGGGCGAAGCCGTAGGAGGGCGCGGCGAAGATCAGCCGGTGGTCGCCATGGTTCCAGGCCAGTTCCCACTGCCCCTCGATCACCGCCGCCGCCGTCTCGGGCGCCAGCCCCGCCTCGAAGCGCGCCACGAACAGCGGGCGGTCGAAGCCAAGGCGTCCGAGCCCGTCCTCGACCGCGCGCATCGTGGCCAGCATCCCGTCGCGGTAGGCAATGGCGTCGCCGGTCACGTGTTCCAGCGCGTAGTCGAGGCAGACGGCGAGGATCCGGGCCCGCTTGCCCATGCGGGCGGCGGCGGCCCCGAGGTTGCCGGCCGCCGCGATCAGGTTGGCCACCGCCATGCCGCGCGCAAGGTCGGCCGCGCTGGCCGAGGCGTCGGTTTCCACGCGAGTGAAGATCAGCGGCAGGGGCGCGAATTTCTCCATCTGCCAGTGCAGGATGACCTCGGCGACCTGCGCCTCGAGCGGGCATTCGCGCAGGGGCTCCAGCCTGTCGGTCGCGGGTGCGGCCTCGATCCCCGCCATGCCGACCGCGCCGATGTCATCGGCGGGGCCGACGACATGGTGCGGAAAGGCCGGCGCGCCGGGCGTGGCCAGCGCCGCCCGCGGCCCGCCGAGGCCGAGAATGCCCAGCACCGCCCCCGGCCCGTCGCCCAGCACCGCGCCGCCGGTGACGTGCCGGCGGAACCCGCGCACGCCCTGCGCGCCGGGCATCCGCGCGGTGAAGCGGAGCCAGTCGCCCTCCCGCGTCACGCCCCAGGCGTCGAGGCCGTCGAGCGCGTCGAGCGCGTCGGCCGCGTCGACCGGCGCGGTCGCGGTCGGCGGCGGGGGTGCGGGGGGGGCGGCGGGGCGCGGGTCGGCGGGGGACTGGCCCAGCCGCAGCGCGATGTCAGCGATCACCTGGTCGGACAGCCGCATCACCAGCCCGGTGGGGTCGTAGCGGATCACGTCGCCATTGGCCGCGCGCACCACGACGCCGTGGCCGGCGATGCGCGTGTCGTCCCTGTCAGGTCTGTCGGCCACTGGCCCCTCCGATTGCTCGCCGCGCCCCGAGGTTAGGGCAGGGCGCGGGCGGCGTCACCCGTCCTTGCGGTCGAATTGCAGGCTGCCCGAGCCCTCGCGCTCGGCGTCCTCGGCAAAGCCGAGGTCGGCCAGCACCGGCGCGTAGGCGGCGCGCAGGGCCCCGGCCTCGGCCCTGGTGGCAAAGGGCAGGATCACGCGGCGCACCGGCCCGAGCTCGAGGGCGGCCAGCGCCGCGGGCGGCAGGTCGTCGGCACGGGACAGGCGCAGCGCGTCGGGGCGGACCTGCGCGATCAGCGCGGCGGGCGGCCCGTCGGACCAGCCGAGCCGCGGCCCGGCCCCGAGGCCGGCGCGGCGCGCGATGTCGCGCCCGAGCCCCAGCAGCGCGGCGCGGCCGTCCTGCACCAGCGCGCTGGTGCCGGCCTCGACCTGCACCAGCCGCATGGCGACGAAGCCGATGCCGGCGCCGATGTCGAGCAGCCGCGTGCAGCCCGCGGCGTAGCCCGCGATGTTGCGGGCGTGGCGGCGTTCGAAGCGGCCGGCGACGATGGCGTTCAGCACCTCGGGGCGGAACACGCGCGGGTCGGCGGGGACGGGCAGCTCGTGGTTCGGCACCCAGTCGCAGGCGAGGTCGCCCGACAGGTCGATGGGGCCGTCGACATAGGGGTCGCCGCCCGCCTCCTCCGCGGCGCGGGGCGCCTTGTCGGCGCGGCCCTGTGCCTTCTTCTCGACCTCGGTCATCAGGGCCGCGATCTTTTCGGGGTCGCGGGCCTTGGGCGGTTTCGCCTCGACCTTGGTGATCGGCACCTTGGACGCCTCGATCAGCCCGTCGCGCAGCGCGCGGTAGGCGTCGGTGTCGCGGAACTGGGCCAGCCGCGCCTCGACCCGCTCCAGCGCGGCGTGGTGGAGGCGGTTGAGCACCGGGTCGGTCAGCAGCTCGGCCATGATGCGGGCGCGGGCGGGGGCGTGGCGCAGGATCGACCGGTCCTCGACCTCGTTGCGGTCCTGCAGGGACCAGTAGTCGGCGTTGTACTTGTCGGCCTTGTTGTTCACGTTGCCGCGGAACTTGCGCACGGCGTAGCTGTCGATGGATTTCACCGCGTAGTGGTTCATCTGCGCCCAGTCGTAGCCGACCGTGCGCCGGATCGACCGCCACCCGCGGAACTTGAAGTAGTCCTCCATCGGCTGGCCCGAGCCGTTCAGCCACTGCACCTCGTCGGGGAAGCCCGTTTCCAGCCACTTGTTCTTGATCGAGGGGCGGTGGATGCCGAGCTTCCAGTGGTCGGGGTCGAATTTGAACAGCGTCTTGACCCCCCAGCCCTTGTTCCACAGGGGCGGCGCGGCGCGGGTGTACTGTTCCGTCACCGGGGCGCGGGACCAGTCGATCACCCCGCCCGAGCCGAAGATGCGCCAGGTGATGACGACACCGTTCGCGCCACGGGCCACCGTGTCGTCGAGCATCCCCTCGAGATTGCCGGAGGGGTGGTTGATGCACAGGAACTCGTCGGCGTCGAACACCAGCACCCAGTCGGCGGCGCCGACCAGGGGCTCGGCCTGGGCATGGGCCAGCGCCGAGGGCTGCGGCTTGATCCCCTCGGGGATCACGTTGCGGCGGTGGTAGCCGAGGCCCAGCTCCTCGAGCCGGATCAGCATGTCGTCGGTGCCGTCCGAGCAGTCGTTGGTGTAGACGAGGATGTCGGTGAAGCCGACGGCAAGGTGGTGGGCGAACCATTCCAGCAGGAACGGCGCCTCGTCCTTCATCATCGACACGGCCATGACCGTGCCGTGCTTCGACTGCGGCTTGAGGTGCTGCATGCCCCGACCTGGCCTCTTGTAGGTGGACCTTCGGGGCGGGTCATACCACGTCGCGGGCGGGCGTCCAAACGAAAGACCGGCGCGGGGGCCGCGCCGGTCCGTGGGGCGTGTCGGGGTGGCTCAGGCGGTGCGCATCGCGGCGCCGCGGCTGGCGCGGAAGTGGCGGCGGTGCAGGAAGATCACCAGCGCCACGGCGACGGCCTGGAAGGCCAGCGCGACGGCGGTCAGGGCCCAGTAGGCGGTGCCGAACTTCTCGATCAGGCCGGCGCCGACGAGGCCGGTGTTGATCCAGAACTGGGTCAGGACCGACAGGGCGACGGGCGGGCAGACCAGCGCGTAGTTGCCGGGGCTGATCGCCTCGCCGGTGAGGAAGCGGCGCACGTAGCCGGTGGCGGCCAGCACGGTCAGGCCGAACAGGGCGAAGATCACCTCGACCGACAGGAGCCGGGTCAGGAGCATCATCTTTTCCGCGCCGTCCATGTGGACGCCGAAGCTGACCTCGAGGCCATGGGCCTGGCGCAGCATCAGGATGCCGAGGATGGTGGTGATCGGGACGACCATCATCAGCGTCGGGGCCTGTTCCGCGGCGACGCCGTTTTCCATGATCGAGCGCAGGCCGAGCACGAGGCCCACCAGCACGATCAGGGCGGCGGCGACGAGGAAGAAGCTGGAGAGAACGAGGGAGATGCCGGCGACGGTGGCGTTCGCGCTCATCGCCGCGGGGGCCGACAGGCCGACGCCGGTCATCGCCAGGGCGAAGGCGGGCAGCATCTGGGCGAAGGAGTTGTTCTTGGCGCAGTCGAAGCCGCCCGAGGCGGTGACGCGGGCGATGAACTGCCCGAGCTGGCGGAAGGCGAGGACGCCCACGGCGAGGAAGGCGACCATCGCCAGCGGGAACAGGTATTCGACGACCGACCAGAGGCCGGGGACGAAGACGAGGCCGAGGATGAAGCCGCCGTTGATCGACATCGCCAGCGCCAGCGGCAGGGCCATCATCTGGGTCTGGGCGTTGGAGGCGGCCAGCGCCTGCGCCTTTTCGGTGGCCCGGAAGGCCGACAGCTTGCGCAGGTTCCAGACCAGGAGCGACAGGTTCAGCGCGCCGAACACGGCGATGCCCGCCAGCGCCACGGCGATGGCGAGGGTGCGCCCGGTGTGGCCGGTGGCCAGCGCGGCGGCGATGTCCTCGAACACCGGGACGGTGCGGCCGGGGTGGGGCACCCAGAACATGAGGTACATGAAGAAGGTGACGGACAGGCCGCCGGCGCCCACGGAGGCGAGGAAGTAGAGCGGCGACCAGGTGTCGGCGGGGCGTTTCAGGATGTTGGACATGGCATGGGTCTCCTTGACTGGAGACCGGTCTAGGCCGGGCGGGCGGGGCCTGTCGGTGACTTTGTTACCGGCGTCAACGACCTGCGACAAAGGGGGCGTTTTCCTGCAGGAAAACGCGGGGGAAACCGCGCGGTTTCCGGCGCCGGGGGCGTTACAGCAGGCTGTCGGGCATCTTCTGTTCGGCGGCCGTGTTGGCGCGGCGGAACACCAGCGTGACCAGCGTCGACACGATCACGATGAACAGCGAGTAGAGCGCGGGCACCGCCATGTAGCTCTGCGCCTCGTCGCCGGCGAAGGTGAAGGCGATGATGGCGATGGCGAGCGGCCCGTTCTGGATCCCGGTTTCCAGCGCCACGGTGCGGGCGTTGCGCGGGTGCAGCCTCAGCGCGCGGGCGAAGCCGTAGCCGATGATCATGCCGAACAGGCCCAGCCCGATCGCCGCCACGTAGGTCGCGGGCGTCGTCGTCAGCAGGAACTGCCAGTTGCGGGGCACCCAGCTGATCATGATGAACAGGATGAAGAACAGCGCCAGCGCCGAGCCCATCACCTCGGTCACCGCGCCGACGTTCGCGTTCAGCTTGCGCAGCCCCATCCCGATCGCCACCGGCACCAGCAGCAGGACCAGCGTGATGATGATGTTCTCGCGCGGGATCTCGAGCTCGAGCGCGGTGGCGTAGATCACCAGGATGATCGGGATCAGGATGACGCCCGTCACCGTGGAGGTCACCGTCATCAGCACCGACAGCGCCAGGTTGCCCTTGGAGAAGTAGGTGAAGATGTTCGAGGTGGTCCCGCCCGGCATGCAGGCCATGATCAGCACCCCCACCGCGATCGCCTGCGGCAGCGGCAGCAGCGTGATCAGCAGGAAGCCGAGGAACGGCATGATCCCGTATTGTGCGACCACGCCGATCATCAGCCCGTAGGGCCGTTTCAGCGCCAGCCAGAAGTCGCGCGGCGTCAGCGACGCGCCCATGCCCAGCATGATGACGAAGATCATGAGCGCCAGAAGCGCCTGCTCAAATGCCCCGACCATTCAGCCTACTCCGCCGCCATCTGCGCCAGCGCCTCGGCGCGCAGGTCTTTTCTCAGGATCTTGCCGACGTTCGATTTCGGCAGCTCGTCACGGAACTCCACCCGCTTGGGCACCTTGTAGCCAGTGAGGTGCTCCTTGCAGTAGCTGCGCAGCGCCTCGGCGGTCAGGCCGGGGTCGGATTTCACGACATAGGCCTTCACCGCCTCGCCGGTTCCCTCGTCGGGCACGCCGATCACGGCGCATTCCAGCACGCCGGGGTGGGCGGCCAGCACGTCCTCGACCTCGTTGGGGTAGACGTTGAAGCCGGAGACGACGACCATGTCCTTCTTGCGGTCGACGATGCGGACATAGCCGTCGGGGTCCATCACGCCGATGTCGCCGGTCAGGAACCAGTCGCCCAGCATGACCTTGGCGGTCTCGTCGGGGCGTTTCCAGTAGCCGGCCATGATCTGCGGGCCGCGGGCGGCCAGCTCGCCGGGTTCACCCTGCGGCACGGGGGTGCCGTCTGCGCCGAGGCAGGCGATCTCGGTCGAGGGCACCGGCACGCCGATCGACCCCTCGCGGGTCTTGCCGAGCGGGTTGAAGGTCAGCACCGGCGAGGTCTCGGTCAGCCCGTAGCCCTGCAGGACCGGCCGGCCGGTCATCGCCTCCCAGCGCTGGGCGACGGAGGTCTGCAGCGCCATGCCGCCGGCGCTGGCGAATTTCAGGTGCCGGGGCGGCGTGTCCTGGAACCAGACCTCGTTCATCAGCCCGTTGAACAGCGTGTTCACCCCGCTCATCCAGGTGATGCGGTAGTTCTCGAAGGCGCGTTTCAGGTTGGTCAGCGGCCGCGGGTTCGGGATCAGGATGTTGCGCGCGCCGAGCCAGTAGAACCCCAAGAGGTTCACCGTGAAGGCGAAGATGTGGTAGAGCGGCAGGGCCGTCAGGGCGATTTCCTTGCCCTTCTCCACGCCCTCGATCAGCTCCATGGTCTGTTCCATGTTGAGGATCAGGTTGGCGTGGGTCAGCATCGCACCCTTGGACACGCCGGTGGTGCCGCCGGTGTATTGCAGCACCGCCACATCGTCGCCGGTGACGCCCTGGTGGTAGCCGTCGACCTCGACCCGGCCCTCGGCGACATGCGCCCGCCCGGCGGCCAGCGCGTCGGGCAGGCGGACATGGGCGAGCTGGATCGGCGCGACCGAGCGGTCCCAGTATTTCTGCACCAGCCCCACGATGCCCCGCGGCATCGCCGGAAGGAACTCGGCCACGCGGGTCACGATGATGTTGGGGATCGGGTGGCCCGCCGTCGCCGCCGGGATCTTGTCGGCGAACATGTCGACGATGATCAGCGCGTGGGGTTCGGAATCGGCGAACTGCCGCGCCATCTCGTCGGCGGTGTAGAGCGGGTTGACGTTGACCAGCACGCAGCCCGCCTTGAGCACCCCGAAGGCCGCGACGGGAAAGGACAGGCAGTTCGGCATCTGCACCGCCACGCGGTCGCCCTGCTTGAGCCCCGCCACCTCGCGGAGATAGGCCGCCAGCGCGTCCGACATCTCGTCGACCTGGGCGAATGTCAGCGTGCCGTTCATCCCGTTCGGCAGCACGCAGGTAAAGGCCGGCGCGCGCCCGTAGGTTTCGGCGACCGACCGGATCAGGTCCGGCAGGTTGCGATAGGCCGGGGCCGCGATCTCGGCGCGCGCCCCCGCCCGGTAGAAGGCCGTCCAGGGCCGTTCCGGATGCTCCATGAGCCTCCCCCTCATGTCACTCCACTGGGGTCGGACGCTAGCGCAACTCGGTTTCGCTTGGAACGGAAAAGCGATTGGACGTTGCGTCAGCGCAAGGCGGCTTCGATAGGACGATCCTATCCGCCCGCTCAGCTGCCCCGATAGGTCGAATAGCCGTAGGGCGAGAGCAGCAGCGGCACGTGGTAATGGTCGACCTCGGCCATGCCGAAGCGGATCGGCACCTCGTCGAGAAAGACCGGCTCCTTGCCGGCCTGGCCGGTCCGGCGCAGGTAGTCGCCGGCGTGGAACACCAGCTCGTAGGTGCCGGTCTGGAACGCCTCGTGCGGCAGGATCGGCGAATCCGTCCGGCCGTCGGTGTTGGTCAGCATCTCGGCGATCTTGCGGTGCGACTTGCCGGTGACCCGGTAGAGCGTGATCTTGAGCCCCTCGGCCGGGCAGCCGCGGGCCGTGTCGAGGACATGGGTGGTCAGAAAACCGGGCATCGGGCATCTCCTGTCAGCGCGCCGACCCTCGGGCAAGCCGCACCCCCTTGCAACCCCCCCCGCGCTTGGCCAAGCCTGACCCCCGTGACCCGAGGAGGCCCCGACGATGCAGCGTTACCCCCGCGACATGACCGGCTACGGCGCCAATCCCCCCGACCCCCGCTGGCCGGGCGGGGCGCGGATCGCCGTCCAGATCGTGCTGAACTACGAGGAGGGGGGCGAGAACAACATCCTGCACGGTGATGCCGCGTCCGAGGCCTTCCTGTCCGAGATCACGGGCGCGCAGCCCTGGCCGGGGCAGCGGCACTGGAACATGGAATCGATCTACGAGTACGGCGCGCGGGCGGGGTTCTGGCGGTTGCACCGGATGCTGTCGGGCCTGCCCGTCACCGTCTACGGCGTGGCGACGGCACTGGCCCGCGCGCCCGAGCAGGTCGCCGCGATGCAGGCCGCCGGGTGGGAGATCGCGTCGCACGGGCTGAAATGGGTCGAACACCGCGACATGCCCGAGGCCGAGGAGCGCGCGCAGATCGCCGAGGCCATCCGCCTGCACACCGAGGTGACGGGCGAGGCCCCGCGCGGCTGGTACACCGGGCGCTGTTCCATGAACACGGTGCGGCTGGTGGCCGAGACGGGCCAGTTCGCCTATGTCGCGGACGAATACGCCGACGATCTGCCCTACTGGCGCCGCGTGGGCGACCGCGACCAGCTGATCGTGCCCTACACGCTCGACGTGAACGACATGCGCTTCGCCATCCAGGCGGGCTATGCCGAGGGCGCGCAGTTCGCGCGCTACATCACCGACAGCTTCGACTGCCTCTATGCCGAGGGTGCGGCGGGCCGGCCCGCGATGCTCTCCATCGGCCTGCACTGTCGCCTCGCCGGCCGCCCGGGCCGGGCGCAGGCGCTGCAACGCGCGCTGGCCCACATGGCGGGCCACGAGGGCGTCTGGTTCGCCACCCGCCTGCAGATTGCCGAGCACTGGGCCGCGACCCACCCCGCGCCGACCCGCCCGCGCCCCTCCGGGATGGACCGCGCCGCCTTCGTCGCGGCCTTCGGCGGCATCTTCGAACACTCGCCGTGGATCGCCGAACGCGCCCATGCGCTGGAACTCGGCCCCACCCACGACACCGCCCGGGGCGTCCACTCCGCGCTCGCCCGCGTGTTCCGCAGCGCGACCGAGGCCGAGCGGCTGGGCGTCCTCAACGCCCACCCCGACCTCGCCGGGAAACTGGCGGCGGCGAAACGCCTGACCCCCGAAAGCACCGCCGAACAGGCCAGCGCCGGCCTCGACGCGCTGACCGACGCGGAACGGGCGGAGTTCACGGCCCTCAACACCGCCTACACGGAAAAATTCGGCTTCCCCTTCATCATCGCCGTGCGCGACAACACCAAGGCCACGATCCTCGCCGCCTTCCGCCGCCGCCTGCACCAGGACCGCGCCGCGGAATTCGCCGAGGCCTGCCGACAGGTCGAACGCATCGCCGAGTTGCGCCTGATGGAGAAGCTGGGATGAGCCGCGTGATCCTGATCGAACCCCTCACCGCCGCCGCCTTCGCCCCCTTCGGCGAGGTGCTGGAGACGGCCGGCGACCCCGACCGCCTGATCAACCAGGGCCTCTGCGGCCGCTGGCACGACCGCGCGACGCTCGACATCCTCGACGGCCGCGCCGGGATCAGCCTGTTCCGCTCGGAAACCCGCGCGCTGCCCTACCGGCTCGACATGGTCGAACGCCACCCGCAGGGCAGCCAGGCCTTCCTGCCGATGTCGCACGACCCGTTCCTCGTGATCGTCGCCCCCGATGCGGGCGGCACCCCCGGCACGCCGCGCGCCTTCCGCACCGCGCCGGGGCAGGGCATCAACATCGCCCGCAACTGCTGGCACGGGGTGCTGACGCCGCTGCACGCCCCGGGCCTCTTCGCCGTGATCGACCGGATCGGCGAGGGCCCGAACCTCCAGGAACACTGGTTCGACACGCCCTACACGGTGCAGGACGGCTGAGGCCCGCGCCCCCCTTCATCTTTCCCCAAATACGCCCTTCGGGAGCGACCTTTCCACAGGCACGACGCCCGTCAGGGGCACCACCGCACCCGCGCCGCAAGGCGCGGGTGCCGGGCCCAAGAGGCAAGGGCGCGCGTCAGCGCGGCCCGCGCCCGCGGGAGCGCCCCCTTGCGGTCAGAGCGGCACGACCGTGGCCAGTCCCCGCGCCAGCGCCGTCTCGACGATGGCGTCGGCGACCGCGAGATCCTGCAAGCCAACGCCCGTCCCGTCGAACAGCGTGATCTCCTCGGCCGAGGACCGGCCGGGGTGCGCGCCGTTGATGACCGCGCCGATGGGCGTCACGTCGCCCGCGCCGATCAGCCCGGCGGCGACCGCGTGCTGCGCCTCGCCGATCGACACCGACTGCGCGACCTCGTCGCAGAACACCGTGGCCTTGCCCAGCAGCGCCGCCTCGACCTCCTGCTTGCCCTTGGTGTCGGTGCCCATGCAGGCCAGGTGCGTGCCGGGCGACACATGCGCCGCCATCAGCGACGGCGCGAAGGACGAGGTGATGGTGACGATCACGTCCGCCTCGGCCAGGCCGGGCAGGTCCACCGCCTGGAAGGGCACGCCCATCTCCTCGGCCACGGCGGCGAGGCCGGGCAGCATCTCGGGGTGGTAGTTCCAGCCGATCACCTTCTCGAAGGCGTGGGTCTCCAAGGCGGCACGCAGCTGGAACTTGGCCTGGTGGCCCGCGCCGACCATGCCCAGCACCTTCGCATCCGCCCGCGCCAGGTGCCGGATCGACACCGAGGACGCCGCCGCGGTACGCAGCGCGGTCAGGAGGTTGCCCCCCACCATCGCCTTGACCCGCCCCGAATCCGGGTCGAACAGGAACACCGTCGACTGGTGGTTGATGAGGCCGCGCCGTTCCAGGTTGTGCGGCCAGTAGCCGCCGGCCTTGAGGCCCAGCACGCCGCCGGCGCGGTCGAAGCCGCCCTTGAAGCCGTAGAGCGCGTCCTCGTGCCCCAGCGCCTCGCGCACCACGGGGAAGTTGTAGGCGTCGCCGGCCGCCATGGCGGCGAACACCTTCTCCACCGCGTCGAAGGACGCCTTGCGGGTCAGCAGGTCGGCGATCATCCCCTCGGGGACGATCGCCAGTTCATGGGCGGGTGCCTTGCCGCCGTCCATCAGTAGGCCTTGCCGCGGGCCGAGACCGGCCAGAC
Source organism: Roseicyclus persicicus (assembly GCF_012395815.1). Taxonomy (GTDB): domain Bacteria; phylum Pseudomonadota; class Alphaproteobacteria; order Rhodobacterales; family Rhodobacteraceae; genus Roseicyclus; species Roseicyclus persicicus. The sequence continues at coordinate 597,855 of NZ_JAAZQQ010000001.1, forward strand.
CACCTCGACCTTGCCGCCGCGCACGCCGACGTACCAGTCATGCACGTTGCAGGTCGGGTCGCAGTGGCCGGGGACCAGCCGCAGCTTGTCGTTGACCTTGAGCACGCCCTCGGGGTCGGCGACGACGCCGTGCTCATCCGAGCACTTGACGTATTTCACGTCCGTGCGGCCGAAGATCACCGGCAGGCCGGAGTCGACCGACTGCGCCTTGAGGCCCGCGTCCACGATGGCCTTGTCGGCCTTGGCGTGGGACATGACCGAGGTCAGGATGAACAGCGCGTTTTCCCATTCGCCCTGGTCGATGCGCTTGCCGTCCTTGTCGAGGATGCGGCCGTAGTCGGCATCCATGAAGGCGTAGGAGCCGCACTGCAGCTCGTTGTACACGCCCGAGGTCGACTCGAAGTAGTAGGAGCCGGTGCCGCCGCCGCCGACGATGTCGCACTCGATGCCCTCGGCCTTCAGCGTGTCGACGGCGTCCTTCACCATGGCGACCGCGACGTCGATCTTGGCCTTGCGGTCCTCGTAGCTGTCCATGTGCTGCATCGCGCCCTGGTAGGCCTGGATGCCGGCGAACTTGAGGCCCGGGGCGGCCTCGATGGCCTTGGCGATCTCGACCACGGCGGGGGTGGTGGTCACGCCGCAGCGGCCCGCGCCGCAGTCGATTTCCACGAGGCATTCGATCTGGGTGCCGTGCTTCACCGCCGCCGCCGACAGGTCGGCCACGTTGGCGAGGTCATCGACGCAGCAGATGGTGCGCGCGCCGAGTTTCGGCATCCGGGCCAGGCGGTCGATCTTGGCGGGTTCGCGGACCTGGTTCGAAACCAGCACGTCCTTGATGCCGCCGCGGGCGAAGACCTCGGCCTCGGAGACCTTCTGGCAGCAGACGCCGCAGGCGCCGCCGAGTTCCACCTGGAGCTTGGCCACGTCGACCGACTTGTGCATCTTGCCGTGCACCCGGTGGCGCATCCCGTGCGCCTTGGCGTAGTCGCCCATCTTCTTGATGTTGCGCTCCAGCGCGTCGAGGTCGAGGATCAGGCAGGGGGTCTGGATCTCGCCCTCGGGCATGCCGGGCAGGGCGGGGATGTCGTAGCCGACTTCCAGGGTTTCGATGTCGATGACGTCTTTCATGGGTCTCACTCCCGTTCGGATTTGGTCCCGGGCCAAGGCCCGGTCTGCGGCTTAGGTAGACCGGGCCTCGGCCCGGTCCTGCTCATTTCATCCAGGGCAGCTTGTCGAGGTCGACGTTGCCGCCGGTCACGATCACGCCCACGCGCTTGCCGCGGAACACGTCGGGGTTCTTGATGATCGTCGCCAGCGGAACCGCGCAGGACGGCTCCATCACGATCTTCATCCGCTCCCAGGTCAGCTTCATCGCGTCGATGATCTCCTGCTCGGACGCCGTCAGGATGTCGGTCACGTAGTTCGACACGAAGTGCCAGGTGTTCTCCTTCAGCGGCACCTTCAAGCCGTCGGCGATGGTCACCGGCGCGTCGTCGGCGATGATGTGGCCCGCCTTGAAGGACCGGTAGGCGTCGTCGGCCTGTTCCGGCTCGGCGGCGTAGATCTTCACGTCGGGCGCGATGTTCGACAGCGTCAGGCAGCAGCCCGACACCATGCCGCCGCCGCCGATCGGGGCGATGACGGCCTCCAGCCCCTCGACCTGCTCCATCAGCTCGCGCGAGCAGGTGGCCTGGCCCGCGATCACGCGCGGGTCGTTGTAGGGGTGGACGAAATCGGCGCCGGTGCGGGCGTGGACCTCGGCAAAGACCGCCTCGCGCGAGGTGGTCGAGGGCTCGCATTCGGTGATCGTGCCGCCGTAGCCGCGCACGGCGGCCTTCTTGGCCTCGGGGGCGGTGCGGGGCATGACGACGTGGCAGGGGATGCCGCGCCGGCCGGCCGCGTAGGACAGCGACAGCGCGTGGTTGCCCGAGGAATGGGTGGCCACGCCCTTGGCGGCCACCTCGTCGGACAGGCCGAACACCGCGTTGGACGCGCCGCGAACCTTGAAGGCGCCGGCCTTCTGGAAGTTCTCGCACTTGAAGAACAGCTCCGCGCCGGTCAGCTCGTTCATGAAGCGCGAGGTCAGGACCGGCGTGCGGTGGATGTAGGGCTTGATGCGCTCATGCGCGGCCAGCACGTCGTCGTAGCTGGGGATGTGGGTGTCGACTGCGTCTTTCATCTCAAGCCTTCCTCATTCGGCCGCCAGCGCGAGCGGCTGGGCCGTGGTGCGATAGATTTCCTGCGCCGCGGCGACGCCCGAGCCGAGCCGGATCTTCAGGCCCAGGTCGGCCATCACCATCTCGGCCGCGGCGATGCCCGACAGGGCCATGACGTCGGTCAGGCTGCCGAGGTGGCCGATGCGGAACACCTTGCCCGCGACCTGGCCGAGGCCGGCGCCGAAGGCGATATCGTAGCGCTGGCTGGCGTGCTTGACGATGCGGGCGGCGTCGAAGCCCTCGGGGGTGCGGATCGCGCTGACCGTGTCGGAGTAGAGCGCGGGCCGCGCGGCGCAGAGCTCCATCCCCCAGGCATGGACGGCGGCGCGGACGCCCTCGGCGATGCGGGTGTGGCGGGCGAAGACGTTGTCCAGCCCCTCGGCCAGCAGCATCCCCGAGGCGACCTTGAGCCCGTTCAGCAGCCCCACGGCGGGCGTGTAGGGGTAGCCGTTGGCGGCGTAGCCCTTCACCATGTCGCGGATGTCGAAATAGGTGCGGGGCAGGCCGCCGGTCTCGGCCGCCGCCATGGCCTTTTTCGAGAAGGCCGCGATGCCGAGGCCCGCGGGCAGCATGAAGCCCTTCTGGCTGCCGGTGACGGCGATGTCGACCTTCCAGCCGTCGAACTCGAAGGGCATCGAGCCGATGGAGCTGACCCCGTCGACGAACAGGAGCGCGGGGTGCCCCGCCGCATCCATCGCGCGGCGCACGGCTGCGATGTCGGAGCGGACGCCCGTGGCGGTCTCGTTATGGGTGGCGAGGACGGCCTTGATGGCATGGCCCTTGTCGCCGGTCAGGATCTCCTCGAAGCGGTCGGCGGGGATGCCTTCGCCCCAGGGGGTCTCGACGATGATGACCTCCAGCTTGTGGCGCTGGCACATGTCGATCCATTTCTGGGAGAACATGCCGTTGCGCGCCGCCAGCACCGTGTCGCCGGGCGACAGGGTGTTGGTGATCGCCGTCTCCCAGCCGCCGGTGCCGGTGGAGGGGAACAGGAACACCTCGGCGTCGGCCGATTTCAGCACGCGGCGGACGCCGTCGCGGGCGGGGTGCAGGATGTCCGCGAACAGGCTCGACCGGTGATCGATGGTCGGCAGGTCGCAGGCGCGCCGGAGGCTCTCCGGCATGTTCGTCGGGCCGGGAATGAAAACCGGGTTCTGGTGGTGCATCGGGCCGTCTCCTCAACTCTCGCCGATCACAGTATGCCGGACGACCCGCCCGCACAATTTTTTTGAAAAGGTTTTTCAGAAGTGATAGGTTGTGGATCATGTGAAGAATTTCAATGACTTGGAATTTTTCATATGATGAAAGCATTTTTCACTGCACTGCAGCGAGACCCCGATGCGCGACGATACCGCCTCCGAATCCCCCCGTCGCACCCGGGGCCGCCCCAAGGCCTGGGACGACAAGACCGACCAGAACACGATCAAGTCGCTGGACCGGGCGATGGCCGTGTTCGAGCACCTGTCCGACACGACCGGCGCGACCCTGTCGGAGCTGGCCGCCGACACCGACCAGTCGCCGGCAACCACCTACCGGATCCTGACCACGCTGGAGGGCCGCGGGCTGGTGGAATTCGACGCCGCCGCGCAGCTGTGGCAGATCGGACCGCGCGCCTTCCTGATCGGGGCGCGCTACCTGCGCCGCACCTCGGTGGTGGACCGGGCCCGGCCGATCCTGCGCCGGCTGATGGAGGCGACGGGGGAAACCGCGAACCTCGGGATCGCGCGCGAGGCGCATGTGCTGTTCGTCAGCCAGGTCGAAAGCCACGCCTCTATCCGCGCCTTCTTTCCGCCCGGCACGCTGTCGCCGATGCATGCCTCGGGGATCGGCAAGGCGCTCCTGGCGCAGATGACCGATGATCGGCTGTCGCGCTACATCGCCACCGCGCCGCTCGACCGGTTCACGGCGCGCACGCTGACCGACCCGATGGCGCTGCGGGCCGACCTGCAGGAGACCCGCGCCCGCGGCTACGCCATCGACGACGAGGAGAAGAACGAGGGGATGCGCTGCATCGCGGCCCCGGTCTTCGACTGGCAGGGCGAGGCGGTGGCGGGGCTCAGCGTGTCGGGCCCGGTCGCCCGCGTCTCGACCCGCGAGGTGCCCCGGCTGGCCGAGGCGGTGACGAAGGCGGCGGCGGACCTGTCGGCGGCGCTCGGGGCCGACCGCAAGGGGTAGGGCCTTGCGTCGCCCCGCGCCGCCGCGCATTCCCTGAGCCGACAGCACAGGGAGGACCGCCATGACCGTCTACAAGATCGCCGCCATCCCCGCCGACGGCATCGGCCCCGAGGTGATCGGTGCGGGTCTGCAGGTGCTGGAGGCGGTCGCCGCCCGCGACGGCGGCTTCACCCTCGACGTGACGGAATTCGACTGGGGCTCGGACCACTACAAGCGCACCGGCGCGATGATGCCCGCCGACGGGCCCGAGCGTCTGAAGGCGTTCGATGCGATCTATTTCGGCGCGGTCGGCGCGCCGGACGTGCCCGACCACATCACGCTGTGGGGCCTGCGCCTGCCGATCTGCCAGGGCTTCGACCAGTATGCCAACGTGCGGCCCACCCGCATCCTGCCGGGGATCCGCGCGCCGCTGGCGGGTGTGGGGCCCGGCGACCTGGACTGGGTGATCGTGCGGGAAAACTCCGAGGGCGAGTATTCCGGCCACGGCGGCCGCGCCCACAAGGGGCTGCCCGAGGAGGTGGCGACCGAGGTCGCGATCTTCACCCGCGTGGGCGTGACCCGGATCATGCGCTACGCCTTCGCGCTGGCCCAGTCGCGGCCGCGCAAGCTGCTGACCGTCGTCACCAAGTCGAACGCGCAGCGCTTCGGCCTGGTGATGTGGGACGAGATCGCGGCCGAGGTCGCACGGGAGTATCCCGACGTGACCTGGGACAAGATGCTGGTCGACGCGATGACCATGCGGATGGTGCTGCGGCCGCGGTCGCTCGACACCATCGTGGCGACGAACCTGCACGCCGACATCCTGTCGGACCTCGCCGGCGCGCTGGCGGGGTCGCTGGGCGTGGCGCCCACGGCCAACATCGACCCCGAGCGGCGCTACCCGTCGATGTTCGAGCCGATCCACGGCTCGGCCTTCGACATTGCCGGACAGGGCATCGCCAACCCGGTGGCCAGTTTCTGGACCGCCGCGCAGATGCTGGAGCACCTGGGCCAGCCCGCCGCCGCCGGCCGCCTGATGGCCGCGGTCGAACAGGTCTGCGCGGCCGGCATCCTGACGCCCGATGTGGGCGGCACCGCCACCACGCAGGCGGTGACGGACGCCGTGGTCGAGGCGGTCAGGGGCGCGAACGCCTGACCGCCCCGGCCCCGGGTCACAGGATCAGCGTGTCGAAGACGATCGCGCCCATGTCGAAGGTGGCGAAGTCGGTCTGCGACAGGACGATCCGGTCGCCGGCGTCGCCGTATTCGATCAGCATCCCCGCGCCCCAGGCGCGGACCGAGATGTCGCCCGCGTCGACGCCCGACAGGACCAGCCGGTCGGTGGCGAAGTCGAAGCCCTTGACCACGTCCTGCCCGTCGCCGAGGGCAAAGACGAAGGTGTCGCCGTCGCCGTTGCCGTAGAGCACGTCGTTGCCGGTGCCGCCGACCAGGATGTCCTGGCCCGCGCCGCCGATCAGCACGTCGCGGCCCGCGCCGCCCTCGAGCCGGTCGTCGCCGGTGCCGCCGTCCATCTTGTCGTCGCCGAGCCCGCCGAGCAGGAGGTCCGCGCCCGCCTCACCGTCGATGCGGTCGTTGCCCGCGCCGCCGTCGAGGATGTCGTCGCCGCCGCCGCCGTAGAGCTGGTCGCGCCCGTCGCCGCCCTCGATCCGGTTGTCGAAGCCGTTGCCGACCAGCTTGTTGTCGGCCGCGTTGCCGATCGCCTCCAGCGCGGTCGCCACCTCGTTCAGCCACAGCTCCTCGAAGCCCTGGCCCAGCGCGTGCGAATGGTCCGACTTGACGATGTCGTGGCCGTTGCCGCCGGCCTCGGACACCACGTCGCCCAGATCGTCGATGAAATAGACGTCGTTGCCGGTGCCGCCGTACATCATGTCGGCGCCGGCGCCGCCGTCCAGCATGTCGTTGCCGTCGCCGCCATGGAGGATGTCGTCGCCGTCGCCCGCGCGGATGTTGTCGTTGCCGCCGTAGCCGTGGATCACGTCCGACAGGCCGTCGGCGCCGTCGACGATGTTGCCTTGGGCGTCGGTGAAGCCGACGAAGATCTTGTCGTGCCCGGCGGTGCCGTCGACGGGCGAGGTGCCGATGGTGACGAAGCCCGTGTCGGTGGTGCCGTCATCGCTGGCGATGGTGTAGGACAGCGTGTTCAGCGCCTCGGCGGTGCCGCCGGTGATCTCGATTCGGCCGCCATCCAGCAGGCGGATGGTCTCGCCGGTGACCAGCGTGATGGTGTCGCCCACCTGGACGGGGATGTCGTTGATCCGCGTGATCTCGACCCCGTCCAGCCCCGTCACGGTGTCGTTGGCCAGGAGGTTCACCGTGGTCGTGCCCAGCGCCGAGACCGACACGATGTCGTCGTTGGCGATCAGGGCGGTCTGGATGCTGTCGGCCACGATCAGGAGGTTGCTGTCGTAGATCGAATCGCCCGCGTCCGCGATGGCGATGCGCAGCGTGTTGACCTGACCGGGGATCACCGGCGCCTTGACGGTCAGGATCACGGTGATCCCGTCCATCTCGGTCGAGAAGCTGCCGTCCGCGTTGTCGCGGAACAGGTTGGCATTGCTGGTCGTGTTGATGTTGTCGATCGAGATCTCGCCGTCGCCGATGGTGAGGGTGGCGGGCTGCCCGTTCACCGTGATGGCGACCGCGTCGTTGAAGCCTGCGTTGACCCATTCGAGGTATTCCTCGGAGCCGAAGGTCAGCTGCATGGTCAGCGTGTCGCCGGTGGGGATGAAGCTGCATTCCAGGATCGCGGCGTCGTAGGTCGGCACGCCGGCCACGGCGTTCAGGATCTTGTCGCCGTTCACGCCGGCGGTGTTGGTGCCGGTCGAGCCGGAATCGTTGGGGCCCGCGAAGTTCGTGGCGAGGCCGGTGGACAGGATCACGCCGCTGTCGGCCGGGACCACGTCACCGGCGGCGGCGCCGTTCTGGTAGATGGCGCTCGACCGGGCGTCGCCGGTGTAGCTGGCCGACACCACCTCGACGCCGGCGCCGAACATGGTCTCGGCCATCTGCATCGCCGTGGCGGTGGTATCGAAGGTCAGGGTCTGGGTACTCATGGGACTGTTCCGTCAGGTTCGGCCGGGCCGCGCGGGGGCGACCCGGGCAGGGGTCAGTAGGCGCCGCGCCCGGAGAGGACGGCGGGAATGGTGAGCAGGAGCACGGCGAGGTCGCGGCGCAGGCTGACCGAGCGGGCATAGGCGATGTCCATCTCGACCATCTGGTCGAAGGACACGTCGGCCCGGCCCGAAACCTGCCACACGCCGGTGATGCCGGGCAGCGCGGCCAGCCGGCCCAGCGCATGGGCGGGGTAGGCCGCGACCTCGGAGGGCAGCGCCGGGCGCGGGCCGACCAGCGACATGTCGCCCTTGAGCACGTTGATCAGCTGCGGCAGCTCGTCGATGGAATAGCGGCGGATGATGCGGCCCACGGACGTGACGCGGGGGTCGTTCTTCTGCTTGAAGCAGACGCCGCCGCGGTCGGACTGGGCCAGCAGCGCGGCGCGGCGCGCCTCGGCGTCGCGGTACATCGACCGGAACTTGATCATGCCGAAGGTCTGGCCGTTCAGGCCCACGCGGGTCTGCACGAAGAAGACCGGGCCGGGGCTGGTCAGCTTCACCGCCAGCGCGGTGACCAGCATCAGGGGCGACAGGATCAGGAGCATCAGCGCCGAGACGGCGATGTCCAGCATCCGCTTGCCGGCGGGGATGGCCGCGCGGCCGCGGCGGTCGGAGGTCAGGGCGCGCGCAAGCGGCGCCTCGTTGGTCGAGATCATGGTCATGGCAGGGGTCTCTTGGGCAGCGAGGGAGAGAGAGAGAGAGAGAGAGAGAGAGAGAGAGAGGGGGGGAGGATCAGGTGCGGACGGCGAGCCAGGGGTCGCCGGGCAGGGCGCGCCGCATCACGGCGACGGCGCCGTTGCGGGGCAGGCTGTCGAGGCGGTCGACCTGGCCCAGCACCGCGGCGCGGGCGTCGGTCGGTTGCAGGGAGAGCACGCCCACGTCGGCCGCGGACAGCAGGAACTGGCAGGACAGCCGGTCTTGCAGGCTGCCGCCCGAGACGATGATGACATCGAAGGAGCGGACGAGCTTTTCCAGCGCGGCGCGCACCATCGGGGCCGAGACCGCGCGGTCGTCGACAAGGCCCGCGCTGCCGGCCGACAGCTCCCACAGGCCGGGGCCTTCGGAGGCGTCGGGCAGGGCGACGGGCTGGCCGGAGAGCAGGTCGCTCCAGCCGATCTCGGCGGCGTCGTCCGACGCCATCCCGAGGTCGGCCTCGATGAAGAGCGCCTTCATCCGGGCGCGGGCGTAGCTTTCGGCCAGCGCGCGGCCGAGCTCCGAGGTCTCGCCCGCCCCGGCGCGGACCACCGCAACGACGGGGGCCTTGCCCACCAGCCGCGGCCGGCGCAGCGGGTGCAGCTGCAGCTCGTTGCGCAGCCGGTCGGCGGCGTCGGCGTCGCCCTCGCCCGCGGCCGAGACCTGCAGCACGGGCAGGCGGTGCTCGACCGGCGTCAGCGTCTCGGCAAAGCGGACGCGGCGCTCGGTCAGGCCGAGGATGAGGGCGATCAGCAGGGCCAGCGCCGCGCCGCCCGCAAGGCCGCCCGCGGCCAGCATCTTGCGGCTGTCGTCGGCGGGGTTCACGGGCTCGGACGGCGGCGACATCAGCACGGTGTAGCCGGGCAGGGCGCGGCCGGATTCGACGCGGATCACCTCGAGCGCGCGGCGGGTCTCGTCCAGCAGTTCCTCGGCCGCGGCGATCTCCTGCTCGACCCGGTCCAGGTCGATGCGGCGGCGGTTGAGGTCGCGGGCCTCGGCGCGGGCGGTTTCCAGCTGGGCCGCGACGCGGTCGCGCAGGCTGCGGATCTCGGCCAGGCTCTGTTCCTCGCTCTGGGTCGGCGTGTCGGTCAGGGCGCCGGTCTGGGCCAGCACGCGGATCTGCTCGCGCCGGTCCTCCAGCGCGGCCTCGACCACGGCGATTTCCTCGACCAGCGACCGTTCGCGCTGTTCGAAACGCGGGTTGGTGCGGTCGGCGAAATCGACGCGCAGGCTTGCGAGGTCGCCCAGCAGCCGCGCGCGTTCGGTGCCGAGCGCGCCGATGATGTCGTCGAGCAGGGTGGCGCGCATGATCTCCTGGTCGGCGCCGTCGACCGAGGTGCTGCCGCCGTCTGCTTCCAGCGCGGCGAGCGTGGTCTCGATCTCGCCCAGACGGATCGCCAGCGCGTCGATCTGGGCGATCTTTTCGACGTGGGCGCGGGAAATCGCGCTCATGCCGAACTCGCCGCCGATCTCCAGCTGGTCGGCGCGCAGGTCGGTGAGGCGCGTCACCAGCTCTTCCTCGCGCTGGAACAGCTCGGCCAGGCGCACCTCGGAGCGGGCGGCCTCGGCCTCGAGGTTCATGGCGAGGTAAGCGCCCACCACCGCCTCGAGCTTGTCGGCGGCAAAGCCGGGGTCGCGGCTGCGGGTGGTCAGCACGATCAGGCTGTCCGAGCGGCGGATCTCGATCGAGCCGGTCAGGTCCGACACCGTGAGGTCGGCGGCCAGGTCGGGCCGGCCGGCGGCCAGCGTCTCGACCGCGCGCGCCATCACCGGGTGCGAGGCGACATAGGTCGTCTCGGCGCGCACGAAGCTGTCGAAGGTGCGCAGCACGCTGTCGTCGCCGGTGGCGTAGAGGATGTTCGATTCCTGCGGGAACACCCGCAGGATCGCCTGGCTTTCGTAGAGCTGGACGCCGGACAGGTAGCCGCCCGCGGCCATCACGCCGCCCAGCAGCACGGCGCCGCCGACGGTGGCCTTCCAGCGGCCGCGCATGGCGCGCAGGACGCCCGCGACCGGGTTCGGCTCGGGCGCCTCGGGCAGGGGCGCGCCGGTCATGTCGGGCAGGTCGTCGACCGGCAGGGGGGTGGCGACGGCGTTCATCGGCCCGGGCCCTCCCCGCGGGTGGTCAGGTCGCGTTCCCAGCGGGGCGCGGGGCCGGCGCGGTCCACGAGGAGCGACAGGCGCACCCAGACCGACACGGCGAGGAACACGGCGACGGGCCACAGGTCGGCCGGCGAGGCCAACGCGCGGCGGATCATGGTGCGGGCGCTGCCCCGTTCCGGGCTGGCCTTGCCCATCCGGGCCACCTCGCGGGCGCCGCGCAGGCTGCGGCGGCGGACGCGCACGAGGCTGGCCAGGGTGCGCGGCGCGCGGGCGACGAAGCGGCAGCCGGGGACGAAGGCGATCTCGGCGGGCGCGAAGCTGCGGCGGATGTATTCGTCGTCGGCGGTGATCTCGGGCAGCGGGAACACGCGGGCCGCGCCGGCGGGCGACAGCGCGAAGAGGCCGCCGAACTTGCCACGGGCGAAATAGGGGTTGGTGCGCCAGCCCTGGTAGAACACGCGCACCGGCGCCGCGACGGCGGCGGTGTCGACGTCCATCTGCCCGCAGGCGGCCAGCGCCGTGCCGTCGGCCAGCGGCGCGACCAGCGCGGCGACGGCCTCGGCGGTCACGTCGAGGTCGGCGTCGAGGCAGACCACCGGCGCGTCCTTGTCCGCCGCGGCATAGCCGAGATTCAGGGCGTGGCACTTGCCGGGGCGGTCGGTCTCGATGACCGTGGCCTGCGGCAGGGCCGCGCGGGCGCGGGCGGCGGTGGCGTCGGTGCAGCCGTTGGCGATCACGACGACGCGGACCTCGGCCAGTGGCAGGCCGCGCGACAGGTACCACAGGGTGCGGCCGATCACCTCGGCCTCGTCGTGGGCGGGGATCAGGATGGAGGCGCGGGTCATGCCATGGCCCCCCGGTTCCAGACGAAATCCCGCACCGTTTCGATCAGCGGCGCGAGGGCGTCGCCCCCGGCCACGCCGCGCCGCGCCGGCGCCTCGAAGCCGCGGGCCCGCGCCGCGTCGAGCGCGGCGTGCAGCGCCTCGCCGTCCTCGACCACGGTCACGTTGGACAGCCGCGCCATCTCGCGCACGGTGTCCTGCTGGTGGTCGTTGCGGTGTTCGCCGAACTTGGCGCGGCGGGGCATCAGGATGACCGGCTTGCCCATCTCGGCGGCCGACAGGATGGTGCCCATCCCGGCATGGGACACGATCAGGCGGGCGTCCTGCATCGCGGCGCGGAACGCGGGCTGGCCCATGTGGTCCACGCAAGCGATGTGGCGGAAGCGGCGGCGCGTGGCGCCGGCCTGGGCCAGCACGGGCACGCCCGGGTTGGCGGCGGCCCAGCTGTCGAGGCCGAGCAGGAGACGGTCGAAGGGCAGCTGCGTGCCCACGGTGGCGAAGATCATGGCGATGTTCCGTTGGATCAGAGGACGGCGCCGCGGTATTCCGCGCCGGTATGGGCGGCGACCTGCGGCCACTGCGACAGCACCCGGTCGGCCACGCCGAGGGCGAGCCGGGCCGAGATCGACAGCTCGCGGGCATTGGCGATCGAGTCGATGAACATGGTCCGCGCGCCGATCAGCCGGGCGAGGCGGATGGCGAGGAACCCGCCCGCGGCCCCGGTCGAGACCACCACGTCGGGCCGCACGCTCAGCACGATCCAGGCCATGCGCAGCAGGCACAGGATCAGCCGCAGGGGCGTGTCCTTGTTGGCGTCGGGGAAGACGTGGACGCGGGCACGGCCCAGCGTCTCGGCGGCGGTGGCGTCGGTGGTGGCATAGTGCACCTCGGCGCCGGCGAAGGCGGCGCTGAGGCGCTGAATCTGCACCCAGTGGCCGCCGCCGGACGAGACGGCGAGGATCACGGGGCGGGAACGGGAACGGTCGAACATGGGGTGGTGTCCAGGGTCGTGACTGCGGTTTTCGCGGTCTGGTTAACCCGGACTAACCATCTGATGTTACTGCGCAAACAGCAGGGACTACGGCGATCCTGGAGGGGGTTGCCTATCCTTTCGGATGGGTCGCGGGCGCAGTCGGGTGGTCCGTGATCTGCTGGTAGAGGGCGACCATCCCATCGGCCTTGGCCGACCACAGACCTTCGCGCAGGACCTTGGCGCGCGCGCCCTCGCCCAGCTCGGCCCGGTGCCCCGGAAACATCGCCATCCGGCGCAGCGCCGCGGCGATGTCGGCGGCGAATCCGGCGGGGTCCGTGACCGGGACCTTGATGCCCGAGGTCGCGTCGACGATGGCCGCCGGGCCGCCGCGGTCGGCGGTGATCACCGGCAGGCCGTGGCGCATCGCCTCGTAGAGCACGCCGCCCGCGGGCTCGCGGAAGGAGGGGAAGCAGAACAGGTCGTGGGTCTCGTAGAGCCGCTCGACCTCGGCCCGCGGCACCCGGCCGAGGAAGCGGACGCGGTCGGCCACGCCCAGCTTTTCCGCCTCGGCGCGGCACAGCTCAAGCTCCTCGCCGGCGCCGGCGCTGGTCAGGGTGACGCCCGGCAGGTCGGGCAGGAGCGCGAGCGCCCGGATCACGTCGCGCAGGCCCTTGGTGCGCACCGCGCGGCCGACGTGGAGCACGTCGAGCCGCCCGACCTCCATCCGCCGCGGGCGGGCGGGGGCCACGTCGTCCACGCCCAGCTCCAGCACGCTCTCGAAGCGGTTCAGCGGCACGGCGGCCAGCACGTCCCGCACATAGGGCGCGACGCCGAGCACGCAGGCGGCCCGGGTGTAGCTGGCGCGCAGCCACGGGTCGAACCGGAACCGCGTCGCGTCGAGCGCGCGCAGCCGGGTGAACAGGGGCGCGCTGCCCGCCTCGGCGCGGAAGGCGGCTGGCGTGTCGAGCGCGCCCCCCAGCGGGCCGATGATGTAGGGCGTGGCGAAATGCCGGAGCGGCGAGGGGTAGCGCGCGGCCTGCGGCATCAGCTGGTGGGCGATGTCGAAGCGGTCACCGCGCCCCTCGGCCGCCGCGATCCAGCGCCGGACATGGCCGGCAAAGACCGGCCAGGCGGGTTTCAGCATCGCGTTCAGGCGTTCGCGCTTCAGCGCCCAGGCGGGTTCGGGCCAGGTGACGACGCGGGCGCCGGGCAGCTGCGCGGCGACGGGCGTGCGGCCCGGCCGCTGGAAGCACAGCACGGTCAGCTCGACCCGCGAGGCCAGCGCCTCGGCCCATTTGAAGGCCATCAGCGCCTCGCCGACATCGGTGCCGTCGACGTTCGGGGCGATCAGCAGGACCTTCATGCCCGCGCCTCCCGCGTCGGCCAGGCGCTGGGCAGGTCTGCGACCACGGCGCGGAAGTGCCGCGCCCGGGCGCGCGCGCCCCGGTTGCCCATCAGGGCCAGCGCCGTCCAGAGCACCGCGCGCGAGGCGTTGTGGGCGGCGAGGATTGCAAAGCAGGCGATCCCGGCGGCAAGGCCCCCGTGCTTGCGGTGCAGCCGGGTGGTGCCTTGCGTCATCAGCACGTCGCGGCGGTGGTTCAGGCGGTGCGCCGCGCCGCCGCCGAAATGGGTGATCTCGGGGATCGGCACGAAGCGCAGCTCCCACCCCGCGCGGGCGAAGCGGTGGCACCAGTCGGTTTCCTCGCCGTAGAAGAAGAACGCCTCGTCGAGCAGCCCGACCTCGTCCATCGCCGCTCGGCGGACGAACATGGCCGCGCCCGAGATCACCTCGACCCGCGCCTCGGTCGTGCGGTCCCAGCCGGTCATGCGGTAGCGGTCGAGGCGGCGGATGCGGGTCAGGCCCAGGGTCTGCATGGCCAGGTGCGTCAGCGACGGAAAGGCGCTGGACGACGGCTGCACCGTCCCGTCCGCGTTCAGGACGCGGGGGCCCATCACGCCGACCTGCGGGTGCGCGTCCATCCAGGCCACCGCGCGCGGCAGCACGTCGCCATGCACCAGCGTGTCGGTGTTCAGGAGCATGACGTGCCGCCCCGTGGCGATGCGCAGGGCGACGTTGTTGCCGCCGGCAAAGCCGAGGTTGCGGCCGGTCTCGATCAGCTGCACCCCCGGGAATTCGGCCCGCACCATGGCGACCGAGCCGTCCGACGAGGCATTGTCGACCACGATCACCTCGGCCTGCACGGGGCCAAGCCCGGCGAACACGCTGCGCAGGCAATCGCGCAGCAGATCCTCGGTGTTCCAGTTCACGATGACGACGGAGAGATCCATGGGGCGGGTCCTTGGGGAATGACGGTATCAGAAAAGGCGGGCCGGCTGCAGCGGCCGGGCGGCGATGGTCGGGCGGGGGCGGCGGGCCGCGCCGGGGACGGCGGGGCGGGCGGGGCCGGGCTTGGCGTCGAGCAGCCAGGCGCCCGCGCCGATCAGGAACAGGAACAGCACGAAGAGCGCGTTCCACAGGTGCACGGTGGCCGCGGCGACGGTGATGCCGAACAGCGTGAAGGCCCAGGCGTGGCGCGCGCGGCGCCAGTCCGCCGGCAGGCCCTTGCGCTGGCCCGCGGCCCAGATCAGCCCGAGCAGCAGCGCCACCAGCAGGAAGAAGGCCGGCAGCCCGTAGCGCACGGCGGTGACGAGCCAGAAGTTGTCCATGCTGTCGGACATCCAGCTGGGGCGTTCCCAGTCGCCCAGCCCGATACCGAAGATCGGGTGGCGGGCGACCTCGGCGGTGCCGTATTCGAAGATCAGGATGCGGTTGTAGGCCGACTGCCGCGAGAAGGTGAAGTTGTTCACGAAGACGTGGAAGGGCGTCTTGGTCGAGAACAGGTCGATGGCGATGTACATCAGGGCGAAGAGCGTGAAGAGCGCGGCCCAGCGGCCCTGGATCTTGCCCAGCACCCGCTGCCACGCCGCGACGAAGCACTGCATCATCAGCACGACGTAAGGCCCGCCCGAGGCCGACATGAAGGTGGCGAGCCCGACGCCCACGACCTTGGCCATGCCGCGGCCGTTCATCAGCCGCGCCTCGGCGAGGACGAAATAGGCCAGCGAGAAGGCCGCGGCCGAGAACACGCCGTAGAGGATCGGGTGGTCGAAGGGGCCGAAGGTGCGCTCCAGCCCCATGCGCGGCTCGATGAAGGGCGCCATCGGCCCGCCCAGCGCGCCCGAGATGGTGTCGTGCAGGATGTGCACGCCGGTCAGCGCCTCGGGGATGGTGAACAGGAGCGTGCCCAGCACGAGGCCCACGTAGAGCCGCGCCATCGCGGCGAAATCGGCGTAGCCGCGGATGTAGACGCGCGCCAGCAGGTAGGCGCCGGCGAATTCCACGATGTAGATGCCGCCCGACTCGATCCCTTGCGCCACGCCGCCCCAGTTGATGAGCGCCAGCAGCGCCCAGGCGCAGTGGGCAAAGACCAGCATGTCGAAGATGTGGATGCGGCCCGCCCGCCCCGACAGGAGCTGGATCAGCATGGGCAGGAACATCACGATCAGCACCACCCGGTAGGCCGACAGGCGCAGGCCGCCCAGGTTCACCGACACCGCCGTCGGCAGCATCATGGCGACGAAGAACAGCGCGACGGCGACGGGGACGCCGAAGACGCGCTTGACCTTGGAGGGGGCGGCGGCGGTGGTCATGGTCTACACCGTGACCGCGCGGCGGGGGAGCGCGGGGCGCTCGACCAGGTGCCAGCTGGCGATGGCGAGGGGCAGGGTGGCGGCCAGGCTGAGGGCGGCCAGCGCCACGGGGCCGATGCCGGGCAGGAGGTGGACGATCGTCTGCGCGACGGGCCAGCCGTAGATGTAGACGCCGTAGGAGATGTCGCCGGGCAGGGGCGGGGCGGGGGCGCGGAGCGCGAGGGTGAGCGCGGCGTAGGCGAGGGCGGCGATGGCGAGGGGCCAAGGCGCGACGGCGACGAGCGGCAGGGCGGCGAGGGCGAGGACGGGCGACAGGGGCAGGCGCGCCCGGAAGATATGCGCGGCCATGCCGAGGGCGAAGGCGGCGAACAGGGGGGCGAAGGTGCCGATGCGGCCCGGCAGCGCGTCGGCAAGGAGCGCGGCGAGGGTGGACAGGGTCAGGAGGGCGGCGACCGCGAAGGGCCGGCGGGTACCGCCGAGCGCGACGAAGGCGAAGCACAGCGCATAGGCCGCGACCTCGTGGAACAGGCTCCAGAGCGGGCCGTTCAGGACGAGCGGATAGGGGTTGGCGGCGAAGGCGCCGGTCAGCCGGTGCTCGATCGAGACGAGGGTGAGGGCGCGGAGGACCCAGGCGGCGGCCTCGGCCAGCCCCGCGGTGGCGCCGCTGGCATAGGCAAGGCCCAGCGTGACGAGGAGCGCCGCGCCGAGGCCCGGCACGATCCGGCGCATCCGGGCGGCCCAGAAGGCGCGGGCCGTGCGGCGCTCGGCGCTGGCGGTGACGAGCAGCCCCGAGAGGAAGAAGAACAGGCCCACGGCCCAGCCGCCAAGCGCATGGCCCGTGAGCCCCGCCAGCGGCTCGGCGGTGCCGGGCCCCAGTGCCAGCGGCCAGGCGTGGCTCACCACGACAGCGGCGGCCAGCATCAGCCGCAAGCCGTCGAGGTTGCCACTCCGCCCCTCGGCAAAGGCCCGGGCCAGCGTCATCATTTCGCGGCACCGACCACGACGGGGCGCCAGAGCCGTTCCCGCACCACCCGCTTCCAGGTGCCGGCGACCGACTGCAGCTTTTCGCGCAGGGGCAGCCCGCACCACATGGCGAAGAGGCCGAGGCCCCGGTCACGCGGCGCCCGCAGGCCCACGGCCCGCATCGCCACGCGGCGGCCCCAGACGGCGCCATGGGTCGCCTTAAGGTTGGGCTGGGCGGCGGCGATCACGTCGCGCCCGCGGGGTTCCGCCACCAGCACGCCCGCGGCGATGGCGGCCTCGACAAAGGCGCGGCCGCGCGCCGTGCGCGCCACGATCAGCGAACGGCCCGCGTCGGTGTGGCCCTCGGGCGGGTTGTGCCACGGGTCGCCCACCGAGATGTCGGCGAAGGCGCCGGTGTGGTCGGCGCACACCCGGCAGCGCCAACGGCGTTCCGATTGCAGGATGCGGCCCCAGCCCTCGGCATAGGGGATACCCTCGGAGACGTGGCGGGTGCCGTCGGCGTCCAGCCACGCGGCCTGCATCAGCCCCGGCCAGCCTTGCCCGCGATAGCGCAGGTCGACCAGCTGGCCGTCCTTGGGCACGCCAAGACGGTCGAGGAGCCTGTCGGTGGCCACCAGGTTCGGTGCGCCGGCGCAGAAGATGGCGATGGTCAGCGGGATCTTGGCGGCAAGATCAGCGTCGGCGCGCATGGCCTTGTGGGCGCTGGCGACATCGCAGGGCTTGCCGATGAAGGCGACGCGGTCCTCGCCCCGCGCGATGCGGCCGAGGCTTTCGGCCGGGCTCGCCTGCGCATAGCGCGACCCCGCGCCCCGCAGGAGGCCCGCGCGGTCGCGGCTGATGACGGCCTCGTTCAGCCGCGGGTCGTCGGCGCGGGCGGCGATGTGGGCCACGCCGTCGGCCGCGCCGCTCTCCAGCGCGAAGCCGGCCAGCGCGGTGACGGCGCCACCGGAGGAGCCTCGGTGGCGGATCTCGTCGTCGGCGGCCCAGCCTTCCCAGGTGGCCAGCACCGGGCCCCAGTCGGCGTCGATGGCGTCGGCGCGGGGCAGCGCGGTCCAGTCGCTGGCCCCGCCCGCGCAGAGCGCCACGGCGTCCTTGGCGGCGGCGCGGGCCTCGGGCGTCGCGGCGACCACGGGGCGGCGGCCGTTCACGGGGTCGTCGACCATCCGGATGAGGTCGGGGAATGCCCCGGCGCAGGCGCCGCAGCCGGTGCAGAGGTTGCAGGCGACCATGGTGGTGATCGGATCGGCGGTCATGCGAAGCTCTCCATGGGGGCAGGGCGGCGGGGCAGGGTGAGGTGCCAGGCGCGGAGCGTTGCGCCGGCCTCGCCCAGCGCGGCGGCGGCGGCGATGGCGGCCAGCGGCAGGCCGAGGTCGGCGGCGCCCGCGGCGGGGATCAGGGCCAGCGCGCGGACCAGGTTGGCGCGGGCGGGGTCGCCGGTGCGGCCGGTGGCGACGGCCAGCTGCGAGAAGGGGGTGCGCAGGACGCGGAAGCCTGCGGCAAGGCCCACGGCCAGCGCCAGCGCGGCGTCGGGGCGGAAGGCCGCGCCGTAGACCAGCGCGATGACCGGCGCGGCCAGCAGCGCGAACCCGGCGACCAGCAGGGCGGCGAGTGCGGCGTGGGCGGCGACGAGGGGCGGCCAGACCGCCGCCATCCGCCCCTGCGCCAGCGCGGCCCGCAGCCGCGGCAGCACCAGCGAGCCCGCGGCCCGGCCCACGATCTGCGCGGGCAGGAGGGCCAGCTGGAGAACGACGCCGTAGAGCGCCAGCGTGGCCCAGTCATGGGCCCCGGCGACGATCAGGCGGTCGGCGTAGAAGGTCACGAACATCAGGAGCGCGTTCAGCATCAAGGGCGCGCCGAAGCGCCAGACGCGCCGGAGCGCCGGGGCGGAGAGGCGCAGCCGGTAGCGCCGCGACGCGACCGCGTGGGACAGCAGGACCAGCGCGGCGGCGTGGGCGATGAGGACCCAGGCCATCGCCCGGTGATCGCCGAGGACGGCGGCGGCGGGCAGGATCGTGGCGGCCATCGCCAGCGTCGCGCCGCCCTCGACCATTGCCATCGGGCGGTAGCGAAAGCCGCGCTCGGCCCGGCGATAGTCGAGGTGGGTCAGCCCGCGCAGGAGCGGCACGAGGGCGAGCAGCGCGTAGGACGCGGCCGACGGCCCGTCGGCAAAGAGGGCGGCGAGGATCGGGGCGGCGCAGAGCAGGACCAGCGCGCCCAGCAGCCCGCGCAGGGCGAAGGCGCCGTGCAGCTCGGCCTGAAGGGTGGCGGAATTGCCGTCCTTCGCCTGCAGGATCAGCCGGTCGGCGCCGAGGTCGCTGGCCATTTCCACCAGCCGCACGGTCAGGGCGAGCATCATGGCGCGGCCAAGCTCGTCCGGGCCGATCGCCCAGGCGAAGGCCACCGAGCGGCCGAGCGCGGCGGCCTCGGCCAGCATCGGCACGCCCCAGGCGAGCGCCCGTCCCTTGGTCGCGCGGCGCACCATCAGAGGCCCGCCTGCGCCGCGATGGCGTCCATCTCGGCGGCGGCGCGGGCGCGCAGCCCGGCGACCCGCGCCGACAGGTCGGCCGCGCGGGCGGCCCGGGCGCCGTAGGAGGCCACGGCGCGGGCGGCGAGCGCGGCGGCGTCGAGGCGGCGGAGGTCGGCCACGTCCGCGGCGATCCCGCATTCGGCAAACACGCCCTCGGCCTTGTCGGAATAGCCCAGGCCCAGCGTCGGCGTGCCCGAGGAGAAGGCGCCGATGGTGGCGTGCATCCGGGCGCCCGCGAACCAGTCGAGGCGCGACAGCACCCACTTCAGCTCGGTCGCGGGGAGCGGGGCGTCGAGCACCCGCACGCGCCCCTCGGCCCGCGAACCAAGGCGCAGCTTCAGCGCCCGGGCGGCGTCGAGGTCGCTTTCGGGGTCGCCGTCGGGGCGGTGGACATGCGGCACCAGCAGCAGCCGCAGGCCCGGGTCGGCGTCGAGGAGCGCGGTGGCCAGCGCCTCGATCTGGGCGTCGTGGCGGTCGGCGAGGCCGAAGGCGCGGCGCGCGCCGGCGGCGTCGTTGCACAGCAGCCCCGACACGTTCAGCCCCGCCAGCGGAAAGCCGCGGTCGGGGGCGAGCCAGGCCATGGTCTCGCGGTCAAGGCCCTCGGGCGCCTGCGCGGGCAGGGCCACGGCCACGTCGACGGCCAGGCGGTGGCGGGCGGGGTCGAAGCCGTCGCCAAGCGCCGCCTGCAGGAAGGCGAAGCTGCCGGCGTCGCGCACCCAGACGGCGGCGGCGCGGCGCAGGATGTCGACCGCCTCGGCCTCGTTCGCGGGGTCGCGGAACGGCCCCAGCTTCTGCGGCAGGAGGATCAGGGGCACGCCGGCGGCCAACGCCAGCCGCTTGGACAGCACCATGGCGCGGAACCGCCGGGGCCCGTAGAGGTCGGTGAAGCTGTCGCCGCCCGAGATGTCGAGCACGGCCCTGGAGCCTGCGACGACGCGGGCGGGCAGGGTGCCCGGCACGCCCAGCCGCAGCATCGCGTGGGTGGCGCGCAGGTTGTCGCCGCGCCACACCCGGCGGTGATGGGTCAGCCCCACGAGGTCCACCTGCGCGTCGCCCCAGTCGGCCCGGCGCAGGCCGCGGCCGTGGTCGGCGACGGCGAGGCGGCGGGCGCCGCGCTGCCAGAGCCCGGCGACGACGGAATGGCAGAGCGCGCTGACGCCCTGGTTGCCGGTGTCCGGCGCGGCATTGAGAAGGGTGATCATCGGAAAGCCTCGTTTGGTCGCGGCGAGACATAACCGGTTGCGATCCCCGGGTCTTTTGCGCAGGGGGCGAGGTCGGCCATCGGTCGGACAGGTGCACCTACCCGATCGGATAGGAGCAGGCG
This sequence comes from Roseicyclus persicicus, assembly GCF_012395815.1. GTDB lineage: Bacteria > Pseudomonadota > Alphaproteobacteria > Rhodobacterales > Rhodobacteraceae > Roseicyclus > Roseicyclus persicicus. The sequence continues at coordinate 618,456 of NZ_JAAZQQ010000001.1, forward strand.
CCGGACGCCCGGCGGGGCCGGGCGCTGCGCGGCCGGCGGCGCGGGGTCAGACGAGGTTGCGGTCGCGCGCGATCATCGCGGCGTGGGTGCGGTTCTTGGCGCCGAGCTTGCGGCTCAGCGTCTTGACATGCAGCTTCACGGTCGCCTCGTGGAGGTCGTAGTCGAGCGCGATTTCCTTGTTCGACTGCCCGCGGCAGATGCCGCGCAGCACGTCGGTCTCGCGCGGGGTGAGCAGCTCCGAGGCCGCCTCGGCCTTCTGCTGCACCAGCTGGAACGGCGCGTAGATCTCGCCCGCGGCCATGAAGCGCGCGGCGGTGACCATGGATTTCGACGCCAGCGTCTTGGGCACGAAGCCCGCGGCGCCGGCCTGCAGCACCTCTTCGGCGAGGGCGCGGGTGGTGGTGCCCGAGATGATCGCCACCGGCTTGTCGGCGTTGGCCGCCCGCATCTGCCGCAGCCCGTCGAGCCCGTTCATGCCGGGCATGTTGTAGTCGAGCAGCACGAGGTCGTAGGCGCCGTTCTCCTTCACCGCCAGCAGGGCCTCGGCCAGGGAGCCCGCGGTGGCCACATCGGCCGCGGCCTCGGCCTTGAGGAAGGCGGCGATGGTCTCCCGGACGAGGTCGTGATCGTCGGCGACAAGGATGCGCATCGGTGACTCCAGACTTGGCGGCCACAGGCCGGAACTTCGCCCCGCAGACCTACCGCCCGATTGCGGCAGGACCTTCACCCGATTGTGGCCTTGGCCGCGCGGACCCTCGCAACGGCCGCCGTGGTCGCGGCCACCCCGGGGTAGCCGCCGACCGGGCGCCTCGTCAATCGCCTCCGCGGCCGCCGCCGCCGGTCGTGCCGGCGCGGGCGCCCTATACCAAAGGATAGAACGCTCTCCCATTGCGCGGATGACGTGCGGGCGTGGCTGTGGCACCACACGCACACGCAGACATCAGGTGCACCATGGGATGGTGCCGTCGGGAGATTCGGGAATGTTCACGCGCCAGATTGTCAGGTCCATGGTCCTCGGGGCCGCCCTGTTCGCCGCCGGCGCCGCCGCCGCGCTCGAGCCCGCCGAGGGCGAGGTGCTGCTGACGGTGACGGGCGCCATCGCGCACACCAATGCCGACGGCGCGGCCCAGTTCGACCTGGCGCTGCTCGAGGGGTTCGAGACCGTGGCGATCGAGACCACGACGATCTGGACCGAGGGCGTGCAGGTCTTCGAGGGGGTGGAGCTGGCCGACCTGCTGGCCGCCGTGGGGGCCGAGGGCGCCACGCTGCGGGCGATCGCGCTGAACGACTACGCCGTGGACATCCCCGTGGCGGACGCCGTCGAGGGCGGCCCGATCATCGCCTTCCTGCGCAACGGCGAGACCATGAGCCTGCGCGAGAAGGGCCCGCTGTGGGTGATCTACCCGTTCGACAGCAACCCCGAGTACCAGACCGAGCAGATCTACGCCCGCAGCATCTGGCAGCTTGACCGGATCGAGGTCCAGCCCTGAGCACGGTCCCCGACCAGAGCCGCCGCGGGCGGTCACGCCTGCGCGGCCGGGCGCTGCGCCGTGTCCTCGCCACGGCGGCGGCCACCGTGCTGATCGCGCTCGCGCTGGGCTACCTGGTGCAGATGGCGCAAGAGGTCCGGCGCGAGATCGACGCGCTGGCCACGGCGAATTCCGACAACACGCAATGGGCGCTGGCCCAGGCCGATGTCGACGTGCTGGCGCTGCAGGCCGCGATCGCCGCCGCCGGCGCCGCGCCTGACACGTCCCTGCGCGACGTGCGCAACCGCTTCGACATCCTTTTCAGCCGCGTCCGCATCCTGTCCACCAGCCCGCTCTATGCCCTGATGCGACAGGATCCGGGCGTCGTGGCGGCGCTGGGGCGGATCGACGTCTTTCTGGCCGAGACCGTCCCGCTGATCGACGGGGACGACGCCGGGCTCCGCGCCGCGCTGCCGGCCCTGTCCGCGCGCACCGAGGCGATCCGGGCCGAGGTGCGCTACGTCACGCTCGAGGGCGTGGCGGCGCTGGCGCGCGAGTCGGACGTGCAGCGCACGGGCGTGGCCGCCACCCTGTCGCTGGTGTCGACCCTGACCGCCGCGCTGTTCTTCGTGATGATCGTGCTGCTGGCGTTGCTGGCGCATTTCGTGCGGCAGGAACGGGCCCGCGCCCGCGCCGAGCGGCACACGCGGGCGCGCCTTGCGTCGATCATCGCCACCTCGCTCGACGCGGTGCTGGTGGTCGACGAGGACAGCCGCGTGATCGAGTTCAACGGCGCGGCCGAGCAGATCTTCGGCTACACCCGCGACGAGGCGCTGGGCGCCCGGATGGAGGACCTGATCGTCCCCGACCACCTGCGCATGGCGCACAAGGACGGCATGGCGCGCTACCTCGCCACCGGCCAGAAGCGCATGATCGGGCAGGGCCGGATCCAGCTCGAGGCGCGGCGCAAGTCGGGCGAGGTGTTCCCGATGGAGCTGTCGGTGTCCTCGGCCGAGACCCGCGGCGGCGAGATCTTCGTGTCCTTCGCCCGCGACATCTCGCGCCGCGTGGCGGCCGAGCGCGAGCTGATCCAGGCCCGCGACAAGGCCGTCGCCGGCGAGAAGGCCAAGGCCGACCTGATCGCGGTGATGAGCCATGAAATGCGCACGCCGCTGAACGGGATGCTCGGCACGCTGGAACTGCTGGACACCGCCGGCCGCGACGCCCGCGAGGCCGAGTATCTCGACATCATCCGCGCCTCGGGCCGGCAGCTCCTGCACCATGTCGACACCGTGCTGGAGATCTCGCGCGCCGAGGCCGGCAAGATCGTGTTCGCGCAGGAGCCCTTCTCGCTGCCCGCCCTGCTGCGCGAGCTGGTCGAAAGCCAGCGCGTCGTCGCCGAGCATCGCGGCAACGCGCTGTCCCACCGGGTCGACATGCAGGGGCACGACCAGGTCGTCGGCGACCCCGCCCGCATCCGCCAAGTCCTGCTGAACCTCGTCGGCAACGCGATCAAGTTCACCCGCAACGGGACCATCTGGGTCGAGGCCGAGCGCCTCGGCGGCAGCGACATGGTCGAGCTGCGGGTCGTCGACGACGGCATCGGCATCGACGCCGCCGACCAGGCCCGCGTGTTCGACGATTTCGTCACCCTCGACACCTCCTATACCCGCGCCGTCGGCGGCACCGGCCTCGGGCTCGCCATCGTCCGGCGCCTCGTCGTGGCGATGGGCGGCGAGGTGGGGCTGAAAAGCGAGAAGGGCGCGGGCAGCGTGTTCTGGGTCCGCCTGCCGCTGCCGTCGGTGACCCGCCTGGCCGCCGCGCTCCCGCCCGCCGTCCCCGGCCCGGCCGACGCGGCGCCCGTCCCCGGCCCGGTGCCGCCGATGAAGGTGCTGATCGTCGAGGACAACCGCATCAACCGCGTCGTCCTGCGCGACCTCCTGGAGCAGGACGGCCATCGCGTGGACGAGGCGCATGACGGGCAGCAGGGGGTCGAGGCGGCGGCCCGCACCGCCTATGACATCGTGCTGATGGACATCTCGATGCCGGTGCTCGACGGGGTCGCGGCGACGCGCGCGATCCGGTCGGCCGAGGCGCGCGGCACCCGCCTGCCCATCGTCGCCCTCACCGCCCATGCCGCGCCCGCCGACAAGGAACGTTTCCGCGCCGCGGGGGTCGACGAGATCCTGGTCAAGCCGATCTCGCGGAAGGGCCTGCGCGCGGTCCTCGCCCGGTTCTCGCAGCACGGCGCCGCGGCGCCGTCCGAGCCCGGGGCCGAGGCGGCCGACCCCGCGCCGCTCGACCGGGCGCAGCTCGACGAGCTTGCCGCCGCGCTCGGGCCCGAGAAGGTCCGGGCGCTGGTCGGCGCCTACCTGTCCGAGACCGGCGCGGCGATCGCGGCGATCGTGGCCCGTCTCCAGACCGGCGCGGTCGACGCGTCGCTGGCCGACGCGGTGCACCACGCGGCGGGATCCTCGGCGCTGTTCGGGGCGCAGGCGCTCCGCGGCGCGCTGGCGGCGCTGGAGGACCGGATCCGCGACGGCGACGCGCCCGACGCGCAGGACGCCTCCGCGCTGGCCGAGGTCTGGACCCGGACCGCGCAGGCGCTGGAGGCGCTGAACACGGGCGCCTGACCGGGGATGTCGGGGAAGGGGGGCGTTGGAGGCGAGTACCGGAATCGAACCGGTGTGCACGGATTTGCAATCCGAAACACTGTACTATGACGCCCGCAGACACTTGCCCATGTAAGCCGACAAAGCCCTTGTAAATAAGGCGTCTGGTGCCCATAGTATCCGATACAAGCGGACACCTGCGGACATATCTAGTAGGTTCGCCAGCTTACAAATCGCTTACACGGGGGCACCGATGGCCGACAGGAAGAAGCTCACCAAGACCGCGGTGGAGGCGATCGCGCCGCCCGAGGCGGGGCAGGTGCTTGTGTGGGATACCGAGCTTCGCGGCTTCGGTCTCAGGGTCTCGGCGGGTGGCGCGCGGGCCTACATCATGCAGCGCAAGGTCAACGGGCGCGACCGGCGGGTGACGATCGGCCGGGCCGACGACATGAGCGCCGAGGCCGCCCGCAAGGCCGCGCTCAAGCTTGCCGCGCAGTTCGCCGAGGGCAAGGACCCGGTGGCCGAGGCGAAGCGCCAGAAGGCTCGCCAGCTCACCCTGGCCGACGCCTTCGACGCCTATGCGAAGGCCCCGAAGAAGAAGGGCAACGGCCGCGGAGCTCCGAAGAAGCCGCGCACGGTGCGCGACATCGAGGAGGCCGCCCAGCGCTTCGCCGATTGGCTGGACAAGCCCGTCACGGAGATTACCGGCAAGATGGTCCGCGACCGGCATGCGAAGCTCGCCGAGGCGTCGCCGGCACAGGCCAATCTGGCCATGCGCTACCTGCGCGCGGCGCTGAACCATGTGATTGCCGACAGCGACGATGAGGACGACCCGATCCTCAAGCGCAACCCGGTCGACCGGCTGAACCGGCTGAACCAGTGGGCGCCCGCCATGCGCAAGACCGGGCATATCCCCGAGGACCGGCTGGCCGACTGGATCGCGGCCGTCCGGGGCGAGCTGGTCGGGCTCAAGCACGACGCCGAGCTGCGCGACGCGCTCCTGTTCATGCTCCTGACCGGGGCGAGGCGCGCCGAGGTGCTGGGCAACCCGCAGGATGGATACGCACCGCTGCGCTGGGCCGATGTGGACCTCGACCGGCTGACTGTCACCTTCGAGAATACCAAGAACAGGACCGACCACGAGCTGCCCCTCTCCGACCAGCTGGCCGACCTCCTGCGCGCCCGCAAGGACGTGGCCCGCGGCGAATTCGTTTTCGCTGATGCCGAGGGCGTGGTGCCGACCGACCTACGCAGCGCGCTGGCGCGGCTGGAGCGGGCGACCGGCTTCCGGGTGACGGCGCACGACCTGCGGCGCACCTTTGCCACGGTGGCCGCCCGCCTCGACATCTCGGCGTACAAGCTCAAGCGGCTGACCAACCACATCTCGGGGGGCGACGTGACGGCCGGGTATGTGCAGGTCACGACCGAGGATCTGCGCGACGCGATGCAGCGGATCGCCGACTACATGCTCAGCCCCGGCCGCCGGAAGGCCGAGAACGTGGTGCAGCTCCGGGGGGTGGCGGGGTGAGCGACATCGCTGATCTGGCCGACCCGATCGAGGTATGGGAGATGGCGCTCGGCCGGCCTGCAGCCCTGGTCGAATTGCTTGAGGGCGGCGGGCCAATTTCGGCCCGCACGCGCGCAGCTCTGGCGCTGTACTTCCGCGGCGAGCTCAAGATGAAACGTGGGCGCCCGGGCGGTCAGGCCATCGCTTCCGTGTGGGCGCGCGAGATGGCCGAGTTCGAATACTGGCGGATCGCTCAGCGGCTTCGACAGCGGCGACGCTTCAAGGGCAAGCGAGATTGGCTGATCGAAAAGGTGGCGCTTCGGCATGGCCTGACCTTTGAACAGCTCAGGGACTTCATCAATCGAAAGGACAAGCCGAAGAGCGGGCCTACATTCGGTGAGGGCGAGCGGTATGCCCTTTGGGCGGCACGGAATGGGCGTGATTTTTCGTTGAAGAAAGACAGCGGCGGCTAACGCCAGTCTGCCCTCACAATCAATCGTGAGGGCATCATGACAGACACCCACAACACCCTGCCGAAGCTGCGCACGACCGTTCAGGCAGCGCAGTACCTTGGCGTCAGCCCTAAGTGGCTGGAACGCGACCGCATGAACGGGGCGACCGTCCCCTTCATCCGCGTCGGGCGCCATGTCCGCTACAGCGAGACCGACCTGGCCGCCTTCCTATCCGCGAACCGCGAGGGGGTGGCGGCATGAACATCGAGCTTGCGAACGCACGGGCCACCAAGATCGCTTTGCTGACCGGCACCATGCTTCAGGCCGAAGCAGAGCTTGCCGCGGGGCGGATCCCGCCTCACCGGGTCGAAGCCGTGCGCGTCGCGTCCGATGCGATGCTGTCGGTGTGCCGAAAGCAGGCCGCCGAGCTGGTGAAGGCCCTGGCCCCCCAGAAATAACAACCCCCGCCGGCGGCACGGCGGGGGCTGGGACTTCGTGAGGCTTGGACGGCTTCGTGGGGTATCATGGCACCGCGCGCCGCCGGGGGCAACTCCCACGGCACAGCGAGCAGAGATATGGTTTATCAGGCCAGCCCGATAAAGCGGGCGCGAGCGACGAAAGACGAGATGGAGGAGCGCGCGGCGTTCCTCATCGACTACGCGAGGGCGCACGGCCCCGTGACAGTGCGGGGCCTATTCTACGCTGCGACAACGGCCCGGATGCCCGGCATCGAGAAAAGCGAGCTGGGGTATGCCAAGGTACAGTCCCAGGTGCTGAAGCTTCGGCGCGAGGGCCGCATGCCGTACAACGCCATCGCCGACGCGACCCGGTACATGCGCAAGCCGCGCACCTTCGACGGGGTGGAGGATGCGCTCCAGAGCACGGCGCAGCTCTACCGCAAGGCCCTGTGGGCAGAGGCCGGCGAAGAGGTGGAGATCTGGGTCGAGAAGAGCGCGCTGGCCGGTGTGCTCTACCCGGTCACAGCGGAGTACGATGTACCCCTGATGCCGACCGGCGGTTACACGTCCGAGACCTTCGCCCATGAGGCTGTCGACAGGATGAGGCGCACCGAGCGCACCCTGGTGATCTACAGCCTGTACGATTTCGACCGGAGCGGGAAGGACGCCGAGCTGTCGTTGCAGGAGAAGGTCGAGAGGTTTGGCGCTGAGTACGGGGTGCCGGTGGAGTTCAACTCCCTCGGGCTCAGCTTCGAGCAGGTGCAGGCCATGGACCTCCCGACCCGCCCGGCGAAGCGCAAGACCGTCGCCGACCAGCGGTGGCCCTATTCCTTCGCGGCCGAGCTGGACGCGATCCCGCCCCATACGCTGCGCGAGATGGTGCGCGACGCGATCGAGGATCACCTCCCGCGGTGGCGGCTCGACCAGCTCAAGAGGATCGAGGCGGAAGAGCGCGCCCTGATGATGCGCTTCGCCGAGCAGGTGGCATGACATGGGCCGCGACCGGCGAAACGAAGGCGCCCCGGAGCACTTCACCAAGATGCTGCGGGTCAACATGGAGGCGCCCGCCTGGCGCGCGCTCAGCGTCCATGCGCAGGCGCTTTACCCATGGCTCAAGCTCGAATGGAAAGGGCCTCAGGCGAACAACAACGGGCGTATCGAGATGTCAGTGCGACAGGCGGCCGACCTCCTCGGGTGCTCGCGGGAAACAGCCGCGCTCGCGCTGCGCGACCTCCAGCGCAAGGGGTGGCTGGCGGTGACGCAGGCGGCATGCCTGGGGCTCAAGGGCGCTGCCCGCGGCAATCAGTATGAGCTGACCGAGATTGCGCTACCGGGAGAAGGCCGAAGGCCGCGGAACCTGTTCCGCGACTGGAAGCCCGACCGCGAATTCCCCTTCGCCGACATCCGCACCAACAACCCCTCCGGCAGGAACGGAAGGCAGAAGCCTGTCATGCGTAGCAGGACGCCACGTCATGCCCAGCAGGACGAAGCGGAACACCACGTCATGGCAGGCAGGACGTCAGAGGCGGCCACGTCATGCTGAGCAGGACGAAAGGCCCCGAAAATCGCCCGGCACGTCATGCTGAGCAGGACACCCTTATCTACCAGCCCCATGGGGGCGCGACCTCTACGCCCTGCGCTCTCCTACCCGACGCATCGACGGCAGGGGCGCGCGTCCTTGGGCAACTTGCCCAAGCACAGGACCACTCCGGCACCGCTACGCCTCAGGGGGCTTTACCATGCCAGCCTGATAAACGGTCGGGCCAACGTACCGCCGCGCTGTCGCAACTTGCGACAGGAGCAGTCGGGCGATCCGCACTTCCAACTTGGAAGAGGACATCGCTGATGGTGAGCAGCAAGTTGATGCTCACGCCAATACGGGCTGGGGCAGGGGTCGGAGCCGATCGAGGGCCGAAAGTGCCCCTGATAGCACGCATCGGACACTGTATCCGGTGCAATCAACGTGCAAAGGCTTGTTATGCATTGGTGATCTTCCGATCATCATGCAATAGTAAGCCAAGTGTAAGCGAGAAAGGCTGAGAACGTGCCCAAACCCGTGGTCCCCGACCGCTTCGAAGCGGGATACCTCGACCGGATGGACGGCCGCACCGCGCTGGCCGCCGAGATGCGCGCCCGGTGGCAGGAGCTGACCGACGACCTGGGCGGGGCTGACCGCATGTCCTATGCCAAGCGCAGCCTGTGCGAGCGTGCCCTGTGGCTGGAGCACTGGATACGGGAGGCCGAGCGGGCGCTGGCCGAGGGGCGCCCCGAGGACTTCGACGTGTCCCGGTGGGTGTATGCCAGCAACTCCCTGCAAGGCATCTTCGCCAAGCTGGGCCTCGACCGGGTGGCGCGCGACGTGACCGACCTGCGGGAGTACATGGCGAAGGCCAAGGCGGGCGGCGATGGCTGACGGCTTCACCATCCTCGACGCCATGACCGACCCGGCGCTGTTCGGCGACCAGTTCGGCGGGCCGTCCTTCGCGGGCTGGCGCGCCCTCCTGGCGGCCTTCTATGGCCTCGACCTGACCGACGAGGACCGGGCGCTGGTGGCGTCCATCACCGGGCGCGAGGAGGCGACACCGGACACCCTGCGCGAGCTGTGGCTGGCTGTGGGCCGGCGGGGCGGCAAGAGCAACGTGTCGGCGCTGGTTGCGGGCTTCGAGGCGGCCTTCCGCGATCACCGGGACCGGCTGTCACCGGGCGAGTGGGCCACTGTCCTCCTGATCGCGGCCGACCGGGCGCAGGCCCGCACCCTGATGCGCTACGTCCGGGGCCTGTTCGAGAACCCCATGCTGCGCCGCATGGTGGTGCGGGAGACCGAGACCGGGCTGGAGCTGTCCAACCGCTGCGCCATCGAGATCGGTACGGCGAGCTTCCGGTCGGTCCGCGGCTACACGCTGGCGGCCGTGGTCTGCGACGAGATAGCCTTCTGGCAGGTCGAGGGGGCCTCGCCTGATGCCGAGATCATCGCGGCTCTTCGTCCTGCCCTAGCGACGCTGGACGGGCGGCTGGTGGCCCTGTCCTCGCCCTACGCGCGGCGGGGCATGCTGTGGGAGACCTACCGCCGGCACTTTGGGGGCGAGAGCGGGCGTGTGCTGGTCGCGCAGGCGCCATCGCGGACGATGAACCCGACGCTGCCCGAGCGGGTGATCGAGGAGGCCATGCGGGAGGACCCGGCGCGGGCCAAGGCCGAGTACCTGGCCGAGTTCCGCACCGACATCGCGTCGCTGATCGCGCCCGAGCTGATCGAGCAGGCGACGCGGCCGAAGCCGCTGGAGCTGCCCCCGGTGCGGGGCGAGCGGTACGTCGCCTTCGTGGACCCTGCGGGCGGTGGCGCGGACGAGTTCACGCTGTCGATCGCGCACCGGGAGGGCGACGCGGTGGTGGTGGACCTGGTACGGGGCGCCCATGGGAGCCCGGCGCAGATCGTGGAGGAATATTCGTCGCTCCTGAAGCGGTACGAGCTGCGCGAGGTGACGGGGGACCGGTACGCAGGCCGCTGGCCGCGCGACGAGTTCCTGCGCTGGGGCATCCGGTACGAGGTCAGCGAGCTGGACCGGTCGGCGCTGTACCTGGAGCTCCTGGCGGCGATGAATTCGGGGCGGGTCGAGCTGCCCCCTTGTCCGCGGCTGGCGCGGCAGTTGCAGGCGCTGGAGCGCCGCACGGGCCGCAGTGGGCGGGACATGGTGGATCACCCGCCGGGCGGTCACGACGACCGGGCGAACGCGCTTGCCGGTGTGGCGGCGCTGGTGACGGCACCGCGGCACTTCTGCCGGGTGGCCGAATTGAGGCTGTAGCGATGAAAGGACAGCAGGATGGCTGACGACGACGACAAGGACGGGCTGGAGCCCAGCGGTCTTGTGGCGAAGAACAAGGAGCTCCTGGCCGAGGTGAAGGGCCTCAAGGCTCGCGTAAAGGAGCTGGAGGAGGAGCTGGGCAAGGCCGCCGGCCGCGCCGAGGTGGCCGAGGCCGAGGTGCGGCGGATCACGCTGGACGAGCCGGTGGAGGCCGTGCTGGGCGACCTGTTCGCGGTGAAGCTGAAGTACGTGATGCCCGACCTGCGCGAGCACTTCGACTTCCGGCTTGAGGACGGCGCCGTGCGCTTCGTGACCGCCGAGGGCGAGCCGGTGAAGATCGAGGAGGCCGGCGGCAAGCGTGACGCGCAGTTCACGGCCTCCGATGTGCGCCGGGCGCTGGAGGCCCATGGCGGCTTCGACCAGGTGCTGGTTTCCGAGTTCAAGGGCGGCTCCGGGAAGCCTCCGGGGTCCAACTCCGGCGGCATCCGAGTTCCCCCAAAGGACCGGCAGGCGAAGGTTGAACCGCGATTCGGCCTGCGGTAGACTGCAACCAGCGCGTGGCGGCATGGCCCGAGGTCAGCCGCCCGCGCGTCCCCAGCGGCCGAGCCGCACCGACAGCGCCTCAGAGGGGCGCGGCGTCTTTCCCCGAAATCGAGAGACATGAGGTGCAGCTATGGCTGTCGTCCAACTCGCGGACGTGATCGTCCCTACCGTATTCACCGACTACGTGGTGCAGAACACCATGGAGACCAGCGCTCTGGTGCAGGCCGGCATCGTGGCGCGAAACGCGGCGATGGAGCAGCAGCTCCAGGCCGGTGCGGACTCCTTCGCCGTTCCCTTCTGGAACGACATCGCCGACGACGAGGCGAACATCACCAACGACAACCCGGCCTCGACCGCGACCCCGCGCAAGATCGGGACCGGCAAGCAGGTGGTCCGCAAGAGCTTCCTGCATAATTCCTGGTCCGCGATGAACCTGGCGAGCGAGCTTGCCGGCGCCAACGCGCTCCAGCGCATCCAGGACCGCGCGGCGGCCTACTGGACGCGGCAGCTCCAGCGCCGGCTGATCTCGTCGCTCAACGGCATCCTGGCCGACAACGTGGCGAACGACAGCGGTGACATGGTGGTGGACATCTCCGGCGAGACCGGGGCCGCGGCCGTGTTCTCGGCGTCTGCGGTGATCGACGCCGCCGCGACCATGGGCGACCAGATGGGCGCCGTCTCGGGCATCGCCATGCACTCGGACGTCTACACGCTGGCGCTGAAGAACGACATGATCGAGACCATCCCGGACAGTCAGGGCGGCATGATCCGCACCTTCCGCGGGATGGCTGTGATCGTGGACGACCTTCTGCCCGTGTCGAGCGGCGACTACACGACCGTCCTGTTCGGGCCGGGGGCCGTGGGCTGGGGTCTGACCGCGCCGCGCATCGCGCAGGGCACCGAGGTGGAGAACCTGCCCGGCGCCGGCAACGGTGGCGGCCAGCAGATCCTGCACTCGCGCATCAACATGGCGATGCACCCGGCGGGCTTTCAGTGGCTCGAGGGGTCGGTCGCGGGCGAGAGCCCGACCATCGCCGAGCTGGCCCTGGCGGCCAACTGGAACCGCGTGGTGGAGCGCAAGGCCGTGGGCCTCGCCTTCCTGATCGCCCGGGTCGAGGCGGCCGCCTGATGACCCGTGATCCATTCGATGATCGCCGGTCGGGTCTGAACGACCCGGCCGAGGGCCTGATCCAGGTCACGCCCTCCGACACGACGGATCTCGGCGTCATCTGCCGGGGCCTCTACGTGGGCAACGCTGGCGACGTGGCGGTGCGGGCCTCCGACAACACCGAGGGGGTTTTCGAGAACGTGGCGGCAGGGACTTTCCTGCCGGTGCGCGCCCGCCGCGTGCTGGAGACCGGGACGACCGCGACCGGCATCCTCGGGCTGTACTGATGGCCCGGGGCGCCGAGATCGCCGGGTTGGAGGTCCGGGACATCGAGCTGTACCAGCCGCCGCAGGTGGTGGACAGCTTCGAGGTCCTGGCCTCCTTCACCCTGCGGATCTGGCCCTTCAAGATGCGCGGCTGCGAGCTGGCGCGGGCTGAGAACGGCAAGATCGTCCCATGGCTTCCCGAGGACGTGTTCCTCCTCAAGGCCAAGGTGCGCGACGTGCTGACCCACGAAATCCTCGCGCGCTTCCGCGACGCGGGCCACGACCTCAAGGAATAGGCCGATGGTCGATATCGCAACGCTCGCCATCGCGGTGGACAGCACGCGGCTGCGGCAGGGCACCCGGGACCTTGACCGCATGGGCGACCAGGCAACGGCCACGGGCGCGCAGGTCGCGCGCTCGGCGGCGCAGATGACCAACGGCTTCAACACGACCGCCCGTGCGGCCCAGGGCATGGGCGGGGCAGGTCTGCGCAACACCATGATGCAGCTCTCCCAGGTCGCCCAGCAGGCCAGCGCGACCGGCCGGCCGCTCCAGGCGCTGGCGATCCAGCTTCCCGACCTGACGCTCGCCTTCGGGCCCCTGGGCATTGCGCTGGGCGCGGCGGCGGGCGCCTTCCTGCCCTTCATCGCCAACGCGCTCCGGGCCGAGGATGTGACAGGCGACCTGATCGCTGAGCTCACGCAGATGCCGGGCGGGCTAAGTGCCATGCGGGCGAGCATCGCCGAGCTGTCCGATCTCCAGGACGCCTACACGCAAGCCATTCACGCCAGCGGCGGCGCCTCGACCGGGCTGGCCGCCCGCGTGGTTGCCAACTCCCGGACCGAGTTCGAGGCCCGGCGCGAGGTGCTGGAGGTTGAGATGCAGCTCCTGCGCATCCGGGGCGAGGAGCAGCGCATGCAGCTCCAGAACCTCCAGGACCAGCAGCGAATGCAAATCGGCAACCGGATGGAGCAGATCGAGTTGTTCCGAGGTCAGGAGCGAGATGGGTACTGGTCCCCGATCGGGGCGCCGAACATGGGGCTTGGGACCGAGCTGCACGGGTCCGCGGTGGACCGCATGCACGTCCTGGCGATGCAGCGGCTCAGGGCCGAGCTGTCCCTCACGGAGCTGGCGCTGGAAGAGGCCGACGCGGCGCTGGAGGCGAGCTTCCTCGGGCCGGGTGAGGCCGGCGACCTGCCGGGCACAGGGGGCGGCCGTGCGCGCGCCGCGCAACTCGCCGACGAGGTGGAGCAACTGACCGAGGCGATGGAGTTCCTGGAGGCCCAGCAGCAGACGATGCAGGACGGCTTCCTGGACGCCATCGTGGCGGGCGAGGACCTGACCGAGGTATTCCAGCGGCTGGCGGCCACCATCGCCCGCGCGGCGCTGGAGGCAGCCTTGTTCGGCGACGGTCCCCTCGCCGGGCCCCAGATGGGCGGCGGGCTCCTCGGGCCGCTGTTCTCCAGCATCTTCGGCGGCTTCCGCGCAGGCGGCGGCCCCGTGTCCTCTGGTCATGCCTACATGGTGGGCGAGAACGGCCCGGAGCTGTTCGCTCCGCACGCCCCTGGCACGGTGGTGCCTGACGTCGGCGGGAACAGCGGCCCCGGCGTCACGGTGAACGTCATCAACAACTCGGGCGAGCAGGTCGAGACGCGGGAAAGCCGCGGCCCCGATGGCCAGCGCCTCATCGAGGTCGCAGTGGGCCGCGCTATCGCCTCGGGCAGGTTCGACCGCGCGCTCGGCTCCCGCTACGGCAGCAAGCCCCAAGGAACGCGCCGCTAGGCCGCCAAGCTCTCGATCTCTGCCTCGCACACATACTCATGGGTCAGCCGGATCACGTCTTCGACACTCAGGCTATAAGGTACCGGCGACATGCCATCCGCCTCGATCCACGACCCGACGACTTCATTGAAGACGAGGATCGCGTAACCCTCTCCACGCTTTACGAGCTTGAAGCCGATCTTGGCTAGCCGTTTCTGCATGCGCTTGGCGAGACGTTCTTCGGTGGGGGTCTTAAAGCTCTTCATGGGACATACCCTTTCAATGCGCTGATGCGCTGTTTCAGTGGATATGCGCCTTACCGCGGAGCCTTGCCCTGCTACCCCTTGGCTGTGCCATCTGCGGCGATGGCGTTGGGGCAGGACTATAGGATGTAGCGGCCGACACCCGCCGCTCCCTGAAACCTGGCACGTCAAATGGGCCGCGTCAAGGATCGAGCTTCCTGAGCCTCACGCCGGGGCCGCCCCCGTTCTCGGGGATGAACTCGACACCGGCCTCGACCAGGGCGCGCTCGATGGTCGCGTGCGCGTATCCAGGTCCGGTGGCTTCCGTCTCCGCGCGCGTGACGGTGTTCCGGTGGACGCCAGCATGCTCGGCGAGGTCGCGCACCGACCAGTTGAGGAGCGCACGCGCCGCCCGAATTTGTGCACTTGTCACCATTCTCTGCCCCTGATATTGTGCCTGTGTCACCATTACCCCCATGAGGAGACCATGACAATGACCGTCGAAAAGCTTTCGCTGCACCAGCGCCGCAACTTCGAAAATACCGAGGACGCCATCAACCGCCTGCGTGGGGTTTTGACCGCGATCGACGCGCTGTCGCAGGACACCAACGCGCTTTCGCATTGCGCCGAGAGCGACGCGATCCTGGTGCTGGTCGGGATCTCTCAGGACCTTCTCGCGGTGGTGCAGCGCAGGCATGCGCAGGAGTGGGTCGGGCTCGGCGGGCACTCCGATATCCTGACCGAGGCCGAGGAGGCCGAGGCGCTCGGCAAAGATGCGGTGGCGGCCGATCTCGATCTGGCGGCGAAGGCGGCGCAGCTCATGGCCGACAGCATCAGCAGGTCGTCCAGCGCACCCGCCTGAGCGGCTTACTTTCCGCTTACTAACGACAAGGGCGCCTCTCGGGGCGCCCTCTGTTTTTCGTCTAAGTGCTTGAAAAGATTTGGAGGCGAGTACCGGAATCGAACCGGTGTGCACGGATTTGCAATCCGCTGCGTAACCACTCCGCCAACTCGCCGTCGCCGGGATACCGTGTCAGGTATCGCAACGGGGCGCCCCGCGCAAGGCGCGAAAGGGGGCAAACGTCGCAGAGACGCAGCCGCCCGTTGCGCGATCCCGCGGGCTGTGCCAAGACTTCGACAGCTCAACTAGACGAATTGGTTCAGTTCCCATGGCAGACTTCGCCGCCCGTCGCCGCACCATGGTCGACACCCAGATCCGTCCCTCGGACGTCACCAGCTTTCCGATCCTCGACGCCATGCTCAGCGTCCCGCGCGAGGCCTTCGTGCCCGGCGGGATGCGCGATCTGGCCTATGTCGGCGGCCCGGTGCCGCTGTCGGCCGGGCGTCAGCTGATGGAGCCCCGCACCATCGCCAAGATGCTCGCCGCGCTGAAGGTGACGCCGTCCGACCTCGTGCTCGAGATCGCGCCCGGCATGGGCTACACCACCGCGCTGCTGGCGCGCATGGCCGAGGCCGTGGTCGCCGTGGAGGAGGACGAGGGCCTGGCCCGCGAGGCCGAGGCCGCGCTGTCGGCCCACGACATCCACAACGCCGCCGTGCTGACCGGCCCGATGGCCGCGGGCAGCCCCCGCAACGGCCCCTACGACGCCATCGTCGTCTTCGCCGGCGTCGAGGAGATCCCCCCGGCGCTGATCGACCAGCTCAAGGAGGGCGGGCGCATCGCGGCGGTCTTCATGCAGGGCGCGCTGGGCGAGATGCGGCTGGGCCACAAGGTGCACGGCGCGGTGTCGTGGCGGATGGAGTTCAACGCGACGGCCCCGGTTCTGCCGGGCTTTGCGCGGGTGCCCGGCTTCGTGTTCTGACCGGGCCGCCGCGCCGGGGCGCCCGGGCAGGCAGGGCGCACCGATACGTGACGAACAGGGCGGCAGGCCCGACAGGTATGAGGTGACGCGATGACGAGCAGGATCTTCCGCACGGGCCGCGGCCTGGTCGCGGCGCTGGCCGTGGTGGCGATGACCGCCGGGGCCGCGGCGGCCGACTCGCTGCGGCAGGCGATGGCCGACGCCTACCGCAACTCGCAGCTGCTGGAACAGAACCGCTACCTCCTGCGGCTGTCCGACGAGGGCGTGACCCAGGCCGTCGCGCAGCTCTATCCCACGCTCACCTTCATCGCCGGCACCAACCGCGACCTGATCAACGACACCACCACCTCGACCGCCCGGCTGGTGGCCGAGATGGTGATCTACGCCGGCGGCGGCCGCACCAGCGCCCGGCGCGGCGCCGAGGAGACGGTGAACGCCGCCCGCCAGCAGCTGGTCGCGCTCGAGGCGCAGGTGCTGCTGGACGCCGTCACCGCCTATCTCGAGGTCTGGGAGGCGCAGCAGGTCGTCTCGGTCCGCGAGGCCAACGTGCGCGTCCTGACCCAGCAGCTGCGGGCCGCGCGCGACCGCTTCGAGGTCGGCGAGGACACCCGCACCGATGTCGCGCAGGCCGAGGCGCAGCTGGCCACCGCGCGCTCCAACCTCGCCGCCGCGCAGGGCACGCTCGAGATCGCGCGCGAGATCTTCAACCTCGCCGTCGGCCGCTATCCCAACGGCCTGACCGGCCCCGGCGGCCTGCCGAACCTGCCCCGCTCCGAGGCCGAGGCCGGCCAGCTGTCCCGCCAGCAGCACCCCGCCGTGCTGGCGCTCCAGCACGAGGTCGCCGCCGCCGAGTTCGCCGTGCAGGAGGCCCGCGCCGCGACCCGGCCGAACATCACCCTCGACTTCACGGCCACCGACACCTTCCAGGCGACCAACCCGTTTCTCGAGGGCGAAAGCGCCTCGGTCGGCCTGACCCTGACCCAGCCGATCTACCGCGGCGGCCAGCTTGCCTCGATCGAACGCCAGGCGCTGGCCCAGGTCGAGGCCGTGCGCGCCGCGCTGAACCGGCAGACACAGCTGAACCTGCAGGCGGTCGGCACCGCCTTCGCGCGGTTCCAGATCGCGACCGCGCAGATCCAGGCCTCGGACCAGCGCATCCGCGCCGCCGAGCTGGCCTTCGAGGGCGTGCGAGAGGAGGCGGCGCTGGGCGCGCGCACCACGCTCGACGTGCTCGACGCCGAGCAGGACCTGCTCGAGGCCCGCATCAGCCGCATCGAGGCCGAGGCCGACCTCTACGCCTCGGCCTATGGCATCCTTTCCGCCGCCGGCCTGCTGACCGTCGGCCGGCTGGACCTGCCGGTGCCCGAATACGACGTCGAGGCCTACGGCGCGGCCTTCCCCGGCGGCGTGCCGCGGGTGCTGTCGCCGCAGGGCGAGCGGCTCGACAGCCTGTTGCGGTCCATCGGCCGGGACTGAACCGCGGGCGCGGATCCGTCGCATTCCAGCTATCCGTTGTGCGGACGGGCACTTGCGGCTATCCTGTGCGGCAAGGCTCCCGGCCGAGGGGCCGTCTTGTCATGGCCGCGGGGCGCGGGCCGACCCGTCCCAGCCCATGGATGTCGAGGAGTGAGCGGTCATGTCGGACCCCGCGAAATCCGCTACCGAGATCGAGGACGTGCTTGCGTCCATCCGCCGGCTGGTGGCGGACTCCGGCTCCGCCGCGTCCCGCGCGGCCGCGCCGCCGGCCGATGCCGGCGACAAGCTGGTGCTGACGCCCGCCCTGCGCGTGACCGACCCCGACGACCCCTGGGCGCCCGTGCGCCGGCAGTCCGCGCCCGCCGCCGTCGCCGCGGACACCGCCGCCGATGACGATGGCGACGACGACACCGATGACGACCCGGAATGGGGCCTCGAGGACCGGCTCGCCGACTGGGGCGAGATCGAGGAAAGCGGCGACGAGGCCGTGGCCGAGGCCCTTGCCGAGGGCCATGCCGACGACACCGGCCCGCCGCCCCCGCTGTCCGATCCTGCGCCCCGTCGCGTGGCCGAGTTCGTGGCCGAAGTCACGCCCGACGAGTTCGTCGCCGAGGTCACGCCCGGCGAGTTCGAGCCCGAGACCGGCGACGCCGATTGGCCCGGCACCGGCGCCGACCGGGCCCTGCGCGAGCTGGCGATCGTCCGCGGACAGGCCGCCGCCGAGCCGGACCCCGCGCCCGAGGCGGAGCCCGAGGCGGTCGAGACCGCCGCCTGGTCCGACGCCGCACCCGAGCCGGCCCCGCACGCGGCCGAAGGCGACGCGGCGGACGCCCCCGAGATGGTCGGGGCCGAGACCGCCGACTGGTCCGCCTCCGAGCCGCAGATGCCCCCCGACACCCCCGACGAGGCTGCAAGCCCGATGACCCCCGACGACCGTCCCGAGGCCCCTGCCGATGCGGAGACCGCCGATCCGGGGTTCACGCCGATCTTTTCCCGCCGCACCGAGGCGCGGCGCTGGTCCGGCCCGGCCGACGGCGACGCGGCGGGCGGCGACGCCCACGCCGAGATCGAGGATCTCGGCGAGACCGAAACGCCCTTCACCTTCCCCGACCCCGAGGAGGGCATCCTCGACGAGGAAACCCTGCGCGAGCTCATCGCCGAGGTGATCCGCGAGGAGCTCCAGGGCGTGCTTGGCCAGCGCATCACCCGAAACGTGCGCAAGATGGTGCGCCGCGAGATCCGGCTCGCGCTCGCCGCCGAGGATTTCGAGTAACCCCGGGCCCCGCCGGCCCTTGACCGCCGGGGGGCGGCACCCGAGGTTACGCCCATGTTCCCGATCCGCGACCACAACCCGTCGAACCGCACGCCCTTCGTCACCTGGGCGCTGATCGCGCTGAACACGGTCATCTTCCTGAGCTACTTCCCCAGCCTCTCGCAGGCCGAGCCGCTGCTGGCCGCCTTCTTCGCCGACTGGGCGCTGGTCCCGGCCGAGGTGCTCTCGGGCCTCGACGGCCACACGGTCGTCACGTCGATGTTCCTGCATGGCGGCTGGATGCACCTGATCGGCAACATGCTGTTCCTGTACATCTTCGGCGACAACCTCGAGGACCTGATGGGGCACTTCTGGTTCCTCGTCTTCTACCTCGCCTCGGGCATTGGCGCCGCGGCGGGTCAGATCCTGTCCGACCCGACCTCGACCGTGCCCATGGTCGGCGCCTCCGGGGCCATCGCGGGGGTCATGGGGGCCTACCTCCTGTTCTTCCCCCGTGCCCGGATCGACGTGCTGGTCATCATCGTGGTGCTGATCCGCATCTTCACGATCCCGGCGTGGCTGATGCTGGGGCTGTGGTTCGGCCTGCAGCTGGTCAACGGGCTGGCGATGGACGTCGCCGGCGGCGGCGGGGTGGCCTACTGGGCCCATGCCGGCGGCTTCGTGGCGGGGGTGGTGCTGGCGCTGCCGCTGTGGCTGCGGCTGGGCGGGCCGGGCTACTGGCAGCGCTGGCACGGCAAGCCGCCCCATGACGAGGTCGAGTACGTGATCGAGCGCGGCCGGAGCAGCCCGATTCCCCGTGTCCGCCGCGTCACCTCCACCCGCGCGGCCACCCGCCCGCTTGCGGATCTGGCCCGCGTGCCCCGCAGCGGCACCCGCCGCGGGCCGCGCTCGCCCTGGTCCGGCGGCCGCGACTGACCCGCCCGGGCCGCGCCGGGCGTCGGGCCCCGATGAATCGTGGCAATATCGTGACAAAAACTTGATGACCGCGTGACCGCACCTATATTTCGCGCTCGGGGCTTCATCCGGATACCGGAAACTGTGCGTTTCCACTCCAAGCCATGCAACCAGCACATACCATGTATGTCGAGATTGCATCACAGAATCGCACGCTTTTCGGGCAGAAGGGTCGCCACGCCGAAATTGCAAGAGCAAAAACAAGGAACGACGAAATGCGAGATTTCGTTGATGGCACGGCCTTCAACTTCGAACAGGGTCAACGCGCGCGGAAGCTTTTCGCGGCGGTGGTTCTGGCTGCGCTCGACGACGCGATCGCGGATGACAAGAAATACGGCAACGGCCCGGAGCAGATCGCCCGCTGGGCCCGCTCGCGCGATGGCCGCGAGGTTCTGAGCTGCGCCGGCATCGACCCCAACGAGCGCGTCGTGCAGGGGCTGATGAAGTTCGTGGCGCAGGGCGTCCGGACCTCGGTCGCCCTCAGCCGCGAGGAAAGCGAGCGCCGCAACCAGGCCGAGGCCGAGGCCGAAGCGGCCTGAGCCCGGTCCCGACCCGGATCGGAAGCGCGCCCTTCGGGGCGCGTTTTTCATTGCAGGCGGCGCCGCCGCTGCCGGGTCAGATCCAGTCGCGGTAGAACGCGGCCACGGGCCCGTGGAGCGCCTTTGCCAGTCGCGCGAGGGCCATCTCCGCCTCGCTCCGCGGCGCGTCGAGGGCGCGGGCGATGGCCTCCAGCACCGCGTCGCGGTCCACCCGCGTGAAGCGGCCGTCATGGTACACGGTCTCGCCGCCCACCAGCACCGTGCGGACCGCGCCGGCCTTGGCCCGCCGCACGAGCACGTCGACCAGCGGCAGGCCGGGGTCCTGGTGGGGCCAGGTGACCGCGCGCCAGTCCAGCAGCACGATATCGGCCAGCCGCCCCGGCGCCAGCCGCCCGATCCGCCCGGCGAAGGGCGTGGTGGCCGCGCCGTGCTCGGTTGCCATGCGCAGGATCTGCGTGGCCGTGGGGCAGGGGCTGGCGTGGCCCGGCGCCCGGTGCAGCGTCAATGCCAGCCGCATCTCCTGCAGCATGTCGCGGTCGTCGTTGATGCCGGCCTCGTCGATGCCGAGGGCCACCGGCACCCCGCTGGCCAGGAACCCGTTCAGGTCGGCGGTGCCGCTCTTGAGGCGCAGGTTGGACGAGCAGTTGTGGCACAGGCAGCCGCCCCGCTCGGCCAGCAGCGCGATGTCGTCGGGCGTCATCCAGACCCCGTGGCCGATGGTCAGCTGCGGGCCGACGAGGCCGAAGCGGTCGATATGCTCCAGCGCCGAGCCGCCGGTGCGGCGGCGGGCGTATTCGGCCTGGTAGGGCGTCTCCAGCAGGTGCATGTGCATCGGCGCGCCGGTGGCCTCGGCGATCCGTGCGGCGCTCTCCAGCGCGGCGTCCGACAGCCAGTGCAGGTTCGACGGCGCGATCTGGATGCCGATCAGCGGCGCGGCCGCCCAGCGGTCCCGCAGCGCGTGGAAGACGGCGATCTGGTCGGCAAGCGGCAGGCCGAACCCCGTCAGGTAGGCCGCCGTGGGCGCGCGCAGGTCTTCGGGCAGCGATGCCACGAAGGCCGCGTCGGCGTCGTAGATCATGCGGTTCTGGTCGCGCAGCGCGAAGGAATAGGACGCCCGCATCCCCAGCTCGACATAGGCGCCGAGGATCGCCTCGGCCCGCGCGATGACCGCGTCGGTGTCGCCGGGCGCCCGGCTGTGCAGGTGCTGGACGGTGGTGACCCCCGAGGCCACCATCTCGAAGGCCGAGAACAGCGTGTCGAGCCGCGGGTGCACGTCGCGCATGGCCAGGCGTTCGGGAAACCACAGCTCCAGCGGCTGGTCCCGCGCGCCCAGCTGGAACGGCGTCAACCCGACGTGGTGGTGGGCGTTCACCAGACCCGGGATCGCGACCATGCCGCGGCCACCGACCTCGGGCGCCTCCGGGTGGGCACGGCGCAGGTCGGACGCCGGGCCGATTGCGGCGATGGTCGCGCCATCGACGAGGATCGCGGCGTCCTCGACGATCTCGGGCGTGCCGTCGGCGGCGAAGCCCGTCACGATCCGGTCGGCGACGACAAGCGTTCCGCTCATGCCTGCGCCCCCTGCTGCAGCCGCGCGACGGACAGGCGTACCGCGGCCGGCACCGGCTCGACCAGGGGCACGGGCGTGCGGGCGGCCAGCGCGCGCGCGGCTTCGGCCAGGGGGCCGCCGCCGATCACCACGGCCTCGGCGCCGCCCTCGGCCACGGCCGCCTCGATGGCGGCGGCCAGCGCGTCCTCCAGGGCCGCGGCGTCGGCGGTCAGGGCGACGGGGTCGCCGGGCGTCGTCCAGGTGCCGGCGAAGTGCCGGTGCCCGTGCCGGGCCGCCGTCGCGGCGATGGCAACGGCCAGGGCCGGCGTCGTCGTGACGACGGCAAAGCGCCGCCCGCCCCGCGCGGCCTCGGCCATGCCCGCCTCGGCGATGCCGGTGACGGGGCAGGGCAGGGCGGCGCGCAGGGCGTCGAGGCCCGGGTCGCTGAAGGCGGCCACGATGACGGCGTCGGCCTGCCCGAGCGAGGGCGCCAGCGCGGCCACCGCCTCGGCCGCGACGACGAAGGCGGCGGGCTCGGTGATCAGCGGCGCGCCGAAGGCGGCGGTGTGGCCGATCACCTCGGCCCGGCCCCCGGCCTCCCGCGCGGCGATGGCGACCATGCGGCGCGTGATGTCGGCCGAGGTGTTGGGGTTGACCAGCGCGATCCTCATGGCGCGGCCTCGCGGAAGGCACGGGCGATGTCGATCCGCCGCGCGATCCAGAGGCGGTCGCGTCGGCGGGCGAGCTCGGCGAGGATGCGGTCAAAGGCCGGGAACCGGGCGGGGCGGCCGACGATGCGCAGGTGGAACCCGATGTTCAGGAGCCGCGGCAGCCCCGCCTCGGCCTCGGCCTGCAGCACGTCGAGCGCCTCGGTGACGTAGTCCACCATCTCGCCGGGCCGCACGAAGCCGTTGGGGTGGAAGAACTTCATGTCGTTGGTGTCGAGCGCGTAGGGCACCACCACAAGGCCCGAGGGGTCGCGGTAGGGCAGGTCGTCGTCGAAGGCGTTGGAGGTGTAGACATAGCCGCGCTCGGCCAGCAGTTGGCGGGTCCAGGGGCTTTCGGCACCGCGGCAGAAAAAGCCACGGGGGGCCTCCCCGGTCGCCGCCGCGATGGCCGCGCCCGCGCGGTCGAGATCGGCGCCCTCGGCCTCGGGGGTGTCGTAGTCGGCGTGCGGGCGCCAGAGCCAGCCGTGGCAGGCAGTCTCGTGCCCGTCGGCCGCCAGCGCCGCGAGCACGGGCGCGGCCCGCTCGGCCGCACGGCCACAGGCGAACAGCGTCGCGGGGATGGCGTGCCGGCGCAGCGCCGCGGCCATGCGCCAGGCCCCCGCCCGCGTGCCGTAGGCGAAGATCTGCGCCTGTCCGGGGTCGGGCCGGTCATCCGGCACCACCGACAGCACCTCGCCGATGCGCTCGTTCGCCGGGTCGCCGTCGATCACCTGCCGCTCGGCGCCTTCCTCGACGTTCACCACCACCGACACGGCCAGCCGCGCGCCGTTCGGCCAGCGCAGGTCGGGCCAGGCGCCGCCGTAGCCGATCAGGTCGCGGGTCATGGCGCGAACCCGGCCGGGCAGGGGCGCGGCGCCCAGTCGGGCAGGCCCAGCCCCGCGCGCCAGGCCCGGGCGATCTGGGCCCGGGTCGCGAACCAGACGCCCTCATGCCGCAGCGCGTGATCGAGGAACGCCTCGAGCCCGCCGATCCGCGCCGGCCGCCCGATGATGCGCGTGTGCAGCCCGATCGACAGCATCCGCGGCGCATGGCGCGCCTCGGCGTGGAGCCGGTCGAAGGCGTCGATGCAGTAGCGCGCGAAGTCTGACCCGAAGACGAAGCCGCCGCCGTTGTAGAACCGCATGTCGTTGGTGTCGAAGGCGTAGGGCAGCACCACGTGCGGGCCCGCCGCGGTGTCGACCATGTAAGGCAGGTCGTCGTTGTAGGCGTTGCTGTCGTAGAGGAACCCACCCTGTTCAATCAGCAGCGACCGGGTGAGGGGCGACGTGGCCGAGCGCGTGTGCCAGCCGAGCGGCGGCGTGCCCGCGGCCCCGGCGATGGCGGCCACGGCCTGCGCGATCGCGCGGCGCTCGGTGGCTTCGTCCATGTGGACGTGCCGTTCCCAGCGCCAGCCATGGGCGGCGACCTCGTGGCCGTCGGCGACCGCCTCGGCGGCGATCCAGGGCGTCGCGGCGACGGCGCGGCCGCAGGCGTTGAGGGTGACCGCCACGCCGCGCCGGCGCAGCGCGTCGCGGATGCGCGGCCAGCCGGCCCGCGGCCCGTATTCGAAATGGCTTTCCATGCAGAGGTCGCGGACGCCCTCGACGCGCTCGACCGCCTCGTAGATATGCTCGTTGCGCTCGTCGCCGTCGCCGAGGGACAGCTCGGCGCCCTCCTCGATGTTGACGACCACCGACACCGCCAGCCGCGCCCCGCCGGGCCAGGTGATGTCGGGGGCGCCGCCCCGGTAGCCGGCGAAGTCGCGCCCGGTCATGCCCCGCCCGCCGCGTCCATGAAACGCCGGCACAGGTCGGCGTCCCAGCGCAGGATGTCGTCGTCGCCGGCCCCCGCCCGCATCAGCGCGCTCGAGACGATCACACCGTCCGACGCGGCCAGGGCCTGGGCGGCATTGTCCTCGGTTACACCGCCGCCGATCAGGATCGGCCGCCCGGGCACCGCCTTGCGCACCGCGGCGATGCGGTCGAGGGTGTCGGCAAAGCTCCCCCCCGTGATGATCAGGCCGTCCGCCCCCACCTTGGCCGCCCAGTTGGCGGCGAAGGGCTGCGGCTCGTCCGACAGGGGTCGCGCGGTGCGGTCGTGGACATCGGCGAGGATCGCGATGTCGGGCCGTCCCAGCGCCGCCCGGTACGCGACGGCCGCCGCGCCCAGCCCGTGCCGGGGGCCCTCGGCCGTCATGGCCCCGCCGACGAAGACCTTGAGCCGCACGAAATCGGCGCCGGCCGCATGGGCGACGGACAGGGCCGCCACCGGGTCATGCGCCTCGATGATGATGCCGAGACCGAGACCCGGCACCTCGGCCCGGATCAGCCGCCCGAGGCTCGCCATCAGGGCCAGCGTGTCGGGGGTGGCGGGCCCGGCGGTGCGGGTCTGGTCCTGCAGCTTGATCCACGGGATGCCCGCCGCGGCGAAGACGCGTGCGTTGGTGACCGCGTAGTCCTCGTACCAGGCGACCGAGCGGTGCCGCGACAGGGCGAAATCGGGCAGGTGCAGCGCGGCGATGACGGGCGGCCGGGATGCGAACAGGGTCAGGGGCATTCGGCGACCTCC
Source organism: Roseicyclus persicicus (assembly GCF_012395815.1). Classification (GTDB taxonomy): domain Bacteria; phylum Pseudomonadota; class Alphaproteobacteria; order Rhodobacterales; family Rhodobacteraceae; genus Roseicyclus; species Roseicyclus persicicus. The sequence continues at coordinate 643,563 of NZ_JAAZQQ010000001.1, forward strand.
TCGCCAAGGGTGGCACGCAAGGCGGCGCGGTCGGGGGGCAGCGCCCCATCGGCGCCGAAGCATTCGACGATCCGCGCGGCCGAGATCGCGCCGTGGCGCGCGGCGCGCAGCGGGTCGCCGGTCTCGACCAGACCGGCCAGGAACCCGCCGCAGAAACTGTCGCCCGCGCCGGTGGGGTCGAGCGTGCGCGCCGGCGCCGGCGGCACGGCGACGGGGGCGGCCGCGGCCCGATCCCAGACCAGCACGCCCCGCGGCCCGAGCTTGACCGCGACCGCGCCGGGGCAGCGGGCGGCGATCGCCGCCAGCGCGTCGGCGATGCCCGCGCCGGGCACCAGCGCGCGCAACTCCACCTCGCTGGGCAGGAAGGCGTCGATGCGGGCCAGGATCGGCGTGATCTCGTCGAGGGTGTAGTCGGCCAGCTGCCAGCCGGGGTCGGCGGTGACGACCGCGCCGCCCGGCGCGAAAACGTCCAGCATGGCCAGCATCACCCCGGGCTGGCTGGGGGCCAGGTGCACGCCCCGCGCATGGCGCCAGGCCTCGGGCACCTGCGACGGGGTCAGCGGATGGCGCACGCGGAAGTCGGAATAGCTGATCTCGCCGGGGGCCTCGCGGCGCGCCAGCAGGTCGCGCCATCGGGCGATCTGCGCCGCGGTCAGGCGGTCGGTCGGAAAGCCGGCCTCGGCCAGCGCGTCTGGCGGGCTCGACAGGCCCTCGTCGCGGTGGCCGTCGGCGTCGTAGATGAACCAGTTGCAGGAGCTGAGCCGCTCGTCCGACCAGGCCACGCCGCCGAGGTCGATGCCGTGCTGTTCCAGCCGGGCGATGGTGGCCCGTGGATAGCTCTCGACCGCGCAACTGACGAGGCCGACACCCGGCGCCCACATCAGGGCGCCGACCGCCGAATAGGCGCCGTTGCCGCCGGCCTGCGCCAGCGCGACCTGGCCGTCGGCCGAGATCACGTTGTCGACCGTAAGCCCCCCGACGGTGACCAGCTCGGGCGCCACCTCACCCTCCGAGGCGCGGCGCACCGAGGCCCAGCGCGTCCCGCTCCACCGCAGCGTGGTAGCCGAACAGGTGCAGCGGCACGCTGTAGAGGATCGGGGCGGTTTCCCAGGCGACGGCGGGCAGGCGCCAGACGACATCCGCGATTTCGGCGATCTCGGTCTCGCCCTCGGGCACCAGCGCGATGCAGACGCCCTCGCTCCCGCGGCTCATGATCGCGGTTTCCACGGCCCGCGGGTGGCTGGCCATGTCGGGCGCGATCAGGAACATCGGGTCGCCGGCCTTCTGCGTCCGGTAGTGGTGATATTCCTCCAGCGGGAAGGCGTAGGCGTGGATCGGCGCCAGTTCCTTGAGCTTGGCCGCGCCGAAGGCGGCGGGCGCGTAGTGCGGGCCGGCGCCGGCCAGCAGCACGAGGTCGGCGCGCGCCAGCCGCGCCGCCAGGGCGCGGGCCGGCTCGTAGAGCGCCTCGGCCACGGCATCGACAAGGCCGGGCAGGGCGTCGAGCGCCGCCTGCAGGGACGCCGTGTGCTGCCCGCGCGCCTCGGCGATCGCGGCGACGAGCGCCAGCTTGAGCGCCATCGCCGCCGTGCTCGACTGGGTCGGCCAGCCGCCGCGGGTGGCGCGGATGTGTAGCGCGCCCGGGAACTCCTCCATCAGCGGTGAGCCCAGCGTGTTCGACAGGCCGATGGTATAGGCGCCGCGGGCCGCGGCCCCCTTCAGCCCCTCGATCACCGGCTCGGTCTTGCCGCTGGAGCTGAGGCCGATGACCACCGTCTCCGCGTCCACCACGTCGAGGCCGTAGGTGGCGAAGTCGAACGCCTCGCAGGGCTCGCATACCGCGCCGAGCGTCCGTTCCACCACGTGGCGCACGCCGTAGCCCGAGATCCAGCTGTCGCCGCAGCCCACCATCGCCACGCGGCGGATGCGCCGGCCGGCCAGGTCCGCGGCGATCTTCGCCAAGGGGCCGGTGTTGGCCTCGAGCGTCGCGCGGATCGCTTCGCCCTGCGACATCATCTCGGTCCGCGTGAGCGCGACGCGCCGAAACCGTTCGGGATCGCCGGCCGCATCGGAGGACGATTCGCGGCGGATTTCCTGCAGGCGTTGCTCAATACTCACGTCGCTCTTCCTTTCGTGTCATCCTGACGCGGCGGGGCGGCCGCTGTCGCAAGAAACTGCTTCGCTTTCGGTATCTGTCACTTAAGTAAGAAACACAAGACTGCATCGTGAGGGTCCTGCCATGTCCGACGCCAGCCAGGCAACGCAACTCAATCCGCGGCACGAACGCATCCTGGAAATGCTGAACCGCGACCGGGTGGTGGAGGTCGCCAGGCTGTCCGAGGTGCTTGGGGTTTCGGCGGTGACGATCCGGTCCGACCTCGACACGCTGGAGCGCCGGATGCTGCTGCGCCGGATCCGGGGCGGGGCGACCTCGGTGCAGGCGGCCCGCTTCGTGCGGCCGCTCGAGTTGCCCAGCCAGAGCTTCGGCGCGGAAAAGGAGCGCATCGGCGCCATGGCCGCGCGCATGGTGCGCGACGGTGAGACGATCATCCTCGACGCCGGCACCACGACGCGCGCCATGGCGCTGGCGCTGCCGGCCGACCTGCGCGACGTGGTCGTCATCACGAACAGCCTCGATATCGCCATTTCGCTGGAAACCCACGCCGGCATCACGGTCATGCTGACTGGCGGCACGGTCAAGAAGACCGGGCGCAACCCGCGGTCCCGGTCGCTGATCCCGCCCTTCGCGGGGCTGGTCCTGGCGCAGCTCAATGCCGATTGCGCCTATCTGTGCTGTGCCGGGGTCGACGCGGACCGCGGCTTTACCAACGCCCATTTCGAGGAGGTCGAGATCAAGCGCGCGATGCTGGCCGCGGCCCGCCGGGTGGTCGTGCTGGGCGATCACGGCAAGCTGGGCCATGTGGCCGGCGCGCGAATCGCGGGGCTCGAGGAGGTCTCCACGCTGGTCACGGACGCCGGCGCGGGGCCCTCGGATGTCGCCGCGCTGACCGCTGCGGGGCTCGACGTGATCCTCGCCTGATCCGCGGATCGCCGCTTTTTTGTGCGCCCGGGCCGGCGGCCGGTGAGCAAAGCCGCAAACGCGCTTGACCGACTCGGGTTATTGCGAAAGGTTTCGATTATAGGAAAAACAAAAGTAACGTTGGGCGATGCGGGCCAGAACCCGCGGATGACCACAGCACAGGGAGCTGACCAATGAGACTGACCCGAAGGACGGTGCTGGGCGGGCTTGCCGCCACGACCACGCTGGCAAGCCCCTCGATCCTGCGCGCGCAGACCCGCGAACTGGTGATGATCGGCTACGGCAACGACCAGGACGCGCCGCTGATCGCCGCCGGCGCCGAGCTGGGGCGCCGCCATCCCGGCGTGAGCCTGCAGGTCATCGGCGGCCTGTCGGCCGAGGCGCTGGCCCAGATCAAGGCCGCGCGCGGCAACTCGCCCTACGACTTCGCGGTCATGGGCTCGCCCGCGATCATCAACGCGCTGGCCGAGGACGTGCTGGTGCCGCTCGACTTTTCGCGCATCTCCAACTCGGCCAATGTCGACCCGCGCTTCATGCCCTACGGCTACGACGTCGGTCAGCCGATCTGGTTCGAGGGCATCGGCGTCGCCTACGACACCACCAAGATCTCGACCCCGCCGACCACCTGGGCGGATCTCTGGAGCGGCGAATACAACGGCCGCATCGGCATGTGCCGGCCGCAGTCGAACCTCGGCCTCGGCGTGCTGGCCGCCACCTGCGAAGCCTTCGGCATGGCGCAGGACGACATGACCTTCGCGCTGGAGAAGTGGCAGGAGCTGGACCCCCTCGTCGGCCGGAGCCCGCCGCTCCTGCAGCAGATGATCGAGCGCGGCGAGGTCGACCTTGCGCCGCTGTGGCACGTCAACTCGGCGCTGGCCGCCTCCACGGGCCTGCCCATCGGCTACGCCAAGCTGACCGGGCCGGGGCCGCTGATGCTGCCGACCAACATCGTGCAGTTCGTCAACACCGCCGAGGGCACCGCGGACCTCGTGCACGAGTTCACCGACATCCTGCTGACGCCCGAGATCCAGACCATGGCGGGCAGCGCGCCGATCTACTTCGGCACGGTGGTGCAGGGGATCGAGGTGCCGGCGGACGCCGCGCCCTACGTGCCCTCGACGCCCGAGGAACTGGCCGGCACGACCTCCCTCGACTGGCCGTCCTTCGCACCGCTGCGCGGCGAGACGGTGGAGACCTTCGACCGCATGTTCGCGGCATGATGCAAGGACCGACCGGTCCTGCGACCTCGGTCGCCACGACGTCCCCGGTGCTGCGCATCGGGGGCGTCGGCAAGCGCTTCGGCACGTTCACCGTGCTGGACGACTGTTCGCTCGACGTGGCCGAGGGCGAGATCGTCACGCTGCTCGGGCCGTCGGGCTGCGGCAAGACCACGCTCCTGCGCTGCATCGCGGGGTTCTGGGATGCCGACAGCGGGTCGATCACCATCGACGGGCAGGACATGGCCCGGGTGCCGGTCAACCGCCGCCCCGTCGGCGTGGTGTTCCAGAGCTATGCGCTGTTCCCCCACCTCACCGTCGCCCGCAACGTCGGTTATGCGCTGCGGATGCAGGGGGTGCCCCGCGCCGAGGCCGCGCGCCGGGTCGCCGCCGCGCTCGAGACGGTGTCGCTGACCGGGTTCGAGGACCGCTATCCCGCCCAGCTGTCGGGCGGCCAGCAGCAGCGCGTCGCCATCGCGCGCGTGCTGGTGATGGAGCCGCGCGTCCTGCTGCTGGACGAGCCGTTCAACGCGCTCGACGCCAAGCTGCGCGGCACCATGCAGGTGGAGCTGCGCCAGCTGATCAAGAGCCTCGGGCTGACCTCGATCTTCGTCACCCATGACCAGGAGGAGGCGCTGACGATGAGCGACCGCATCGCCGTCATGCGCGCCGGGCGGATCGAGCAGGCCGCCCCCCCGGACGAGATCTTCGACCGCCCCGCCACCGCCTACGTGGCCGATTTCATCGGCTCGTCGAATTTCTGGCCGTCCCTGGTCGCCGATGGCCGCGTGTCCCTGCCCGACGGGCAGAGCGTGGCCACGGGTCTCAGGGGCGCCGTCCGCGTGATGGCCCGCCCCCACAACCTGCAGATCGCGCCGCCCGCGGCCGGCCCGTGGCAGGGCCGGGTCGCCTTCCAGCGCTCGGTCGGGCCTCTGGTCGAATACCATGTCGAGACGGAGGGCGGCGACGCCATGGTCAAGGTCGTCGCCATGCGACGCGCGCAGGACCGCGGCTTTGCCGACGGCACCGCCGTCAGCCTGCGCATCGTCGATCCGGCGCTCTGCGCCGTCTACCCCGCCTGATGGCCGAGGCATCCTACACCGCGCCGCTGGCGACCCGCGGCCTTGGCGAGCGCCTCGTCGATGCGCTGCTGTCGGGGCGCGGCATCTGGCCCGCGGTGCCCGCGATCATCGTGCTGACCGTCGTCGCGGTGATCCCCTTCGTCATCCTGCTGTCGCTCGGCTTCTCGGACATGGAGGTGTCGCGCGGGGCCATCGTCTCGCAGACCTTCTCGCTCCAGCACCTCACCAACGCGCTGACCGATCCGCTGTACTGGACGACCTTCCAGCGCTCGATGACCCTTGCCCTGACCACGACGGCCCTCTGCATCTTCTTCGGATACCCGGTGGCCTACCTGTTCCTGATCGGCGGGCGCTGGACCCGGCGGCTGATCCTGGTGCTGACCATCGCGCCGCTGCTGACCAGCGGCATCGTGCGGACCTACGCCTGGCTGGTGATCCTGGGCGGCCGCGGCGTGGTGAACTCGACCCTGATGAGCCTCGGGCTGATCGACCAGCCGCTGCGGATCATGAACACGCACTGGGCCGTGCTGATCGGGATGGTGCAGATCCACCTGCCGGTGATGATCCTGCCGCTCATCGCGGTGATGAGCCGCCACGACGGCCGTCTTGTGGAGGCCTCGGCCAATCTCGGCGCCTCGCGGCTGGGAACTCTGCGCACCGTGATCCTGCCGCTCAGCGTGCCGGGCATCGGCACCGGGGCGGCGCTGGTGTTCACGCTCAGCTACACCACCTTCGTGGTCCCGCAGCTGCTGGGCGGAGGCAACTACCTGAACGCGGCGACGATGATCTACGAACAGGTCGTCTATTCGCTGGAATGGAGCAAGGGGTCGGTCAGTTCCATGATCCTGATGGTGACCTGCCTGATCGTGCTGGTGGCCATCGCGCTGGTGACCAACCATTTCACCCGCTGGACCAAGGGGCGCGACGCATGAGGGCGTTCCGGCATCTGTCGCTGTCCGATGCGCTGGGCATCGGCCTGATCCTCTGCGTGGCGGTGTTTTCGCTCCTGCTGCTGGTGGCGCCGTCGATCATCGTGGTGATGATCTCGTTCGACACCCGCGCCTTCGTCAGCTTCCCGCCCGAGGGGTTCACGCTGCGCTGGTATGCCGAGGTGTTCGAGCAGGGCGAGCTGGTCGATGCCATGCTGAACAGCCTGCAGGTCGGCCTGACCGTCACGCTCCTGTGCATCCTGCTCGGCGTGCCGACGGCGCTGGCCTGCGCGCGGGGGCGGTTCCGCGGCACCACCGCGCTGTCGGTCTTCGTGCTGGTGCCGCACATGGTGCCAGGGATCGTGCTGGGCGTCGCGGTGCTGTTCGCGGGCGCGCTGGTGGGCGTGTCGCCGTCGATCTGGCTGCAGTCGGTCGCGATCACCGTGTTCATCCTCGCGGTGATGGTGCGCACGGTGCAGAGCCGGCTGGTGCGCCTCGACCCCGCGCTGGAGGAGGCCGCCGCCAACCTGCGCGCGACCCCGTTCCAGAGCCTGCGCACCGTGACCTTCCCGCTCCTGATGCCCGCGATCCTGGCCGGCGCCGTCTTCACCTTCGTCGAAGGCTTCGACAACCTGTCGGTGGCGATCTTCACCCACGGCTTCCGCGACCGGCCGCTGCCGGTGGAACTGCTGGCGCTGGTCCAATACACCAGCTCGCCCCTCGTCGCGGCGGTGTCGGGCGTGCAGATCGTGCTGGCCATCGCCGCGCTGGTGGCGGTGTCGCTCAGCATCGGCCTCGACAACGTCAACGACTGACCGAGGCGGCCGCCGCAGGCCGGTGCGCGGCCCCGAATTTCGTTGTGAACGGACCGCGCCGCACCTACGCTTTTCAAAAGACGTGCGCCGGAGCGGGAATGCCCAAAGACAGTGCCGATCTGGCGAGAACCCTCGCGCGCAGCGTCGAGGGCGACGTGCTGGCCGACCCGTTCTCGCGCGGGCGCTATGCGACCGATGCCTCCTTCTACCAGATGATGCCGCGGGCCGTGCTCGTGCCGCGCCACGCGGACGACATCGCGGCCGCCATCGCGGTGGCGCGCGATGCGGGCGTGCCGATCCTGCCGCGTGGGGCGGGCACCTCGCAGTGCGGGCAGACGGTGAACGACGCGCTGGTCATCGACACCACGGTGCATGTCAACGCGCTGCTGGAGCTCGATGTCGCGGGGCGGCGCTGCGTGGTGCAGCCGGGGATCGTGCTGGACGACCTGAACCGGGCGCTCAGGCCGCACGGGCTGTGGTTCCCGGTCGATGTCTCGACGGCGTCGCGGGCGACCATCGGCGGCATGGCCGGCAACAATTCCTGCGGGGGCCGGTCGCTGCGCTACGGGATCATGCGCGACAACGTGCTGTCGATCGACGCGATCCTGGCCGACGGCACGCGGCGGCGGTTCGGGCCGGTGGAGGGCGCAGACGATCCTCTGGCCCGCGATCTCATCGCGCTGGGTGTCCGCGAGGCGGCCGAGATCGACGCGCGGTTCCCCAAGCTGATGCGGCGCGTGGGCGGCTACAACATCGACGCGCTGGTGCCGGGCGCGGGCAGGCCGAACCTGGCGCATCTGCTGGTCGGCTCCGAGGGGACGCTGGCCTTTTCCACCGCGATCGAATTGAAGCTGTCGCCCCTGCCGGGCGTGGTCGGACTGGGCGTCTGCCATTTCCCGACCTTCCACCAGGCGATGGAGGCGGCGCAGCACCTGGTCACGCTGGGCCCGCAGGCGGTGGAACTGGTCGATGCCACCATGATCGCGCTGGCCCGCGACATCCCGCTCTTCCGCGCCACCGTGGCCGAGGTGGTGACCGGCGAGCCCGACGCCCTCCTGCTGGTCGAATTCGCCGAGGGCAGCGCCGAGGCGAACGCGCGCAAGCTGCGCGAGCTCGACCAGATGATGGGCGACCTCGGCTTTGCCTGGTCGGGCGAGGGGCGGCGCCGGGGCGGGGTGACGGCCTTCACCGACAAGGGCCTGCAGGACCGGATCGCCCATCTGCGCAGCGCGGGCCTCAACATCATGATGTCGATGAAGGAGGCCGGAAAGCCCGTGTCCTTCGTCGAGGATTGCGCCGTCGCGCTGCCGGATCTCGCCGACTACACCGCCGGGCTGACCGAGATCTTCGCCCGCCACGGCACGCGGGGCACCTGGTATGCCCACGCCTCGGTCGGCTGCCTGCACGTGCGGCCGATCCTGAACCTCAAGCTAGAAAAGGACGTGGCCGCGATGCGGGCCATCGCCGAGGAATGCTTCGACCTCGTCGCGCGCTACAAGGGCTCCCATTCGGGCGAACACGGCGACGGCATCGTGCGGTCCGAGTTCCACGACCGCATGTTCGGGCCGCGCATGGTCGCGGCCTTCGGCGAGGTCAAGCAGCGCTTCGACCCCGCGGGCCTGTTCAACCCCGGCAAGATCGTCGACGCGCCCCGCATGGACGACCGGAGCCTGTTCCGCTACCCGCCGGCCTACGCGGCCTCCACCCTGCGGCCGGCGCTGGACTGGTCCGCCTGGCCGGGCGGGGCCGGGGGTTTCCAGGGCGCGGTCGAGATGTGCAACAACAACGGCGCCTGCCGCGCGCTGAAGGGGGGTGTCATGTGCCCCTCGTTCCGGGTGACGCGGGCCGAGCGCGACCTGACGCGCGGGCGGGCCAACGCGCTGCGGCTGGCGCTGTCGGGGCAGCTGGGGCCGGACGCGCTGACCTCCGACGCGATGGCCGAAAGTCTGAAGCTCTGCGTGTCCTGCAAGGGCTGCAAGCGCGACTGCCCCACCGGCGTCGACATGGCGCGCATGAAGATCGAGGTGCAGGCCGCCCGCGTCGCGGCGCGGGGCCTGACGCTGCACGACCGGCTGGTCGGCTACCTGCCGCGCTATGCCCCGGCCCTGTCGCGGGCGCCTTGGCTCGTGGGCCTGCGCAACGCCGTGCCCGGCCTCGCGCGGCTGGCCGAGGGGGCCACGGGTTTCACCGCAACCCGGCCCCTGCCGGGCTGGAGCCGCCGCCCGTTCCGCGACGCCGAGGCCGATGCGGCGGAGCCGGGGGCGATCCTGCTGGCCGACTGCTTCAACCGCTACATGGAGCCCGAGACTCTCCGGGCGGCGGGCCGCGTGCTGGCCGCCGCCGGTCTGCCGGCCCGGACCGCGCGGGCCCCGGACGGCGGTCGGCCGCTCTGCTGCGGGCGGACCTTCCTGTCGGTCGGGCTGGTCGAGGAGGCGCGGGCCGAGGCCTCGCGGCTGATCGCGGCGCTGCTGCCGCTGGCGCGGGGGGGCGTGCCGATCGTCGGGCTGGAACCCAGCTGCCTCCTGACCCTGCGCGACGAGATCCCCGCGCTCCTGCCCGGCCCCGAGGCCGAGACGCTCGCCCGGCAGGCGGTGCTGCTGGAGGAGCTGATCGCCGCAAGGGCCGATGCGGGCGAGCTTTCGCTGGCGCTCCGGTCACCGGCGCCGCGCGTTATGCTGCACGGGCATTGCCACCAGAAGGCGATGGGCGTGATGCCGGCGATCCAGCGCAGCCTCGCGCTCCTGCCCGACACCGAGGTGGAGGTCGTCGAGAGCAGCTGTTGCGGCATGGCGGGCGCCTTCGGCTACGGGGTCGAGACGCACGAGATCTCGCGCAAGATGGCCGAGCTCGACCTGATCCCGGCGGTGCGGGCGGCGGGGGACGACACGCTGATCGTGGCCGACGGCACGTCGTGCCGGCACCAGATTGCGGATCTTGCCGGCCGCAGCGCGCTGCATGTCGCGCAGGTGCTGGACCGGGCGCTGGCCTAGCCCTCGCCCGGAAAGGGCGCCGCGATCCGGCAGTCGGCGGCCAGCGCGTTCAGGTCGCGGCGCAGCGCCGGCGTCAGGGCCAGCCCGTCGCGGCGGCGGGCGGCGGCCTTGGCGGTCTTGCCGTCGCCGGGCAGGCGCACCGGGTCGTGGCCGGGCAGGGGGGGCGAGGCGCGGAATTCGGCGAAGACGCGCGCCGCCGCCTCGGCAAAGCCGTCGCCCAGCCCGAAGGCCGCGGGGTCGAGGGCCGCGACGAACTGGCCGGTGTTGGTCTCGGAGGTCGTGTCGGTGGTGAAATCCACCACGTCCGACCCGAAGGCCGCCCCGTTCAGCAGCCCCGCCAGCAGCCCGATGGCGACCGACAGGCCGTAGCCCTTGGCGCCGCCGATGGGCAGCAGGAACCCCTCGCCCCGGCGCGCGGGGTCGGTCAGGGGCTGGCCGTCGCGGCCGACCATCCAGCCCTCGGGCATCGGCAGGCCCTGCTGGGCGAGGGTCTTGATCTTGCCCATCGCGGCGACCGTGGTGGCCATGTCGAACACGAAGGGATCCGGCCCGGCCGTGGGCGCCGCGATGGCGACGGGGTTGGTGCCGAGCAACAGGTCGGTGCCGCCCCAGGGCGGCAGGTGGTTGGCGCTCCCGACGGCGGCGGCGAGGCCCAGAAGCCCCGCCTCGGCCTGCGGGCGGACGTAGAGCGCCAGCGGGCCAGCGTGGTTGCCGCGCCGGACGCCGACCCAGCCGATGCCCGCGTCGCGCGCCTTGGCGATGGCCAGGTCGCGCGCCGCGGCCATGGCGAGGTGCCCCAGCCCGTTGTCGCCGTCGATCAGCGCGGTGGCGACCGTCTCCTTCACGACGCTGACGCGCGCCGCGGGGTTGCAGCCGCCGCCGGCCAGCCGCGCGAGATACTGGCGCAGGCGAAACACGCCGTGGGTGCCGTAGCCGTAGATGTCGGCCTCGACCATCAGGCCTGCGACGGTGTCGGCGTCGGGGCCGGGCACGCCGCGGCTGGCCAGCGCCTGCGCGACGAAGCCGCGCAGGCGCTCGGCTGGGATCGGGCCGGCCTCAGCCATCGTAGGCGCCGACGCGTTCCTTGTGCCAGAACACGACCTTGCGCTGGGTCCAGGTCACCAGCGCGTAGAGCGCCAGACCGACCAGGCTGAGATAGAGGATCAGCGAGAACACCCGGGGGGTGTTCAGCTGCGAGGCCGCGACGCGGATCAGCTCGCCGAAGCCGCGCCCGCCGCCGAGGAACTCGCCGGTGATTGCGCCGGCCATGACGCCGACGGCGCCGATCTTGAGCCCGGTGAAGATCTGCGGCAGCCCCGTGGGCAGCTTCATCTTGATCAGCGTCTGCCAGCGGCTCGCGCCCATGGTCTTGAACAGCATCCGGGCGTTCTCGTCGGCCGAATGCAGGCCCGCGGCGGTGCCCACCACGATCGGGAAGGTGGCGATGAAGGCTGCAAGCGCGACCTTGGATTCGATCCCGAAGCCCAGCCAGGCCACGAACAGCGGCGCGAAGGCGACCTTGGGCATGGTGTCGATGGCCACGAGATAGGGCATTACCGCCTTTTCGCCGAAGGCCGTCTCGCCCACCAGCACGCCCAGCGAGAAGCCGATCGCGATGGCCAGCGCGAAGCCGTAGATCACCTCCTTGATGGTGATCCAGAGCGCGCCCAGCATGTAGCCCCCGGTCAGGAGGTTCTGGCCGACGAAGATCATGTCCTCGAGCGTTTCCCACGGCGTCGGCAGGATGATGGGCGAGACGATGCCGAGGCTCGTCACCAGCTGCCAGACGCCTATGAACACCACGAAGACGAAGGTCATCGCGGCCCAGCGCGGGACGGAGTCGATGAAGGCGACTTCCTGGACCCAGACGGTGTCCTGCCCGTCGTCCACGGCACGGTCGGTCTGAACGTCGCTCACATGTCTTCTCCCTTGTCGAGCATGCCGCGGATGTAGTCGACGATCTCGCCGAATTCGTGGGTCGTCATCATGTGCAGGGTGCGCGGGCGCGGCAGGTCGACCTTGACCACCTCCGCGATGCGGCCCGGACGGGGCTTCATGACCACGATCTCGTCCGACAGGATCACCGCCTCCTGGATCGAGTGCGTCACGAGGAAGGCGGTGGCCTCCTGCTCGCGGCAGATCCGCTGCAGTTCCATGTTCATCATGTCGCGCGACAGCTCGTCGAGCGCGCTGAAGGGCTCGTCCAGCAGCAGCACGGCGGGTTCGGTGATCAGCATCCGGCAGATCGAGGTGCGCTGCGCCATGCCGCCCGACAGCTCGTTGGGAAAGACGTTCTCGAACCCCTTCAGGCCGACGAGCTCCATCAGCTCATGCGCCTTGTCCAGCGCCTTCTTGGCGGCCGCCTTGCCGTCCCGGATCTCGATGGGCAGCACGATGTTCTCGGCCGCCGTCTTCCACGGGAACAGGGTGGCCTGCTGGAACATCATGCCGATGTCGCGGCGCGGGCCGGTCACCGGCTTGCCCTGCAGGACGACGCGCCCCTTCGTGGGCGGGATCAGCCCCGCCATGATCTTCAGCAGGGTGGACTTGCCGCACCCGCTCGACCCGATGACCGAGGTGAAGCTGCCCTTGCGCAGCGTCAGGTTGACGTCCTGCAGCGCCACCACGAGGTTGCGCGCGTAGGTCTTGCTGACGTTGCTCAGCTCGTAGACCGGCGCGCCAATTGGCGCGCCGGCATAGTCGTGAACAAGGGCCGCGGTCATCCGTTGATCGCCGCGTTGGCCGCGATGACGAAATCGTTCGTCCAGGCGGCGCTCAGGTCGTCGAGCGGGCCGGGGATCTCGCCGCCGGCGACGAGCGAGGCCTGCCACTCTTCCCAGACTTCCGCCGGGTAGAGGCCGAGCGGCCCGCCTTCCTCGACCGGCAGGGTCTTGGAGCGCACCGCGTCGAACAGCGCTGACTGGAACTCCCGGTCCTCGCCTTCCTGCGGGTTGCCGGCCGCGAGATGGGCCAGCGCCGCCTCGCGGTTGGCATCGTCGAGCGCGAAGGCGTGGCCGCGCATGTGCGCCCGCACCCAGGCCTCGACCAGGCCGCGGTCGTTGCGGATGATGTCGCCCATGGTTGCGATGCCGTTCCCGAAGAAGCGCGCGAACTCGGGCGGGGTGATGTCGCGCACCGCCATGCCGCGCTGGTTCAGGATCGCCGCGTCGGCGGTCGAGGCGGAATAGGCGCTGATCTCGCCGTTCAGGAAGGCCGCCGTCGCCGGGCCGCCGTCACCCACCGTCAGGAAGGTGTAGTCGGTGCCCTCGACCATGCCCGACCCGTTCAGCACGTTCCGCGCAAAGCCGACCTCGGCGCCGTCCGCCGTGCCGGTGCCGATCACCGTGCCGCGCAGCCCCTCGACGCCCTGGATGTCCGACCCGTCCTGCACGACGATGCCGAAGTTCGACCGCGCCGCCACGTTGTAGATGGCGACCGCGTCCACCCCGCGCGAGCGCGCGGCGAGCACAGGGCCGGGACCGGGCCGGCCGAACTGCGCCTGGCCGGCCGACAGGGCCTGCAGCACCGCGCCCGAGCCGTTGATCGCCTCGACGCGCACGTTCAGGCCCTCGTCCGCGAAGTAGCCTTCGCCGATCGCGATGAAGACCGGGAACGAGTTGATCGCCGAGGGGCTGGGCTGCACGAAGGTGACGTCGCGCATCCCCTGGGCCCATCCGCGGCGGCCGAGCAGCCCGAGCGCCGGCACCGATGCCAGCGCCGAGGCGGTGAAGCTTCTTCTGGTAATCATCTCTGGTCTCTCCTCCCTTGTTGTGCAGCCCTTCGGTCGCGCGGTGGCGCGGCGCGGGGGCCCTCAGACGGCGCGCACGGGGTTCCTGAGCGTGCCGATGCCGGAAATCTCGCAGACGACGACGTCGCCATCCTTGAGGAAACGGGGCGGGTCCATGGCGTAGCCGACGCCCGAGGGCGTCCCGGTCGCGAGGATGTCGCCCGGCTCGAGCGTGAGCCCCTCGGAGAGCGAGGCGATGAGGGTCGGGATGTCGAAGATCATGTCGCCCGTGTTGCCGTTCTGGCGCCGCTCGCCGTTCACGGTCAGCCCTATGGACAGGGCGTGGGGGTCGCCGATCTCGTCGGCGGTCACGATCCACGGGCCGAGCGGGCAGGACCCGTCGAGCCCCTTGCCCTTGAAGTACTGGCCGCCGTGGCGGCGCTGGATGTCGCGGGCGGTGATGTCGTTCAGGATCGTGTAGCCGAACACATGGTCGTAGGCCGCGGACTTGGGGATGTTGCGGCCGCCCTTGCCGATGACCAGCGCCAGCTCGACCTCGTAGTCGATCGCGGTGGAAACGGCCGGGAACACCAGCACGTCGCCCTCGGGCGGCACCAGCGCGGTCGGCGGCTTGGTGAAGAACACCGGGTGCTCGGTCACGCCCACGTTCTGCTTCTGCGCGCGGTCGCCCTCGGCGATGTGCTCGGCGTAGTTGCGGCCGACGCAGAAGATGTTCTTGCGCGGGGCCGGGATCGGCGCCATCAGCGGCGCGCCCCCGGGCGCCATCGCGCCCCCGTGCCGGCCGCCCTCGGCCTCGGCCACGAGGGCCGCAAGCGCCGCCTGCGCCCCGGGGCCCGCCTCGATCAGCGCCTGCAGCGAGCCGGTGCGCAGGGCCTCGCCGGCCGGCCCGGCCACGTCCCTAGCGGCCAGCGCCACGTCCAGCCGCGCGCCGGAGTTCAACACGGCGACGCAGCGCGCCCGCCCATCCACGGAAACCGTAGCCAGTCTCACCCGGCGCTCCTCCCTCTGTCAGACGTCCCCCGGCGCCCCGCAGCTCCCCCCGCGACTCGCCCCTCGTCTTTCGTCTTTCGCTCATTTTCCTGCCGGGATATCGTTTCGAGCAATCAACCAATCAGCGGATTGGGCGGACCGTGACGGCATCGAACGACCTTTCACACCGGCTGCGCGACCTGATCGACAACGCGGGCTATCGCCACAACGACCGGGTCCCGCCCGAGCGCGAGCTGTGCGAAGCGCTGGGCACCACGCGCAACAAGCTGCGCCGCGCGCTGGCCGAGCTGGAGGCGCAGGGCCTGATCTGGCGGCACGTGGGCCGGGGCACCTTCGTCGGCTCGCGGCCGGTGCTGAACCTCGAGGATGTCACCTTCCTGCGCGACCAGATCAAGCCGCACCAGGTCGTGACGGTGCGGTTCACGATCGAGCCGGAACTGTGCCGCCTGGCCGCGCGCCACGCCTCCAAGTCCGACCTCGAACAGATGCGGCTCTGCGCGGCGCGCTGCCGCGAGGGCGAGGACTGGCGCACCTACGAGGCGTGGGACAACAACCTGCACCACGCCATCGCGCGCGCCACCCACAACCAGCTTTTCCTCTATTTCTTCGAGACGCTGAACTCGGTGCGGCGGGCCATCGTCTGGGGGCAGCCGCGCGCGACGCGCAAGCCGGGCGAGAACTACTCCAGCTTCCTCGAACACGATGCCATCGTGTCGGCCATCGCCGCGGGCGACGGGGACGAGGCCGCGCGGATGATGGTGACGCACCTCAAGTCGGTCTATTCCCGGGTGCTGCCCTCCAGTATCCCCGCCGACGCGTGATCCCGCGCGCCTGCACCAATTCCCGAATTGGTTCCTGCCGATCGCGCAGCAGGGTCTTGCAATCGGGCCGTGTCCGTCGTGATCAATCGGCACGGCCGTGACGCACGGGACGGCGGGGCCGCGCCCCGACCCGCCCGCGCGTCGCCTTGCCGGGCTTGCAGCCAGGACCGCTCAGGAGGAAGAGAATGCCCGATCACGTGATCCCCGCCCCCCAGGTGCCGACCATCCCGACAGCCGATGGCGGCGCGTTTCCCGTCCGGCGGGTCTATTGCATCGGCCGTAACTTCGCGGCCCATGCGGTCGAGATGGGGCATGATCCCGACCGGGAACCGCCGTTCTTCTTCCAGAAGAACCCCGACAACCTGGACGCCTCGGGCGAGTTTCCCTACCCGCCGCATTCCTCGGACGTGCACCACGAGGTGGAACTGCTGGTCGCGCTGAAGTCGGGCGGCACCAACATCCCGCTGGCCTCGGCGCTGGACCACGTCTGGGGCTACGGCGTGTGCCTGGACATGACCCGGCGCGACCTGCAGGGCGAGGCCAAGAAGATGGGCCGCCCCTGGGAGATCGGCAAGGCGTTCGAGCGCTCGGGCCCGGTCGGCCCGCTGCGGTCGGTCGCCGAGGTGGGGCATCCGTCCGAGGGCCGCATCGCGCTCCTCGTCAACGGCGAGACGCGGCAGGAGGGCGACCTGAACCAGATGATCTGGAAGGTGCCGGAGATGATCTCGTACCTGTCGGACTATTTCGAGCTGCAGGCCGGCGACGTGATCATGGCGGGCACCCCCGCCGGCGTGAACGCCGTGCAGCGCGGCGACGTGATGGACGCCACCATCGACGGCGTGGGCACGCTCAGCATCAAGGTCGTCTGACCGGCCGCGCCGGACGGTCGCGCAGATGGCCGCGTGCCGTCTGCGGGCCGGTCGGCGCGCAGGGCTGGTGCGGGCGGTGGGACTCGAACCCACACGGCCTGACGGCCCACGGATTTTAAGTCCGATATGTCTACCATTCCATCACGCCCGCACGGGCGCCATGGCTAGCCCCTCGGGGGCGGCTTGTCCATCGCCGGGGCCCGGGGGGCTGCGCGCCCGGACAGGGCGCGCAGCGCGGTGGCTGTGGCAAGCAACGGACAGCTCCGCCGGACCCGAGCCGGCGGGCACCGCGGAGTGTCGCAAGCAAGGGTTAACGCCGCGTTGACGGCCCCTGGGGCGGCCTGCGGGCGTATTGCGGCAGATCAAGGCGCGCCCCGGCACGATCCGGCATCCTGTCCCTCGACGCGCGGGCGAGTGATGGCAAGGAGAGGGGTCATGACCCATCGCAGCCGGGATACGGTGACGGTGTCACCGCCTACCTTCGACCGGATGGATTTCGCCCGGGTCGACGCGACGCTCCCCGCCGCGCATGCCCCCTTCGACCGCGACTGGCTGATGGCCCGCTTCGCCGAGGGGCTGCAGATCCGGATGCTGCGGCCGCCCTGCGAGGGGCTGGTCCTGTTCCAGCCCGGCCGCCTGGCCTGGCGCCCGGTCGAGGGCGCGGACCGGGCCGTGGTGGTCCATGACCTGCGGGTCGGGGCGGGGCCGCTGGCCCGCGAGGGCGCCGCGCGGCTCTGGGCGGCGGTGGAACGCTTCGCGGCCTATTACGGCTATGCCGCCGTGCTGGCGCTGACCGGTGCGGGGCCGGGGCTGATCGCGCCCGCGAACGGGCCGGGCCGCGGCTGGCTGACGCTCGACCGCAGCCCCTTCGGCGACCGGCTGGTGGGGCGCATCCTGCAGGGGCCGCTGGCCCTGCCGCGCCTGCCGCAGGACTGGGCGATGCGCGCCGCGGCGCTGGGCCCCGGCGTCGTGATCCAGACCACCGGCGAGAGCGCGACGCTCGAGGCCCGGGCCCGCGCCGTCACCGCCGCGCTGGCCCCGCATGGCGTGCGCGTCCGCCACGACCGCGCCACCTGCGCCGAGGAGACCCGGTGCTGCGCCGTGCGGCCGGGCGCCGCCTATGCCGTGGTCCTCGACGGCCGCTACCTCGGCGGGCCGGAGCTGGGCCCCGAGGGCATCCTGCGCGCCGCCCTCGGCGCCGTCGGCCCCGAGGCCTACAGCCCCGCGTAGGTGCACAGCGCGTGCACCGGCACGCCCATGGCCTCCAGCCGCTTGCGACCGCCGAGATCGGGCAGGTCGACCACGAAGGTACAGCCCACCACCTCGGCCCCCAGCCGCTCGATCAGCCGGATCCCGGCCTCGGCGGTGCCGCCGGTGGCGAGCAGGTCGTCGACCAGCAGCACCTTCTGCCCCGGTTCCAGCGCATCGTCGTGGATCTCGACCGTGGCGCGGCCGTATTCCAGCTCGTAGTCCTGCTCGATCGTCCGGGCGGGCAGCTTGCCCTTCTTGCGGATCGGCACGAAGCCCTTGGACAGCTGGTGCGCCACCGCGCCGCCGAGGATGAAGCCGCGCGCCTCGAGACCCGCCACCATGTCGATCTTTTCGCCCACGAAGGGCGCGAGCAGCTGGTCCACCGCGAGGCGGAACCCGCGCGCGTCCTGGAACAGGGTGGTCACGTCGCGGAACAGGATGCCCGCGTGCGGAAAGTCGGGGATGGTGCGGATGTAGTCCTGGACGGTCTTTTGGCTGGGCATCTGGGGCAACGAGTCCTTGCGTGGGCGGCTCAGAGGCGGGGGTAGTGACGGCGCAGCGCGGCGGCATCCTGCCCGCGCAGCCAGACGGTGGAATTGCCGGTCTCCGAGAAGATCGAGCGCGTGTAGGCCGGCGAGGCGATGTCGGTCGGCAGGCCCATGGCCTGCACCAGCTCCTCCAGCACCACCGAGGCGATCTCGCGGCGGCGGATGTCGGCGCTGATGGCGATGGCGGCGGCGACGATGTCCTCGCCGCGGGAGCGCAGGGCGACGCGGGCGATGGCGATCTCGGCGCCGTCAAGCTCGGCCACGCTGGTGCCGCCGATGGTGCCGCCCTGGGGCGTGTCGACGAGGTAGAGCGGCACGTCGAGCTCGCCCTCGTAGGCGCGGGTCAGGTAGAGCCCGGCGCCGACCGCGTTGATCTCGGCGATGGCGTCGTCGAGCGCCCGGTCGATCAGGTCGAGCTTGTAGGTCGGGAAGGCGGCCGCGACGGCGGCGATGCCGACCCGGAGCTGCAGGCGCTGCTCGTCCGGCCAGCGGATCAAGGGTTTGGCGCAGGCGCCGCCGGGCGGGGCGGCGCAGGCGACGAGGCGGTAGAAGGCCTCGTCGGAGATCAGGTCGGGCACCGCGATGAATTCCTGCGCCGACGCCTGCGGCGCGGCGAGGAGGACGGCGAGGGCAAGGGGCAGGGCGGACCGCATGGGCACAGGTGAGGCCAAAGGCCGGTCGCGTGCAAGCGGGGGCCGGCGCTTGCGCGCGCGGTTGTTGCGCGGCTGCCGCCGCGCGGGGGCGCGCCGCTGCCGCGGCGCGGGGGGCGGTGGCCCGGCGTGGCGCGGGGTGGGGGCCGGGCAGGGGGGCGCTGCCCCCGTCGCCTGCGGCGACTCCCCCGGAGTATTTCGGAAGCAAAGATGAGGGGTGGGGTGGCGTCAGGGCCGCAGGTGGCGGGCGAGGAAGGCGAGGGAGGCGGCGCGCATCGCCGGGGTCTCGACGTGGCCGGTGGTGTCGGAGAGGTGGATCTCGAGCGCGGCGGGGGCGGCGGCATAGGCGCGGCGCAGGCGCGCGAGGGCCGGGTCGCGGGCCGCGGGCGGGGTCAGCGGGTCGGCCGCGCCGAGCGCCACCAGCTGCGGCCGCGGGGCGACGAGGGCCGCGACGTCGCCCATGTCGCCGCGGGGCAGAAGGCCCGGCACGGTCATGTAGGGCCCGTGCAGGTCATGCGCGCCGGTGGCGATCAGCGGCTCGATGTCGGCCAGCACGCAGAGCTGGGCGCAGGCCGCCACCCGCGGCTCCAGCGCGGCGAGCCAGTAGGCGTGGGTGCCGCCCATCGACAGGCCGAGCGTGGCGATGCGGCCGGCGTCGATCTCGGGGCGGGCGCCGAGCCAGCCGAGCGCGCGGCCGAGGTCGGCCAGCATCGCGCCCATCAGGGGCTGCCCGCGCCAGAGCCCGGCCTTGGCCAGGGCCGCCTCGGGGCCCTCGCCCTGCCGCGCGCCGAAGGGGGCGAGGTCGATGGCGAGGCTCGCGATGCCGAGATCGGCCAGCGCCGGGCCGTAGGGGCCCCGCAGGGCCGGGCGGCCGGCCAGCAGCTCCTCGGCGCCGGTCTCGTAGCGGTTGCCGTGGGCGTGGCAGTAGAGCACCGCCGGGAAGGGCCCGGGGCCGGCGGGGCGCAGGTAGAGGCCGGGGATCGGCGCCTCGCCCGGGAAGGTCAGGCGGTGCAGCGCGTGGCGGCCCAAGGGCTCGGCCGGCCCGATCCGCGCCGGGGCCGCGGCCGGGGGCGCGGCGGGCAGGCCGAGGAGCGCCCGCAGGACCGCACGGTCGAGGCGTCCGCTCATGCCGCCCCCCGCTCGACCGTGGCCATCAGGAGCGCCATCCCGATGATCCCCGCCGCCCCGGCCCGCGCCACCCAGGGCAGCACCGCCGGCCGCAGCAGCCGCGCCCGGAGCCGGTCGGCCATCAGCGCGTAGCCGAGCGCGTTCAGCGCGGCGAGCGTCATGTAGCTCGGCACCATGATCGCCGCCTGCACCGCGTAGGGGCGGGCGGGGTCGATGAACTGCGGCGCGAAGGCCATGAAGAAGGCGATCGCCTTGGGGTTCAGGACCGTCACCGTCACCGCCCGGCCGAAGCTCTGGCGCGTGGCGACCGTGCCGGTGGCCGCCAGCGCCCGCCCGGCGCCCGGCGCCGCGCGCCACAGGCCAAGCCCGAGCCACAGGAGGTAGCCGACCCCCACCCATTTCAGCACCTGGAACAGCGTGGGCGAGCCCATCACCAGCGCCCCGATCCCCGCCAGCGACAGGGTCAGGGCCACCGCCCCGCCCAGCGCCACCCCCGCCGCCGTGGCCAGCGCCACGCGCCGCCCCTGGCTCAGCGCCAGCGACACCACCAGCATGACCGTGGGCCCGGGCAGCACGAGGATCGCCACCGACGCCGCGAGGAAGGCGAGCCAGCTGTCGAGGGGCATGAGAGGGGCGGGCTCCGCGGGTGACCTGTGGCCGCCACTCAAGCCGCAAAGCGCGCGATTGTCACGCGGCCTTGTGGGGGGCAGGGGGTCACAGGGCGCCATGGGCTCACCGGCCGCGCCCGACGGACCGGGCGCCGGCGCGCCCCGCGGGGCCGGGGATGCCGCGCGTCGCCGCGCTGACCCGCACCCCTTCATCTTTCCCCAAATACGCCCTTCGGGAGGACCGGCTGCCCGGGGCGCAGCGTCGCTCATCGCCGTAGGGCGGGCCTCGGCCCGCCGCCCCCTTCCGCCGCCTCAGAGCACTCGCCCCGCCACCGCCGACAGCCTCTCCACCATGCCCGGGTCGCGGGCCCCCGGCGCCGTCAGGATGGCGTGGTCGAGCGCCCGGTCGCAGCCATGCGGGCAGGGCGCGCGCTCCGGCCCCAGCAACCCCGGCAGCCGGGCCACCAGCGCGCGGGCCTTGTCGGCGTTGCCGGTCAGCGTCGCCACGATCTGGGTGATGTCGACCGAGCCATGCTCGGGGTGCCAGCTGTCGTAGTCGGTGATCATGGCGACCGAGGCGTAGCAGAGCTCGGCCTCGCGGGCGAGCTTGGCCTCGGGCATGTTGGTCATGCCGATCACGTCGCAGCCCCAGACCTCGCGGTAGAGCCGCGATTCGGCCAGCGACGAGAATTGCGGCCCCTCCATGGCGAGGTAGGTGCCGCCCTCGTGCACCGTGATCCCCTCGGCCCGCGCCGCCGCCGCGCAGGCCGCGCCCAGCCGCGGGCAGGTCGGGTGCGCGACCGAGACATGGGCGACGAGGCCGGGGCCGAAGAAGGATTTCTCCCGCGCGAAGGTGCGGTCGATGAACTGGTCGACGATGACGAAATCGCCCGGCGCCATCTCCTCCCGGAACGACCCGCAGGCCGAGACCGCGATGACGTCGGTCACCCCCAGCCGCTTCAGCGCGTCGATGTTGGCGCGGTAGGGCACGGAGGTGGGCGTATGGACATGGCCGCGGCCGTGGCGGGGCAGGAAGGCCATCGGCACGCCGCCGAGCCGCCCGGTCAGGATCGCGTCCGAGGGTGCGCCGAAGGGGCTGTCGACGGTCACCCAGTCGGCCCCCTCCAGCCCGTCGATCTGGTAGACGCCCGAGCCGCCGATCACCCCGATCATCGTCTGCATCCCGCCGTCCTCCGTCGCTGCGCCGCCTGCCCACAGGGAAACCACGCCCGCCCCCCGACCGGCAAGGGGCAAGGCGCACGTTGATCGGCGTCAAGGCCGCGGGGCGGGCAAGGGTGGTAAGATGCTTTCCAGGATCGGGAGGAGACCTGCCATGACCGCACGGATCGTCGTCTATTCCCTCACCGGGGTGACCCGGCGCCTTGCGCAGCGCCTGTCGGGCGAGACGGGAATGCCGGTGTCCGAGATCCGCTGCCCGGCCCATGCCGGGCCGCTGGGCCTGCTCCGCGCGGTGCGCGACGCGATCCTGGGGCGCGTGCCCGAGATCGAGGTGGTGCCGCCCATCGGCGCGGCCGAGGCGCTGGTGGTGGGCGGGCCGGCCTGGTTCGGCCGCCTCGCCCCGCCCTTGCGCAAGCTCCTGTCGCAGGCGCGGCGCCTGCCGCCGGTGGTGGGCGTGATCGTGACGCGGGCCCATGCCGGCTCGGGCTACCGGATCGAGCGCGACCTGGCGTCGTTCCTCGGGGCCCACGCGCCGGGGCCGCTGGTGCTCCTGTCGCACGAGGTCGGCCAGCCCGAGGCCCGCGGCCGCGTCCGCGACTACGCCGACAGCCTCCGCGAGCGCCTGACGCCGCGCGCCGCGAACCTGCCGCGCCCGCCGGTGTCGCCCGCCCCCCGCCGCGGACGGGTGCCCGTCACTCGCCGGGACGGTTCAGGCTGAAGGTCTCGCGGATCACCGAGTAGTCGCGGTAGCCCATCCGCGTGAGCGGGTGGAAGGCCAGCACGTCGAACACGCCGTCCCGCAGGCAGTCGTCGCGCAGGTGCACGCCCGTCACCTCGCCGAAGACGGCGAAGTTGCTCTCGCCCTCCAGCTTCACGATCTGCGTCAGCCGGCATTCCAGGTTCGCCGGGGCGCCCGCGACCCGCGAACAGGCGATGGTCCGGCACGCCGCCCGCTCGATCCCCGCCAGCGCGAACTCGTCGGTGTCCCTGGGCCAGGGCCCCGAGGTCCGGTTCATCGCGTCCTTCATCGCGTATTCCACAACGTTCACGCAGAACACGCCGGTCTCGCGGATGTTGGCGACCGTGTCCTTGGTGTCGCCCCGGTCGGGCTTGGCGCTGGTCGAGGCGAACATCACCTGCGGCGGCACGTAGGCCACCGCGTTGAAGAAGGAGTAGGGGGCGAGGTTCTCCGACCCGTCCGCGCCGCGGGTGGAAATCCAGCCGATGGGCCGCGGCGTCACGATGGCGTTGAACGGGTTGTGCGGCAGGCCGTGGCCGTCCTCGGGGCGGTAGAACATCGGGCGTCATCCCTCCTCGCGTTTGTGCGAGACCTATCGGCGTGATAGGGGCGATACCAGAGGCGCAGGGCAAAAAAGACGGGCATGTATCAGCTGATCCAGGAAAAGCCGGAGGACCGCTGGGAGGTCGAGGCGCTCTACGATCTCTGCTTCGCGCCCGGCCGAACGGCGCTGTCGTCCTACCGCCTGCGCGACGGGGTGCCGCCGGTCGCCCGCCTGTGCCTCGTCGCGCGCGACGCCGACGGCATCCTGGCCGGCGCGATCCGGTTCTGGCCGGTGCGGGTGGGCCGCGCCGAGGCGCTGCTGCTTGGCCCGGTGGCGGTGCACCCCACGCGGCAGGGCGAAGGCCTGGGCGGGCTGCTGATGCGCGAGGGGCTGGCCCGCGCCGAGGAGGACCGCTGGCCGCGCATCCTGCTGGTGGGTGACGAACCGTATTACCGGCGCTTCGGCTTCACGAAGCTGGAGGGCGTGGAGATGCCGCCGCCGACGAACCCCGCCCGCGTTCTGGGGATCGGCGACTGGGAGGGGGTCACGGGCAAGGTCAGGCCCTGGGCGCACTGACGGCGTCGTCGGAGGCCGGAAAACTCGAGTTTTCCGGCCCGAAAAACGCGCGTTTTTCCGGCGAGAGCCTGCAGTTTCTCGACAGGCAAAACTGCAGTTTTGCCAGCGCGTTACCCCCGCAGCCGCGCCCGGATCATCTCGGCCGCTTTCTCCGCGATCATCGTCACCGGCGCGTGGGTGTTGCCGCTGGTGATCGTCGGCATCACCGAGGCGTCCGCGACCGACAGCCCCCCGATCCCCTTCACCACCAGCTCCGGCGTGACCACCGCGCCCTCGTCCGGCCCCATCCGCGCCGTCGAGACCGGGTGGAAGATCGTGGTCGAGATGTCGCCTGCCGCCTTCAAGAGCGCCTCCTCCCCGTCGACCTGCGGGCCGGGCTTGATCTCCACTGGCCGGAACTCCGCCATCCGCCGCGTCGCCATCAGCGCGCGGGCATGGCGGATCGAGTCGACCGCGACCTGCTGATCGGCCGGGGCCGACAGGTAATTCGGCTTGATCGCCGGGGGCTTCATCGGATCGGCCGAGGCGATGTGCACCGAGCCCCGGCTTTCGGGGCGCAGGTTGCAGACCGACACCGTCAGCGCGGGGAAGCGGTGGAGCGGCTGGCCGAAGGCGTCGAGCGACAGGGGCTGGACGTGGTACTCGATGTTCGGCGTCTCGTGCTCGGGCGAGGACCGGGTGAAGATGCCGAACTGCGACGGCGCCATCGCCAGCGGCCCCGAGCGTTTCAGCGCGTAGTCGAGCCCGATCTTCAGCTTGCCCAAGGGGCTCGCGTACCAGTCGTTCAGCGTCCGCGCCCCCTCGATGCGGAAGATGGTGCGGATCTGCAGGTGGTCGGCCAGGTTCTCGCCCACGCCCGGCGTGTCCTGCACCACCCCGATCCCGAGTTCCTGCAGCAGATCCGCCCGCCCGATCCCCGACAATTCGAGAATCTTCGGCGTCCCGATGGCGCCCGCCGACAGCACCACCTCGCCCTCGGCCCGCGCGTGGTGGGCCGCCCCGTCCTGCCGGAACACGACGCCCGTCACCCGCCGCCCGTCGAGCGTCAGGCGCAGCACCTCGGCCCCGGTCACGA
Organism: Roseicyclus persicicus; assembly: GCF_012395815.1. GTDB lineage: Bacteria > Pseudomonadota > Alphaproteobacteria > Rhodobacterales > Rhodobacteraceae > Roseicyclus > Roseicyclus persicicus. The sequence goes on from NZ_JAAZQQ010000001.1 coordinate 668,359, forward strand.
TGCGCAGGTTCGGCCGCTTGCGGGCGGGATCGAGGAAGGCCTTGCGCGCGTTCCAGCGCAGGCCGCCCTTCTGGTTGACCTCGAAATACCCCGCGCCCTCGTTGTCGCCGCGGTTGAAGTCGTCGGTGCGCGGGATGCCCAGCTCCGCCGCCGCCTCGGCCACCGCGTCGAGGATCGGCCAGCTGAGGCGTTGCTTTTCCACCCGCAGCTCGCCCTCGCCGCCGTGGTCGGCGTCGCCGCCGCCGTGATAGCCCTCGGACCGCCGGAAATAGGGCAGCACGTCGTCCCAGCCCCAGCCGGTGTTGCCCATCTGCCGCCACAGGTCATAGTCCCGCGCCTGCCCGCGCATGTAGATCATGCCGTTGATGGAGGAGCAGCCGCCCAGCACCTTGCCGCGGGGGTAGTTCAGGGCGCGGCCGTTCAGCCCCGGCTCGGCCTCGGTCTTGAGGCACCAGTCGAGCGAGGGGTCGCCCATCGCGTAGAGGTAGCCCACCGGCACATGCACCCAGAGGCGGTTGTCGCTGCCCCCGGCCTCCAGCAGCAGCACCTTGAGCGACGGGTCCGCCGACAGCCGGTTCGCCAGCACGCAGCCCGCCGAGCCCGCGCCCACGATCACCACGTCCCAACCGCCGAAATCCCGCAGCTCCATCGCGCCCTCCCGCTTGCCCGCCGCCGGGTTTACCCCCGGCCCGCGGCCCGCGTCCAGCGTGCGTGGACCGGCGCGCCCGTCACCGGTCCGGAGGCGTCCACTCCGCCGGCGGCACATCCCGCCGCCGGAGCCGCAGCGCTAGCCCCAGCGCCACGCCGACCCCGATCGCCACCGTCAGGTCGGCGAAGACCGTCAGGACCAGCGTCAGCCCCAGGAGCACCCGGTCCGACACCCGCCCCGCCGTCGCGTAGCCGCGCCAGTGCTGCGGCTCGGACATGTTCCAGGCGGTCACCAGCAGGAGCCCCGCCAGCGCCGGCATCGCCAGATACCCCGCCAGCGGCGCCGCGGCCCACATCACGACGAGGATCGTCAGCGCGTGGAAGATGCCGGCCAGCGGCGTGCGCCCCCCGGCGCGCACGTTGGTCGCCGTGCGCGCGATGGCCCCCGTGGCGGGCAGGCCGCCCATCAGCGCCGAGCCGATGTTCGCCACGCCCTGCGCCAGGATCTCGGCGCTGGGCCGGTGCTGCCCGGCCACCATGCGGTCGGCCACCATGGCGGACAGGAGCGACTCGACCCCCGCAAGGAACGCGATGATGAGGGCCGAGGGCAGCAGCTCCACCAGCCGCGCGACGCTCATCTCGGGGATCGCGGGCCGGGGCAGCGTCGCGGGCAGGGCGCCGAAGCGGGCACCGAGCGTGTCGACCGGCAGCGCCAGCAGCGCCACCGCCGCCGAGGCCCCGGCCACCGCCACGATCAGGCCGGGAAAGCGCGGAAAGGCGCGGCGCAGCGCCACGATGGCGACGACGGTGCCGACGCCCACGGCAAGGCTGGCCCAATCCAGCGTGCCGCGCGCGGCCCAGATCGCGGGCAGGCGCTCCAGTGCCTCGGCCGGCGTGCCGGCGGGCAGGGTGATGCCCACCGCGTCGGGCAGCTGGCTGAGCGCGATGATCGCCGCAATGCCGATGGTGAAGCCGTTGATGACCGGCTCAGGCACCAGCCGGATCAGGCTGCCCGCCCGCATCAGCCCCGCCGCGACGAGGATGACGCCCGCCATCAGGGTGGCCAGGATCAGCCCGTCCAGCCCGTGCTCGGCGATCACCGCGTGGACCACGACGATGAAGGCCCCCGTCGGCCCGCCGATCTGCACCCGGCTGCCCCCCAGCGCCGAGATCAGGAACCCCGCCACGATGGCCGTCACCAGCCCCGTCGCGGGCGGCGCGCCCGAGGCGATGGCGATGGCGAGGCTGAGGGGCAGGGCGACCATGGCCACGGTGATGCCCGCGACCAGATCGGCCAGCACGCTGTTCGGCGTGCTCTGGGGCAGCGTGGTCAACAGCTTGGGTGTCAGCATCGGGCACGTCGGGCGGGCCACGCCGCCGGGGCCGTCCCCCTTGCATCCGTTGGCCGTGCCGATGATTGCGCCGCCGCAGGGGTGGGCGCAAGGGGCCTCAGCCCTGCCGCTTGAGCCACTCCATCACGGCGGGGCGGACCGACTGCGCGCCGCTGGCGCGCGCCTCGTTGATGACGGCGCGGGCCTCGCGCAGGTCGACCCGCCGCAGCAGCGACTTGACCGGCCCGATCGAGGCCGGGCGCATCGACAGGGTGCGCAGGCCGATGGCCGCGAAGCACACCGCCTCGACCGGCCGCCCCGCGTCCTCGCCGCAGAAGCTGAGCGGCGTGTCGGTGTCGCCGCAGCGGTGCACGATCTGTTCGAGGAACGTCAGGAAGCTGACGTTCAGCGTGTCGTAGCGCCGCCGCACCCGCTCGTTCTCGCGGTCGGCGGCGAAGAAGAACTGCTTGAGGTCGTTGCCCCCGATCGAGATGAAGTCGCAGTCCTCGAAGAACCGCCGCGGCGCGAAGGCAAGGCTCGGCGTCTCGAGCATCGCGCCGATCTCCAGCTTCTCGGGCAGGGTGTGGCCCAGCGCCGCCTCGCGGTCCATCTCGCGCAGCAGGTGGTCGCGCGCCTGGGTGTATTCCTCCAGCTGGGCGACGAAGGGGAACATCACCGTCAGCGCCCGGCCGTTGGCGGCCCGGATCAGCGCCTGCAGCTGCATCCGCATCACGCCGGGCTTGTCCAGCCCCACCCGGATCGCCCGCCAGCCGAGCGCCGGGTTCGGCTCCTCGGTCGGCTTCATGTAGGGCAGCACCTTGTCCGAGCCGATGTCGAGGGTGCGGAACACCACCCGCTTGCCGCCGGCGGCGTCCATGACGCGGGCGTAGAGCGCGGCCAGCTCGCCCCGCCGCGGCACCTTGTTGCGGGTCAGGAACTGCAGCTCGGTGCGGAACAGGCCCACCCCCTCGGCGCCCGACGAGGGCAGCGACGGCAGGTCGGCCATCAGCCCCGCGTTCATCTGCAGCGACACCACCGTGCCGCACAGCGCCTCGGCCGGCTTGTCGCGGATCGAGGCGTAGCGCTCCTGCGCCTCGGCCTGCATGGCCAGCTTGTCGCGGAAGGCCGAGGCGACGGCGTCCTCGGGGCGCAGGTGCACGATGCCCTGGTCGCCGTCGACCAGAACGAGGTCGCCGTTCAGCGCCTCGGTGGTGATCTGCCGGGCATGGATCACCAGCGGGATCGCCAGCGCGCGGGCCACGATGGCGGCATGGCTGCCGACCGAGCCTTCCTCGAGGATCACCCCCTTCAGCCGCCGCCCGTAATCCAGGAGCTCGGCCGGCCCGATGTTGCGCGCGACCAGCACCGGGTCGGCGGGCAGCTCGGCGCCGGTGTCCTTGCCCTGTCCCGTCAGCCGCCGCAGCAGCCGGTTCGACAGGTCGTCGAGGTCGTGCAGCCGGTCGCGCAGGTAGGCGTCGGGCACGGTTTCCAGCCGCGCGCGCGCGGTCGACTGCTCCTTTTCCACCGCGGCCTCGGCGCTGAGGCCGCGGGCGATGTCCTCCTCCATCCGGCGCATCCAGCCGCGGGAATGGGCGAACATGCGGTAGGCCTCCAGCACCTCCCGCTGCTCGGCGTCGCCGGTCGGCGCGCGGGTCAGCATGTCGTCGATGTCGAGGCGCAGCTGGTCCACCGCCGCGTGCAGGCGCTTGAGCTCGGCCTCGGGGTCGTCGGCCACGGGCCGCGTCACCACCACGCGCGGCTCGTGCAGCCAGACATGGCCCATGGCCGTGCCCTCCTGCGCGCAGGTGCCGCGGATCATCACCTGGCTCTTGTGGCGTTCGGCCAGCGCCGCGCCCTCGCCGATGAAGGCGCCCAGCTCGGTCATCTCGGCCAGCACCATGGCCACGACTTCGAGCGCGTAGATCTCGTCGTCCGAGAACTCGCGCGCCTCCTTGGACTGGACCACCAGCACGCCCAGCCGCTCGCCGAGCCGCTGGACCGGCACGCCGAGGAAGCTGGAATAGCGCTCCTCGCCCGTCTCGGGCATGTAGCGGAAGCCGCGCTCGGCGGGCGCATTGGCGGTGTTGATCGGCTGGGCCGAGCGCGCGACGCGGCCCACGAGGCCCTCGCCGATCCGCATCCGGGTGACGTGGACCGCCTCGGGCGCGAGGCCCTGGGTGGCGCACAGCTCCAGCGTGTCGGCATCGCGCAGCAGGTAGATCGAGCACACCTCGGTGCCCATCGAATCCGCGATCAGATGGGTGATCCGGTCGAGCCGCTCCTGCCCGGCGCTCGCGTCGGCCATCACCGCCTGCAGGCGGCTGAGGAGCTTTCTGCTCTCTGTTTCCGTACCCTGTGCCATCACCCTCGCCCGCGGACGCGTCCTGCGGCGGCCGCCGTCCCGGGGATCAGGGATAACGTGCCGCGGGGGCGCGGCGCAACGGGCATGGCGGGATTACGCCACGACGGGAAAGGCCGGGGGCGTCCATGCCGCACCCGGCCGGGCGGCGCTCAGGCGTCGAAGGCGTCGGCGAAGACGTGGCGCACGATGTCGTCGCGCTTGAGGCCGATGCGGGCCAGCTCGTCGTCGCTCAGGGCCTGCAGCCGCTGCACGCGGTCAAAGCGCGCCTGGGCGTTGCTGCCGAGCGCGACGGCCCGGGCCAGCGCCCGGAAGAAGGCCGCGACCGGCGCGGTGCCCCGGCTGGGGATGGCGGAAAGGGGAAGGGTCTGGGTCGTCATGGGAACCTCCGCGAGACGCGTGTGTTGTCCTGTCGACCCCTCAGATAATCCGATGCGCCGGGCCTGGTTAGGCCCGATGCTGCAATGCAGCATTGCACATGGTGCATGTGTCCCCGCGCGCCCGGCGCGGGGGTGGGGCGTCAGGCCGCGCGGTCCAGCCCGAAGGCGTCGTGCAGCGCCTGCACGGCCAGTTCAAGGTACTTGCGGTCCACCAGCACCGAGACCTTGATCTCGGAGGTGGTGATGACCTTGATGTTGATGCCCTCGTCGCGCAGGGTCTGGAACATCTTGGCGGCGACGCCCGCGTGGCTGCGCATCCCGATGCCGACGATCGACACCTTGCAGACATCGGTGTCGGCGACCAGCCGGCCGAAATCGACCAGCCCGGCGGCCTTGGCGTCGGCCATCGCCTTTTCCGCCCGCTTCACCTCGTTCACCGGGCAGGAGAAGGTCATGTCGGTGGTGCCGCCCTCCGAGATGTTCTGCACGATCATGTCGACGTTCACGCCGGCCTCGGCCAGCGGCCCGAAGATCGCGGCGGCGATGCCGGGGCGGTCGGCCACCTGGGTCAGGGTCAGCTTGGCCTCGTCGCGGGAATAGGCCACACCGGCCACCACGTTGCTTTCCACGATATCCTCCTCGGCACAGACGAGCGTGCCTGCCTCATCCGACATTTCCTCGAAGCTCGACAGAACCCGGAGCTTCACGTTGTAGCGCATGGCCAGCTCGACCGACCGGGTCTGCAGCACCTTGGCCCCGAGGCTCGCCAGCTCCAGCATCTCCTCGAAGGCGATCCGGTCGAGCTTGCGCGCCTTGGACGTGATCCGCGGGTCGGTGGTGTAGACCCCGTCCACGTCGGTGTAGATGTCGCAGCGCTCGGCCCCGAAGGCGGCGGCGAAGGCGACGGCGCTGGTGTCGCTGCCGCCGCGCCCCAGCGTGGTGATCCGGCCCTCGCGGCTGATCCCCTGGAAGCCCGCGATCACCGCGACCTTCATGCCTTCCTCGAACTTCTTCAGGATGTTGGCGGTCGGGATCTCCTCGATCCGCGCCGCGGCATGGGCGGACGTGGTGATCAGCGGCACCTGCCAGCCCTGCCAGCTGCGGGCCGGCACGTCCATCTCCTGCAGCGTCAGGGCCATCAGCCCCGCGGTCACGTTCTCGCCCGAGGACACCACGGCGTCATACTCGCGCGCGTCGTAGAGCGGCGAGGTCTCCTCGACGAAGCCCACCAGCTTGTTGGTCTCGCCGGCCATGGCCGAGACGATGACGATCACGTCGTAGCCGTTCGCGACCTCGCGGCCCACGCGCTTGGCGGCGCGGCGGATGCGGTCGAGCGTGGCGACCGAGGTGCCGCCGAATTTCATCACCAGAATGGGCATGGACGTCCCCTTGCCAGACGCCGCGCGTCATACGGCGCGCCGCCCCGCCCCGCAAGGGTGCGGTTGCCGCGCCCTGCGCGACCCATCCCCTTCATCTTTCCCCAAATACGCCCTTCGGGAGCACCGCCTCCACCCCGCCCCACGCCTGCCAGACGCCGTAGGGCGGGCCTCGGCCCGCCACCCCCGTCCAACCGGCGCCCCCGTAGGGCGGGCCTCGGCCCGCCACCCGGTCGCCGCCCGCAGGCGGCGAAACCCCTCAGAACGCGTGCGCCCGCCCGTCCCAGGTCTCGAAACACCCGGTCGTCGCCACCGCCAGCGCCGCGAAGCGCTCCACCAGCCCCGCCACGGCCTCGTCGGTGCCGATATCGGCGCCGGTCCCGCCCATGTCGGTGCGCACCCAGCCCGGGTGGTAGATCCCCACCGCGATCCCCCGCGGGGCGAGGTCGGTCGCAAGATTCCGGCCGAGGTTGATCGCCGCCGCCTTGGATGCCCGGTAGATGTAGCTGCCCCCGGTGTTGCGGGTGGACGACCCCATCTGGCTCGCCACGATGGCGATCTTCGGTGCCGCGGATCGCGCGAGGTTCGGCAACAGCGCCTGCACCGTCAGGAACACGCCCGTCACGTTCACCGCGAAGGTCGCCGCCCAGAGCTCGGGCGCGAAGCCGTCCTCAAGGCTCTGCCCCTTGTCGAGGTAGACGCCCGCGTTGCAGATCAGGAGGTCGACGGCCCGGTCGCCCATCTTGTCGGCCAGCACCTTGACCGACACCGGGTCGGTCACGTCGAGCGCGAGGCAGCCCGCCGCGTCGCGCGCCGTCGCGGTGACCTCGGCGCCCCGCGCCCGGTAGGCGGCGGCAAGCTCCGCGCCGATGCCGCGGTTGGCGCCCGTGATCAGAACATGCATGGCCGGTCCCTTCCTGTTGCGGTCCCAAGGGGTAGCCCGCGGCCCGGGGATTGCAAGCCGCGCCCCCCCGCGCCACGCTGCCCCGCGACAGGAGGACCCGCCGATGCGCTTCACCCAAGACGAGCTTCGCGCCGCCCATGCGCTGGTGACCCGCCACATGGCGCCGACGCCGCAGATCGCCTGGCCGCTGCTGGCGGAACGGACCGGGGCGCAGGTCTGGGTCAAGCACGAGAACCACACCCCCACGGGATCCTTCAAGCTGCGCGGCGCGATCACCTTCATCGACTGGGTGCGGCGCGCCCACCCCGACGCGCGCGGCATCTGCACCGCGACCCGCGGCAACCACGGGCAGGGGCAGGCGCGGCAGGCCCGCGCCGCGGGGCTGGTGGCCAGGGTCTACGTGCCGCGCGGCAACTCGGTCGAGAAGAACGCCGCGATGCGGGCCTTCGGGGCGGAGCTGATCGAGTTCGGCGACGACTTCGATGCCGCGCGGGAGGAGGCCTACCGCGTGGCCGACGCCGAGGGGCTTGTCGTCGTGCCGCCCTTTCACCCGGAGCTGGTGCGGGGCGTGGCGACCTACGGGTTGGAGCTGTTCACCGCGGTGCCCGACCTCGACACGGTCTACGTGCCGATCGGCTGCGGCTCGGGCATCTGCGGCACGATCCTCGCCCGCGACGCGCTGGGGCTGAAGACCGAGATCGTGGGGGTGGTGAGCGAGAACGCGGCCACCGCCAAGCTGTCGGTCGAGGCGGGGCGGCCGGTGCCGACCGACAGCGCGCGCACCTTCGCCGACGGCATGGCGGTGCGGGTGCCGGTGCCCGCGGCGCTCGACATCTACGGGCCGGGGGCGGCGCGGATCGTGAAAGTGTCGGACGCCGAGGTGGCCGGGGCGATCCGGGCCTATTTCACCGACACCCACAATGTCGCCGAGGGGGCGGGGGCGGCGCCGCTGGCGGCCATGATGCAGGAGCGGGAGCGGATGGCGGGGCGGAAGGTGGGGGTAATCCTGTGCGGCGGGAACATCGATACCGACTGGTTCCTGACGGTGATGCGGGGTGGGGTTCCGGTGGTCTAAGCGCGCCTGCCGGACGTCGCGCGGGATGGAAATACCCGGGGCGCTGCCCCGGACCCCGGAGTATTTCTGAAGCAAAGATGAGGGGGCGGGGGCGGCGCCGCTGGCGGCCCTGATGCAGGAGCGGGAGCGCATGGCGGGGCGGAAGGTGGGGGTGATCCTGTGCGGCGGGAACATCGATACCGACTGGTTCCTGACGGTGATGCGGGGTGGGGTGCCGGTCGTCTGACGTCGCGTGGGGTGAGCAGCCCCGGGGGCTCTGCCCGTCGCCATTGTCGCTCGGACCAATGGCGCGCCAATGGCGACCCCCGGAGTATTTCTGAAGCAAAGATGAGGGGGGCGGGGGCGCGTTAACCTTAACGGGGGGTCAGGCGGGGAGGTATTTGGCGGCTTCCTTGCGCGCGAAGGGCTTCAGGGTTTCGCCATGCGCGGCGAGCCAGGCGGCGACCGTCGCGGGGTCGCGTTTGGACAGGTCGCGCAGCCACCAGGCAATGGCCTTCTGGATGAACCAGTCGCGGTCGGGGGCCAGCGTCGCGCACCAGCCGAGGATGCGGGTCCGCGCGGCGGCCTCGGTCGGGTTCGGGTGGCGGGATTTCGTGAAGGGCAGGGTGAAGACCAGCGCCGCGCGGCGGGTCCACATGTGGTCGGAGGTCACCCAGCCCTCGACCTCGTCGAGCCGGGCGGGGACCTGCACCATCCGTTTCTGCCCCGACTGCGCCACGGCGTCGGCGATGGCCCAGCTGTCGAACTCCGGCACGAAGCCCGCGAGGCAGGCCCAGGCCGCGGCGTCGTCGGGGCGCATCCGGGCCTGCAGGAACAGCTTTCCGGCGACGATCCGCGCCTCGAAGATGTCGCTGGCCCAGAGACCCTGCGCCAGCGCCACCAGCGCCGGCTGGTCCAGCGCCTTGCGCCAGCCCTCGGCCATCTCGCCGGTGAGCGCGTTGGACAGGCCCAGCACCTCGCGCGTCTGCTTGTGGTAGGCGGCCATTTCGGCCGCGCGGGCCGGGTCGGCCTGGGCCCGCAGGGCGGCGATGGCGTCCTCGGGCGTCATCGGGGCCGCGCCAGTTGCCAGTCGAGGTGCGCCCGCACGGTGGGCCAGTCGCCGGCGGTCACGGAATAGACCGCCGTGTCGCGGATCGTGCCGTTCGGCAGGCGCATGTGCGCCCGCAGGATGCCGTCGAGCTGCGCGCCCAGCCGTTCGATCGCGCGGCGGGACTGGGCGTTGAGGCGGTGGGTGCGGAACTCGACCGCGAGGCATTGCCACACCTCGAAGGCGTGGCCGAGCATCAGGCGCTTGGCCTCGGTGTTCACGGGCCCGCGCTGGGCCGAGGGGGCGATCCAGGTGGAGCCGATCTCGACCCGGGGGCCGGCGTGGTCGATGTGCATGAAGCTGGTCATGCCCACGGGCCGGCCGGTGGCGTCGCAGGTGGTGAAGGGGATCATGGAGCCCGCCTCGCGCAGGCCGAGGCGGCGGTCGATCTCGGCCGCCATCCCCTGCGGCGATGGGACGGAGGTGTACCACAGGTCATGCAGCCCGCCTTCGGCGCTCGCCGCGGACAGCGCCGGGGCGTGGTCGGGCGACAGGGGCAGGAGCGTGACGTGCCGGCCCCGCAGCGTCAGCTCGGGCGGCCCCAGCCGGGTCATTCCACCGTCACCGATTTGGCGAGGTTGCGCGGCTGGTCGACGTCGGTGCCCTTGTGCAGGGCCGTGTGGTAGGCGATCAGCTGCGCCGGCACCGCGTAGAGCATGGGGGCGAAGACCGGGTCGACCGTGGGCATCACCAGCCTGTGCCAGACGCCGTCGCCCGCGAGGCGCCCGCCCTCGGCATCGGTCACCAGCCAGACGCGGCCCTCGCGCGCCATCACCTCCTGCATGTTCGACACGGTCTTGTCGAACAGCCCGTCGCGGGGGGCGAGGACGACCACCGGCACCGACTTGTCCACCAGCGCGATGGGGCCGTGTTTCAGCTCTCCACTCGCATAGCCCTCGGCGTGGATGTAGCTGATTTCCTTGAGCTTCAGCGCGCCCTCCAGCGCCATCGGGAACATCGCGCCGCGGCCGAGGAACAGGACCGACTGCGCCTCGGCCAGCCGCCGGGTCTGCGCCTCGATCTGGGGTTCGAGCGCCAGCGCCTGGTTGATGAGGCCCGGCAGGCTGCGGAGCGTGCCCAGCAACTCCGCCTCGCGGGCGGAGTCGATCCGGCCGCGCTGGCGGGCGGCGAGGATGGCGAGATGGGCCAGCGCGCCCAGCTGGTTCATGAAGGCCTTGGTCGAGGCGACGCCGACCTCGACACCGGCGAGGATCGGCAGGGCGAGGTCGGAGTCCCGCGCGATGGAGCTTTCGGGCACGTTCACCACCGACACGATCCGGGCGGCCTTGTCGCGGGCGTAGCGCAGGGCGGCCAGCGTGTCGGCTGTCTCGCCCGACTGGCTGACGAAGAGCGCGGTGGCGCGGTCCGACACCGGCGGCTCGCGGTAGCGGAACTCGGACGCGATATCGACGTCGCAGGGCAGGCCCGCCAGCTGCTCGAACCAGTATTTCGCCACGAGGCAGGCGTAATGGGCCGTGCCGCAGGCGACGAGGATCAGCCGGTCGGTCTGCGCGAAATCCAGCTCCCCCTCGCGGATCGTCACCGCGGTGCCGTCGGAATAGTGGCGCAGGCAGTCGGACAGGACGGTCGGCTGCTCGTAGATCTCCTTGAGCATGAAATGCCGGTGGCCGGCCTTGTCGACGGCGACCGACTGGCCCGAGATCGTCCGCATCTCGCGGTTGGCGCGGCGGCCCTCGGCGTCGAAGATCTCGACGCCCGCGCGGGTGACGTAGGCGATGTCGCCTTCCTCGAGGTAGGTGATGCGGTGCGTCATCGGCGCCAGCGCGATGGCGTCCGAGCCCACGAACATCTCGCCCTCGCCATGCCCGATGGCCAGCGGTGACCCGCGCCGGGCGGCGACGAGCAGGTCCTCCTCGCCCTCGAACAGGAAGGCCAGCGCAAAGGCGCCCTCCAGCTCCCGCACCGTGGCGGCGGCCGCCTCGCGCGGGGGCAGGCCGTCGGCCATGTGGCGCTCGCAGAGCCGCGCCACGGTCTCGGTGTCGGTCTCGCTCTCGAAGGGGCGGTCGGACAGGCGGGCGCGCAGGTCGCGGAAATTCTCGATGATGCCGTTGTGCACCACGGCGACGCGGCCGGCGCGATGCGGGTGGGCGTTGGCCTCGGTCGGCGCGCCGTGGGTGGCCCAGCGGGTGTGGCCGATGCCGGCCTTGCCCGGCAGGGGGTCGTGCACCAGCCGGTCGGACAGGTTGACGAGCTTGCCCACCGCGCGGCGGCGGTCGAGATGCCCCTCCTGCAGCGTGGCGATGCCCGCGCTGTCATAGCCGCGGTATTCCAGCCGCTTCAGCGCCTCGAGGATCAGCGGGGCGACCTCGTGGTTCCCCAGCACGCCGACGATGCCGCACATGGCCTACCCTTTCCTCGACGCCTTGATCGCGCGGAGCCGATCCATCAGCTTTTCCGCCAGACCAAGCTTGTTGACCTGTTTCGCCCGCCCCAGCGCCAGCGCGCCGGCGGGCACGTCCTGCGTGATGACCGAGCCCGAGGCCGTCATCGCCCGGTCGCCCACCGTGACCGGCGCGACCAGCATCGTGTCCGACCCGATGAAGGCGTTGCGGCCCACCACCGTGCGGTGCTTCATCACCCCGTCGTAGTTGCAGGTGACGGTGGCCGCGCCGATGTTGGTGCCCTCGCCGATCTCGGCGTCGCCGATGTAGCTGAGGTGGTTGACCTTGGCGCCCTCGCCGATCAGCGATTCCTTCACCTCGCAGAAGTTGCCCACATGGGCGCGGTTGCCGATCTCGGCGCCGGGGCGCAGACGGGTGTAGGGCCCGACGATGGCGCCCGCGCCGACATGGCAGGCCTCGAGGTGGCTGAAGGCGCGGATGCGCGCGCCCGATTCCACCGTGACGCCGGGGCCGAAGACGACGTAGGGCTCCACCTCGGCGTCGCGGCCGACAAAGGTGTCGAGGGCGAAGATCACCGTCTCGGGCGCGGCCATGGCGACGCCGGTTTCCACCATCTCGGCGCGTTTCGCGGCCTGAAAGGCGCGCTCGGCCGCGGCAAGCTCGGCGCGGGAGTTGATGCCGAGCGTCTCGGCCTCGGGGCAGAGGATGGCGGTGGCGCTGAGGCCCTCGGCGATGGCCAGCGCGGGCACGTCGGTCAGGTAGTATTCGCCCGCCGCGTTGGCGTTGCCGACCTGCCCGAGCAGCCGCAGGAGCGTCGCGGCATCGGCCGCCATGAGCCCCGAGTTGCAGGTGGTGACGGCCAGTTCCTCGGGCGTCGCGTCCTTGGCCTCGACGATGCGCAGGAGGCGGTCGCCCTCGCGGATCAGCCGGCCGTAGCGGCCCGGATCGGCGGCCTCGAAGCCCAGCACCACGATGTCGTGGGCCGCGCGTGCCGCGCGCATCGCCTCGAGCGTGTCCGCGCTGACGAAGGGCGTGTCGGCGTAGAGGACGATGGCGTCGCCCTCGAACCCCTCCAGCGCCGGGGCGGCCTGCAGCACCGCGTGGCCGGTGCCCTGCTGCACCTCTTGCCGGACGCAGGTGGCGAAGGGCGCGAGGTCGGCCACCGCCGCCTCGACCTCCTCGGCGCCGTGGCCCGTCACCACCACGACGCGCGACGGCTCCAGCGCCGCGCCGGCGGCCAGCGCGTGGGCGATCAGGGGCACGCCGCCCAGCTTGTGGAGCGGTTTCGGCAGGTCGGAGTTCATCCGCGTGCCTTGGCCCGCCGCCAGCACGATCAGCGCGACGGGGCGGGGGCTGCCTGTGTCGGACATGGGTCTGCCTGCCTTCCTCGAGTTGTGGCCGTTTTACCCCAGGCGGGCCGTGGCGCAAGCCGCGCCGGCTTCACTTTGCCCAACGCCCTGTTACATGGCCGGGCGGAAACCCGCCGAAAGGACGCCGATGCGCTGCGTGATCTTCGACCTCGACGGAACGCTGGCCGATACGGCGGGCGACCTGATCGCCGCCTGCAACGCGGCGCTGGGGGTGCTGGGGCACGCCCCGCAACTGGCGATGGGGGCCGACGATGCGACCGCCTTCCGGGGCGGGCGGGCGATGCTGCGGCTGGCGGCGGGGCGGCTGGGGGTCGACGACGCCGAGGCGCTGGTCGAGGCGGGCTACCCGGTGCTGCTGGCGGCCTATGGCGAGGCCATCGACCGGCACACCACCCTCTATCCCGGCGCGATGGCGGCGGTGGCCCGCCTGAAATCCAACGGCATCGCGGTGGGCATCTGCACCAACAAGCCCGAGGGGCTGGCCGAGACCCTGCTGCGCCGCATGGGGGTGCGCGACGATTTCGCCGCGCTGATCGGCGCCGACACGCTGCCGGTGCGCAAGCCCGACCCCGCGCCCTTCCGCGAGGCGGTGGCGCGGTCGGGCGGCGCGCTCGACCGGTCGATCCTGATCGGCGACACGATCACCGACCGCGACACCGCGCGCGCCGCCGGGCGGCCCTGCGCGCTCGTCACCTTCGGGCCCACCGGCCGCGCGGTGGCCGAGCTGGCGCCGGAGGCGCTGATCGACCATTACGACGGGCTGGACGCCATCATCGACCGGCTCATTCCCTGACGGGGCATTGACGTGCGGGGCAGGGCGGCCAATTCTCCGCCCCATGGAAAAACCCGTATTCACCGGCAAGTTCACCCAGCAGGAGCCGATCCCCGAGGCCGCGATCGAGGCGGCCGTGCGGGTCATGCGCTCGGGCCGGCTGCACCGTTACAACCTTCTGCCGGGCGAGGAGGGCGAGGTGTCCGCCCTCGAACGCGAATTCGCCGCCTATACCGGCGCGCGGTACGCGCTGGCCGTCGCCTCGGGCGGCTACGCCATGGGCTGCGCGCTCAGGGCGCTGGGCGTCGGGCCGGGGGACCGGGTGCTGTCGAACGGCTTCACGCTGGCCCCGGTGCCGGGCGCGATCGCCTCCGTGGGCGCCGAGCCGGTCTTCGTCGAGACGACCGAGAGCCTGACCATCGACCTCGATGACCTCGCGGTGAAGGCCGCATCCTCGGGCGCGAAGGTGCTGCTCCTCAGCCACATGCGCGGGCACATCTGCGACATGGAACGGCTGGTGCAGGTCGCCGCCGCCCATGGCCTGCAGGTGGTCGAGGATTGCGCCCACACCATGGGCGCGGCGTGGAAGGGCGTGCCGTCCGGGCGGCACGGGATCATCGGCTGCTACTCGACCCAGACCTACAAGCACATGAACTCGGGCGAGGGCGGACTGCTGGTCTCGGACGACGCCGACGTGATGGCGCGGGCCATCATGTTGTCAGGATCCTACATGCTATACGGCCGGCACTCTGTGGGTCCATCTGTGGATAGGTACGAAAACGTAAAGTACGTCACCCCCAACGTCTCGGGCCGGATGGACCATCTGCGCGCCGCGATCCTGCGCCCGCAGCTGGCCGACCTGCCTGCCCAGATCGCCCGCTGGAACGCGCTCTACCGCACGGTCGAGGAGGGGCTGCGCAACACCCCCGGCCTCAAGGTGATCGAGCGCCCGCCGCAGGAAACCATCGTCGGTTCCTCGATCCAGGTGCTGCTGCCCGGCTGGGCGCCCGACCGGGTGCGCGCGCTGGTCGCCGGCTGCGCCCGGCGGGGGGTGGAGCTGAAATGGTTCGGCGCCGAGGAACCCGTCGCCTTCACATCGCGCTACGACAGCTGGCGCTACGCCCCGCCCCAGCGCCTGCCCAGGACCGACGCGATCCTCGCCGGCCTCATCGACATGCGCCTGCCGCTCACCTTCTCCGAGGCCAACGCCCGCCTGATCGCCGAGATCATCCGCGACGAGGTCCGCGCCGCCGCCTGACCCCCCGAAACGGGGGATGGCGGGGCGGGCCCGCGCGATGCCAGATCGCCGCAACCGCACGCTTCGAGGGTTCCGCCATGCTCCGCCGCACCGTCCTTGCCCTGGCCCTGCTTGCCGCGCCCGCCCCGGCCCTGGCCGAGTGGGTCCACATCCCGTCCGCCGCCCGTGCGCAGGCGACGGGGGAGGGCGGCGTGATGCTGGCCGTCGAGTGCGGATCGACCGGCGTGCCCGGCCTCAACGTCGAGGAGATCTGGCCGACGACCGAGTGGGTCTCGGTCGACATCGTGATCGGCACGACCGAATACCGCCTCGAGGCGCGCTGCGAGGCCGGGGTCTGCCCGCTGAACCTGATGAGTTTCCCGATGATCGCCGACGTGATGGAGACGCTGCAATCCGGCCGCGAGGCGGTGATCTCCTACACGCAGGGGGCCTACATCGGCCGCGTCCCGCTGGCCGGGTCGCGCGACGCCATCGGGCGGGTGCTGGCGGAATGCCCGGTCTGATCCGCGCCGCCGTTGCACTGATGCTTGCCGCCGGCCCGGCGCTGGCCGACTGGACGTACGACCCCGCGACGCAACGGGCCCAGCCCGCCGACCCCGTGGGGCCCTTCCTGGCCGTGACCTGCGCGGCGCCCTTCATCGACCTCACCCTCGAAGGCCACGCGCCGCCCGAGGCCGACACGGTATTCCTGCTGAGCATCGACGACGAGACCTGGGCCTCCGGGGCCGTCTGCCGCGATGGCGTCTGCCTGATGGACGTGGGCCCCGTGCCCATGGCGCGCGCGATCTTTGCCGGGCTGCGGGCGGGGGAAACGGCGCGGGTGACGGACGTGAACGGCGCCGAGATCGTCACAGTGCCGCTGGCCGGGGCGCGGCCCGCGATCGTCCCGGTGCTCGACGCCTGCCCGCTCTGACGCGTCAGACCAGCCGGGAATTGTCCTTGGCCGCGCGCACGAAGTCGCGGAACAGCGGGTGCGGCGCGAAGGGCTTGGATTTCAGCTCGGGGTGGAACTGCACCCCGATGAACCACGGGTGGTCCTCGACCTCGACGATCTCGGGCAGGCGGCCGTCGGGCGACATGCCGGAGAAGCACAGCCCCTTGGCCTCCAGCGCCTCGCGGTACTTGATGTCGACCTCGTAGCGGTGGCGGTGGCGTTCCTCGATGGTCAGCGACCCGTAGATCCCGGCCACCTTCGACCCCTGCTTCAGCACCGCGTCATAGGCGCCAAGGCGCATGGTGCCGCCCTTGGCGTCGGTCTTCTTGCGCGTCACCTTGGCGTTGCCCTGCACCCATTCCTTGAGGTGGTAAACCACGGGCGTGAAACGCTTTTTCCCCGCCTCATGGTCGAATTCCTCGGATCCCGCGTCGGACAGCTCGGCCAGGTTCCGGGCCGCCTCGATCACCGCCATCTGCATGCCGAGACAGATGCCGAGATAGGGCACCGCGCGGGTGCGCGCGAACTCGGCCGCCTTGATCTTGCCCTCGGTCCCGCGCTCGCCGAAGCCGCCGGGCACGAGGATGGCGTCGAATTCCTCGAGGTAGGGCGCCGGGTCCTCGCGCTCGAAGATCTCGGCGTCGATCCACTCGGCCTTGACCTTCACCCGGTTGGCGATGCCGCCATGGGTCAGCGCCTCGGCGATGGATTTGTAGGCGTCCTCCAGCTGCGTGTACTTGCCCACGACCGCCACCCGCACCTCGCCCTCGGGGTTGGCGATCCGGTCGGCCACGTCCTCCCAGCGGCTGAGGTCGGGGCGGGGCGCCGGGCTGATCTGGAAGGCGTCGAGCACCGCCTGGTCCAGCCCCTCGCGGTGGTAGGCGAGCGGCGCCTCGTAGATCGACGACAGGTCCTGCGCGGCGATCACCGCGTCGGGGCGCACGTTGCAGAACAGCGCGAGCTTCTCGCGCTCCTTCTGCGGGATCGGGCCTTCGGAGCGGCACACCAGGATGTCGGGCGCGATGCCGATCGAGCGCAGCTCCTTGACCGAATGCTGCGTCGGCTTGGTCTTCAGCTCGCCCGACGCCTTGATGTAGGGCAGCAGCGTCAGGTGCATGAAGATGCACTGGCCGCGCGGCCGGTCCTGGCTGAACTGGCGGATCGCCTCGAAGAAGGGCAGCCCCTCGATGTCGCCGACCGTGCCGCCGATCTCGCACAGCATGAAGTCGACTTCGTCCTCGCCGATCTTGAGGAAGTCCTTGATCTCGTTGGTGACGTGCGGAATCACTTGGATCGTCTTGCCGAGGTAGTCGCCGCGGCGCTCCTTCTCGAGCACGTTGGAATAGATCCGGCCCGAGGACACGGAATCCGTCATCCGCGCGGCGACGCCGGTGAAGCGCTCGTAATGCCCGAGGTCCAGGTCGGTTTCCGCGCCATCGTCGGTCACGAAGACCTCGCCGTGCTCGAAGGGCGACATCGTGCCCGGGTCCACGTTCAGGTAGGGGTCGAGCTTGCGCAGCCGCACGGTGAAGCCGCGGGCCTGCAAAAGCGCCCCCAGCGCCGCCGAGGCCAGGCCCTTGCCAAGCGAAGACACCACACCGCCGGTGATGAAGATATAACGTGCCATGTCAGCCTGGTCTCCCGTGCCGGGATGTGCCGCGGGGGCCGCGGGCCTGTCCCTATCCCTCTATCACGGGGTTTGAAGATAACCGGATTCGGACGGGCGCTGCAAGGCGCCCAGCCACATCATGTTGAGCGGGGAGGGGGTGACCCCCAAAATATGTGGGTGGTGCGGGCTCAGTCGGCCCGCGGCGGAAGCACCGGCGAGTCGCCCGTGATCGGCGGCAGCAGGTCCGAGGCGGGCGGCAGGGCCGGGCCGTCGGTGGCCGGGGCCTCGTCGGTGGGGGCGCCCGTGCCGATCCGGTCGAGCACCGAGGAGCCGGCCGAGTTCTGCGCCGCCAGGATCGTCAGCGTGATCGAGGTGGCGAGGAAGGCGATGGCGAAGGCCCAGGTCAGCTTGCCCAGCGCGGTCGCCGCCTGGCGGCCCGTCATCACGCCGCCGCCGCCGCCCATGCCCAGACCGCCCCCTTCGGAACGCTGCAGAAGCACCACGCCGATCAGACAGATCGCGAGGATGAGGTGGACGACGAGGATGACATTTTCCATGGGCGAGTTCCTGGCGAGGCCGGCTCGGATTTGCGCCTACTTATGGGATGCGGCATGCCGCCGCAAGCCTTTCAGGCACAACCATAGCGCGAGTCGGTGATGTTTGCGCAAGCTATTTGTTCCAGTTGAATGGAATTTGCTGACGGCACACGACTGTATGCCGACGCATGCCGCCGGCCAGTTTCCGGCAGGGGTGCGGCGGCATGTCGCAGCCTTGGGGCGGTTTCGCCCGGTTCCGCGAGACTCCGCTTTCAACCGGGCCGTGGCCCCGGTATAGCCGCCGCGGGCCGCAAACCGGAGGATCCGCCATGGCTAACGTCGTCGTCGTCGGTGCCCAGTGGGGCGATGAGGGCAAGGGCAAGATCGTCGACTGGCTGTCCGAGCGCGCCGACGTGATCGCGCGCTTCCAGGGCGGCCACAACGCGGGCCACACGCTCGTCATCGACGGCACCGTCTACAAGCTGCACGCGCTGCCCTCGGGCGTGGTGCGCGGCGGCAAGCTCAGCGTGATCGGCAACGGCGTGGTGCTCGACCCGTGGCACCTGCTGCGCGAGATCGAGACGATCCGCGGGCAGGGGGTGGAGATCACGCCCGAAACCCTGATGATCGCCGAGAACACGCCCCTGATCCTGCCGATCCACGGCGAGCTCGACCGCGCCCGCGAGGAGGCCGCCAGCCCCGGCGCCAAAATCGGCACCACTGGGCGCGGCATCGGCCCGGCCTACGAGGACAAGGTCGGCCGCCGGTCCGTCCGCGTCGCGGACCTGGCCGACGACGCCACGCTGGAGGCGCGGGTGGACCGCGCCCTGACGCACCACAACGCGCTGCGCGCCGGCCTCGGCATCACGCCGGTCGACCGCGCCGAGCTGATCGCGAAACTGAAGGAAATCGCGCCCGAGATCCTGAAATACGCAGGCCCGGTCTGGAAGGTGATGACCGAGAAGCGCAAGGCGGGCAAACGCATCCTGTTCGAGGGCGCGCAGGGCGCGCTGCTCGACATCGACTTCGGCACCTACCCCTTCGTCACCTCGTCCAACGTGATCGCGGGGCAGGCGGCGACGGGCGTGGGCATCGGGCCGGGCGCCATCGACTACGTGCTCGGCATCGTGAAGGCCTACACCACCCGCGTGGGCGAGGGGCCGTTCCCGACGGAACTGCTCGACGCCGACGGCGACCGGCTGGGCCAGCGCGGGCACGAGTTCGGCACCACCACGGGCCGCAAGCGCCGCTGCGGCTGGTTCGACGCCTGCCTCGTGCGCCAGACCTGCGCCACCTCGGGCGTCAAGGGCATCGCGCTGACCAAGCTCGACGTGCTGGACGGGTTCGAGACGCTCAAGATCTGCGTGGGCTACGAGCTCGACGGCGAGCGGCTGGACTACCTGCCGACCGCCGCCGACCGGCAGGCGCGCTGCCGACCGATCTACGAGGAGATGCCGGGCTGGGCCGCCTCGACCGAGGGCGCGCGCAGCTGGGCCGACCTGCCCGGCGAGGCGGTGAAATACGTCCGCCGGATCGAGGAGTTGATCGAGACCCCGGTGGCCCTACTGTCCACCTCGCCCGAGCGGGACGACACGATCCTCGTGACCGACCCCTTCGCGGACTGATCCACAACGGGGGGCCCATGGCACTCAGCTACAAGACCCGGCGGCGGCTGTCGCTCCTGATCCTTCTGTTCGGCCTGCCGGCCTACATCGGCATGGCCTGGTGGATCATGAGCCTGTTCGAGCGCCCGTCGCTGTGGCTGGAGTTCGGCATCTACGTGCTCCTGGGCATCCTCTGGGCGCTGCCCCTCAAGGCGGTGTTCAAGGGCGTCGGCCAGGCCGACCCCGACGCGCCGCGCGACGAGTGACCCCCTGACAGGAAAAAGGCCCCGCGGCGGAACCGCGGGGCCGGCGCGCGGGACGAACGCGCGTCATTCGGTGTCGGTGGCCGGCATCAGGCGGAAGGCGCCGCGCGCGACCCGGGTGATCCGGCCGCGCCGCATCAGCCCGCCGAAGGCCTGCAGCATGTCCTCGCGGCTGATCGAGTTGTCGGTCGCCTCGGCGATCATCTGGAACAGCTCGGGCCGGTCGAAGGTGTTGCCCCCGAACTCGGCCTGGGCATAGGCGGCGGCCAGTTCCACCACCTCCTCGATCTCGACCGCGTCGCTGCGCTCCAGCCGCAGGGCGAAGCGTTCGCTGTGGGTCAGCGCGATCTCGGCCTCGGGCACCGCCTCGGCATGGGGCGGGGCGGTCGGGGCGACGCGCACCGGCGACGGGGCCGGCGCGGGCTCGGGCTCGGCCTCGTGGGCGCGCGCGGCGCTGCCGCCGCGGGCGAGGTTCATGATCATGCCGGCCCGCTGGGCCAGCTGCGCAAGGCTGTTGCCCACCCGACGCGGCGCCGCATCGGCAGCCCCGGCCGTTTCGGTCACGCGGAGCGGTGCCGCGGCGGTCTCGGGGGCGGCCTCGCCGGCGCTGACGCGGCGCGGGCGGACGGGCTCGGCGCGCGCCGCGCGCTCCTCGTCGACGCGCTGTTCGGACACCAGCACCAGCGGCGCCTGCCGCGTCTCGGTCCGGCGGCGGGTCACGTCGACGCGCACCCGGCGCGGGCGCATCACCTGCGCCAGATCCTCGCGGTAGTCCGCGGTGGCGTCGCGGGGGTCGGCCGCGCCCTCGGGCGCCAGCTGCCGGTCGGCGCTGCGGGCGGCGACGGCGGCCTTCAGGTGCTCGATGTTGGCGCGGCGGCGCGTCGTCTCGGCATGGGACAGCCGGCTTTCGGTGGCGTCGAACAGCCGGTCGGCCTGCTCGGCGGCGGCCTCCAGCCCGGAGCCCCGGGTCGGGGCCGGGGCCTGCGTCTCGGGCTCGGTCGCGGCGCGCAGGGCCGCGGCGATCGCCGCCGTATCCGCATCCTCGGCCGGAGCCGGATCGGTGTCCGCCTGGGCCGCCGCGGCGGCCGCGGCCTCGACCCGGTCGAGTTCCTCGTCGGCGTCGGCGTCGGCCTCGGGCGCGTCGTCGTCCTCATCCTCGGCTTCGGTTTCGGCGACCTCGGCGACCTCGTCGGCCTCGTCGGAGGCCTCGGCGACCGCCACCTCGGCGCGGGACCGGACCGCCGCCGCGGCGAGCGCGGGTGCGGTGGCCGCGGCGATGGCCGCCGCCAGCGCGTCGTCGTCGTCGGTCGGTTCGTTGTCGTCCTCGCCGAAGTCGGCCTCGGCCATCGGCATCCGGGCCGCGGCGGCGGGCTGCGGGGCCACGTTTTCGTCGGCGTGCCCGTCCTCGTCCCCGTCCTCGTCGTCGTCCTGCGCGCGGGTGGCGGGCTCCATGTCCTCGTCGTCGGTGGCGGCCCGGCGGATTCGGGCCAGCCGCTCGGCGACCGACACGCCGTCGAGCGGCGCACCGAGGCCGCTGTAGACCGCGACGTCGATCTCGTCCTCGTCCTCGTCGAGCGCGGCGAAGATGGCAGCCTCGGCGTCCTCGTCCATGGTCTCGGCAACGGCCTCGTCCATGGGCTCGGCGACGACCTCGTCCATGGTCTCGGCGACGGCCTCGTCCACGGGGGCCGGCTCGGGGGTCGGCGCCGTGCCGGCGAGCGCGGTGGCGATGGCGGCCAGGGTGTCCTCGCCGCCGCGACGGTCTTCCGCGTCGGCGGGCTCGTCCGCGCCTTCGTCCTCGATCCCGGCGAGCTCATCGGCGTCGATTTCGGTTTCCGCGACCTCGACCACCTCGATGGTCTCCTCGACGGCCCACGCCTCGGCGACCTCGGTCTCCTCGGCGATCTCGGCGGCGTCGTCCTGGATCTCCTCGATGTCCTCGGCCGTCTCGACCTCGGTTTCCTCGGCGGCTTCGATCTCGCTCTCTTCCGCGATCTCCGCGGCCTCGATCTCGACCTCGGCGTCCCCGGTCTCCGCCTCGGCCTCATCGACCGCCGGCTCGCCCTCGGGTTCCTCGACGGCGGTGTCGTCGGCGGCCTCCGCGGCGATCTCCTCGACCGTCTCCTCGGCGGCGACGTCGGCATCGTCGGTGGCGGTCTCGGCGACCTCCTCCTCCGCGGCGTCCTCGGCGTCCTCAATGGCCTCCTCGGCCGCGATATCCGCGACGTCCTCCTCCTCGGCGGCGGTCTCGGCAACCGCCTCCGCCGGGGTGTCCTCGGCGGGCGCTTCTTCGACCTCGGCCTCGGCAATCCCGTCGTCCAGCACCGCGAGGGAATCGTCTCCCGCGCTGTGCGGGGCCACCGGCGCCTCGGCGGCGGGCGTCTGCACGGGCTGCGGCGCAGGGGCAGGGGCGGCGGGCGCCTCGGCCGGCTGGGCCCGCAGCAGGAGCCCCGATTCCAGCATCCGAGCCTCGACCCGGCGCTGGATCGCGGCCTCGGTGATCCGGTGCAGCATCTCGGCGTCCGGGGTCGGCGGCTCGGCGCCGAAGTACCTGTCCTCGGCCGCCAGGTCCCGGAAGTACTCCGCGATCGCCTTCATCGCCTCGAACGGCTTGTCGAAGCCCTCCAGCGTGCAGGAGAAGGTGCCGTAGGACACCGTCAGGATCTTGTTCGCGTCGCTCATGGGTCTCTTCGCTCTGCTCGACCGGACGAAGCCGGATTCTTAATCGTTGCCTTCTGTCTCCCAAAGTGATTCCCCACAAACGGGACCTCATTTGGGCGTTTCAAAGGAGATTATCCTGAAAATGGGCGACAATGTGCCAAGGCCGGCGCCGCTGTTCCGGTCCGACACCGGGGTCACGCTCCTGGGCGGGGGGGCGCTGGGGCCCGGCGATCTCGACGCCGCGCTGGCGCTGGCGCCCCGTCTCGTGGCCGCCGATGGCGGCGCCGCCGCGGCGCTGGAGGCCGGCCACATGCCCGAGGCGGTCTACGGCGACATGGACAGCCTGCCGGACGCCGCGCGCGCGAAGATCCCGGCGGCCCGCATCCACACCGTGCCCGAGCAGGAGAGCACCGATTTCGACAAGGCGCTCCGCCACATCGTCGCCCCCGTGGTGCTGGCGGCGGGCTTCACCGGCGCGCGGGTCGACCACGAGCTGGCCGTCTATCACGTGCTTGCCGCCCGCGCCGCGGCGCGTTGCATCGTGATCGGGTCTGCCGACCTCGTGCTCCATGCGCCGCCCCGGCTCGCGCTTGACCTGCCGGCGGGCACGCGCCTGTCGCTGTTCCCGCTGGCCGAGGTGACGGGCCGGTCCGAGGGGCTGGCCTGGCCCATCGACGGCCTCGCCTTCCACCCCGCCCGCCGCATCGGGACCTCGAACCGGACCACGGGATCGCGCGTCGCGCTGGACTTCGACGGGCCGGGCATGTTGCTGATCCTGCCCCGCGCCGCGCTGGCCCGGGCGGCCGCCGCGCTGGCGTCCGCGTCAGTTTGGTCTCGCACCGCGCCCCCGGGTTCGGTATGAACGGGGCAGGACGACCCCGGGGCAACAGGAGACAGGCCGCATCATGACCGCCCAGCTTTCCCCCATCGACAAGGCCAAGTACGTCGCCGCCCGCCGCGCGGTGGAATTCGTCGAGGACGGCATGCGCGTGGGCCTCGGCACCGGCTCGACCGCCGCCTGGATGGTGCGCTGCCTGGGCGAGCTGATCCGCGACGAGGGCATGAAGATCACCGGCGTCGCCACCTCGACGCGCACCGCCAAGCTGGCGGCCGAGGTCGGCATCCCGGTCAAGACGCTGGACGAGGTGCGCTGGCTCGACCTCACCATCGACGGCGCGGATGAATACGACCCGAACCTGAACCTCATCAAGGGCGGCGGCGGCGCGCTCCTGCAGGAAAAGATCGTGGCGACGGCCTCCGATCAGATGATCGTGATCGCCGACCTGTCCAAGCAGGTCGACACGCTGGGCGCCTACCCCCTCCCGGTCGAGGTGATCCCCTTCGGCTGGCAGACCACCAAGGCGCTGATCGAGGAGATGCTGTCGAACCTCGACGTGATGGGCCGCAATTCCAGCCTGCGGCTCAACGGCACCGACCCGTTCCGCACCGACGAGGGCAACTTCATCCTCGACCTGCACCTGCGCCGGATCGGCAACCCCACCCAGCTGAGCCTGGTGCTGAACCAGATCCCGGGCGTGGTCGAGAACGGGCTGTTCCTCGACATCTGCGACGTGCTGGTGATCGGCAATGCCGACGGCACGGTCGAGGTGCGCGACATCAACAACGGCACCGTCGAGCACGAGCGCATCGACATCAACGACACCGAGAACCTGTTCGTCGAAACCGGCGAATAGGCCGCCCGCGACACGGCGCGGTCTGGCGCCCGGCCGCCGTCCGTGAAATACCTCGCCCCCGGACACAGGACAGGACCGACCGGGGCAGCATGGCGGATTTCGACTACGACCTCTTCGTGATCGGCGGTGGATCGGGCGGCGTGCGCGCCGCGCGCGTCGCCGCGGCCACAGGCGCCCGCGTGGCGCTGGCCGAGGACAGCCGCATGGGCGGCACCTGCGTGATCCGGGGCTGCGTGCCGAAGAAGCTGATGGTGTTCGCCTCGGCCTACCGCGAGGGCTTTGCCGACGCCCGCGCCTATGGCTGGGACGTGACCGAGGGCGATTTCGACTGGGCCCGCTTCTCGGGCACGTTGAACGCCGAGCTCGACCGGCTTGAGGGCGTGTACCGCAAGCTCCTGCAGGGCTCAAAGGTCGAGATCTTCGACCTGCGCGCGCGGCTCGCCGACCCCCACACGGTCGCCCTGTCCGACGGGCGCAGCGTGACCGCCAAGCACATCCTCGTGGCCACCGGCGGGCACCCGGTGCGCCCCGACCTGCCCAACGCGCATCTCGGGATGGTGTCCGACGACATCTTCCACATGGCGCGCCTGCCGCGGTCGATCCTGATCGTGGGCGGCGGCTACATCGCCTGTGAATTCGCCTGCATCCTCAACGGCCTGGGCGTCGAGGTGACGCAGTTCTACCGCGGTGCGCAGATCCTGCGCGGCTTCGACGACGAGGCCCGCGGCCTGATCGCCGACATGATGCAGGAGCGCGGCGTCGCGCTGCACCTCGGCACCAACATCGTCGAGATGGCCGCCGCCACCGCCGATCACATGGACCTGCCGACCGAGGAGCGCATGGGCGCCCCCGCCGACGCGCCCCCGGCCGCCACGTCCGGCGCCACCTCGGGGCCGATCTGGGTCAAGGGCTCGAACGGGCTCGAAGGGGTCTACGACGCGGTGCTCTTCGCCACCGGCCGGGCCCCCAACACCCGCGACATGGGGCTGGAGGAGGCGGGCGTGCAGATCGGCCGCCGCGGCGAGATCGTGGTCGACCAGTATTCGCAGACCTCGGTGCCGTCGGTCTACGCCATCGGCGACGTGACCAACCGGGTCAACCTGACACCGGTGGCGATCCGCGAGGGCATGGCCTTCGTCGAGACCGTCTTCCGCGGCAACCTCACCCCGGTCGACCACGAGCTGATCCCGTCGGCCGTCTTCACCCAGCCCGAGTTCGGCACCGTCGGCCTCAGCGAGGAGGAGGCCCGCGAGCGGGAGCCGGTCGAGATCTACTGCACCTCGTTCCGGCCGATGCAGTCGGCCTTTGCCGGGCGGCCCGACCGGGTGCTGATGAAGCTGGTGGTGTCCAAGGCCACGCGCCGCGTCCTGGGCTGTCATATCGTCGCGCCGCAGGCCGGCGAAATGATCCAGCTGGCGGGCATCGCGGTCAAGATGGGCGCCACGAAAGAGGACTTCGACCGCACCGTTGCGGTGCATCCGACCATGGCCGAAGAGCTGGTGACGATGAAATCGCCCGTGCGCACGGCTTGATTTGAGGGCAAAAACGCACAGCTTGGCGTGAAACCCGGGGCAAGGTGCCCCATATGTGTTGCGACAGACGATCCGATTTGTGAGGGGAACGACGATCAATGGCTGGCAATAGTGGCGGACCCTGGGGCGGCGGTGGCGGCTCCGGCGGCGGTGGCAACCGCGGCAACAACGGCTCGGGCGGACCGGGCGGGCGGCGTCCGGGCGGCCCCGACCAGCAGATCCCCGAACTCGACGAGATCGTCCGCAAGGGCCAGGAACAGCTGCGCGTCCTGATGGGCGGCCGTGGCGGCCGGTCCGGCGGCGGCGGGGGCGGGGGCGACAACCCGATCAGCCCGCGCACGCTGTGGGTCGTCGGCCTCGTGGCCGCGCTCGGCTTCTGGGCCTACAACTCCTTCTACACGGTCCGGCCCGAAGAGCAGTCGGTCGAGCTGTTCCTGGGCGAGTTCTCGTCGATCGGGAACCCGGGCCTGAACTTCGCGCCCTGGCCGATCGTCAGCGCCGAGGTGGTCAACGTCACCTCCGAACGCAACGAGTCGATCGGCGCCAGCCGGTCGGGCATCGACGACAACGGCCTGATGCTGACCACCGACGAGAACATCGTCGACATCGACTTCGAGGTGGTCTGGAACATCTCCGACCCGGCCGAGTTCCTCTTCAACCTGCGCGACCCCGAGGCGACCATCCGCGCCGTCTCCGAGGCCGCCATGCGCGAGGTCATCGCCCAGAGCCAGCTCGCGCCGATCCTGAACCGCGACCGCGGCCTGATCGCCGACACCGTGCAGACGCTGATCCAGCAGACGCTCGACAGCTACGACTCGGGCGTGAACATCGTCCGTCTGAACCTCGACCGCGCCGACCCGCCGGCCGAGGTGATCGACGCCTTCCGCGACGTGCAGGCCGCCGAACAGGAGCGCGACCAGCTGGAACGCCAGGCCGACGCCTACGCCAACCGCGTCCTCGCCGGCGCCCGAGGCGAAGCCGCGCAGATCTTCGAACAGGCCGAAGGCTACCGGGCGCAGGTCGTGAACGAGGCGCAGGGTGAGGCGAGCCGCTTCCTCGCCGTTCTCACCGAATACCGGCAGGCCCCCGAGGTCACGCGCCGCCGTCTCTACCTCGAGACGCTCGAGCGCGTGCTCGGCGACGTCGATCTGGTGATCCTCGACCAGGAGGGCGGCGGCAACCAGGGCGTCGTGCCCTACCTGCCGCTCGACCAGATCCGCCGCAACACCACCACCACGACGGGGAGCTCGAACTGATGCGCCGTATCACCTTCCTCGTGCCCGTCCTTGTCCTGGGCGTGGCGGTCCTTCTGAGCTCGGTCTTCGTGGTCGACGAACGCCAGCGCGCGCTGGTGCTGCAGTTCGGCCAGATCCGCCAGGTGATCGAAGAGCCGGGCCTGAACTTCAAGATCCCTTTCATCCAGGAGGTGGTCTACTACGACGACCGCATCCTGTCGGTCGACACGCTGCCGATCGAGGTGACGCCGTCCGACGACCGCCGCCTCGTGGTCGACGCCTTCGCGCGCTACCGCATCATCGACGTGGTGCAGTTCCGCCAGGCCGTGGGCGCCGGCGGCATCCGGGCCGGCGAGGACCGGCTCGAGGGCATCATCAACCCGACCATCCGCGCCGTGCTGGGTGCCGATGGCGTGACCTCGAACACGATCCTGTCGCCCGAGCGGACCGTGCTGATGGAGCAGATCACCGCGCAGGCGCGCGCCCGCGCCGCGGCGCTGGGGATCGAGGTGCTGGACGTGCGGCTGAAGCAGACCAACCTGCCGGCGCAGAACCTCGAGGCGACCTTCGCCCGGATGCGCGCCGAGCGGGAACGGGAAGCCACCGACGAGCGCGCCCGCGGCGAGGAAGCCGCGCAGCGTGTCCGCGCCCAGGCCGACCGGACCGTGGTCGAGCTGGTGTCCGAGGCGCAGCGCGAGGCCGAGATCATCCGAGGCGAGGCCGATGCCGAGCGCAACCGGATCTTCGCCGAGGCCTTCGGGCAGGACCCCGAGTTCTTCGAGTTCTACCGCTCGATGACGGCCTACGAGCGCGCCCTGCGGCGCAACTCGACGATGGTCATTTCGCCCGACAGCGAGTTCTTCGAGTATCTCGGGGGCTCGGGCGTGGCCATTCCCGCCCCGGTCCAGTAAGGGGCGCCGGGCCGTGGGCCTGATCCTGGTCCTCGGCATCGGCATGGTGCTCGTGATCGAGGGGCTGGTGTTCGCACTGGCCCCTTCGCGCCTGGACGACCTGCTCAAGCTGATGAACCAGATCCCGGTGGAGACCCGGCGCCTGATCGGCCTTGCGGCCGTCACGCTCGGGGCGGTGCTGGTGTCCTGGGCGATCAGCGCCGGCGCGATGTGACCGCCCGCGGGGCGCGACGTCCGGGCCGACCCCCGGCACCCAGAGCCCTTTCTTTCCTGCGCCCGCGGCTGTCCCCAGCCCGGGGCGCGGGGTCAGGCTTTCCCCACCCCGCGCAACAGGCGCTGGCATTCGGCCCCCGTCCCGGTAGCATATGTCACGATGAAGTGACGCCGGCCCTGTCCCGAACCCGCCGCGCCGGGATTGATCCGGGGCCGCCGGCGGCAAATATCAGCAGGGCGAGGGCGGGCCCGCACCCGTCCCCCAAGGCTTGGACAGGAGGAAAGTTCGTGACGATCCAACAGGCCCCCCACATGACCGCGCGCCGCGCCGTGCCCGCGCTGGCCGCGACCCAGGCGTCGCCGACGGCCCTCTACCGGACCGCGACCGCGCTCCTGATTTCGGCGCTGGTGATCCTCGGCACCGTCCTCGGGACGATGCAGGCCCGCGCGCAATCGGCGCCGCCCGCGACCTTCGCCGACCTCGTCGACCAGGTCGGCGACGCGGTCGTGAACATCACCACCTCTGCCATCGTCGCCGGCCGTCAGGGGCCGGGGCCGATGGTGCCCGAGGGCTCGCCGCTCGAGGATTTCTTCAACGACTTCCTAGACCGCCAGAACCCCGAGCGCGGGCCGCGCCGCAGCCAGGCGCTTGGCTCGGGCTTCGTGATCTCCGAGGACGGCTACATCGTGACGAACAACCACGTCATCGAGGGCGCCGACGAGATCCTGATCGAGTTCCGCGAGGGCTTCACCCTGCAGGCCGAGCTGGTGGGCACCGACCCCAACACCGACATCGCGCTGCTGAAGGTCGAGGCCGACGGCCCGCTGCCCTTCGTGTCCTTCGGCGACAGCGAGGCGATGCGCGTGGGCGACTGGGTGATGGCGATGGGCAACCCGCTCGGTCAGGGCTTCTCGGTCTCGGTCGGCATCGTGTCGGCCGCCGGCCGCGCGCTGTCGGGCACCTATGACGACTACATCCAGACCGACGCCGCCATCAACCGCGGCAACTCGGGCGGCCCGCTGTTCAACATGGCGGGCGAGGTGATCGGCGTGAACACCGCGATCCTGTCGCCCACCGGCGGCTCCATCGGCATCGGCTTCGCCATGTCGTCGGACGTGGTCACCAACGTGGTCGCCCAGCTGCGCGAGTTCGGCGAGACCCGCCGCGGCTGGCTCGGCGTGCGGATCCAGGACGTGACGCCCGACATCGCCGAGGGGCTCGGCCTCGACGCGGCCCGCGGCGCGCTGGTCACCGACGTGCCCGAGGGCCCGGCGCGGGACGGCGGCATCGAGGTCGGCGACGTGATCCTCAGCTTCGACGGCGACGACATCGCCGACACCCGGGAGCTTGTCCGCATCGTCGGCGAAAGCGCCGAGGGCCAGACCATCCGCGTGCTGGTGTTCCGCGACGGCGAGACCCAGACGCTGCGCGTCACGCTCGGCCGCCGCGAGACCGCCGAGGGGCTGGCCGCGACCACCCCCGACGGGCGCGTGGTGCCGCCGCAGCCGGCCGAGGTGCTGGGCCTGACCCTGACGCCGCTGACGGACGAGACGCGGCAGCAGCTGGGCGTGCCGGGCACCACCACGGGGCTGGTGATCGAGGCGGTCGATCCGGCCTCGGACGCGGCCTCCAAGGGCCTGGTGGCGGGCGACGTGATCACCGAGGTCGCGCAGCAGCCCGTGGCCGACGTGGCCGCCTTCCAGGAGCGGGTCCAGACCGCGATCGACAACGGGCAGAAGTCGATCCTGCTGCTGATCCGCCGCGGCGGCAACCCGCGCTTCGTGGCCCTCAGCCTCGAGGACTGAGCCACCCCCCAACCGCGACAGACAAACCCCCGGGTCGATGGCCCGGGGGTTTTTCCTTGCCGACCGTCGCGCCGAGCCTCAGCCGCCCCCGTCGGCCGCCAGCTCGGGGTTCCACAGCGACAGGCCCAGCTGTCGCGCGGCGGCCAGCGACAGGGTCGCGCTGTCCAGCCCCTGCGGCGCCTGGAAATCGCGGATCGCCCGCTCGGTCCGCCGGGTCATCGTGCCGGTGACCGGCCCGCTGTAGTAGCCGCGCGCGGCCAGCGCCCGCTGCAGCGAGGCGATGAAGTCGGGGTCGGCCACCTGCAGCTCGCAGGGCACCTGGAACCACAGCTCGCGCCGCTCCTCGACGATGCGCTGCTGCGTCTCGGTGACGAAGACCGCGGGCTCGATCACGCGCCCGTCGGTGGCGATCTGCGGCGGCTGGATCATCACCTGCTCGGTCACGGTCTCCACGATCGCCGGGGTGGCCTCGTGGCCGTAGCAGGCGCTGGGGTCGGCGTTGGGGGGACCCGCGCCGCGCATCACCTCGATCGCGCCCTCGCGCGCGCTGAGGGGCTCGGCAAAGGCATCCCGCTCGCCCGCGGGCACGCAGGCGGACAGGGCCAGAAGGCCGCAGAGAAGGGCAGGGGCGCGCATCTGGGGGACTGCTCGTCGCGCTCGGGTCTGTTTTCGTTGGCGGCCAGCATAGCCGGTTTCGCCGCGCCGCGAAAGCCGCGCGTGGCTCAGGGCTGATCGGCGGCGCGGGTCGGCTCGTGCAGGTGCACCAGCTCGTCGAGCATCGCCGAGATGTCCTCGACCGTCTCGGCGACCACGTGGGTCACGCCCGACTGCCGCTGCACCCGGCCCGTGACCCGCAACAGCCGCCCCGCGATCACCGCCCGGCGGAACCGCTGGTAGATCGCCTGCCAGACGACCACGTTGCAGACCCCGAACTCGTCCTCGAGCGTGACGAAGATCACCCCCTTGGCGGTGCCCGGCCGCTGCCGCACCAGCACCAGCCCCGCCACCGCCACCCGCGCCCCCTCGGGCGGCAGGTGCAGCAGGTGATGCGGCAGGCAGGCCGGCGGGCGCGGCCAGTCGGGGGGTCGGACAAGGGGCTCCATGAGAACGAAGGTAGAACATTTCCGGGCGCGCGCAACCGCGGCAATTCGGGCTGGAAAGCCCCCGGTCGGCATATTACCTACGGGCGGACCCGGGCGCGCGGCACCGCAAAGGAAAGGCAGACGATGGCGAAGATCACCTACATCGAGCACAACGGAACCGAGCATGTCGTGGACGTGCCGAACGGCCTGACCGTGATGGAAGGCGCGCGCGACAACAACATCCCCGGCATCGAGGCCGATTGCGGCGGCGCCTGCGCCTGTTCGACCTGCCACGTCTATGTCCACCCCGACTGGGTCGACCGGCTGCCCGAGATCGACCCGATGGAGGAGGACATGCTCGAGTTCGCCTACCAGCCCGACCCCAAGCGGTCGCGCCTGACCTGCCAGCTGAAGGTGTCGGACGCACTGGACGGGCTCGTGGTGCAGATGCCGGAAAAGCAGATCTGATGCGCGCCGCGGCGGGGCTGCTCCTCGCTGCGCTCTTCGCCGGGCCCGTCTCGGCCTGCGCGGTCGCGCCCTGGGAGGGGCGGGCTATGGACGGGTCGCTGGCCCGGCTCGACGCCGCCGCGGGCCCCGTCGCCGCCTGGTACGAGGACCCGACGACGCGCTACGCCCATGGCGTGCTGGGCGACGCCGTCGAGGCCGGCACCCTTGCCGTGCAGATCGCCCCCTTTCCCGACTGCCGCGTCGCCCGCGTGACGCTGCCCGAGGTGGAGGTCTTCGAGGACCTCGCCCCGCGGCTGGCCGACCTCGACGGCGACGGCCGCGCCGAGCTGGTCGTGGTGCAGAGCCACCGCGACCTCGGCGCGCGCCTGGTGGTCTACGCGGCCGGCGACGAGGCCCTCACGCTCGCCGCCGCCACCCCCAACATCGGCCGGCCGAACCGCTGGCTCGCCCCCGTCGGCGCCGCCGACCTCGACGGCGACGGATTGACCGAGATCGCCTACATCGACCGCCCGCACCTTGCCCGCACGCTGCGCGTCTGGCGCTACGGCGACGGCCGGCTGACCGAGGTCGCGGCGCTGGAGGGGTTGACCAACCACCGCATCGGCGACGCACACATCCCGGGCGGCCTGCGCGACTGCGGCGACGGCCCCGAGATCATCACCGCCGACGCCGGCTGGACCGCCGTCATGGCCACCCGCCTGACCGCGGAGGGTCGCCTCGACACCCGCCCCCTCGGCCCCTGGTCCGATACCGCCGCCGCCGCGGCCCTCGCCTGCGCCGACTGACCCCCGCCTTCACCCGCCGTTAAGGTTAACGCGGCACCCCCGCCCCCTTCATCTTTCCCCAAATACGCAAAGCCCCGGCCGGCCGTCCGGCGCCGCCGCCGGGGTTGACTTCGCCGCCCGGCGACGCTCTATCGGCGCGACGCCCGAGACGCGCAAAGGAACCCGCCAGATGCACGCCTACCGCAGCCACACCTGCGCCGCCCTGACCGCCGCGAATGTCGGCGAGACCGTCCGCCTGTCGGGCTGGGTGCACCGCCGGCGCGACCATGGCGGGGTCATCTTCATCGACCTGCGCGACCATTACGGCATCACGCAGGTGCTCTGCGACCCCGACAGCCCGGTGTTCTCCCAGGTCGAGAAGCTGCGCGCCGAATACTGCATCCGCATCGACGGCGTGGTGAAGGCGCGCGACCCGCAGCTGGTGAACGCCAAGATCCCGACCGGCGAGATCGAGGTCTTCATCCGCGACATGGAGGTGCTGGGCGGCGTCAACGGCGACCTGCCGCTGCAGGTCTTCGGCGACCAGGACTACCCCGAGGAAACCCGCCTCAAGTACCGCTACCTCGACCTGCGCCGCGCGCCGATGCAGCGCAACATGGTACTGCGCTCGGATGTGGTCGCCTCGATCCGCCGCCGCATGTGGGACATTGGCTTCCGCGAATACCAGACGCCGATCATCACCGCCTCCTCGCCCGAGGGCGCGCGCGACTTCCTCGTGCCCTCGCGGCTGCATCCCGGCAAGTTCTACGCGCTGCCCCAGGCGCCGCAGCAGTTCAAGCAGCTGCTGATGGTGTCGGGCTTCGACCGCTATTTCCAGATCGCGCCCTGCTTCCGCGACGAGGACCCGCGCGCCGACCGCTCGCCGACCGATTTCTACCAGCTCGACCTCGAGATGAGCTTCGTCGAGCAGGAGGACGTGTTCCACACGCTGGAGCCGGTGCTGAAGGGCCTCTTCGCCGAGTTCGGCGGCACCCGCACGGTCGATCAGGTCTGGCCGCGCATCTCCTACGCCGACGCGGCGCTGTGGTACGGCACCGACAAGCCGGACCTGCGCAACCCGATCAAGATGCAGGTCGTGTCCGAGCATTTCGCGGGCTCCGGCTTCGCGATCTTCGCCAAGATCTTGGAGCAGGACGGCACCGAGGTCCGCGCGATCCCCGCGCCGGGCGGCGGCTCGCGCAAGTTCTGCGACCGGATGAACGCCTGGGCGCAGCAGCAGGGCCTGCCGGGGATGGGCTACATCTTCTGGCGCGACGGGGAAAACGGGCTCGAGGCCGCGGGGCCGCTCGCCAAGAACATCGGCGAGGAGCGGACCGAGGCGATCCGCCGGCAGCTGCACCTCAAGGCGGGCGATGCCGCCTTCTTCCTCGCCGGCAAGCCGGCCGAGTTCGAGGGCGTCGCGGGCCGCGCGCGGGTCACGATCGGGCAGGAGCTGGGGCTGGTGGACGAAAGCCGCTTCGCCTTCGCCTGGATCGTCGATTTCCCGATGTACGAGAAGGACCCCGAGACCGGCAAGATCGACTTCTCGCACAACCCCTTCTCGATGCCGCAGGGCGGCCTCGACGCGCTGCAGGGCGACCCGCTGGCGGTCAAGGGCTACCAGTACGACCTCGCCTGCAACGGCTACGAGATCGTCTCGGGCGCAATCCGCAACCACAAGCCCGAGATCATGTTCAAGGCCTTCGAGCTGGCGGGCTACGGCGCGGACGAGGTGCGCAAGCGCTTCGGCGGCATGGTCAACGCCTTCCAGTACGGCGCCCCGCCCCATGGCGGCTGCGCGGCCGGGATCGACCGGATCGTGATGATCCTCGCCGACACCGCGAACATCCGCGAGGTCATCCTGTTCCCGATGAACCAGCGCGCCGAGGACCTGATGATGGGCGCCCCGTCCGAGCCGACGAGCGACCAGCTGATGGAGCTGGGCCTGCGGGTCATCCCGCGGGATTGATCCACAGCTTATCCACAGGGCATCGCGGAACTGAAAGGGAACGGGGCCAAGCGCCCCGTTTTCCATGTCGGAATATCGTATCCTTTCGCATCCCGTCTCACATCGCCAGCGGCAGCGCCTGGATCCGCCGCGAGAGGGAGGCCCGGAGCGCCCGCCGCTCGCCGCTCTCGATCCCGCTGCCGATGCGCCCGGCCTCGTCCTCAAGCCCGGCGTCGTGCGCCCCGCGCGCCACGCCCAGCAGGAACCGCCGGAGGTATCCGGCCGGCGGCTCGTCGAGCGCCAGCAGGTCCATCGCGTGGGCGAGATCCTCGCGCAGCGCGATCACGTCGGGTTCCACCGGGCCGGTGTCGGCGGGGCGGGGCGCCTTGGGGCGCAGGTCGGCGGGCAGGCGGCGCAGGATCGCGTCCTGGAACACGGCCAGCGACTCGACCGGCTTGGGCAGGAAGCCGTCGGCGCCGGCGGCCCGCGCCTCCTGCTCGGCGGCCTCGCGTTCCGCCCCCGAGGTGCCCAGCAGGATCGGCACCCGCGGGCGCATCGCGTGCATGCGCGCGATCAGGTCGAGCCCCGAGCCGTCGGGCAGGCCGAGGTCGACGATGGCGACCGACGGGCGGTAGACGTTCAGGTGCCGTTCGGCCGACTGGATGCAGTCGGCCCGCCGGATCCGGGCGCCCGACCGCAGGCACAGAAGCCGCATCGCCTCGGAGGCGAAGCGGCTGTCCTCCACCACCAGCACCGTCAGCCCGAGCAGCGGCCGGTCGGCCGTGGGCCGCGGGCGCAGGTCCATCTCCGTGATCGTGTCGTCCATGCCGCCATCCCCCGATGCAAGCCGGGCCCGAGTCGCCCGCCCCCCGATTAAGGCCCCGTTCAGGTTGCCGCCGGGTTAACGGCCCGCCTGCGGCGCTTCATCCCTTGGCAGGGCGGCGGGGGCGGGCCATATCTCGCCCCGACCCGCAGACGCGAAAGGAGCCAAGCCCATGATCGGACGCCTGAACCACGTGGCCATCGCCGTCCCCGATCTGGAGGCCGCCGCCGCGCAGTACCGCGACACGCTGGGCGCCAAGGTCGGCGCGCCGCAGGACGAGCCCGCCCATGGCGTGACGGTGATCTTCATCGAGCTGCCGAACACCAAGGTCGAGCTGCTGTACCCGCTCGGCGAGAACTCCCCCATCAAGGGCTTCCTCGACAAGAACCCCTCGGGCGGCATCCACCACATCTGCTACGAGGTCGAGGACATCCTGGCCGCCCGCGACCAGCTGCGCGCCGCCGGCGCCCGCGTGCTGGGCGACGGCGAGCCCAAGATCGGCGCCCATGGCAAGCCCGTGCTGTTCCTGCACCCCAAGGATTTCACCGGCACCCTCGTCGAGCTGGAGCAGGTGTGATGGGCGTCGTCACCGGCCTCGTTCTCTACGCGATCATCTGGTTCATGACGCTGTTCGTCGTGCTGCAGGTGGGCGTGACCAGCCAGTCCGACGCGGGCGAGCGGGTCACGGGCACCCACGGCTCGGCCCCGGTGAACCCGCAGCTCAAGCGGCGCTTCCTCGTCACCTCGGGCGTGGCCGCGGTGATCTGGGCGGCGATCGCGGGCGTGATCCTGTCGGGCGCCATCACCATCGCCGACATAGACCTGTTTACCCGCTTCGGCCTCGGCCAGCCCGGCTGAGCATGTGGTAGAGGTGGGTGAAGGTCGCCGCGCCCAGGATCGGCACCAGCAGGTTCACCACCGGGATCGTCAGCGGCACCGCCATCAGCACGCCGGCCACGAACAGGGTTCCTGAATTGGCCTTTCGGAACGCCCGCGCGCCCGCCGGGTCGCTGCGGCGGAGCGCGACCAGCTGGCCGTATTCCCGGCCCAGAAGGATGCCGTTCACCACCCAGAACAGGATCGGCGCGACGGGGGCGAAGATCAGGTAGGCGATCAGCGCCACCAGGTTCACCGCCACCACCAGGCCCAGGAACCGAGCGGCGTCGGCGATGCCTTCCAGCACGCCCACGCTGCGGGCGGGGGGCAGGCCGGGGTAGTGCACGTCCTCGACCGCGTCGGCGACCTGTTCGAGGAAGATGCCCATGAAGGCCGAGGCCACGGGCACCATCAGGACCACCGACAGCAGCAGGAACAGCGGCACCGCCGCCCAGCTGAGCGCGGTGTCGGCCCAGGTGATCTCGCCGATCCAGGGCAGGGTGAAGGCGTCGGGCACGAACCAGCCCACGACCGTGACGAAGGCGAGGTAGAAGCCGACGAGGAGCAGCAGCGTCAGCCCGACGCCGAGCGCGAGGACCCCCAGAAAGCGGCGGTCGGACAGTTGGCCGATGGCCTTGAGGAAGGCGGAAAAGATCATGTCTCGATCCAGCGGGTGAGGGCGTCGATGTCGGGGCGGGGCCGGTCGGCGGGCTGGTGCCTCGGCGTGCCGAGATGGACGAAGCCCGCGACGACCTCGGGGGCCGCGATCGCGAAGGCGGCCTGCAGGAACGCCGCGTCGCGCGCCATCCAGCTGGTCAGCCAGTGGCCGCCATAGCCCGCGGCCTCGGCGGCATTGACGAGGCTGAGGCAGGCCAGCGCGGCGGATTGTTCCTGTTCGACCAGCGGCACGGTGCTGACGGTGTTGGGCCGGCAGATCACTGCGACGGTCAGGGGCGCGTCGTCGAAGGCGCCGGCCTGTTTTTCCAGCTTGTCGGGGTCGCGGCCCTGCGCGGTGCCGATCTCGCGGGTCAGGCGGGCGAGCCGCGCGATGGCGGGCTTGCGCAGCACCTCGAAGCGGAAGGGGACGAGCTTGCCGTGGTCGGGCACCCGCGCGGCGGCGGTCAGGAGCGTGCGCAGCGTGGCGTCGTCGGGCACGGGGTCGCCCAGCATCCGCACAGGCACGGAGCGGCGGGTCAGGAGGAAGTCGAGGGGCGTGCGCGGATCCATGTCCGCCATGTCAGCGCTGTGGCGCCGCCGATCAAGGGGGAATCCGGGGCAGGGCGGCGCGAAACTGCAGTTTCGCGCGGCGGAAAACCGCAGTTTTCCCATACGGAAAGCTGCAGCTTTCCGCCTGCGTTGTCCTGCAGGACGACGCCCCGCCTCAGCCCTTGGCCGATTTCCCCTTGGCCTTGGCGGGCGCCTTGGCCTTCGCCTTGGCCGCCGGCTTCTTGGCCTTGCCCTTGCCGCCCTTGGCCGCCTTCTCGGCGATCAGCTCCAGCGCCTGCTCCAGCGTCACCGCCTCGGGCGCCACGTCCTTGGGCAGCGTCGCGTTGACCTTGTCCCACTTCACGTAGGGCCCGTAGCGGCCCGGCATCACCTGCACCGGCCCGCCGTCCGGGTGCTCGCCCAGCTCCTTCAGCGGCGCCGCGGCGGCCCCGCGCCCGCGCCCGCCCGCGGCCTTGGCCGCCAGCAGTTCCACCGCCCGGTTCATGCCGATGGTCCAGACCTCGTCGACCTCGGGCAGGTTGGCGTAGAGCGGCTTGGCCGCCTCCTTGGCCTTGTAGCTGACGTAGGGCCCGAAGCGCCCGATCGCGGCCTCGACCGGCGCGCCGTCCTCGGGGTGCGCCCCGACGAGGCGGGGCAGCGACAGGAGCTTCAGCGCCTTCTCGATGTCCATCGCGTCAGCGGCCCAGCCCTTGGGCAGCGAGGCGCGCTTGGGCTTGGGGTTGTCCTCGGTCGCGTCGCCCAGCTGCACATAGGGCCCGAAGCGCCCGTCGCGCAGCGTCACCGGCTGCGAGGTGTCGGGGTCGACGCCCAGCATCTTGCCGTCGGGGCCGATGCCGGTGCCGTCCTCGGCATCGGGGTTCGGCGGGCCGAAGGGGCGGGTGTAGCGGCACTCGGGGTAGTTCGAGCAGCCGATGAAGGCCCCGCCCGAGCGCGCGGTGCGCATCGACAGCCGGCCGTTGCCGCAGACCGGGCAGGCGCGCGGATCGCCGCCGTCGGCGCGGGCCGGGAACAGGTGCGGCTCCAGCACCTCGTTGATCTTGTCCAGCACCTCGGTGATGCGCAGCTCCTCGGTCTCGGCCAGCGCCGCCGAGAAGTCGCGCCAGAAGGCCTGCAGCACGTCCTTGTAGGCGCGATCGCCGGCGCTGACCTCGTCGAGCTGGTTCTCGAGGTCGGCGGTGAAGTCGTACTCCACGTAGGTGCGGAAATAGTTGACGAGGAAGGCCGTCACCAGCCGCCCGATGTCCTCGGGGATCAGCCGGTTCTTGTCCTTGCGGACGTAGCCGCGGGCCTGGATCGTGTCGAGGATCGAGGCGTAGGTCGAGGGCCGCCCGATGCCCAGCTCCTCCATCCGCTTGACCAGCGTCGCCTCGGTGTAGCGCGGCGGGGCCTGGGTGAAATGCTGCTGCCCGATCACCGCGCCGTCGCCCGACATCAGCGCGGCCTCGTGCTCGGCCATGGCGCCCGACGCGGGCGGCTGGCCGGTGATCTTGCCCCATTCCGCGGCGTAGGCGCGGGCGCTGGGCTTCACCGCGTCGCCCTTGGCGATCTGCGGCAGGCGGCGGTCGTCCTCGTCCTCGGCGTCGTCGCGGCCTTCCTCGTAGACCTTGAGGAACCCGTCGAACAGCACCACCTGGCCCGTCGCACGCAGCTCCACCTGCCCGTCGGCGGCGGCGACGGTGACGGTGGTGCGCTCAAGGCGCGCGGCCTCCATCTGGCTGGCGATGGTGCGCTTCCAGATCAGCTCGTAGAGCTTGCGCTGGTCGTCCTCGGACAGGCGCAGGTCGCCGGGGCCCTTGGACATGTCCGTGGGCCGGATGCACTCGTGCGCTTCCTGCGCGTTCTTGGCCTTGTTCTTGTACATGCGCGGGCTCGACGGCACGTAGTCCTTGCCGTAGCGCGCGGCGATGGCGTCGCGGGCGGCGTGGACGGCCTCGGGCGCCATGTCGATGCCGTCGGTCCGCATGTAGGTGATGTGCCCCGCCTCGTAGAGCCGCTGGGCCGCGCTCATGGTCTGGCGGGCGCCCATGCCGAACTTGCGGCTCGCCTCCTGCTGCAGCGTCGAGGTCATGAAGGGCGGCGCGGGGTTGCGCGCCGTGGGCTTGGCCTCCACGTCGGTGACCGACAGCGCGCGGGAGGACACGGCCTGCACCGCAAGCGACGCCTCGGCCGCGGTCTTGAGGTCGTAGCGGTCGAGCTTCTTGCCGCGGAGGTGCGTCAGCCGCGCCTCGAAGCTCTGGCCGCGGGGGGTGTCGAGCATGGCGCGCACCGACCAGTATTCGCGGGGCCGGAACGCCTCGATCTCCATCTCGCGGTCGACGATGATGCGCAGCGCGACCGACTGCACCCGGCCCGCGGATTTCGCGCCGGGCAGCTTGCGCCAGAGCACCGGGCTCAGGCTGAAGCCCACGAGGTAGTCGAGCGCGCGGCGGGCGAGGTAGGCCTCGACCAGCTCCATGTCGACCTGCCGCGGCGCCTTCATCGCCTCGGTCACGGCGGATTTGGTGATCGCGTTGAACACCACGCGGCTGACCTGGGTGCCGGCCTTGATCGCCTTGCGGCTGGTCAGCGCCTCCTGGAGGTGCCAGCTGATCGCCTCCCCCTCGCGGTCGGGGTCGGTGGCGAGGATCAGGGTGGGGTCGTCCTTGAGCGCGTCGGCGATGGCCTTGACGTGCTTCTTGCTCTCGGGGGCGACCTCCCACTGCATCTCGAAGCCCTGTTCGGGGTCGACCGAGCCGTCCTTCGAGGGCAGGTCGCGGACATGGCCGTAGGAGGCGAGGACCGTGTAATCGCTGCCGAGATACTTGTTGATGGTCTTGGCCTTGGCGGGCGATTCGACGACGACGACGGGCATGGGTACGCTTCCTCTCGGGCCGGGGGGGCCTCGTGGCGGCGGACCATGTGGGGTCTCGGCCCGGCTTGTCAATGCGGCAGGGCGGGGGCGGAAGCGCCTAATTTTCAATGAGGGTTTTTTCGGGGGGCCGCGCGGGCCGGGGCCGGGACGGGTTGGAGCCGTGCCGCCGGGCCCGCCGTTCCCCGGACGATCCTGCCGGCCGATGCGGGCACGGCGGGGCCCCGACCCACGCCCCGGACGACGCGGCTGGGGCGTGGACCCGCCGGCCTCGGGGACCGGCCCGGCACCGGGCGGGTGGAGGGGCACGGCCCTGCCCGGCCGCCGCGGGCCCGGGCGCGGGTCAGAGCCGCGTGACGAGGCCGCCCCCGCCGCGGGCGATCCGGCCCGCCATCTCCAGCACGGCCAGCGCCTGGGCCACCGCGCGGGCCGGGCGGCCGAGGTCGCGGATCAGCTGGTCCTCGGCCACGGGGCCTGCGCCGAGCAGGTCGAGGATCGCGGCCTCGTCGCCGCCGGGCGGGGGCGGGGCAGGGGGCGCCGGTGCGACCGGCGCCTCGGCCCTGGGCGCGGCGCGGGCCGGGGCGGGGGCGCCCCCGGGCGTGCCGAGCGCCTCGATCACGTCCTCGGCGCCGCGCACCAGCAGCGCGCCGTCGCGGATCAGGAGGTTGCCGCCCCCCGCCCGGCTGTCGAGCGGATGGCCGGGCACCGCCATCACCTCGCGGCCCTGGTCGAGCGCCATCCGCGCCGTGATGAGCGAGCCCGAGCGCGTCGCCGCCTCGATCACGATCACGGCGCGCGACAGGCCGGCCACGATGCGGTTGCGGCGCGGGAAGTGGCGCGCCTGCGGGTCGAGGCCGAAGGGCATTTCCGACAGGCACAGGCCGCGCTCGGCGATGGCGCGGGCGAGGTCGGCGTTCTCGGGCGGGTAGATCACGTCGAGGCCGCCCGCCATCACGGCGACGGTGCCGGTCTCGAGCGCCGCTCGGTGCGCGAGCGCGTCGATGCCGCGGGCCAGCCCCGAGACGACGACGAAGCCCGCCGCGCCGAGGTCGGCGGCCAGGTGGCGCGCCATCCGCGACCCCAGCGCCGAGGCGTTGCGGGTGCCGACCAGCGCCAGCATCGGCCGGGCCATGAGCGACGCCCGCCCCCGGGCCCAGAGCACCGGGGGCGCGTCGGCGATGCCGGCCAGCGGCGCGGGGTAGTCGGGATCCCCGAGGCAGATCATGCGGGCGCCGGCGCGGGTCGCCGCGCGCAGCTCGGCCAGCGCGACGGGCTCGGGGCAGGGGCTGTAGCCCTCCACGCCGGCGGCGCGGGCGACCTCGGGCAGCGCCGCGAGCGCGGCACCTGCGTCGCCGTGTTCGCCCATCAGCCGCAGGTAGGTGGCGGGGCCGACACGGCGCGACCGGATCAGGCGCAGCCGTGCAAGGCGCTCGGCCGCGTCGGCGGCGGGGGGCGGGAGGCTGGCGGGGGCGGATTCGGCGAATCCGAACTCGGTCTCGGGGCTCATGCCCGGCAGGCTAGGCCCGTGCCGGTTAACGCGAGGTTACCGGCGCCGACCGG
The DNA here is from genome assembly GCF_012395815.1 of Roseicyclus persicicus. Lineage (GTDB taxonomy): Bacteria > Pseudomonadota > Alphaproteobacteria > Rhodobacterales > Rhodobacteraceae > Roseicyclus > Roseicyclus persicicus. The sequence goes on from NZ_JAAZQQ010000001.1 coordinate 709,876, forward strand.
GGGCGGGAGAGTTTTGCAAAACTCTCCCCACGCCCTTGCAAGGGCGTGGGCCAGAGCCTTGCAAGGCTCTGGTCCGTTTCTTGCAAGAAACGGGCCAGCCTTTTGCAAAAGGCTGGTGCCCTCAGGCCGCCGAGCCGCCCACCGTCAGCCCGCCGATCAGCAGCGTCGGCTGGCCCACGCCCACCGGCACCCACTGCCCCGCCTTGCCGCAGTTCCCCATGCCGGGGTCGAGCGCCATGTCGTTGCCGATCGCCCGGATCTGCTGCAGCGCCGTCGCCCCGTCGCCGATCAGCGTCGCGCCCTTCACCGGGGCGCCCACCTTTCCGTTCCTGACCCGGTAGGCCTCGGTGCAGCTGAACACGAACTTGCCGTTGGTGATGTCGACCTGCCCGCCGCCGAAGCCCACGGCGTAGATGCCGTCTTTCACCTCGGCCACGATGTCGGCGGGGTCCGTGTCGCCGCCCAGCATGTAGGTGTTGGTCATCCGCGCCATCGGCGCATGGGCGTAGCTCTCGCGCCGCCCGTTGCCCGTGGGCGCGACGCCCATCAGGCGGGCCGACTGCCGGTCCTGCATGTAGCCCACCAGGATGCCGTCCTCGATCAGCACGTTCCTGCCCGAGGGCGTGCCCTCGTCGTCCACGCTGATCGACCCGCGCCGGTCGGGGATCGTCCCGTCGTCCAGCACCGTCACCCCCGGCGCGGCCACCCGCTGGCCCATCAGCCCGGCGAAGGCCGACTGCTTCTTGCGGTTGAAGTCGCCCTCGAGCCCGTGGCCCACCGCCTCGTGCAGCAGGATGCCCGGCCAGCCCGGCCCCAGCGCCACGTCCATCACGCCCGCGGGCGCGGGTTCCGCCGACAGGTTCACCACCGCGATTCGCAGCGCCTCGCGCGCCACGCCCTCCCAGTGGCCGCGGGTCAGCAGCCCGGTCAGCCCGATCCGCCCGCCGCCGCCCGCCGAGCCGGATTCGCGGCGGCCGTTCTCCTCGACGATGACCGACACGTTCAGCCGCACCATGGGGCGCACGTCGCGCACGCGCGTGCCCTCGGGGCGCAGGATCTCGACCTCCTGGTGGCTCGCGGCGAGCGAGGCCGACACCTGCACCACGCGGGGGTCGAGGGCGCGGGCGAAGGCGTCGATCTCGGCCAGCGTCTGCAGCTTGACCGCGAACTCGGCGCCCGACATCGGGTCGGCGTCGGTGTAGAGGCGGCGGTTGGTGCCCATCGGCGCCTCGGCCATCGTGCCGCCGCCGTCGCCCACGGCCAGCCGCGCGGTCTCGGCGGCCCGGCGCAGCGCCGCCTCGGAGATCTCGGTGGAATGGGCGTAGCCCGCGACCTCGCCCTTCACCGCGCGCAGGCCGAAGCCTTCGGCGGCGTCGTAGCTGGCCGTCTTGACCCGGCCGTCGTCGAACACCAGCACCTCTGACCGGCGGCGTTCCAGGAACAGCTCGCCGTCCTCGGCCCCGTCGGTCGCCGCGCGCAGGATCGCCAGCGCCGCGCCCTCGTCCAGAAGCGTGTCGAAGGGGCGGAACGGGGTGGGATCTGACATGGCGGCTCCGGGGGATGCTTCGCTGCGGCGCAAAATGATCCAGGTCAACTTTGCGCGGGGTGAGACATTTCGACCAAATGCGTCGGCTCGCCCCCAGCTATATGGTCCGCCCGACGTTGAACGCAACGGTGGGCCGTGCGAGGGAGCCACGGGCGGCGCGCCGCGAATGACAGGACAGACGGGAATGACGTTTCGCAAGACGCTGAGCGGCCTCTGGGCCGGTATTGGTGCAACCCTCGTGGCCGGCGCGGCCGCGGCCCAGACGGCGAGCCTGCGCGAGGGCCTCGAGATCATCGGCGCCCCCACGCCCGGTGCGATCGGCTTTCAGCCTGGCGTGACCGAGGTCGCGCGCGACATCCGCGCGCTCGACAGCTTCCTGCTGGTCATCATGACCGTGATCGTGCTGTTCGTGACCGCGCTGCTGATCTGGTCGATGGTGCGGCACAACGCCCGCGCCAACCCCAAGCCCGCGACCTTCACCCACAACACCAAGATCGAGGTCACCTGGACCGTCGTGCCGCTGGTGATCCTGGTGGTGATCGGCGCCTTCTCGCTGCCGGTGCTGTTCAAGCAGCAGACCATCCCCGAGGCCGACGTCGTCGTGAAGGCGACCGGCTACCAGTGGTACTGGGGCTACGAGTACCCCGAGCACGGCATCGCCTATGACAGCTTCATGCTGCAGGAGGACGAGCTGGCCGAGTACGGCTACGGCCCCGACGAGCACCTGCTGGCCACCGATACCGCCATGGTCGTGCCGACCGGCGCCACCGTCGTGGTGCAGGTCACCGCCGCCGACGTGATCCATTCCTGGACCGTGCCGGCCTTCGGCGTGAAGCAGGACGGCGTCCCCGGCCGCCTGGCCGAGCTGTGGTTCGAGGTCGAGGTGGGCCAGGAAGGCGTCTACTTCGGCCAGTGCTCCGAGCTCTGCGGCGTGAACCACGCCTACATGCCGATCACCGTCTTCGCCGTGACGCAGGAGGAATACGACGCCTGGCTCGCCGGCGAGGCGCAGGAATTCGCCTCGATCGGCAACATGCGCGCCCCCGGCGTGATCGAACTGGCCTCGGCCGAGTGACCGAAGGGGCCGGGCCTTGGGTCCGGCCCGCAGACCGGGCCCTGGCCCGGTGAACCTTCCGGGCCGAGGCCCGGTCTACGGACCAAAGCGAGCACGATGACCGACCTGACCACCAACACGACCGCCAAGGCCGCCGAGGGCGAGGCCCGCTTCGGCGACTACGTGCAGCTGCTCAAGCCGCGCGTGATGTCGCTCGTGGTGTTCACAGCGCTGGTCGGCCTGCTGGTCGCGCCGGTTCCGGTCGACCCGATGATCGGCTTCACCGCGATCCTGTTCATCGCGCTGGGCGCCGGCGCCTCGGGTGCGCTGAACATGTGGTACGACGCCGACATCGACCGCGTGATGCGCCGCACCGCGCGCCGCCCCGTGCCCGCGGGCCGGGTCGAGGCGGGCGAGGCGCTGTCGCTGGGGCTGTGGCTGTCGGCGATCTCGGTGGCGATGCTGGGGCTGGCGACGAACTGGATGGCCGCGGGCCTCCTGGCCTTCACCATCTTCTTCTACGCGGTCGTCTACACGATGTGGCTCAAGCGCGCGACGCCGCAGAACATCGTGATCGGCGGCGCGGCCGGCGCCTTCCCCCCGATGGTGGGCTGGGTGGCGGCGACGGGCTCGGTCAGCCTCGAGGCGCTGCTGATGTTCGGCCTGATCTTCATGTGGACGCCGCCGCATTTCTGGGCGCTCGCGCTGTTCATGAAGTCGGACTACCACGAGGCCCGCGTGCCCATGCTGACCGTGACCCATGGCCGGGCCGAGACCCGGCGGCAGATCCTGATCTACACCGTGCTGCTGGTGCCGGTGGCGCTGGGCCTGGGCTTCACCTCCGTCGCGGGCCCCGTCTACCTGGCGGCCGCGCTGGTGCTGAACGCGGTGTTCCTCAAGGGCGCCTGGGACATCTGGCGCCGCGACGAGGCCGCGGCCGAGGCCGACGGCTACGCCACCGAAAAGCGCGTGTTCCGCTTCTCGCTCTATTACCTGTTCCTGCATTTCGGCGCGCTCCTGGTCGACGCCGGCCTGCGCAGCTGGGGGATCGCCTGATGCCGATCACCGAAACCCATGACCTGCACAAGCGCCGGCTTGGGCGCAACGTGGGCGTCGCGCTCAGCCTCGTGGCCTTCGCGGCCATCGTCTTCGGCCTGACGGTCGCCAAGATCCGGCAGGGCGCCTCGATGGAGGCCTACGACCACGCGCCGCGCGTGTCGATCACCCCGCCCGTGGAGACCGGCCGATGACCCAGAACCAGAAGGTCGTGACCCGGCTGCTCGGCGTGATCGTCCTGATGGGCGGGCTCGCCTGGGCCTCGGTGCCCTTCTACGACTGGTTCTGCCGCGTGACCGGCTTCGGCGGCACCACGCAGGTGGCCGAGCAGGGTAGCGAGACGGTTCTGGACCAGACCATCCGCGTCCGCTTCGACGCCTCGCTGGCACGCGACATGCCCTGGGAATTCCGGGCGATGCAGCCGCACATGGACATCCGTATCGGCGAGACGGGGCTTGCGTTCTACGAGGCCTACAACCCGACCGACCAGCCCGTCGCCGGTACCGCGAGCTTCAACGTCGCGCCCTACGAGACCGGGGCCTATTTCGTGAAGATCGCCTGCTTCTGCTTCGAGCTGCAGGTGCTGCAGCCCGGCGAGCGGGTCGAGATGCCGGTCAGCTTCTTCGTCGATCCCGCCATCCTCGACGACGCCGAGGCGCGGGGCACGCCCGCCATCACCCTGTCCTACACCTTCCACGTGACGGACATGCCCGAGGATTACGCCGCGCTCGGGCCCGAGCCCGAGACCGTGGCCAACTAGAGAACAACCGGACCGAGGACGACACCCATGGCCCATACCAAGAACCACGACTACCACATCATCAACCCGTCGATCTGGCCGCTGATGGCCGCGGGCGCCGCCTTCATCATGCTGTTCGGCGCGGTGAACTGGATGCACGGCGGCGCGCCGTGGATGTTCGCGATGGGCTTCGTCGCGGTGCTCTACGTCATGTTCGGCTGGTGGGCCGACGTGGTGGCCGAAAGCAACGCGGGCGACCACACGCCGGTCGTGCGCATCGGCCTGCGCTACGGCTTCATCATGTTCATCATGTCCGAGGTCATGTTCTTCGCGGCGTGGTTCTGGGCCTTCTTCAAGCACGCGCTCTACCCGATGAGCGAGTACGAGGCGTCGCAGTACGTGATGCCCGAGATCTACGCGGTGGACCCGTTCCACCTGCCGCTGATCAACACGCTGATCCTGCTGCTGTCGGGCTGCGCGGTGACCTGGGCGCACCACGCGCTGGTCCATGGCGGCCCGCGCCGCGACGTGGCCAACGGCCTGATCATCGGCGTCGTGCTGGGCCTGGCCTTCACCGCGCTGCAGGCCTTCGAGTACTGGGAACTGATCGCGCACTACGACTGGGTGTTCGGTCAGGACAAGTTCTTCTCGACCTTCTTCCTGGCCACCGGCTTCCACGGCCTGCACGTCATCATCGGGACGATCTTCCTGTTCGTCTGCTGGCTGCGGGTGCTGAAGGGCCATTTCACCGCCGAGAAGCACATCGGGTTCGAGGCCGCGGCCTGGTACTGGCACTTCGTCGACGTGGTATGGCTGTTCCTCTTCTTCGCGGTCTACATCTGGGGCCAGGCGCAGGTCGTGCACTGACCCTGCGCGCCGGGCGCCCGTGACCCCGGTCGCGGGCCTGCCCGGCGGCGCGCCCCGCGGCCGGCGTCTGTCCTTGCGTATTTGGGGAAAGATGAAGGGGCAGGGCGCGCGTTAACCTTAACGGGACATGAAGGGCCTGCCGTCGGGGCGGGCCCTTTCCTTGGGAGAGGATGGCATGGGACGGGTGATCGGGGCGCTGGTGCTGGGGCTCGGGGGGGCGGCGATCCTGCTGTCGCTCGGGGTCTGGCAGGTGCAGCGGCTGGGGTGGAAGCAGGGCGTGCTGGTCGAGATCGAGGCGCGCATCGCGGCCGACCCCGTCGACCTGCCCGCCACGCCCGACCCGGTGGCCGACCGCTACCTGCCCGTGGCGGTGACGGGCGTCTTCGGGGAGGGTTTCGTCCGCGTGCTGGTCAGCCAGCGCGGGATCGGGGCGGGCTACCGGATCATCTCGCCCCTGGAGACCGCCGAGGGCCGCCGCCTGCTGGTCGACCGGGGCGTGGTGCCGGTGGCCGACGCGGTGCCGCTTGCGCCCGAGGGCGTGGTGACCGTCACCGGCAACCTGCACTGGCCCGAGGAGCGCGACGGCTTCACGCCCGAGAACGATCTCGACGACAACATCTGGTTCGCCCGCGAGGTCGACGTGCTGGCCGCGCATCTGGAAACCGGGCCGGTGCTGGTCATCGCGCGGTCGCTGGACCCGGCCGAGGCGGGCGTGACCCCCCTGCCGGTGGGGACCGAGGGCATCCCGAACGACCACCTGAACTACGCCATCACCTGGTTTTCGCTCGCCGCGGTCTGGTTGGGGATGACAGGCTTCCTGCTCTGGCGTATCAGGCGGCGATCTGAGTGAGGACGGCCGCGCCGATGCGCTACATCTCGACCCGGGGGCGCGCCCCGGAGCTGAGCTTCGAAGACACCATGCTGACGGGCCTTGCGCGCGACGGGGGCCTTTACGTGCCCGCCGAGCTGCCGCGCATGACCGAGGCCGAGATCGCCGCGCTGGCGGGCGTCAGCTACGAGGAGGCCGCGTTCCGCGTGATGCGGCCCTTCCTCGGCGACGCCTTCGCCGACGACGAGTTCCGCGGGATCATCGCGCGCGCCTACGCGGGCTTCGGCCATGCCGCCCGCGCGCCGCTGAAGCAGCTGCAGGACAACCATTTCCTGCTGGAGCTGTTCCACGGGCCGACGCTGGCGTTCAAGGATTTCGCCATGCAGCTGATCGGCCAGCTGTTCCAGGCGGCGCTGGCCCGCCGGGGCGAACGGGTGACGATCGTTGGCGCGACGAGCGGCGACACCGGGTCGGCGGCGATGGAGGCCTTTCGCGGCCTCGACAACGTGAACGTGTTCATCCTGTTCCCGCATGGCCGCGTGTCCGAGGTGCAGCGCCGGCAGATGACGACGGTGACCGAGGCCAACGCCCATGCGCTGGCCATCAGCGGCACCTTCGACGACGCGCAGGCGCGGCTGAAGGACATGTTCAACGACTTCGACTTCCGCGACGAGGTGCGGCTGGCCGGCGTCAACTCGATCAATTTCGCCCGCGTGCTGGCGCAGGTGGTCTATTATTTCACCTCCGCCGTCGCCCTGGGCGCGCCGCACCGCGCCGTCAGCTTCTGCGTGCCCACTGGCAATTTCGGCGACATCTTCGCAGGCTACCTCGCCAAGCGGATGGGCCTGCCGATCGAGCGGCTGGTGGTGGCGACGAACCAGAACGACATCCTGCACCGGGCGCTGGCCTCGGGCGATTACGAGACGCGCGAGGTGGCGCCCTCGATCTCGCCCTCGATGGACATCCAGGTCAGCTCCAACTTCGAGCGCGCGCTGTTCGACGCCTACGGCCGCGACGGGGCGGCGGTGGCGCAGCTGATGGACGAGTTGAAATCGGGCGGCGGGTTCCACATCTCGCAAGGGGCGCTGCAGGCGCTGCGCGGCGATTTCGCCAGCGGCCGGGCGTCGGAGGCCGAGACCGCCGCCATGATCGCCCGCGCCCGGGCCGAGATGGGCGAGCTCCTGTGCCCCCATTCCGCCGTGGGCGTGCATGTGGCCCAGGACTTCCTCGGCGCGACGCCGATGGTCACGCTGGCCACCGCGCACCCCGCGAAGTTCCCCGACGCGGTCGAGGCGGCCACCGGCATCCGGCCGCCCCTGCCGCCCCGCATGGCCGACCTCATGCAGCGCCCCGAGCGGGTGACGCGGGTGGGCAACGATCTGACCGAACTGGAAACCCTGATCCGAAAGGCGCTCGCCGCGTGACCCTCGACCTGCACACCCTGAAGAACGGCCTGCGCATCGTCACCGAGCACATGCCGGGGCTCGAATCCGCGGCGCTGGGCCTGTGGGTCTCGGCGGGCGGGCGGCACGAGGCGGCGGACCAGAACGGGATCGCCCATTTCCTCGAGCACATGGCCTTCAAGGGCACGAAACGGCGCAGCGCCCAGCAGATCGCCGAGGAGATCGAGGACGTGGGCGGCTACATCAACGCCTACACCTCGCGCGAGGTGACGGCCTATTACGCCCGCGTGCTCAAGGACGACGTGCCGCTGGCGCTGGACCTCGTGGCCGACATCGTGCTGAACCCGGTGTTCGACCCGCGCGAGATCGAGGTGGAGCGCGGCGTGATCCTGCAGGAGATCGGGCAGGCCGCCGACACGCCCGACGACATCATCTTCGACTGGCTGCAGGAAGAGGCGTACCGCGGCCAGCCGCTGGGGCGCACCATCCTGGGGCCGGCCGAGCGCGTGCGCGCCTTTGGCCGCGCCGATTTCGACCGCTTCGTCGCGCAGCATTACGGGCCGGGGCAGCTCATCCTGTCGGCGGCGGGCGCGGTGGACCACGACCAGATCGTGCGGCTGGCCGAGCAGGCCTTCGGGCACCTGCCCGCCTCGGCGCCGGTGACGCCCGAGCCCGGCGCCTTCACCGGCGGCGAGCGGCGCGAGGTCAAGGCGCTGGAGCAGGCGCATTTCACGCTGGCCCTCGAGGCGCCCGGCTACAAGTCCGACGACATCTACACCGCCCAGATCTACGCGACCGCGCTTGGCGGCGGCATGTCCTCGCGCCTGTTCCAGGAGATCCGGGAAAAGCGCGGCCTGTGCTACACGATCTATTCGCAGGTCGGCAGCTACGACGACACCGGCCTCCTGACGATCTACGCCGGCACCTCCGGCGAGGAACTGCCCGAGCTGGTCGGCCTGACCATCGACGAGATCCGCCGCTCCACCGAGGACATGACCGAGGCGGAACTGGCCCGCGCGCGGGCGCAGATGAAGGCGGGCCTGCTGATGGGCCTCGAAAGCCCCTCGGCCCGGGCCGAGCGGCTGGCGCGGCTGGTGGCGATCTGGAACCGGGTGCCGCCGCTGGAGGAAACCGTCGAGCGGATCGACGCGGTGACGCTGGCGGGCCTGCGCGACCACGCGGGCGCGCTCCTCCAATCGGGGCGGGCGGCGATGGCGCTCTATGGTCCCGTCGCGGACGCGCCCGAGCTTGGCCGCGTGACGGAGCGTCTGGCCGCCTGATGCTGTCGCGGAAACGGCACCTCCGGCTGGACACGGGGCGCCTGTCGCTCCGCCTGCCGCGCCATGCCGATTTCCGCGCCTGGACCGCGCTGCGCGAGGCGTCGCGCGAGTTCCTGTCGCCATGGGAGCCGACGTGGGCCGTCGACCACCTGAGCCGCAAGAGCTTTACCGGCCGCGTCTACTGGGCGCAGCGGGCGGTGACGCAGGGCACGGCGGTGCCGCTGTTCATCTTCGCCCGCGACGACGAGACGCTGCTTGGGGCGATCACGCTCGACAACATCCGCCGCGGCCCGGCGCAATCGGCGACGCTGGGCTACTGGATCGGCGCGCCGCACGCCCGCAACGGCTACATGCGCGAGGCGATCGAGGCGGTGGTGCACTATGCCTACCGGGTGCAGGACCTGAGCCGGGTCGAGGCCGCCTGCCTGCCCGAGAACGCGGCCTCGCGCGGGGTGCTGGAAAAGACCGGCTTCAAGTACGAGGGCGTCGCCCAGAGCTACCTGCAGATCAACGGGCGCTGGCGCAACCACGTGCTCTATGCCCACCTGCGCCACGACCGCCGCGGTCGGACCGAGATCGGCTGACGCCGCCGCTTGCCATTCCAGCAGAAGGGCCCAGTTTCCCCGCCATGACCGACATCCTGACCCGCCTTGCCGCCCTTCTGCCGCCCGCCGCCCTGCGCGAGGCCGGCCCCGCCTACCTCGAGGAGCCGCGCGGCCGCTGGCAGGGCAAGGCGCTGGCCGTGGTGGCGCCGGGCAGCGTGGCCGAGGTGGCGGCGGTGCTGCGGCTCTGCAACGAGACCGGGACGGGGGTCATTCCCTATGGCGGCGGCACGGGCCTCGTCGGCGGGCAGCTGGCCGAGGACGGGGCGCCGCCGGTGATCCTGTCGCTGGAGCGGATGCGCGCGGTGCGCAGCTTCGACGCCGAGGCCGGCACCATGGTGGTCGAGGCGGGCGCGGTGCTGGCCGACATCCACGCCGTGGCCGAGGCCGAGGGCTGGATCTTTCCGCTGACGCTCGCCTCGCAGGGGTCTGCGCGGCTGGGCGGGCTCTTGGCGACGAATGCCGGCGGGGTCAACGTGATCCGCTACGGCAACGCGCGCGACCTGGTGCTGGGGGTCGAGGCGGTGCTGGCCGACGGCACCGTGGTGAACACGCTGTCGCCGCTGCGCAAGGACAACACCGGCTACGACATCCGCCACCTGCTGATCGGGTCCGAGGGGACGCTGGGGGTGATCACGGCGGCGTCGCTCAGGCTGTTCCCCAAGCCCGCCGCGACCGGGGCGGCGATGATGGTGGTCGAAAGCCCCGAGGCGGCGCTGGCGCTGTTGCGCATGGCCAAGGCGCGGATCGGCGATGCGATCTCGGCCTTCGAGCTGATGGGCAAGGAGGGCTTCCTGTTCCTCGACGAGGTCGGCCCCGAGACGCGCCAGCCCTTCGACCCGCGGCCCGACTGGGTGTGCCTCGTCGACGTCGGCATGGGGGCGGGGGGCGACCCCTCGGGCGCGCTGGAGGCGCTGTTCGCCGAGGCCTTCGAGGCGGGGCTGGTCAGCGACGGGGTGATCGCCCAGTCCGAAGCGCAGCGGGCCGAGTTCTGGACCCTGCGCGAGAACATCCCGGCGGCGAACCGGCGGATCGGGGCGGTGTCGTCGCACGACATCTCGGTGCCGGTGGCGGCGATCCCGCGCTTCATCGCCGAGGCGCCGGCGCGGATCGGGGCGGAGGGGCAGTTCCGGCTGAACTGCTTCGGCCACATGGGCGACGGGAACCTGCACTACAACGTGTTCCCGATGCCGGGCAAATCCCGCGCCGACCACGACAACCAGCGCTCGGCCATCAAGCGCGCGGTGCATGACCTGGTGCAGGAGCTGGGCGGGTCGGTCTCGGCCGAGCATGGGGTGGGGCGGCTCAAGGTCGACGACCTGGAGCGCTACGGCGACCCGGGCAAGCTGGTCGCGATGCGGGCGATCAAGGCGGCGCTGGATCCTAGGGGCATCCTGAACCCGGGCGCGGTGCTGCGGGGCTGAAGCGGGCGCCTCGTCGCTGCGCTCCTCGGCGGGACCGCGCGATGCCCGGCCCTGGCGTGGGTGGAGGGTGCGGGAGCCTCCGGCGGGAGTATTTCAGAAAGCAAAGATGAGGGGGCGCGCCTCTGCCCATCTTTGCTGTCCAAATACTCCGGGGGGAGGCCGCAGGCCGGGGGGCTGGCCCCCCAGCGCGGTCGCCGTCAGCTCCGGACGCCGGAAAAGCGCGCCTGCCACTCCGCCCGGGTCTCGTCCGCGATCTTGGCGAACATGACCTCGGGCACCGTGAAGGCGTGGCCCGGCGGCAGGGCGTGGAGCGCGGCCACGGCGCTGTCGGGCCAGGCGGGGTCCACCCCCATCGCGCCCGCCATGGTGGCTGCGGCGTCGGGAATGAAGGGCGAGGACAGCCCCGCGTAGAAGGGGATCAGGTTCAGCGCGAAGCGGGTGATGGCCGCCGCGCGCGCGGGGTCTTCCTTGAACACCGTCCAGGGGCCGGCGGCCTGCAGGTACTCGTTGCCCGCGACCCAGATCGCGCGCAGCTCGGCCGCGGCCTTGCGGATGTCGATGGCATCCATGTGCGCGGCGTAACGGTCGAGGCGCGCCTGCAGGTCGGCGATCAGGGCCTGTTCCTGGTCCCCGTAGGCGCCGCCTTCGGGCACCGTCTCGCCGAATTTCGACCGGCAGAACTTGGTGATCCGGCTCACGAAGTTCCCCAGCACGTCGGCGAGGTCCTTGTTCACGTCCTGCTGGAACGCCTCCCAGGTGAATTCCGTGTCCGAGGTCTCGGGGGCGTGGGACAGGAGCCACCAGCGCCAGTAGTCCGCCGGCAGGATCTCCAGCGCCTGGTCCATGAACACGCCGCGGCCCTGCGAGGTGGAGAACTGGCCGCCGTCGTAGTTCAGGTAGTTGAAGGACTTGATGTAGTCGACGAGCTTCCATGGCTCGCCCGAGCCGAGGATTGTCGCCGGGAAGCTGAGCGTGTGGAAGGGCACGTTGTCCTTGCCCATGAACTGGACGTAGCGCACATCCTCCGCGCCCTTGTCCGTCCGCCACCAGCGTTCCCAGTCGCTGCCCTTGCCCGCGTCGACCCATTCGGCAGCGCAGGCGATGTATTCGATCGGCGCGTCGAACCAGACGTAGAAGACCTTTCCCTCCATCCCCGGCCAGTCCGCGTCGCCCTTTCTGACCGGGATGCCCCAGTCGAGGTCGCGGGTGATGCCGCGGTCCTGCAACCCGTCGCCGTCGTTGAGCCATTTCCGGGCGATCGAGGTGGTCAGGATCGGCCAGTCGGTCTTGGAGTCGATCCAGGCGGACAGCTGGTCGCGCATGGCCGACTGGCGCAGGTAGAGGTGCTTCGTCTCGCGCACCTCGAGGTCGGTCGAGCCCGAGATGGCCGAGCGCGGGTTGATGAGGTCGGTCGGGTCGAGCTGTTTCGTGCAGTTCTCGCACTGGTCGCCGCGGGCCTTCTCGTAGCCGCAGTTGGGGCAGGTGCCCTCGATGTAGCGGTCGGGCAGGAAGCGGCCGTCGGCGTGGGAATAGACCTGTTTCTCGCTCACCTCGCGGATCAGTCCGGCTTCGGCCAGCCGGCCCGCGAAATGCTGGGTCAGGCGGTGGTTCTGCGGGCTGGAGGACCGCCCGAAATGGTCGAAGGACAGGCGGAAGCCGCGGGCAAGCTCGGCCTGCACCGCGTGCATCTCGGCGCAATACTCGGCCACCGGCTTGCCGGCCTTGGCGGCGGCCAGTTCCGCGGGCGTGCCGTGCTCGTCGGTGGCGCAGAGGAACAGCACCTCGGCGCCGCGGGCGCGCATGTAGCGGGCGTAGAGGTCGGCCGGCAGCTGGCTGCCAACCAGGTTGCCCAGGTGCTTGATCCCGTTGATGTAGGGGATCGCCGAGGTGATGAGGATGCGCGCCATCTTGGCCTCCGGGGCTCTGGTCCGGTGCCCCGTTTAGCGCCGCCGCCCGGCGCTGGCCAGAGGGCAGGCGCGGGTCATTTCGACCGGCGGAAGATGCGCCCGACCAGGAACGAGGTGCGGGGGATCCAGACATAGGGGTTGCGGGTGCCCGCCGAGGGGCGTGTGCGCATCCGCACCAGCCCGAACAGCAGCAGCCCCACATGCGCCGCCGCGATGAAGGCGAACAGAGCCGGCGGCCCGTAGGCGGCGATCAGCCACGAGGTGGTCAGCGGCGCCGCGATGGCCCCGATGGCGTAGAAGAACATCAGCGCCGCCGACAGCTCCACCCGCTCGCTGTCCTCGGCCCAGTCATGGGCATGGGCGGCGGCGATGGAGTAGATCGGAAAGCTCGCCGCCCCGAACAGGAGCGCGGCCAGGAACACCGCCACGACGCCAAGCCCCGAGGACGCGACCGTCACCCCGCAGGCCGCGATGGAGGCCACCGAGAACCAGACCAGCACGTGGCGCCGGTCGTGCCGGTCGGCGGCCCAGCCCGCCGGCCATTGCGCGACCGCGCCGCCCAGCACGAAGGCGGCGAGGAACAGGCCGATCTGGTCCGCCGTCAGCCCCACCTGCGCCCCGTAGAGCGGGCCGACCATGCGGAAGGACGCGCCCGAGACGCCCGACACGATCACGCCCGCCACGGCCAGCGGCGACAGGCGCCAGGCGATGCCCGGGCGCAGGCGCGGCGCGGCGCCGGTCTCGGGCTGGGGCGCGCGGGTCAGCGTCAGCGGCAGCAGCGCGGCGCAGCACAAGATGCCCAGCAGGTTGTAGGAGACGTAGGATGCGGGCTCCAGCACCCCGATCATCAGCTGCGCCAGCAGGCTGCCGCCGGTGTCCACCATCCGGTAGGTGCCCATGGTGCGGCCGCGGTTGGCGTTGTCGGTCTTGGCCTGCAGCCAGGCCTCGATGACGGTGTAGCAACCCGCCACGCAGAACCCCGTGGCCGCGCGCATCACCGCCCAGGCATAGGCGTCGACCACCATCATGTGCGCCAGCAGGCCGATGGCGCCCGCCGCCGTGAAGGCCGCGAAGGCGCGGCTGTGCCCGACCGAGCCCATGACCCGCGGCGCCCACCAGCAGCCGATGAAGAAGCCGAAGAAATGCGCCGACCCGAGCAGGCCGATCTGGCCCGTGGTGAAGCCGAGTTCGGTGCCCGACAGCACGTCGAGCGGCCCCACGCCGCCCGACGAGAGCTGCAGGAGCAGCACCGAGAGGAACAGCGCGGCGAAGGAGACGAGAAGGCGCATCGGGTCTTTTCAGGGCGTTACCCTGCCTGCCTAGCGGGGCAGGGCGGGGACTGTCACGCGCGTTTGCGCCATTTCGGCGTCCGTTTGCGCGGGCTCAGGCGGGCTCGGCCATGTCGGCGGCCGCAGGCGCCGGGCGCCCGTCGGGGCCGCGCGCCACCGCCCAGTCGCCCGGGCCCCCGTCGCGCGCCCGCAGCCGCGACAGCCGCCAGCCCGCGGCCTCGGCCCCGTGCGCGGGCTCCAGCCGCCAGCGGCTCTCCACCCCCGCCGCGCCGCCCTCGCCCGGCGTCAGCAGCAGGGCCAGCGGCGCCGTGCCCTGCGCCTCCGCCCCGGCCTCGGCGGCCAGGTGCAGCCGCCGCACCGGCGTCAGGCCCGGCGGCTCGGGCAGGTCGCAGACCACCAGCGGCACCACGCCCGCCCGCAGCGCCTCCTCCATCGCCCACAGCAGGTCCTCCGCCCGCTCGGGCTCCACGAAGATCAGCCGGCCCGGGTCGATCTCGGCCCGGACGCCGGCCATGTGCAGCCGGTCGGGGTGCCAGGCGGGCCGGATCCACAGCACCGGCCCCTGCGCCTCGGCGGCCAGCCACAGCGCCAGCCGCCGCCGCGCGCCGCCGCACAGCTCGTGCGCCCGCGCGCCGGTCAGCCGGAACCGGCCGAGAAGCGGCAGGCCGGGCCGGTCCCGGCGGTGCGACTGGCGGGTCAGTTTCGTGAGGTCCATGGGCCGGAGTATAGATGTTCATGAAATGTTCTCAAGTCCGCCCCGATCCCGGGTTGCACATCCCGCCCCGGCCCCTAGTTTGCCGCCGCGACGCGACGAAAAGGGACAGGACATGCGCAGCATCACCCTCGGCTCGACCGACCTCGAGATCACCGACTACTGCCTCGGCACGATGACCTGGGGCAACCAGACGCCCGAGGATGACGCGCACCGGCAGATGGACATGGCGCTGGATGCCGGCATCACCATCGTCGACACCGCCGAGATGTACCCGGTCAACCCGGTGACGCCCGAGACCGTGGGCCTGACCGAGACGATCCTGGGCAACTGGAACGCCAGGAACCCCGGCCGCCGCGGCGACTACGTGCTGGCGACCAAGATCACCGGCAAGAACGCGGGCTTCGTCCGCCCCGGGCAGGACATCACGC
Organism: Roseicyclus persicicus; assembly: GCF_012395815.1. Classification (GTDB taxonomy): domain Bacteria; phylum Pseudomonadota; class Alphaproteobacteria; order Rhodobacterales; family Rhodobacteraceae; genus Roseicyclus; species Roseicyclus persicicus. The sequence continues at coordinate 725,015 of NZ_JAAZQQ010000001.1, forward strand.
CCGAGACCTTCACCGCGGCGCTGGACGCCTCGCTCGCCCGCCTGCAGACCGACGTGATCGACATCTACCAGCTGCACTGGCCCAACCGCGGCAGCTACCATTTCCGCCAGAACTGGGGCTTCGACCCCTCGAAACAGGACCGCGCCAAGACCCGCGCCAACATGCTGGCGGTGCTCGAGGCCGCGCAGACGGCGGTGCAGGCCGGCAAGATCCGCCATTTCGCGCTCTCGAACGAAAGCGCCTGGGGCACGGCGCAATGGCTCCAGATCGCCGAGGCCCACGGGCTGCCGCGGGTGCAGTCGATCCAGAACGAATATTCGCTCCTCTGCCGCCTCTACGACACCGACCTCGCGGAGCTGGCGGTGAACGAGCAGGTGACGCTGCTGGCCTATTCGCCGCTGGGCGCCGGGCTCCTGACCGGCAAGTACCAGGGCGGCGCCCTGCCCGAAGGTAGCCGCATGGCGATCAACGGCAACCTCGGCGGCCGCAAGACCGACCGGGTGTTCCCCGCCGTCGCCGCCTACCTCGAGCTTGCGGCCAGGCACGGCCTCGACCCGGTGCACATGGCGCTGGCCTTTACCGTGCAGCGGCCCTTCCCGGTCTCCACCATCTTCGGGGCGACGACGGCCGACCAGCTCGGCCGCATCCTCGCCGGGCTCGACGTGACGCTATCCGCCGAGCTGCTGGCCGAGCTCGACACGGTTCACGCGGCGCATCCAATGCCGTTCTGACGCTTTGTGGATAAATCTGGGGATACAACGCGAAAGGGGAATCTTCGCGCCGGTTTTTCGCGGATGTGCGACGAACCTGTCTGAGAAATGAAAGCTGGGTTCGCCCATGCACACGCGGCATCACGCGCCGCCTCCGCGAATTCCCCGTGACAGGCGCGCCGCGCGGCGCGAGACTGCGCCGACCCTGACATGAGGCCCCGACCCATGCCCGTCGTGCTCTGCTATGGCGACAGCAACACCCACGGCACCAAGCCGCTGACCGCGCTCGGCGTCTTCGGCCGCTACCCGCGGGGGCACCGCTGGCCCGACGTCATGGCCGCCGCCCTCGGCCCGGACGTGCAGGTCATCGCCGAGGGGCTGCCCGGCCGCACCACCGTCCACGACGATCCCGTGGAGGGCGGCTGCCGCAACGGCATCGCGGTGCTGCCCGCGATCCTGCACAGCCACCGCCCCATCGACCTGATGGTGGTGATGCTCGGCACCAACGATCTCAAGACCCGCTTCTCCGTCTCCGCCTTCGAGATCGCCCGCTCGGTCGAACGGATCTGCACGCTGGCCCGGGCCGAGGGCGTCGTCGCCGACCTCCTCGTCGTCGCCCCCGCCCCGGTGCGCGAGGCCGGCATCCTCGCCGACACCTTCGCCGGCGCCGAAACGCGCCAGCAGGGCCTCGCCGCCCAGCTCGAGGCCGCCGCCCGCCGCCTCGGTGCGGGCTTCCTCGACGCCGGCGCCCATGTCACCGTCTCGCCCGTGGACGGCGTCCATTGGGAGGAAGACGCCCACCACCGTTTCGGCGCCGTGATGGCCGAGGCGGTCGCGGCCCGTCTCGCCTGACCCGCCCCTTCATCTTTCCCCAAATACGCCCTTCGGGAGCGCCCCATCCGCCCCGCACGACGCCAGCCCACCGCGCGCCCCGCCGAGGAGCACGGCGACGAGGCGCCCCCTCACCCCACCACCTCCCGCAACTGCGCCAGGTAGGCCGGGATCGCCCGCGCCGACACCTCCGCCTCCCGCACCAGCCCGTCGAAATGCCGCGTCACCGTCCGCACCCGGTCGCGGTCGCGGAAGGCGATGTAGTGCCGCCCCATGTAGATCACCGCCATCTTCGGCCCGAACACCGTCACCGGCGCCGAGAACACCTGTCGCGCATCGAACAGGAAGATCCGCAGCGACGGGTAGAACTGCTCGTAAAGCTCCGCGAACCAGTCGATCTGTGCCCGCCGCACCTCCGCGCCCAGCCCAGCGTAGTAACCCTGCCCGCGGGCAAAGCTCTCCAGCTCGTGCACCGGCAGCGCCATCTCGTAATCGGCCTCGGTCAGCCGCATCCAGTCGAGCCGCTCCGCCGCCGCGTCGATCGCCGCGTCGGGGCGCTTGTGCGTCACCGGCGCGTATTCCCAGCGCAGCATCGCGTTGGTCTTCAGCATGTCGGGCAGGGTCGCCGGCACGTGCCGGATCTTGTAGCCCTCGGCCTCCCGGTGCCAGGCGAAGATCTGGTCGTCGAGCCCCGTCGCCCGTCCCGTCTCCGAGATCGACAGCGAGGAATCGACCAGCGCGCCTGCCTGCTCCGGCCGGTCGGTCAGCCCCAGCAGCCAGTCCGCCGACACCCCCAGCGCCTGGGCGCAGGCCGCCACCACATGCCCCCCCGGCATCCGCGTGTCGCCCTCGGCCAGCATCTGCGTCACGCTCGACCGGTCCACCCCGATCGCGCGCGCCAGCGCCGCCCGGCTCAGCCCTGCCGCCGTCAGCCCCGCGCCCAGCCGCTCGCGGAAGGTCGCCGCGACGCCGCGCTTGTCGATTTTCGTCACCATCGTTGAGAATCCATCACAACGTTGAGAATTGGTGGAGAAAACCCTGACTGCCCAACCTTTTCAAGATCACATATCCGTGACGGCAGGCGCGACCCTCGCGCCCGCACCCGACCCCGAGGGCCACCATGCGCGTCGAATGGCCGACGTTCCTCTTGATCTGCGCCACCTACGCCGCCTTCGCCGCCTGCCTGGTCTGGCTCCCCGGCCTCAGCCTCGCCCTCGCCATCCTCGCGCTGATCCCGGTCATCGCGCTGCAATCCTCGCTGCAGCACGAGGTGATCCACGGCCACCCCTTCGCCGAACGGCAGCTGGGCGAGATCCTCGCCTTCCCCTCGCTCAACCTCGCCATCCCCTACCTGCGTTTCCGCGACACGCATCTCGCGCACCACATGGACGCGACGCTGACCGACCCCTACGAGGACCCGGAATCGAACTACCTCGACCCGGCCGTCTGGGCTCGCCTGCCGCGCCCGGTGCGGGCGCTGCTCAACGCCAACAACACGCTCGTCGGGCGGATGCTCCTCGGCCCCGCCATCGGCCAGGCCGCCTTCATGGCCGCCGATCTCCGCCTGATCCGCGCGGGCGACCGCCGCGTGCTGGCGGCCTGGGCCTGGCACCTGCCCCCCACCGCCGCGATCGTCGCCCTCGTCCTCGCCTCCGACCTGCCGCTCTGGGCCTATCTGGTCGCCTGCTACGGCGCGCTCTCGGTGCTCAAGATCCGCACCTTCCTCGAACACCAGGCGCACGAGCGCGCCCGCGGCCGCACCGTCATCATCGAGGACCGCGGCCCGCTCGCCTTCCTGTTCCTCAACAACAACCTGCACGTGGTCCACCACATGCACCCCAAGCTGCCCTGGTACCGGCTGCCGCGGATCTACTTCAACAACCGCGACAAGTACCTGTCGCGCAACGCGGGCTACCGCTACGCCAGCTACGCCGAGGTGTTCCGCCGCCATTTCCTGCGCGCCAAGGACCCGGTGCCGCACCCGCTCTACCCGCAGAAATAGATTGCAGGCCGGGGGCTTGCGGCGCATGTGAGGCGCCATGCCCCTCTGGATCACCGCCACGATCTTCGCCGCCTTCCTGCAGAACCTGCGGTTCCTGCTGCAGCGGCACCTCAAGGTCACGACGCTCTCGACCATGGGCGCGACATGGGCGCGCTTCGCCTTCGCCACGCCCGTCGTGGCGGTCTCGCTCGCGCTCTGGCTCGGGGTCAGCGGGCAGGCGCTGCCGGGGTCCACGCCCGCCTTCTGGGCCTACGCCGTCATCGGCGCCATCGCGCAGATGCTGGCCACCGCCTGCGTCGTGGCCCTGTTCGGGCGGCGCAACTTCGCCGTCGGCGTGACGCTGGCCAAGACCGAGGTGATCCTGACCGCGCTGATCGGCCTCGTGGTGCTGGGCGAGGCGGTGTCGGCCCCGGCGCTCCTGGCCATCGGGATCGGCTTCTTCGGCGTGATCCTCCTGTCCGACCCCCCGAAGACCGACGTGGCCCTGCCCTGGCGCGCGCGGCTCTTCAACGCCGCCTCGGGCTACGGGCTGGCCTCGGGCCTCCTCTTCGGGGTCTCGGCGGTCTGCTACCGCGGCGCCACCCTCAGCCTCACGGGCGGCGACGAGCTGCTGCGCGCGGCCACCGCGCTCCTGACGGCGACGACGGTCCAGACCGTCACCCTCGGCCTCTGGCTCGCGGCGCGCGAGGCGGGCCAGATCGCCCGCGTCCTCGCCGCCTGGCGGGTCTCGGCGCTCGTGGGCCTCACCTCGGCGCTCGGCTCGCTCGGCTGGTTCACCGCCTTCGCCCTGCAGACGGCGGCCTATGTCAAGGCGCTCGGCCAGGTCGAGCTCCTGTTCACCTTCCTGTTCTCGGTGTTCTGGCTCCGCGAACGGTCATCGGCCAAGGAGATCGGGGGCGCGGCCCTCCTCGTCGCCTCGGTCCTCCTCATCTTCCTCGGGGCCCTCGCATGATCGCCATCGCGCTCTCCATCGCGCCGATCTTCCTCCTGATCGTCACCGGCTACGCGCTCCGCCGCGGCGGCATCCCCTCCGAGGAATTCTGGACGCTGAACGACCGCCTCGTCTACTTCGTGCTGATGCCGGCGCTGTTCTTCGTGCTGATCTCCGACACCGACCTGTCCGACCCCAACCTCATCCCCTTCACCGCGACGCTCTACGCCGGTTTCTTCCTCGCCGTCGGCGCGGCCACCGCCGCCGCGATCCTGCTGCGCTACGAGGGGCCGCAGGCGACCTCGATCCTGCAGGGCGCCAGCCGCTTCAACACCTTCATCTCGCTCGCCGTGGCCGAAACCCTCTACGGCGCGCCCGCGCTGCAACTGGCGGTGCTGGCCGCGGCGGTGCTGGTGCCGGTGGTGAACCTGACGGTGGTGGGCCTGTTCTCGGTCCTCCTGCCGCGGCCGGGCAGCCCGGTGCTGGTGAACGCGGCGCGTGGGCTGGCGACCAACCCGCTGATCCTGTCGATCCTGGCGGGGGCCTGCGTGAACTGGCTCGGCTGGGGCCCGATCCCGGTGCTGCAGGACACGCTCGCGGTGCTGGGGCAGGCGGCGCTGCCGATCATGCTCCTGTGCGTCGGGGCCAGCCTCAAGCTCCGCGGCCTCCATGCCGAGCTGGTGCCGATGGCCATCGCGGCGGGCACCAAGCTGGTGCTCTTCCCGCTGGTCATCCTGGGCCTCGCGCTGCTTCTCGGCCTGCCGCCCCTGACGGCGCAGGTGGCGCTGATCTACGGGGCGCTGCCCACCGGGGTCGCGGCCTACACGCTTGCGCGCCAGATGGGCGGCGACGCCCCCCTGATGGCCGCGATGATCACGGTGCAGACGCTCTTGGCCTTCGCGCTGATGCCGCTCTGGCTCAGCCTCGGGGAACGGGTCTTCGGGCTCTGACCCCCCCCTTCATCTTTCCGAAAATACGCCGGGGGGTGCGGGGGGCAGCGCCCCCCGCGGGTCGCCGCCGCAGGCGGCGAACCCCCGTCAGAGCCGCGTGAACCGGCTGACCTCGTCGCGGTTGTCGAAGAACGGGACCCCGGGCGCCGCCGTGCCCTGCAGCCGCGCCGACAGCTCGGCCAGCACCACCTCGGTGATGAAGGGCATGTCATAGCCCCGGACGGCGTCGAGCGGCACCCACTGCAGGTGGCCCAGCTCCTCCTCCGCCCGGCTGAAATCGTCGGGGTCGTTGCGCAGCGCCTCGGCCTCGACGAGGAAGAACCGCGCGTCGAAGCGGCGGGGCCGGCCCGGCGGCGTGATCGCCCGGAACAGGAAGGTCGCGTCGGTCCCGTCGGGCAGGTGCCCGGTGGCGATGTAGCCGCGCCAGCCCTGCGGCGCGGGGAACGCGGCGGCGCGCGCATCGGGCGCGCCGATCAGGAGGCCGGTTTCCTCCCACAGCTCGCGGGTCGCCGCGGCGATCAGGGTGTCGGGCGGCAGGGCGCTCTGGTTCGCCAGCGCCGCGGCGCAGGTGGCGGCAGGGGGTGCCGCCAGCGGGATCGTCGCGTCGACGGCATCGACCGCGCCGCCCGGGAATACGAACTTGGACGGCATGAAGGCCGCGTCGCGCCCGCGCTGGCCCATCAGGACGCGCGGCCGCGTGGCCGCATCGCGCAGCACGATCACCGTCGCCGCGTCGCGGATCGCGGTCTTGTCCATCAGAACCCGTGCATCCGCTTCGCCCACTGCACCCCCACGATCAGCCCCTTGAAGCGCGGCAGCAGGAACAGCGCCATCGCCACCACGCCGACCGAGAACACCGAGGCCAGCACCCAGGGCGACGGCAGGAAGGTCTCGTAGACCACCAGCATCAGCGTGCCCATCACCTTGGCGGTGACGAGGATCGACAGGTAGGCCGGCCCGTCGTCGGCGCGGGCGTGGCTCAGGTCCTCGCCGCAGGCCGGGCAGGCGGGAGCGAGCGTCAGGTAGCCCTGGAACAGCGCGCCCTCGCCGCAGCTGGGGCAGCGGCGGGCCAGCCCGCGGCGGATCGCGGGGCCGGCGGGGCGCTCGGGCGGGCCGGGCAGGAATTCGGGGCGGAGGGCGGCGTCGTCGTGGCTCATGGCGCCCTACATGCGGCGGGGGTCGGGGGTCGTAAAGGGCGCTGTCGTCGCGGGGGGCCGAAATTTTCCGCGACGGAACCGGCGGGCTGCCGCGTGAGACAGGTCAGACAGGCACGAACACAGGAGATTTGCCCATGTCCACCCTCAAGACCGCCACCCTCGCCCTGCTGATCCCGCTGGCGCTGGCCGTCCCCGCGCTCGCCCAGCAGGGCCCCGGCGATGGCCGCGGGCCCGGTCCGCAGATGCTGTTCTCCGAGATGGACCTCGACGGGGACGGCGCGGTCACGCTGGAAGAGATGCAGCAGGCCCGGCAAGGCCGCTTTGCCCGCGCCGACGCCGATGGCGACGGGCTGCTGACCCGCGACGAGCTGGTCGCGCAGGCCATGGCCCGCGCCGAGGCCGGGATCGACCGGCTGCTGGAGCGCGCCGATGCCGACGGCGACGGGGCGCTGAGCGAAGCCGAGCTCGACGAGATGCGCGACGCGCGCCGGATGGCGGGGCTCGAGCGGATGTTCGAGCGCGTCGACGCCGATGGCGACGGGCAGGTCACCGAGGCCGAGTTCGACGCCGCGCTCGCCCGGATGCACGAGCGCCGGGGCGACCGCGACGGTCGCGGCCATGGCCACGGCCACGGCTTCTGGCGCGGCTGAGGCCTGTGCCCGGGCGGCGCCGGCCCTGTCCCCCGGCCCGGCGCCGCCCCCCTTTCCCAGCCCCCGGAGGGAGCGCTAGTCTGGGTCATGTCCGGCGAACCGCCCGCCTATGCCGCGCTTCCCGACGGGGCGCTGATGGTCCTCTTCGCCAATGGCGACCCGGGGGCCGCGCGCGTTCTGACCGGGCGGCTCCTGCCGCGGGCGCTGAGCCACGCGGCCCGCGTGCTGGGCGACCGGGCCGAGGCCGAGGACGTGGCGCAGGAGGCGATGATGCGGCTGTGGCGCGCCGCCGGCGACTGGCGGCAGGACGGCGGGGCGCAGCCCGCGACCTGGCTTTACCGGGTGGTGGCGAACCTCTGCACCGACCGGCTCCGACGGCGCGGGCGCATGGACCCGCTGGACGACCCCGACGCGGCGGCCGACGGCACGCCGGGGGTCGAGGCGCGGATGCTGCAGGCCGACCGGCTGGCCGCACTCGATGCCGCGCTGGCCACCCTGCCGGACCGGCAGCGGCAGGCGGTGGTGCTGCGCCACATCGAGGGGCTGTCCAACCCCGAGATCGCGGCGATACTGGATGTGGGCGTGGAGGCCGTGGAAAGCCTCACCGCCCGGGGCAAGCGGGCGCTGGCCGCCGCGCTTGCAGGCAGGAAGGAGGCCCTGGGCTATGGCGACTGAACGGGATGACGACGGGCTGGAGAGCTTCTTCGCCGCGGCGCGCGGGGCCGGGCGGCCCTCGGACGACCTTGTCGCGCGGGTGCTGGCCGATGCCGCCGCGGTGCAGGGTGCGGGCCGCGCGCCTGCGCCGGCGCCTTTGCCCCGGTCCGGCGGCTGGTTCTCCGGCCTTGCCGGGGCGCTGGGCGGCTGGCCCGCGGTGTCGGGCGTGACGCTGGCCGGGGTGGCGGGGCTGGTGCTGGGCTTCACCGCGCCCGACCTCGTCGACAGCTGGTCGGGCGGGCAGATCTGGTCGCTGTCCGGCGGTGTCGGCACGATGCCCGAGATCGGGGCGCTGTGGGAGGAGGCGGGCGATGTCTGATCCGGCAGCAGCCCCCAAACCGGCCCGCAGCGGCCGCGGCGTCAGGATCGCGCTGGCCCTGTCGCTGGCGCTGAACCTGCTGATCCTCGGGCTGGTGGCCGGGGCGGTGCTGGCCGTGGGGCCCCGGGGCGGCGACGACCCGCGCCTGCGGACGCTGGGGCTGGGACCCTTTGCCCTCGCCCTGTCGCGGGAGGACCAGGAGGCGGTGCGCGGCCGGATCGACCGCGACGCGCTGCGGACCGAGCGGCGGGCGCTGGGGGCGAGCCTCCTGCAGCTGCGGCAGGCGCTGCTGGCCGAGCCCTTCGACCGTGCGGCGGCCGAGGCGGCGCTGGCGCGGTCGCGCGCGGCGGCCGAGGCGCTGCAGGGGCAGGGCCACGCGGCGCTGCTCGACCAGATCGGGACGATGGACGCGGCCGAGCGCGCGGCGCTGGCCGACCGGCTGGAGCGCGCGCTGCGCCGGCTGGCGGGCCGCGACCGCTGAGGCTCAGGCGGCGGGCAGGGGCGACAGGGTGACCTGGTCGCGCCCATGGGCCTTGGCGCCGTAGAGCGCCCCGTCGGCGCGGTCGATCAGGCTCTGCCCGGCCTCGCTGCTGCCCGGCGCGGCCAGCGCGATCCCGACGCTGAGCGTGATCGTCAGCGGCGGCACCTCGCCCCCGACGAGAAACGGCGTCTCTCCGATGCTGGCCCTGAGCCGCTCGGCGCAGTCGAGCGCGGCGCGGCGGTCGCTGTCGGGCAGGGCGACGAGGAACTCCTCCCCGCCCATCCGCGCCAGCAGGTCGCCCGTCCGCAGCTGCGCCCGCAGGCGGCGCGCCACGAGGCTGAGCACCGCGTCGCCGACGGAATGGCCGTGGCGGTCGTTGACCTGCTTGAAATGGTCGATGTCGAGCAGCATCACCGCCACCCCGCGCCCGGGCCGGGCGATCATGCGGTCGAGCTGGAACAGCGCGTAGCGGCGGTTGTGCAGGCCGGTCAGGCTGTCGGTCACGGCCATCTCCAGCCCCGCCTGCAGCGAGGCGCGGAGCCGGTCGGCCTGCCGCTTGCGGCCCAGCTGGGTGCGGATGCGCAGCGCCAGCTCCTGCGCGTCGACCGGGTCGTAGAGGATGTCGTGGGCGCCGAGGTCCAGCGCGATGGCGGCGCGCTCGCCGTCGCCGGCGGGCAGGATCATCACCGTCGCCGCGTTGCGCGTCGCGGGGCGCGACAGGAGGTCGGACAGGAGCCGCAGCCCCTCGTTCCGGTGCGTGAGGTCGGCGGCGATGACGAAGACGTCCGGCGCCTCGCCCTCCTCGGAGCCGACGCCCATCAGCGCCGCGTCGCGCGGCAGGATCGACACCTCGCCGCCAAGCCGGTCGTCGAGCGCGGTCTTCCACAGCACCGCGCCCTTGGGCCCCGGCGCCACCAGCGCGATGCGGCCCGGCCGTTCCTGCCCGGCAAAGGTCGCGGCCGCCTCGGCGAAGCCCAGCGCGGGTTCGCCCCGCTGGCGCAGCTCGCGCGCCGTGTCGCGGGCGCGCAGGAGCGACCGCACCCGCGCCAGCAGCGTCACCTCGTCCACCGGCTTGGTCAGGAAATCGTCGGCGCCCGCCTCGAGCCCCGCCATCTTGGAGGCGCGGTCGGTCAGCGCCGTGATCAGGATCACCGGGATGTCCGCCGTCTCGGGCTCGGCCTTGAGCCTGCGGCAGACCTCGAGCCCCGACATGTCAGGCATCACCACGTCGAGCAGGATCAGGTCGGGCCGCCCCGCGCGGGCCGCCGCGAGGGCAGCCTCGCCGCAATCGGCCTGATCGACGGCGTAGCAGGCGGCGGCGAGCTTCACCTTCATCACAATTCGGTTCGTGGCCACGTCGTCTACGACCAGAATTCGCCCTGTCATCCGCGCCTCTCGCCCGGTCCTCGTGCATTCGCCTCGACACGGGGGCCGGGCGAACTGTAGGACCGTTGTGGCCTCGCAATGGTTAACAAACTCTTTAATCCATGAGCGGAACTTGGGGATGAAGCAAGATTTGGCGGAAACCCGCGCGCTGGCGGTGCTGGGCTGGCTGGCGGCGCAGGACGAGCTGTTCCCGGTGTTCCTGGGCGCCACGGGCGCGTCGGAGGCCGATCTGCGGCGCCGCGCGGGCGATCCCGAGTTCCTCGCCTCGGTGCTGGAGTTCCTGATGATGGACGACGCCTGGGTGCTGGACTGCGCCGCCGCGATGGGCTGGCCGCCGACGGACATGGCGGCGATCCGGGCGGGCCTGCCGGGGGGCGACCTGCCGCACTGGACCTGAGGGCCGACGGGTCAGTCGGAGGGCGGCAGCTCGCCGGCGCTCAGCCGCGTCAACAGCGCCTTGAGCGTCATCAGCTCGTCGAGGCTGAGCTTGCCGTGGAAATGCTGCATCGCCTCGCGGCAGGTAGGCAGGGCGGCGCGGAACTGGGCCTCGCCCAGCTCGGTCAGCCGCACCTCGGTGGTGCGCCGGTCGTCGCGGCCCATCTCGCGGGCGATCAGGCCGTCGGTTTCCAGCACGCGCAGGGCGCGAGACGTGGCGGTCCGGTCGATGCCCACGAAATCGGCGATGTCGGAGGGGTTCTTCTTGCCTTCCTCGGCCACGGCCAGCAGCACGCACCAGCCGACCCGCGTGAAGCCGAACTTCCGCAGATCCGCCTCGACCCGCCGCTCGATGATCCGAGCCGTGCGGGACACGTGATGGCCCACACTGTCGTGCAGCCCGAACTTGAGATGCGTTCCGTCCATGGTGACCCCGCGCTATAAGGGGAGTGTAGGGCGCTGTCACGGGTTTTCGAGGGCAAGCGATCCGGTCTGCCAGCGAGGTGCCGAATTTCCATGCAACCGCGACATGCGCCCGCCGGGCTCCTGTTCGACAAGGACGGCACCCTGTTCGATTTCCAGCGCAGCTGGGGCGGCTGGGCCCGCGACGTGATCTCCGACCTCGCGGGGGGTGACCCGGGGCTGGCCGCGCGCCTGGCCGACGCGTTGGGCTATGATGCGGGAAACCTTGTCTTTTTGCCCGGTAGCCTGTCGATCGCCGGCACCGTGCGCGAGCAGGCCGAGGCGATCGCGCCGCACCTGCCGGGCCGGGGTGTGGCGGCCCTCGAGGCCCGGCTGGTCGCCGCCGCCGGGCGGGCGCCCATGATTCCGGCGGTGCCGCTCCGGCCCCTGCTGGCGGCGTGGCGGGCGCAGGGCCTGTCGCTGGGCATCGCAACAAATGATGCCGAAGTTGCAGCAAGGCAACAGCTGGAAGCAACTGAAATAATTGACGTTTTTCACTTTATTGCCGGGTATGATTCGGGGTTCGGCGCCAAGCCGGGGCCGGGAATGTGCCTCGCGTTCGCCGAAGCGCGCGGGCTCGACCCGTCCGACTGCGTGATGGTGGGCGACAGCCGCCACGACCTCGAGGCCGGCCGCGCGGCGGGGATGCGCGTGGTGGGCGTGCTGACCGGCCCCGCGGGCGTCGACGACCTGGCGCCGCTGGCCGATGCGGTCCTGCCCGACATCGGCGCCCTGCCGGCCTGGCTGGCGGCCGCCGGCTGACCCGGGCGGGCGGCGCCGCGCTGGGAAGAATGCGACGCCCCGGTGTCGGAGACCGGCAATCCGGCCGCGGACCGATGCGCAAGGGTGCCCCCGACGTCGCGTGAGGACGCGCCGCACCCGGCGCAAGGAAGGCCAGACCCGATGAACGACATCGCCCCCAACCGTCGCCGCCGCGCCGGCGGCCGCAGCGGCCACACGGCCCGCAGCGGCGGCCATGCGATCGAGCAGATGCCCTGGCGGCTGCCGCGCAACACCGACCGCCCGATCGAGCCGCTGCCCGAGGAAGGCGTGCGCGCGATCCACGACGGCGCCATGCGGGTGCTGGCCGAGATCGGGATCGAGTTCCTGAACGACGAGGCCATCGGCCACCTGCGCGCCGCGGGCTGCAAGGTCGAGGGCCAGACCGTCCGCTTCGAGCGCGCCTTCGTCGAGGAGATGGTCGCCCGCGCGCCCGCCTCCTTCACGCTCACGCCGCGCAACCCCGACCGCGCGATCACACTGGGCGGGGGCTACATCCTGTTCGGCAACGTGTCCTCGCCGCCGAACGCCTGGGACCTCGAACGCGGCAAGCGACCGGGCGATTTCGAGACCTACCGCGAATTCATCAAGCTCACGCAGTATTTCAACTGCATCCACTTCGCCGGCGGCTACCCGGTGGAGCCGATCGACATCCATGCCGGCGTGCGCCACCTCGACTGCCTCCACGAGAAGCTGACGCTGACCGACAAGGTCGTGCACGCCTATTCGCTCGGCCCCGAGCGGGTAGAGGACGTGATGGAGATGGTCCGCATCGCGGGCGGGCTGACCCATGCCGAGTTCGACGCGAGCCCGCGGATGTACACCAACATCAACTCGGTCTCGCCGCTCAAGCACGACTGGCCGATGCTGGACGGCGCCATGCGGCTGGCGCGCCGGGGCCAGCCGGTGGTGGTCACCCCCTTCACGCTGGCGGGCGCGATGGCGCCGGTGACGCTCTCGGGCGCCGTGATGCTCAGCCTCGCCGAGGCGCTGGCGGCCATCGCGCTCCTGCAATGGATCGCGCCGGGCTGCCCGGTGGCGATCGGCACCTTCACCTCCAACGTCGACATGAAGTCGGGCGCGCCGGCCTTCGGCACGCCGGAATACATGCGCGCGACCCAGATCACCGGCCAGATGGCCCGGTTCTACGGGCTGCCGCTGCGGTCGTCCGGCGTCTGCGCGGCCAACGTGCCGGACGGGCAGGCGATGTGGGAGACCATGAACTCGCTCTGGGCGGCGGTGCAGTCGGGGACCAACATGGTCTACCACGCGGCCGGCTGGCTCGAGGGCGGGCTGATCGCAAGCCCCGAGAAATTCGTGATGGACTGCGAGGTGCTGCAGCAGATCCAGCGCTATTTCGAGCCGGCGCTGCTGGGCACGACCGAGGCCGACCTTGCCATCGACGCCATCGCCGAGGTGGGCGCCGGCGGCCATTTCTTCGGCTGCCAGCACACGCAGGACCGCTACCAGACCGCCTTCTACGGGCCGTTCCTGTCGGACTGGCGCAACTACGAGGCCTGGCAGGCGGCCGGCGGGGTCTGGACCGCCGAGCGCGCGCACGGGATCTACAAGAAGATCCTCGCCGAGTTCGAGCCGCCGCCGATGGACGAGGCCATCCGCGAGGAGCTGGCCGACTTCGTTGCCCGCCGCAAGGCCGAGGGCGGCGCGCCGACCGACTTCTGACGCCCCCGGAAATGCCTTGATATTGCCCCGGTTGGGCAAGGCTTCGTTTACGCTTGGCCCCTAATCCTGCCTGACAGGCCGGGCGCGCGGTGCGCCGGGCAAGGGACGAGGCGGCGGCGATGCACGGCATGATCAACCGCGCCCTGCAGGGCTTCCTGACCACGACCTACGGCGACGCGGTCTGGGCCGAGGTGCGCAGCCAGGCGGGCCTGCCCTTCGCCGACTTCGAGGCGATGCTCGACTATCCCGATGCCCTGACCATGGCCTGTTTCCAGGCCGCCTGCCACGTCCTCTACAAGCACCCCAACGCGCTGCTGGAGGATATCGGCACCTGGCTGGTGACCGACGCGCACCTCGAGCCGCTGCGGCGGCTGATGCGGTTTTCCGGGCCCAGCTTTCTCGATTTCCTCCTCTCGCTCGAGGAGATGGGCGAACGCGGCCGCCTTGCCGTGCCCGACCTCGACATGCCCCGGATCGAGGTCGACCGGATCGACCCGTCCAGCTTCCGCATCCGGGCGCAATGGACGCTGCCCGGCATCGCGCCGATCCTGATGGGCTGCCTGCGCGCAATGGCCGACGACTACGGCGCGCTTGCGGTGCTGCGCCTCGACGGGGTCGAGGCGGGGGGCGAATGCCTGCACGTGCAGCTGCTCGACGCCGCCTATTCCCAGGGGCGCAGCTTCGACCTCGGCCGGGTGCGCGCATGACCGGCCTGCTGCCCTCGCTCGACCGCGTGATCGGCCTGTCCGAGGGGGCGCTCGACACGCTCCTGCCGATGCATGTCTGGGCCGACCCCGCGGGCCGGATCGTGCAGGCTGGCCCGACATTGACCAAGATGGCGCGAATGGGCGACCTGACCGGGCGGTCCCTGTTCCGGGTGGTCGAGGTGCGGCGCCCGGCGCGGGTCGACGGGGCGCCGGCGCTGGCCGCGTTGGCCGGGCAGCGGATCGGCCTCGTCCTGACCCGCGCGCCGCACCTGCCGCTGCGGGGCGCGCTGGCGCCGCTGCCGGCGGGGGCGGGGATGATCCTCGACATCTCGCTCGGCCTGTCCTTCGCCCGCGCCGTGGCCGAGTTCGGCCTGACGCTCAACGATTTCTCGCCCTGCGACCAGACGGTCGAGCTTCTGTACCTGCACGAGGCCAACGCCTCGACCACGGCTCTGTCGCGGCACCTGACGCGGCGGCTCGAGGCCGCGCGCGCGGCGGCCCTGTCGCAGGCCCTGACTGACCCGCTGACCGGGCTGGCCAACCGCCGCGCCATGGACGCCGAGATCGCCGCCGCACTGGCCGACCCGACGCGGGAATTCGGCCTGCTGCACATCGACCTCGACCTGTTCAAGCAGGTCAACGACGGCTTCGGCCACGCCGCGGGCGACGCCGTGCTGGAACGCGTCGGCGCGGTCCTGCGCCACATGCTGCGGCAGGACGACGTCGCCGCCCGCGTCGGCGGCGACGAGTTCCTGGTGATCCTGCGCGACTGCATCGAGCCCGAGGATCTGGGCGCCGTGGCCACCCGCCTGATCGCCTCCATCGAGGAACCGGTGGAGTTCGAGGGGCATGTCTGCCGCATCTCGGCGTCGATCGGCGTCACCGCCAGCACCGATTACGCCGAGCGCCCCGGCCTCGACCGGCTGCTGGCCGACACCGACGCGGCCCTCTACGCGGCCAAGCGGGCGGGCCGGGGCCGCCACGCGATGCATGGCGCGCCGGACGGGGACCTGCCGCGCCGCCGCCTCGACGACCCGATGCCGCGCCCGGCGGCGCGCGCGGGGGATTGAGACCTGCGGCGGCGGGGCTAGCTCTGCGCCCATGTCCCTGCACCGCGCCCCCCGATGACCGACCACCCCGATCCCCGTTCCCGCCCCGTGCCGGCCGGCCGGCTGGCGCGCGCCCGCGCGATGGGCGGGCTGGCCACCGGCCTTGCGGGCGGCGTCGCGCTGTCCGGCGCGCAGGCGCTGATCCGGGGCCGCCGGCCCCGCCTGTCCGAGCTGGTGCTGACGCCCGGCAACATCACCCGGCTGGCCGACCGCCTGTCCGAGATGCGCGGCGCGGCGATGAAGCTGGGCCAGCTGTTGTCGATGGAGGCGGGCGACCTGCTGCCCCCCGAGCTGGAGGCGATCCTGTCCCGCCTGCGGGCCGAGGCGCACGTGATGCCGCCGCAGCAATTGAAGCAGGTGCTACAGGACGCCTACGGCCCCGATTTCCGGCGGCTTTTCCGCAGCTTCGACACGCGCCCGCTGGCCGCCGCCTCGATCGGGCAGGTGCACCGGGCGCTGACGCCCGAGGGGCAGGCGCTGGCGGTCAAGCTGCAGTACCCGGGCGTGCGCGCGGCCATCGACAGCGACCTCGACAATGCCGCGGCGCTGATCCGGTGGTCCGGTCTCTGGCCGGCCGAGCTGGACATCGCGCCGCTGATGGCCGAGGCGCGGCGCCAGCTCCACGAGGAGGCGGACTATGCCCGCGAGGGCGTGGCGCTGGCCCGCTTCGGCGACCTCATGGCCGGCGACGACCGCTTCGTCGTGCCCCGCCTCGACCCCGACCGCAGCCGCGCGGCGGCGCTGGCCATGAGCTTCGAGGCCTCCGAACCGATCGAGCGGCTGGCCGAGGCCCCCGCCGACCTGCGCGACCGGGCGGTGACGGCCCTGATCGAGCTGTGCCTGCGGGAGCTGTTCGAGTTCCGGCTGATGCAGACCGACCCCAACTTCGCCAACTACCGCTGGCGGCCCGACACCGGGCAGATCGTGCTGCTGGATTTCGGCGCCACGCGCGAGATCTCGGCCGGGGTGGCCGAGGGCTACCGCGCGCTGATGGCGGCAGGGCTCGAGGCCGACCGCGAGGCGGTGCTGGCGGCGCTGGAGCGGATCGGCTTCATTCGCGCCGGCCTTCCCGACCGCCACCGCGCCACGCTGGCCGACATGGCGGAGATGGGCTTTGCGATCCTGCGCGGGCCGGGGCCGTTCGATTTCCGCGGCAACGACTTCGCCGACCGGGTCCGCGCGCGCGGTCGCGAGATCGGGTCCGAGCGCGAGCTGTGGCACCTGCCGCCGCCCGAGACGCTGTTCCTGCAGCGCAAGATCGGAGGTCTTTACCTGCTGGCCACGCGGCTCGGGGCGCGCGTCGACATCCCCGCGCTCGCGCGCCGCTTCGCCTAGGCCAGCGCCGCCACGATGGCATCCAGCCCGTCGGTCAGGGCCGCGGGGCCGGGTTGCAGGATCAGGGGCGACTTGATCTCGGCGATGCGCCCGTCCCGCACCGCGGGCAGCGCCGCCCAGCCGGGGCGCGCGGCGATGCGCTCGGGGCGCACCTTCTTGCCGCACCACGAGGCCAGGATCACGTCGGGCCGCCGCGCCAGCACCGCCTCGGGCGTCACGATCCGGTCGGCGGCGCCCTGCGCCCGGGCCAGCTCGGGAAAGGCATCCTGCCCGCCCGCGATCCCGATCAGCTCGGACACCCAGCCGAGGCCCGAGATCATCGGCTCGTCCCATTCCTCGAAATAGACCACCGGGCGCGGGCCGGGGCGGCGGGCGGCCTGCGTCGCCACCGCGTCGAGACGGCGGGCGAAGCGGTCGGCCAGTTCCGCCGCCCGCTCCGGCTGGCCGACCGTGGCGCCGAGGTGCCGGATCATGGCGAGGATGCCCGCCACGTCGCGCTGGTTGTAGGCCATCACCGTGACGCCCTGCCGGATCAGCCCCGCCGCGATCTCGGCCTGCAGGTCCGAGAAGGTCAGCACGAGGTCGGGCGCCAGCGCCAGGATCTTCGGCAGGTCGGCCGAGGTGAAGGCCCCCACCCGCGGCTTGTCGCGCCGCACCTGCGGCGGGCGCACCGCGTAGCCCGTCACGCCCACGATCCGCGCCTCCTCGCCCAGAAGGTAGAGCGTCTCGACCGTCTCCTCGGTCAGGCAGACGATGCGCTCGGGCGGGAAGCGCCGCATCAGAACGACAGCCGCCGCATCCGCGCGCCGCCGCGCCGCCGGGGCAGGGTCAGCGACAGGTTCAGCGGCGCCAGCGGCGCGGCGGCCGAGACTTCGAGCAGGCGGCAGAACTCGGCCACGGCGCGGCTGGCGTCGCGGAAAGGTTCGGCCATCGCCAGCGCGCGTTCGGCCGCGGGCGCGTAGGGCGCGGCCCCGGGCAGGCCGGCCAGCCATTGCATGTAGCCCATCTGCCCCAGCGCGCAGGCGCGCTCGGAGGTGTCAGCCGGGTCGGATTGCCCCAGCAGCTGGATCAGGGTTCGTTCGGTCAGCATTGCGCCCTCCGCGCAAGGGGCGGGCGCGCAGGGCACAGTCGGGCGATGTCTCGGGCCGGGATCGGGCCATGTCTCGCGCTCCTGAACCGGGGCACCCCGCCCGGGTTTCGGTTTCAACGGCGATGGCAGGTCTCCTGGCTTGCGGGTCGTCGCTTGCCCGATCCTTCCCGGGCCGGGGCCCAGTGGATGCTGTCGGGGTCGCTCGCCGCTCACAGTTGCGGGGGCAGCCGCGGGGTTTCACCGCGTTCCCTTTTCAGACCGGGGCAGGCGGGCCCGCCCGGTCACCATCGCCCGCAGGGGACGCCCTTTCCGCCCCGCGGTCAAGCGAAAGCCGGCGCCGCGGCGTTTGGGTCGCGGGGCAGGGGCGCCCGGGGCCCGCCGGGGTCAGACCCGCGCCGCGCCCTCGGCCAGCGTGGCCAGCTTGGCATAGGCGATCGCCGGGTCCACCGCGCCGAAGCCCGCGAAGGTGCCGAAGCCGCAGTCGCTGCCGCCGATCACGCGGTCCGCCCCCACGATGTCGACAAAGCGGCGCAGGCGTTCGGCCACGAGGTCGGGGTGTTCCACGAAGTTCGTGGTGGAATCGATCACCCCCGGCACCAGCACCTTGTCGTCGGGAATATCCGCCGCCCGGTCGCGGAACACCGCCCATTCATGGCCGTGGCGGGGGTTCGACGTCTCGAACAGCAGGTGGCGGGCGTTCACCGACATCAGCGTGTCGAACATCGTCGCCATCGGCACGTCGCAGACATGCGGGCCCTCGTAGTTGCCCCAGCAGATGTGCACGCGCACCCGGTCGGGGTCGATGCCGTCCAGCGCATGGTTCAGCGCCTCGACATGGGAGGCCGCGACCTTGACGAACTCGGCGTCGGTCAGGTCGGTGAAGATCATGTGGCGGCTGAGCGCGAGGTCGGGGCAGTCGAGTTGCAGGTCGAGGCCCGCGTCGACGATGGTGCGGTATTCGTCCCGCATCGCGTCGGCCAGCGCGGCGAGGTAGGCCTCGCGCGAGGGATAATGCGCGTTCGGCAGGAACAGCGAGATCACCCCCGGCGAGGCCGCGTTCATGAAGCCGCGAGAGACGCCATGGGCGGCCATCGCCGCCTTGAGGTTGGCGATGTCCTTTTCCAGCTCGCCCTGGCCCTTCGACCGCACCTCGCCCGTGCATTTCGGCCGGGCGTAGGTGGGGGTGCCGCCCTCGTCCTTGATGCGGGTGAGGAAGGAGGGGAACATCTTGAGGTCGGCGGGCGCGTTGCGCGGGCTGTCGCCCTCGAAGCCGGTGTAGCGGTCCTTGACGTAGGTGGCGTAGCTGATCTTGGACGTTTCGCCATCGGAAACGATGTCGACGCCCGCCTCCTTCTGTTTCCGCACCGTGTCGTCCACCGCGGCCGTCATGCAGGCATCGAAGGCCGCCGCGTCGTAGGGCTGCCCCTTCTCGCGGGCGAAGATGAAATCCACCACCTGCTGGCTGCGGGGGAGCGAGCCCACATGGGTCGTCGGAACGGGCATGGGTCGGGTCCTTTCAGGCGGTCCAGGTGGGGCCGGCGGGGTCGCCGGTGGCCACGACATGGTAGAGCGCGGCCTCGCCGGTCATCGACGGAAACGCCGTGTGGTCGAGATGCTCGGGCACGCTCATGGTGTCGCCGGGGGCCAGCGTCGCCTCGCCGGCGGGGTAGTGGGCGTTGCCCTCCCACACCACGCGCCAGTGGCCCTTGACCGGCATCAGGACCGAGGGGCGGTCGTGGCGGTGCATCTCGGTCGTCGACGAGCCGCGGGTCAGGAACCCCACCTCGAAGCCCGGGCGGTCGCGCAGCATCCCGGTTTCGCCGATCACCAGCACCGGCTTGCGGTCGGACAGCGCCACCATGTCCCAGTAGCGGGCGACGTAGCCGGGGACGACCTCGGCGGTGGTGGGCTCGGGGAAATTGGCCAGCTCCTGCTCGGACAGGAGCGGCATGGGGCCGACGCCGGCGGGCAGGGCCTGCCCCTTCTTGGTGTCGTAGAGCTTGCCCTGTTCCGACAGGACGAGGCCGTGGGCCCTGGCGTCCTCGATCACCTGCGGCGCCCAGATCACGCCGCCGCCCGCGTCGTCGCCGCCGAGGATGGCCATGATCATCCCGTAGTCGTCGCCGATGTTCTCGAAGCCGCGGAAGATGCCGGTGGGGATGTTGAAGATGTCGCCTTCCTCCAGCACCACCTCGCCCGCCTTGCCCCAGCGCCCCCAGAAGAACCGCCAGCGCCCCTTGAGGACGAAGAACACCTCGGCCGTGCGGTGCGAATGCAGCGAGTTGCGGCACTTGGGCGGCTGGCCCGCCGCGCCGATGTTGAAGCCGTGCGGGATCGTCAGGTGGACGTGCTGGTCCGCCGCCTCGGACACGCCGCCGCCGATGATGGTGAAGTTCTCCTTCTGGTCGCTGCCCGGGGTGTGGGCGTCGATGAAGGCGGTGCGGCAGGGCTTGAGGTCGCCGTAGCGGACGATGCGGGCTTCCATCTCGGGCGGGGTCATCACACGGGGTCCTTCCTGTGAACGGCCGGGGCAAGATCGTTGCAACGATCTTGCCCCGCGATTTGCAAATCGCGGCCAAGCGGCTTGCAAGCCGCTTCGCAAGGGTCTTGCAAGACCCTTGCGGCGCCGGGCGGGGCGGGGCGGCGCATTGGCTCAGGCCCCCGCCAGCAGGATCTGTTTCCAGACCGCGGTCTCGTCGAAGAGCGTCCAGTCGCGGCGCAGGGTGATGGGCCCATCGCCCAGCCGTCCGAATTCCGCGTGGGTGATGCCGAGCACGTAGACCATGGCGCCCGTGGGCGCGCCGAAGCTGCCCCAGCCCGAGTGTTTCCCCCAGAGCGACCAGCGCACCGCGGCGCGGGGGGGCATGGCGTCGTCCTGCCGGCCGATGACGTGGTGGATCGTGAACTCCGCCTCGGGGAAGGCCGCGCGCAGGCCCATCCAGAACCGGTCGGCGGCGTCGGTGCCGTGGGTGGTGACCCCGCCCGGGTAATGCAGCGTGCAGGCGCGGTCGTAGACCTCGGGGATGGCGGCCATGTCGGCGCCCATGATCCGGGTCAGGAGGTCGGCGAGCCGCGCGCCGGCGGGGTCGTCGTTGCCGCGGTCGGTGTAGGGGCCGGGGCGGTCGGTCTCGGGGGTCAGGGGCTTTACGCAAGCGCCCGGCCCCCCTTCGCGCGCGATCAGGTCGGCGGCGAAGTCCTTCGGCGCCCAGCCCAGCTGCCGCACGATGGCGCCCTGGTCGCGGATCAGCCATTCGTCGTCGATCACGTTCGCCTTGGCGTGGCAGTCGGCGATGATCCGGTAGGTCAGCCGCCTGCCCGTCGCCGTGCCGTAGACGCCGTCGCCCGCGTGGGTCGCCATCGACAGGATGCGGTGCGACGACAGCATCCCCGCCTCGGGCGTGCCCGACCAGATCACGTCCTCGCCCAGCAGCACCCGGTCGGGGAACTCGGCCAGCGTCGCCATCGTGGCGCCGATCACGCCCTGGTTGCCCGTCACCACGGACCCCGGCGACCGCACCACGATGTCGGGGGCGTAGTAGCCGTGCAGCGTGTGGATGCCGCGGTCCTCCCAGATCTCCTTGGTGATGCCGAGGATGTAGTCGGGGAAATCGCGGAACTTGGGGTCGAAGCCCTGCATCATGTCCATCCTTGGGGAATGCGGGCCGAGCCGCGCAGCACCAGCGGCCCCGCGATCTCCACCTTCTCGGTGCCGCGATCGGGGTCGTCGATCTCGGCCAGCAGGGTCGCGACGGTCGCCTCGACCATCCGGTTCAGCGGCTGGCGCAGCGTGGTCAGGTCATAGGCAGGCCAGGCGGCCATCGGCACGTCGTCGTAGCCCACCACCGACACGTCCTGCGGCACGCTCAAGCCCAGCTCGAAGCGCAGCACGTCCATCACCGCAAAGGCCATGTGGTCGTTGCCGACGAAGATCGCGTCGGGGGGCGTGGGGCCCGCCATCAGGGTCCGCGCGGCCTCGGCCGCGGCCTCGCGGGTGTACATGCCGTCGATGACCTGCGGCGCGGGCGCGCCCACCTCCTCCAGCGCGGCGAGGAACCCGCGGGTGCGGTCGCGGCCGGTGGACGACCCCTGCCAGCCCGCGATGTGGGCGATGCGGCCATGCCCGCCCGCCAGCAGGAACTCGGCCACCTTGCGCCCGCCCTCGACGTTGGCCGAGGTGACCGAGGAATGGGCCGTGCCGTCCTGCCCGCGGTTGAACATCACCACCGGGATGCCCAGCGCCGCGCAGCGGTCGGTCAGGTCCGAGGACATGGCGACCGAGGCGGTGATGATCCCGTCGATCTGGTAGCTCATCAGCTCCTGCATGACGTGGTCGATGCCCTCGGGCGAGTTGCCCGCCATCAGCAGAAGGATGTGGTAGTCGCGCGCCTGCAGCGCCTGGCTCAGGCGCTCGATCGCGACCGGGTAGAACTGGTTGTCGAGATAGGCGACCACGAGGGCGATGATCCGGCTCTTGCCGGTGATCATGGCCCGCGCGAGCGAATTCGGTCGGTAGCCCAGCTGCTCGGCGGCGGCGCGCACCTTGGCGATGGTGGTCTGCGACGCCGAGGCGCCGGAGAACACCCGGCTGACCGCCGACTGGCTGACCCCCGCCAGCCGCGCCACGTCTAGCGAGGTGACCTTGGCGTCGCTCATGCCCGCTCCTCCATCCGCGCCAGCACGTCGAGACCGATCTGGTCGCAGAAATCGAGCAGGTCCACCAGCACCCAGTTCTCGCGGATCAGCCCGCCCTCGACGCGCCAGAAATCGAGGCTGCGCAGCGTGACCTCGCGCCCCGAGGGCGCAAGGCCCAGGAACCCGCCGCCCCGGTGGGTCAGGCGCATGTTCGGCCAGCCGGTCTCGGCGACGTAATCGCCCTCGGCGATCCAGTGCGACATCAGGTTGCCCAGCGCGTCGAGCTTGCGGTCGGGAAAGGCGCGCAGGAACGGGATCTGGTGGTGGCGGCGGAACCCGTCGATGCCGCGCGCGGTGCCGATGCCGGCGGGCCCGTACCAGTTGACGCGCGGGTGCCAGTGCGTCTCCAGACGCATCACCGCCGGGTCGGGGTCGGCGGGGTGGCGACAGAGGTCGGTCAGCATGTCGACGACGCGGGTCATCGCGGCGCTGCCGTCGCCCGACACCGCCAGCCCGTCGCCCGACATCGGCCCGGGCGTGGCGAGGTAGGCCCCCAGCTGCGGTGCCAGCGGCCAGGCGCCCGCCTGCATCATCAGCTCGGGGATGTCCCAGATCGCCTGCATCTCGGTAACGCGGCCGTCCGCGACGCGGAAATACTCGTGGTAGCGCATGTGCGCGAGCCGCCCGGTGGGCGGGATCCCGAGGAACGGTGCGTCGAAGCGGCCCATGTAGCTGCCCATGCAGGCGACCCAGTCGGCGCCCTCGGGCGTGGTGCCGGCGACCACGATCATGTCGCGCCGCTCGAGGTCCGGCAGCGCGGCCATCAGCGGCCCCAGCGCGACCTCGACCAGCGCGTCGGGCCCGGCCAGGTCGCCGAAGGGGTGGCACAGGTGCAGGACCGCGTCGGGCGCGAACAGCGCGCGCGCGGCGGCCCGGGCCGCGTCGGGTGTCGCCGTCGCCAGCGCGGTGCGGAACGGGACAATCAGGGATTTCAGCGCGGCGGGGGTCATGGCCTCAGCGGCGCGCCCCCGTGGCCGCGTCGAAGACATGGCAGATCGACGCCGGGACATGCGCCGAGAAGCTTTCGCCGATCTCGGCGCGGAAATCCTTGGGCGCCTTGACCGACACCAGCGCGCCGCCCGCGCGGACCGTGACCATGGTGCTGTCGCCCAGCAGCTCCAGCGTGTAGATCGGCGCCGTGATCTCGCTGCCGGCGCCGGGGCCCGCGTCCTCGGCGCGGAAGCCCAGCACCGCGCGGCCGTCCGGCGCGGACAGGCCGGGCACGCGCACCCGGGCGCCCTCGAACACGCCGCCGCGGATCTCGCCTTCCATCAGGTTCATCGCCGGGCTGCCGATGAAGCCCGCAACGAAGACGTTGGCGGGGCGGTCGTAGATGTCGGTGGGGGTGCCGACCTGCTGCACCACGCCCTTGTTCATCACCACCACGCGGTCGGCCAGCGTCATCGCCTCGATCTGGTCGTGGGTGACGTAGATCGTGGTGACCTTCAGCTCGTGGGACAGGTTCTTGATCTGCGCCCGTGTCGACACCCTGAGCTTGGCGTCGAGGTTCGACAGCGGCTCGTCCATCAGGAACACGTTCGGCTGGCGCACGATGGCACGGGCGAGCGCCACGCGCTGGCGCTGGCCGCCCGACAGCTCCGCGGGGCGGCGGTGCAGGAAATCGGTCAGTTCCACCATCTCGGCCGCCCGCATCACCCGGTCGCGGTGGGTGGCGGGGTCGATCCGGCGCACCTTCAGCGGAAAGCGGATGTTCTCGTAGACGTCGAGGTTGGGGTAGAGTGCGTAGCTCTGGAACACCATCGCCACGTCGCGGTCCTTGGGGTCGAGGTCGTTGACCCGCTTGCCGCCGATCAGGATGTCGCCGCCCGTGGCCTGCTCCAGCCCCGCGATCATGCGCATCGTCGTGGTCTTGCCGCAGCCCGAGGGGCCGAGCAGCACGAGAAACTCCCGGTCGGCGATGGTCAGGTCGAAGTTGTCGACGCCGACAAAGCTGCCCCAGCGTTTCGACAGGTTCCTGAGCTGGATTTCGGCCATGGGGACGGCCCCTCCCGCGGGGCTGGATTGCATACGATTTCATCGACGCTACCGCCGAATCCGAAACGCAGGCAAGCCTTATTTTCAGGAAGTTGCCCTAAGCCAACGCCTCGCGAAAATTCCTTGCCAGACCGGGTATCCTGCCTCAGGATTGAAAACGTATGCAAGCCGGGTGCGATTCGCAGCCGCCCGGGGCGCAGCACACCGGCGAACAAGATGCGCGGCATGTCGCAGCGGGCCCGGGGCCCGGCGCAGGCCGCGACGACAACAGGGAGCTATGCAGCCATGTCCTTCCCCCGCCTGACGACCCTGACCGCGGTCGCCACGATCCTCGGCGCCAGCGCCGCGATGGCCGATTGCGGCATCGCCTCGGGCCGCGTCGCGATCCTCTCCAACGACTTCCCGGCGCTGCAGGCGATGGCCGCGGCCGCCGCCGAATGCGCCAGCGCGACGGTCACGGTCACCGCGAACCAGACCACCGAACACCGCGACATCCAGGTCGCGGCGCTGACCGCGAACCCGGCCGAATACACCTCGGCCGTGGTCGCCAACTCGTCGATCGTGCCGCTGATGAACGCCGGCCTGATCCGCCCGCTGGACGACCTGATCGCCCAGTACGCCCCCGACCTGCCGCAGCTGAACCGCATCACCATCGACGGGCAGACCATGGCCGTGGCCTTCATGGCCAACGCCCAGCATCTGTACCTGCGCGAGGACGTGCTGGCGCAGGTCGGCGCCGAGGCCCCCGCCACCTACGAAGAGGTGCTCGAGGTGCTGGCCGCGATCCGCGAGGCCGGCATCATGGAGCATCCCTTCGCCATGAACACCGGCGCGGGCTGGAACCTGGGCGAGGAATTCGTGAACATGTACCTCGGCCACGGCGGCGACCTGTTCGAGCCCGGCACGGCCAACCCCTCGATCAACAACGAGACCGGCGTCGCCACGCTGGAGATGCTGGCGGCGCTGAACGCCTATGCCAACCCCGACTTCCTGACCTTCGACAGCAACGCCACGCAGGCGCTGTGGGAATCGGGCCAGATCGCGGTGGGCTACATGTGGGGCTCGCGCGCGGCCGGCATCCTCGACGCCGAGAACTCCACGCCCGAGATCACCGGCGCGACGGCGCTGGCGGCGGCGCCCACCGTGGGCGGCGGCACGGTCCCGGCCTCGACCCTGTGGTGGGACGGCTTCACCATTGCGGCCAACATCTCGGACGAGGACGCGGCGGCGACCTTCCAGGCGCTGATGCACGGCCTGCGCCCCGAGGTCATCACCGCCAACAACGACGCGGCGGTCTGGCTGATGCCGGGCTTCACCCCCGGCGCCTCGGCCGAGGGCGTGTCGGCCACCGCCAATGCCGGCGCGCGGCCCTACCCGATGCTGCCCTACGCGGGTCTGCTGCACACCGCGCTGGGCAACGAGCTTGCCGCCTTCCTGCAGGGCCAGGAAAGCGCCGAGCAGGCCCTGGCCGATGTCGAGGCCGCCTACATCGCGGCCGCCCGCGAGCAGGGCTTCCTGCAGTAACAGCGGACCCCGGGCGCGGCGGCATCTCCGCCGCCGCGCCTGTGCCCCGTGCCGGACCCCGCCCGATGCCGCATCGCACCTTCCTCTGGTTCATCCTGCCCTCGCTGACCGCGATGATCCTGTTCATCGCGCTGCCGATCGTGTCGGTGGTGATCCAGTCGCTGCATGTCGAGCACGAGCAGGTGCTGGTGACGGTGGAAAACTGCGGCCCCTTCGGCTGCACCGAGGAAACTCGGGTCGACCGCGCCGCGACCGAGGCGCTGCGCGAGGCCCAGCCGCTGGGCCGGTTCAACGGGCTCGGCACCTACCTCGACCGCCGCCACCTCGCCACCGCCGAGGTGGCCGAGGCCTGGCGCAGCAGCGAGACGATGGGCCAGTTCTGGGGCCGGCTGATGAACCTGCCCTTCTACAAGGCGCTGGCCTTCACGCTGGCCTACACCTTCATCGTGACACCGCTGGTGCTGGTCCTGGGCCTCGCCATCGCGCTGGGGGTGAACGGGCTGCCGCGGCTGATGCGGGGGCCCACGATCTTCTTCTCGCTGCTGCCGATGATCGTCACGCCGCTGATCGGGTCGCTGGTGTTGTTCTGGATGATCGACGCCGACGGCGTGATCGGCGCGACGCTGGCGCGGCTGTTCGACGATCCGAACCTGTCGCTCAAGGCGTCGCCGACGCTGACCTGGATCACCATCTTCGTCTACGGCGTGTGGCACTCGGCGCCCTTCGCCTTCATCGTGTTCTACGCGGGCCTCCAGACCGTCCCCGAAGAGACGCTCGAGGCCGCCATGATCGACGGCGCCAACCGCTGGGAGCGGATCCGCTACGTCGTCATCCCGCACCTGATGCCGCTGGCCGTGTTCATCACGCTGATGCAGCTGATGGACAATTTCCGCGTGTTCGAGCCCATCGTCGGCTTCCAGGCCCAGGCCAGCGCGACCTCGCTCAGCTACATCATCTATTCCGACCTGCGCGGCGACGTGCAGCAGTTCGGCTCGGCCGCGGCGACCAGCGTGCTGACCATCCTCGGCGTCGCCATCCTGCTCGCCCCGGTGCTTGTGCGCACCTGGCGCGACTTCAACCGGAAAAGGGCCTGAGACCATGGGCGCGTCCCGCCGCTCCACCGCCCTTGTCGTGATCTCCACCGCGCTGGTGGCGCTCTGGGTGATCCTGGCGGCCTTCCCCTTCCTCTGGACGCTCTGGGGGTCGTTCAAGGTGCAGGGCGATTTCTTCTCCCGCTCCGACTGGATGAACGCGCTGACCGGGCCCCTGACGCAGGAGCAGACGGGCGGCGCCTTCACCGGGCAGGGCTACTGGGGCGCCTGGGTCGAAAGCGGGTTCTGGCGCAACGTCGTGAACACCGGGATCGTGGTGGTCTGCACGGTGGTGATCTCGCTCACGCTGGGCACCCTTGGTGGCTACGCGCTGGCGCGGTCGGGGTTCCGCTATGCCTTCTGGCTCCTGATGATCGCGCTGGTGTTCCGGGCGATGCCGCACATCACGCTGGTGTCGGGCTACCTCTTGCCGTTCTTCGAGTGGAACCTCTGGGGCCACCTGCCGACCGCGATCATCGTGCTGGTCGCCATCAACCAGCCCTTCACGCTGTGGATGCTGCACAGCTTCTTTCTGAACATCCCCAAGGACCTGGACGAAAGCGCCATGGTCGACGGCTGCACGCGGTTCCAGGCGTTCCGGCATGTCATCATGCCGGTGATGTGGCCGGGGGTCATCACCACGGGGCTGTTCAGCTTCCTGCTTGCCTACAACGACTTCGCGGTGACGGCGATGCTCCTGTCCTCGGAGAACCAGACCATGGTGCCGCGCATCGCATCCTTCCTCGGGTCGGTGCAGCAGGAGGGCAACGTGATGTTCGCCGTCGCCGCCGTGGTCTCTGCCACCGCGCCCTTGTTCGTGCTGATCCTGTTCTTCCAGCGCCAGATCGTGTCAGGTCTGACGGCGGGGGCCGTGAAGGGCTGATCCGACATCCCATGGGGACCGACATGACCGAGTTCCAGGCGGAAAAGGCGGTGGTGCGGGCGCACCACGCCGCCATCGCCGCGGCCGCGCCCGACGGCATGGCCGCCGCGCTCGCCGCCCACACCGCGCCCGGCTGGCACTGGCGCGGCATGTGCCCGATCTACGAGCACAAGGGCGAGGAGGCGGTGGCCGCTGCCTTCTGGACGCCGCTCAAGACCGCCCTGACGTCGATGCAGCGGCGCGAGGACATCTTCTTCGCCGGGCTGAATCAGATCGACGGGTTCCGCTCGGTCTGGGTGGTGTCGATGGGGCACCTGATGGGCCTGTTCGACGCGCCCTGGCTGGGCATCCGGCCGACGGGCCGGCTGGCCATGCTGCGCTATGCCGAGTTCCACCGGGTCGAGGGCGGCCGCATCGTGGAAACCGCGCAGTTCTGCGACATCCCCCACCTGATGCAGCAGGCGGGGCAGAACCCCTTCGGCCCCCAGACGGGCGCCGCGCTGGTCCAGCCCGGGCCGCTGACCCATGACGGCCTTCTCCACGGCCCGCAGCCCGTGGCCGAGGGCGAGGCGACGCTGGCCGCGATCAACGCCATGATCTCCGACCTCGGCACCTGGCAGCTGGGCCTGCCGCTGGAGGAGGAGCTGCGCCGCACCTGGCACGAGGACATGCTGTGGTGGGGCCCCGCCGGCATCGGCGCGACCTACACCATCCCCCGCTACGCGAAACAGCATTCCGGCCCCTTCCGCGCCGGCTTCCGCGAGCGGACGGGCACGGGGCACATCGCCCGGCTGGCCGAGGGGCACTACGGCGGCTTCTTCGGCTGGCCGAACTTCACCGCCGTGCCCACGGGCGGCTTCATGGGCCTGCCCGCGACCGGGACGAAGGCCGAGTTCCGCGTCGTCGACATCTACCGGCGGCAGGGCGGCAAGCTTGCCGAGAACTGGGTGTTCATCGACCTCCTGCACATGCTGCGGACGCAAGGCGTGGACGTGCTGGCGCGGATGGAGACCCTCGGCCCGTCTTGACCCCGCCCCCCGTTGGCGCGACACCGGACCCGGTTTCGAGGGGAGGGGAGGACCATGACGAACCCGTGCATCATCTGCGTCGCCATCACCGGATCGGTCCCGCGCAAGGCGGACAACCCGGCGGTGCCCATCTCCATCGCCGAACAGGTGGAAAGCACCCACGCGGCCTTCGAGGCCGGCGCTTCGATCGTCCACGCCCATGTGCGGATGGAGGACGAGACCCCCACCTCCGACCCCGAGCGCTTCGCCCGGCTGAAGGAGGGGCTGGAAAAACACTGCCCCGGCATGATCCTCCAGTTCTCGACCGGGGGCCGGTCGGGGGCGGGGCGCGAGCGCGGGGGGATGCTGCCCTTGCGGCCCGACATGGCGTCGCTGACCGTGGGGTCGAACAACTTCCCGACCCGCGTCTACGAGAACCCGCCGGATCTGGTGGACTGGCTGGCCGCCGAGATGCTGGCCCATGACGTGAAGCCCGAGATCGAGGCCTTCGACCTGAGCCACATCTTCCAGGCCGCGAAGATGGCCGCCGACGGGCGGCTCAAGGGGCCGCTCTACGTCCAGTTCGTGATGGGGGTGAAGAACGCGATGCCGGCCGACAGGCCGTCCTTCGACTTCTTCGTGCAGACGCTGCGGCGGCTCGCGCCCGACGCGCTGTGGTGCGCGGCGGGGATCGGGCGGCACCAGATCGAGGTGAACGAATGGTGCGTGGCCGCCGGCGGGCACTGCCGGACCGGGCTCGAGGACAACGTGCGCCTCGACCGCGACCGTCTGGCGCCGTCGAACGCCGCGCTGGTGCGCCGGGTGGCGGATCTGTGCGCCCGCCACGACCGCCCCGTGGCCACCCCGGCCGAGGCCCGCGCGCTGCTGGGGCTGCGCGCCGCCTGACCCTTGCGGCTGCACAAATCGCGGGCATCGCACAACCCTGCCGTGTATCGCGCCAGAGCGGGGTTGGCGCGCGCCGAAGAATTCCGTAAATCGACCCCACAACAAAATGTGATCAGGGAGGAAAATGATCATGAAACTCGTCCAGGCCCTCGCGGCCAGCACCCTCGTCGCCCTCGCGGTTCCGGCCGTGGCGCAGGAACAGCTGTCGATCGCCACCGGCGGCACCGGCGGCGTCTACTACCCGATGGGCGGCGGTCTCGCCGAGATCATCAACGCCAATGTCGACGGCTACTCGGCCACCGCCGAGGTGACGGGCGCCTCGGTCGAGAACATGGGCCTGATCGCCACCGGCGACGCCGATCTCGCCATCGCGCTGGCCGACACCGTGGCGCAGGCCTACAGTGGCACCGGCCGCTTCGAGGGCCAGCAGCTGCCGATGGTGCGCGGCCTCGCCTCAATGTACGCCAACATGGTCCAGATCGTCGCGCTGGAAAGCAGCGGCATCACCTCGCTGCAGGACCTCGTCGGCCGCCGCGTGTCGGTCGGCGCGCCGGGCTCGGGCACCGAGGTCAACGCCGACGCCATCCTGCAGGCCAACGGCATCAGCTATGACGACATCGACGAACAGCGCCTGAACTTCAACGAGACCGCCGACGCGCTGGCCAACGGCGACATCGACGCGGGCTTCTGGTCCGTGGGCGCGCCGACCTCGTCGATCCTGAACCTGTCGACGACCAACGACATCGTCATCATCCAGCTGACCGAGGAAGAGCTGGCCGCCGCCCAGGCCGCCGACGCGACCTTTGCCGTGACCACGCTGGCCGGCGGTACCTACACCGGCGTCGACGCCGACATCACCGTGCTCGGCATCCCGAACGTGCTGGTCGTGTCGTCCGAGATGTCGGACGATCTCGCCTACGCGATCACCCGCGCGATGTTCGAGAACATCGCCGACCTGCAGGCGGTCCACCCGGCGGCGAACGAGACCACGGTCGAGTTCACCATGTCGGCCACGCCCGTCCCGCTGCACCCCGGCGCGATCCGCTACTACGAGGAAATCGGCGCCGCGATCCCGGACGACCTGCGTCCGTGACGGCCAGGTCGGGAGGGGGGCTTGCCGCCCTCCTCCTGCTCGCCGCCCTCGGCGCCGCCCACGCCGGTGAGCTTGTGGCCACCCGCGAGGACGGCACCGAGATCGCCCGCCTGACCGTCCCCGAGGGGGCGGGCTGGTGCATCCTGTGGAACCATTCGGTGCAGGGCTTCCCGGTGACGGACTGCTACGAGAACCGCGGCGGGCACATGGTGCTGGTGCGCTCGCGCCAGCCCGACTTCGCCGCCGGGCTCGGGCATATCCCGGGTCGCGGGCGGCAGGTGTCGGACGGGCAGGGGGGCTACTGGATCCTCGACATCGACGAGCCGGTTCCGGGTGACGCCTATGTGCTGCGCCCCGGGGCGGGGCCCGTCGACCACCGGCTGCAGGTCGGCGACACCATCGTGTCGCTGTCGGCCGCGGCCCCGCGCGAGCGCGTGCGGATCGCACTGATCACAAGGGACGAGAACTGATGGTCACCGACACCCACCTGCCGCAGGAGCCCGTCCAGCCCCGCTTCGTGCTGCGCGCGATCGCCGTCATCGGCATCCTGCTGTCGCTGTTCCAGCTCTACGCCGCGGGCCTGCAGCCGCTCGGCCTGTTCTTCCAGCGGCCGATCCACCTCGGGTTCATCCTCGTCCTGTGCTTCCTGATCTACCCGGTCTGGGGCCCCGCGCGGCGCCGCGGCCCGCTCGGCTGGGCCATCGACGGCACGCTGATCGCGGGCGGCGTGCTGGTCGGCGCCTGGGTGCCGATCAACATCGACATCATCGCCAACCAGATCTTTCCGCGCGACATCGACGTCATCGTCGGCATCCTGACCATCGTCGTGGTGCTCGAGGCCGCGCGCCGGGCCGTGGGCCTGGGCATGACCATCATCGGCGCGGTGTTCCTCGCCTATGCCTTCGCCGGCAGCCGGGGCGAGCTGCCCTTCCTCGCCGACTGGATGCCCGGCATCCTGAACCACCGCGGCTATTCGCTGGAACGCGTGGCCAGCCAGATGACGCTGGGGGCCGAGGGCATCTTCGGCCTGCCGCTGGGCGTGGCCGCGACCTTCATCTTCGTCTTCGTCCTGTTCGGCGCCTTCCTCGAGGTGACGGGCGCGGGCAAGTTCTTCATCGACCTCGCCTATGCCGCCACCGGCAAGCAGCGCGGCGGCCCGGCCAAGGCGGCGGTGATCGCGTCGGCCGGCATGGGGTCGATCTCGGGCTCGGCCATCGCCAACGTGGTGACGACGGGCGCCTTCACCATCCCGCTGATGAAGAAGCTCGGCTACCGGCCCGCGCAGGCGGGCGGCATCGAGGCCGCGGCCTCGACCGGCGGGCAGATCATGCCGCCGCTGATGGGGGCGGGGGCGTTCCTGATGTCGGAATTCACCCGCGTCCCCTATTCCGAGATCGTGCTGGTCTCGATCTTCCCGGCCTTCCTCTATTTCGGGGCGGTCTACCTCCTGGTGCACATCGCCGCCGTCAAGCAGGGCATGACCGGCATGAGCGCCGACGAGCTGCCCAGCGTGCGAAAGGTGCTGGCCGAGGGCTGGCATTTCCTGCTGCCGCTGGTGGCGCTGACCTGGCTGCTGGTGGCGGGCTATTCGCCGATGCGGGTGGGTTTCTACGCCATCGTCTCGGTCATCGCGGCGGCCTCGGCCAAGGCGCTGTGGGTGTTCCTGTCGGACCGGCCCAGCTGGGAGGGCTTCGTCGCGCTGTGCGGGCGGGGCCTGACCCTGACGCTGCAGGCGCTGGAACTGGGCGCGCGCAACGCGGTCGCGGTGTCGATGGCCTGCGCGGTGGCGGGAATCATCGTGGGGGTCGTGGGCCTGACGGGCCTGGGGCTCAAGTTCTCGGCGATGATGATCGCCTTCTCGGGCGGCAACCTGTTCCTCGCGCTGGTGCTGGTGCTGATCGCCAGCCTGATCCTCGGCATGGGCCTGCCGGTGACGGCGGCCTACATCGTCCTGATCATCCTCGTCGGCCCGGCCCTGACCGAGGAATTCGGCGTGCCGCTCCTGATCGCGCACCTGGTGGTGTTCTGGTATTCGCAGGACAGCAACGTCACCCCGCCCGTGGCGCTGGCGGGGTTCGCGGGGGCCGCCATCGCCGGGTCGAAACCGATGGAGACCAGCCTGCAGGCGTGGAAGTTCGCCAAGGGCCTCTACCTGATCCCGCTGTTCATGGTCTACAACGAGTCGATCATCTACGGCGGGCCGCTGCCGCTGGTTCTGTGGAACGGGTTCATCGCCATCGTCGCGCTGGTGGGCTTCGCCGCCGCGCTGGAGGGGTTCCTGTTCCGCACAATGCCGCTCTGGCAGCGCGTGCTGCTGGTGCCGGGCGTGGTCGCGGTGTTCTGGCCCGACCTCACGATCGAGGCGGCGGGCACCGCGCTGATCCTTGTCCTGCTGGCGCTGAACTGGTGGGGCGGCCGCGGCGCCGTGGCCGGACCGCGGACCGCCTGACGCCCGCGGGGCCGCCTTACCCGGGGCTCCGGCCCTTGCCGGTGCCGCGGCCCTTGGCGGTCGGCGCCGGGCCGCCGGCCGGCTTGCGCGGGGCGCGGGCGGGTTTCGGCGCCGGCTTCGGGGCCTCGGCCCCGGTGCCCAGCGCGGCCCGGGCGCGGTGCCAGTGCGCCTCGTCCCGGCCCTGCGGCCGGCCCTCCGCGATCCAGATGTAATAGGCGGCGGTGCGGATCGCCTCGTCGTCGGGCTGTCTGCCTGCCATGCCGGTCCTCCCCTTCTAGTCCTTGACGTAGGGCTTGCCGTCCGCCGCCGGCGGGCGGGCCCGGCCGACCAGCCCCGCCACCACGACGATGGTGGCGATGTAGGGGGCCATGGCCAGGAACTCGGACGGGATCGGTGTCTGCAACAGCGCCAGTTTCTGCTGCAACGAATCGGTGAAGCCGAACACCAGCGCCGCCATCAGCGCGCCCACCGGGTGCCAGCGCCCGAAGATCATCGCCGCCAGCCCGATGAAGCCGCGCCCGCCGGTCATGTTCTCGTCGAAGCGGCCGACCGACCCCAGCGTGAACCACGCCCCGCCGAAGCCCGCGACCATGCCGCCCAGCGTGACGTGGATGTAGCGGGTGCGGTAGACGTCGATGCCCAGCGTGTCGGCGGCGCGCGGGTGCTCGCCCACCGCCCGGGCGCGCAGGCCGTGGGCGGTGTGGAACAGGTAGTAGGTCGACACCGCGACCATCACCAGCGCGCCGTAGACGAAGATGTTCTGGTCGAACAGCATCGGCCCGATCACGGGGATGTCGCCCAGCACCGGGATCTTCCACGACCGGAACACGGGGGCGTTGTTCAGGTGCCGCATCTCGGCAAAGACCTGGCTCGAGACGTAGCTGGTCAGCCCGAGGACGAAGAGGTTGATCACCACGCCTGCGATGATCTGGTCCATCCGGTAGGTGACGACGAGCGCGGCCAAAAGGAAGCCGAACACCCCCCCGACCGCCACCGCCGACACGAGGCCCCCCCAGCCGCCGATCACCGAGCCCATCAGCGCGCCCGTGAAGGCGCCGGCAAGCAGCATCCCCTCGACCGCGATGTTCACCACCGCCACCCGCTCGCACAGCGTGGCCGCCAGCCCCCCGAGCGCGATCGGCACCGCGCGCACCATGGTGGCCTGCAACATGCCGGTCAGCGAGAACGCCTTGCCCGCCGTCGCCCAGACCAGGAAGGCCATCACGAACAGCGCCAGCCCGACGCCCAGCGACAGGGTCGTCCAGCGCCCGCCGCCGCGCAGGAACTGCCGCGCGCCGAGAAAGGCCGTCAGCGCGGCGGCGATCTGGATGACCGGCAGGGCGGGCACGATCAGGTCGCCCAGCACCCAGGCGTCGCGGGGGCGCGACAGGCGGAAGGTCGCGTCGCCCGCGGCGTCCCCGAACAGGAGCAGGATGACGCCCGCCAGCACGATCAGCGCCGCGCCCGTGCCCCGCTTGCGGCGGAGCGCGCCGAGGTCGGCCACGGCGGGCGCGCGCGGGTCGATCGCCGTCATCGCGCGCCCCCCTTGTCGCGGCGGCGGAAGCCCCAGGGGAAGATCGCCCGCACGAGGAGCGGCGCCGCGATGAACACGATGATGAGGGCCTGGATGATGCCGATCAGGTCGATGGAGACGCCCGCGTCCACCTGCATCTGCCGCCCGCCCGCCTCGAGCGCCCCGAACAGGAGCCCGGCGAACAGCACGCCCACCGGGTGCGACCGGCCCAGAAGCGCCACCGCGATGGCGTCGAAGCCGATGCCGGCGGAAAAGCCCGGGGTCGCCCGGCCCAGCACCCCCAGCACCTGGTTCGCGCCCGCCAGCCCCGCCAGCGCGCCCGCCAGCGCCATCGCCAGCACGATCACCAGCGAGGCCCTGATCCCCGCGTAGCGCGCGGCGTCGGGGTTGGCGCCGCTGGCGCGGAACTCGAAGCCGAGCTTGGACCGGAACAGGAGCCAGTGCACCGCCCAGACCGCCAGCAGCATCAGGAAGATGCCGGCATGGACCCGCAGGTTGGGGTCGAGCCAGTCCAGCAGGCGGGGCAGTTCGGCGTTCGGCGGCACGGACCGCGACACCGGGTCCGACCGCCCCTCGCGCTGCACCCAGTCGAGGCTCAGCATCCAGTCCAGCAGGCGGTAGGAAATGAGGTTGAGCATGATGGTGGAAATCACCTCGTGCGCCCCCGTCGCCGCGCGCAGGTATCCCGCGATCGCGGCGTAGAGCGCGCCGGTCAGCGCGCCCGCAAGCAGGCAGAGCGGCATCAGGACAGGGAAGGGCAGGCCCGGGAAGCTGAAGCCGAAGATCACGGCGGCCAGCCCGCCCATCAGGAGCTGCCCCTCGGCCCCGATGTTGAAAAGCCCGGTGCGGAACCCCAGCGCCAGGCCCAACGCCGCCAGCACCAGCGGCACGGCGGCCGTCAGCGTCTCGGACAGGGCGCCGAGCGAGCCCACCGACCCCTGCAGCAGCGCGACGTAGGACCGCCCGATGGTGGCCATGTCCACCCCCGTCGCCAGCATGGTCAGCGCGCCCAGGATCAGCGCGACCGCCACCGCGAAGAGCGGCACGATCACGAGATCCTCGAATTCCGCCCGTCCCGGCGCGGCCCGTTGCAGCAGGCTGTCCACCGCCCCCCGGTCGCTCATGGCGCGGCCCCCGCCATGGCGAGGCCCACCGCCGCCTTGTCGGGCGGCGCGGCGCTCGCGTCGAACTCGGCCACGATGCGGCCCTTGAACATCACCACGATCCGGTCGGCCAGCGACAGGATCTCGTCCAGCTCGGAGGACATGATCAGCACCCCGTCGCCCTCGGCCCGCGCCGCCATCAGACGGGCGTGGATGTATTCGATCGAGCCGACGTCGAGGCCGCGCGTCGGCTGCGCCGCGATCACCAGCTTGGTGTCCCGCATCAGCTCGCGCGCGACGATCAGCTTCTGCTGGTTGCCGCCCGACAGGTGCCCGGCCTGCGCGAACACGGTGGGCGTGCGCACGTCGAAGGCCTCGGCCGCCTCGGCCGCCCAGCGGTTCACCGCGCGCCAGTCCATCGCGGGGCCGTTGGAGAAGCGGTCGGAATAGTAGCTGTCGAGCACCATGTTCTCGGCCACGGTGAAGTCGGTCACGAGGCCCATGCGCTGCCGGTCCTCGGGGATATGGGCCATGCCCATGGCGTGCCGGGCGCGGGGGCTGGCATCGGTGATGTCCTGCCCGTCGAACAGGATGCGCCCCGTGACCGCGGGCCGGAGCCCCGTGATCGCCTCGATCAGCGCGGTCTGCCCGTTGCCCTGCACCCCCGCGATGCCCAGCACCTCGCCGGCATGGACCGTCAGGCTGACGCCGTCGACGGCCACCTCGCCGGTGTCGTGCAGCACGGTCAGCCCCGCCACCTCCAGCCGCGGGGCGCCGGGGGTGAAGGCGGTCCGCTCCACCTCGAAGCGGACCGGCCGGCCGACCATGATCTCGGCCAGCTCGGCCCGGCTCATCGCGCCGGGGTCGCCGCCGCCGACGATGCGGCCCGCGCGCAGCACACTCACGCGGTCGGCGATCTCGAGGATCTCCATCAGCTTGTGGGTGATGAAGATGATCGCCTTGCCGTCATCCCGCAGCGCCCGGACGATCTGGAAGAACTCCTCCACCTCCTGCGGGGTCAGGACGGCGGTGGGTTCGTCGAAAATCAGGACGCGGGCCGACCGGAACAGCACCTTGAGGATCTCGACCCGCTGCTGCACGCCCACCGGCAGGTCCTCGATCCGGGCGTCGGGGTCGACGGTCAGGCCGTAGGTCTCGCCGATCTCGCGCACCTTCGCCCGCGCGGCGGCAAGGTCGAGCCGGTTCAGCGCGGCCACCGGCTCCACCCCCAGCACCACGTTCTCGGCCACGGTGAAGACGGGGACCAGCATGAAGTGCTGGTGCACCATGCCGATCCCCGCCGCGATGGCGTCGCCGGGGCCCGCGAAGGCGACCGTCCGGCCGTCGATCACGATCTCGCCCTCGTCGGGGCGGTAGAGCCCGCACAGCACGTTCATCAGGGTCGATTTCCCGGCCCCGTTCTCGCCGAGGAGGCCCAGCACCTCGCCGCCCTTCGCCACGAGGTCCACGGCCTCGTTGGCGATGACCGGGCCGAAGCGCTTGGTGATCCCCCTCAGCTCCACGTCCATGGTGCGGGCCCGCGCCTACATGCCCCCGACGGCGATGGAGCCGTCGATGATGCCCGCGCGCACGGTGGCCAGCTCCTCGGCCAGCGCGGCCGGAACGGACCCCTCGAAGTCGTGGAAGGGCGCGATGTCCACCCCGCCGTTCTCGAGCGTGCCGACGATGACGCCGCCCTCGAAGGTGCCGGCAATGGCCTGCTCGATCACCTGGAACACGGTCGCATCCATGCGCTTCATGATCGAGGTCAGGTAGACCTGCCCGCGCTCGGGGTCGGTCAGGTAGAGGTCGGCGTCGACGCCGATGATCATAAGCTCGTCGGGGCCAAGCTCCGCCGCCAGCGCCGCCGAGCCGAGGCCCACCGGCCCCGCCACCGGCAGCACGATGTCGGCGCCCTCGTCGTAGAGGTTCTGCGCGAAGGCGCGGCCGTCATCGAGCGAATCGAAGTTGTTGGTGAACAGCCCCTCGCGGGTGTCGGGGTCCCAGCCCAGCACGGTGACACTGGTGCCGTGGACGCCGTTGTAGTGGTCCACCCCCCAGGCGAAGCCGTCCATGAAGATCGTCACCGGCGGGATGTTGATGCCGCCGAAGACGCCGAGGATGCCGGTCTCGGTCATCCCCGCCGCCAGGTAGCCCGCGAGGAAGGCCGCCTCGTCGGTGGCATAGACCTGCCCCAGCACGTTCGGGATCGCCGGGTCGTAGGCGTAGTCGACGATCGAGAACATCTGGTCGGGGTTGGCCAGCGCCGCGGCCTGCGTGGCGTCGCCGAGCAGGAAGCCGATGGTGAAGATCACGTCGCACTGGCCGCCGAGCAGCGAGGTGATGTTGGCCTCGTAATCCGTCTCGGCCTGGGATTCGAGGAAGCGGGCGTCGATGCCCAGCTGCCCCTGCGCGTCCAGCACGCCCTGCCAGGCGGTCTGGTTGAAGCTGTTGTCGTCGATCCCGCCGGTGTCGGTGATCTGGCAGGCGGTGAAGGCCCCGGCCTCGGTGGCGAGGCCGAGCGCCAGCGGCAGGCAAATCGCTGCGCGTGTGATCCTGTGGGTCATGTCCATCCTCCTCTGGGCTGCGACCGCGCGGCTGCGCCGGTCTGCAAACCCCTGGCCCTGCGGGAGGACGAGCCTCCCCCCTGGGCCGAGAATCGGCCAAGCGCCCCCGGCCCGCATTGATGGCCGACAACGCGCGGGCGCCGGTCCCCGCTGGACAAGGGCGGGGGCGGCGGTGAACCATCCGCCCGCAAGGGGAGAGACAGCCATGCGCAGGAAAACCGTCTCGGCCGCCGACGCGGCGGCGCTGATCCAGGACGGGGATACCGTCACCACCTCGGGCTTCGTCGGCATCGGCGTGCCCGACGCGCTGCTGGCCGCCGTCGAGGCGCGGTTCCTGGCCACCGGCCACCCCCGCGACCTGTCGCTGGTCTTTGCCGCGGGGCAGGGGGACGGCGGCGAGAAGGGGCTGAACCGGCTCGGCCACGAGGGGCTCCTGCGGCGCGTCGTCGGCGGGCACTGGGGCCTGATCCCGCGCGTCGCCCGGCTCGCCGTCGAGGGCAAGATCGAGGGCTGGAACCTCCCGCAGGGCTGCATCAGCCAGCTGTTCCGCGACGCCGCCGCCGGCAAGCCGGGGATGCTGTCCAAGGTGGGGCTGGAAACCTTCGTCGACCCGCGGCAGGGCGGCGGCGCGATCAACGCCCGCTCGACCGAGCCGCAGGTGCGGCTGATGGAGATCGACGGCGAGGAGGTGCTCTACTACCCCGCGCCGCGGCTGACGGTGGCGCTCCTGCGCGGCACCACGGCGGACGAGGCCGGCAACATCACCATGGAGCGCGAGGCGCTGGTGATCGACAACCTCGCGCAGGCGATGGCGGTCAGGAACGCGGGCGGCGTCGTGATCGTGCAGGTGGAGCGGCTGGCGCGCGGGCGCAGCCTGCCCGCCCGCGAGGTGCAGATCCCCGGAATCCTTGTCGACGCTGTGGTGGTCGCCCCGCCCGAGCTGCACATGCAGACCTACCGCACCGCCTTTTCCCACGCCTTCACCAACCGTATCCGCCCCCCCGCGGGGGAGATCGCGCCGATGCCGCTCGACGAGCGCAAGGTGATCGCCCGGCGCTGCGCCTTCGAGCTGCCGGTGAACGGGGTCATCAACCTCGGGATCGGGATGCCCGAGGGCGTCGCCGCCGTCGCCGCCGAGGAGGGGCTCTTGGAGCACGTCACGCTGACGGCCGAGCCCGGCGTGATCGGCGGGCAGCCCGCCTCGGGCCTCGACTTCGGCGCGGCGGTGGACGTGGACGCGGTGCTGCCGCAGAACGCGCAGTTCGATTTCTACGACGGCGGCGGGCTCGACATGGCCTGCCTCGGGCTGGCGCAGGCGGATGCGGCGGGCAACGTGAACGTCTCGCGCTTCGGCCCGCGGCTGGCCGGGGCGGGGGGCTTCATCAACATCAGCCAGAACGCCCGCGCGCTGGTCTTTGCCGGCACCTTCACCGCCAAGGGGCTGGACGTGACCGTCGCGGACGGGGCGCTGGCGATCCGGGCCGAGGGCGCGTCGCGCAAGCTGCTGGCAGAGGTGGAGCAGGTGACGTTTTCCGGCGCCCGGGCCGCGCGGCTGGGGCGGCCGGTGCTCTACGTCACCGAACGCTGCGTGTTCCGCCTGCGGGCCGACGGTCTCCAGCTGATCGAGGTCGCGCCGGGGGTGGACCTTGACCGCGACATCCTCGGGCAGATGGGGTTCCGCCCCATCGTCGAAGAGGTGGCGCAGATGGACCCGCGCCTGTTCCGCGCCGGGCCGATGGACCTGAAGCGCGAGCTGCTGCACCTCGACCTGCCCGACCGGATCGCGCTGGATGCCGACCGCCGCCGCCTCTTCATCAACTTCGAGAAGATGCGCGTGCGCGGCCGCGAGGACGTGGACCTGATCCGCCGGCAAGTCGAGGCCGTCTGCGCGCCGCTGCCCGACAAGGTGGACGTGGTGGTGAACTACGACGGCTTCCGGCTGGATGACGAGGTGGCGCGGGACTACGCGGCGATGGTCGCGGACCTCGAGGCGCGGTTCTACCGCACCGTCACGCGCTACTCCGGCTCGGCCTTCATGCGGCTCAAGCTGGGCGAGACGCTGGCGGGCGCGGCGCCGCATATCTTCGAGACGCGCGAGGCGGCGCAGGCCTTTCTCGACCGCGGCGCGTGATCACCCGGTCAGGCGCGCCGCGACGGCCCGGATTTCCCGCACCAGCGCGGCCTGCGCGGCGGTCGGCAGCCAGCCGGCCCGGTGCGTGATGCCGATGGCGCGGCCGGGCCAGTCCACCCCGGTGTCGAGCCGCACCAGCAGGCCACGGTCGACCTCGGCGGCCGCCTGCTGGTCCGAGATGCAGCCGAGCAGGTCGCTCCGCCCCAGGAGCTCCCGCATCAGCAGGATCGAGCCGCATTCCACCAGGCTGTCGGGCAGGGGCAGGCCGCGGGCCGCGAACAGCGCGTCGAACTGCGCCCGCGACGGCGTGCCCTCGCGCGGGACCGCCCATGCGTAGCCCGCCAGCCGGTCGAGCGACACGCGCCCCGCGCCCGCCAGCGCGTGCCCCGGCCGCGCCAGCACCGACAGCCGGTCCTCGAACAGCGGCTCCTGCACCACGTCGCCGATCGGCAGGGGCACGCGCAGCGCGCCGAGGATCAGGTCGATGTCGCCGCGGCGCAGCCCCGCCAGCATCTCATCGTAGGGCCCGTCGATCACGGTGATCCGCTGGCGCGGGCGGTGCGCGCGGAACCATGCCAGCGCCTCGGGCAGGATCACCGAGCGCGACAAAGGCAGGGCGCCCACGACGATGCGGCCGGCCTCCCGCCCGTCGATCTCGGCCAGCTCCGCCTCGGCCTGCGCGATCTCGGAAAAGGCCAGCTGCGCCGCGCGGGCCAGCCCGCGGCCGGCGCGGGTGGGCACC
The DNA here is from genome assembly GCF_012395815.1 of Roseicyclus persicicus. GTDB lineage: Bacteria > Pseudomonadota > Alphaproteobacteria > Rhodobacterales > Rhodobacteraceae > Roseicyclus > Roseicyclus persicicus. The sequence goes on from NZ_JAAZQQ010000001.1 coordinate 766,464, forward strand.
ACGCCGAGCGAGGTCTTTTCGAACAGGGCGCGGCCCGCCCCGGCCTCGAGGTCGCGCACCGCGCGGTGGACGGTGGGCTGCGCGAGGCCGAGCGCGCGGGCGGCCAGCGTGTAGTTCTGCGCCTCGGCCATGGCGGCCAGCGCCTGCAGCTGCGCGTGGCTGGCCGTCACCGCCAGCCGGGGCGACAGCTCGGCCAGCGCGGCGTCGAGACGGCCCATCGCCCGGGCGATGCGCGCGGCCAGCACCGCGCCGCGCGGGGTCAGGGTAAACCCCCCGGGCGTCCGGTCGAACAGCGCGCCGCCCGCGGCCTGCTCCAGCTTGGCCAGCGCCTGGGTGACGGCGGGCTGCGACAGCCCGCAGCGGTCGGCGGCCCGCGTCGGCGAGCGCAGCTCGGCCACCGCCAGGAACACCCGCAGGTGCCTGAGGTTGCGCGGGATCACAGCCGGGCGAGCACGCGGTCGGCCCGCGCGATCAGCTCGTCCTCGCCGGGGTCGGCGCCGAGGGCCGCGATGGCCGCCTGCCACCGGGCCGAGCCACGGCTCATCGCGTCGGGCAGGCCGAGGTCCGCCACGGTGCGGGCGACCTCCTGCATCTCGGCGGCGCGGCGGGTGCCGTGGACCATCATCCGCTCGAGGTTGTAGGCCCCGCGCCCGCGCCAGTCGATGCCGGGGTCCGACGCCTCGAGCGAGGCGATCACCTCGGCCTCGACGCCGGCGCGCCGGGCGGCGAGGAAGCATTCGGCGGTCAGCGCCTCCAGCCCCTTGATCATCACCGAGCGCAGCATCTTGATCGACGACGCCTGCCCGATCCGGTCGCCCGCCTGCGTCGGCCGCATGTCGAGCGCGCGCAGCACCGCGCAGGCCTCGGCCGCGTGCGGCCCCGACACCAGCAGCGGCACGTGGTGGCGCTTGGGGTAGACCGGCGCCATCACGGCCACGTCGACGTAGCGCCCGCCCGCCGCCTCGATGCATTTCGCCGCCGCGGCCTTGGTGCCCGGCGCGCAGGAGTTGCAGTCGAACCAGAGCGCGCCGCGGGACAGGGCGGGCGCCGCGGCCTCGGCGGCGGCCAGCGCCTGGTCGGCGGTCACGGTGCTGAACACGGCCCGGGCACCGGCCACCGCCGCGGCGGGTGTCGCGGCCCCGGTGACGCCGTGGGCGGCGTAGCGCGCCTGCATCCCGTCGCGCGCGGCGGCGGCGTCGGTCTTGACGTCATAGGCGGAGACATGGGCGGGCCTGCCCTCGTCCCAGCCCGTCAGGAAGGCCGTCGCGGCCTCGCCGAAGCCGATGAAGGCAAGATGCGTCAAGGGGTTGTCTGTCATGGGGTCGTCCGTCCTCTGCCCTGTTCCGGCCCGCCGTCCCGGGCGGGTGCGCGGGCAGTATAGCCCTGCCTTATGCCGGGGGGCAGGCTTCGAATTTGCCGACGCGGCGCGCGGGTGCGACAAGGCCGCCACAGGACCGACCGGAGGGGAGCCCCCATGACCAGCCCGAAGACCGCCCTCGTGATTTCCGCCCACGCCGCCGATTTCGTCTGGCGCGCGGGGGGTGCGATCGCGCTGCACGCCGAGATGGGCTACGAGGTGACGGTGGCCTGCCTGTCCTTCGGCGAGCGCGGCGAGAGCGCGAAGCTGTGGAAGGAGGGCAAGGGCCTGGAGGAGGTCAAGGCGATCCGCCGGGCCGAGGCCGAGGCGGCGGCCGCGGTGCTGGGGGTGCACCGGCTGGAGTGCTTCGACCTGGGCGACTATCCCCTCCACCTCGAGCGGGAGGACAAGTTCCGGCTTGTCGACCTGATCCGCGAGGTGCAGCCGGCCTGGATGATGAGCCACAGCGCCTACGACCCCTACAACACCGACCACATGTACATGACGCAGGTCGCGCTGGAGGCGCGGATGGTGGCGCAGGCCTGGGGGCACAACCCGGGGCAGAAGGTGCTGGGCGCGCCGCAGCTCTACCTGTTCGAGCCGCACCAGACCGAGCAGATGGGGTGGAAGCCGGACGTGTTCCTCGACATCACGCCGGTCTGGGACAGGAAGCGCGCCGCGATGGAGCACATGAACGGGCAGGTGCACCTGTGGGATTATTATACAAGAGTCGCCCAGCAGCGCGCCAACCACTTCAAGCGCAACTCGGGCGGGCAGTCGGGCGGGCGCGACTGCAAGTACGCGGAGGGGTTCCAGTCGATCTTTCCGCGCACGGTGGACGAGCTGTAACGGGAGGGCGGGCGCATGGGCGTGGTGGTGCGGGACATTCCGCGGGCGGACAGGCAGGTCATTGAAAAGCTTGGGCAAGCGGGCGTCGCCACGGTGCACGAGGCGCAGGGGCGCACGGGGCTGATGGGCGCGCGGATGCGGCCGATCCAGATGGACAAGGGCATCGCGGGAAGTGCGGTGACGATCAGCGCGCCGCCGGGCGACAACTGGATGATCCACGTCGCCATCGAGCAGCTGCAGGAGGGCGACATCCTGGTGCTGGCGCCCACGGCGCCCTGCGACATGGGCTATTTCGGCGACCTGCTGGCGACCTCGGCGATGGCGCGGGGGTGCCGGGCGCTGGTGATCGACGCGGGCGTGCGGGACACCAGGGACTTGAGAAACATGGGGTTTCTGGTCTGGTCCACGGCGGTCAGCGCGCAGGGCACGGTCAAGGAAACGCTGGGGTCGGTGAACGTGCCGGTGGTCTGCGCCGGTGCGGCGGTGGCGCCGGGCGACGTGATCGTGGCCGATGACGACGGCGTCTGCGTGGTGCGCCGGGAGGATGCCGAGACGGTGCTGGCGGCGGCGGAAAAGCGGGTCGCGGGCGAGGCGGCGCGGCGGGCGCGGCTGGCGGCGGGCGAGCTGGGCCTCGACATCTACGACATGCGCGGGCGGCTGGCGGAGAAGGGGCTCAGGTATGTCTGACCGGGCGGGGCACAGGGCGTACACAGCCTGTACACACCCGGTACACCGGCGGGGGCGCAGGTGAGCGGCGGCATCCCCTGCCTATGGATGCGGGGCGGCACGTCGAAGGGGGCCTATTTCCTGGCCGCCGACCTGCCCGGCGACAGGGCGGAGATCGACGACCTTCTCCTGCGGGTCATGGGCAGCCCCGACCCGCGCCAGATCGACGGGATCGGGGGGGCGGACCCGCTGACCTCCAAGGTCGCGATCCTGTCGCCCTCGGGGCGGGCGGATGCGGATGTGGACTACCTGTTCCTGCAGGTCTTCGTCGACCGGGCGCTGGTCAGTGACGCGCAGGGCTGCGGCAACATCCTGGCGGGCGTGGGCCCGGCGGCCATCGAGCGCGGGCTGGTGCCGGCGCGGGACGGCGAGACGCCGGTGCGCATCCACATGGTGAACACGGGCGAGGTGGCGGTCGCCCGCGTCGCCACGCCGGGGGGCGTGGTCAGCTACGAGGGCACAGCGCGGATCGACGGGGTGCCCGGGCGCCATGCGGGCGTGCCGCTGATGTTCACCGGGCTGGAGGGGTCGATGACGGGCGGCGCGATGCTGCCCACCGGGAACGCGGTGGACGTGATCGGGGGCGTCGCCTGCACGCTGATCGACATGGGGATGCCGATTGTGGTGATGGACGCGGCCGATTTCAGGATCACGGGGCAGGAGAGCCGCGAGGTGTTGGACGGGGACGCGGGCCTGAAGGCGCGGATCGAGGCGATCCGGCTGGAGGCCGGGCCGATGATGAACCTCGGGGACGTGACCGAGAAGAGCGTGCCGAAGATGACGCTGGTGTCCGCCCCGGTGGCGGGCGGCGCGATTTCCACCCGCAGCTTCATCCCGCACCGCTGCCACGCCACCATCGGCGTCTTTGCCGCGGTCAGCGTCGCCGCGGCCTGCGTGCTGCCCGAGGGGCCGGCGGCGCGGCGGGCGGTGCTGCCGCCGGACGGGCTGTTCCGGGTGGAGCACCCCACGGGCGCGGCCGAGGTGATGCTGGAGCGCGACGCCGCGGGCCGGATCACCGGGGCGGGCACGCTGCGCACCGCGCGCAAGCTGATGGACGGGTTGGTGTTTCCCGGGCCGGTGCGGGCGTAGACCGGGCCCCGGCCCGGTGGCCCCACGGCTGACTGCGGGGGTGCCGCGAAGTGCGGGAGAGGGCACCGGGACAAGGCCCGGTCTACGGGGGGCCGCGTCGGGTCGCCGGGCAGAGCGCCGGTCCACGGGGGCGGCAGCGTCGGGCCGCCGGGCCAAGGCCCGGTCTACGCCACCGCCTCGTCCAGCCGGCGCTGGAGCACCGTCAGGAACGCCTGCGCGGGGCGGATCATCGGCACCCGCGCGGCGCGCAGGACGCAGAGTTGCACGTCGCCGAGGGGCAGGGGCAGGCGCGCGGGGGCCGTGGTCCCGGCCTCGAACACGGTTTCGGGAAAGAGCGCGACCCGCGGGCTGCCGGGGAGCTGCTGCGCCAGCTGCGCGGCGGGCAGGGCCGAGACGGTGCCCTCGGCCAGCCTGTGCCGGCGCAACAGGTGGCTGATCGCGACGCGCGACCCGGTGCCCTCGGGCGGCATCAGGAGGCGGCCGGCGACCAGGTCCCAGAGCCCGCCGGGGGCGGGCCCGGCGCGGGCGCCCTGCCAGGCGACGAGCGCGAGGCGCTGGGCGTGGACCACCTCGAGCGCGTCGTCGGTTTCCGGGTTGGTCAGCAGCGCGAGGTCGGCCTCGCGCCGGTGCAGGGGCAGGGCGCTGTCGGCGGTGCCGATCTCGACCGAGACGCCGGGAAACGCCTCCTCGAACTCGCGCACGGCGGCCAGCAGCGTGCCCGCGCCGATGTCCGAGCCCAGCGACAGGCGCAGCACGCCGCTGAGGCCCTCGCGCAGGTTCACCAGCTGGGCGCGGAAGTCGTCGAACTCGGTCAGGTGGCGGTCGATCAGGTCGAGCAGCAGCTCGCCCGCCGCGGTCAGGCGCACGCCGCCCGGCACCCGGTCGAAGACGGGCAGCCCCATCTCCTCCTCGAAGCCCTGCACCGACCGGTTCAGCGCCGAGGGCGAAACCGCCAGCAGTTCCGCGGCCTTGCGGATCGAGCCGGTGCGCTGGATGAGCCGAATGGCCCGGTAGATCCTGAGGTGGCGCATGGGCGTCTGTCCCGGGGTGGTGCAGAAAACGCACCACGGTGGCGCCAAAATAACGGCAGACAACAGCGGGTCAATCCGGGTTCACTTTGCTGCGGCAGCGAAATGCCTGCTTGAGAACCTGGGACGAAATGATGAAAAAACTCCTCCTTGCCAGTGCCTTGTCCGTCGTTTCCGCACATGCCGCGAGCGCGGAAATCCGAGTCGGCATCCTGCACTCGCTGACCGGCACCATGGCGATTTCGGAAACCACGCTGCGCGACGTGATGCTGATGCTGATCGAGCAGCAGAACGCGGCCGGCGGCCTTCTGGGCCAGGAGATCGTGCCGGTGGTCGTCGACCCCGCGTCGGACTGGCCGCTGTTCGCCGAGCGCGCGCGCGAGCTTCTGACGGTGCATGACGTGGACGTGATCTTCGGCTGCTGGACGAGCGTCAGCCGCAAGTCGGTGCTGCCGGTGATCGAGGAACTGAACGGGCTGATGTTCTACCCGGTGCAGTACGAGGGCGAGGAAAGCTCGCGCAACGTGTTCTACACCGGCGCCGCGCCGAACCAGCAGGCGATCCCGGCGGTGGACTACTACCTGGAGGAGCTGGGCGTCGAGGTCTTCGCGCTGCTCGGCACCGACTACGTGTACCCGCGGACGACGAACCGCATCCTCGAGCAGTACCTGCTCGACGCGGGCATCCCGCAGGAGAACATCTTCGTCAACTACACGCCCTTCGGCCATTCCGACTGGTCGTCGATCGTGGCCGACGTGGTCGCGCTGGGCGAGGGCGGGCAGCAGGTCGGCGTGATCTCGACGATCAACGGCGACGCCAACGTGGGCTTCTACGCCGAGCTTGCCGCGCAGGGCGTGTCGGCCGACGACATCCCCGTCGTCGCCTTCTCGGTCGGTGAGGAGGAGCTGGCGGGCTTCGACACCGCGCCGCTGGCCGGCCACCTGGCCGCGTGGAACTACTTCATGTCGGCGGACACGCCCGAGAACGAGGCCTTCATCGAGGCCTGGCACGCCTTCATCGGCGACGAGAACCGCCCGACCAACGACCCGATGGAGGCCCATTACATCGGCTTCAACATGTGGGTGCAGGCGGTCGAGGCTGCGGGCACGACCGACGTGGATGCGGTGCGCGAGGCGATGTACGGCATCCAGGTGCCGAACCTGACCGGGGGCGTGGCCGAGATGCTGCCGAACCACCACCTGACCAAGCCGGTGCTGATCGGCGAGATCCGCGCGGACGGCCAGTTCGACATCATCAGCCAGACCGACCCGGTGCCGGGCGACGCCTGGACCGACTACCTGGCGGAATCGGCGGTGCTCGAGTCCGACTGGCCGGGGCTGGGCTGCGGGATGTACAACACCGAGACGCAGAGCTGCGTCCAGATCCAGTCGAACTACTGAGCCCATGCTTGCGGCGGGCGGTCCCCGAGGGGGCCGCCCGCATCCTTTTTCCCGAGCAGTCCCCGCACCATGATACGTCACGTCCTCGCCGCGCTGGTCGGCGTCCTTCTCCTCGCGCTGCCCGCGCCCCGGGCCGAGGCGCAGGAGGCCACGGGCGAGCTGCAGGCGCTGCTGCAGTCCCGCGCCGAGCTGGTGGCCGACGCCTCGCGCCGCACAGTGCAGGAGGTGCTCGACCTGCTGGTCGACAGCGAGCTGCCCGAGGTGCCGCGGTTCCTGGCGACCTGGGCCGCGCGCGAGGTCTACCGGCGCAACGCCGACGGGCTGTTCGTCTATGTCGAGGACGGCGACGCCACCCCCCTGACGCTGATTGACATTTCCACCGGCGCGGTGGTCGGCGCCGCCACCAGCCGCGAGGTGACGCAGCTGCGCCCCAACCGCGGCGTGCAGACGGTGATCGCCTCGGCGCTGGTCGCCTTCCAGCTGGCCTCGGACGACCCGGCCGAGCGGCTGGCCGCGCTCGACGCCATCGACGACGCGCCGGACGAGACGCACCTGCCGCTGTTGCGGGAGCTGTTGCAGACCGAGACCGACGAGGACGTCATCGCGGTGGCCGAGGTGCTGCTGCCGAAGCTGGTGATCGCCTTCGACCGCGACGACGCCGACCGGGTCGCCGCCATCGAGAGCCTTGCGGGCAACGTGAGCCTTGCCGCGCGGGCCACGCTGAACCCGCTGCTGGCCACCACGGCGGGCGTCGGCACGGCGCTGCCCGAGGGCGAGAACCTCGCCCGCGTGCTGGAGCCCGGCGGCGACATCGCGCGCGAGGCAGCCTATGCGATGCTGGTCGAGGCCGGGCTGGCGCCGCCGCTGGTCAGCCGCGCGCAGATCCGCGACACGCTGGCCGCGAACGTGGTCGACGGGCGCGTGGGCGGGATGCCCGTGGGCCAGCTGAACACCGAGGCCGCACGCGACCGGGCCTATGCCGTGCTGGTGGAGGCCGGCGTCGCCCAGCCCGCCCCGACCGAAGCCGAGGTGGAGGCCGCGCTGGCGTCGCACGTGTTCTACGAGACCTACCGCGAGCCGTCGCAGGCCGTGACGGATGCCGCCCGCGCCACGCTGGACGGGATCGAGACGCGGGTGGGCCTTTACCGCGTGTTCGACCTGTCGCTGGACGGGCTGTCGCTGGCGTCGATCTACTTCCTCGCGGCCATCGGGCTGGCCATCACCTTCGGCGTCATGGGGGTCATCAACATGGCCCATGGCGAGTTCATCATGATCGGCGCCTACACCGGCTATGTCGTGCAGACGCTGGTGCCCGACTACACCCTGTCCATCGCCATCGCGATCCCGCTGGCCTTTGCCGTGACCTTCGGCGGCGGCGTGGCGATGGAGCGGCTGGTGATCCGCTGGCTGTATCACCGGCCGCTGGAGACGCTGCTGGCGACCTTCGGCATCTCGATCGCGCTGCAGCAGATCGTGCGGCAGATCTTCGGCACGCAGGCCCGGCCGCTGACGCCGCCCGAGTGGCTGGCGGGGTCGGTGTCGCTGAACGACGTGGTGTCGATCAGTTCGATCCGCATCGCCATTTTCGTCCTCGGCGCGGTGTTCTTCGTGCTGCTGTGGCTGATCCTGAACCGCACCCGGCTGGGGCTGGAGGTGCGGGCGGTGACGCAGAACCCGCGCATGGCGGCGTCGATGGGCATCAACCCCGACCGGATCAACATGCTGACCTTCGGCCTCGGCTCGGGCATCGCGGGGATCGCGGGGGTGGCCATCGGGCTGTTCGCGCAGGTGGTGCCTGACCTCGGGTCCAACTACATCGTGCAGAGCTTCATGACGGTGGTCGTGGGGGGCGTCGGCAACATCTTCGGGACGCTGATCGGGGCCGGCATGATCGGCGGCCTGCAGAAGTTCATCGAGTGGCTGAACCCGACCAACACGCTGGCCGCCCAGACCTACATGATCCTGTTCGTGATCCTGTTCATCCAGTTCCGTCCGCGCGGCATCATCGCGCTGCGCGGCCGTGCGGCGGGGGATTGAGATGGAAGGGTCGATTTTCACCCGCAACCGGTCGGTGCCCGTGTTCATCGGGGTGCTGACGCTGCTGGCGCTGGGCGTGACCGTGCTGTCGGAGGCCTATGGCACCGGGGCGCTGTCGGTCAGCTTCACCAAGGTGCTGGGGATGACGCTCTGCCTGTGCCTGGCCGCGCTGGCGATGGACCTGGTGTGGGGGTATTGCGGCATCCTCAGCCTCGGCCATTTCGCGTTCTTCGGGCTCGGCGGCTACGTCATCGGCATGTGGCTGATGACGGCGCGGACCGAGACCATCGTGCGCGCGAGCCTGGAGGGCGCCGTGATCCCGCCGACCGAGGCGGAGGTCAGCACGGCGACCGCGCTGCAGATCTTCTCGGTCGTGGGCGCGACGGACTGGCCGTGGATGTGGGCGGTGTCGGACAGCCTGTTCCTGAGCCTCGTCATGGTGGTGCTGGTGCCGGGGCTCCTGGCGCTGGTGTTCGGCTGGCTGGCGTTCCGCAGCCGGGTGACGGGGGTCTACCTGTCGATCCTGACGCAGGCGATGACGCTGGCCCTGTCGCTCTACCTGTTCCAGAATGACACGGGCCTGCGTGGAAACAATGGCCTGTCCGGGCTCCAGAATATCCCCGGATTGGAAACAATCGGGCAGGACCGGATTTCGGTCTGGTTCTTCTGGGCCTCGGCGCTGGTTCTCGGCCTCGCCTATGTCGGGGCGGCCTGGATGGTGTCGGGCAAGTTCGGCAACATCATCCGCGGCATCCGCGACGACGAGCAGCGGGTGCGGTTCCTCGGCTACCGGGTCGAGGGCTACAAGCTCTTCGTCTTCACCTTCACCGGCATCCTCTGCGGTGTCGCGGGAGCGCTCTACTACCCGCAGGCGGGCATCGTGAACCCCGACGAGATCGCGCCGATCGCGTCGATCTACCTGGCGGTCTGGGTCGCCATCGGCGGGCGCGGGCGGCTCTATGGCGCGGTGATCGGGGCGGCGGTGGTGTCGCTGTTGTCGACCTACTTCACCGGCGGGCGGGCGCCCGACATCGACCTGGGCGTCTATGTCATCGAGTGGGTGGACTGGTGGCCGGTGCTGCTGGGCCTCGGCTTTGTCTTGGTGACGCTGTTCGCGCCCAAGGGGCTGGGCGGGCTGGTGGACAGCCTCGTGCGGAAGGACGCGCCATGAGCACGCTCTTGGAGGTTCAGGGGATTTCCGTCACCTTCGACGGGTTCCGGGCGATCAACAACCTCAGCTTCGTCATCGGCTGCCCCGAGATGCGGGCGGTGATCGGGCCGAACGGGGCGGGCAAGACCACCTTCATGGACATCGTCACCGGCAAGACGCGACCCGACACGGGCACGGTGCGCTGGGGCGAGATGGGCACCTCGCTCCTGTCCATGTCCGAGGCGCAGATCGCGCAGGCGGGGGTGGGGCGCAAGTTCCAGCGGCCGACCGTGTTCGAGGACCAGACGGTCTGGGACAACCTGCGGGTGTCGCTCAAGAAACCGCGCGGGCCGCTGTCGGCGCTGTTCGACCGGGTGACCGAGGCCGACCGCGCGCGGATCGCCGAGATCGCGGCCGAGATCGGGCTGTCTGACCAGTTGCAGCGCCCTGCGGGAATCCTCAGCCACGGGCAGAAGCAGTGGCTGGAGATCGGGATGCTCCTGGCGCAGGACCCGAAGCTGTTGCTGGTGGACGAGCCCGCGGCGGGCATGACGACCGAGGAGCGGGAGCATACGACGGCGCTGCTCAAGCGGCTGGCCGAAAGCCACGCGGTGGTGGTGGTGGAGCATGACATGGAGTTTGTGCGCCGCCTCGACTGCAAGGTGACGGTGCTGCACGAGGGGTCGGTGTTGGCCGAGGGGTCGCTGGATCACGTGATGGCGAACGAGCGCGTCATCGAAGTCTACCTGGGGCGTTGAGATGCTGGAAACCCGCGACCTGACGCTCCACTACGGCGGCAGCCAGATCCTGAACGGGGTATCGATCACGGCCGAAAAGGGGCAGGTGACCTGCGTCATGGGCACCAACGGGGTGGGCAAGACATCGCTGATGAAGGCGATCTCGGGCACGCACCCGCGCTCGGGCGGCGAGGTGATCCTGAACGGGCAGCGGCTGGGGAAATTGCCGGCGCACCGGCTGGCGCAGATGGGGGTGGGCTATGTCCCGCAGGGGCGGATGATCTTTCCGCTGCTGACCGTGCGCGAGAACCTGGAGACGGGCCTTGCCTGCCTGCCCAAGGCGGAGCGGGTGGTGCCCGATCGCATCTACGAGATGTTCCCGGTTCTGAAGGAGATGCAGAACCGGCGCGGCGGCGACCTGTCGGGCGGGCAGCAGCAGCAGCTGGCCATCGGGCGGGCGCTGGTGACGCGGCCGAAGCTCTTGTTGATGGACGAGCCGACCGAGGGCATCCAGCCCAACATCATCCAGCTGATCGGCCGGGTGATCGAGCAGCTGCGCGCCGAGGGCGAAATGGCGATCGTGCTGGTCGAGCAGTATTTCGATTTCGCCTACGACCTCGCCGACCGGTTCTACGTCCTGAGCCGGGGCGCGACGGTGTTTTCCGCCGCCAAGGCCGACACCAGCCGCGACGCGGTGCAGGCGGCCTTCAGCCTCGGCAAGTGACTCGCGCGCCCCTGCCGTGGGGCGACTGCCCAGAAAACAGGCATCCGCCCGCAAACCCGCCACTTGGTCGCGCGTCGGCGTGCACGGGGGCGGCCGGGGCGCCCGGCGGCTTTGACCGGGCGGGGCCGGAGGCGCAGCGTGGGGGTGCGCAGAGCATTTAGGGTTCCGCCCGGGGCGTCCCGGGGCCAGGTCCGAGAAATGCAGCCGAGCCGGTCAATCCCGGCGCGGTACACGGCGGGACAAAATCCCGGGAGAACCCTGCGCGATAGGTTCGGCCGCTCCCTGAACGCTTTCCTTCGGTCGGACTTTGAACATTCGCATCCGATCGGAGGAACCGACGATGACCAGACTTGCCCTCGCCACCACCACCGCGCTGACGCTTGCGCTGAGCCCCGGTTTCGCCACCGCGCAGGAGCGGACGGAATTCCGCGTCGCCTGGTCGATCTATGTCGGCTGGATGCCCTGGGGCTACCTGGAGGACTCCGGGATCATGGACGCCTGGGCCGAGCGCTACGGCATCGACATCGAGATCGTGCAGATCAACGACTACGTCGAGTCGATCAACCTCTACACCGCGGGCGAGTTCGACGGGGTGAGCGCGACCAACATGGACACGCTGTCGATCCCGTCGGGGTCGGGGGTGGACACCACCGCGCTGATCGTGGGGGATTTCTCCAACGGCAACGACGCGGTGATCCTGAAGGGCGAGGGCACGCTGGAAAGCCTGGCGGGGATGCCGGTGAACCTCGTGGAGCTGTCGGTGTCGCATTACCTGCTCGCCCGCGCGCTCGACAGCGTGGGGCTGCAGGAGCGCGACCTGGCGGGCGTCATCAACACGTCGGACGCCGACATGATCGCGGCCTTCCAGACCGACGACGTGCAGGCGGTGGTGACGTGGAACCCGCTGGTCTCGACCATCGCCGAGGACCCGGCGGCCAACATCCTGTTCACCTCGGCCGACATCCCCGGCGAGATCATCGACATGATGGTCGTCAACACCGAGGTGCTGGAGGCCAACCCCGATTTCGGCCGCGCGCTGGTGGGGGCGTGGTACGAGCTGATGACGATCATGTCGTCCGACACGCCCGAGGGGATCGCCGCGCGCACCGCGATGGCCGAGGCGTCGGGCACCGACCTTGCGGGCTATGACGCGCAGCTGGCCTCGACCCAGATGTTCTGGAACCCCGCCGACGCCGTCGCCTTCGTGGAAAGCCCGGCGCTGCCCGAGACCATGGTGAACGTCGCCGAATTCCTGTTCGAGCGCGGCATCCTGGGCGAAGGTGCGCCGTCCGCCGATTTCGTCGGCATCGCGTATCCGAACGGCGTGGTGACGGGCGACCCGGCGAACATCCAGCTGCGGTTCGACCCGAGCTTCATGCAGATGGCCGCCGACGGGTCGCTGTAAGGGCCGCGGGCGGGGGGGCGCGCGATGCGGTGGATCAACCGGCATCCGGGGGCGGCGGGGCGGCTGATGCTGGCCGCGCTGCCCTTCCTGCTGGTCGCGCTGGTCTATTCCGCGGCCTCGGCCGCCCGGCTGGCCGAGAACCCGCAGGACCGCATCCTGCCCAGCTTCGCCACGCTGGGCGACACCGCCCTGCGGCTGCTGACCGAGGAGGACCGCCGCTCGGGCGAGATCCTGTTCTGGGGCGACACGGCGTCGAGCCTGTCGCTCCTGGCCTCGGGCGTGGGCATCGCGGCGCTGCTGGGTCTGTGCGTCGGGCTGGCCATCGGGTTGGTGCCGATGGTCCGGTCGACGTTCCAGGGCTTTGTCGCGGTGCTGTCGATGATCCCGCCGCTGGCGCTGTTGCCGATCCTGTTCATCTCGCTGGGGGTGGGGGATGCGGCCAAGATCGCGCTGATCGCCATCGGCATCACGCCCTTCCTGATCCGCGACCTGTCGGCGCGCACGCTGGAACTGCCGCAGGAGCAGCTGGTGAAGGCGCAGACGCTGGGGGCCTCGACGCTGGCCATCGCGGTGTCGGTGGCGCTCCCGCAGATCATGCCGCGGCTGATTTCCGCCGTGCGGCTGTCGCTCGGCCCCGCCTGGCTGTTCCTGATCGCGGCCGAGGCGGTGGCGTCGGAAAGCGGGCTGGGATACCGCATCTTCCTTGTCCGGCGCTTTCTCGCGATGGACGTGATCCTGACTTATGTCGCGTGGATCACGCTCTTGGCCTTCCTGATCGACTGGGGCCTCGCGCGGCTGTCCCGCTGGGCCTACCCCTGGGCGGAGGCGCGGGCATGAGCCTCGTGGAGGTGCGCGACATCTTCCAGAGCTACGGGCAGCGCCCGATCCTCGAACGGGTCAACCTGAGCGTGGCCGAGGGGGAGTTCGTGTCCATCGTCGGCGCCTCGGGCTGCGGCAAGTCCACCTTCCTGCGGCTGCTCTTGGACCAGGAGCGGCCGACGCGGGGCGAGATCACCGTGGACGGGGAACCGCTCAAGGGCGAGCCGGACCGGACGCGCGGGATCGTGTTCCAGCGCTATTCGGTGTTCCCCCACCTGACCGTGCGCGACAACATCGTGGCGGCCGAGGCCCTGTCGCGGCCTCTCGGCCGGCTGTTCGGGGGCGTGAAACGCGCCGCCTGCGCACGGGCCGAGGCGGCGCTGGAGCGGATCGGTCTGGCTCATGTGGCGCAGCAATACCCCTCGGCGCTGTCGGGGGGGATGCAGCAGCGGCTGGCCATCGCGCAGGCGCTGGCGGCCAAGCCGCGCATCCTGCTGCTGGACGAACCCTTCGGCGCGCTCGACCCCGGCACGCGGGAGCAGATGCACCGGTTCCTGCTCGACCTGCGGGCCGAGACCAAGATGACCGTGTTCATGGTCACCCACGACCTGCCCGAAGCCTTCAAGCTGGGCGACCGCGTGGTCGTCTTCGACAAGACCCGCTGGGACCCGCACGACCCCGCCGCCTATGGCGCGACGATCACCTACGACTTCGACGCCCGGAACGGCGGCATCCCCTACCAACTGAACGAGGACCAAGATGGACTTCCTGACCCCGCGCCGCACCCGGTCGCTGAGGCCGGCTGACGCGCCCGCCCGAGACCGCCGCGCGCATCACCCCGACCTGACCAAGCTTCTGGGCTGGAAGGCGATGCGCGCCGAGGCCGACATCCCCGGCACCCGCTGGGACGAGGAACGGCGCTGGGCGCTGCGCATGGGCCTGACAGGCGCGGACAGCATCGAGGACAAGTCGATCCCCACCTTCGCGCGGGGCGAGCTGCCGCATTACGCGGGCATCAACACGTTTCTGAAGGCGCCCTATGCCGAGGACGTGCTGGAGGTGGCGCATTACGACGCGACGGTGCTGGGCATCCCCTTCGACGGGGGCACCACCTACCGCCCCGGCACCCGGTTCGGGCCGCAGGGGGTGCGCAAGATCAGTGCGCTTTATACCCCCTACAACTACGAGATGGGGGTGGACCTGCGCGAGCAGATGACGCTGTGCGATGCGGGGGACGTGTTCACCATTCCCGCGAACCTGGAAAAGAGCTTCGACCAGATCAGCCGGGCGGTCAGCCACGTGTTCTCCTCTGGCAGCTTCCCCGTGATGATCGGCGGCGACCATTCCATCGGCTTTCCCTGCGTGCGGGGCATCGCGGAGTGCACGTCGAAGAAGATCGGGATCGTGCATTTCGACCGCCACGCCGACATCCAGGAAAAGGACCTGGACGAGCGGATGCACACGACGCCGTGGTTCCATTCCACGAACCTGCCGAACGTGCCGGCCAAGAACCTGGTGCAGATCGGCATCGGCGGCTGGCAGGTCCCGCGCGAGGCGGTGAAGGTGGCGCGCGAGCGCGAGACCAACATCATCACCATGTCCGACATGGAGCGCATGGGCATCGACAAGACCGCCGAGATGGCGCTGGAGATGGCCTGGGACGGGGTGGACATGGTCTACATGTCCTTCGACATCGACAGCATCGACTGCGGCTTCGTCCCCGGCACGGGCTGGCCCGAGCCGGGCGGGTTCCTGCCGCGCGAGGCGTTGGCGCTGGCCTCCAAGGTCGCGGCCGAGGGCCTGTGCGGGATGGAGCTGGTGGAGGTGTCGCCGCCCTACGACACGTCCGACATCACCGCGCTGATGGGGACGCGGGTGATCGTGGACGTGCTGGGCTCGATGGTGGCGCATGGCACGCTGGGCAAGCACAAGGCGCATATCGACAAGCCGGTCAGCATCCCCCACGGCGAGTTCGAGGGGCGGAGGTGGTCCAATGCCCCATGACCATCACCACCACGGGCACGGGCACGGGCATCACCACCACGACCACCCGCACGGGCACGGCCACAACCACGCCCATGCCGATCACCTGCATTCCCATCTCATGCCCGAGGACGAGGCCGCCGACCTGCAGGTGCTGACCGCGCAGTTCATCGACGGCTTCGTCAGTGCCCGCGACAAGGCCGCCTACCTGCGGCTGGCGGGCGTGCCGCTGGAGCGGCCGGGCAAGACGGGGCCGAGCACGCTCAAGCTGGTGGACGTGGAGCTGAAGACCGAGTGGCAGGTGGGCACCGCCTCGCCGTCCTTCGGCACGCGGGAGCTGAGCTACCTGCCGTTTCCGGGCGAGATGATCCGGGAACGCACCAACATGGCGCTGGTCTATGTCTCGATGGACGAGAAGGACCGCCTCGATATCCGCGATTTCCTCGCTGCACGTGAAAGGACCTGACCGATGAAGACCGTGATCGCCGCCCTTGCCCTGACCCTGCCCGCCGGTGCCGCCCTGGCCCACGAGGCGGGCGCCGTGGCCCACATCCACCCCCATGGCGGCGAGGCCGTGCTGGCCGCGCTGGCGGTGATGGCGGGCGTGGCCGTCCTGTGGTGGCGCAGCCGCCGCGGCTGACCCTGCCTCAGCCGCGCGCGAACAGCGCGGCCAGCACAGCACTGCGCTCGAGCATCCCCACCAGCCTGCCGCCCTCGATGACGGGCAGCACGCGGTGGGGCACCTCGAGGAACAGCTCGGCCGCGCGGACGATGTCGTCGCCGGCGTCGACCGTCACGACCGTGGCCGACATGTGGTCGCGCACGGTGCCGCGCCATTCCTGATAGTAGCTGGCATGGAGCGCGGGGCGGAAGCAGTCCTTTTGCGTCAGGATGCCGACCGGCGCGCCGCCAGCATCGACCACCGGGGCGGCGGCGGCCCCGGCCGAGATCAGCGCGCCGATGGCGCGGCGGATCGGGTCGTCGGGGGACAGGCGCAGGATGTCGGCCTGCATGACGGTGCGGACGCGGAGGTCGGTGCTCATGGCTGCCGCCTTGCCCGCGCCTTGGGGCAGCCGGCGCAGGCGGGGCCGGCGGCGCAGCTGTCCTGCCCGCCGCAGCTGGCCCGCGGGGCGCGGCCGCCGAGCAGGAGCCCGAGGCCAAGGCCCCCCGCGGCCAGCAGGAAGATCGGGACGGCGATCAGGAGTTCCATATCAGCGCCTCCGGGATGTCGCCGGTCGTCTCGGCGCGGAGCGTGTCGCCGTCTTCCGACAGGAACAGGGCGGAGAGGCCGTGGCGGCGGGCGAGCGCGGGGCCGTCCGCGGCCCCGGCGGCGAAGAGGGCGGTGGCCCAGCCATCGGCGGTCATGGCGTCGGGGGCGGTCACGGTGACGGAGCGCAGCGCGCCCTGCGCCGGCGCGCCGGTCGCCGGGTCGATGATGTGGCCGTAGGTCGCCCCGCCCGGCAGCGCGTAGCCCTGCGCGCGCAGGCCCGAGGTGCCGACGGCGCGGTCGGTGAGAGACAGGAGGGCCGCGGGGGTGTCGTGGCCGGGGCGCGGGTCCTCCACCGCCACCTGCCAGGGGCGGCCGGAGGGGTGGCGGCCAAGGGCCAGAAGCTCGCCGCCGATGTCGAGGAGCAGGCTGTCGTGGCCGGCGTCGCGGGCCAGCGCCGCGACCCGGTCGAGCGCGCGGCCCTTGGCGATGCCGCACAGGTCGAGCGTCAGGCCCGCCCGCGCCTTGGCGATCCGCGCGCCCTCGACCTGCAGGCCGGCCCAGCCGGTCGGGCCGTCGCCGTCGATCGGCCCGAACCCCCAGCGCGCGACCAGCGGGCCGACCGTGGGGTCGAAGTGGCCGTCGCTTGCCTCGGCCAGCGCCAGGGCGGCCTGCGCCACATGGGCGGTCTCGGGCGACACGGGATGCACGCCTTCGCCGCCCCGGTTCACCACCGTGATCTCGCTGTCCGCGCGCCAGGGCGACACCTGCGCGTCGACCTCGGCCAGCAGCGCGGCTATGGCGGGCCGGAGCCGCTCCAGCCCCGCGCCGCCGGGGGCGACCAGCTGCCACTGCGTGCCGAAGGCCGGGCCGCCGATCCGCTCGACGCCGGTCGTGCCCGCGCGCGCCAGCGCCGGGAGGGTCAGCGCGCCGGCGGCGAGGCCGAGGACGTGGCGGCGGGGCAGGGAGGTCATGGGCATGGCTCAGACTCCGAAATCGTCGTTGAAGATGGACCGCGGCTCGACGCCCAGCCGTTCCAGCGTGGCCAGCACCGCCGAGATCATCACCGGCGGGCCGCAGAGGTAGTATTCGCAGTCCTCGGGCGCGGGGTGGCCCTGCATCTCGCGGCGCACGGTCTCGTGGATGAAGCCCGTCGCCCCGCGCCAGCGGTCGCCCGGCGCGGGGTCGGACAGCGCGGGCGTCCAGCTGAAGTTGGGGTGGGCGGCGGCCAGCGCCTCGAATTCCTCGGTGTAGAACAGGTCGGCGGCCGAGCGCGCGCCGTAGAAGTAGCGGATGCGCCGGCCGCTGCCCTTGCCCAGCGTCTCGTGGATCATGGCGCGCAAGGGCGCCATGCCGACGCCGCCGCCGATGAACACCATCTCGCGGTCGGTGGGCTGGACGTGGAAGTCGCCGAAGGGCCCCGACACCTCGACCGGGTCGCCGGGCTGGACCGAGAACAGCCAGGACGACACGATCCCCGGCGGCACCGCGCCCTCGCGGCCCGCGGGCGGCACGGCGAGGCGGATGTTGAACACGGCATGGCCGTGGTCCTCGGGGCGGTTCGCCACCGAGTAGGCGCGGGTGACGGGCGCGTCGGAGGCGACGGTCAGCCGGTCCCAGCCGGCGATGCGCCAGGTCTCGGCGAAGGCGGGGCCGGGGGCGAGGGAGGCGAAGTCGAGCCGGTAGGCCGGCGCGGTGATCTGCATGAACTCGCCCGCGCGGTAGGAAAACGGCTGGTCCTCGGGGATCTTCAGCACGATCTCGCGGATGAGCGGCGCCAGCATCCGGGCCGAGGCGACGGTGCAGGTGTAGCCGCCGCCCGCGCTGAGGATGTCGGCGGACACCGTGACCGCGCAGTCGCCGCGGAGCGCGGTCTGGCAGGCCAGCCGCACGTGGTCGCGCCGTTCGCGGGCCGAGAGGATGCCGCGCTCGGTCGCCTGCGGCTCGCCCGCGCCGGCGCCGGTGACGGTCACGCGGCAGAGCCCGCAGGTGCCCGACCCGCCGCAGGCCGCGGGGATGCCGATGCCCGCCCCGTGCAGCACGCCCAGCAGGCGGTCACCGCGGGCGGCGGCCAGGTGGGTGGTGCCGTTCACCGTCACGTCGATCGCGCCCTGCGGCACCAGCCGGCGGCGCGCGTACAGCAGGCCGATGGCCAGCCCCGTCACGAGCAGGATCACGGTCAGGCTGCCGACGAGGATCTCGGTCATGGCGCGGCCATCAGGGTGAAGGACGCGAAGCCGAGCGACATCAGCCCGGCGAGGACGAAGGCGATGCCGAGCCCGCGCAGGCCATCGGGCAGGTCGGCATAGGCGAGCCGCGACCGCACCGCGCCCAGCATCGTCACGGCCAGCGCGAAGCCCGCGCCGGAGCCGAGCCCGTAGACGGCGGATTCCGCCAGCGTGAACTGGCGTTCCACCATGAACAGGCTGCCCGCGAGGATGGCGCATTGCACCGTCAGGAGGGGCAGGAACACCCCGAAGGCCGCGTGGATCGCCGGGAAGAAGCGGTCGAGCGTCATCTCCAGCAGCTGCACGGTGGCCGCGATCACGCCGATGAAGGCGATCAGCGACAGGTAGGACAGGTCGAGGTCGGGCATCCCCGCCCAGGCCCAGGCGCCGGGGGCGAGCAGCGCGGTGTAAAGGAGCTGGTTCAGCGGCACGGTCACGGCCATCACCGCGGTGACGGCGATGCCGAGGCCCAGCGCCGTCTCGGGCCGCCGCGACAGGGCAAGGAAGGTGCAGAGGCCGAGGAACAGGCTGAGCGGCATGTTCTCGGCCAGCGCGGCGTCGAGGAAGAGGGACCAGAGCTCGGTCATTCCGCCGGCTCCCCGCGGCCCATGGGCGCGTGTTCGGGCGTCTCGGCCTGCTCGGGCCGCAGCGTGCGGATGGCCCAGACCAGCCCGCCCAGCAGGAAGAAGGCGCTGGGCGCGAGCAGCATCAGGCTGAGCGGCGTGAACCAGCCGCCCTGGTCGGCGAGGGGCAGGACGGCGAGGCCCATCAGCTCGCCCTTGCCGAACAGTTCGCGCAGCGCGCCGATGATGACGAGGATCAGCGAATAGCCGAGCGCGTTGCCGAGCGCGTCGACCATGGACGGCAGCGGCGGGTTGTGGCGGGCATAGGCCTCGGTCCGGCCGAGGACGAGGCAGTTGGTGGTGATGAGGCCGACGAAGACCGACAGCGCCTGGCTGATCTCGAAGAACCACGCCTGCAGCACCTGGTCGATGACGATGACCAGCGAGGCGATGATGACGATCTGCACGATCAGGCGGATCGTGTCGGGGATGTGGTGGCGGATCACGCTGATCAGGCCCGCGGCGAGCGTCAGCACCACGGTCAGCGAGGCCGCCATGGTCAGCGCGGTGGCGAGCGAGGTGGTGACGGCCAGCGCCGAGCAGATGCCGAGGATCTGCAGCGTCACCGGGTTCTCGCGCAGGAGCGGCGCGGTCAGCGTGGTCCAGAGCGAGGGGCGCGCGGGCATGGCCTAGAACTCCCCCCGGCGGATCGCGGCGAGGAGCGGCCCGTAGCCGTCGGGCCCGAGCCAGAAGCGCACCATGCGGGTGACGGCGTTCGACGTGCGGGTGGCGCCGGTGATGCCGTCGACCTCGTAGACGCTGGCCGCGGTGCCGCGGGCGACGGCGAAGCGCAGGGTGCCGTCCTCGTCGCGGGTGCGGGTGCCGGGGAAATCGGCGAGCCAGCCGGCCTCCTCGATTCGGGCGCCGAGGCCGGGCGTCTCGGACTGCCGCGTGACCGACAGGCCGGCGATGGTGTTCATGTCGCCCGACAGCGCCAGCACGGCGTCGATGCGGCCGTTGTAGCCCGCCCCGCTGATCGGCAGGAGCACGACCGACACCTCGCCCGCGTCGCGCAGCAGGTAGATCTGCGCGTAGTCGGGCCGCTGGCCGAGGCCGGCGAGGTCCTGCCCTGCGTCCAGCGCGGTCCAGTTGGCGGGATCGGCCAGCGCGGTCGCCAGTGTCGCCGGCGTGACGTCGCTGGCGGCGCGGCCACGGACGAGGTCGATGACGACGGTGCCGAGCGTGCCGCCCGACTGCGCCAGCAGGTCGGCCATGCCGGGGATGCCCGCCACCAGCGCCTCGATCCTGGCCTGTTCCTCGGCGGCGCGGTTGGCCGACTGGATCGGGCGCAGCATCACGGTCGCGCCCGAGACGAGGATGGCGCAGACCGCCGACACGGCGAAGGCCACGGCCAGCGTCTTGCCGCGGCTTTCGTTCGGCAGCGCGAGGAACCGGCGCCACGCGCCCAAGGGGTCAGGGCCTGCCATGACGCCTCCGTCTTTGCTGGAGCCAGAGCGCGATCGCCGCCTCGTCGAGAAGCGGCGCCGCGAGGGACGCGAGAAGCGCGGCCGCCACGCAGACCTGCACCGGCGCGGCGCCGGCCCAGCCCGCCGCGAAGACGAGGACGAGGGCGGCGTAGAGCGCGCCGTTGAGCCAGCGGCCGAGCGGGGTGGCGGCGCTGGCGACCGGGTCGCAGACGAGCAGCACCAGCACCAGCCCCGCCACCGGCAGCACCGGGCCGAGGTCGGCGCCGGCGGCCAGCGCGAGGCCCGCGACGGCCGTGGCGCCCGCGACGACCCCGAAGGGCATGACCCCCAGCGCGATCCCCAGCGCGGCCGCGGGGATCGCGGCCCAGGCGACGGGGGCGACGAACTCGGGCCAGGGGAAGGCCGGGAAACCGAAGCCGAGGAAGGCCAGCGTGACCGTCGCGGGGTTGACCACGTTGCGGCCCCAGCCGCCGAACACCAGTTCGCCGAACACCGCGCCGAAGCTGATGCCGAGGACGAGGCGGAAGAGCCCCAGATCCTCGGGCGCCAGCATCGCCACGGCCAGCGCCGCCAGCGCCCCGGCCAGCGACGGCGGCTGCGCGCGGGCGAGCATGAAGACGCCGTGCCAGGCCCCCGAGACGACCAGCGCCAGCGCCAGCCGCGCCACCGCGTCGATGCCGCCGAACCACAGCCACATCAGCGCCACCGGCATCAGCGCGGCCAGCAGGAGAAGCGCCACAGTCTCGCGGTCCCAGAGCCCCCGGATCATGGCGCGGCCTCCGCCTCGGCGCGGTCGAGGAGCGCGCGCAGGTGGTGGGCGAGTGGCGGCTCGGCCCCGGTCACGTAGTCGATCAGGGCCAGGTCCTCCTCGAGCAGTGACAGGGCGCCCAGCTTCACCGCGGTCTCGTCGTCGCCGATGGACAGCGCGCGGACCATCGCCATGACCGGAAAGGCCCCGCCCGCCGCCTGGTGCAGCGCGGCCGAGGGGATCACCGGCCGCGGCAGGGCGGAGCGGGTCAGCGCCGACAGGAACCAGTGCGGCACGCGCGCGGCGGCCGGCCCGGGCAGCACGGTCGCCTGCCGGTGCAGCGGCGCGAGAAAGCGCGCCTCGTGCCCGTCGAGCGCCGAGCCGGACAGGATCCGGTGCGGCCCCGGCTGCACCGCGCCGTAGGCCAGCGCGCGCAGGTCGGCGCCGATCTGGCAGGTGAGGGTGCGGGTCTCGGTGAGCGCGGGGCCAGCCACGGTGACGCGCCGGGTCTGCGGCAGGCGGCCGGTGGCGAGCAGCGTGCCCAGATGCGCCGCGTCCTCGGCGTGCAGGTCCCAGACCGGGGCGTCGGGGCGGGCGGGGAAGGCGGCGTGGAGGCAGAGGCCCGGCAGGCCCTGCGGGTGCCGGGGGCCGACCGCGATGCGGCGGAGGCGCGGGCCGGTGAGGCCGGGCAGGGCACCGGGCGGCGCGCAGAGGCAGACCGGCCCGTCGGTCAGCCGCGCCAGCGCGGCGAGGCCGCGGGCCAGCGCCTCGGCGTCGACGTGGAGGTCGGGGGCATGGGGCCGGGTGTCGGCGGCCATGACGAAGATCGCGGCGGGCCGTTCGGCGGCGGCGGGCATCCGGCCGAAGGGGCGGCGGCGCAGGCGGCGCCAGACCCCGGCGGCCTGCATCAGCCGCACAAGCCCCGCGGGCGTGTCGGCCCCGGCGCGGTCGTGGGTGGCCACGTCGCCGCCGGCCTCGCGGAACAGCACGATCTCGGACAGGCGGTGGCCGGGGCGCAGGCCGACACGCCCGACGCGGGCGGGCATGGGGGCCACCAGCGCGATGCCGGGCGCGTCGCGGAGCCGGGCCACCGCCGCCCCCTCGGCCACCGCCGCGCCCTCCTCGACCAGCAGGTCGACCCGCAGCTCCTCGCCGGGGGAGACCCCGATCGCGGCCTCCTCGGTCACCATCCCGGCCTCGGGCGCCGGGGGCGGCGAGGGCAGATCGGGCCTGAGGCCGGGGCGGGCGGAGGGGCCTGCCATCATGTCGCGTCGATCGCCCGCAGCATGGGAGACTTTCTTGTTTCACGCAAAAGTTGTATCCCGAAGGTAGACCAAGCGCGCGACTGCACTCAAGCACATGGAAGGATCGACATGCGAAACTTCACCCTTGCCTTGTTCGTCGCGCTGCCACTGGCGGCGATTCTGGCGGCAGGAACCGCGTTCTGGCCGGTGTCCGCCCAGGAGGCGCAGGGCGATGCGCCCGTGACGCTGCCCCTGTCGGGCGACGAGGTGCTGCTGCCCTACGTCATCCCCGAGGCGGGGCCGTTCAACCCCGAGCAGATCGAGATCGAGAACAACCAGGCCATCGCGGACTGGTTCCGCTCGGCCCATGCCGATGCCGCCGCCGAGGCGTTCCGGCACTGGGACGACGAGGAGGGCATCCGCCCGGTCTGCGCGGTGTGCCATTCAGGCGCCGGGTTCCGGGCGTTCCACGGGCTCGACGGCAGCCCGCCCGGCATCCCCGAGGAATCGGTGGACGTGGGCGGGGTGGTCGACTGCGAGACCTGCCACAACCAGGGCCTGTCGCGGATCACCGAGATCAGGATGCCCTCGGGCGTGATGCACCCGGTGCAGGGGGTGGAGGCGTCGTGCATGACCTGCCACCAGGGCCGCACCGCCGGCGTGACGGTGGTCGAGGCCGTGGCGGGCCTGGCCGAGGACGGGCCGAACCCGGACCTGCGCTTCATCAACCCGCACTACGCCACCGCGGCGGCCACCTGGCTGGGCGGCTACGGCGGGGCTGGCTACCAGTACGAGGGGCGGGACTATTCCGGCCGCTTCTTCCACGCCCGCCCGGTGGCGAGCTGCGTGTCCTGCCACCAGCCGCACACGCTGGAGGTGGCGACGGACGGCTGCCGGACCTGCCACGAGAACGGCACGCCCGAGGAGATCCGCCTGGCGCGGCAGAGCTATGACGGGTCGGGCAACACCACGCAGGGCATCCGGGTGGACATCGCCAACAACGCCGCGACGCTGATGTCCTTCGTCGAGCGCTACGCCGCCGAGGTGGTGGGCGTGCCGATCTACTACGACGGCGGGCGCTACCCGTATTTCTTCGCCGATGCGAACGGGGACGGGGTGGCGGACACGGCCGACGGCAACCCGGTGGTCTATGCCAGCTGGACGCCGCGGCTGCTGAGGGCGTCCTACAACTGGAAGCTGGTGACGGCCGATCCCGGCGCCTACGCCCACAACCCGCATTACGCGCTGGAGCTGCTCTACGACTCGATCGAGGACCTGGCCGGCGCGCTGGGGGTGGAGATGGCGAGCCTCGGGCTCCTGCGGTAGCGGGGGTTCAGCGCCCGTCGAGGTCGGCGTCGAGCAGGCGCTCCATCTCGTCGAGCATGGCGCCGGTGCGCCGGGCCGCCTCGGTGTCGCCGAGGCGGCCGTAGCCGAAGCCCCAGCCCTCCTCGACGGCGCGGGCCAGCGTGCCAAGCTCGTCGAAGCCCAGGCTCGGGGCGACGCCGGCGGTCTTGTGGGCGCGGTGCACGATGGCCTCGCGCAGCTCGGGGCGGGGGCCGTCGCGGTCCATCGCCTGGAGGATGGCGTCGATCTCGAGCACCCGGTCGCCCAGGCGGTCGAGGAAGGACCGGCGGATCCGGTCGAGGTGCGCCGCGAGGTCGGTGGCCATCGGCATGTGCATGGTCATGGCCGGCCCCGGATCACGCGGTCCGGGTCAGGCCGGCGCCCTGCCGCCGCACGCCGGTGACGGCCTCGTCGATGATGCGGTCGGGCGCGCGCAGGTGGCTGGCGCCGCAGGCCACGGGCGTGCCCACGGCCACGGTCGGCAGGGTGATCCCGAGGTCCTTGTAGACCAGGTGGAATTCCTCGATGTAGTGGCTGAGCCGGGCGGCCAGGCGCTCGCCGTCCTCCAGCTCGGAGCGGTTGGCGAGGAACACGAAGGTGCCGCCGCCGGCATAGCTGATCATGCGCAGCCGGCCCTGCAGGCAATCGGACAGGCAGGTCGCCACGTCGACCATGATCTCGCCGAAGACGGCGCCGCCCTCGAGGTCGTAGATCTCGCGCGCATTGACCACCTGCACCGCGACCGCCGAGGTCGCCATCGCCCGGAACAGGCCGAGCGCGTTCAGGTAGTTGGCCATGGCGAGCCGGTCCATCGCGCCGACGACGCGCTTCATCGGGATGCCGTCCATGAAGCCGTAGGAGGCCATGGCGCGCATCGCGCCGTTGCCCTGGGTCACCGCGATCTGGGCGCGCAGGCGCTCGAGCACCAGCTGCTCGATCACGCCGAGGCGGGCGCGGATCTCGATCGGGTCGACGGGCTTGGTCAGGTAGTCGGTCGCGCCGGCGGAAAAGGCGCGGTCGATGTGGTCGCGGTCGGACATGATGGTGTTCATCATGATCGGCGCGTCCCGGTACTGGGGCAGCGCGCGGATGCGGCGGCACAGCTCGATGCCGTCCATGCCGGGCATCTTGATGTCCAGGATGAAACAGTCGAACGGCACTTGCGCGTAGCCGATCTTGCGCAGGGCGTCGTCGCCGGACACGGCGGTCGTCACCCGGGTGTATCCCAGCGACTGCAGCGTCGACTGGAACAGCGCGAGGAAGTCGGGATCGTCGTCTACTGCCAGGATCTTCATGGTCTGCCTCATCGTTGGGAGGGAATCGGCCAGCGCCTCACCCGCCTTTTTTTGTTAGATAGTCTGCAACATTGTCGGAAATTTGGCGGGATTGCGGTTTGACTGGCCCACACCGGGGCCGGTGGCCCGCGCGTAGGCCGCGCGGATCTCGGCCCCGAGCGTCATCGGGTCGAAGGGCTTGGTGATGACGGCAAGCGCGCCCTGGCCCACGAGGTCGTCGGTGGTGCTGTTCTCGGCCTGCGCGGTCATGAAGATCACCGGCACGTCGCGGAGGGCCGGGATGTCGCGCAGGGCGGCCCAGACCTCGGGCCCGGTCATGTCCGGCATCATCACGTCGAGCAGGATCAGGTCGGGGCGCAGGCCCGGCGCGGCGGCGATGGCGTCGCTGCCATTGTTGAACTGGTGCAGCTCGAACCGGTCCACCAGTTCCAGCGCCATGCGCGCGATCTCGAGGATGTCCCGGTCGTCGTCCACGTGCAGGATGGTGCGCAGCTCGGTCATCGGGTCTTGCTCCTGTGGGTCGGGTCAGGCCGCTGCGGTTGCGTTGGCGTTGGCGTTGGCGGCTCCGGCGGTCGACGGCTGCGCCGCCTTTTCCAGCTCGAAGTGGAAGGTGGAGCCGCGGCCGAGTTCGGTGTCGAACGAGATCACGCCGCCGTGCTTGTGGATGATCTTGCGGCAGATGGTGAGGCCCAGGCCCGTGCCCGGATGCTTGGCCGAGCGCACGCCTTCGACCTGCGTGAAGCTGTCGAAGATCGTCTCGCGCGCCGATTCCGGGATGCCGGGGCCGCGGTCGGTGACGGCCACGCGCCAGGCGTCGCCGCGTTCTTCGACCGACAGCGACACGCGGCTGCCCGGCGGCGAGAACTTGGCCGCGTTCGAGATCAGGTTCGACATCACCTGCATCAGCCGGTCGGAGTCGGCCGACACGAAGGCCGGTTCCTCGGCGCGGGTGACGTCGAGGGTGACGTCGCATTCCTGCGCGAAGGCGGCATTGGCCTCGGCCGCTTCGGCCAGCAGGTCGCGCAGGTCGATCGGGCGGCGGGCAAGGACCACCTCGCCCGAGGACAGCTTTTCCAGCACGAGGATGTCGTTGACGATGGTCAGCAGGCGCTCGCTGTTGCGGCTGGCCACGCCCACGACCCGGGCGATCTCGGGGGTGAGCTCGCCCACCACGCCCGATTCCAGCAGCTTGAGCGCGCCCTTGATCGAGGTCAGCGGGGTGCGCAGCTCGTGGCTGACGGTCGAGACCGAGCTGAGCTTGGCCTGTTCGGCCCGGCGCCGTTCCGAGATGTCGCGCACCACCGACACCAGGTGCCGCGTGCCGTTCGGCGAGGTGTCGATGTGCGTCAGCACCTCGACCGGGCCACGGACGTGGTCGATCTCGATGCGCGCGGTGGTCTGCTGGCCCTGCAGGAGCGGCGCGATGTGCCGCCGGAACATCGAGATTTCTTGCGGGGTGAAATAGTCGATCAGGCAGGCGCCCGACACGGCGTCGGCCTCGATCCCGACGCGCTTGCGGGCGCGGGCGTTCACGTAGACGAAGCGGAAGGTCTCGGGGTGGTAGATGTAGACCTCGTCGGGCAGCGCCTCGACGAGGGCGTTGCGGCCCTCGCTCGCGCCCTCGGTCAGGGCGCCGGTCAGGTCGGTGCGGATGAACAGCGCGTCCTTGACGTTGCCGTACTGGTCGAAGCGCGGCAGGATCGAGGTCTGCACGCGCACCACGTGGCCGTCCTTGGCCAGGAGCCGCTGCATCCCCTTCCAGGGCTGGCCCCGCGCCACGGTCTCGCGCAGGTCGTAGAGCTGCGGCAGGTCGCGCTCGGCGTAGAGCATCTCGCCCTTGTGGCCCACGATCTCGTCGGGGGTGTAGCCGAAGGCCTCGAGGAAGCCGTTGTTCACCGACAGGATCCGGCCGTGCAGGTCGCTGATGCTGACGATGGTGTGTTCGTTCAGCGCCTCTTCGCGCAGGCCGATCTCGAGGTCGCGGATGCCGAGGATCCGGGCGCTGGGGGTGCTGCTCATGCGGGCGTGGTGCAGGCTGAGCGTGGTCACGAGCGCGGTGAAGGCCGACACGACCGTGAACAGGAGGAGGAATTCCAGCTTGGTATCCACCTCGAACAGCCGCTCGAACCGGGTCAGAAACAGAGTCAACGTGAACGCAATCGCTCCGTTGCTCAGCAGCAATGCCAAACTTGAAATCGAACGCATCGGTACACCTTCACTGCTCTTTGAAGCTGTCTCGGCCTTGGGGCGGGCGGCTTCTCATTATGTCTTCCGATCCTCAGCTTACCCGAAAGATCGGCGAAATCATGACGCAAAGCGTGTGAGTTGGCGACAGGTCGGGGGCGGCCCGGTCATGCGGCCTGCCGCGAGGCCGGGGCCTCGAACGGGCGCAGCCGGAGCCGGAACACGCTGCCGGCGCCGGGCGTGCTGCGCACGGTCAGGGTGCCGCCCAGCAGCGTCGCCAGCTGGCGCGCCACCGGCAGGCCGAGCCCGAGGCCCGCGGTGCTGCTGCGGCGCGCGCCGCCGAGCTGGCTGAAGCGCTCGAAGATCAGGTCGAGATGCTGGGCCTCGATGCCGCAGCCGGTGTCCTCGACCTCGATCCAGCCGTGGTCGCGGTCGCGGCCGGTGCGCAGGGTCAGCGTGCCCTTGTCGGTGAACTTGAGCGCGTTGCCGAGCAGGTTCTCGAGGATCTGCCGCACGCGGCGCGGGTCGCCGCGCACCGCGACCGGCGGCCCCTCGAGCCGCAGGTGCAGCCCCTTGGCGAGCACCGCCTCGCGCGTGCCCGCCGCGACCTCGGCCGCGATCTCGGACAGGTCGACGCGGTCCATCGCGATCGCGACGCCGCCGTCCTCGAGCGCCACGATGTCGAGGATGCCCGAGATCAGCTGCATCAGGTGCTGCCCGGCGGTGTCGATCTGCCCGGAGAAGCGCTGCAGCTCGGCGTGGAAGGTCGCCAGCCGGTCACCTGCCGCCGCCGCGTCGCCCGACGCCAGCGCCGCCTGCAGCGCCGCGAAGCTGGGCAGGCGGTCGGGGTTGCCGACGAAGGCGTTGTAGCCCAGCACCACGGTCAGCGGCGTGCGCAGCTCGTGGCTGACGGTGTTGAGGAACCGGGTCTTGGCGGCGCTGGCCGCCTGGGACCGCGCAAGGGCCTGTTTCAGCTCGGTAATGTCGACGCGGAAGCCCACGGTGTTGCCCGACGGCGTGCGCCGTTCGACCACGCGGACCCAGCGGCCGTCCTGCAGGTGCTGCTCGGTCGCGCCGCGGGGGTCGGCGTGGGCGGCGAGGCGCTCGGCCAGCCAGGCCTCCTCGCGGCCGAGGGCGTCGGTGTACTGCCCGGAGGCGAGGCCATGGCGCAGGATGTCCTCGAAGCGCGTGCCCGGCTGCATCGCGTCGGCCGAGGCGGCGTAAAGCGCCTTGTAGGTGTCGTTGCACATCACCAGCCGGTCGTCGGCGTCGTACACCGCAAAGCCGTCGTCGAGCGCGTCGACCGCCTCGCGCAGCGTCGCCTCGGCGCGGGACCGGCGCCCGTCGGAGATTTCGAACAGCCGCGTGACCGCCATGACGAGGCCGCCGGCCAGCAGCACCAGCACCCAGATGAAGGGCAGGTTCGGCGATCCGGTCGCCCAGCCGCCCGCCGGGATGGCGGCGACCTGCCAGCGGATGCCGGGCGCGATCACGTCGCGGCGGACCGGCGACATCGCGTCGAGCGGCCCCTCGCCGTAGATCAGGGTGCCCTCCGGCCCCTCGACCACGATCCGCGCCTCGGAAAAGCCATGCCCGAGGCCGGCCGCCTCGAACAGCGCGTCGCTGTCCAGCACCAGGGACACGACCCCCCAGAGCTGCCCCGCGCCGCGGTCGTCGTGCACGACTGACCGGGTGATCAGGCCGCGGCCGCCCTGCACCAGCTCGTGGGGGCCGTCGATCATCGCCTCGTCGGTCTCGACGGCGCGCCGGACCGCCTCGGCAAAGCGGGGGTGCCGGTCGAGCCGCAGCCCGATCACCGGCTCGTTGCCCTCGCGGGGGAAGTTGAAGCGGACCGTCATCCCGGGGGCGGCGGCGACGTTGATCAGGCCCGGCACGCCGCGCGTCAGCCGCTCGGCCAGGCGCGCGTAATCCGCCTCGGGCAGGTCGGGGTCGGCCTCGAAGGCGGCGGCGAGGCCGCGGGTGATCAGGGTCTGTTCGTAGAGCAGCCGTTCGACCGCGGCGGCGGCGACGGCGGCGATCTCGGTCATCTGCACCGTCTGCTCGGCACGGTAGCGCCGGCTCTCGAGCACGGTCACGGCGAAACCGGCCGCGACCACCGAGACCATGAGCGCAACATAGCGCAGGGACGGCATGCCGCCCGTCAGAAACTGCCTCGTCCGGTTCACCGTTTTTTGGACCCTGTCTCCGCAGGATGCGGCGCTCACCCGGGGCAACCATACGCGGGCGCCGGGGAATTGTCGGACCGCGCCCGCGCCGGAGTCAGCGATCAGGGTATACTGTTGCGCAACGCACACATCTTTGGACAGGTGCGCCCGGCGGGCCTGTGGTGCGGCGGGGTGCGGCCGGGGCGCTGTCAGGGCCGGGGCCGGCCGCGCGCGAGGATCCGCGGCAGGACCAGCGGGGTCAGGTACATGGGCACCTGGTAGCAGCCGATGAGGAGGAGCAGGTCGTCGGTCAGCGCCGCGGGCAGCACGCCGAGGAACAGCGCCACGTTGCGGTTGCCGGCCGCCACCGCCAGCGCCGGGGCCTCGGCCCGGTCGGGCCAGGCCAGCGCGACGATGGCCTGCAGCCCGAAGGCGATGCCGCAGACGAAGCCCATCGCGGCGAGGAACCCGGCCGGGTCGGTCCTGAGGGTCTCGCCCGCGGCGGTCATCATGCCCACCACCACGGCACCCAGGAGCAGCGCGGCGGCCGCGTCGATGGCCGTCATCGCGGCGGGCGTGGCGGGCACGATCCCGCGCTGGCGCAGGAGCAGGGCAAGCCCGCCGGCGACGCCGATGACGGCAAGCAGGCGCAGGACGGCGGCGATCACCTCGGCCGCCGAGCCGAAGGCCGGGGCCAGCGCGAAGACCGGCACCACCGTCAGCGGCAGCAGCGCCGTGCCGATCACCGTCTGCCGCAGCGCGGGCGCGGGCGCGCCGCCCGCCATCACCGCGATATGCGCCGCCCCGGTGATCGGCGCGGCGGCCAGGATCAGCACGGCGCCGAGCGCGTAGCGGGCATCGAGCAGCCCCGCGGCGTAGAGCGGCAGGGCGACGGCGAGCGGCAGGGCCAGCTGGAACAGCGCGGCGATGCCGATGGCGCCGAGGAGGCCGCTGCGCCCGATCCTGAGGCCCGCCGGCCCGATCCTGAGCATGGCAAGGAACAGGAGCGCCACCACCATCGGCCCGACGGCGGGGCGCATCGCCTGGGCAAGATCGGGCAGGGCCAGCCCGACGACGAGCCCCGCCACCAGCATCCAGCGCCCGGCGGCCGCCACCAGGACGGCAAGGCGCTGCATCACAGCGCCGCCGCGGCCCGCGCGGCCTGGTCGTAGCTGCCCGACAGCGCCCGCAGGAGCGAGGCGACGCGGCTCATGTCCTGCGCGTCGTGGCCGAGCTGGCGGGCGGCGCGCACCAGCAGCGCCTCGCGCACCTCCTTGTAGCGGCTGCAGAGCGCGGCGCCGGCCTCGGTGATCTGGACGGTCTTTTCCTTGCCCTTGCGCCCGGCCTTGAGGAGCTTGGCCTGCGTCAGCTTCTTGATCGCGTAGTTGGCCAGGTGCGTGTCCTCGATGTTGAGGATCAGGCAGACCTCGGCCAGCGTCTTGGCCCGCCCGCGGTGGTGGACGAGGTGCAGGATCAGCACCTCGAGGGGCGACATCGCGGGCCCGCCCGCCGCCGTCATGCAGCGCACCATCCAGCGCTGGTAGGCGTGGTTCATCATGGTGAGCGCGAATTCCACCTCGGACAGCGCGGGCAGGGCGCTGTCGGCCAGGTGCGCGGACGAGACGACGGGGCCGATGTCGGGCGGTGTCGGGCGGGGGTCGGTCATCGCGCGGACATGGTCGAGGGCAGCCAGAGCGCGATCTCGGGGAACAGCGTCAGGATCACGGTGGCCGCGACGAGGAGGAAGAAGAAGGGCGCCGCGTAGCGGGCGACGGTGAAGATGTCCCGCCCGGTGATGGATTGCAGGACGAAGAGGTTGAAGCCGACGGGGGGCGTGATCTGGCTCATCTCGACCACGAGGACGAGGAAGATGCCGAACCAGATCGGGTCGATGCCGGCCGCCAGCACCATCGGCAGGATCACCGAGACGGTCAGCACCACGATGGAGATGCCGTCGAGGAAGAAGCCCAGCACGATGAAGAACAGGAGGAGTGCCGCCAGCAGCGCGTATTGCGACAGGCCCTGGTCGCCGATCCAGGCCGCCAGCGTGCGCGGGATGCCGGTGTAGCCCATCGCGCCGGTCAGGAAGGCCGCGCCGACGAGGATGAAGCCGATCATGCAGGAGGTGACGGCGGCGCCTTTCAGGCTGTCCCAGGCGCCCTTGCGGTCGATGCCGCCCGAGAGCCCCGAGATCAGCAGCGCGCCGACGACCCCCACCACCGCCGCCTCGGTCGGCGAGGCGAGGCCGCCGTAGATCGAGCCGATGACGGCAACGATCAGGAGGACCGTGGGCAGGAGGAGAGCGGCGGCGCGCAGTTTCTCGCGCCACGGCACGGCCGGCTCGGGCGGGGGCATCCGGTCGCGGTTCCGCCAGGCCCAGAACATGGTGTAGCCGGCGAACATGGCCGCCAGCATCAGGCCGGGCAGGACGCCGGCAAGGAACAGGCGCGCGATGGATTGCTCGGTCGCGGCGCCGTAGACGATCAGGATGATCGAGGGCGGGATCAGGAAGCCGAAGGTGCCCGAGCCCGCCAGCGTGCCGATCGCCATGCGGTCGTCATAGCCCCGCGCGCGCAGTTCCGGCAGCGACATGCGGCCCACGGTGGCGGTGGTCGCGGCGGACGAGCCCGAGACGGCGGCGAAGAGCGCGCAGCCGAGGATGTTGACGTGCAGAAGCCCCCCCGGCAGCCGCCGGGTGAAGGGGGCGAGCCCGGTGAAGAGGTCCGAGGACAAGCGCGAGCGGAACAGGATCTCGCCCATCCAGATGAACATGGGCAGGGCGGTCAGATCCCAGATGTTCAGGGCGGCCCAGGCCTTGGTGGCGAAGACGGCGCCGACCGGGGCGGGGGTGGCCAGCGTCATGGCGGTCAGGCCGACCACCATGAGCGAGAAGCCCACCCAGAGCCCCAGCGCGAGGCAGACGAACAGGACGCCCAGCAGGATCAGCGACAGGGTCAGCAGGTCCATCTCAGTGCCCCCCCTCGTCGATGGAGCGCGCGCCCTCGGCGGCCAGGAAGGCGGGGTCGCGGCCGGTGACCGCGGTCACCAGCTCGTCGAGCAGCGCCAGCGCGAAGAGGCCCAGGCCCGCGGTCATGGCGCCCTGCGGCAGCCAGAGCGGGATGCGGATCATGCCGAAGGAGACCGAGTTGAACTTCCAGCTGTCGAAAACCTGCGCGGCGCTGTGCCAGGTGGCGAAGGCGGCCAGCCCCAGCGCCGCGGCGAGGACGACGACCGTCAGGCCGCGCGCCAGCGGCGGGGGCAGGGCGCGGGCGAGCATCGTCACCCGTACATGGCCCGCGGCCCGGAGCGTGGCGGGCAGGGCGAGGAAGGCCGCGCCGACGAAGAGAAAGCCGCCGATCTCGGCCAGCGACGGGATCTGGAAGCCGAGGGCCTCGGCCCCCGTGGCGACCAGCACCCGGTCGAGGATCCGGCCGCCGATCTGCAGGAAGACGAGGACGGCGATGGCGACAAGCGCCGCGGCCGAGGCGACCAGCGCCGAGGCATAGACAAGGTCGAGCGAGCGTCGCATGGGCGCCTCCCGGGGGACTGCGGATTGCCGGATGGAGAAGGGGCCGGGCGATCAGGCCCGGCCCCCGTTTGGCGTCACTGCGCGGCCTGGTAGGCCTCGAGGATCGCGGCGCCCGCGTCGCCGGCGCGCGCCAGCCACTCGGTCGTCATCTGCTCGCCGGCGGCGGCCAGCGCGGCCGACAGCGCCTCGGAGGGCTGCACGACGGTCATGCCGTTCGAGGCGAGGGTCGCGATCTGGCTCGCCGTCTCGGCCTCGGACATCGCCCAGCCGCGGATCTCGGCGATTTCGGCGGCCTCGAGCAGCGCGGCGCGCTGGTCTTCCGGCAGGGCGTTCAGCGCGTCGGTGTTCACGAACACGACGTTCTTGGGCAGCCAGGCGTTCACGTCTACGTAGACGCTGGTGAAGTCCCAGGCCTGCGAGGATACGCCGGTGGAGGGCGAGGTCATCATCGCGGCAACGCGCCCGGTGGCGAAGGCGGTGGGGATGTCACCGGCCTCGACCTGGGTCGGCACCATGCCGAGGATGTTGGCGAGCTGTTCCGTCGCGGTGTTGTAGGCGCGGAAGGTCACGCCCTGCAGCGCCGCGGGGTCGGTGACCTCCTCGTTCAGGTAGAGCGACTGGCCCGGCCACGGCACGGCGTAGAGGAGCGTCAGGCCCTGCTCGGCCAGCAGCGCCTCGACCGCGGGGCGCGAGGCCTCCCACAGGGCGCGGGCGTCGGCGTAGCTGTCGGCGAGGAAGGGGATCGAATCGGCCTCGAACACCGGGTTCTCGTTCGCGAGCCGCGACAAGAGGATCTCGCCGATGGGCGCGAGGCCGCGGCGGACGGCGTCCTTGATCTCGGGGTGGCCGAACAGCGAGCCCGCGGAATGCACGGTGATGTCGAGCTGGCCGCCGGTGGCCTCGCGGACCTCGTCGGCGAACTGGATGATGTTGGCGGTATGGAACACGCTGTCGCCGTAGGGGGTGGGCATGTCCCATGCGGTCTGGGCGGCGGCGGGCAGGGCCAGCGCGCCGAGCGCGGTGGCAAGCGCGAGGCTGCGGAGGGAAAGGGTCATCGGTGTGTCTCCCGTGTTGGTGGCCCCGGGGCTGGTCTGGCGCCGGGACGGGGGTGGCCCGGGCTCTTGTTGACCCGGCGTAAGGTTGAGCTTGACCAGTCATCGACAATTTGTCAACAAAATGTCATTGGAATGTGGGGGACGGCCCGGGCCGCCCGCCGGACCGCCCGGAAAACGGGCGGCAGGACCAGCAGGGAGACGACAGATGGCACATGCGACGGCGCCCGCGCTTTGGGATTTCTGGATCGACCGTGGCGGCACCTTCACCGACGTGGTGGGGCGCGCGCCGGACGGGTCGCTGACGCCGCTGAAGCTGTTGTCGGAGAACCCCGAGGCCTATGCCGACGCCGCGATCGAGGGCATCCGGCGCCTGCTGGGCGGCGCCATCGACCCGTCGCGGATCGGCACGGTCAAGATGGGCACCACGGTTGCAACCAACGCGCTCCTGGAGCGCAAGGGCGACCGGACGATTCTGTTGATCACCAAGGGCTTCCGCGACGCGCTGCGCATCGCCTACCAGGCGCGGCCCGACATCTTCGCCAAGGAGATCGTGCTGCCCGAACAGCTCTACGAGCGGGTGGTCGAGGTCGAGGAGCGGCTGCGGGCGGATGGCAGCGTGGAGCTGGCGCTGGACGCGGAGCCGGTGCGCGGGCCGCTGGCCGAGGCCAAGGCCGACGGGATCGAGGCGGTCGCCATCGTTCTGATGCATGCGTGGAAGAACCCCGCCCACGAGGCCGCGCTGGCCGAGCTGGTGCGCGGCATGGGCTTTGCGCAGGTGTCCGTCAGCCACGAGGTCAGCCCGCTGGTCAAGCTGGTGGGCCGGGGCGACACGACCGTGGTCGACGCCTACCTGTCCCCGATTCTCCGCCGCTACGTCGCCCGCGTGGCCGACGCGCTGGGCGCGACGCCGGCGGGTGAGCCGGGGCCAACGCTGCAGTTCATGATGTCCTCGGGCGGCATGACCGCGGCCGAGAAGTTCCAGGGCAAGGACGCGATCCTGTCCGGCCCCGCGGGCGGCGTGGTCGGCATGGTCGAGACGGCGGCCGATGCCGGGTTTTCCCGCGTGATCGGCTTCGACATGGGCGGCACCTCGACCGACGTGGCGCATTTCGCGGGCGACTACGAGCGCGCTTTTGATACCGAGGTCGCGGGCGTCCGCATCCGCGCGCCGATGATGCGGATTCACACCGTCGCGGCGGGCGGCGGGTCGATCTTGCACGCCGATCCCGGCCGGTTCAGGGCCGGCCCCGATTCGGCGGGCGCGAACCCCGGCCCCGCCTGCTACCGCCGCGGCGGGCCGCTGACGGTGACGGATGCGAACGTGATGCTGGGCAAGCTGCGGCCGGAGTTCTTCCCCAAGGTCTTCGGGCCGGGGCAGGACGAGGCGCTGGATGCCGACGTCGTCCGCGCGAAGTTCGCCGAGATCGCCGCGGCCGAGGGCAAGACTGCGGAGGAGGTGGCCGAGGGTTTCCTGACCATCGCGGTCGAGAACATGGCCAACGCGATCAAGAAGATCAGCGTGCAGCGCGGCTATGATGTGACCAAGTACCTGCTGAACGCCTTCGGCGGCGCGGCG
Organism: Roseicyclus persicicus; assembly: GCF_012395815.1. GTDB lineage: Bacteria > Pseudomonadota > Alphaproteobacteria > Rhodobacterales > Rhodobacteraceae > Roseicyclus > Roseicyclus persicicus. The sequence goes on from NZ_JAAZQQ010000001.1 coordinate 802,393, forward strand.
GGTCAGCACGCCTGCCTGGTCGCGGATTCGCTGGGGATGGAGGCGGTGCTGATCCACCCGCTCTCGGGCCTGTTGTCGGCCTACGGCATCGGGCGGGCGACCGTGTCGGCCAGCCGCCAGCAGGCGCTGGTGGAGCCGCTGGGCGAGCAGAGCCTGTCCGCCATCGACCGCCTCGCTGCCGATCTGCGGGCCGCCGTCGCGGCCGAGCTGTCGGAGCAGGGCGTGGACCCCGAGGCCGCGGGTGCGGTGACGCGTCTGCACCTGCGCTACGCCGGCACCGACACGGCGCTGCCCGTGGTCTGGTCCGGCGACGCGCCCGCCGCCCGCGCCGAGTTCGAGGCCGCGCACAAGGCGCAGTTCGGTTTCGTCAGCCCCGATAAACCCGTGACCGTCGAGGCCGTCGAGGTCGAGATGACCGAGGCCGCGCACGAGAAGGGCGCCAGCGCCGTGGCCGAGGCGACCTCCCGCGCCGCCGACAGCGACCGGCGCGTGCCGGTGTTCTGTGGCGGAAAGACCGTTGAGGCCGCCGTCTACCCGCGCGAGGCCCTGTCGCCCGGCGACCGGGTGCGCGGCCCCGCCCTCATCATCGAGCCGAACCAGACGGTCGTGGTCGAACCCGGCTGGACTGCCGAGCTGACCCCGCGCGACGACATCCTGATGCGCCGCCACGAGAAGATGGCCCGCACCTCCGCCGCGGGCACGGTCGAGGCCGACCCGATCCTGCTCGAGGTGTTCAACAACCTCTTCATGAACATCGCGGAACAGATGGGCGTGGCGCTGCAGAACACCGCCCATTCGGTCAACATCAAGGAACGGCTGGATTTCTCCTGCGCCGTGTTCGACGCGACCGGGGCGCTGGTGGCGAACGCCCCGCACATGCCGGTGCACCTCGGCTCGATGGACCGCAGCGTGGAAACCGTGATCCGGCTGAACGCGGGGCGCATCCGGCCGGGCGACGTGTTCGCCTTGAACGCGCCCTACAACGGCGGCACGCACCTGCCCGACATCACCGTGGTCTCGCCCGTCTTCGGCGATGACGGCAAGACGATCCTGTTCTGGGTCGCCAGCCGCGGGCACCACGCGGACGTGGGCGGCACCGCGCCGGGGTCGATGACGCCGCTGGCCAAGACCGTGGACGAGGAAGGCGTGCTGTTCGACAACTTCGTGCTGGTCGAACAGGGTACGTTCCGGGAAGAGGCGCTCCGGCACCTGCTGACCGACCACCCGTACCCGGCCCGCAACCCCGACCAGAACATCGCCGACCTCAAGGCCCAGATCGCCGCCAACGAGCGCGGCGCGGCGGAGCTGCGCCGGATGGTGGCCGAGTTCGGGCTGCCGACCGTGCAGGCCTACATGGGCCATGTGCAGGACAACGCGGCCGAGGAGGTCGCGCGGCTGCTCGGGCGGCTCGAGGATTGCGAATACGAGTACCCGACCGACACCGGTCAGGTCATCCGCGTGAAGATCACGGTGGATCGTGACAAGCGCGAGGCGACGGTGGATTTCACCGGCACCAGCCCCGCGATGGAGAACAACTTCAACGCGCCCGAGCCGGTGACGCGGGCCGCGGTCCTTTATTGCTTCCGCGTGATGGTCGAGGCGCCGATCCCGATGAACGCCGGGTGCCTCAGGCCCATCCGCATCATCATCCCCGAGGGCTCGATGCTGAAACCCGCCTATCCGCGCGCGGTGGTGGCGGGCAACGTCGAGACCTCGCAGCACGTGACCAACGCGATCTTCGGCGCGCTGGGGACGCTGTCGAACAGCCAGGGGACGATGAACAACCTGACCTTCGGCAACGCGACCTACCAGTATTACGAGACGATCTGCTCGGGTTCGCCCGCGGGCGTGATGAACAACGGGCGCGGTTTCGCGGGGACGTCGGGGGTGCATGTGCACATGACGAACTCGCGGCTGACCGACCCCGAGGTGCTGGAAATGCGGTTCCCGGTGCTGCTGGAGCAGTTCGGGCTGCGGCAGGGCTCGGGCGGCAAGGGCGCGTTTCCGGCGGGCGACGGGACGGAACGGCGGCTGCGGTTCCTCGAAAAGATGGACTGCGCGATCCTGTCCTCGCACCGGGCGGCGCCGCCGCGCGGCATCGCGGGCGGCGGCGACGGGCAGGTGGGCAAAACGTTTGTCCGGCGGAACGACGGGACGGTGCAGGTGCTGAACGCCTGCGACCAGACCGTGCTGGAACCGGGCGAGGCGGTGACGGTGGTCACGCCGACCGCCGGGGGCTACGGCGCCGCCTGAGCGCGGCGTTTTCCTCGAGGAAAACGCACGGGAAACCTCGAGGTTTCCCGTGCGGAAAACCCGGGTTTTCCGCCGCCCCGGCTTGTGCGCGCGCGCCCCGCGCCGCACAAGGGGGGCCACATCTCACCAGAGGGAGGCACCCCATGCCCAAGGGCTACATCATCGGCCACATCACCGTCCGCGACCCCGAGGCCTACAAGGAATACGTCGTCCGCGACACGCCGATCCTGCAGGCCCTGGGCGGGCGCTTCATCGTCCGCGGCGGGCAGGCGCAGGTGATGGAGGGCGAGACCCTGATGCGCCACGTGGTCATCGAGTTCCCGAGCTACGAGGCGGCGCTGGCCGCCTACAACGACCCCGACTACCAGGAGGTCGCCGACATCCGCCGCCGCACCGCCGACAGCGTGATCCTCGTGGTGGAAGGCACCGAGTGACGGTCTAGCGCCCCGCGTCCCGCATCTGCGCCGCCACGGCGTGGAGCCGCGGGTCGCGGGCCAGCGCGGGGCCCGCCACTGGCAGCTTGCGGCGCCAATTGGGGTAGTCGTCGATGGTGCCGGGCAGGTTGGTCTGCTCGGCCACGCCCAGCACGTCCTCGGCCTGCACCGCGACGAGGGTGGAGCCCGTCCGCGCCAGAACCCCATGCAGCGCGCCCGCGTCGGCCCCGCCCGCCGCCTCGGCCAGCGCCTGCCCCTCGCGCGCCCGCTGCGCCAGTTCGCGCGCGGCGACCTCGGCCCCGATCCGGCCGATGCCATGCCGCGCGCGGATGTCGCCGCCGTCGGCCCAGCCCGCCATGGTGGGCAGGTCGTGGGTGCCGAAGGACGCCAGCGTCAGGGCCGGATACCCCTCGGGCGGCGTCGCCCGGCCCGCCCCGTCCCGCTCGAACTGCATCAGCCGGCAGCCGAGGATGCCCGCCTCGGCCAGCGCGCCCTGCAGCCCGTCGGGGATGTTGCCCAGATCCTCGCCCACGATGGTGGCGCCCGCGCGCGCCGCCTCGATCCGCACCACGGCCAGCATGGCGTCGCGCGGCATCCGGACATAGGCGCCGGGCAGGCCGGGCGGCACCCAGAAGGCGCGGTCGAAGCCGAGGATGTGGTCGATCCTGAGGAGCCGCGCGTAGCGGAGGGGCTGGCGGATCGTCTGTGCCAGCGTGCGGTAGTGCCCGGCGGCCAGCGTCAGGGGGTTGAGGGGGGCAAGTGTCCAGGTCTGCCCCTCGGGGCCGAGGGCGTCGGGCGGCGCGCCGAGCGAGACGCCGGCGGCGAAGCTTTCGCGGTCGGTCCAGGTCTCGGCCCCGGCGGGGTGGGTGCCGACGGCCAGGTCGAGGTAGAGGCCGTGCCGCATCCCCGCCGCGGTCAGGCCCATCTGCGCCAGCGTCAGCTGGCTGTGCGCCATCCACTGCAGCCAGGCGTGGTAGCGGATCTCGTCGGGCGGCACGCCGGCCACGGCGGTGGTGGGGTCCTGCAACCGGGCGGGCCAGTCGGTCCAGAACGGCCCGTGGCGCTCGGACAGGGCCTGGTGCGCGGCGAAGCGGGTGAGGTCCGGGCCCTCCATGGCGACCCAGAGGTCGAAGCCCGGACTGTCCGTCGCCCCGGCGTAGAGCGCCCGGAGCGCGGCGCGCTTGGCCGGGATCTCGGCGGCGTAATCCACCAGCGGCCCCGCCGCCACGCCCGGCCCGGTGGCGATGTGGAGCGGGTTCAGCCGCCGGCGGTGCGACGGGGAATAGGGGCTGGCCCAGCCCGCCTCGGTCGGGAAACCGGCGTGGATCGGGTTGATCCCGAGGAACCCCGCGCCGCTGGCCGCCAGCGCGACGCCGGTACGCCGCAGGTCGTCGTAGTCGCCGAAGCCGGGCCGGTCGGGGCCTGCAAGACCCCAGAGCGGCGCGGTCATGCCCCAGCCGCGGGGCGGGAGCGGCAGGGCCGGGGGGGCGGTCAGGAGCGTCGTCTCCTGCCCGCCCGCGCGCAGGACATGGAGGCCGAGGGGCAGGGCGGGCAGGTCGGGGCCGCGGCCCTCGGTTTCGCTGCCGTCCTCGCGCAGGAGCGCCCAGTCGCCCGGATCGGCGGGCAGCCGCGTCGGCCGCCCCGGTGTCGTGACGATGTGGCGGGGCAGGGTGCGCGCCGCTTCCCCGGCCTGCAGCGCGGCGAGGCGGTCGGCGGCCTGCGTCTCGGTGCCGGCGTCCACCCCCAGCGCCGCGATCAGCGCCAGCGCGGTGTCGCGCGAGGTCTCGCGCACCCCGCCCATCTGGTCGGTGTAGCGCGGCAGGATGCCGAGGGCGGCGGCGAGCGCGCCGATCGGGTCGCTCATGGGGCGGGCTCCAGCACGAAGGCGAGCACGGCCTCGGCCGGGCAGGCGACCGCGCCGGCGGCGGGGCGGTCGACCGCGGGGTCGGAGGCGCTGGTGTCGATACGGCAGACCCAGCGCCGCGCCTGCGGGCAGGCGGGCAGGGTCACGCGGACCTCGGGGCCGGCGTTGAACACGAGGAACAGCGCCGTCTCGAGCGCGGCATAGGCCGGCGTTCCCGCCGCCGTGCGCTTTTCCACGCACAGCACGCGGCGGCCGCCGTCCTGCCAGTCGGCCGGCGTCATCTCGGCCCCGTCCTCGCGCCACCAGAACAGGTCGGGCAGGCCGTCGACGGCGCGTTCGCGGGCGTGGAGGAACCGTTTCTGCCGCAGGATCGGGTGTGCCTTGCGGAAGGCGACCAGCGCCGCGACGAAGCCCGCCAGCCCCATGTCGGGGGCGTCCCAGCCGACCCAGCCGATCTCGTTGTCCTGGGCGTAGGCGTTGTTGTTGCCCGACTGGGTGTTGCCGATCTCGTCGCCCGCCAGCAGCATCGGCGTGCCCTGCGACAGGAGCAGCGTCGCCAGCATGTTGCGCACCCGCCGCGCGCGGGCCGCGCGGATCGCGGGGTCGGCGGTGGGGCCCTCGACGCCCATGTTGTCGGACACGTTCTCGCCGTGCCCGTCGCGGTTGCCCTCGCCGTTGGCCTCGTTGTGGCGGCGGGCGTAGCTGACCACGTCGGCCAGCGTGAAGCCGTCATGGGCGGTGACGAGGTTGACCGAGGACGTCGCGGGCCGGCCCGAATGGTCGAACTGCCGCGCCGAGCCGGTCAGCCGGTCGGCGAGCCGCGGCGCCTGCCCCGCGTCGCCGCGCCAGAAGGCGCGCACCGTGTCGCGGTAGCGGTCGTTCCATTCCAGGAAGGGCGGCGGAAAGGCACCCAGCTGGTAGCCGCCCGGGCCCACGTCCCAGGGTTCGGCGATCAGCTTGACGCGGGTCAGGACCGGGTCCTGCCGGATCGCGTCGAAGAAGGACGCGCCGGGGTCGAAGCCCGTGGCCGTGCGCCCCAGCGTGGCGCAGAGGTCGAAGCGGAAGCCGTCGACATGCATCACCTCCACCCAGTAGCGCAGCGAATCCATGATCATCCGCAGCACCATGGGGTGATCCACGTTCACCGTGTTGCCGGTGCCGGTGTCGTTGACGTAGTGCCGCCGGTCCGGCGCGAGGCGGTAGTAGCTGGCGTTGTCGAGCCCGCGGAAGGCGAGCGTGGGGCCGCGTTCGTCGCCTTCGCAGGTGTGGTTGTAGACCACGTCGAGGATCACCTCGATGCCGGCGGCGTGCAGCCGCGCGACCATCTGCTGGAACTCCGAGATGTCGCCCGCCTGCAGGTAGCGCGGATCGGGGGCGAAGAAGCCGAGCGTCTGGTAGCCCCAGTAGTTGGTCAGCCCCTTGTCGTGCAGGAACTTGTCGTCGACGAAGGCCTGCACCGGCAGAAGCTCCACCGCCGTCACGCCGAGGCGCGTCAGGTGCTCCAGCATCGGGTCCGAGGCAAGGCCGAGGAACTTGCCCCGCGGCGTGGCGGCGGGGTGCAGGCGCGTCAGGCCCTTGACGTGGGCCTCGTAGATCACGCTGTCCTCGACCGGGGTCTCGGGCGGGCGGTCGGCGCCCCAGGAAAAGGCCGGGTCGACCACCGCCGCGCGCGGCACGTAGGGCGCGCTGTCGGCGGTGGAAAAGCTCAGGTCGCCGCGCGCGGGGTCGTAGCCGTAGAGCGCGTCGTGCCAGACCGGGTGGCCGGTCAGCGCCCGGGCGTAGGGATCGACCAGCAGCTTGTTGGGGTTGAAGCGGTGCCCCTCGTGGGGCGCATAGGGCCCGTGCGCGCGGTAGCCGTAGTGCTGGCCGGGCCGGAGCCCCGCGATGTAGCCGTGCCAGACGTCGCCGTCGCGCTCGGGCAGGTCGAGGCGCTGGACCTCGCGGCCGTCCTCGCCGAACAGGCACAGCACCATGCGCGTGGCATGGGCCGAGAACACGGCGAAGTTCACGCCCTCGCCGTCGAACGTGGCCCCGAGCGGCGCGGCGCGCCCGGCGGAAATCGCGTGTCTCGTGGTCATCAGGTCCGGATCAGGCCGTCATAGAGTGCGGCGTACTCGGCCGCCGACTGGTCCCAGCCGACCGGGTGGCGCATCGCGTTGCGCTGCATCCTGAGCCACAGATCGGGCTGCCTGTAAAGCGCGCAGAGCCGGTCGAAGGCGCGGCTGAGGGCGGCGGCGCTGACCGGGTGGAACTGGACCCCGGTGGCGACGCCGGCGCGCAGGCCCGCGGGCGAGGCATCGATCACGGTATCGGCCAGCCCGCCGGTGTAGGCCACCAGCGGCAGGGTGCCGAAGCGCAGGCCGTAAAGCTGGGTCAGGCCGCAGGGCTCGAAGCGCGAGGGCACGAGGATGGCGTCGCCGCCCTCGATCAGCAGGCGGGCCAGCGCCTCGTCGTAGCCGAAGGTGACGGCCACGCCCGGGTGCCGGGCGGCGGCAGTGCGGAAGGCGGCCTCCAGTCCCGGCTCGCCCGAGCCCAGCAGCGCCAGCTGCCCGCCCTCGTCCAGAAGCCGCGGCAGCGCCTCGAGCAGCAGGTCGAGCCCCTTCTGGTGCGTCAGCCGCGAGACCACGACGCAGAGCGGCCCGTCCGCCGCGGGCAGGCCCATGGCGGCGCGCAGCCGCGCGGTGTAGCGGCGCTTGCCCGCGGGGGTCTTGTAGGACGGCGTCCAGGCGTCGAGGTCGACGCCGTTCAGGATGCCCGACAGCACGTCCTGCCGGGCGCGCAGCACGCCCTCCATGCCCATGCCGAACTCGGGCGTCAGGAGCTCGTCGGCATAGGTCGGGCTGACGGTGGTGATCCGGTCGGCGGCGACGAGGCCCGCCTTGAGCGCGCTGATGTTGCCCCAGTATTCAAAGCCGCCGGGGGTCATCCCGTCGGGCGGCAGGCGCAGGCGGGCCAGCCGGTCGCCGGGGGCGAGGCCCTGGAAGGCGATGTTGTGGATCGTCAGCACGCTGCCGACCGGCGCCTGCGGATGCCGGTCGCGCAGGTACCAGGGCGCGAGGCCCGCCTGCCAGTCGTGGCAGTGCAGCACCTGCGGCTGCCAGTCCGTCAGCGCGCCCCCCGCGATTTCGGCCGCGACCCAGCCGAGCGCCGCGAAGCGTTCGGGGTTGTCGGGCCAGTCGCGGCCGTCGGGGCCGTTGTAGGGCGCCCCCTCCCGCCCGAAGAGGTGGGGGGCGTCGAGGACGAGGAGGTCGAGGCCGCCGGCCCGGGCCGCGATCACCCGGGCCGGGCCGCCGAACAGGTCGGGGTCCTCCAGCACGGCCTTTCCCCTGCCCACCGCGGCCATCACCCTGGGATAGCCGGGCAGGAGGGTGCGCATCTCGACCCCAAGGGGCGCCAGCGCGCCGGGCAGGGCGCCCGCCACGTCGGCCAGCCCCCCGGTCTTGACCAGCGGCGCGCATTCGGAGGTGACGGAAAGGACCCGGATCATTTCGCGGCCAGCCATGCCTCCACCATCGGTGCGGTGATCAGCGTCACGCCGCCCGGCGTGACGTGGAACCACTTGCCGTCCTCTTCCGGGTTCTCGCCCACCACCAGCCCCTCGGGGATGCGGACGCCGCGGTCGATGACCACGTTCTTCAGCCGGGCGTGGCGTTCCACCACCACGTCGGGCAGCACCACGGCGCGGACCAGTTGCGAGTAGGAATTGGTGTGGACGCGGGTGAACAGGAGCGATTCCCGCACCTCGGTGCCCGAGATGATGCAGCCCCCCGACACCATCGAGGACACCGCGCTGCCGCGGCGGTCGGCCTCGTCATGGACGAATTTCGCGGGGGGGACGCTTTCGGAATAGGTCCAGATCGGCCAGTTGGTGTCCCACAGGTCCAGCTCGGGCGTGAAGCTGGTGAGGTCGATGTTGGCCTTCCAGTAGGCGTCGACCGTGCCCACGTCGCGCCAGTAGGCCGGCGCCTCGGCGGAATGGCGGACGCAGGACGCCTCGAAGCGGTGCGCCATCGCCTTGCCGCCGGCCACGATCTGCGGGATCAGGTCGCCGCCGAAGTCGTGTTTCGAGGTCGGGTCCTCGGCGTCGCGCGCCAGCAGGTCGCGCAGGAACGGCCAGTTGAACACGTAGATGCCCATGGAGGCGAGCGTCACATCCGGGTTCTCGGGCGTGCCGGGCGGGTTCTTGGGCTTTTCGAGGAAGCTGGTGATGCGGTCGTTCGCGTCGATCGCCATGACGCCGAAGGCATGAGCCTCGGACCGGGGCACCGTCAGGCAGCCCACGGTGACGTCGGCGCCGCTGTCGACGTGCTGGCGCAACATGACCTCGTAATCCATCTTGTAGATGTGGTCGCCCGCCAGGATGACGACGTAATCGACGTCGTAGCTGTCGACGATGTCGATGTTCTGGAACACCGCGTCGGCGGTGCCCTGGTACCAGTGCACCTCGTCCACGCGCTGGGACGCCGGCAGGATGTCGAGGTATTCGTTGCGTTCGGCGCGGAAGAAGTTCCAGCCGCGCTGGCAGTGGCGGATCAGGCTGTGGGCCTTGTACTGCGTGGCGATCGCCATCTTGCGGATGCCCGAGTTCAGCGCGTTGGACAGCGCGAAGTCGATGATCCGGCTCTTACCGCCGAAATAGACGGCGGGTTTCGCCCGCTTGTCGGTCAGCTGCATCAGGCGGCTGCCGCGCCCGCCCGCCAGCACGAAGGCCATCGAGCGTGCGACAAGCCTCTGGGATGGTCCAGCCATGGTCGTTCGTCCTCCCTCTTTTGCGCCGCTCCCCACGGCGCGGTGTCAGTCCCCCGGTGCCAGGAACAGCGTCGTGAGCGGGGGCAGGTAGATCTCGGCATGGGCGGGCTGGCCGTGGCTGGCCCCGTCGCGCGCGGCGACCTCGCCCATGTTGCCGCGGTTGCCGCCGCCGTACAGCGCGGCGTCGGTGTTCAGGATCTCGCGCCAGGGCCCCGCGTGGGGCAGGCCGAGGCGGTAGCCCTTGCGCTCCACCGGGGTGAAGTTGGTCACCATTACCACGGGCGTGTCGCCGGGGCCCCCGCGCCGGATCCAGGCGATCACCGACTGGTCGGCGTCGCCGCCCTGCAGCCACTGGAACCCGTCGGCCTCGCAGTCCTTGACGTGTAGCGCGGGCAGGCCGCGGTAGAGCGTGTTGAGGTCGCGCACCAGCCGCTGCAGGCCGGCGTGGCCCGGGTCGGCCAGGTGGTGCCAGCCGATCTGGGCGTCGTGGTTCCATTCGGCCTGCTGCCCGAACTCCTGCCCCATGAACAGGAGCTTCTTGCCCGGATGGCCCCACATGAAGCCGTAGTAGGCGCGCAGGTTGGCCAGCTTGGCCGCGTGGTCGCCCGGCATCCGGGTGTACATCGAGCCCTTGCCGTGCACGACCTCGTCATGGCTGATCGGCAGGACGAAGTTCTCGGAAAAGGCGTAGTGCAGGCCGAAGGTCACCTTGTCGTGGTGGTAGCGGCGGTACACGGGATCCTCGGCCATGTAGCGCAGCGTGTCGTTCATCCAGCCCATGTTCCACTTGAACCCGAAGCCGAGGCCGCCCGCGTCGACCGGCGCGGAAACCTTGGGGAAGGAGGTGCTTTCCTCGGCCACGGTCATGATGCCCGGGTGCGCGCCGTAGGCGGCGACGTTCATTTCCTGCAGGAAGGCGATGGCCTCGAGGTTCTCGTTGCCGCCGTGGATGTTCGGCACCCAGTCGCCCGGGGCGCGGGAATAGTCGCGGTAGAGCATCGAGGCCACCGCATCCACGCGCAGCCCGTCGATGTGGTATTCCTCCAGCCAATACAGGGCGTTGGCGATCAGGTAGTTCTTCACCTCGCGGCGGCCGTAGTTGTAGATCAGCGTGTTCCAGTCGCGGTGGAACCCTTCCTTGGGGTCGGCGTGCTCGTAGAGCGCGGTGCCGTCGAAGCGGCCGAGGCCGTGGGCGTCGGTCGGGAAATGGCCCGGCACCCAGTCGAGGATCACGCCGAGGCCCGCGCTGTGGGCGGCATCGACGAAGTCGCGGAACTCGTGCGGGGGGCCGAAGCGGATGGTTGGGGCGTAAAGCCCGATGGGCTGGTAGCCCCAGGACCCGTCGAAGGGGTATTCGCTGACCGGCAGCAGCTCGAGGTGGGTGAACCCCATCTCGGCGGCGTAGCCCACCAGCTCCTCGGCGGCCTCGCGGTAGGAGATCGGGCGCCCGCCGTCCTTGCGCCGCCACGACCCCAGCTGCACCTCGTAGATCGAGATCGGCGCGGTGCGCGCGTTGGCGGCCGCGCGGGTGACCATCCAGCCTGCGTCGCGCCAGCCGTAGCCGGTGATGTCGCGCACCACCGAGGCGGTCTGCGGCGGGTGCTGCGAGCCGAAGCCGACCGGGTCGGCCTTGAGCGGCAGGTGCTGCCCCTCGGGGCCGAGGATCTCGTACTTGTAGACCGTCCCTTCGCCGAGGCCGGGCAGGAAGATTTCCCACACGCCGGTCGCGCCGCGCTTGCGCATCACGTGGCGGCGCCCGTCCCAGCCGTTGAAGTCGCCCACCACCGACACCCGCCGCGCGTTGGGCGCCCAGACCGCGACATGGGTGCCGCGGCTGCCCTCGTGGTCGATGACATGGGCACCGAGCGCGTGCCACAGCGCGTGGTGGGTGCCCTCGCCGATCAGGTATTCGTCGATCTCGCCCAGCACCGGGCCGAAGCGGTAGGCGTCCTCCGTCTCCCAGCTGGCGCCGTCCGCGGCGGTGCCGCGCAAGCGGTAGGGACCGTCGCCCGGCACAGGGCCGGCGAAGAGGCCGGGGGCGTCCGGCATGGGGGACAGGGCCACGGTCTCGCCGCCGACGAGCGCCGCCATCGCGGCCGCGCCGGGGTCGAAGGCGACGACCCAGCGCGCCCCCCCGATGCGGTGCGGCCCGAGCACGGCGAAGGGGTCGGTGCAGCGGCCCGACAGGATGGCGGCCGCGATCTCCCCGGGGAGGTGATCGGCCAGCGCGCTGTCGGGTCCGGTCGTCATGCCCCCGACGCTACAGGAGCCCCGGGACAGGTCAAGCGCGCGGCCCCAGCGACGCGGCGCCCCAGATCTCGGCCATGTAGCCGCGGATCGTCCTGTCCGACGAGAACCAGCCCGACCGCGCGGTGTTCAGCGCCGCCATCCGCGTCCAGTGGGCCGCGTCGCGGTAGGCCGCGTCGACCTCGCGCTGGGCGCGCCAGTAGTCGGCGAAATCCGAGCAGACGAGGAAATAGTCGGGCCCGCGCAGGTTGCCGGTGATGTCGTGGTAGCGCGTCGGGTCGCCGGGCGAGACCGCGCCGTCGTGGATCGCGGCCAGGGCCGCGGCCAGCCGCGGGTCGGCGGCGATGGCCTGGCCGGCGTGCCCCTCGACCGCGCGGCGGGCGACGACCTCCTCGGCGGTCATGCCGAAGAGGAAGAAGTTCTCGGCCCCGACGTGGTCGCGGATCTCGACGTTGGCGCCATCCAGCGTGCCGACCGTCAGCGCGCCGTTCAGGGCGAATTTCATGTTGCCGGTGCCCGACGCCTCCTTGCCGGCGGTCGAGATCTGTTCCGACAGGTCGGCGGCCGGGATCAGCCGCTCGGCCAGGGTGACGTTGTAGTTGGGCAGGAAGATCACCTTGAGGTACCGGCTGGTCACCGGGTCGGCGTTCAGCACGGCGGCGACGTCGTTGACCAGGCGGATGATCTTCTTGGCGAAGACGTAGCCCGGCGCCGCCTTGCCCGCGAAGATCTTGATCCGCGGCGTCCAGCCCGCGTCGGGGTTGGCGCGGATCGCCTGCCACAGCGCCACCGCCTCGAGGATGTTGAGGTGCTGGCGCTTGTATTCGTGGATGCGCTTGATCTGGACGTCGAACATCGCGTCGGGGTCGACGGACAGGCCGTGGGTCGCCCCGATCCAGTCCGCCAGGTCGGCCTTGTTGGCGCGCTTGGCGCCCGCGATGGCCTGCTGCAGCCCCGCGTCGCCCAGGTGCGGCTCCAGCTCGGCGAGCCGCTCCAGATCGCCGATCCAGCCTTCGCCGATGGTGCCGGTGATGATCCCGGCCAGCCGCGGGTTGCAGGCGTGCAGCCAGCGCCGGGGCGTCACGCCGTTGGTCTGGTTGACGATCCGGCCGGGGTGCAGGGCGTGCAGGTCGGCGAACACCGTCTGCTTCATCAGCCCGGTGTGCAGCGCCGAGACGCCGTTGACGCGGTTCGCCATGATGAAGCTGAGGGCGCCCATGTTCACCTCGCCATCGGCCACGGCATGGGTGGCGCGGGCGGGGAAGCGGGCGGCGTGGTCGGCGTCGATGCGCTCGATCAGCATCATGTGGCGCGGCAACAGGCGGGCCATCAGCGGCACCGGCCATTTTTCCAGCGCCTCGGGCAGCAGCGTGTGGTTGGTGTAGTTCAGCGTGCGCCGGGCGATGTCGACGGCCTCGTCGAAGGGCAGGCCGCGGGTGTCGTGCAGCAGCCGCACCAGTTCCGGCCCCGCGATGGCGGGGTGGGTGTCGTTCAGCTGGATCGCCACCTTTTCGGGCAGGAGCCGGATGTCGCCGTGTTCGCTGTCGAAGCGGCGCAGGATGTCGTGCAGGCTGGCGGCGGTGAAGAAGTATTCCTGCTTCAGCCGCAGCTCCTTGCCGGCCTCGGTGGTGTCGTCGGGGTAGAGGACGCGGCTGATCGCGCGGGCCAGCATCTCGGGCACCGCCGCGCCGACGTGGTCGCCGTGGTTGAAGCGGGCAAGGTCCAGCGGGTCGATCGCGCGCGCGGCCCAGAGCCGCAGTGTGTTGGTCCAGCGCGCCTCCCAGCCGACGACGGGGGTGTCGTAGGCCTCGGCCAGCACCGCCTCGGCGGGGGTCCAGACCATGCGGCCGTCCTGCTCGGCGACATGGCCGCCGAAGCCGATGGAATAGGCCGCCTCGGGGCGCTCGAATTCCCAGACATGGCGCTGCTGCAGCCAGGTCTCGGGCGCCTCGACCTGCCGCCCGTTGTCGAAGCTCTGGCGGAACAGGCCGTGCTCGTAGCGGATGCCGTAACCCATGGCCGGGCAGGCCAGCGTCGAGAGCGATTCGAGGAAACAGGCCGCGAGCCGCCCGAGGCCGCCGTTGCCCAGCGCCGCGTCGGGTTCGTCGTGCAGCACCGCGTCGAAGTCGAGGCCCAGCCCCTCGACCGCCGCCTTGGCCTCGCCGTCCAGCCGCAGGTTGACCAGCGCGTCGCCGAGCAGCCGGCCGATCAGGAATTCCATCGACAGGTAGTAGACCCGCTTGGCGCCGGCCTCGTAGCTGGCGCGGGTCGAGGCGAACCAGCTGTCCACGATCCGGTCGCGCACCGCGAAGGACAGGGCCAGCCGCCAGTCGTGCAGCGTCGCGTGGGCCGCGTCCTTGCCGATGGTGTAGGTCAGGTGATGCAGGATGCCGTCCTGCAGGCCCGGGGTGCGGGCGTCCTGGTAGGTCATGTGCCTGCCTCGATGACTGGAGCGCGTTAGCGCTAACTACTCCTGTGACCCCGAAAGTGAAAGCGCTTTGGGAACCCTCTGGCACATCCGTGTCGACCGGGCCGAGAATGTCGCCCGGGCGCCCGGCGTCAAGGCCCTTGCATCCCCCGGGCGGGCGGGATTGTTCTGTCCGGCATGACCCTGCCCGACTCCCCCGCCGTCACCGACGCCGATCTCTACGCGCTCCGCGCCGCCCGCAGCCACGACGACCTGTGGCCGATGCTGGAGCGGCTCTATGGCACCCATCCCGGCTATGCCGGGTTCCGCGACCGGCTGGAGGCGGCGATGCGCGCCGCCTGGGCCGCCCGCGCCCCGGCGCTCAAGCGGCTGGACCTGCAGCGCGATCTCGAACCCGACTGGTTCCAGCGCCCCGACCGGGTCGGCTACGTGATCTACATCGACCGCTTCGCCGGCGACCTGCGCGGCGTCCGCGACCGGCTCGACTACCTCGCCGGGCTGGGCGTGACCTATGTCCATTTCATGCCCTGCCTGAAACCACGGCCCGGCGACAGCGACGGCGGCTACTCGGTGCAGGACTACCGCGCCATCGACCCCGCACTCGGCACGATGCAGGAGTTCGAGGACACCGTCGCCGCCGCCCGCGCCCGCGGGATCAGCGTCTGCATCGACCTGGTGCTGAACCATACCGCCAAGGAGCACGCCTGGGCGCAGGCCGCCCGCGCGGGCGATCCGGCCTTCCTCGACTACTACGTGACCTTTCCCGACCGCACGCTGCCCGACGCCTACGAGGAGACCGCCCACGAGGTGTTCCCGGCGCACGCGCCCGGCAACTTCACCCGGTATGAGGACATGGGCCGCTGGGTCTGGACGTCCTTCAACGAACACCAGTGGGACCTGAACTGGGCCAACCCGCAGGTGTTCCTGGAGATGGCCGAGGTGATGCTGTTCCTCGCCAACCGGGGGGTCGAGGTGCTGCGCTTCGACGCGGTGGCCTTCCTGTGGAAGCGGCTCGGCACGCGCTGCCAGTCCGAACCCGAATGCCACATGATCCTGCAGGCCCTGCGCGCCGTCACCCGCATCGTCGCGCCCGCGGTGATCCATCTGGAGGAGGCCATCGTCGGCCCCGAGGAGATGCTGCCCTACCTCGGCCGCGGCGAGCATGACGGCAAGGAGGGGAACCTTGCCTATCACAACTCGCTCATGGTGCAGGTCTGGTCGGCGCTGGCGGCCCGCGACACGCGGCTGATGACCCATGTGATGGGCACCCATTTCCCGCCGGTCCTGAACAACGCGACCTATGCCAACTACCTGCGCTGCCACGACGACATCGGCTGGGCGGTGACGGATGCCGACGCGGCGGCGGTGGGCCTCGACGGGCGGCTGCACCGGGCCTTCCTGTCGGATTTCTACGAGGGGGTGTTTCCGGGCAGCTTCTCGGCGGGCGAGCTGTTCCAGCACGACCCCGACACCGGCGACAAGCGGATCAGCGGCACCTGCGCGTCGCTGGCGGGGGTCGAGCGCGCGCTGGCGGCGGGCGACCCGGTCGCGCTCGACCGGGCCATCGACCGGGTGCTGATGGGCCACGCCCTGATCGCCAGCTACGGGGGCATCCCGCTGGTCTACATGGGCGACGAGCTGGGGATGCTGAACGATTACGGCTACCGCGAGGTGCCCGAGCAGGCCCATGACAGCCGCTGGCTGCACCGGCCGCGGATGGACTGGGAGCTTGCCGCCCGCGCGCAGGCCGAGCCCGGCAGCGTGGCGGGGCGGCTTCATGCCGGGATCCGGGAGATCATGGCGCGCCGCGCGGCGACGCGGGAGCTGCACGCGCGCAATCCGACCGAGATCCTGCAGACGGGCAACCCCGCGCTGTTCGCCTTTGCGCGGCGCGCGCCGACGGGGGCGTTGCTCGGGCTGTTCAACTTCACCGAACGCTGGCAGGCGCTGTCGGTCGACTGGGCGCGGGCGCAGGGCGCGTCGGAGATGTTCGACGCGCTGTCGATGGCGCCGGCGGGGGATGGCAACGGCATGATCCCGCTGCCGCCCTATGCGCGGGTCTGGTTGCGGTAGGCGCGAAAAACTGCAGTTTTTCGCCTCGGAAAGCTGCAGCTTTCTGGCTGGGAAAACGCGCGTTTTCCCAAGCCGTTTTCTTCGAGGAAAACGCCGCCCTCAGGCGCCGTAGAGCCCCGCCACCCGCGCCCTGAGCGTCACCAGCGCCAGCACCGTGTCGATGGTGGGCGTCGGCGTCTCGGTCACGCGCCCCAGTTCCTGCACGGAACCCAGCAGCGCGTCGATCTCCATCGGCCGGCCGGCGTCGAGATCCTGCAGCATCGAGGTCCGGTGCGCGCCCACCGCCGCGCCGCCGTCGATGCGGCGGTCCACGTCGATGGGGAACTTGACGCCCAGCTTCTCGGCGATCTCCTGCGCCTCGAGCATCATGTTGCGCGCGACCGCCCGCGTGCCTGGGTCGGTGCAGAGCACATCCAGCGTCGCGTGGGTCAGCGCCGAGATCGGGTTGAACGACAGGTTGCCCCAGAGCTTCACCCAGATCTCGTCGCGCAGCCGCGGCCGCACCGGCGCCTTGAGCCCGGCCTTGCCCAGCGCCTCGGAGAGCCGCACCGCGCGGTCGGATTTCGACCCGTCAGGCTCACCCAGCGAAAACCGGTTGCCCTCGATGTGCTTGACCACGCCCGGCTCGATCACCTCGGCCGCCGGGTAGACCACGCAGCCCAGCACGCGGTCGGGGCCGAAGCCGTCCCACTGCGCGTCGCCGGGGTCGACCGACGCCAGCCGGGTGCCCTCCAGCGGGCCGCCGATTTTGTGGAAATACCACCACGGCACGCCGTTCACGCCCGACACGATGGTCGTGTCCGGCCCGATCAGGGGCTGCATCCGGCCCACCACGGGCGGCACCGAATGCGCCTTGAGCGTGACGATGACGTAATCCTGCTGCCCCAGCGCCGCCGCGTCGTCCGAGGCGTTGACCTTGAAGGTCTTTGTCTCGCCCTCCTCGATGAGCGTCAGGCCCTTCTCCTGCATCGCCTTCAGATGCGGGCCGCGGGCGACGAGGCTCACCTCGGCCCCCGCCTCGGCCAGCTTCGCGCCCATGTAGCCGCCGATCGCGCCGGCGCCGAAAATGCAGATCTTCATGCTGTCCCCCCGGGGCCTACGCCTCGCCCCCTGTCTTCATCTTTCCTGAACTGCGCCGGGGGCTTGGGGGCAGGGCCCCCAAACCTTGGCGCGGCTCAGGCCTGTTCGGTCAGCCCCAGCTTCTCGGCCAGGCCGATCCGCTGCAGCTTGCCGGTCGCGCCTTTCGGGATCTCGGACAGGATCACCACCTTGCGCGGCACCTTGAAGGCGGCCAGCCGCTCGCCCGCGAACTCGCGGATCTGCGCCTCGGTCGCCTCGGCGCCTTCCTTGAGCACCACGGCCGCGCCCACCTCCTCGCCCAGCTTGGGGTGCGGGATGGCGAAGGTCACCACCTGCGCCACGGCGGGATGCGCCGACAGGACGCCGTCCACCTCCAGCGGCGACACCTTCTCGCCGCCGCGGTTGATGATCTCCTTCAGGCGGCCGGTCAGGGTCAGGTAGCCCTCGTCGTCGAACTGGCCCTGGTCGCCGGTGCGGAACCAGCGCCGGCCCTCGGCCTCGAAGAAGCTCTTGGCGTTGGCCTCGGGGTTGCCCTCGTAGCCCGGCGTCACGTTCGGGCCCGAGATCACGATCTCGCCCACGCCCTCGACCAGCCGGTTCTCGATCTCGTGCGCGACCCGGACCAGCGGCCCGGCCTCGACGCCGACCGAGCCCGGCTTCTGCGCGCGGGGCGGCAGGGGGTTCGACGCCATCTGGTGCGCGGCCTCGGTCATGCCGTAGCCCTCGATCACGGGTGCGTTGAAGGTGGCGGCCAGCTGCTCCATCACCGGCCCCGGCAGCGAGGCCGAGGACGACCGCAGGAAGCGCAGCGGGATCTTCTTGATGGTCTCGGCGTTGCGCGAGGCGCGCGCGAGGATGGTCTGGTGCATGGTCGGGACGGCGGTGTACCAGGTCGGGTGCGCCTCCTCCATCCAGCCGAAAAACTTCATCGCGTCGAACCCGGGCGCGCACCAGACCGACCCGCCGGCGGCCAGCGACGAGGACACCGCCGCGATCAGCCCATGGATGTGGAACAGCGGCATCACGTTCAGGCAGCGGTCCGCCGGCGTCAGCGCCAGCGACGCCCCGATGTGGCGCGCCGAGGCCGCGACGTTCGACTGCAGCAGCGGCACGATCTTGGGCCGCGAGGTGGTGCCCGAGGTGTGCAGGATCAGCGCCACGTCGTCCGCGCCCGGCGCGGCGGTGTCGGCGGTGCCGGCGCTGCCCTCGGCCGTCAGGGTGAACACGCCCGCCGGGTCGGCGGCGTCGAAGGACAGGCGGATGATGGCCAGACCCTGCGACTTGGCGGCGGCATGGGCCGCGCCGGTCTCGCCCGCGGCCAGGATGATTGCCTTGGCCTTGAGGTCGGAGAGGTAGAAGGCGAATTCCTCTTCCTTGTAGGCGGGGTTCAGCGGGCAGGTCGTGGCCACGCCCGCCACGGTGACGAAGGCCACCGCCATCTCGGGCCCGTTCGGCAGCACGATGGCGACCCGGTCGCCCCGGCCCACGCCCGCGGCGTGCAGCGCCTCGGCCACCCGAGCGCCCTGCGCCCTCAGCCCGTCGAAATCGAGCCAGCCGCGCCCCGGTGCGCCGATCGCCAGCGCCCCGCCGTCCTGCGCCGCGATCAGCGCCGCCAAAGTGTCCGTCATGCCGTCTCCTCCCTTGCCATCCGCGCCCTGGCCGCGGACCCCGCCAAAGACATAGGCCGCGCCTCGCCGCTGACGAGGCGCGCGTCCGAGAACAGCGCCGGATTTGCAGCGCCGGCGGCGATTGTCAATTGCTGACAAAGAATGCAAGGCTGCGCGCGACCCTCACGGCCCGGAGTCCCGCCCATGCATCTCGCCCGTTTTCCCCGCGTCTTCCTCGCCCATCTGCCGACGCCGCTGGAGCGGCTCGACCGGCTGTCGGCGGCGCTGGGCGGACCCGAGATCTGGATCAAGCGCGACGACTGCACGGGCATGTCCACCGGCGGCAACAAGACCCGCAAGCTGGAATTCCTGATGGCCGAGGCGCTGGCCGAGGGCGCCGACATGGTGATGACGCAGGGCGCGACCCAGTCGAACCACGCCCGCCAGACCGCGGCCTTTGCCGCCAAGCTGGGGCTGGCCTGCCAGGTCTTGCTGGAGGACCGCACCGGCTACCAGGACCCCGACTACACCCAGAACGGCAACGTGCTGCTCGACCACCTGCACGGGGCCACGACCGAGCTGCACCCCGGCGGCAACGACATGGTGGCTGCGATGACCGCCGCCGCCGAGGCCGAGCGCGCCAAGGGGCGCCGCGTCTACGTCATCCCCGGGGGCGGGTCGAACCCCACCGGGGCGCTGGGCTATGTGAACTGCGCGCTGGAACTGCTGGCGCAGGTCAACGACCGCGGGCTGGTGATCGACCGGCTGGTGACGGCGACCGGGTCGTCGGGCACGCAGGCGGGGCTGGTTGCGGGGATGTGCGCGCTGAACGCGGGCATCCCGGTGCTGGGCATCGGCACCCGCGCGCCGAAGGAGAAGCAGGAGCAGATGGTCTACGACCTCGCCTGCAAGACGGCCGAGAAGCTGGGTTGCCCCGGCGTGGTCCGGCGCGAGGACGTGGTGGCGGATACCGGCTACGTCGGCGCGGGCTACGGGCTGCCGCGGGAGGACACGCTGGAGGCGATCCGTATGTTCGCGGAACTGGAGGGGATCCTGCTCGACCCCGTCTATTCCGGCAAGGGGGCGGCGGGGCTGATCGACTGGTGCCGAAGCGGTCGCTTCAAACAGGGCGAGCGGGTCGTGTTCCTGCACACCGGCGGGTCGGTCGGCCTGTTCGCCTACAAGGGGGCGCTCGCGCGGGGATGAGAACGGTCGGCATCCTCGGCGGGATGGGGCCCGAGGCGACGGTGCTCCTGATGCAGAAGGTGATCGCCGCGGTGCCCGCCCGCGACGACGCCGACCACGTGTCGATGATCGTGGACCAGAACAGCCAGGTGCCCAGCCGCATCGCCCGGCTGATCGAGGGCACGGGGGCGGACCCCGCGCCGGTGCTGGTGGCGATGGCCCGGCGGCTGGAGGCGGCGGGGGCGCAGGCGCTGGCCATGCCCTGCAACACGGCGCACCACTACGCGCGCGACATCCGCGGGGCCGTCGCCATCCCCTTTCTCGACATGGTCGCGGCCGCGGCCCGCGCGGCGCGCGCCGCGGCGGGGCCGGGGGCGCGGGTCGGGCTCCTAGCCTCGCCCGCCGTGGCGAAGGTGGGGCTGTTCGACCGGGCGCTGGCCGCCGAGGGGCTGACCGTGGTTCACCCCGAGGACGGCCCCGCGCTCCTGTCCGCCATCCGCGCGATCAAGGCGACGGGGCCGGACGAGGCGGCGCGCGGGGCGCTTCGGGCCGCATCCCGGGCGCTTCTGGACAAGGGCGCCGCGATCCAGCTGATCGCCTGCACCGAGTTCAGCCTGATCCCCGAGGCCGTCGCCGCGGGCGTCACGGCGATCGACACGCTCGACGTGCTGGTGTCCGAGATCGTCGGCTTCGCCACCGCCTCAGGCTGAGGCCGCGGCGTACATCGCCTCGGCCGACTGCCGTACCAGCTCGGCCACCTCGCGCAGCTCGCGCGCCAGCGGGCTCTTGCGCCGCCACAGCATCCCCACCGTCCGCGCGGGCCGCCCCGCCGCGAAGCGCTGCACCGCGACCGGCGCGCCCCGGGTCTCGACCCCCACCGCCATCTCGGGGATCAGCGTGACGCCGATGCCGGCCCCCACCATCTGCACCAGCGTCGACAGCGACGAGCCGTCGAGCCCGGCCCGCGGCGCGCCCGCGCGCAGGCCGCAGACCGCCAGCGCCTGGTCGCGGAAGCAGTGGCCCTCCTCCAGCAGCAGGAGCTGCATGTCCGGCAGCGCCTCGGGCGACGGCACCGGCGCGGCGGCCTCGGCCTCGGGGCGCACCAGCACGAAGGTCTCGGAAAACAGCGCCACCTCCTCCAGCCCCGGCTCCGACACGGGCAGGGCAAGGAGCGCGGTGTCCAGCCGCCCGTCGGTCAGCTCGGCGATCAGGCGCTCGGTCTGGGTCTCGCGCACCTGCAGCTCCAGCCCCGGGTAGCGCGCCGCGAGGTCGCGGATCAGCCGCGGCAAGAGGTAAGGCGCGATGGTCGGGATCACCCCCAGCCGCAGACGCCCGCCCGGCCCGTCGCGGCGGGCGCGCGCCACCTCGGCCAGCTCGTCGGCCGCCCGCAGGATGTCGCGGGCGCGGGCGGCGATCTCTTCGCCGAGGCCGGTCAGGCGCAGGGGCCGTGCCCCGCGCTCGACCAGCGCGCCGCCCAGGCTGTCCTCCAACTCCCTGATCTGCATCGACAAGGCCGGCTGCGAAATCGCGCAGGCCTCGGCCGCCAGCCCGAAGTGCCGGTGCCGGGCCAGGGCGTCGAGGTAGCGGAGCTGCTTGAGGGTGATCGGGTTCATAAGCGCAGCTTATCAGGAAAATCAGGAAATCCAAGTTCCCCTAATCGGACCGCTTTGCTAGAACCATTCTAGGAAACGGGGAATCACGCCGCTGGCGCCCCGTCTGGCGACGCGCGCCACGACAGTTTGCAGCTTGCATGGGAGAGAGACGATGATGGACGGAGACGACAGGTCCGCCGGTAAATGCCCGGTGATGCACGGGAGCATGACCAACCGCGAGGCGGCCGTCACCGACTGGTGGCCCAAGACCCTGAACCTCGACATCCTGCACCAGCATGACAGCAAGTCGGACCCGCTCAAGGGCTTCGACTACCGCGAGGCGGTCAAGACGCTCGACTTCGACGCGGTCAAGGCCGACGTCACCGCGCTGATGACCGACAGCCAGGACTGGTGGCCGGCCGATTGGGGCCACTACGGCGGCCTGATGATCCGGCTCGCCTGGCACTCGGCGGGCTCCTACCGCCTGCAGGACGGCCGCGGCGGCGGCGGCAGCGGCAACATCCGCTTCGCGCCCCTGAACAGCTGGCCGGACAACGGCAACCTCGACAAGGCCCGCCGCCTGCTGTGGCCGGTCAAGAAGAAGTACGGCAACAAGCTGAGCTGGGCCGACCTGATCCTGCTGGCCGGCAACGTCGCCTACGAATCGATGGGCCTGAAGACCTACGGCTTCTCGTTCGGCCGCGAGGACATCTGGGCGCCGGAAAAGGACGTCTACTGGGGCTCGGAGCGCGAGTTCGTGGGTGACGCCAGCCAGCGCTACGAGGACATCATGAAGCCCGACACGCTGGCCAACCCGCTGGCGGCCGTGCACATGGGCCTGATCTACGTGAACCCCGAGGGCGTGAACGGCAAGCCCGACCCGCTCAACACCGCCGAGCAGGTGCGCGTCACCTTCGCCCGGATGGCGATGAACGACGAGGAAACCGCGGCGCTGACCTGCGGCGGCCACACCGTGGGCAAGGCGCACGGCAACGGTGACGCCGGCGCGCTCGGCCCCGAGCCCGAAGCGGCGGGGATCGAGACCCAGGGCTTCGGCTGGGTGAACCCCAACCTCGGCGGCAAGGCGTCGAACGCGGTCACCTCGGGCCTCGAAGGCGCGTGGACGACCAACCCGACGCAGTGGGACATGGGCTACTTCAAGCTGCTGTTCGGCTACGAGTGGGAGCTGAAGAAGTCGCCCGCCGGCGCGTGGCAGTGGCAGCCCATCGGGATCAAGGAGGAGGACATGCCCGTCGACGCCTCCGACCCGACCAAGCGCACCATGCCGATCATGACCGACGCCGACATGGCGATGAAGATGGACCCGGCCTACAACGCGATCTGCCAGAAATTCATGGCCGATCCCGACTACTTCGCCGACACCTTCGCGCGGGCGTGGTTCAAGCTGACCCACCGCGACCTCGGCCCCCGGACCCGCTACATCGGCCCGGACGCGCCGCAGGAAGACCTGATCTGGCAGGACCCGGTGCCGGAAGGGTCCAAGGGCTACGACGTGGCCGCGCTCAAGGCCGCCATCGCGGCGTCCGGCCTGCCCGTCGCCGAACTGGTGGCGACGGCCTGGGACGCGGCCCGCACCTACCGCCAGTCGGACCTGCGCGGCGGCGCCAACGGGGCGCGCATCCGCCTTGCGCCGCAGAAGGACTGGGCCGGCAACGAGCCCGAGCGCCTGGCGCGCGTGCTGGCGGTGCTCGAGCCGCTGGCGGCCAAGCATGGCGCGTCGGTCGCCGACACCATCGTGCTGGCCGGCAATGTCGGTGTCGAGCAGGCGGCCAAGGCCGCGGGCTTCGACGTGACCGTGCCCTTCACCCCCGGCCGCGGCGACGCGACCCAGGAGATGACGGACGCCGAGAGCTTCGCGGTGCTGGAGCCGCTGGCCGACGGCTTCCGCAACTGGATGAAGGAGGACTACGCGGTCGCCGCCGAGGAGCTCCTGCTCGACCGCGCCCAGCTTCTGGGCCTGACCGGGCCGGAGATAACGGTGCTGCTGGGCGGGATGCGGGCGCTGGGCGCCAACCACGGCGGCGCGGCGCACGGCGTGTTCACCGACCGCCCCGGCGCGCTGACGACGGACTTCTTCGTCGCGCTGACCGACATGGCCTACAAGTGGGTGCCGAAGGCGTCGAACCTCTACGAGATCGTCGACCGCAAGTCGGGCGCGGTGAAGTGGACGGCGACGCGCGTGGACCTGGTGTTCGGCTCGAACTCCATCCTGCGCGCCTATGCCGAGGTCTACGCCCAGGACGACGCGCCGGCCAAGTTCGTGCAGGACTTCGTCGCGGCCTGGACCAAGGTCATGGAGAACGACCTGTTCTGACGCGGATCCGGACAGGCGCCCGTGGCCCCGGGTCACGGGCGAGGAAACGCGGAACAGACACGGCCCGGGGGCGACCCCGGGCCGTGTTCGTGTCAGGCCGGCGAACGCCCCAATGCGCGGTAGGGGCAGACATCCTGGTCGAAGGGCACGTGGCGGCGGCGGAACGGGCGTGCCTCGACCAGCTCGGGCGCGCTGATCCGGTCCATGCGGAACCGCCGGAAATCTCCCCGCGCCGGATCCCAGGCCACAAGATACCACAAGGGCGGCAGGATCAGCAGCGCCTGCGGCTCGACCTCGCGCCGGGTCTCGGCGCCCTTCGCGTCGCGGTAGGCGAAGCGCAGGTGCCGCTGCCCCAGGAAGGCCGCCTCGAAGGCCGGCAGCAGTGCGTCGTCCATCGCCCCCATGGTCGACAGGTCCTGCAGCGGCGACAGCCGGCCGACATGGAGACAGTCGAGCAGGCGGCGCAGATCGCGCACGGCGTCGGGGCGCAGCGACCGCTCGATCTTGGCCAGCCCGGCATCGGCCAGCCCGGCAAAGGGCAGCGACCCCGCCGCCCGCATCGCCGCCACGCTGATCAGCAGGGCAAAGACCTCGGTCACGGTCAGCCGCGCGGTGCGCTGCAGCGACGAGGGGTCGAGGTGCACACCGCCGCCCCGCCCGCAGTCTGACCGGATCAGGAACCCCTGTTCGCGCAACGCGCCGATGTCGCGCAGCACTGTGCGCCGCGACGCGCCGACCTCGCCGGCCAGCGCCGCGACGGTCGCGCTGCCGCTGCGGCGCAGGTGGCGCAGGATGGCGTCCTGTCTGTCCCGGGCTGTCATGGGGCGACCCTAGCACAATTGGTGCCAGTCGGTGTCACCGTTTCGCCCTATCCCGCGCGGGTCATCACACCCCACAGGAGACCCGGAATGACACACCAAGCCCCCGCCGCCGCCCTGCCGGTGATCGTGAACCCCGCCCAGTTGGCCGACCCCACGCCCTTTGGTTACAGCACCGCGGTGCTGGCCCCGGCCACCGGCCGGCTTGCCTTCATCTCGGGGCAGGGCGGGCAGGACGCCACCGGCGGCCTGTCGCCCGATTTTGCGGCGCAGGTCCGGCAGGCCTATGCCAACCTCGGCGCCGTGCTGGCGGCGCTCGGGGCCGGGCCCGCGCGCGTGATCCGGCTTACCGTCTACGTCGTCGACCACGACATGTCCAAGCTCGGGGTGCTGAGCGAGGCGGTGATCGAGATGTTCGGCGACCGCCTGCCCGCGCAGACGCTGGTGCCGGTGCCGAAGCTGGCGCTCGACCCGATGCTGTTCGAGGTCGACGCGGTGGCGCTGATCGACTGACGCGCCGGGCGGCCGGCGGGGCCTCCCCTCCCCGCCGGTCCGTCACCCCAGCGCGGCCAGCCGCGCCTCCTGCCGGGCGATCAGCGTCTCGACCTCGGCCAGCGTCTCGGGCGTGAGCGCCGGGCCCGGCCGCCGCACGGTGGCATGGGCGATGGCGCCGCGCCGGGCGAGGATGTGCTTGCGGATCGCAAGGCCCAGGCCGGGCTGGCTCTCGTAGCGGATGAGCGGCAGATAGGCGTCGAACAGGTCGCGGGCGCGGGCCTCGTCGCCCGCCTGCATCAGGCGCACGACATCGGCCATCATCTCGGGGTAGGCGAAGCCGGTCATCGCCCCGTCTGCGCCGCGGATCATCTCCTCCAGCAGGAACTGCCCGCCGTTGCCGCACAGGATCGACACCCGCCGCGCGCCTGCCGCCTCCTGCCGGCGCAGCGTGGTGATCTTGTCGAGGCCCGGCCAGTCCTCGTGCTTGAGCATCACGCAGGTCGGGCAGGCGTCGAAGATCGCGCGGCACACCTTGGCCGTCATCTGCACGCCGGTGACCAGCGGGAAATCCTGCAGCACCCAGGGCGTCTCGCCCAGCGTCTCGGCCACCATCTGGAAATAGCCGGTGATCTGGTCGTCGGTGCGCAGGTGCCCCGGCGGGGCCACCATGACGCCCGCCGCCTCGCGGTCCATCGCGGCGTCGGCCAGCGCCTTGAGCGCGGCGAGGCCGGGCGCCGAGACGCCCACGATGACGGGCACGCTGGCGCGGGTGACGACGCGGTCGATGACGATGCGGCTTTCCTTTTCCGACAGCTTGCCGGCCTCGCCCATCATGCCGAGGATCGTCAGGCCGGTCGCGCCCTTCTCCTCGTAGAAGGCGACCATGCGGTCGAGGCTGTCGAGGTCTAGGGTGCCGTCGGGCAGGAAGGGGGTCGCCGCGATGGTGAACACGCCGGTCGCGGTTTCGTCGAGGAGCATCTGGTCAGCCTTTCGGTCGGTGGGTCTGGTGAAGCGCGATCCGCCCCAGCGCCATGGCGACGGCGGCCTGGCAGGGGTCGATCACGGGGATCTGCAGCGCGGCCTCCAGCATCGGCCGGTAGCGCGCCATGCCGGCGCAGCCGAGGATCAGCACCTCGGCCCCGTCGGTGTCCTTGAGGGCGCGCCCGGTCTCGACCAGCCGCGCCCCGGTCGTGGCGGGGTCGGCCAGCTCGGCCACGCCCAGCCCCAGCGCCCGGTCGCCCGCCAGCCGGTCGAGGACACCCATGGCGCCGAGGCTGCGCAGGTGGCGCGGGATCGAGGCGGGCAGGATCGCGATGATGCCGAAGCGCTGGCCGAGGGTCAGGGCGGTCGCGACCGCGGCCTCCTGGATGCCGAGGACCGGCTTGGCCGTCCGGTCCCGCAGCGCATGGACGCCCGGGTCGCCGAAACAGGCGATGACGAAGCCGGCGGCCTCGGGTTCCAGCCGGGCGGCCAGCCGCAGCATCGGCGCGATGGTCTCGTCGGCCTGGGCCTGGCTTTCGATGCCGGGCGGGCCCTCGGGCAGCGTCAGGCAGTCGATCGGCGTGCCCATGCCGTGCAGGGGGGCAATGGCCTGGGCGATGCCGGCGGTGACGGTGTCGGACGAGTTGGGGTTGATGACGAAAAGGGTGCCGCTCATGCCTCCGCCCGGATGGCCTCCTGGATCTCGACCTGGTAGCCCTCGGGGTCGCGGAACACGAAAGCGCGGATCCCGATCTTTTCATTTCGGAACATCTGCGACAGGTTGTCCACGCCTTTTGCGCCGAGATAGGCGTACCAGGCTTCTACATCCTCAACCCTTACACAGAGTTGTACACATTTGTCCTGCTGCCAGCGGTTCATGCCCTTCGCCTCGTCCACCAGCCCCACATGGGCGTTCGGTGCGATCTCGAGGATCTTGGCCAGATCGCCCTGGTCGATGGCCAGAGGGAACCCCATGACATCGCGGTAGAAGGCGAAGGCGCGGGGCAGGTCCTTGTAGTAGAGAAACGTGATCGCCAGCACGTTCGGCGCGGTGGGGCGGTCGGTCATGATTTGCCTCCGGTCAGGTCCTTGGGGCGGGTGCCGATGGCGTCGCGGCGGAGCCACTGGCCGGCGCCGGGCGTGCCCAGATACTCGCCCTCGCGCATCACAGGCACCCCGCGCAGCAGCGTGGCGACGGGCCAGCCGGTGACGGTGGTCCCCTCCCACGGGTTGTAGCCCACGTTGTCGTGCAGGTCGTTCGCGCCGTAGGTGACGGACCGCGCGGGATCCCACAACACGAGGTCGGCGTCGGCGCCGGGTGCGATCCGCCCCTTGCCGGGCAGTCCGTAGAGGTCCGCCGGCGCCTCGCAGGTCGCGCGCAGGAACCCCGCAAGGCCCGTCCGCCCGCCCGACACCATCGCGTCGAACATCAGCGGCTGGCGCGGCTCCAGCCCCGGCATCCCGTTTGCGATGGCGGGGAAGGGCGCATCCAACCCGTTGGAAAACTTGCCCGTCTCGTCGAAGCGGTAGGGCGCGTGGTCGGACGACACCACCTGCAGGTGCCCCGCCGCCAGCCCCGCCCAGAGCGCGCGCTGGTCGGCCTCGGTGCGCTGCGGGGGCGAGCACATCCATTTCGCGCCCTCGCGGCCGGGCTTGTCCAGCACAGCCTCGGTCTGGAACAGGTAATGCGGGCAGGTCTCGGCCCAGACCGGTGCGCCGCGGGCCCGCGCGGCGGCGATCTCGGCCACGCCTTCGGCCGTCGAGACGTGGAAGATCATCACCGGCGCGCGCGCCGCCTCGGCCAGCCGGCACATGCGCGCGATGGCCTCGATCTCGGCCTCGCGGGGGCGGGACGCGGCGTGGTCGACCGGGCGCACCCGCCCCTCGGCCAGCAATCGCGCGCGGGCGTCGGCGATGATCGCGTCGTTCTCGGCATGGATGCAGGTCAGCGCCCCGGCCTCGCCCGCGATGCGGAGAATCGCAAGGATATCCGCATCTTCCAGCTTGATGTTGTAGGTGGTGAATACCTTGATCGACCGGTGCCCGGCCGCGATCAGGTCGCGCAGGTCGGTCTCGAAGCCCGGCACCGAGGCATCGCTGACCGAGATGTGGAAGGCATGGTCGATGGCCGCCCCGCGCCGGGCGCGCGCGGTGTAGTCGGCCACGGCCTCGGCCAGCCGCTGCCCCTTCCGCTGGGCCGCGAAGGAGATCACGCTGGTAGTGCCCCCCATCGCCGCGGACCGCGTCGCGGTCTCGAAGGTGTCGGCGTTCATCAGGCCCATGCCCGACATCTGCTCGATGTGGCAATGCGGGTCGACGCCGCCGGGCGTGACGATCAACCCGCCTGCCTCGATCACCTCGGCCCCGTCGAGCCCGGACCCCAGCGCCGCGATCCGGCCGCCCGTCACGCCGATATCGGCCTCGGCCAGCACGCCGCCCGTCGCGACCCGCCCGCCGCGGATGACCAGATCAAATCCCATGCGCGTCCCCTCGCTTGCGGGGCGAGCATGGTCCGGCGCTCCGGCCTTGTCCAGACCGGCTCAGGCCTCGATCAGCGCCCGCATCTCGGCCAGCTTCGCCGCCACCAGCTCGGGCTTGCCGCGCGCCTCGATGTTGAGCCGCAGGAGCGGTTCGGTGTTCGACGCCCGCAGGTTGAAGCGCCAGTCCCCGAAGGACAGCGACAGACCGTCGGTCTCGTCCCGCGCCTCGGCCCTCGGGCCGTACTGCGCCTCGATCCGGGCGATCACGGCGGCCTGGTCGGCGACGCGGAAATTCACCTCGCCCGAGGAGGGGTAGGCGGCGCGGATGCCCGACAGGATGTCCTTGAGGCTTTCACCGCGGCGGCAGACCAGCTCGATCATCAGGAGCATCGGGATCATGCCGCTGTCGCAGGCCATGAAGTCGCGGAAGTAATGGTGCGCGCTCATCTCGCCGCCGTAGACGGCGCCGGTCTCGCGCATCACCTGCTTGATGAAGGAATGGCCGCATTTCGACTGGATCGCTTCGCCGCCCATCTCGGCCACGATGGATTGCGTCGCCCAGATGACGCGCGGGTCGTGCACGATCTTCTGCCCCGGCTCCTTGGCCAGGAACGCCGCGGCCAGGAGCGCGACCACGTATTCCCCCGGCACGAAGCCGCCCTCGTGGTCGAAGAAGAAGCAGCGGTCGAAATCCCCGTCCCAGGCGACGCCCATGTCGGCGCCCTCGGCCACCACGGGGTCGGCCGTCAGCGGCTGGTTCTCGTCGAGGAGCGGGTTCGGGATGCCGGCCGGAAAGCTGCCGTCGGGGTCGTGGTAGACGCGGACGAAGTCGATCGGCGCGCCCCGGGCGGCCAGCGCGTCGGCGATGGCGTCGAAGGTGGGGCCCGCCGCGCCGTGGCCCGCGTTGACCAGCACCTTGAGCGGGGTGAGCGCGGACACGTCGACGAAATCCATCAGC
Organism: Roseicyclus persicicus; assembly: GCF_012395815.1. Classification (GTDB taxonomy): domain Bacteria; phylum Pseudomonadota; class Alphaproteobacteria; order Rhodobacterales; family Rhodobacteraceae; genus Roseicyclus; species Roseicyclus persicicus. The sequence continues at coordinate 831,972 of NZ_JAAZQQ010000001.1, forward strand.
TTCCCGACATAGGCGGCCCGCGTGGCGCTCGCGTCGGTCACTGTGCCGCCGGGGCGGGCCTGGGCGAAGGCGCCGCTTTCGGCCAGCGCCTTGATCGCGGCCATGCCGTCGGCCTTGCCGATCGGGGCCGAGCCCGCCTTGACCATCTTCATCCCGTTGTAATCCATCGGGTTATGGCTTGCCGTGACGCAGATGCCGCCATCGGCGCCCAGATGCGTCACGGCGAAATAGGTCTCCTCCGTCCCCGAGAGCCCGAGGTCCAGCACCTCGACGCCGGCCTCCATCAGCCCCTTGGCGACCGCGTCCGCCAGCGCCTCGGAGGTCGGGCGGACGTCGCGGCCCAGCACCACCCGGCGCGCGCCCATCACCTCGGCGAAGGCGCGGCCGATGCGGTAGGCGATCTCCTCGTTCAGCTCGTCGCCGAGGCGGCCGCGGATGTCGTAGGCCTTGAAACAGGTGAGGGGGGGAAGCGCAGTCATGGAAATTCGGGTCCCTGTGGGTGCAAAGCTCGGGCCTACAGCTACCGCATCCGGGCCCGATGGCAAACCCGTCGCGGGGGCCTGCCCATTGGCGCCGCCCGGTTTCGCGCTAATCTGGCGGCCATGTTGATCGTCACCGACGCCACCATCGCCAACCGCGGCGTGCTGGAAACCCGGAGCCTGCCGAAGAAGTTCCTCGGCCGGGTGCAGCTGCTGCCGCGGCGGGGGGGCGTCGGCCTGTGGCTCCGGCTGATCGTGGAAATCCAGATCCTGCGCTACCTGTCCGCGCTCCTGCCGTTTGTGGCCATCCCCTTGATGTCGCGCGATCTTGCGCTGCCGGTGACGCAGGCGCCGCTGGCCATGCTGATCGTGATCGCCTTCGTCGAGATGAAGGTGCTGCGGCTGTCCAAGGCCGGGCGCCAGCGCGCGGTGTCCGAGGACGAGGCCGCGCGGCGGCTCGACACGCTGGCCTTTCGCGCCCGCGCCTGCCTGCGCCGGATCGCGGCGCGGCACGGCATCGCCGAGGGCGAGCTGCGGCTGGTGATCGAGCAGTCGGAACTGGCCCGCATCCCGCCGCTGACGCTGGTGTCGGTGCAGATGGAACACCCTGCGCCGCGGCTCCTCGCGCTCGACGCGGCCGACCGGGCAGTGCTGCGGGAGGGGCTGTTCGACGCCGAGCTGACCGAGCGCGCGCTCCTCGCCGTGAACCACCGGGCCGACCTCTACATCCGCGACATCGCGCAGGAGGCTCGCGCGGTCTCGGCCCATGCGCGGCTGGCGGCGGCGCTGGAAAAGCGGGCGGCGGCGGAATGAGCGTGAACGCGACCACGGTCTCGGCCGGCGAGGCGCTCCGGGTGCTCGAGGCCGGCTGGGCGGCGCAGGCGGCGGGCGGGTTGACGGCAAGCTGGATGCTCCACGGCCGCCCCGGCGTCGGCAAGACCGAGGTGGTGCAGACGCTGGCCCGCCGCATCGGGGCGGACTTATTCGACCTGAGATTGACCACGATCGAGCCGCAGGACCTCCGCGGCTTGCCCTTTTTCGACCATGAACGCGCGCGCACCGTCTGGTACCGCCCCGAGGACCTGCCGGACGGCGACGGCCCCGCGATCCTGTTCCTGGACGAGCTGACCGCCGCCGCGCCCGCGCTCCAGCCCACCGTCTACGGGCTGTTGCAGGAGCGCCGCGTCGGCCGGCACCGGCTGCCCGACAGCGTGCTGATCGTGGCCGCCGGCAACCGGGTCGAGGACGGCGCCATCGCCTACGACATGGGCACGGCGCTGTCGGACCGGCTGATCCACGTCATCGTGCAGGCCTCGGCGGAGGATTGGCTGAAGACCTACGCCGTGCCCGCGGGCATCCATCCGTCGGTCGCGGCCTTCATCCGCACCCGGCCGGACCTGTTGGAAACCACCGAGGACAGCCTGCGCCGGGGCCAGATGATCGCCTGCACCCCGCGCAGCTGGACCCGCGTCAGCCGGATCATGGACACGGTCCCCGACCGCGCGCTGCGGCAGGTCATGGTCGCGGGCACGGTCGGCGCGGCCCCCGCGGCGGAATTCGCGCTGCTGGCCGACGAGATCGCTGCGACGGTGCAGGTCGACGCGATGCTGGCCACGCCCCGGCGCGAGCGGGCGGCGATGTATCCCCGCACGCTGCACGGGCTGACCGCGCTGGTCTACGGGTTGATCGGCGCGGCGACGCGGGAGAACCTGTCTACGGCCATCGAGATTCTGGCCGATCTGCGCGGGCTTGGCGGGCAGGGCTACAGTGGATTGCCTGTGAGTGAATTGGCGTCCTTCGGCTTCGAGCTGCTGATCGGCCGGGCGCTGGAGCGCGGCTGGGAAGAGGTGTTCGGCCAGAGCCCCGACTATGCCGCCTATGCCGCCGAGCGGCAGGCGGCGGGGCTGCCGTGAGCCTCCATTCCACCCGCGCCGCCCGCGCGCTGGCGCATCTGGGCGAGGTCGACCCGGCACTGGCCGTCCTCGCGCTCTGGTGCCGCCACCGCGACGGCGATGGCGCCACGCGGACGGACGGCGACACCATCACCTATGGTCCCGGTTTCGACACGCTGGGCCTGCCCGAGCAGGTCGGTCTGGTGGCGCACCACGTCCTCCACGTGGCGCTGCGCCATTCCGACCGGCAGGCGGGGCTGGCCGAACGGCTGGGCGAGGGGTTCGATGCCAGCCTGTTCGGGCTGGCCGCGGACGGGATCATCAACGAAACGCTGATCCTCGCCGGCCACGCCCTGCCGCGCCCGGCGGTGACACTGACGGAGCTGCTGGCCGAGGCCGGGCTGGCCGCGCCAAGCCCCGTCGCGGCGCTGGAACGCTGGGATGCCGACCGCCTCGCCATGGCGCTGCACGCCGATCCGAAGCGGGCGGAGAAACTGCGCGACTGGGGCGCAACCCGCGGATTTTCCGTCGATCTCGGCCTCGGCGAGCCCGACAGCGAGGGCGAGCGCCAGAGCGCCGCCGACTGGCGCAACCAGATCCTGCGCGCGATGGAGGCGGGGCGGAAGGCGGGGGCGGGGATCGGGCGGCTGGGCGCGATCCTGGCCGATCTGGCCCCGGCGAAGGTGCCGTGGGAGCTGCACCTTCGCGGCCTGCTTGCCCGCGCCCTGACCGAGCGCCCGCGCCCGAGCTGGCGCCGGCCCTCGGGCGCCTGGGTCGCCCGCATGGCCGAGGCGGCGCGGTCGGGCGCGCCGGTGCCCGCCTTCGAGCCGGGGCGGCAGCGCTTCGATCACCGGCCGCGCCTCGTGATCGGGCTCGACACCTCGTCGTCGATCGACGCGCAGACGCTGCGCCTGTTCACCGCCGAAGCCGAGGGGATCGCGCGGCGCACCGGGGCCGAGGCGCACCTGATGGCCTTCGACGAAGCGGTTTTCGCCGAGGAACGGCTCGACCCGGGGCGCTGGCAGGCGCTGCGCGACGGTGGCCTGCGCAGCGGCGGGGGCACCGACTACGCCGATCTCCTCGACAAGGCCGGCCGGCGCGCGCCCGCCCTTGCGGTGGTCCTGACCGATCTCGACGCGCCCCTTCCGCCCGCGCCGGCGTTTCCTGTGCTCTGGGCGGTGCCGCGGCCCGTGGCGGCGCCGCCCGCCTATGGCAGGGTGCTGGTGATCGGCGAAGGCTAGGCGCTACTCGGCCGCCGCCGCCCGCGCCGCCCCCTCGCGCTGGCTGTGCTCCCAGTCGGGGGCGATCCAGGGCTCCAGGTTCTCGGACGGCAGGCGCCGGCCAAGGATGTGGTCGGCCGCCTTTTCCCCCACCATGATCGAGGGCGCGTTGAGATTTCCGTTCGGAATCAGCGGAAAGACCGAACTGTCGGCAAGGCGCAGGCCCTCCACCCCGATCACGCGGGTCTCGGGGTCGACCACGGCCATGGGGTCGTCGCGGCGCCCCATGCGGGCGGTGCCGCAGGGGTGATAGGCGCTTTCGGCATGTTCGCGGATCACGGCGTCCAGCGCCGCGTCCGACTGCGCCGCGGCGCCGGGCTGGATCTCGTGGTCGACGTAGCCCGCGATGGGGTCGGTGGCGAAGATCTCGCGCGTGAGGCGGATCGCGGCGCGAAACTCTTCCCAATCCGAGGCTTGCGACATGTAGTTGAACAGGATCCGGGGGGCGTCGGCCGGGTCGGCCGAGCGCAGGGTCACGCTGCCGCGGCTGGCCGACCGCATCGGGCCGACATGCGCCTGGAAGCCGTGGCCCGCGGCGGCCGTCTTGCCGTCGTAGCGCACCGCGATGGGCAGGAAATGGAACTGGATGTCGGGGTAGTCGATCGCGGCGCGGCTGCGGATGAAGCCGCAGGCCTCGAAATTGTTCGACGCGCCGAGGCCGGTGCGGGTGAACAGCCACTGCGCGCCCACCAGCGCCTTGCCCCAAAGCGACCAGTAGGGCGCGAGGCTGACGGGCTTGGTCGAGGCATACTGGACGTAAAGCTCCAGGTGATCCTGCAGGTTCGCACCCACGCCGGCGCGGTCGGCGATCACGGGAATTCCGTGCTCGACCAGGTGCTTGGCGGGCCCAATTCCACTGAGCATGAGAATTTTCGGCGAATTGATCGCGCCGGCGGCCAGCACCACCTCGGCCCGGGCGCGGATGACCTGCCCGCCGGCCAGCCGCACGCCGGTGGCGCGGCCCTCGGCGATCTCGACCCGCTCGACCAGCCCGCGCGCAAGGCTGCAGCGCCCGGTCTTGAGCGCGGGCCTGAGATACGCCTTGGCCGCGGACCAGCGCTCGCCCTGCCAGACGGTCATCTCGAAGGCGCCAAAGCCCTCCTGCCGATACCCGTTGTAGTCGTCCGTCGCGCCGTAGCCCGCCTTTGCCCCGCTCTCGATAAAGGCCTGGAACAGCGGGTTTTTCCGGGGGCCGCGGGTGATGTGCAGGGGGCCGTCATGGCCGCGGAACGCCGGGTCGCCCGCATCCCCGTGCCAGCATTCGGCGCGCTTGAAATAGGGCAGCACGTCGGCGTAGCCCCAGCCCTCGGCGCCCATCTCGGCCCAGGTGTCGAAGTCGCGCGCATGGCCGCGGACGTAGATCATGCCGTTGATCGAAGACGACCCGCCGATCACCTTGCCGCGCGGGCAGGCCATGACGCGGCCGCCCATGTGCGGCTCGGGCTCGGTCATGTAGCCCCAGTCGTAGCGGCGCATGTTCATCGGGTAGGACAGCGCCGCGGGCATGTTGATGAAGGGGCCCCAGTCGGTGCCGCCGTGTTCCACGACGATCACCGATTTCCCTGCCGCGGCAAGGCGATACGCGATGGCGCAGCCCGCGCTGCCGGCGCCGACGACGACGTAGTCCGCTTCCATCAGTAGGCCGCCTCCACCGGTGCCATGCCCACGTAGACGGTCTTGAGCTGCGAATAGGCCTCGAGCGCGGCGCGGGAATTCTCGCGGCCGATGCCCGAGCCCTTGACGCCGCCGAAGGGCACCTCGACCGGGGTCAGGTTGTACTGGTTGATCCAGACCGAGCCCGCCTCGAGCGCGTGGACGACGCGGTGCGCGCGGGCGTGGTCGCGGGTGAAGACGGCGCCCGACAGGCCCAGGTCGGTGGCGTTGGCGCGCGCCACCACCTCGTCCTCGGCGTCGAAGTCGAGGACGGACATGACCGGGCCGAAGATCTCCTCACGGGCGATGGTCATGTCGTCGGTGACATCGGCGAAGATGGCGGGCTGGATGTAGCAGCCGGGCCGGTTCAGGCGGTTGCCGCCATGCACGAGGCGCGCACCCTCGGCCTTGCCCTTTTCGACGTAGGACAGGACGATGCCGAGCTGATCCTCGCTCACCATCGGCCCGAGGTTGGTGGCCTCGTCGCGGGGGTCGCCGATGACGGCCTTCGACACGCGCTCGACCAGCCGGTTCAGGAACGCCTCCTTGATGCCCCGCTGCACGAAGACGCGGGTGCCGTTCGAGCAGACCTGCCCGCTGGCGAAGAAATTCGCGTTGATCGCGGCCGACACGGCGCTGTCGAGCTCGGCGTCGTCGAAGATGATGAGGGGCGACTTGCCCCCCAGTTCCATGGTGACGTGCTTCATCTGGGCCGCGGCGGCGGCATAGACCTTCTTGCCGGTCTCGGCGGAGCCGGTGAGCGAGACCTTGGCGACGCGGCCGTCCTCGACCAGCGCGCGGCCGACGGTGCCGGCGCCCTGCACCACGTTGAACACGCCCGGGGGCGCGCCGGCCTCGACCAGGATTTCCGCGTATTTCAAGGCGCTGAGCGGTGTCTGTTCACTCGGCTTGAACACCATCGTGTTGCCGCAGACGAGCGCCGGGGCGCTTTTCCAGGCGGCGACCTGGGTGGGGTAGTTCCAGGCGCCGAGGCCGACGCAGACGCCGAGCGGGATGCGCATGGTGTAGGCCCAGTCGCCGCCAAGCGGGATATGCTCGCCGGTCAACGTGCCGGCGAGGCCGCCGAAATATTCCAGCGCGTCGGCGGCCGAGGTCGCGTCGGCCACCAGCGTTTCCGAGATCGGCTTGCCGGTGTCGAGGGTTTCGAGCTCGGACAGCTCGCGGTTGCGGGCGCGCATGATGTCGGCGGCACGGCGCAGGATGCGGCCGCGCTGGACGGGCATCATCGCGGCCCATTCGGCCTGCGCGGCCTTGGCGGCGGACAGCGCGGCCTCGATCACGGCGGGGGTGGCCTCGTGGATGGTGGCGATCTGCTCGCCGGTGCCGGGGAAGATCACCGGCATAAGCGCGCCGGCGGTGTCTTCCACGTACTGGCCGTTGACGAAATGGCTGGCTTTGGGTTGGGCGATCATCATTCCCCCCTTGGGAAGCGTTGGCTGTCTTCGAGGACGTTCAGGTCCATGTGGTTGCGCATGAAGCGCTCGGAGGCGGCGCGGAGCGGCTGGAAATCCCACGGGTAGTAGGCGCCGTTTCGCAGGCTTTCGTAGACGACCCAGCGGCGGGCCTGGCTTTCGCGGACCTCGGCGTCGAACTGTTCCAGGTCCCAGCGGGCGGCGGCCATGACGCGGAACCGCTCCAGCGTCGCGGCATGGGCGGGGTCTTCGGCGAGGTTCACCCGTTCGTGCGGATCGGCCGACAGGTCGAACAGCTGCTCGGGGTCGGCGGCGCAGTTGGTGTATTTCCACCGCCCCTGGCGCAGCCCGACCAGCGGCGTGATCGATGCCTCGGCGGCGTATTCCATCGCCACGGGGCTCTCGCGGCGGCGGCCCGCGGCCAGCGGCACCAGCGTCTCGCCGTCGGTCCAGGGCATCACCTCGGCCATGGACACGCCGGCGAGGTCGCAGAGCGTGGGGCAGAGGTCGATGGTGGAAACCGGGTCGTCCACGCGGCCGGGCGCAAGGCCGGGCGCGGCGATCATCAGCGGCACGCGGGCGGAGCCCTCGTAGAAGTTCATCTTGAACCACAGCCCGCGCTCGCCCAGCATGTCGCCGTGGTCGGAGACGAAGACCACGATGGCCTCCTGCCTTGTGCGGTCGAGCAGGTCGAGGAGGCTGCCGATCCTCTCGTCGAGATACGAGATGTTGGCGAAGTAGGCCCGGCGCGAGCGGGCGATGTCATCCTCGGTGATGTCGTAGGCGCGCCAGTCGTTGGCGTCGAAGATGCGCTGCGCGTGGGGGTCGTGATCTTCGTAGGGCAGCGCCGGAACCTCGGGCTGCAGGTGCGTGCAGTCCGCGTACAGGTCCCAGAACCGGCGGCGCGCGACGTAGGGGTCGTGCGGGTGCGTGAAGCTGACCGTCAGGCACCAGGGGCGGGCGTCCTTGGCCCGCGCGAGGTCGTAGAGCTTCTGCTCGGCCATGAAGGCGACCTCGTCGTCGTATTCCATCTGGTTGGTGATCTCGGCGACGCCCGCGCCCTTCACCGAGCCCATGTTGTGGTACCACCAGTCGATGCGCTCGCCCGGCTTGCGGTAGTCCGGCGTCCAGCCGAAATCGGCCGGGTAGATGTCGGTGGTCAGCCGGTCCTCGAAGCCGTGGAGCTGGTCGGGGCCGACGAAGTGCATCTTGCCGGACAGCGCGGTGTAGTAGCCCGCCCGGCGCAGGTGATGCGCGTAGGTGGGAATGGACGAGGCGAATTCGGCCGCGTTGTCGTAGACGCCCGTGCGCGACGGCAGCTGGCCCGACATGAAGCTGGCGCGCGCCGGCGCGCAGAGCGGCGAGGCCGTGTAGGTGTTGGCGAAACGGGCCGAGCGGGCGGCCAGCGCCTTGAGGTGCGGCGCGTGCAGCCAGTCGGCGGGGCCGTCGGGGAACAGCGTTCCGGTCAGCTGGTCGACCATCACGATCAGGATGTTCGGGCGCGTCATCGGGCGACCCCCGTGGCAAGGTCGAGGTAGCGGGCGACGGTGGCCATGGCCGCGGCCGCGTCGGGCGGGCCGGCGTCGGCCAGCGCGTGGCGGATGTAGAGCCCGTCGATCAGCGCCGCGACGGTGCGGGCCACGGCCACCGGATCGGCGCAGAGCGGGCGGGCGGCATGGGTCAGGTTCGACACCAGCCGCCGCTGGTAGACCCGGAGCAGGCGCGCGGCCTGCGGCTGGGTCTGGGCGAGGACATAGAAGTTCAGCCAGGCCGCCACCACCTCGGGCTGGAAGTTGCGGCCGCCGAAATTCGCCCGCACCAGCGCGTCGAGCCGGGCGCGGGGGGTGCCCGCAGCGGCGAGGCCCCGGCGCGCCTCGGCGCCGAACTCGGACAGGATCGCGCGCATCGCGGCGAGGAACAGCTCGTCCTTCGAGCCGAAATAGTGGTGCGCCAGCGCCGAGGACACGCCCGCCGTCCTGGCGATCTGGCCCACGGTCACGTCGAGCGAGCCGCGACGGCCGATTTCGCCAATCGTCGCGTTGACAAGCGCGTCCTTACGCAGTGCCATCATTCCCACGCGCGGCATCGAACCCCCTTCTGGTTGCAGAGCCGCAGGAAATCGGATTTTAATTGACTGGTCAATCAACAAAACGACCAGAACAGGGAGAGACGACCATGACCATCCTGACCCGCAGCGCCGCGAGCGTGCTGGCAATGACCCTCGCCGCCGGCACGGCGCTTGCGCAGGACGACTGCGCGACCGTGACCTTCTCGGATGTCGGCTGGACGGACATCACCGCGACCACCGCGGCCACCACCGTGGTGCTGGAGGCGCTGGGCTACGAGACCGAGATCCGCGTCCTGTCGGTGCCGGTGACCTACACCTCGCTGGCGGCGGGCGATCTCGACGTGTTCCTCGGCAACTGGATGCCGACGATGGAGGCCGACATCGCGCCCTACCGCGAGGCGGGCACCGTCGACACCGTGCGCGCCAACCTCGAGGGCGCGAAATACACGCTGGCCACCAACGCCGCGGGCGCGGCCATGGGCATCGCCGATTTCTCCGACATCGCGGGGATGGCCGACGCCCTCGACGGCGACATCTACGGGATCGAACCCGGCAACGACGGCAACCGCCTGATCATGGACATGATCGCGGCCAATGCCTTCGGCCTCGGCGACGCCGACTTCCAGGTGGTGGAAAGCTCGGAGCAGGGGATGCTGGCGCAGGTCGCCCGCGCCGTCGACCGGGCCGAGCCGATCGTGTTCCTCGCCTGGGAACCGCACCCGATGAACGCGAACTTCGATCTGACCTACCTGACCGGCGGCGACGACTGGTTCGGCCCCGACCTCGGCGGCGCGACGGTCTACACCAACACCCGCGCGGGCTATGTCGAGGCCTGCCCGAACGTCGGCGCGCTCCTGAACAACCTCGTCTTCACGCTGGCGATGGAGAACGAGATCATGGGCGCGATCCTGAACGACGGGCAGGACCCGGCCGAGGCGGCGACCGCCTGGATGACGGCCAACCCCGACGTGGTGATGGGCTGGCTCGACGGCGTGACCACGATCGACGGCGGCGACGCCGCGGCGGCGGTGTCGGCGGCGCTGGGTCTCTGACCGGACCGCGAGAACCAGACCGGGCTGCGCGCGATCCCGTCCCGCGCAGCCCTTTCCATGACGGGGGGACGTCATGCTGAGATGGCTGACCGAGTGCGACGAGGGCTGGCCCGCGGGCATGGGCCCGCTGGGCGCGCTGTCGGAGTGCAAGCTGCGGGTGGGCGATGCGGCCGAGGCCGGGTTCGACTGGCTGCAGGACAACCTGTCGGGCCTGTTCGACGCGATGGCCGCCGCGCTGGAGGTGATGATCGGCGCGATCCTTGCCGTGCTGCAGGACCCGCCGAACACCGGCTGGATCTGGGACCTGCGGCGCTCCGAGATCACCTACCTCTACCCCGAGGCGTGGCATCCGATCCTGGTGTCGGCGATCTTCGTGGCGCTGGCCTGGTGGCTGCACCGCGGCTGGCGGGTGCCGGCGCTGATCGCCGGGGGGCTCCTGTTCATCATCAACCAGGGCTACTGGGAGGAAACGACCGAGAGCCTGACGCTGGTCCTGTCGGCCTGCGTCGTGTGCATGGGGCTGGGCGTGCCCATCGGCATCGCGGCGGCGCACCGGCCGCGGCTCTATGCCTGGATGCGGCCCGTGCTCGACCTGATGCAGACGCTCCCGACCTTCGTCTACCTGATCCCGGCCATCGTGTTCTTCGGCATCGGCATGGTGCCGGGCCTGATCGCCACGGTGATCTTCGTGCTGCCCGCGCCGATCCGGCTGACGCATCTGGGCATCACCGCCACGCCCACGGCGCTGCTCGAGGCCGCCGACGCCTTTGGCGCCACGCCGCGGCAGAAGCTGTGGAAGGTGGAACTGCCCTACGCCGCGCCGCAGATCATGGCGGGGCTGAACCAGACCATCATGCTGTCGCTGTCCATGGTGGTGATCGCCGCGCTGGTCGGCGCCGATGGCCTGGGCGTGCCGGTGGTGCGCGCGCTGAACCAAGTGAACACCGGGCTCGGCTTCGAGAGCGGGTTCATCATCGTGGTCGTGGCGATCCTGCTCGACCGCCTCTTGAGGGTGCAACGCCGATGACAACCGCCGTCCGTTTCCACGAGGTCTGCATCATGTTCGGCGACGCGCCCGCGCCCGCGCTGGAGCGCGCCGATGCGGGGGAGACCCGGGCCGAGATCCAGGCCGCCACGGGCCATGTGCTGGGCGTGCACGACTGCACGCTTGAGGTCGAGGAGGGCGAGATCCTGGTCCTGATGGGCCTGTCCGGCTCGGGCAAGTCCACGCTCCTGCGGGCCGTCAACGCGCTGAACCCGGTGGTGCGCGGCCATGTCGAGGTGCGGGTGGGCGACCGCATGGTCAACGTGACCGAGGCGCGGGGGGCCGAGCTGCGCCACCTGCGGCAGACGGCGGTGGCCATGGTGTTCCAGCAGTTCGGCCTGCTGCCCTGGCGCACGGTGCGCGAGAACGTGGGGCTGGGGCTGGAGCTGGCCGGGCAGGCGCCCGAGGCGCGGCGGGATGCCGTCGACCGGCAGCTGGCGCTTGTGGGCCTGACCGACTGGGCCGAGCGCCGGGTCGGCGAGCTGTCGGGGGGGATGCAGCAGCGGGTGGGCCTTGCCCGCGCCTTCGCCACCGACGCCCCGATCCTGTTGATGGACGAGCCCTTTTCCGCGCTCGACCCGCTGATCCGCACCAAGCTGCAGGACGAGTTGCTGGACCTGCAGAGCCGGCTGAAACGCACCATCGTCTTCGTCAGCCACGATCTCGACGAGGCATTCAAGATCGGCAACCGCATCGCCATCATGGAGGGCGGGCGCATCGTGCAATGCGGCACCCCGCGCGAGATCTTCTCGCGGCCGGCCAACGCCTACGTCGCCGAGTTCGTGGCGAACATGAACCCGCTGGGCGTGCTGACGGCGCGCGACGTGATGCTGCCGGTGCCGGGTGACGGCGCGCGCATCCCCGCCGAGATGTCGGTGCGCGAGATCCTCAGGCATTTCGCCGAAAGCCCCGCGCCGCTGGCGGTGGAGGAGGGCGGCGCGGTGATCGGCCGGGTGACGCCCGACAGCGTGACGGCGCGGCTCGGGGCCTGAGCGGCTCAGGGGTCGGCCCCGGGGCAGCGGGACAGGGCAAGGATCATCCGCCAGTCGAAGGGGTGGCGGACGCCGCGCTCCTGCAGCCAGCGGTCCTGCAGCAGGTAGGCCTCGAGCTCGGGCGCGCCGGTGCAGGCCCAGTCGCGGTTGGTCAGCTGGACGTGGTGGATCAGCTCGTGCAGCAGCACGGACTGGTCGAACAGGCTCACCGGCGACCACGGGTGCGTCAGGAAGATATGGGTCTGCCCGTGGTCGTAGGCCGCCAGCAGCGCCGGGTCGACGATCAGGTCGGCCTGCGCATAGGCGATTGTCTCGCCGACCCGGCAGAACGAGACCGTGGGCGGATCGGTGTAGGTGGGCAGGAGGTCGTAGTCGGTCGCCAGGGCGATCCAGCCGACCAGCCCGTCGAACAGCGGCCGGCCGATCGCCTCGGGCAGGGGCGGGCCGAGGGGCGCCGGGGGGCAGCCCGCGGCGTCGTCGCCGGCGTGGCCGGGCCCGGCGGCAAGCGCGGCGCAGAGCAGGGCCACAGCCCCTGCGGCGCGTCCCCACGTCCCGGCTGGCCGTGTCGGCATCGGGTCCTCCCTCGGCGGTCACGGGGCAGGCTAGGGGGCGTCGCGGCGCCCGGCAATGACCGGCGTCACCCGGCCTCCAGCATCCCCATCAGCCGTTCGAGGTGCCAGTCGCTGTCGCCCATCTGGTGGTCGATCATCACCAGCCGCTTGGCGTAGTGGCTGACCGGGTATTCCCAGGTCATCGCGATGCCGCCATGCATCTGGATCACCTCCTCGGCGACCTGCCGGGCGATGCGGCCGACGAGGTGCTTGGCCTGGCTCACCCGTTTCGCGCGCTCGGGCGTGTCCATCGCCGAGGCCGCGAGGATGACGATGGAGCGCGCCTGTTCGATCTCGATGGCGAGGTCCACCGCCCGGTGCTGCAGCGCCTGGAAGGTGCCGATGGGCTGGCCGAACTGCTTTCGCGTGGCCAGGTAATCGGTGAGCATGGCAAAGGCCGCTTCCATCGCCCCCAGCGCCTCGGCCGACAGGGCCAGCGCGGCCCAGTCCCGCGCCTCCTCCAGCGCGGCGCGGGCCTCGGGGATCAGGCAGCTGGCCGGGGTCGCGTCGAGGAACACCTCCGCCGCCGGCCCGCCGTCGATCATGCCGTAGCCCGCGACCTCGGCGTCGCCGGCGGCGACATCCCACAGGCCCGGCCCCGCGGCGGCGACCAGCAGGCGGTCGGCGCCGGCACCGCCGTAGACCACCGTCTTGCGGCCCGTCAGGCGCCCGTCCGCGGCGCGGGTGGTCAGCGCGTCGAGATCCCAGCCCGCCTCGGCCTCGTCCAGTGCCACGGCGGCGCGGGTCTCGCCCGTCAGCAGCGGCTCCAGGTCTCCCCCGGCGGCGAGGGTCAGCCGGATTGCCATGAGCTGCCCCAGCACCGGCTCGGGGCAGAGCGCGCGGCCCAGCTCCTCGAACACCACGGCGACGTCGAAGCCGGTGCCGCCGATGCCGCCGCGGTCCTCGGGCGCCAGCGCGTGGAACAGGCCCAGCCCGGCCAGCGCGGCCCATTGGGCGGGGTCGTGGAACGGCGCGGCATAGGCGACGCGGGTGCGGTGATCGACCGGGTATTGTTCGAAAAGGTAACGGCGCAGCGTATCGGTCAGCATCCGGCGGTCGTCGGAGATCGAGAAATCCATCAGCTGTTCAAACCCTTGGCAAGGATGTTGCGCTGGATCTCGTTCGATCCGCCGTAGATCGAGATCTTGCGATTGTTGAAGTAGCTGGCGGCGTTGCGGGCATGGCCCTCGGGCGCGATCTGCAGGTTCGCCTCCAGGTCCTCGGAGGGGAAGGGCGCCGCCGCGGGCCCGAGCGCGCGGCGGGCGAGGTCGTTGATCGCCTGCCGGATCACGGTGCCCTTGATCTTCAGCATCGAAGGTTCGGTCGTCAGCCGCCCGCCCCGCGCGGCGCGGTCGAGCATCCGCAGGTTGGTGATGCGCATGGCCTCCAGCTCGGCCTCGACGGCGGCAAGGCGCGCGGCGAACAGCGGGTTGCGGATCAGGGGCTTGCCGCCGCGGGTGACGCGGCAGGCCAGTGCCTTGACCTGCTCCAGCGCCTGAAGGGAAAAGCCGACGCCGGCGATGTTCGTCCGCTCGTGGCCGAGCAGGAACTTGGCGATGGTCCAGCCCTCGTTCTCCTGCCCGACGAGGTTGGTCACGGGCACGCGCACATCGGTGAAGAACACCTCGTTCACCTCGTAGCCGCCCTCGATCAACCGGATCGGCCGCATCTCGATGCCGGGCGTGTCGAGGTCGACCAGCAGGAAGGAAATCCCCTCCTGCGGCTTGCCGTCGGTGCGGGTGCGGACAAGGCAGAAGATGCGGTTGGCGTGCTGGCCCAGCGTCGTCCAGGTCTTCTGCCCGTTCACCACGTAATGGTCGCCGTCCCGCACCGCGCGGGTCTTGAGGCTGGCGAGGTCCGAGCCCGCGCCGGGTTCGGAATAGCCCTGGCACCACCAGTCGCGCCCGTCGAGGATGCGCGGCAGGTACTCGGCCTGCTGCGCGGGCGTGCCGTAGGTCATCAGCACGGGGGCCAGCATCTTCAGGCCGAAGGGCACGATCCGCGGCGCGTTGGCGCGGCAGCATTCCTCCTCGAAGATGTGGCTCTCGACCGGTCCCCAGCCCTGCCCGCCGAACGCCTTGGGCCAGGGCCCCGCCAGCCAGCCCTTGGCGTTCAGGATCGCGTGCCAGCGGTCCATCTCGGCCTTGCCCAACTCGCGCCGCGCCGCGACCTTGGCGGCGATGTCGGGCGGCAGGGCCTCGGCGAGGAAGGCCCGCACCTCGGCCTGAAAGGCCCGTTCCTTGGGCGAATAGGTCAGGTCCATCTCAGTCCTCCCGGTTCAGGTCGGCGAAGCGGCCGCCCGCGCGCGCCATCCGGCGCAGGATGTCCGGCACCTGCCAGAAACGAGGGTTGTCAAGGGCATGGCGTTCGATCCTCGCACAGATCTCGGCCGCGCCGATGGCGTCGGCCTGGTGCAGCGGCCCGCCCTTCCAGCGGGGAAAGCCGTAGCCGAACAGGAACACGGCATCCACGTCGATGGGCCGGAGCGCGATGCCCTCCTCGACCACGCGGGCGGCCTCCATGATCATCGCGGTCTCGTAGCGGGCCACGATGTCGGGGGCGTCGAGCGGTCGTGGCGTGATCCCCTCGGCCGCCTGTATCTCCCTCAGAAGGCGGGGGATTTCCGGGTTCGGCACGGGGCCGTCGCCGCTGTGGTCGTACCAGCCGCGCCCCGTCTTGCGCCCGAACCACCCCGCCTCGCAGAGCCGGTCGGCCAGCGCCCCGTGGTAGCGCGCGGCGGGGTCGCGGGTGGCGGCCTGCCGCTTGCGCGCGGCCCAGCCGATGTCGAGGCCCGCGAGGTCGCCCATTTCGAAGGGGCCCATGGCGAAGCCGTAGCCGCGCACGGCCGCGTCGATGGCCGCGATCGGCGTGCCGTCCAGCGCCATCAGGTCGGCGGCCTTGCGATAGGCCGACATGATCCGGTTGCCGATGAAGCCGTCGCAGACGCCCGCCCGCACCGCGATCTTGCCAAGACGCCGGGCCAGCGCGAAGCCCGTCGCCACGACCTCGGGCTGCGTTTCGGCGGCCACGACGACCTCCACCAGCCGCATGACATGGGCAGGGGAGAAGAAGTGCAGACCGAGGAAATTTTCCGGGGCGTCAAGGCCCTGCGCCATCTCGTTCAGGTCGAGATAAGAGGTGTTGGTGGCGATCAGCGCGCCGGGGCAGGCCAGTTCGATCTCGGACAGCACCGCCTGCTTCACGGACATGTCCTCGAACACGGCCTCGATCACGAGGTCGCAGCCGGACAGGGCCGCGGCCGCGGTCGCGGTGTCGAGCGACAGGGCGGCCCGGGCCTCGGGCCTGAGCTTGCCGCGGCTCACGGCGCCGTCGAGGTTGCGGGCGATGGCGGCGCTGCCCCGGGCCAGCGCCTCGGGGGATTTTTCCACCAGAACAACGGGATAGCCTGCCAGCAGGCAGGCCGTGGCGATGCCGCTGCCCATGGTGCCCGCGCCCACGACACCGATCTGCCCGACCGGGCGGGGCGTGGCGGTAGCCTCGCGGATCTTGGCGACCGCGCGCTCGGCGAAGAAGGCGTGGATCAGGCCCGCGCGCTGCGGGCTGTCCATGCAGAGCCGGAACAGGCGCCGCTCCTCCGCGAGACCTTCGGGCAGCGGCAGGGCAGCCGTGGCGACCGCCTCCACACAGCGGTGCGGGCTGAACAGGTGGGGCTGTGAGTGCTTCAGGGCTTCGGCTGTTTTCTCAATCGCTTCGGGGTCTGGGGTGATGTGGATATCCCCCGTGCGCCGGGTCGGGAGCCGTCCGGCCAGCACCTGCCCGGCCGCGGCCAGCGCCACCGCGCGCGGGTCGCCCTGCGTCACCTGATCGACGAGGCCGAGCGCCAGCGCCTCCTCGGCCCCGATGCGGCGGCCTGTGGTGATGAGGTCGAGCGCGGCGGCCACGCCGATCAGCCGGGGCGCCCGCTGGGTGCCGCCCGCGCCGGGCAGGATGCCCAAGGTCACCTCGGGGAAACCCAGCGTGACGCCGGCGACGGCGACCCGGGCATGGGCCGCTATGGCGACCTCGAGCCCGCCGCCAAGCGCCGCGCCGTGCAGCACGGCGACGACGGGTTTTTCACAGGATTCCAGGCGGTTGCAGATCTCTGGCAGCCAGGGACCGGCCGACGGCCTGCCGAATTCCCGGATGTCCGCGCCGGCGATGAAGCTGCGCCCCTCGCCGTAGAGCGCGATCACCTCGACCGCGGGGTCCGCGGCCAGCCGGTCGAGCGCCGCCACCAGCCCCGCCCGCAACGCCGCCCCGGCGGCGTTCACGGGCGGATTGTCGAGTGCGATCAGGCCGATCCGCCCCTCCACGCCGGTCCTGACGAATTCTGCCATCGCGTCCTCCCTCGCGCCGTCCCGGCCAAGACTAACACGGGCGCCCGCCGGGGCCAGCCGGACGCTGCGTCCCCGCGCATGGACAGGCGCGGGCCGACCGCCTATCCCTTGGGCGACACGGGGGGGAGGGAGCCATGCCAGAGGCCTTCATCTGCGACTACATCCGCACGCCCATCGGCCGGTTCGGGGGCGCGCTGAGCGCCGTGCGCGCCGACGACCTCGGTGCCATCCCCTTGAAAGCCTTGCAGGATCGGAACCCGGGCGTCGACTGGGCGGCTGTGGACGAGGTGATCTACGGCTGCGCCAACCAGGCCGGCGAGGACAACCGCAACGTGGCCCGCATGTGCGCGCTGCTGGCGGGCCTGCCCGAGACCGTGCCGGGGGTGACGGTGAACCGGCTCTGCGGGTCGGGGATGGACGCGGTGCTGGCCGCGGCGCGGATGATCCGCACGGGCGAGGCCGACCTCGTGATCGCGGGCGGCGTGGAAAGCATGAGCCGTGCGCCCTTCGTCATGCCCAAGGCCGAGACGGCGTTTTCCCGCAGCGCCGAGATCTTCGACACGACCATCGGCTGGCGCTTCGTGAACCCGGTGATGAAGGCGCAATACGGCATCGACTCGATGCCCGAGACGGCCGAGAACGTGGCCGCCGATTTCGCCGTCGCCCGCGCCGACCAGGACGCGTTCGCGCTGCGGAGCCAGGCGCGGGCCTCTGCCGCGCAGGGCTCGGGGCGGCTGGCGCAGGAGATCGTGGCGGTGCCGATCCCGCAGCGGCGGGGCGATCCGGTGCTGGTCGGCCAGGATGAACATCCCCGCGCAACCACCCTGGAATCCCTTGCTAAACTGCCCGCGCCCTTTCGCGCCGGCGGCAGTGTGACGGCGGGCAACGCCTCGGGCGTGAACGACGGGGCGGCGGCGCTGATCCTCGCCTCGGAGGCCGCGGCCAAGGCGCATGGCCTGACGCCCATCGCCCGGGTGCTGGGTGGGGCGAGCGCGGGCGTCGCGCCGCGGATCATGGGGGTGGGGCCGGTGCCCGCGACGCGCAAGCTCTGCGCGCGGCTGGGCCTGACGCCCGCCGATTTCGACGTGGTCGAGTTGAACGAGGCCTTTGCGGCGCAGGCGCTGGCCGTGCTGCGCCAGCTCGGCCTGCCCGATGACGCGGAACACGTGAACCCCAATGGCGGGGCCATCGCGCTGGGTCATCCGCTGGGCATGTCGGGCGCCCGGATCACCGGCACGGCGGCGCTGGAGCTCAAGGCACGGGGCGGGCGCCGGGCGCTCGCCACAATGTGCGTCGGCGTGGGCCAGGGGATCGCCCTGGCCCTCGAGGCCGTCTGAGGCGTCAGAAGAACGCCTGCAGCCCGGTCTGCGCGCGGCCGAGGATCAGCGCGTGCACGTCATGGGTGCCCTCGTAGGTGTTGACCGTCTCGAGGTTCTGGGCGTGGCGCATGACGTGGTATTCCGCCATGATCCCGTTGCCGCCATGCATGTCACGCGCGGCCCGGGCCACGTCCAGCGCCTTGCCGCAATTGTTCCGCTTGATCAGGGAGATGAGCTCGGGCGCGCAGCTGCCCTCGTCCATCATCCGGCCGGCGCGCAGCGCGCCCTGCAGCCCCAGTGCGATCTCGGTCTGCATGTCGGCGAGCTTCTTCTGGAACAGCTGCGTCTGCGCCAGGGGGCGGCCGAATTGCGTCCGGTCGAGGCCGTACTGGCGCGCGCGGTGCCAGCAGTCTTCCGCGGCCCCCATCACGCCCCAGGCGATGCCGTAGCGCGCCCGGTTGAGGCAGCCGAAGGGCCCCTTGAGCCCCTCGACACCGGGCAGGAGCGCGTCCTCGCCGACCTCGACGCCGTCCATCACGATCTCGCCGGTGACCGACGCCCGCAGGGACAGCTTGCCGCCGATCTTGGGCGCGCTGAGGCCCTTCATGCCCTTTTCCAGCACGAAGCCGCGGATCTTGCCGCCATGCGCCTCGGACTTGGCCCAGACCACGAAGACATCGGCGATGGGGCTGTTGGAAATCCACATCTTGGACCCCGACAGCCGGTAGCCGCCGTCGATCTTCTTGGCCACCGTCTTCATGCCCGCAGGGTCGGAGCCGGCGTCAGGCTCGGTCAGGCCGAAGCAGCCGATCAGCGTGCCGGCAGCGAGGCCGGGCAGGTATTTCGCCTTCTGCGCCTCGGAGCCGTAGGCGTGGATCGGGTACATGACCAGCGAGGACTGCACCGACATCATCGAGCGGTAGCCCGAATCCACCCGCTCCACCTCGCGCGCGACGAGGCCGTAGGTGACGTAGCCCGCGCCCAGCCCGCCGTATTCCTCGGGGATGGTGACGCCCAGAAGGCCCATGGCGCCCATCTCGGCGAAGATCTCGGGCGCGACGCGCTCGTTCAGGTAGGCGTCGGTGACGCGGGCCGCCAGCTTGTCCTGCGCGTAGGCGCGGGCGCTGTCGGCGACCATGCGCTCCTCTTCGCTGAGCTGCTCGGCGAGGTGAAACGGGTCGGCCCAGTCGAAGGGCGCGAGCGAGGGGCCGGAATGGCGGGCGTGTCCGTCGGGCATGGGATCATCTCCTCTGGCTTTGCCCCCAATCATAGCATTTGCACCGGTTGTGCAACCCCGCGCGCATCACTAGCGTCGCGGTGGGAGATCGCAGGGAGGGCAGGGCGATGGATCTGGGGCTGTCGGACAAGGTGCGGCCGCTGGTCGAGGAGGTGCGGCGGATGGTGCGCGAGGACATCGCGCCGCTGGACGCCGAGTTCCACGCCGAGGTCGGGCGTCACCCCTCGGGCGACCGCTTCGCGATGACGGACCGGCAGGTGCAGATCCTCAAGGATCTGAAGGCCAGGGCGCAGGCGCAGGGGCTGTGGAACTTCTGGCTGACGGACAGCGACAAGGGGTTCGGGCTGTCGACGGTCGAATACGCCTATCTCGCCGAGGAGATGGGGGCGGTGACCATCGCGCCCGAGGTGTTCAACTGCAACGCGCCCGACACCGGCAACATGGAGGTGCTGGAGCGCTACGGCACGCCGGCGCAAAAGGCGCGCTGGCTGCCCGGGCTGATGGCCGGCGAGACGCGTTCGGCCTACCTGATGACGGAGCCGGGCGTCGCGTCCTCGGATGCCACGCAGATTTCGCTCAAATGCGAGCGGCAGGGTGAGCACTACGTCCTAAACGGCGAGAAATACTGGGCAACCGGCGCCGGCGACCCGCGCTGCGTCCTGTATATCGTGATGGCCTGCACTGATCCGGCCGGGGCCAAGCACGCGCGCCACACCATGCTGCTGGTGCCCGCCGATACGCCCGGCATCGAGAAGCTGCGGCCGATGCAGGTCTTCGGCCATGACGACGCGCCGCACGGGCACATGCACATCCGGTTCACCGACGTGCGGGTGCCTGTCGACGCGGTGGTGCTGGGCGAGGGGCGCGGCTTCGAGGTGGCGCAGGGGCGGCTGGGCCCCGGGCGCATCCACCATTGCATGCGGGCGATCGGACGGGCCGAGTATGCCCTTGAATTGATGTGCAAACGGGCCCTGAGCCGCGAAGCCTTCGGCAAGCCGCTGGCCGAGTTGGGCGCGAATTACGACATCATCGCCAACGCCCGGATTGAGATCGAGATGACGCGGCTCTTGTGCCTCAAGGCGGCCTGGATGATGGACCACGCGGGCGTTCGGGCGGCGCAGCCGTGGATCTCCAAGATCAAGGTGCAGGCGCCCCTGATGGCGCTCAAGGTGGTGGACGAGGCGATGCAGATGCATGGCGCGACGGGCCTCAGCCAGGACACGCCGCTGGCGGCGCTTTACGCCGATTTGCGGACGCTGCGGCTGGCCGATGGGCCGGACGCCGTGCACCGGCGGCAGGTGGCGCGGGCGGAGCTGCGCAAGTATTCCAACGCGGCGCGATGAGCCTCGATCTTCAGGCCGTGGCCGGTTGGATGGCGGGGCAGGGGATCGACCTGCAAGCCCCTCTGACGGCCGAAAAATTCGCGGGCGGGCAGTCGAACCCCACCTATCTTCTGACCGACGGGGCGCAGGAATGGGTGCTCCGCCGCAAGCCGCCCGGCAAGCTCCTGAAATCGGCCCATGCGGTCGAGCGGGAGTTCCGGGTGCAGCGGGCGCTGGCGGGGTCCGAGGTGCCGGTGGCGCGAATGGTGGCGCTCTGCGAGGACGACGCGGTCATCGGCTCGGCCTTCTACCTGATGGCGCGGGTGCGGGGGCGGAGCTTCGACGACCCCCGGCTGCCGGAGGTGCCGCAGGCGGAAAGATCGGCCTGCATCAACGAGATGGGGCGCGTTCTTGCAGCCATCCATAAAATTGACCTGACCGCCACGGGCCTCGCCGACTACGGCCCGCGCGGCAACTACTACCGGCGCCAGATCGACCGCTGGTCGCAGCAATACCGCGCGACCGAGACCGGGGCGATCCCGGCGATGGACCGGCTGATGGCCGCGCTCGACGCGGCCTGCCCCGAGGATGACGGGCGCGCGACGCTGGTGCATGGCGACTACCGGATCGACAACCTGCTGTATGC
The DNA here is from genome assembly GCF_012395815.1 of Roseicyclus persicicus. Classification (GTDB taxonomy): domain Bacteria; phylum Pseudomonadota; class Alphaproteobacteria; order Rhodobacterales; family Rhodobacteraceae; genus Roseicyclus; species Roseicyclus persicicus. The sequence continues at coordinate 853,338 of NZ_JAAZQQ010000001.1, forward strand.
GCCCGACGCCCCCCGGATCGTCGCGGTGCTGGATTGGGAGCTCAGCACCATCGGCCACCCCTTCGCCGATCTCGCGGCGGTCGTCATGCAGTGGCAGATGCCGCCGGGCGCGCAGGGACGGGGCCTGAAGGGGGTGGACCGCGCGGCGGCGGGGCTGCCCACGGATGCCGAGTTCGTGGCCGGCTACTGCGCGCGCATGGGTCTGGACCGCATAGAGAATTTCGGCTTCTACGTCGCGTTCTGCTTCTTCCGCATGGCGGCGATCCTGCAGGGCGTGAAGAAGCGCGCGCTCGACGGCAACGCGTCGGACCCAGAGCGCGGGCTGCAGCTCGGCGCGTTGGTGCCGCTCTACGCCGAGGCCGGGCTGGAGGCGCTGGGGTGACGCCCTGCCCGGATTTCGGGCGCCGCGATGCACGGGGTGCGGGCCGGCGACGTTCCCGGTGGACAGCGCGCGCCGGTCGCGCCTAGCTGGGGCAAAACGGAGACGCCCATGACCCTGCCCCGCCCGCACTGGCGCGAGATGACGACGCGCGAGTTCGCCGACAGCGACACCTCGGAGTGGATCGCCGTCCTGCCCATCGCGGCGATCGAGCAGCATGGCCCGCACCTGCCCGTGGGGGTGGATTCGCTTCTGGCCGAGGCGATGGTCGCGCGGGTGGTGGCGGCGCTGCCGGCCGACCTGCCGGCGACCTTCCTGCCGGTGCAGCAGGTGTGCAAGTCGAACGAACATATTGAATTCCCCGGTACTTTGACCCTGACCTGGGAGACGGCGATCAAGGTCTGGCTGGAGATCGGGCAGAGCGTCGCGCGCGCCGGGCTGCGCAAGATGGTCATCGTCACCAGCCACGGCGGCAATGTCGCGCCGATGGAGATCGTCGCGCGCGAGCTGCGCCAGACCCTGCGCATGGCGGTCGCCACCACCGCGTGGACGCGGCTGGGCGGGGCGCGGGTCTACAACTATCCCGAAGGGCCGATGGTGGACATCCACGGCGGGCTGTCGGAGACGTCGATGATGCTGGCAGCCCGGCCCGACCTGGTGCGGTCGGAGCTGGCCGAGGATTTCCAGAGCCGCCAGACGGCGCTGCGGCAGGGGTCGGCCAAGCTGGGCTACCACATGGCCGAGGCCAACCTCGGCTGGCTTGCGAATGACCTGAACCCCAAGGGCACGGTGGGCGACGCGTCCTCAGCCAGCGCGGAGCTGGGCGAGGCGGACCTTGCGGCGCAGACCGAGGGGGTCATCGCGCTGCTGCGGGACATGCAGCGCTACAGGGTGGAGTCCTGATTTTCATTTTCGCGCCAAGAAGGTTCGATTTTGAAAATCTATTCAGAAATATCTTTCAAATAGCCAACGTCACCGCTCGGCCTGAAGCCCCGCCACGATCTCCGGTATCCGCTCCTTGAAGCGAAAGAACCCGTGGGTGGCGTGGGGCCAGGCGGTGCGGTCGTAGTCGCGCAGCACGCGCACGAGCCGGATGCCCTCGCGGGACAGCCGCCGGTCGAGCCGGGCAAGCGCCGTGGCCGCCGGGCCGACCGGGGCGTAGGGCGTGACGATCTGGTCGATGCCCTCCGCCACGGCCCAGTCGACGACGGCCGCGGGGTCGTCGGCCACCGGCCCACGCGGGCCCAGCCGGTCGGCCCAGCGGTCCGCCGCGTCGCGCGCCGCCGCGGCCGTGAAGCCCAGAACGCCCTCGGCCACGGGCCGCGGCGACCGGCCGGCGGCGGACAGGAGCACGGCATGGCCCACCGGCGCCGGCCCCGGCAGCGGCAGGAGGAACCCGGGCGCAAGGTCTTCCTCGGTCAACAGGATGCCGGTCCGCATCCCCGGCGCGGGGGTATCGCCCCCGGGCACCGGGCCCCGGGGCGGGTGCGGCGGGCCGGACAGCGGCGCGGCGTCGGTGAATAGGCCCTTGGGCGAGAACCGCCCGTCGGTGTAGCGCGCGATGTTGTCGGCGCGCGCGAGGTAGTGCTTGCCCGGCGTCTGCAGCCCCGCGACCCAGCGCCACGACAGGGTGTTCGACGCGGGGTCGCCGTCGAGCAGGTGGCGCAGGAAGAAATCGGCCCCCGCCTCCCACGGCAGGCGCAGGGTGAAGATCCAGATCGAGGCCAGCCACATGCGGGCGTGGTTGTGCAGGTAGCCGGTCTCGACCAGCTCCGCGATCCAGGCGTCGAACCCGTCGATCCCGGTCGCGCCGGCCTCGGCGGCGGCGAGGCGGTCGGCCATCCGCCCGTCCGACAGCGCCCGGTCGAGCCCGTCGCGGTAGTCCGACCAGACCGCGGGCCGCAGCTCCAGCCAGCCCTTCCAGTAGGTGCGCCAGACCACCTCCTGCACGAATTTCTCGGCGGCCTGCAGGGAATGGCGGCCGAGGACGGCCTCAAGCACCTCGGCCTCGGTCAGCAGCCGGTGGCGCAGGAACGGCGACAGGCCCGAGACATGCGGGTGCCCCGGCAGGTCGTGGTTGCGGCGCGCGGCATAGTCGCGCCCGGCATGGGGCAGGAAGCGGGCGAGGCGGCTCAGCGCCTCGGTGCGGGTGGCGGGGGGCAGGGGCGATCCGGTCATGGCGCGGGAGCTAGGGGGCCGCGGCGCGCTGTCCACGGAAATGGCCGCCTGCCCTTGCGGCCCCCCGGACCCACCACTAAGACTCGGGGACAACGACGCCATATCGCATGCGAGGCAGGCCGCCATGAAAGACCCCGTCGATCTCTACATGAACACGCTCGTGCCGATGGTGGTCGAACAGACCAGCCGCGGCGAACGGGCCTACGACATCTTTTCGCGGCTCCTGAAGGAGCGGATCATCTTCGTGAACGGCCCCGTCCACGACGGCATGTCGAGCCTGATCGTGGCGCAGCTGCTGCACCTCGAGGCCGAAAACCCGTCCAAGGAAATCTCGATGTACATCAACTCGCCCGGCGGGTCGGTGATCGCGGGGATGAGCATCTACGACACGATGCAGTACATCAAACCCAAGGTCTCGACGCTGGTCTGCGGGCTGGCGGCCTCGATGGGCTCGGTGATCGCGCTGGGCGGCGAAAAGGGGATGCGCTTCTCGCTGCCGAACTCGGAGTTTCTGGTGCACCAGCCCTCGGGCGGCAGCCAGGGCACCGCGGCCGACATCCTGATCCAGTCGCGCCACATCGAGCAGACGCGGGAGCGCTTCTACCAGCTCTACATGCGCCACACGGGGCAGGATTACGAGACCGTCCAGCAGGCGCTCGACCGCGACAAGTGGATGACGCCCGAGGAGGCGCTGGAGTGGGGTCACATCGACGAGATCGTGACCAGCCGCGCCGCCGCCGCCAGTGGCGCCTGAGGCCGCCTTCACGGTCCCGTGCCCGCGGGGTGCCCGCGGGGAATTTGACGTTGTGGTGACCGGTGGCCTGTTCTAGGCTTTCGGAAATCCGCGGTCCGGGATGCGCCCGGGCCGGGGCCGGCATGGCCCGCAAGACCCGGTAAGGTGGACGACATGGCGAATTCATCCGGCGACTCGAAGAACACGCTCTACTGCTCGTTCTGCGGCAAGAGCCAGCACGAGGTGCGCAAGCTGATCGCCGGTCCCACGGTGTTCATCTGCGACGAGTGCGTCGAGCTGTGCATGGACATCATCCGCGAGGAAACCAAGACCTCCGGCCTCAAGTCCTCCAGCGGCGTGCCGACCCCGCAGGAAATCTGCGACGTGCTCGACGACTACGTGATCGGCCAGCGCCACGCCAAGCGCGTGCTGTCGGTCGCCGTCCACAACCACTACAAGCGGCTGAACCACAGCGGCAAGACCGACATCGAGCTGTCGAAGTCGAACATCCTGCTGATCGGCCCCACCGGCTGCGGCAAGACGCTTCTGGCGCAGACGCTGGCGCGCATCCTCGACGTGCCCTTCACCATGGCCGACGCCACCACGCTGACCGAAGCGGGCTACGTGGGCGAGGACGTCGAGAACATCATTCTCAAGCTGCTGCAGGCCTCGGAATACAACGTCGAGCGGGCGCAGCGCGGCATCGTCTACATCGACGAGGTCGACAAGATCACCCGCAAGTCGGACAACCCGTCCATCACCCGCGACGTGTCGGGCGAGGGCGTGCAGCAGGCGCTGCTGAAGATCATGGAGGGCACCGTCGCCTCGGTGCCGCCGCAGGGCGGGCGCAAGCATCCGCAGCAGGAATTCCTGCAGGTGGACACGACCAACATCCTGTTCATCTGCGGCGGCGCCTTCGCCGGCCTCGACAAGATCATCGCGCAGCGCGGCAAGGGCAGCGCGATGGGCTTCGGCGCCGACGTGCGCGACCCCAAGGACAAGACGCCCGGCGAATACTTCAAGGAACTCGAGCCCGAGGACCTGCTGAAGTTCGGCCTGATCCCCGAATTCGTCGGCCGCCTGCCCGTCATCGCCACGCTCGAGGATCTCGACGAGGCGGCGCTGGTCACCATCCTGACCCAGCCCAAGAACGCGCTGGTCAAGCAGTACCAGCGCCTGTTCGAGCTGGAGGACGTGAAGCTCAAGTTCACCGACGACGCCCTCAAGGCGATCGCCAAGCGCGCCATCGCCCGCAAGACCGGCGCGCGCGGCCTGCGCTCGATCATGGAGGACATCCTCCTGAACACCATGTTCGAGCTGCCCAGCACCGACGGCGTCGAAGAGGTGGTGGTGAACGAGGAGGCCGTGGCCTCCGAGGCGCAGCCGCTGATGATCTACGCCGAGCGCAAGAAGGAAGGCCCGGCCACCGCCGGGTGACCGGGCGCGTCGCCGGAAAGGATCGACGGCCTCGCCCTTGGGCGGGGCCGTTCGCGTTTGGGCTCAGGCCAGCGTCACCGCCACCCCGCCGATGCCGTCGATGACGACCTCCACCACCTGCCCGGCCTTGACCGGCCGCGCGCCCAGCGAGGTGCCGCAGGCGATCAGGTCGCCCGGGTTCAGCGTCATGTCGCGCGACAACAGGCTGACCACCGTCGCGGGGTCGAGGATCATGTCGGCCGCCGGGTAGGATTGCCGCTCGCGCCCGTCGACCAGCACCCGGACGGTCAGCTCGCGCCAGTCGAGGCCGGTGGCGATGACCGGGCCGACCACGCCGAAGCCGTCAAAGCTTTTCGCCCGCGTCCACTGGGCAAAGCTCGGCTCGGCGTTCAGCACGTCGAGCGAGGTGAAATCATTCACGCAGGTGTAGCCGAGGATGGCGGCGGCGGCCTCCTCCGGCGAGGCGTCCCTGATCCGGGCGCCGATGACGATGCCCAGTTCCCCCTCGAACACCACGCGGCCCGCGCTTTCGGGCAGGGTCACGGTGGCGCCGGGGCCGGCGAGCGAGGTGTCGGCCTTGAGGAACCACAGCGGGTGCGTCGGGTAGGCGTTGCCGGCCTTGTCGGCGGCGGCCCTGAAGTTGTTCCACAGGCCGATGAACTTGCCCGGCGCGACCGGCGGCAGGAGCGTCACGTCCGACAGCGGCACCGGCGCGCCCGCCGCGGCGTCGGCGCCCAGCCTCGCCCGCGGGTGCAGGTGGTCGCCCTCGATCACCCCGGTGATCGTCGCCCCTTCCGGGGTCGTGCCGCGGGCCCATGCCGTCATGTCCTGTCCTCCCTTGCGCGCCCTGCCGGCGCGGTCCCTGCCTTGGTCAGCGCAGCCAGAGCTTTTCGCGCTTCAGCGTGTTGCGGATGACCTGTTCCTTGCGCGGCAGGGCCTCGCGGTCGAACAGCGCCCGCGCCTTCTGGCCCTTGCCCTGGTAGATCATGCGCTTCATCGGCTCGTAGGCCTTGAGCACCCGCTTGATCCGGTTCGGCGCGGTCACTTCCTCCATCAGGTCGATGACCCGCTGCGGTTCGCGCGCGTAGGCCAGAGGCAGCACGCGGTAGTGGCAGCTGTGCGACCCGTCGAGCCAGCCCGCCGGCAGCGCGTCGCGTCCGCCCCCCAGCGCGTGGATCACCAGCGGCAGCGCCACCTGGTCGAGCCAGGGGTCGAGCGACTGGCACACCAGTTCCGGCGGCGGGTCGTCGCGGATCGAGACGGCATACTCGGCAAAGCGGCGGCCGAATTCGGCCGGGTCGCGGTAGTAGAAGAAGCCCGCGTTGAAATAGAGGTAGCGGCGCCAGTATTCCTCGGGCCAGGCGGTGTCGAGCGAGGCCTCGAAATCGAGGCCGAACCGGTCGTAGAGCGATTTCCACGTCTGCGTGTAGCCCGGCCCGTAAAGCTGGATCTCGGGCCAGGTCGCCTCCACCCGCAGGCTGGCCGAGGGCCGGTCGAAGTCGAAGGGCACCTCGGTCAGATCGCCGGTGATCACCGTGTCGGTGTCGAAGAACACGAAGGGCTCGCCTTCGGGCAGGGCGGCCAGCGCCTCGATCTTGTTGCCGTAGGGGTAGCTGGCGCCGAAATGGCGCGACTCGAAGGGCAGGATCTCGGCGCCGAAGGCATCCGTCAGCAGCGCGCGGGCGTCCGCATCGGCGATGCGCGGGTCGCCCGGCCAGCGGGCCCCGGGCTGCGGCTCGGCGACGATCAGGCGGCCGGGAAAGGCCGGGTTGGTGTGCCGGAACGCGGCGGCGAACAGCAGGGCCTCGTAGGTCAGCCGGCCGGCCTGCGCCACGATCATCACGTGGAACGGGGGGCGGCGGGATGTGTCTGCTGCGGCCATGTGCTGCTCGGCTCTGCCCTCGGCTCTTGGCCCGCAGACTAGCCGCGCCGGGCGCGCCGCGCCAGTGCCAAGGGGCCGTGTCCTGATGGGGAGGGGGGAGTGGTGGGCGACCCTGGAATCGAACCAGGCATGGGTCTCCCCGGCGGAGTTACAGTCCGCTGCCGCACCTTGCAGCTCGTCGCCCGACGCGAGGGGACGGATAATCAGGCGGGCGGGGGGCGTCAACCGGAAAACGCGGGGACCACTTGGCATTCGCCACCGCCCCGCGTAACCCGGACGGGCAAGACGGGAGCGCGGATCGTGGCGAAGAAACCGGCCTGGGTGATCGACAAGGAACGCGAGCGCCGCGCGGCGGCCTCCGAGACGCTGTGGCTGTTCGGCCTGCACGCGGTGCGCGACGCGCTGGTGAACCCCGCGCGCGAGCGGCTGAACCTCGTCGTCACCCGCAACGCCGCCGACAAGCTGGCCGACGCCATCGCCGCGGCCGGGATCGAGCCCGAGATCGCCGACCCGCGCAAGTTCCCCGCGCCGCTCGACCCCGGGTCGGTCCACCAGGGCGCGGCGCTCGAGGTGCGGCCGCTCGACTGGGGGCGGCTCGAGGATCTGGCCGAGCCGGGGCAGGGCGCGCCGCGGCTGGTGCTGCTCGACCGGGTCAGCGACCCGCACAACGTGGGCGCCATCCTGCGTTCGGCCGAGGTGTTCGGCGCCCGCGCCGTGATCGCGCCCGCGCGCCATTCCGCGCCCGAGACCGGCGCGCTGGCCAAGACCGCCTCGGGCGCGCTGGAACGGCAGCCCTACCTGCGGGTGCCGAACCTCGGCAACGCGATGGAGACGCTGAAGGCGATGGGCTACGTCTGCCTCGGGCTCGACGGCGCGGGCGACGCCGAGATCGGCGAGACCGCCGCGCGCTACGTCCAGCACCCCGTCGCGCTGGTGCTGGGGGCCGAGGGGCCGGGCCTGCGCGAGCGCACGCGGGAGCTGTGCGACCATCTCGTCCGCATCCCGGCGGCGGGGGCCTTTGGCTCCCTCAACGTCTCGAATGCGGCGGCGGTGTCCCTATATGCGGTCACACGCCCCTGACGGACCGGATTGCCCATGCCCGATACCAAGATCGCCACCTGCTCCTATTGCGGGCGCCGACAGGCGCTGCGGCTGACCGCGCGGGGCGGGCACGAGCTGGCCTGCGGGTCCTGCGGGGCGCCGCTCCACGAGATGAAATGGCTGAAGCCGCCGGACCCCGCGCACCCGGTCAAGCGCAGCCCGCGCGCGCCCGCGCCCCATGGCGGGCCGCTGCCGCCGATGCCGGTGGACGACCCGCGCCAGCGCCGGCCGGTCAAGCGGCGCAAACCGCTCTGGCGCCGCGCGCTGGAGGAGGCGGTGGACCTGATCGAGGACATCTTCGACTGACGCCGCGCTCACGGGCGGTCACGCTTGCGTGGCGGGGCTGTCGCGGGCGGCGGGCGCGGGGCATCCTCGGCGCGTGACCCAACCGGAGACGCCGCCATGATCCCCCGCCGCACCGCGCTTGGCCTGCTGGCCCTCGCCCCCGCAACCCTGGCCCTGCCGCGCGCCGCCCGCGCCGCCGAACCGCGCGTGTTCCAGCGCGGCGGCCTCGCCATCAACGGCATCGACCCCGTCGCCTATTTCGACGGCAACGGCCCGGTGCCGGGCCTGCGCGACTGGTCCCACGACTGGGACGGCGCGACCTGGGTTTTCGCCGGTGCCGCCAACCGCGACGCCTTTGCCGCCGATCCGGCGCGCTTTGCCCCGGCCTTCGGCGGCTACTGCGCCTTTGCCGCCTCGCGCGGCTACCTTGCGCCGACGATCCCCGAGGCGTGGTCGGTGCACGACGGGCGGCTGTTCCTGAACGCCAGCCTGCGCGCCCGCGAGCTGTGGCTGGCCGAACTGCCCGGCGTCATCGCGGCGGGCGAGGCGAACTGGCCCGCGATCCTCGGCTGAGGGCCGCCCCGTGATCACGTTTTTGTGGACAACCCTTAAACACCGCGGACTGCGACCCATATGTCACTCATGACGTTGTGGTTCGGAACACCACACGTCCATCACTGTCCCTCGTTCCGTGACTTGCGCCCGCGCTGACATAGCTGCGGGCGCTTTTTCTTCGTGCTATCAGGGGGGCATGACCGAGACCTATCCCGACGATCTCCTGCGCGACATCCTCAAGCGATCCCGCGTGTTCGCCTGCATCGGCGTGTCCCCGAACCCGGTGCGCCCCAGCCATTACGTGGGCCGCTACCTCGGGCTCAAGGGCTACCGGGTGATCCCGGTGAACCCCGGCCATGCCGGCGAACGGCTCTGGGGGGTGGAGGTCCGCGCGCGGCTGTCCGACATCGACGAACCCGTGGACGTGGTCGACATCTTCCGCCGCCCCGAGGCGGTGCCCGCCATCGTCGACGAGGCGCTGGCGATGGAGCCGCGCCCCAAGGTGATCTGGATGCAGATCGGCGTGACCCACCCCGAGGCCGCGGCCCGGGCCGAGGCGGCAGGGCTGACGGTGATCCATAACCGCTGCCCCAAGATCGAGTACCAGCGCCTGTTCGGCGAACTCAGGATGGGCGGCTTCGCCACCGGCATCATTTCCTCGAAACTCTGAGACGGAGACAGCACGATGGCAGCCCGCGACCGGCGCAGCACCTCGGTTCTGGCCTCGGCCTCGCTGATCCGCTGGATCGGGCGGCGGCTGTGGCGATCCTTTTTCCTCGTGATGTTCGCGGCCACGCTGGGCCTGCTGGTCTGGGCGCTGACCTCGGCGCCGGCGTTCACCCGCCTGTCCGCCGCGCTGGGCGCCGTCTGGCCCGAGGCGCCGCTGGTGACCGACGCGATGGCGCGCGACCTGTCCGCCGAACGCGACGCCCGCGCGGCGGCCGAGGCCGAGGTAGCGGCGCTGGCCACGCGGCTGGCCGAGGCCGAGGCCCGGCTGTTTGGGGTCGAGGCGGCGCTGGCCGACAGCGTGGAGGCGGGGGCCGCGGCCGAGGCGCTGGCCGAGCGGCGGCTGGAGCAGCTCGCCGCGACCACCCGGCGCTGGCTCGACCTGCAGCGCGAGGTGGCGCGGCTGGAGGCCGAGGCGGCGGAGAGCGCGGCGCCCTAGCGGCTGGCCTTTTCCTCGATCCCCGAACGGCCCTCGCGGCGGTCGAGCTCGGCGTAGACGTCGGCCAGCGCCACGTCGCGCGCGGCCAGCATGACGAGGAAATGGTAAAGCACGTCGGCGGCCTCGGCGGTCAGCTTCTCGCGGTCGCCGCGGGCGGCCTCGATGATCGCCTCGATCGCCTCCTCGCCGAATTTCTCGGCGGCCTTCGCGGGGCCCTTGGCAAGCAGCTTCGCGGTCCAGGACGACTCGGGGTCCGCGCCCTTGCGCGCCTCGATCGTGGCGGCGAGCCGCAGCAGCCTGTCCTCGCTCATGTCAGCCTCACGGGGATGCCGGCGGCGGCCATGTGGGCCTTGGCCTCGGCGATGGAATAGGTGCCGAAATGGAAGATCGAGGCGGCGAGGACCGCGCTCGCATGGCCCTCGATCACGCCCTCAACGAGATGGTCGAGCGTGCCGACCCCGCCGCTGGCGATCACCGGCACCGGCACGGCGTCGGCGATGGCGCGGGTGAGCGGGATGTTGAAGCCCTGCTTGGTGCCGTCGCGGTCCATCGAGGTCAGCAGGATCTCGCCCGCGCCCTTGGCGACCACGGTCCGGGCGAAGTCCACCGCGTCGATGCCGGTGGGGCGGCGGCCGCCGTGGGTGAAGATCTCCCACCGGCCGGGCGCGACGGTCTTGGCATCGATGGCCACCACGATGCACTGGCTGCCGAACTTGTCGGCGGCGCGGGCCACCACGTCGGGGTCGGCCACGGCGGCGGAGTTGAAGCTGACCTTGTCGGCGCCGGCCAGCAGCAGGTTGCGCACGTCCTCGACCGTGCGCACGCCCCCGCCGATGGTCAGCGGCATGAAGCACTGTTCCGCGGTGCGGGTGGCAAGGTCGTACATCGTGCCGCGGTTCTCGTGGGTCGCGTGGATGTCGAGAAAGCACAGCTCGTCGGCCCCCGCGGCGTCGTAGGCGCGGGCCTGTTCCACCGGGTCGCCGGCGTCGACGAGGTCGACGAAGTTCACGCCCTTGACCACGCGGCCGTCGGCGACGTCGAGGCAGGGGATGATGCGGGTCTTGAGCATGGGTCTGGCCTAGCCGATTGGCGGGGGTGAGGGAAGGCCGGCGTTCAGCCTGCGTATTTGGGGAAAGATGAAGGGGTCAGGCCAGCGCGTTCAGGGCCTCGGCCAGGTCGAGCGCGCCGTCGTAGAGCGCCCGGCCCGAGATCGCGCCGGCGATCACGCCGGTGTCGCGCAGCGCGACGAGGTCGGCCAGCGACGACACGCCGCCCGAGGCGATCACCGGGATCGACGTCGCCCGCGCGAGATCGGCGGTGGCGGCCACGTTCGGCCCCCCCATCGCGCCGTCGCGGTCGATGTCGGTGTAGATGATGGCGGCGACGCCCGCGTCCTCGAACGCAGCCGCGAGGTCGGTGACCATGACGTCGGTTTCCTCGGCCCAGCCCTTGGTGGCGACGCGGCCCTTGCGGGCGTCGATTCCGACGGCGACCTGCCCGGGGAAGGCGGCGGCGGCCTGCCGCACCAGCGCGGGGTTCTCCACCGCCACGGTGCCCAGGATGACGCGCGCGATGCCCTTGGTCAGCCAGCCCTCGATGGTGGCCATGTCGCGGATGCCGCCGCCGAGCTGGGCGGGGACGGAGGTGGCCGCCAGGATCGCCTCGACCGCGGCGCCGTTCACCGGCTGGCCCGCGAAGGCGCCGTTCAGGTCGACGAGGTGGAGCCACTGGCAGCCCGCGTCCTGGAAGGCGCGGGCCTGCGCGGCGGGGTCGGTGTTGAACACGGTGGCCTTGTCCATCTCGCCGCGGAGCAGCCGGACGGCCTGGCCGTCCTTGAGGTCGATGGCGGGGTACAGGATCATGGCCGGTCCTTTCGCTGGGGTCGGCGCGCTTTTGCCCCGCTGGCCGCGCGGGGGCAAGGGCGCGCGCGGGCCTGTGCGCCCGCGATCTGGCGTAACGTCACACTGGACAGCCCCGGGGGCACAGCGGCTAGATCGCCGCATCACTCATGGGAGGAGATGAGTCATGCGGAACTTCCTGCTTGCTGCGGTGGCCCTGATGGCGATGGGCGGTGCGGCGATGGCCGACAACCTGATCGGCGACTGGCGCACCGCGCCCGACGACAACGGCAACACCGGCATCATTCGGATTACCCAGTGTGGCCAGTCGCTCTGCGGCACGCTGGTGCAGGCCTTCGACGCCTCGGGGGCGGTGATGCAGTCCGAGAACGTCGGCCGTCAGATCGTCTGGGACACCAACCCGACCGGCGAGGCGGGCCAGTACCGCGGGATGCTGTATTCGCCCGACCGCGGGCGCGAGTACCGCTCGCGGCTGCAGCTGTCGGGCAACCAGCTGTCGGTGTCGGGCTGCGTCATGGGCGGCGCGGTCTGCCGCGAAGGCGGGGTCTGGCAGCGCCAGAACTGAGCCGCGCCGGCCAGGATCGATGACAAGGGAAGGGGCGTCCGCAGGGGCGCCCCTTTTTCCATGCCGGTGCGCTCAGGGCCGCCAGCCGAGGAAGTTGGCGATCAGGCGCAGGCCCGCGCGCTGGCTTTTTTCCGGGTGGAACTGGGTGCCGACCACGTTGTCCCGGCCGACGATGGCCGTGACCGGCCCGCCGTAATCGGCGTGGGCCAGCAGATGCGCGGGGTCCGCCACCGTCATCGCGTAGGAATGCACGAAATAGGCGTGGTCGCCGGTCTCGATCCCGTCCAGCACCGGGTGCGGGCGGTCGATCACCAGGTCGTTCCAGCCCATGTGCGGCACCTTGAGGCCCGGGTCGGACGGCGTGATGCGCAGCACCTCGCCGGGGATCCAGCCGAACCCCGCCACGTCCTCGTATTCGCGGCCCCAAGTTGCCAGCATCTGCATCCCGACGCAGATGCCGAGGAAGGGCACGCCGCGGATCTCCACCGCCTCGACGATGGCCTGTTCCAGCCCGTCTATGGCCTGCAGCCCGCGGCGGCAGGCCGGGAAGGCGCCGTCGCCCGGCAGCACGATGCGGCTGGCGCGCGCCACCGCGTCGGGGTCGGCGGTGACGGTGACGGGGCCTGCCCCGGCCTCGGCGGCCATGCGCTGGAACGCCTTTTCCGCCGAGTGCAGGTTCCCCGAATCGTAGTCGATCAGGACAGTCGCCATGGGGTTACAGGCTGCCCTTGGTCGAGGGGATCGCGTCGGCGCGGCGCGGGTCGGGCTCCACCGCCTCGCGGAGCGCGCGGGCGACGGCCTTGAACGCGGCCTCGGCGATGTGGTGGCTGTTGATCCCGGCCAGTTTCGTGACGTGAAGCGTGATGCCGCCATGGGTCGACAGCGCCTGGAAGAACTCGCGCACCAGCTCGGTGTCGAAGCTGCCGATCTTCTGGGTGGGGAAGTCGACGTCCCACACGAGATAGGGCCGCCCCGACAGGTCGAGTGCCGCGCGCAGCAGCGCGTCGTCCATGGCGAGGTGGAAGCTGCCGTAGCGCCGGATGCCGCGCTTGTCGCCCAGTGCCTTGGTCAGCGCCTGGCCGAGCGCGATGCCGACATCCTCGACCGTGTGGTGATCGTCGATGTGCAGGTCGCCGGTGCAGCGCACCTCGAGGTCGATCAGCGCGTGGCGGGCCAGCTGGTCGAGCATGTGGTCGAAGAAGCCGACGCCGGTCTTGTTGTCGTAGCGGCCCGTGCCGTCGAGGGCGACCGACACGGAGATGTCGGTCTCGGCGGTGGTGCGGGTGATCCGGGCAGTGCGCATGGCGGCCTCCGTCTGTCTCGGACGACCCTATAGACGCGGGAATCGGGCGGGGAAAGGGCGGGCTAAAGGCCGAGCAGGTCGAAATAGGCCTGTGTGACATCGCGCCAGCGGTAGCGCCGGCGGGCGATGGCGGCCAGTTCGGCGCCCATGCCGTGGGCCAGGCGCGGGTCGGTCAGCACGGGGACGAGGGCGTCGAGGCTGTCGGCGCTGTCGAAATAGGCCGCCGCGTTGTCGGTCGTGGCCCGGTTGAAGGGGCAGTCGAAGGCGGCGACGGGGATCGCGAAGCCCATGATCTCGACCAGCGTGGGGTTGGTGCCGCCGGCGGAATGGCCGTGGACATAAAGCGTGGCGCCGTCACGGATGGCGCGCAGGCGGCCGGGGTCGTACTCGGCCTCGAGAAGGTGCAGGTGCGGGTGGCCGGCGTAACGCTGGCGCAGGTCGCGGCCGTGCGCCGTCGCGCCCCAGTTCGCCATCACCACCAGCGGCGGGCGCGGCGGGCGGGCGGCGAAGGTTCGCAGGATCAGGGCGAGGTTGTTCTCGGGCTCGGCCCGGGCGATCGACAGCGCATAACCGCCCCGGGGCAGACCGAGGTCCGAGATGTCGGCGGGCGGCGTGCTGCGGGCCGCCTCGTGCCCGTAGGTGATGGCCAGCGTCTCGCGGCCGTAGCGGTCGCGGACATGGCGGGCGATCTCGGGGTTGTCGGCGATGACCTCGTGCGACCAGCGCGCCGCCAGCGCCTCGGACCCGCGCAGAACGCCGCGGGCGAGGCGGCCCCATTTCGGCCGCCGCCACTCGATCCCGTCGAGGTGGGTGACGATTCGCAGCCGCGTCGTGGCGCGGATCAGCGGCAGGGCCGAGGCGCCGGACACACCGAGGACCAGGGCCGCGGCGTGGCCGCTGCGGGCGGCCTGCATCAGCGACAGGGCGTCGTAGGGGATCGACTGGGGGCCGTTGGCCTTGAGGGGCAGGTAGCGCAGCCGGGCGCCGAGAAAGCTGTCGGGGTGCGGCGCGGAGGTCTGCGGGCGGCTGCACCAGATCGTCAGCCGGTGCGCCTTGCCGGCGGCGGCGGCCGCGCGGACCAGTTCCTCGGCCAAGGTTTCGAACCCGCCGTAGCGGGCCGGAACGCCGACGGTTCCGATCACGGCGATCTGTCCGGCTGCGACCATCGTCAACAGAGGAAAGGCCCGCGACGGGGATGCCGTCGCGGGCCTTCATGAGTCGCGGTGATGACCGATCAGGTGCCGTCCGACGCCAGGCCGATGATGACGCCGGCGAGGACGACGAAGCCGCCGACCACGATGGCCCCCGCGGGGATCGTCGTCAGGATCGGCAGGGTTCCCGCCTGGGTCGATGCGGTGGTGTCGAGCGGGGCGATCTGCTGCGCGGTCGCAGCGGTGCCTGCCAGAAGGGTCGCAATCAGGGTCGTTCCGATAATCTTCTTCATCGTGAAGCCTCCAATAAGTAGCTTGGGAAAGGGATACCGCAGGGACCCGCGTCCGATCAATGCTCGATTGCCCGGCTGGCGGAATTCCTCGCATCGCTGCCATGCAGCGTGTCCGAAATGCCGCGCCCATGTCGCGTTTGCCTGCGCGTTGTGCAGGTTGCGGACAGGCCGGATCACTCCTTGAGCCGGGTGATGCGCAGGTGGCCGATCTCGGGGCCGACCCACTGGTCGGACTGGATCGTCCGCCCGGCGCTGTCGAGGCGGTAGATGTTCTCGTAGCGGTCCGCGCCGGCCTGGCAGGTTTCGGTCATCCGCGTCAGGCTGCGGCTCGCGCCCGCGATCACCACCGGCTCGGGCCCGTCCAGCCGCAGGGTGCAGCTGTGCACCTCGCGCAGCTCTTGCGCCTCGCCGTCGAGGCGGACCATGAGCCGGTCCACCGGCCCCGTGCGCCGGGCCGCAAGCGCGGCGGCGACGGGCCGGACATCGGTCGCCATCAGGTCGAAGCCGAGGCCGCGGGTCGACCGCAGGAGGCCCCCGGCGCCCAGGGTGATGCCCCAGTCCTCGGGGCTGCGCCAGGTGGCGTCCGGCCCGTTCTGGCCGACGCGGGTCATCAGGCTGGCGCTGCCGAGGCGGGTCGCCTCGACAAGGATCAGCGGGCCCTGCAGCTGGGCCACTACGGCGGGCGGCACCGTCGCCGCGGTCAGGGCCGGGCCCGTCGCCGCGACGGCCCCGCCGCCGAGGCCGGTGGCCCCGACGATGGTGCGGACGCCCTGCACGAGCGGATCGCTGCGGCCGTCGCCGCAGGCGGCCAGCGACACGGCCAGCGCGGCACAGCCGAGCAGGCGCAGGAAGGGGCTCAGCGCCATATCATGCCTCGCGTGTCTTCGAACCGGGGCCGGTGGTAGTCGGTCACCAGGCCGTTCAGCCGCCCCTCGATGTTGAGCGTCGCGCCCCCGTCGCGCAGGACGGGGCGGATCGTGGCGGCCACGTTCTCGCGCGTCGCGGTGCCCGCGGTCCAGCCCAGCGGGATGTCCAGGGTGATCCCCTTGTCGAAGCTGCCCTCGCCGAAATCGTCGAAGGAGACGTCGGTGAAGGTGGCGAAGGCCCCGACGCGCCAGCCGTTGTCGAACACGCGCTCCAGCCGCAGGGTCGCGCCGTAGTCGCCCGCCAGGTAGCGGCCGGCATCGACCTGCGCCTCGAAATCGCCGCCGAGGTCGAAATAGGCCGACACATGGCCCATGGTCACGTCGTAGTCGCGCAGGCCGAAGCCGCCGTCGAAGTCCCGCTGCCAGACGTGGTTGACCTCGATCCCGAGGCCGAGGCGGCTGTCGACCGGCCGCCACAGCAGTTCGCCCGAGACCCCGGCATACATGCGTTCCAGGTAGCCCACCGTCAGGCGGCTGTATATGTTGCGCGCCGGCCGGCCGTAGTGGCTGAAGGTCAGGCGCTCGACGCGCGCGTCGCTTTCGCGGTTGTAGAGATAGGCGTCGGTGCGCACCGGGTAGGGGGCGGTCGGGCTGGCGACCGGGCCGTCGACCTGGCGCTGCTCGTCGAGGTTGCCGGCGACACGGGCGCGGACCTCGCCCTCGGCGACGAAGCCGTTGCCGAATTCGTAGCGCGCCTCGGCGCGCACGCCCACGTCGGCGCGGATCGGGGCCGAGGGGTCGAACAGCGCGGTCTCGAGGTAGGGCGACACGCCCCAGGTGAAGCGGCGGCCGGGTTCCAGGATCTCGATCAGCTCGGGGTCGCGGGCGCCCAGCGGGTCCTCGACCTCGGCGCGGGCGAGCAGCTGGGCGGCGCCGTCGGGGGCGTGCTCCAGCGCCTCGATGTCCGAGCGGGACATGCGGACGCGGCTGACGTCCATCCCCTCGACGACGAAGACGACCTCGAACACCTCGACCGAGTGCGGCATGGTGATCGACAGCACCCGCATCGCGCGGCCGAGCGCCATGCTCTCGAACTGGTAGCGGGTGTTGCGCACCCGGATGACGGCGCGGCCGGCGTCGAGCGACAGGCCCAGCAGGTCGAGCCCCTCTTCCTCCATCAGCCGGGCGACGTTGTCGCGCAGGATCGCCGGGCCGTCGGGCTGGGCGGTCCAGCCGGTGGCGTAGGGCTGGGTCCGGGGCGGGCGCGGCGCGACCGGGTTCGGCGCCGCCGTGACCAGCGAATTGGCCGCCGGGCGGCGCGGGTCGATCAGCAGGCTGTAGCTGAGGCCGAAGGTGTTGCCGTAAAGGTAGTGCGCCCCGATCGTGGCGTTGCGGCCGAGCCGGTAGGTCGCGCCGATGTTGATCGGGCTTTCGACGCTCAGGAGCCCGTCCGCCGCCTCGGCGAGGTAGAGGTCGGAGGAATATTCCACCTGCACCCGCAGCCGGTCGGTCGCCTGCCATTCGATGCCGCCGAACAGGGCCGCGTCGCCGCGGAAGAACTGGTCGAAGTCGACGTTGCCGCCGAGCCCGATGTCGATCGGCGGGCGCGGGCCGAAGGGCTGGCCCAACGGGCTGCGCTGGCCCAGCCGGCCCCAGCCGATGCCCGCCGTCACCGCCAGCTGGTCGTCGGCGCCGAAATGCCGGGTCGCCACCACGTATTCGCCGCCGTAGATGCCGGTGCCCACCACGTCGCGGATGCCGACCGCGACGGCCGGCCACCAGCCGCCCTCGGGAATCGCGAGCCAGTGCAGGTCGAAGCTGCGGTCGAAGTAGAACTCCTGCGCCGGCGGCGAGGCATCAGGCGTGAAGAAGCCGCCGATGACCGAGTAGCGCAGGGTGGCCGTCACGCGCGGCAGCACCTGGAACGACAGGGTGCCCCGGGTCTGGTCGGCGAAGTGGACCACGGTGGTGGCGAGGTTCCCGTCGGGCATGGCCCCGGCGCTGGGCATGTCCATCAGGCCGGGCAGGCCGTAGAAGTTCAGCGTGGGCTGCGCCGACAGGCTGCGGTTCGGTTCGGTCTGGGCGCTCGCGGCCTGCGCGCCGCCGAGGGCGAGGGCCGCGAAGGCGAGCGTGCAGAGCCTGGAGGTCGTCCTCATCCATCCGATCCCGTCGTCACCGCACCCGATCGTCCGGCCGGGGCCGGGCGGTGCACTATCTTTGGTGTGGTGATACCGCCATTTTTCCGGTGGTGCCCGCAAGCTTGTGCCACCCGGGCCGCATTGGTGCCCGAGCGATGCAATCGGGTCACGCTGGGCGGCGGGCTGCACAGGATTTCGGCAGCGCGGGAAACGAAAAGGCCCGGGTCCGAGGACCCGGGCCTTTGCGACTGGAGCGGGTGATGAGATTCGAACTCACGACCCTTACCTTGGCAAGGTAATGCTCTACCCCTGAGCTACACCCGCTCTGTGGACGCGGGTATTAAGCGGAAGCGCGGGGGGGTGCAAGGGGGAAATTCGACCTTTTTCTTGACCCGGCGGGGGTCATGCCGGACGATTGACACGGGACATGATCGGGATCGTTTGGCAGGAAGGAAATCCCCATGAAAACAACGATCATCGCCACCCTCGCGGCGCTGGGCTCCGCGTTGCCCGCGGCCGCGCAGTCGCTGCTGACGCCGGTTTCGGTGTCGGTCCAGCGCTACGACGAGATCGTCAGCCCCAACGGCAACGCGGGCCTGTCCTGCTGCGCGCCCTTGGTGCTCGAAAGCGGGCCGGGCGCCGATTTCTACCATGTCCGCATGGTCTTCGACGCGGGCTTCTCGGAGACGGTCGACCGCATCTCGATCAGTTCCAACGACATCACCCTGTGGCTTCCGGGCGCCGCCGAGGGGCAGCGCACGGTGGGCCGTTACGACTACGTGGGCGTGTTCGAGGACGGCTCGCCGTCGATCTTCGCGCGCCGCCCGCGCGACTGGCCGGCCGAGACCGAGCAGGGCTTTCTCGAGGCGGTCTGGCTGGTGCCCGACGGGGTGACGGCGGCGACGGTGCACATCGGCCCGGCCGACGCGCTGCTGCAGGTGCCGATCGACCTGAACGTGGCGCCGACCCAGCCCGTCACCCCCGGCCAGACGCTGCAGGTGGCGGTCACGGGCTTCGGCGCCGAACCGGCGCTCGCGCTGACCACCCGGATCAGCGGGCAGGACCTGGCCGGGCGCGTGGTGCCCACGGCCGGGCAGGCGCTGCGGCTGGAACTGACGGCGACGCCGCTGATGTCGACCGCGACCGACGCGCAGGCCGGCGAGAACCGCGCCTTCATGCAGGCCGAGAGCTTCGCGCTGGTCGGGCCGGACGGGCTGCCGCTGTCCTATCTCGGCTACGAGACCAGCGACGGGGTGCGCACGCGCTGGAGCATCTCGTCGAGCTGGACCGACCAGCCTCGGCCGAGCGAGCTGACGCTCTACTACCTCGGCGCGCCCACGGCGGGCACCTGGACGGTCTACTACCTTCAGGACCCGGTCGCGCAGTTCAACCTGCAATAGGGGCCACGCGCGCCTGCCCCGGGGCGGGCGCGCGTCATTCCAGCTCGATCAGCAGGTCCTTGGCGTCGATCTGGCCGCCGGGCGAGACGTGGACGGCCTTGACCGTCGCGTCGCGCTCGGCGTGGAGGCCGGTCTCCATCTTCATCGCCTCGATGGTCAGAAGGAGGTCGCCGGTCTTGATCTTCGACCCCGCCGTCACCGCGACCGAGGCCACCACGCCCGGCATCGGCGCGCCGATGTGGTTGGGGTTGCCGGTCTCGGCCTTGGCGCGCTTCACCGCGGTGCCCGCGATCTTGCGGTTCGGCACGCGGATGGTGCGGGGCTGGCCGTTCAGCTCGAAGAACACCTTGACCTCGCCGTCGTCGGTGGTCTCGCCCACCGCCTGAAGCTGGACGACCAGCGTCTTGCCGGGGTCGATCTCGGCCTCGATCTGCTCGCCGGGCTCCATCCCGTAGAAGAAGGTGCGGGTGGGCAGGGTGCGGACGGGGCCATAGGTCTTGTGGCGGGTGGCGTAGTCGGAAAACACCTTGGGATACATGAGGTAGCCCATCAGGTCCTCGCCATCGAGCTCGACCTCGAGCTTCTCCGACACCTCGGCGCGGGTCTTGTCGAGGTCGACGGGCGGCACATGCTTGCCAGGCCGGTCGAGGATCGGCTGCTCGTCCTTCAGCACCTTCTTCAGGATGCCCGGGGGGAAGCCGCCCGGCGGCTGGCCGAGGTTGCCGCGGAGCATGTCGATGACCGACTCGGGGAAGGCGACCTCCTTCTCGGGGTTCTCCACGTCCGCCCGCGTCAGGCCCTGGCTCACCATCATCAGCGCCATGTCGCCCACCACCTTGGAGGACGGCGTGACCTTCACGATGTCGCCGAACATGCGGTTCACGTCGGCGTACATCTGCGCGACCTCGTGCCAGCGGTCCTCCAGCCCCATGGATCGCGCCTGCGCCTTGAGGTTGGTGAACTGGCCGCCCGGCATCTCGTGCAAATAGACCTCGGACGCGGGCGCCTGCATCCCCGATTCAAAGGCCGCGTAATGGGCGCGGACGGCCTCCCAGTAGTCGGAGATCTCGCGGATCGCCTTGATGTCGAGCCCGGTGTCGCGGTCGGTGAACTGGAGCGCCTCGACGATGGTGCCCAGCGTCGCCTGCGACGTGTTCCCCGACAGCGCGTCCATCGCGCAGTCCACGGCATCGACGCCGGCGGCCGAGGCCGCAAGGATCGTGCCGCAGGCGATGCCGGCCGTGTCGTGGGTGTGGAAATGGATCGGCAGGTCCACCGCATCCTTCAGCGCCGGGATCAGCACCGCGGCGGACGCCGGTTTCAAGAGCCCCGCCATGTCCTTCAGCCCGAGCACATGCGCGCCCGCGGCCTCCAGCTCCTTGGCCATGCTGACATAGTATTTCAGGTCGTACTTCGCCCGGTCCGGGTCGAGGATGTTGCCGGTGTAGCAGATCGTGCCCTCGCAGATCTTGCCGGTCTCCAGCACCGCGTCCATGGCGACGCGCATGTTCTCGACCCAGTTCAGGCTGTCGAAGACCCGGAACACGTCGACGCCGGACTCGGCCGCCTGCCTGACGAAGGCCTGCACCACGTTGTCGGGGTAGATCGTGTAGCCGACGCCATTGGCCCCGCGCAGCAGCATCTGCGTCATGATGTTGGGCATCGCCGCGCGGATGTCGCGCAGGCGCTGCCACGGGCATTCCTGCAGGAACCGGTAGGCCACGTCGAAGGTGGCCCCGCCCCAGCATTCCACGCTGAACAGCTGCGGCAGGTTCGCGGCGTAGGCGGGCGCGACCTTGATCATGTCGATCGACCGCATCCGGGTGGCCAAGAGCGACTGGTGCCCGTCGCGCATGGTCGTGTCGGTGACGAGGAGCTGGGTCTGCTCCTTCATCCACTTCGCCACCGCCTCGGGGCCGTGCTCGTCCAGAAGCTGCCGTGTGCCCATCGCCGGCCTCTCGGCCTTGAGCGCCGGGGGGCGCGGGTCCTTGACGTCGGCGCGGGGGCGGGGGCGCCCCTCGGTCTCGGGGTGCCCGTTCACCGTGATGTCGGCGATGTAGGTCAGGATGCGCGTCGCCCGGTCGCGCCGCGGCTTGAAGTCGAACAGCTCGGGCGTCGTGTCGATGAACTTGGTCGTGTACTGGTAGTTCAGGAAAGTCGGGTGCTTCAGGAGGTTGATGACGAAGTCGATGTTCGTGCTGACGCCCCGGATGCGGAACTCGCGCAGGGCCCGGTCCATCCGCGCGATGGCGGCCTCGGGCGTCGGCGCCCAGGCCGTGACCTTTTCCAGCAGCGAATCGTAGTAGCGCGTGATGACCGCGCCCGAATAGGCCGTGCCGCCATCGAGCCGGATGCCCATGCCGGTGGCACCCCGGTAGGCGGTGATGCGGCCGTAGTCGGGGATGAAGTTGTTGGCCGGGTCCTCGGTCGTCACCCGGCACTGGATCGCGTGGCCGTCCAGCGTGATGTCGTATTGCGAGGCGACGCCGGTGGCCTCCACCAGCGACTTGCCCTCCGCGATCAGGATCTGGGCGCGCACGATGTCGATGCCCGTCACCTCCTCGGTCACGGTGTGCTCGACCTGCACGCGGGGGTTCACCTCGATGAAGTAGAATTTCCCCGTGTCCATATCCATCAGGAACTCGACCGTGCCCGCGCACTCGTAGTTCACGTGCTCGCAGATCTTCTTGCCGAGCAGGCAGATCTCCTCGCGCTGGGCGGCCGACAGGTAGGGGGCGGGGGCGCGTTCCACGACCTTCTGGTTGCGGCGCTGGACCGAACAGTCGCGTTCATAGAGGTGGTAGATGTTGCCGTGGCTGTCGCCGAGGATCTGCACCTCGACGTGGCGGGCGCGCAGGATCATCTTCTCCAGGTAGCCCTCGCCGTTGCCGAAGGCCGCCTCGGCCTCGCGCCGCCCCTCGCGGACCTTTTCCTCAAGCTCCTTTTCCGAGGTGATCGGCCGCATCCCGCGCCCGCCGCCGCCCCAGCTGGCCTTGAGCATCAGCGGATAGCCGATCTCGGCCGCCTGCGCCCGGATCGCGGCCATGTCGTCACCCAGCACCTCGGTCGCGGGGATGACGGGCACGCCCGCCTCGATCGCCACGCGCCGGGCGCTCGCCTTGTCGCCCAGCGCGCGCATGGTGTCGGCCTTGGGGCCGATGAAGGTGATCCCGGCCTTGACGCAGGCATCCACGAAGGCGGGGTTTTCCGACAGCAGGCCATAGCCCGGGTGGATCGCGTCGGCGCCCGACTGCTTGGCGACGCGGATGATCTCGTCGATCGACAGGTAGGCCGCGACGGGGCCGAGGCCCTCGCCGATCTTGTAGGCCTCGTCCGCCTTGAAGCGGTGCAGGCTCAGCTTGTCCTCGTCCGCGTAGACCGCGACCGTGCGCTTGCCCAGCTCGTTGGCGGCCCGCATGACGCGGATGGCGATCTCGCCGCGGTTTGCGATCAGGATCTTCTTGAAGTCGGGCATCGGTCACGGGCCTTTCGTCTCGCGGTTGCAGCATGTGTAGGCCTGCGGACCGCGCCGGGCAACCGCCGTGTCGTCGCGGGATGCCTTGTTTTTCAAGCCGTTTCGCATGCAACGGTGCACCGGGGCGCCGGGCCGGCCCACACGCGGCGCGCGAGTGCCGGTCAGCCCGGCGTGGCCAGCCGCTCGGGCAGGTCCGACAACCGCTGCGCGCCGATCTGGGCCATGTTCGACGCCATGTCCTTGACCAGGATGTCATGCCAGTGCGCCGGGCCCTCGCGCCCCAGCGCCCCCAGCGCGAAATGCCAGGGCCGGCCCATCATCACGAAGCTCGCCCCCAGCGCCAGCGCCCGCATCACGTCGAGCCCGCCCTCGATGCCGCTGTCGAACAGGATCGGCAGCCGCGTCGCGCCGCGCACGTGGCGCAGGCCGTCGAGGCTGGCCGGCGACCCGTCGAACTGGCGCCCGGCGTGGTTCGAGACCCAGATCGCGTCGACCCCCTCGGCGTCGGCGCGGGCGGCCACCTCGGCCTCCATCACGCCCTTCAGGATCAGCGGCCCGTCCCATTCCTCGCGCAGCGCCCTGACGTAGTCCCAGTCGGGCGCCGCGCGCAGCAGGTAGCCGACATGCGCGGTGGAGGGCAGGGGGCCGGTGGCCTTCTGGTCGGCGTAGCTGTCCATCAGGCGCATCCGCGGCATCCCCGTGGCCTGGATGCCCAGGGCCCAGGCCGGGCACAGCGCCACCTGCGCCATGAGCCGCGGCGTCAGGCGCGGCGGCTGCACGAGGCCCCCGCGCGTCTGCCGCTCGCGCCGCGAGGCGGCGGGCACGTCCACCGTCAGCACCAGCGTGTGGAACCCCGCCTCGCGCGCCCGGCGCAGCATGTCGGTGCGCATCCCCGGGTCGCGGGGCGGATACATCTGGAACCAGCCCTGGTCGCCGATGTCGCCCTTCAGGTCCTCGGGCGTGCGCGTCGCCACGGTGGACACCGTGTAGGGAATGCCGGCCCGGGCCGCGTGGCGGGCCAGGTGCCGCTCGGCCTCGGGCCAGATCAGCCCCGACATGCCCAGCGGCGCGATGCCGAAGGGCGCCGGGTAGCTCCGCCCCAGAAGCGTGGTGGACAGGTCCGCCTTCACCTCGCCCCGCAGCGCCGCGGGCCGGAACAGCACCTCGTCGAGCGCGGCGCGGTTGCGTGTCGTGACCGTCTCGGCGCCGGTGGCGCTGTCGAGGTATTCCCACACGAAATGCGGGATGCGCCGGCGCGCGCGGGCCTTGAGGTCGGAGAGGGCGGGGTAGCGGCTGTGCAGGTCCATGGCGCGCAGCAAGCCGTGGGACGCGCGCCTTGTCCAGACCCCGCCGACCGCATCCCCTTCATCTTTCCCACAAATACGCAGACCCGGCCCGCCGCCGGGCGCGGACGGAACATTCTGCGAACAAACCTTTAAAGCCGCGGCGTTCCGCACTATCCTTGCCGCATGAGCAGTTTCGACGACTCCGACGCCTTCGAGGCCGCGTCCTCCCAGTCCCTGTCCGCGCGGGCGATGGCCGCGCGGCCGATGCCGCATCTCGACGGGCTGAACCCCGCGCAGCGCGCCGCGGTCGAGGCGCTGGAGGGGCCGGTCCTAATGCTGGCCGGGGCCGGCACCGGCAAGACCCGCGCCCTGACCGCCCGCATCGCCCACCTGCTGCAGACCGGCACCGCGCGGCCGAACGAGATCCTCGCCGTGACCTTCACCAACAAGGCCGCGCGCGAGATGAAGCTGCGGGTCGCGGCCCTGATGCGCCAGCCGGTCGAGGGGATGCCCTGGCTCGGCACCTTCCACGCGATCTGCGTCAAGCTGTTGCGCCGTCATGCGGAGCTGGCGGGGCTCAAGTCGAACTTCACCATCCTCGACACCGACGACCAGGTCCGGCTGATGAAGCAGCTGATCCTCGCCGAGGAGATCGACGAGAAACGCTGGCCCGCCCGGCAGCTGGCCGGGATCATCGACGGTTGGAAGAACCGCGCGCTGACCCCCGACAAGGTGCCGGCGGCCGATGCCGGCGCCTTCAACCGGCGGGGCATCGACCTCTACGCGCAATACCAGCAACGCCTGCGGGAGCTGAACGCCGTCGATTTCGGCGACCTCCTGCTGCACATGATCGCCATCTTCCAGGCCCACACCGACCTGCTGCAGCAGTACCAGCGCTGGTTCCGCTACATCCTGGTGGACGAATACCAGGACACCAACGTCGCCCAGTATCTCTGGCTGCGCCTGCTGGCCGCCGGGCATTCCAACATCTGCGTGGTGGGCGACGACGACCAGTCGATCTACGGCTGGCGCGGCGCCGAGGTGGGCAACATCCTGCGGTTCGAAAAGGATTTCCCGGGCGCGCAGGTGCTCCGGCTGGAGCAGAACTATCGCTCCACCGGCCATATCCTCGCCGCCGCCTCGGGCGTCATCGCGGGCAACAAGGGCCGGCTGGGCAAGACGCTCTGGACCGAGGGCGAGGACGGCAAGAAGGTCCACCTGATCGGCCACTGGGACGGCGAGGAGGAGGCGCGCTGGATCGGCGAGGAGATCGAGGCGATGACCCGCGGCACCCGCGGGATGGACCCGATCAGCCCCGATGGCATGGCGATCCTGGTCCGCGCGTCACACCAGATGCGCGCCTTCGAGGACCGCTTCCTGACCATCGGCCTGCCCTACCGGGTGATCGGCGGCCCCCGCTTCTACGAGCGGATGGAGATCCGGGACGCCATGGCCTATTTCCGCGTCGTGGTCAGCCCCGACGACGACCTCGCCTTCGAGCGGATCGTCAACACGCCCAAGCGCGGCCTCGGCGACAAGGCGCAGGCGACGATGCAGAAGCTGGCGCGGTCGAACGGCGTCAGCCTGCTGGAAGGCGCGCGGCTGGCCGCCGAGACCGGCGCGATCGGCGGCAAGGGCGGCAAGGAGCTCAAGGCGCTGCTCGACGGGCTTGCGCGCTGGCGCGACCTGATGCTGGGCGGCCTCAGGCCCGTCACGCCGGGCGCGGCCGACGACGACCTCTTGGTCGAGGAGGACCGCCCCGCCGCGGAGCGGCTGTCGCACATCGAGCTGGCCGAGCGGATCCTCGACGAGTCGGGCTACACCGCGATGTGGCAGGCCGACAAGACGCCCGAGGCCCCGGGGCGGCTGGAGAACCTCAAGGAACTGGTCAAGGCGCTGGAATCCTTCGAGAACCTGCAAGGCTTCCTCGAACATGTCAGCCTGATCATGGACAACGAGCAGGAGGACGGCGAGCCCAAGGTCACGCTGATGACGCTGCACGCCGCCAAGGGGCTGGAGTTCCCCGCCGTGTTCCTGCCGGGCTGGGAGGACGGGCTGTTCCCGTCCCAGCGCGCCATGGACGAGGAAGGCATGAAGGGCCTCGAGGAGGAGCGCCGCCTCGCCTACGTCGGGATCACCCGGGCCGAGCGCGTCTGCACCATCTCCTTCGCCGGCAACCGCCGCGTCTACGGGCAATGGCAGAGCCAGATGCCCTCGCGTTTCATCGACGAATTGCCCGAGGATCATGTCGAGGTGCTGACGCCCCCGGGCCTCTACGGCCATGGTGGCGGCATGGGGGCCAGCGCCTCGCCGGTGGCCGACCTGATGCGCGGGTCCGACCTGCACGCCGCCGCGGCGCGGGCCGATGTCTACAACTCGCCCGGCTGGAAGCGGCTGCAGGCGAATCAGGCCCGCCCCGGCCTGCGCCAGCCCGCCGAGGCCCGCCACATGACCGTCGACGCCGAGGCGGTCAGCGCCTTCGCCCTCGACGACCGCGTTTTCCACCAGAAATTCGGCTACGGCACCGTGGTTTCGGTCGAGGGGGACAAGCTCGGGGTTGATTTCGACAAGGCCGGGGCGAAACATGTCTTGGGGAGGTTTCTCGTCGCTGCTGGCGCGGCGGGGGACGTGCCGTTCTGACCGGGACGGCAGCGGGGACGGCACAGCACGGACGACCTGGTGCAATCCGGCGGGGAGGACGCCTGATGAAGACCCTGGTTCTGGAACCCGACCCGATGCGCGCGCAAAGCTGGGTGGCCCTCTATGGTGGCGTCATGGGCGAGGTGCATGTCGCCCGCAGCCCGGCGCAGGCCCGCCTGATGCTGGCCGGCGGCAGCTACGACCGGCTGTGCCTCGCGGCGGAGGGCGCCAGCCTGGCGCTCCTGTCGGTGGTGCGCGCCGTCAACCCGGGCTGCGAGATCGTCGACCTGGGCACCCGCCGCGCGCGCCCGGCGAACGGCGCGGCCGATCCCTGGCCCCTCACCCCCTGAGCATCGGCCACAGCGACGCGACCAGCAGCAGCGCCATCGTCACGTTGAAGGCCCGGAGCCGCCCCGGCCCGTCCAGCCAGCGCCGCAGCTGCGTGCCCGCCGCCGCCCAGACCGCGACCGAGGGCAGGTTCACCAGCGCGAACACCCCCGCCACGACCAGCGCGCCCCAGAGGCCGCCGTCGGGCGCGAAGTTGGTCTGGGCGTAGATCGACATGTACCACGCCTTGGGGTTCACCCACTGGAACCCCGCCGCCTGCAGGAAGCTGAAGGGCCGCCCGCCCGGCCTGGCCTCGCCCGGGGCGGCGGCGTTGGCGATCTTCCACGCCAGCCACAGCAGGTAGGCCGCCGACACCGCCATCAGCGCCCCGCGCAGCCAGGGCAGGGCCTCGAACAGGCCGAGCAGCCCGAGCCCGACGAGCGCCGTCATCACTGCATGTCCGACCGAGATGCCCAGCATGTGCGGCACCGTGCGCCCGAGGCCGAAATTGGCGCCCGAGGCGAGCAGCATGATGTTGTTCGGCCCCGGGGTGATCGAGGACGCGAAGGCAAAGACCGCAAGGGCCAGGAGCAGATCGGGTGTCATGGCGGGCAGACTGCGCCGCCCGTGGCGCAATGAAATTGCAATCCGTGTGCAGGGCGGGCAATCTGCGCAAGGAATGACGACGATTGACCAGAAAGACCGCCAGATATTGCGCGTGCTGTCCCGCGAGGGGCGGATCAGCAACCTCGACCTCGCCGAGCGGGTGGCGTTGAGCCCCTCGGCCTGTTCGCGCCGGGTGCAGGCGCTGGAGGCCGCGGGCGTGATCGCGGGCTACCGCGCGGTGCTGCCGCCCGACCGCCTGGGCCTGGGCTTCGTCGCCTACATCACCGTGGGCCTCAGCGAGCATACCAAGCGCGCGCAGGAGGCCTTCGAGCGCGCCATGCAGGCCGCGCCCGAGGTCCGGGAGTGTCACAACATCACCGGGGCGGTGGAATACCTGCTGCGCGTCGAGGCGGCGGACCTGCCGTCCTACAAGCGGTTCCACACCGACGTGCTGGGGGCGCTGCCGCAGGTGGCGACGATCACGACCTATGTCGTGATGGGCTCGCCCAAGGACGAGCGCGCATAGCGGGGACTGAAGGAAAAAAGGCGGCGGCATCCTAAGGGAGGAGGTGGATGCCGCCGCCAGCATACAGCGCCAAGGGAGGAGGAGGCGCCGATCTGCGGGTCGCAAGGCGCAGGGCCTTGCGGGAATGGGGTGGCGGCAGGGCCAAGGGAGGAGGAGAGCCCCGCCGCCGGTCGTCACGGTTCCCCCAAAAGGGAGGAGGAGAGGGAACCGGTCCGTGTGGCCCGTTGCCGGGCCGGGTAGATGCGGACCCATCCTAGGGAGGAGGGAGATGGACCCGCGGGCCGGGCGATCCGAAGGGAGGAGGAGGATCGCCAGGCTGTTCCGTGTGTCAGGCCGGTCAGACCTGCTTGCCGTAGGCCGCTTCCAGCGCGACCGAGCGCAGCGTCGTCGGGTTCAGCCCGAGATCCGCCAGCTCGCGCGGCGAGAGCGCTTGCAATTCGGCCAGCGTATGACGATAGACGCGGTAGGCGCGCCACGCATCGGACAGGTCCTTGCGGATCTCGGCGATACGGTCGCCAAAGCTCAGGGTCGCGCTGCGGTTGCTCGAAACATATGCCATGTTCAGTCTCTTTCCTCGGTCATCGGGGTTGCGCCGGATTGCGCTAACATCTTCCCCGTCAGGGCGTTGTGTCGTGTCCGCCCTTGTTGAAACCGAAGATAAGCGAATGCTGCGTCTGCACAATGGACGATGGTTCAATGCTGCTTTGCAGCAAATGCATGGCTGGGGATGACGTTGCGGAAGGGTGCCCTTGACATCTCGGGGCTGGCGGGCGGGGCGTTCCGCGACGGGCAGTTCCGGCTGTTCTTCGTCGGGATCTTCTTTGCCGTGCAGGCGATCTGGGTGCAGCGGGTCACGCTGGGCTGGCTCGCGTGGGAGCGCACGGGCTCGGCCGGCTTCGTGGGGCTGGTGGCGGGCCTGAGCCTTGCGCCGGCGCTGGTGCTGGGCCCGTTCTTCGGCGTGATGGCCGACCGGGTCGACATCCGCCGCGCCTCCTTCACCACCAACGGGTCGATGGCCGCGGTGCTGGCGGCGCTGGCGCTGGCGTTGCCGTGGACGGGGCCGGGGGCGCTGGTGCTGGCGGCGCTGGCGATCGGGGTGATCTCGTCGGCGCATCATCCGGTGCGCATGTCGCTGGGCCCGCGGCTGGTGCCGGCGGCGATGGTGCAGCACGTCGTCAGCATCACGGCGCTGAACTTCAACCTTGCCCGGCTGGTCGCGCCGGTGCTGGCGGGCTGGGTCATCGCCACCGCGGGGGCGGGGGTGGCGCTGTGGCTGTCGGTGCTGTGCTACGTGCCGATGCTCCTTGTGCTGCCGCGGCTCCGGCCGCGCGCCCTGCCGCCGCGTGCCCGCGCCTCGGTCCTGAGCGATCTCGTGGAGGGGCTGCGCTATGCCGTCACCGCGCCGCTGGTGCGGAGCGCGCTCCTGCTGACGCTGTCCTTCGCCACGGCGGTGCGCGGCGCGCTCGAGGTGCTGCCGGTGCTGGCCGACGGCGCCTTCGGGCGCGGGGCGGCGGGGCTGGGCGTGCTGACGGCGGCGGCGGGGGCGGGGGCGCTGGGCTCGGCGGTGCTCAAGGCCGCGGGCGCCGACGCGGTGGGCGCGCGGCTGTCGCCGGCGGTGCTCTGGGCGACGATGGTCGGGCAGGGGGCGGTGGTGGCGATGGGCGTGGCGCCCGCCTGGCCGCTGGCGGTGCTGGCCACCGCGCTGACGGGGTTCTGCGCCACCTGGGTCGGCGTGTCGATGCAGGCCTCGATCCAGTCGGACCTGCCCGACGCCTACCGCGGCCGGGTGATGAGCCTGTGGGTGGTGGTCGGCTTCGGCACCGTGGCTCTGGGCGCCTTCGCCATCGGTGCGCTGGCGGAATGGATCGGCATCGGCGCGGCGCTGGCGGTGGCGGGGCTGACCGGCGCGGCGGTGCAGGGCGCGCTGATTCTGGGGGTGCACCCGCGCCGCTGACGCCCTATGTCAGTCGCGACCGCAGCCAAGCCCGAGACGACCATGACCCAGACCCGCGAGACCATCCTCGACGCCCTCCGCCGCCTGACGCTGCCCGATGGCGGCGACGTGGTCAGCCGCGACATGGTGCGCGCGCTGCGGGTGGACGGCGGCAAGGTCAGCTTCGTGCTCGAGGCCGAAAGCCCCGAGGCGGCTCGCGCGATGGGCCCGGTGCGGCTCGCCTGCGAACAGCTGGTGGGCAAGCTGCCCGGCGTGGACAGCGTGGCGGTCGCGCTGACGGCCCACGGCCCCGCGGCCAAGGCGCCGGCCGCCCCCGCCGCCGCGCCGCCGAGCCTGAAGATCGGCGGCCACCCCACGCCGCAGGCCGGGCCGATGAAGCCCGCCGGCGTGCAGCGGATCATCGCCGTCGGCTCGGGCAAGGGCGGCGTGGGCAAGTCGACGGTCGCCTCCAACCTCGCCGTGGCGCTGGCGCGGGCGGGCAAGCGGGTGGGCCTCCTCGACGCCGACATCTACGGGCCGAGCCAGCCGCGCATGATGGGCGTGAACAAGCGCCCGTCCTCGCCCGACGGCAAGACCATCATCCCGCTGCACGGCCATGGCGTGACGCTGATGTCGATCGGCTTCATGCTGCCCGAGGAAAAGGCGGTGGTGTGGCGCGGGCCCATGCTGATGGGGGCGCTGCAGCAGATGCTGACGCAGGTGGAGTGGGGCGAGCTGGACGTGCTGATCGTCGACCTGCCCCCCGGCACCGGCGACGTGGCGATGACGCTGTGCCAGAAATCCGAGGTGACGGGCGCCATCGTGGTGTCGACGCCGCAGGACGTGGCGCTTCTGGATGCGCGCAAGGCGCTGAACATGTTCGACCTGCTGAAGACGCCAGTCCTGGGCCTGATCGAGAACATGGGCGTCTACCACTGCCCGAACTGCGGCCACGAGGCGCATATCTTCGGCGAGGGCGGGGTGAAGGCCGAGGCCGCGCGGCTGGGCCTGCCCTTCCTCGGCTCGCTGCCGATCGACCTCGACACGCGGCTCGCGGGCGACGCGGGCACGCCCATCGCCACGGGCGACAGCAGCATGGCCACGGCCTACGCGGCGCTGGCGCGGCGGCTGATCGACGGCGGGATCGTCTGACCGGCCCGATCACGACGGGGTGATTCGCGCCGGGCAGTGCCCCGGCGCGCGCCCCGGATCGGCATTTCGGCCCATGGGTGGAAAAATCTGGGCGGCGATCCCACGCCGTCCCACCGACCGGCCGACCCCTACATCTAGGGATTGTTTCCACGCCACCTACTAAAGCTGCCGTCCGCCCGCCTGGCGCGGGCGCTAGATGCTGTTTTGCGGGTGCCTC
This sequence comes from Roseicyclus persicicus, assembly GCF_012395815.1. Taxonomy (GTDB): domain Bacteria; phylum Pseudomonadota; class Alphaproteobacteria; order Rhodobacterales; family Rhodobacteraceae; genus Roseicyclus; species Roseicyclus persicicus. Next base: position 884,790 of record NZ_JAAZQQ010000001.1, read on the forward strand.
GTTTCCCACATCTTGGGATGTTTTCCCAAAAAAAGGGTTTGCATGGGAGAAAACTCCATGGCATCAATTGGACATCGGCAGACGAGATCAACGACGGGCCGCAAAGGCCTGAACCAAAAACAAAATAGGCAGGTTCATACAGGCATCTCTAACGCCAGAAAGAAGAGATCCGGCGCGCAAGCGAGCAGACATCCCCCCAGGTGGCCTGCGTAGTCGGACACCCAGCAATGGGACGAGGGCGGCGGTTTGAGCAGTGGCAGCTTGCTCAAACCGCCGTTTCCGTTCCCGGCGGTCCGATTACGGCCGCTTTGAGGCAAAAAAAGGGCGAAGTCCCGTGGAACGCGAGTTCACCGGCGTCAGCCGGAACAAGGTGGACGGAAAGGGCCGGGTGTCGATCCCGGTCAAGTTCCGTCGCGTCTTGCAGAACTGCGACGCCGACTACACGCCCGACAGCCCGATCCGCCTGCACATCACCTTCGGCGACCCCTCCAAGCGCTTTCTCGAGTGCTGGTCGGCGGATGCCTACGCGCGCCTGCTCGCGCGCATCAGCGCGATGAAGTCGGGCTCCGCGCAGAAGCGGATCATGTCGTATTACTACAAGACCATGTCCGAGACGGTGACGCTGGACGACACCGGCCGGCTCGTTCTGTCCCAGGAATTGCGGGACAAGATCGCGCTGGACGAGGAAGCCGCCTTCGAGGGGCATGGTGAGAAATTCCACATCCTCAGCCCGGCCGAGGCGGACCAGCAAGCCGCCGCCTTCGCCGCGCTGCTGGCTGAACTTGGGCAGGGCGATGAGCATTTCGACGCGCTTTCTCTTCTTCCCGACGATCCCGCTCCTGCGGGCGCGGAATGACCGGGCGCGGGGCGGCAACGGGGCCCCGGGCACCCCACGTTCCCGTCCTGCTGCGCCCGCTCCTGGCGGCCGTGGCGCCGGTCCGGGGCGTGTGGCTCGATGGAACCTTCGGCGCTGGTGGCTACGCCCGTGGCTTGCTTGAGGCGGGGGCGGCGCGCGTGATCTGCATCGACCGCGACCCGCTGGCCTTAGAGATGGCCGCGCCCTGGGCGGCGGGCTACGGCGATCGGCTGGCGCTGGTGGCGGGCACCTTCTCCGATCTCGACCGGCTGGCGGGCGTGCCGCTCGACGGCGTGGCGCTCGACCTCGGCGTGTCGTCGATGCAGCTCGACCGCGCCGAGCGCGGCTTTTCCTTCATGGCCGACGGGCCGCTCGACATGCGGATGGGGCAGGCGGGCGTCTCGGCCGAGGACATCGTGAACGACGCACCCGAGGCGCTGATCGCCGACATCCTCTATCACTACGGCGAGGAACGCGCCGCGCGCCGCATCGCCAGGGCCATCGTCGCGGAGCGGGCGAAGGGGCGCATCACGTCCACGCTGCAACTCGTCGCCATCGTCGAAAGCTGCCTGCCGCGCCGCAAGCCCGGCCAGAGCCACCCCGCGACCCGCAGCTTCCAGGCCATCCGCATCGCGGTGAACGACGAATTGCGCCAGCTGGTCGACGGGCTGGAGGCGGCCGAGCGCGCGCTGGTCCCCGGCGGCAAGCTGGCGGTCGTGACCTTCCATTCGCTCGAGGACCGGGTGGTGAAACGCTTCCTCGCCGAGCGCGCGGCCGAGGGCGGCGGCGGCTCGCGCCACGCGCCCGAGGCGGCGCGGCAGGATCCAGGTTTCGTCCTGACGCCGAAAAAGGCCATCGCCCCCGACGACGCGGAGCTGGCCGACAACCCCCGCGCACGGTCCGCCCGGCTGCGCGTCGCCACCCGCACCGAGGCCCCCGCCGCGCCGGTCGACCGCACCAAGCTGGGTCTGCCCCTGCTGCCGGAGGTGTTGTGATGCGGGGCTTTGCCACGCTCATGGCCATGCTCGCGGTGATCGGGCTGGGCTACTGGGCCTACCACCAGACGATCCTGACCCAGCAGGCCGAGCGCCGGGTGGAGCAGCTGCAGCGCGACATCGGCGCCGAGCGCGAACGCCTGGCGATCCTGCGCGCCGAATGGGCCTACCTGAACCGCCCCGACCGCCTGCGCGAGCTGGCCGATTTCAACTTCGACCGGCTGGGCCTCCTGCCGCTCGCGCCCGAGCAGTTCGGCCGCGCCGCCCAGATCCCCTATCCGCTGCCCGAGCCCGAGCCCGACCCCGAGCTAGAGGCGGCCGACGAGGTGCTGCTCGACAACGCCTCAACCCCCGAGGAGCGCATCCCATGACCCTGCGGACGCCGCTCCGCCCGCTGGCCCGCATTCTCGACGCCCGCGCAAGGGGCGAGAACCCCGACGCCATCATGCGCGAGAACCTGCGCCTGCGCCACGAGGCCGAGCGCGACCGGATGCGCCAGCGCGCCGAGGGGCGGCTCCTGCTGATGGCGCTGGTGTTCCTGATGGCCTTCGGGTCGGTCGGCGTGCGGATGGCGGCCCTCGCCACCACCGAGGCCGAGGAGCCGAGCGTCGCCCAGTCGACACCGGCCATCCACACCACCCGCGCCGACATCGTCGACCGGCAGGGCCGGGTGCTGGCGACGAATTTCGCCACCAACGCGCTCTATGCCCACCCCCACGAGATCGTGGACGCCCGCGCCGCGGCTGACGGGCTGGCCGAGATCTTTCCCGAGATGAACGCCGACACGCTCTACGAGCGCTTCGCCTCCGAACGCCGCTTCCTGTGGCTCAGGCGCTACCTCAGCCCGGAACAGGAGCAGCAGGTGCACGACCTGGGCGAGCCGGGGCTTCTGTTCGGCCCGCGCGAGATGCGGCTCTATCCCAACGGCTCCATCGCGTCGCACATCCTGGGCGGCGCGGGCTTTGGGCAGGAGGCGGTGAACGCCGCCGAGGTCATCGGGGTCGCCGGGATCGAGGCGATGTTCGACGAGGAACTGCGCGACCCCGGCCGCGACCAGCCCCTGACCCTGTCGCTGGACCTGACCGTGCAGGCCGCGCTGGAGGAGGTGCTGGCCGGCGGCATGGCCCTGATGAACGCGCGCGGCGCGGCCGCCGTGCTGATGGACGTGCACACCGGCGAGATCGTGGCGCTGGCCAGTCTGCCCGATTTCGACCCCAACGCCCGGCCCGCGCCCTTGACCGAGGGCGACCCGGCCGACAGCCCGCTGTTCAACCGCGCGGTGCAGGGCGTCTACGAGCTGGGGTCCGTGTTCAAGGCCTTCACCATCGCGCAGGCCATCGACCTCGGCCTGTTCAACGTCGACGACATGATCGACACCCGCGGGCCGCTGCGCATGGCGGGCTTCGCGATCCGCGACTTCCGCAGCTACGGGCCCGAGCAGTCGGTGCACGACGTGTTCATCCATTCCTCCAACATCGGCACGGCGCGCATGGCGCAGGTGATCGGGCCCGAGCGCCAGCGCGAGTTCCTCGCCCGGCTGGGCCTGCTGGAGCCCGCCCCGGTCGAGATCGTCGAGGCGCGCAACGCCCGCCCGCTGGTGCCCGGGCGCTGGGGCGAGCTGTCGACCATGACCATTTCCTACGGCCACGGCGTGTCGACCTCGCTGGTGCACCTGGCCGCGGCCTATGCGTCGCTGGTGAACGGCGGCACGCTGGTCCGGCCCACGCTGCTGCGGCAGGACGTGCCGCAACAGGGCGAGCGGATCGTGTCCGAGGCCACCAGCCGCGACATCCGCGACCTGATGCGCGCCACCGTCACCGACGGCACCGCCAGCTTTGCCGAGGTCGAGGGCTATTTCGTCGGCGGCAAGACCGGCACCGCCGACCTGCCGCGCCCCTCGGGCGGTTACTACGACGACCGCAACATCAACACCTTCGCCTCGGCCTTCCCGATGCACGACCCGCGCTACGTGCTGATCGCGATGTTGCAGGAACCGGTCGAGACCTCGGGCCCCGAGCCGCGCCGCACCGCCGGCTGGACCGTGGTGCCGGTCGCCGCCGAGATCATCCGGCGGGCCGCGCCGCTCCTTGGCCTCAGACCCGAGATTGAACCCCTCCGCGAGGATGAGCTATCCAGCAGTTCACGGTGACTGCGCGCGGGGGGTGAGGCATGGCGCCTCGGACAAGGCATCTGTCGGACCTGGGGCTGACCCCCCGGACGGGCGGCGACGTTCCGGTCACGGGCCTTGCGCTCGACAGCCGCAAGGTCGGGCCGGGCACGCTCTTCGCCGCGCTGCCCGGCACGCGGGTGCATGGCGCGGCCTTCGCCGGCACGGCGCTACGCCTCGGCGCGGGCGCGATCCTGACCGACCGGGCCGGGGCCGAGCTTGCCGCGGCTGACCTCGCCGGGGCGCAGGCGGCGCTGGTGGTGGTCGAGGACGCCCGCGCGGCGCTCGCCCATGCTGCGGCGCTGTGGTTCGGCGCGCAGCCCGATACGGTCGTCGCCGTCACCGGCACCAACGGCAAGACATCCGTCGCCAGCTTCACCCGCCAGATCTGGGCCGCGCTGGGCCACGAGGCGGTGAACGTCGGCACCACCGGGGTCGAGGGTGCCTTTGCCGCGCCGGGCATCCACACCACGCCCGAACCCCTGACGCTGCACCGGGTGCTGGCCGAGATGGCGGGCGCGGGCGTCACCCATGTGGCGATGGAGGCGTCCTCCCACGGGCTCGACCAGCGGCGGATGGAGGCGGTGCGGCTGGCCGCGGCGGGCTTCACCAACCTGACGCAGGACCACCTCGACTACCACGGCGACATGGAAAGCTATTTCCAGGCCAAGCTGCGGCTGTTCACCGAGCTTCTGCCCGAGGAAGGCGTGGCGGTGGTGAACCTCGACGACAGCTACGGCCCCCGCGTGGCCGAGGCCTGCGCCCGGCGCGACATCGAGGTGATCGGCGTCGCGCAGTATGCCGAGGGCGCGGCGCTCAAGATCACCGGTCGGCGGCTGGACGAGACCGGGCAGGACGTGCTGTTCCGCTGGCAGGGCCAGCCGGTGCAGGCCCGCCTGCCGCTGATTGGCGGGTTCCAGGCGATGAACGTGCTGACGGCGGCGGGCCTGTGCATCGGCGCGGGCGAGGAGGCGGCGGCGGTGTTCTCCGTCCTGCCGCGGCTGGCGGGGGTGCGCGGGCGGATGCAGCTGGCGGGCCGCCGCGCCAACGGCGCGCCGGTCTTCGTGGATTACGCGCATACGCCCGACGCGCTGGAAACCGCGCTGAAGGCGCTGCGCCCGCATGTGCTGGGCCGGCTGGTGGTCGTGTTCGGCGCCGGCGGCGACCGCGACCGGAGCAAGAGGCCGCTGATGGGCAAGGCCGCGGCCGAGCATGCGGATGTGGTATTTGTGACAGACGATAACCCGAGATCCGAGGTTCCGGCCGCGATCCGGGCAGAAATTCTGCAAGGCTGTCCCGAGGCGACCGAGGTCGGCGACCGCGCCGAGGCGATCCTGCGGGGCGTCGACGCGCTGGAACCGGGCGACGCGCTCCTGATCGCGGGCAAGGGGCACGAGACCGGGCAGACCATCGGCGACGTGGTCTACCCCTTCGACGACGTGGAACAGGCAAGCGTGGCGGTGGCCGCGCTGGAGGGTCGCGCATGAGCGCGCATCTGGAGGGGAATGCATGACCGCCCTGTGGACGGCCGCGGAGGCCGCCGCCGCGACGGGCGGCACGGTGGCCGGCGACTGGGCCGTCACCGGCATCGCCATCGACAGCCGCACCATCGCGCCGGGCGACCTGTTCGTGGCGCTGTCGGCGGCGCGCGACGGGCACGACTTCGTCGCCGACGCGCTGGCCCGCGGGGCCGCGGCGGCGTTGGTGTCGCGCATCCCCGAGGGGGTGGACCCCGCGCGGCTCCTGCTGGTCGATGACGTGATGGACGGCCTCCGCGCGCTCGGCGCCGCGGGCCGGGCGCGGACGCAGGCCCGCGTCATCGCGGTGACGGGGTCGGTCGGCAAGACCACCGTCAAGGAGATGCTGCGCACCGCGCTGGCGCCGCAGGGCCGGACCCATGCCGCCGAGGCCAGCTTCAACAACCACTGGGGCGTGCCGGTGACGCTGGCCCGGATGCCTGCCGACACCGAGTATGCGGTGATCGAGATCGGCATGAACCACCCCGGCGAGATCGCGCCGCTGGCGCGCCTCGCCCGGCCCCATGTGGCCGTCGTGACCACCGTCGCGCCCGCGCATCTGGAGGCGTTCGGCGTGATCGAGGGGATCGCCCACGAGAAGGCGTCGATCTACGAGGGGCTGTCGGAGGGCGGCATCGCGCTGGCCCATGCCGATGTGGACACGGCGGGTATTCTGTTCGACACCGCAAGGGCTTGCGGGGCGCAGCTCATCCGCTTCGGCAGCAAGGACGAGACCGAGGCGCGGCTGGTCTCGGCCGAGGTCGCGGGCGAGCGCACGGCGATCCGGGCGGTGATCCACGGGCGGGACCGGGCGTTTTCCATCGCCGCGCCGGGGCGGCATTACGCGATGAACGCGCTCATCGCGCTGACGGCGGCCGAGGCCGCGGGCGCCGACCCCGAGGCGGCGATGCAGGCCCTGTCGGGCTGGTCCCCCTACCGGGGCCGCGGCACCCGCGAGCGGGTCACGCTGGGCGACGGGCCGACCATCCAGCTGATCGACGACGCGTTCAACGCCAACCCCGCCTCCATCGCCGCCGCGCTGGAGATGCTGGCCGCGGCCGAGCCCGAGGGGCAGGGCCGCCGCATCGCGGTGCTGGGCGACATGCTGGAACTGGGCCCCACCGGCCCGGCGCTGCACGCCGCCATCGCCGACCACCCCGCGCTGGCGCGGATCGCCGCCGTGCACAGCGTCGGGCCGCTGATGGCGCATCTGCACGCGGCGCTGCCGGGGGCGCTGAAGGGTCTGCACACCCCCGCCGCCGACGCCATGGCCGAGGCGCTGCCCGCCCGTCTGCGCGAGGGCGACGTGGTGCTGGTGAAGGGCTCGAAGGGCATCAAGGTGTCCCGCGTGGTTGACGCCCTGCGGAAACTCGGGCAAGCGGCTGGCGATCAGAGGCGAGGATCCCCCTAGATGTTGTACTGGCTGAGTGCGCTGTCCGATGGCGGGGACGTCTTCAACCTGTTCCGCTACATCACCTTCCGCGCCGGCGGGGCGTTCTTCACCGCGCTGGTGTTCGGCTTCGTCTTCGGCCGCCCGCTGATCAACGCGCTGCGCCGGAAATACGCCGCGGGCCAGCCGATCCGCGAGGACGGGCCGGCGCACCACATGTCCAAGGCGGGCACGCCCACCATGGGCGGCCTCCTGATCCTTGCCGCGCTGACGCTGTCGACGCTGCTCTGGGCGCGGCTCGACAACCCCTATGTCTGGATCGTGCTGGGCACGACGGTCGCCTTCGGGCTCGTCGGCTTCGTCGACGACTGGGCCAAGGTCAGCCGCCGGTCGAGCAAGGGGGTGCCCGGGCGGGTTCGGCTCCTGATCGGCTTCGCCATCGCGGGCGTCGCCGCCTATGTCGCCACGCTGGTGCATCCGGCCAGCCTGTCCGGCCAGCTGGCCGTGCCGGTGTTCAAGGACGTGCTGTTCAACCTCGGCTGGATCTTCATCCCCTTCGCCATGTTCGTGATCGTGGGCTCGGCCAATGCCGTGAACCTGACCGACGGTCTGGACGGGCTGGCGATCATGCCGGTGATGATCGCGGCCGGCACGCTGGGGGTGATCGCCTACGCCGTGGGGCGGGTCGACTTCACCGAGTATCTCGAGGTGCATTACGTGCCGGGGACCGGCGAGCTCCTGATCTTCACCGCCGGGCTGATCGGCGGGGGGCTGGGCTTCCTGTGGTACAACGCGCCGCCGGCCGCCGTGTTCATGGGCGACACCGGCAGCCTCGCGCTGGGTGGCGCGCTGGGCGCCATCGCGGTGTCGACCAAGCACGAGATCGTGCTGGCCATCGTCGGCGGCCTGTTCGTGGCCGAGGCGGTCAGCGTGATCGTGCAGGTCGCCTACTTCAAGGCGACCGGCAAGCGGGTCTTCCTGATGGCGCCGATCCACCACCATTTCGAGAAGAAGGGCTGGGCCGAGCCGCAGGTGGTGATCCGGTTCTGGATCATCTCGCTGATCCTCGCGCTGATCGGCCTCGCCACGCTGAAGCTGCGCTGATGGGCCGGCCCGCTCGCCCCACCGCGCTGGTCACCGGCGGCAACCGCGGCCTCGGGCGCGCCATCGCCGCGGGGCTGGTGGCGCGCGGGATGCGCGTGGTCATCGGGGTGCGCGACCTGGAGGCCGGGCGCGGCGTCGCCGACGCGATCGGCGCGCAGGCGGTGCGGATGGACGTGGCCCGGCTCGACAGCCTGCACGCGGCGGTCGACAAGATCGGCGGCGTCGACGTGCTGGTGAACAACGCGGGCGTGCTGATCGACGCCAACCTGCTAGAGGATCCGGGCCCGTTCCACATGTCGATCGACGTGATGTTCCGCGGGCCCTACGAGCTGATCCGGGCCTGCGTGCCGCACATGGGTGCGCAGGGCTGGGGCCGGATCGTCAACGTCTCGTCGGACTGGGGCAGCTTCGCCTCGGGGCTGGAGGGGCCGGGGGCCTATGGCGTCGCCAAGGCGGCGCTGAACGCGTTGACCAAAGCGCTGCCGCGCGATCTGCCCGAGGGGGTCAAGGTCAACGCCATGTGCCCGGGCTGGGTGCAGACGCGAATGGGCGGGGAGGGCGCGACGCGCACGCCCGAGGAGGGGGCCGAGACCGCGATCTGGCTGGCCGACCTGCCCGAGGACGGGCCCACCGGGCGCTTCTTCCGCGACGGGCTGTCGCTGCGCTGGTAGGGATTGCGCCGGCTGCGCCGTCGCCGGGGTGCGGTTTCTCCTGCGAAAAATCGCGGGCGCGGGCGGGTCCGCTGCGCGCCTGCCGGGCGGGGCGTCCGGGGCCGGCGTCGCGTCTGCGTATTTTCGGAAAGATGAAGCGGGGCCGGGCCGCATCGGTCGGCTGGTCGTGGTGCCGGGCTGGCCGGGCGGGGCAAGTCCGGGCCGCCGGCGGGGCGCGGGCGGGTCATGCCGTCGCGCCGCTGCCCCGCCCGCCTCAGGCGGGGCGCCCCGCCGCGCCGTAGGTGAGGCGGCGCAGCAGCGCCTCGAGCGGCCCGGTGCGCGCGAGGCGCAGCCACAGCCGCAGCAGGAGGTCGGTGGCCAGTGCCACGCCAAGCGCCACCGCGACCAGCCCCGCGAGGCCGATCTGCCCGTGCAGGCCCAGCCCGTAGCCGTTGAACAGGAGCCCCGCGATCACGCCTTGCAGGACGTAGGCGCTGAGCGAGACGCGGCCGGCGCCGGGATGGCGGGAGGGCCCGAGCCGCCGCGCGAGCCGCACCGTGGCCCAGAACCAGACCGCCGCGAGCGTCGGGCTGCCGAGCGCGAGGCAGGCCCAGCCCGCCGCCGCGAGGCCGGGGGACAGGCCCGGCACCGTCGCCGCGGCGGCATAGGCCGCGTTGGCCGGGATGGCGACGGCGAGGAGCCAGGGCAGGGCGCGCTCCAGCCGGGCGAAGCCCGCGCTGCCGGGCAGGAGCAGGCCGCGCCGGTGGCCGAGGTAGCCGAGCGCGAAGGCCCCGATCGCCAGCGGCCCGTTGAAGGCCAGCACCGAGGGAAAGGCGGTGGTCCAGTCCGCCACCCGCTGCGCCACCGCCGCGCCGAAGCCGCCGAGGTAGCCCGGCCCCGTCTGCGCCGCCAGCGTGTCGGGGGCCAGCGCCAGCGCCGCGCCGATGCCGGCATAGACCAGCGCGGCCAGCGCCACCGACCCCGCCGCGATGCGCATCAGTGTGCGGTCGGAGGCGTCGCGCAGCGCCCAGAGTCCCAGCCCGAGGATCGCGTAGAGGATCAGGATGTCGCCGAAGAACACCAGCGCCGCATGGGCCGCCCCGATCATCGCGAGCCCGCCGAGGCGGCGCAGGAAGGGCCCCCGCGCGTCGGTGCCGCGGCGCGCGGCGCTGGCCAGCTGCACGCCGAAGCCCCAGCCGAACAGGAACGAGAACAGGACGAAGAACTTGCCGTGCACCAGCGCCGCCGCGGCGACGGCGGCGAGCCGGTCGACGCCGCCTCCGGGCGGGACCACCAGCGCCTCGAAGGGCAGGGCGAGATAGGGGATGTTGGCGAGGCAGATGCCGTAAAGGGCAACGCTGCGCAGCAGGTCGACCTCTTGCACGCGGGGGGCGGTCATGTCACAACACTCCGGGTTTGAGCACGTGCTCAATGATGATGGGCAGGTATTGAGCACGTGCTCAACGCTTGTCAAGGAGGATCTTCGATGACCGGAGACAGCCCGCGGACCGAGACCCCGCCGGACCGCCGCGAGACGCTGATCGAGGCGGCGGCCGCGCTGATCGCCGAGCGCGGGATCGCCGCAGTGCGGACCCGCGACGTGACCGCGCGGGCGGGCGTGGGGGTGGGGCTTCTGAACCACTATTTCACCTGGTCCGAGCTGCGGGCGGCGGCGCTGGAGCGGGTGCTGGAGGCGGCCGAGGGGGCGGTGCTGGGGCAGGCGGCGGGCGACCCGCCGGCCCGGCGCGACGCGGTGCTGCGCGCGGCCTTCGACCCGGGCCACGAGGCGCTGCTGCAGGTCTGGATCGAGGCCGAGGACCTGGCCCGCGGCGACCCGGCGCTGGCCGACGTGCTGGCCCGCGCGATGGCAGAACTGCGGGCGGGGCTGGCGGCGCTGATCGCCGAGGGGGTGGCGCGTGGCGACTGGGCCTGCCCCGACCCCGAGGGCGCAGCGCTGCGGCTGATCGCGCTGCATGACGGGCTGGTGGGCTTCCTGCTGACCGGGGTGCCGCCGCTTGACCGGGGCGCGGCGACGGCGCATCTGGCGCGCGCCTTCGCGCTGGAGTGCCCGGGCGGCTGACTTGCGACTGGCGAGGGCCGCGCGGCCGGGCTAAGGCTGGCGGTGGACCACGGAAATTGGGGGGCGCGATGATCCCGGTACAGGGGTTCGACGGACGGAAGGTGATGGTGCTGGGCCTCGGGCGGTCGGGGCTTGCCACGGCGCGGGCGCTGCGGGCCGGCGGGGCCGAGGCGCTGTGCTGGGACGACGGCGCGGCCGGGCGTGCGGCGGCCGAGGCCGAGGGCTTCGCGCTGCACGACCCGATGGCGCCCGGCGCCTTCGACGCGGTGGCGGCGCTGATCACCTCGCCCGGCATCCCGCATCTCTACCCGGCGCCGCACCGCGCCATCGCGGCGGCCTGGGCCGCCGGCGTGCCGGTGGACAACGATGTCGGGCTGTTCTTCCGCTCGCTCGGGCTGGCGGGCTGGGACGGGCTGGACGAGCCGCCCCGGGTGGTCGCCGTCACCGGCTCGAACGGCAAGTCGACCACTTCGGCGCTGATCGCGCATATCCTGCGCACGGCGGGCCGGTCGGTGCAGCTGGCCGGCAACATCGGGCGCGGCGTGCTCGACATCGACCCGCCCGAGAGCGGCGGGGTGGTGGTGCTGGAGCTGAGTTCCTACCAGATCGAGCTGGCGCGCGCCCTGACGCCCGACATCGCGGTGTTCACCAACCTCTCGCCCGATCATCTCGACCGGCACGGCGGCATGGGCGGCTATTTCGCGGCAAAGCGGCGCCTGTTTTCCGAAGGCGGGCCGGACCGCGCGGTGGTCGGAGTCGACGAGATCGAGGGCCAATACATGGCCAACCAGCTGGCCGAGGGGCCGGGCGACGCCCGCGTGATCCGGGTGTCGGCGCGCAAGCTGGAGGGGCCGGGTTGGGACCTGGTCACGCGCAAGGGCTGGCTGGCCGAGATGCGCAAGGCCAAGCAGGTCGCCGCGATCGACCTGCGCGCGGTGCGCGGCCTGCCGGGCGCCCACAACCACCAGAACGCCGCCTGCGCCTATGGCGCGTGCCGGGCGCTGGGGCTGGCACCGAAGGAGATCGAGGCCGCCTTCCACAGCTTCGAGGGGCTGCCGCACCGCAGCCAGCGCGTGGCCGAGATCGGCGGCGTGTCCTACGTCAACGACAGCAAGGCCACCAACGTCGATGCCGCGGTCAAGGCGCTGGGGGCCTTCACCCGCATCCGCTGGATCTGCGGCGGGCTGGAGAAGGAGGGCGGGCTGGCCGCGCTGGCGCCCGCGGCGGGCGAGGTGGTGAAGGCCTATGTCATCGGGCGCGAGGCCGCGGCCTTCGCGCTGAAGCTGGGCGCGATCCCGCACGAGATCTGCGGCGACATGGCGACCGCGGTGGCCCGCGCGGCGGCCGAGGCGCAGCCGGGCGACACCGTTCTGCTGGCGCCCGCCGCGGCCAGCTTCGACCAGTACGACAGCTTCGAGCACCGCGGCCGCGACTTCATGGAACAGGTGGGCAAGCTTCGCGGCTGATCCCGTGCTATGCTGCGGGTATCCGCAGCGGAAGAAGGCAGCACTGGCCATGGCCAGGGTTCTGGGACTGGGCGGGGTGTTCTTCACCTGCGCCGACAGCGCGGCGACGACGGCGTGGTATGCCCGCGTGCTGGGCATGGCGCCCGACGCCGACGGCGGCCTCGCCTTCCTGCACGGCGACAGCGCGGCGGCCTTTCCGCAGGGCGCGCGGACGGTCTTTGCGCCCTTTCCCGACGCGGGCTACTTCGCGCCCTCGACCGCGCCTTTCATGCTGAACCTCATCGTCGACGACCTCGACGCCGTGCTCGCCCGCGCCCGGGCCGAGGGCGTCGAGGAGGTGCAGCCGCGCGAGGATCACCCCTACGGCCGCTTCGGCTGGATCATGGATCCCGACGGCCGCAAGCTGGAGCTGTGGCAGCCGGCGGGGTGACGCAAATAGGTCACGGTCAAGCAAAGGCTGGCCCCGCGCCCCGTTTCGCGGTAGGCTGACTCGCGAGACCCGGAAAACGGGCGCATCGAGGCAGAGCAAGGCAAGACGGGCGGGCATTCCCCATGACGGAAATCGCGCATGGCACGGTCATCGTGCAATCCGGCGAAGCCGTTCTTCCACGCTGGTGGCGGACGGTGGACCGGGTCACGATCTTCTGCGTGCTGACCCTGTTCGCGATCGGCATCCTGCTGGGCTTTGCGGCCTCGCCGCCGCTGGCCGAGCGGAACGGGCACGACCCGTTCTACTATGTCATCCGGCAGGCGGCCTTCGGCGGCATGGCGCTGTCGGTGATGCTGTTCGTGTCGATGATCGGCCCCGTCACGATCCGCCGCCTGGGCGTGATCGGCTTCTTCTGCGCGATGACGGCGCTGGCGCTGCTGCCGGCCTTCGGCACCGATTTCGGGCAGGGCGCGACGCGGTGGTATTCGCTCGGCTTCGCGTCGCTGCAGCCGTCCGAGTTCCTCAAGCCGATGTTCGTCGTCTTCACCGCCTGGATGATCGCCGCCAGCCAGGAGATCGGCGGCCCGCCCGGCAAGACCGTGTCGCTGGTGGTGATGATGACCATCGTGGGCTTCCTGGTGATGCAGCCCGATTTCGGGCAGGCGGCGCTGGTGATCTTCGCCTGGTCGGTGATCTATTTCGTGGCCGGCGCGCCGATGCTGATCCTGTTCGCCGTGATGGGGGCCGTCGCGCTGGGCGGTGTCGTCGCCTACAGCAACTCCGAGCACGTGGCGCGCCGCATCGACGGCTTCCTGTCGAACGAGATCGACCCGCACACCCAGATCGGCTACGCCACCGACGCGATCCGCAACGGCGGGCTGTTCGGCGCCGGGCTGGGCGAGGGCACCGTGCGCTGGACGCTGCCCGACGCGCACACCGACTTCATCATCGCGGTCGCGGCCGAGGAATACGGCGTGGTGCTGGTGTTCCTGATCATCGCGCTCTTCGCCACCATCACGCTGCGCGCCTTCTTCCGCCTGATGCGCGAGCGCGACCCGTTCATCCGGCTGGCGGGCACGGGCATCGCCTGCCTGCTGGCGCTGCAGGCCTTCATCAACCTCGGCGTCGCGGTGCGGCTCCTGCCGGCCAAGGGCATGACGCTGCCCTTCGTCAGCTACGGCGGCTCGTCGCTGATCGCCACGGGCATCGCGGTGGGGATGCTGCTCGCCTTCACCCGGTCGCGTCCGCAGGGCGAGATCGGCGACATCCTCCTCAGCCGGCATCGCTAGCGCCATGACCCCCGCCAACCCTCATCTCATCATCGCGGCCGGCGGCACCGGGGGGCACATGTTCCCCGCCCAGGCACTGTCCGAGGTGATGCTGCGCCGGGGCTGGCAGGTGACGCTGTCGACCGACGCCCGCGGCGCGCGCTATACCGAGGGCTTCAGCCACGCGGTCGAGGTGCGGCAGGTGCCCTCGGCCACCTTCGCCCGCGGGGGCGTGCTGGCCAAGCTGCTGGCGCCGTTCCGCATCGCCGGCGGCATCCTGCGCGCGACGCTCAGGATGTGGCGGGAAAAGCCCGACGTGGTGGTGGGCTTCGGCGGCTACCCGGCGATCCCCGCCATGGCGGCGGCCTGGCTGACGCGGACGCCCGCGATGATCCATGAACAGAACGGCGTGCTCGGCCGGGTGAACCGGGTCTTTTCCCGGCGCGTCGACGTGGTCGCCTGCGGCAGCTGGCCCACCGCGCTGCCCGCGGGCGTCGAGGCCGTGCACACCGGCAACCCGGTGCGCGGCGCGGTGCTGGAGCGCGCGGGCGCGCCCTACATGCCGCCCGGCGACTGGCCGATGAGCCTGCTGGTGTTCGGCGGCAGCCAGGGCGCGCGCATCCTGTCCGACACCGTGCCCGAGGCCATCGCCCGCCTGCCCGAGGCGCTGCGCGGCAACCTGCGCGTCGCCCAGCAGGCCCGCCCCGAGGACCTGCAGCGCGTGACCGACGCCTACGCGCAGATCGGCGTCCGCGCCGAGGTCGAGCCCTTCTTCCGCGACATCCCCCGCCGCCTGTCCGAGGCGCAGCTGGTCATCAGCCGCGCCGGCGCCTCGTCGGTCGCCGACATCGCCGTGATCGGGCGGCCCGCCATCCTGATCCCCTACGCCGTGGCCGCCGGCGACCACCAGACCGCCAATGCCCGCGGCCTGTCCGAGGCCGGCGCCGCCCTTGTCCTCCCCGAATCCCGCCTCTCGCCCGAGACGCTGGCCGGGGCCATCCAGTCCATTCTCACCGACCCCGCCACCGCCGACCGCATGGCGCAGGCAGCCCTGTCCGCCGGCGTCCCAGACGCCGCCGACCGGCTGGCCGCGCTGGTCGAGGAGCTGGCCCGGAAAGGAGCCGCATGAACGCCGCCGTCACCAAACTCCCGACCCAGCTCGGCCCGATCCATTTCGTCGGCATCGGCGGGATCGGCATGTCGGGCATCGCCGAGGTGCTCCTGAACCACGGCTACGAGGTGCAGGGCTCGGACCTGAAGCCGTCCAAGATCACCGAGCGGCTGGCCGGCCTCGGCGCGCGCATCTTCATCGGGCAGAAGGCCGATAACCTGGACGGCGCCGCGGTCGTGGTGATCTCCAGCGCGATCAAGCCCGGCAATCCCGAGCTCGACACCGCCCGCGCCCGGGGCCTTCCGGTCGTGCGCCGCGCCGAGATGCTGGCCGAACTGATGCGGCTGCGCTCGAACATCGCCATCGCGGGCACCCACGGCAAGACGACCACGACCACGCTGGTCGCCACGCTGCTGGATGCGGGCGGGGTGGACCCGACCGTCATCAACGGCGGCGTGATCCACGCCTACGGATCCAACGCGCGGGTGGGGCAGGGCGACTGGATGGTGGTCGAGGCCGACGAGAGCGACGGGACCTTCAACCGCCTGCCGGCGACCATCGCCATCGTCACCAACATCGACCCCGAGCACATGGAGCACTGGGGCACGATCGAGAACCTGCGCAAGGGCTTCCTCGATTTCGTGTCGAACATCCCGTTCTACGGCCTCGCGGTCTGCTGCACCGACCACCCCGAGGTGCAGGCGCTGGTGGGCAAGATCACCGATCGCCGCGTCGTGACCTTCGGCTTCAACGCGCAGGCCGACGTGCGGGCGGTGAACCTGACCTACAAGGGCGGCGTCGCGCATTTCGACATCGCCCTGCAGGCCGAGGGGCAGGTGATCGAGGGCTGCACCCTGCCGATGCCGGGCGACCACAACGTGTCGAACGCGCTGGCCGCGGTCGCCGTCGCCCGCCACCTCGGCATGAAGGCGGCCGAGATCCGCGGGGCGCTGGCCGGCTTCAAGGGCGTCAACCGCCGCTTCACCAAGGTGGGCGAGGTCGGCGGCATCACCGTCATCGACGACTACGGCCACCACCCGGTGGAAATCGCCGCCGTGCTCAAGGCCGCCCGGCAGGCCAGCGAGGGCCGCGTGATCGCCGTGCACCAGCCGCACCGCTACACGCGTCTGTCGAGCCTCTTCGAGGATTTCTGCACCTGCTTCAACAATGCCGACGTGGTCGGCATCGCCGAGGTCTATTCCGCCGGCGAGGACCCGATCCCGGGCGCCAGCCGCGACGACCTGGTCGCCGGGCTGGTCCGCCACGGCCACCGCCACGCCCGCGCGGTGATGTCCGAGGATGACCTCGAACGCCTGGTCCGCGAACAGGCGCGGCCGGGCGACATGGTGGTCTGCCTCGGGGCCGGCACGATTTCCACCTGGGCGCACGGGCTGCCCGAACGGCTGAAGGATCTGGACAGGCGCGCCGCCTCGGGGTGAGATCGCGCGCAGGGGAGAAGGGAAGGGCACATGCCGCTGTCGCTGACGCTCGCGTCGCTCTGGGTGGTCGCCGCCGCCGCCGTGGCGATGCTGCCGATGCGCTGGCAGTGGGGGCCGGGCCTGTTGCTCCTGATCCTTGCCGGGCCGCTCCTCGTGCTGATCGGGCGCGAGGTCGGCTGGCCCTGGGTCGCGGCCGTGCTCCTCGCGATCCTGTCGATGTTCCGCCGGCCGCTTTTCGGCCTTGCCCGCCACCTTCACCGCCGCCTCACGGGGAGTGCCTGACATGCCTGTCGCCCTCACGCTGGTCTGCCTCTGGATCGTCTGCGCCGGTGTCGCGGGGTTGTCGCCCAGCCGCTACCACTGGCCGGCCGCCTGGGTGCTGATCGCCACCGGCATCCCGCTCTTGGGTCTGCTGACCTTCACCATGGGGCCGGTCTGGGGGCTGATCGGGCTGGCGGCGGGGGTGTCGATCCTGCGCTGGCCGATCCTCAAGGCGGGCCAGCGGCTGGCCGGCCTCCTCGCCCCGCCGCAGGAGCGCGAACACCCCGGCGAGTGACCGCCCCCCTGTTCGGGGTGTTGTCCCGCCTGTCGCCGCCGTGCCAGCCTGCCCGTCATGGAAGGTCTCGTCGCCCTCGTCCTCCTCTATGCCGTCCTGACCGGCGTGCACCGGCTGTTCCGGGTCTGGGCTGGCCGCACCGGCCCCGAGGCGCCGGGGGCGGTGGCGATCCTGCTGACCATCGCCCTCATCTTCCTGCCCCTCGTGCTCTTTGCGCCGCAGCCGGTCCGCGTGGCCCCGGACAGCGGCGTCGCGGGGGTGGTCGGGTCGGCCATCGGCGGCGGCATCGGGCGCGCCTTCTCCGGGTTCGTCATGCTGGTCGGCCTCTGCCTCGCGGTGCTGTTCGGCGGGGCGATGGCCTGGGGCATCCGGTCGGGCACCCGGCCGACGCAGGCGCCGCCCGCCCTGCCGCAGGCGCGCCGCCCGCCGCCGCTGGACAGCGATCCGCCCGCGCGCTAGCACCGGGCGCCATGAGCCTGCCCCCCGACATCCCCCTGCGCGGCCGCCTGACCGCCGACCGGCCGCTGGCCGACCTGACCTGGCTGCGCGTGGGCGGCCCGGCCGACTGGCTGGTGCAGCCCGCCGATGCGGAGGACCTCGCCGGTTTCCTCGCCGCGCTCGACCCGGATGTGCCGGTGTTCCCGATGGGCGTGGGGTCGAACCTGATCGTGCGCGATGGCGGCATCGCGGGC
This sequence comes from Roseicyclus persicicus, assembly GCF_012395815.1. Lineage (GTDB taxonomy): Bacteria > Pseudomonadota > Alphaproteobacteria > Rhodobacterales > Rhodobacteraceae > Roseicyclus > Roseicyclus persicicus. The sequence continues at coordinate 902,511 of NZ_JAAZQQ010000001.1, forward strand.
GTCGTCATCCGCCTCGGGCGCGGGTTCAACGCCATCACGGTCGCGGGCGACCACGTCACCGCCGGCGCCGCCGCGCTCGACGCCCATGTGGCGATCAGGGCCGCCGAGGCGGGGCGCGACCTGACCTTCCTGCGCACCATCCCCGGCTCCATCGGCGGAGCCCTGCGCATGAACGCGGGCTGCTACGGGTCCTATGTTGCCGACCATTTCGTCTCGGCCCGCGCCGTATTGCGCGACGGGCGGCAGGTGACGCTCGGGGCCGGCGACATCGCCTTTGCGTACCGCCAGACCGACCTGCCCGAGGGCGCGGTGGTGACCGAGGTGACGCTGCGCGCGGAACCCGGCGACCCCGACGCGCTCGCCGCCCGCCTGGCCGAGCAGCTGGCGAAACGCGACGCGACCCAGCCTACCAAGGACCGCAGCGCCGGATCGACCTTCCGCAACCCCGCCGGGTTTTCGTCCACGGGCCGGGCCGACGACACCCACGAGCTGAAGGCGTGGAAGGTGATCGACGACGCCGGGATGCGCGGCGCGCGGCGGGGCGGGGCGCAGATGTCGCAGATGCACTCGAACTTCCTCATCAACGCGGGCGGGGCCACCGCCGCCGATCTGGAGGGCCTCGGCGAGGAGGTCCGAAAAAGGGTTTTCGAGACGCAGGGAATAGAGCTACAATGGGAAATCATGCGCGTCGGGCGACCGGCGCGCGACTGACCCGGATCAACCGGGCGGGCAACACCGGGGACAACGCTCCCCGGCAGCTGACCGGGCAAAAGAACCCGGCGGATTGAGGCACAGGTGGCGGGATCGAGCGGAACATCCCCCCGTGTCGCGGTATTGATGGGCGGCCCCTCGGCGGAGCGCGAGGTGTCGCTGTCGTCGGGCCGTGGCTGCGCTGAGGCGCTCCGGGGCGAAGGCTACGAGGTGGTCGAGGTCGATTGCGGCCCCGACCTGCCCGCGCGGCTGGCCGACCTGCACCCCGATGTCTGCTTCAACGCGCTGCACGGCCGCTGGGGCGAGGACGGCTGCGTGCAGGGCCTGCTCGAATGGCTGCGCATCCCCTACACCCATTCCGGCGTGCTGGCCTCGGCGCTCGCCATGGACAAGACCCGCACCAAGGACACCTACCGCGCCCACGGTCTGCCCGTGGCCGAAAGCGTCATCGTGACCAGGGCCGAGGCGATGGCGGCCCATGTCATGGCGCCGCCCTACGTGGTGAAGCCCAACGCCGAGGGCTCGTCCGTCGGGGTCTACCTGGTGGCCGAGGGCGCCAACGCGCCGCCGCGCCTGTCCGACGCGATGCCGGCGACCGTGATGGTCGAACGCTACGTCGCGGGCCGCGAACTGACCTGTTCGGTGATGGGCGCGGGGCCGCAGGACCGCGGCGCGCTGACCGTGACCGACATCCTGACCGACGGCTGGTACGACTACGACGCGAAATACAAGCCCGGCGGATCCCGCCACGTGGTGCCGGCCGAGCTGCCGAAGCAGATCTTCGACGCCTGCATGGACATGGCCGCGACCGCGCACCGCGCGCTTGGCTGCCGGGGCGTCAGCCGCACCGATTTCCGCTGGGACGAGGGGCGCGGCCTCGACGGGCTGATCCTGCTGGAGACCAACACCCAGCCCGGCATGACGCCCACCTCGCTGACGCCCGAACAGGCCGCGGTCTGCGGCATCCCGTTCGGCGCGCTCTGCCGCTGGCTGGTGGAGGACGCGTCATGCGACCGCTGATCGCCCGCCGCGACACGCCGCCCCTGACCGCGCGCCGCGGGCCCGTGGCGCCGCCGCCCGCGCCGCCCCCGGTGGCCGAGCCCGTGCACCGCGACCCCGCGCCCTCGATCTGGTCCTACCGCGTGCAGCGGCTGTGGCTGACGCCGCTGTTCCGCCGGGTGCTGCGGGTCGGCGTGCCCAGCTTCGCGCTGGTCTTCGGCACCGGGCTCTACTTCTCGGACGAGGGCCACCGCACCGCCATCCTCGACGGGCTGCAGGAGATCCGCCGCGAGATCGAGGCCCGCCCCGAGTTCCGCGTCAACGTGCTGGGCATCGACGGCGCCAGCGACCGCCTGACCGCCGAGATCCGCGGCGCGCTGGCGCTCGACCTGCCGGTGTCGTCCTTCGACCTCGACCTCGAGGCGCTGCGCCAGCGGGTCGAGGCGCTGCCCGCCGTCGCCCGCGCCGACCTGCGCATCCAGTCGGGCGGCTACCTCGCCGTGCGCGTGACCGAGCGGGTGCCGGCGCTGATCTGGCAGACCCGCGAGGGCATCGTGCTGATCGACCGCGAGGGGCATTTCGTCGACGCGCTGGGCGACCGCCAGCTCGAGGCGCCGCTGCCCATGGTGGCGGGCGAGGGCGCCGACCGCGTGGTCGACGAGGCGCTGGCGCTGCACGCCGCCGCCGCGCCGCTGGGCGACCGGCTGCGCGGTTTCGTGCGCATGGGCGAGCGGCGCTGGGATGTCGTGCTGACCGACGACCGCCGCATCCTGCTGCCCGAGCGCGGCGCGGTGCAGGCGCTGGACCGGGCGCTGGCGCTGCAGGATGCGACCGACATTCTCGGCCGGGACGTGCTCAGACTCGACCTGCGCAACCCCGACCGTCTGACCGTGCAACTCACCCCCGCCGCGATCGAGGAGCTGCGCCGGCTCCGCGCGCTGGAACGGGACACCCTGACCGGAGGCACCAGCGGATGAACATCCTGTACCAGTCCCAGCGCGCCATGCGGGCCAAGCGGCAGGACGCGCTGCGCCGGGGCGTGATCGCCGTGCTGGACATCGGCACGCACAAGATCTCCTGCCTCGTGCTCAAGTTCGACCAGACCGACGCCGCCGCGCCCGCCGAGGGCATCGGCGCGATGGCGGGGCAGGCGAATTTCCGCGTCGTGGGCGCGGCGACCACCCGGTCGCGCGGGGTGCGCTTCGGCGAGATCGACAGCTGCCAGGAAACCGAGCGCGCGATCCGCACCGCGGTGCAGGCGGCGCAGAAGATGGCGCAGGTCCGCGTCGACCACGTTATCGTCGCGCTGGCGGGCGCGCGGCCGCGCAGCTACGGGCTCGACGGCGAGGTGACGCTGACCACCGGCACCGTCACCGACCACGATGTCGGCCGGGTGCTGGCGGCCTGCGACCTGCCCGATCTGGGGCAGGGGCGCGAGGTGCTGCACGCCCAGCCGGTGAACTTCTCGCTCGACCACCGCACCGGCCTCAGCGACCCGCGCGGCCATGTCGGCAACCGGCTGATGGTCGACATGCACCTGCTGTCGATCGAGGCCCACGCCATCGAGACGCTGCTGCACTGCGTGAAACGCTGCGACCTGGAACTGGCGGGGCTGGCATCCGCGCCTTACGTCGCCGGCACCTCCAGCCTCGTCGAGGACGAGCAGGAGCTGGGCGCGGCCTGCATCGACATGGGCGGCGGCACCACCAGCCTGTCGATCTTCATCAAGAAGCACATGATCTTCGCCGACACGGTGCGGATGGGCGGCGACCACGTCACCGCCGACATAAGCCAGGGCCTGCAGATCCCCATGGGCCATGCCGAGCGCATCAAGTGCCGCTTCGGCGGCGTCATGGCCACCGGCATGGACGACCGCGAGATCATCGAGCTGACCGGCGAGACCGGCGACTGGCACCACGACCGCCGCACCGCGACGCGGGCCGAGCTGATCGGCGTCATGCGCCCGCGGGTCGAGGAGATCCTCGAGGAGGTCCGCGCCCGCCTGGACGCCGCCGGCTTCGAGCACCTGCCCTCGCAGCGCATCGTCCTGACCGGCGGCGCCAGCCAGATCCCCGGCCTCGACGGGCTGGCCAGCCGCATCCTCGGCAACCAGGTCCGGTTGGGCCGGCCGCTGCGCGTGCAGGGCCTGCCGCAATCGACCTGCGGGCCGGCCTTTTCGGCCTGCGTGGGCCTGGCGCTCTTTGCCGCCTACCCGCAGGACGAGTGGTGGGACTTCGAGACGCCGGCCGACCGGCTGCCCCAGCGCAGCCTGAAGCGGGCCGTCAAATGGTTCCGCGACAACTGGTGACCCCTCGATCTGGTGGCTGACCCCCAGAGCCCGCGGCTTCGGCGGAATCTTGCCCCATATTTCGCGGTTTTCTGGGAATTTCCGCGTGACGATGCGCGTGGAAACGGGTAGCATCATGCAATCTGAGGCAGACATGGCCAGCCGACGGCAAGATCGGGGCCGATCCAGACGACGATCGAAGAACAGGCGGACAGACCCATGACACTGAACCTGATGATGCCGGACAACCAGCCGGACATGAAGCCGCGGATCATCGTCTTCGGCGTCGGCGGCGCCGGGGGCAACGCGGTCAACAACATGATCGACCAGAACCTCGACGGCTGCGAGTTCGTGGTCGCCAACACCGACGCCCAGGCGCTGGCCCAGTCGCGGGCGACCAGCAAGATCCAGATGGGCGCGCGGGTGACCGAGGGGCTCGGCGCGGGCGCACGGCCCGCCGTGGGCGCCTCCGCCGCGGAGGAGTCGATCGAGGACATCGTCGATCATCTCGCCGGGTCGCACATGGCCTTCATCACCGCCGGCATGGGCGGCGGCACCGGCACCGGCGCCGCGCCGATCATCGCGCAGGCCGCGCGGGAACTCGGCGTGCTGACCGTGGGCGTCGTGACCAAGCCCTTCCAGTTCGAGGGCGCCAAGCGGATGCGCCAGGCCGACGAGGGCATCGAGCAGCTGCAGAAGGTGGTCGACACCCTCATCATCATCCCGAACCAGAACCTGTTCCGGCTCGCCAACGAGAAGACGACCTTCACCGAGGCCTTCGCGATGGCCGACGACGTGCTCTACCAGGGCGTCAAGGGCGTGACCGACCTGATGGTCCGGCCCGGCCTCATCAACCTCGACTTCGCCGACGTCCGCGCCGTGATGAACGAGATGGGCAAGGCCATGATGGGCACCGGCGAGGCCGACGGCGACAGCCGCGCCCTGCAGGCCGCCGAGAAGGCCATCGCCAACCCGCTGCTGGACGAGATCAGCCTCAAGGGCGCCCGCGGCGTGCTGATCAACATCACCGGCGGCTACGACCTGACGCTGTTCGAGCTGGACGAGGCCGCCAACCGCATCCGCGAGGAAGTGGACCCCGAGGCCAACATCATCGTCGGCTCGACGCTCGACACCGCGATGGAAGGCCGGATGCGCGTGAGCGTCGTGGCCACCGGCATCGACGTGGCCGAGGCCCGCGCCGAGGCGCCCTCGCGCAGCTACGCCGCCGCCGCCGTCATGCCCAAGCCCGCCGCCGCGCCGCAGCCGGCCCCGGTCGCCGCGGCGCCGGCACCCGTGGCAGCCGCCGCCACCACCGCCTACGATGACGAGGACGACGACGCCGATTTCGGCGCCGGGGCCCAGCCCGCGCCGTCCCTGTTCTCGGGTCTCGGCATCGACGCTGAGGAGGACGGGCTGGCCGAGGACGACGTGCCGCCGCCGGCCTACCGCCCGGCGCCGCGCGCGCCCGAGCCCCGGCTCGACCCCCGCATGCTGGCCGCCTCCGAGCCCGACGTGGGCTACGTCGCGCCCAAGCCCGCCCCCGCCGGCAAGCCGACGCCCGAGGCGCTGGCCCGCCTGCGCGCCGCGATCCAGAAGGACGCGCCCCGCGGCGCCGCCCCGGTCCGCCCCGAGCCGCAGCCCGAGGCCCACGCCAAGTCGCGCTTTGGCATCAACTCGCTGATCAACCGCATGACCGGCCACGCCGAGGAAGCCCCGGGCGAGCGCCGCCAGCCGCAGATGTCCGGCGCCCTGCACCGCACGGCCCCGGCCCAGGCCCCGGCGCCCCACGCGCACGAGGAGGACGGCATCGTCGACCCCGAGCAGGAGCGCATCGAGATCCCCGCCTTCCTGCGCCGCCAGGCGAATTGACGGGTTCACAAATCGGATCGGAGGGCCGGCCTTGCGCCGGCCCTTTTCTTTTTGAAAGCAAGGGGTTGGCCTGTCGAATCGACCAGATAGGCAAAACATTGCCGATCCGTCCCCGCTTTGTTGCAATGAGTCATAAAGGTTGAATTGTGGCCTCGACCGCGCCCCGGTATCCCCTCAGTCAGCGGATAAGCGGCCCGATCCAGATGGCCTCCACCGCGACGCGCGCAGCAAGATACGTCCCGCGCGCAGAGGGTCGAAGGGACGTTCGGAGAGCTTCATGCAGGCAACGCTCAGGCATTCTGTCGGCTTCTCGGGTGTGGGGCTCCACTCCGGGCGGCTGGTGCGGATGGTCGTCCATCCGCAGGCCGCGAACATGGGGCTGTGGTTCGCCCGCAGCGACAGGCCCGACGCCGCCCTGATCCCCGCCCGCTACGACGCCGTGCCGATGAGCCGCCTCTGCACCAAGCTGGTGGGCGACGACGGCGCCGAGATCTCGACGGTCGAGCACCTGATGGCCGCCTTCGCGGGCTGCGGCATCCACAACGCGCTGGTCGAGGTGGACGGCCCCGAGCTGCCGATCCTCGACGGCTCCGCCGCGCCCTTCGTGCGCGCCTTCCTCGCCGCCGGCATCCAGCGCCAGTCCGCGCCGATCCACGCCATCGAGGTGCTGCGCGAGGTCACCGTGACCGAGGGCGACGCGCGCGCCACCCTGTCGCCGGCCGACGGGCTGGTGATGGATTTCACGATCGAGTTCGAGGACGCCGCGATCGGCCGCCAGCAGCGCGTGGCGAACCTCGCCAACGGGCGCTTCGTGCGCGAGTTCTGCGACAGCCGCACCTTCTGCCGCAAGGCGGACGTCGACGCGATGCACGCCGCCGGCCTCGCGCTGGGCGGCACCTACGAGAACGCGGTGGTGGTCGACGGCGACCGGGTGCTCAGCCCCGGCGGCCTGCGCCACGCCGACGAGGCGGTGCGCCACAAGATGCTGGACGCGCTGGGCGATCTGGCTCTGGCGGGGGCGCCGATCCTCGGGCGTTACACCGGCGTCCGCGCGGGTCACATGCTGACCAACCAGCTTCTGCGCCGGCTCTTTGCGACGCCTGGCGCGTGGCGGGTGGTCGAGTGCAGCGCGGGCCAGGCCGCGCGCCTGCCGGGCATGGGCGTGACCGGCGCCGATCTGGCCCACGTGGCGTGATCCGTGGGCGGCGCGCCGCAGCCGCCGGCAAAGACCCATTTCAGGCGTTTTGCCCCCAGAAAGAATATGCTAGGACCGCAACCAGACGGTTCGGTTCAGCCGCAACCGCGCGGGTAACGACAGGGTTTTCGAGAATGCAGCGGAGCGGGGACGGCAGGATCCGGAAACTGGGCCTCGGCACGGGGCTCTGTCTGGTGATGGCGCTCTCGGCCTGCGGCGGGGGCGGGGGCCTGTTCGGCGGCGGCGGCGGCGGTCTGTTCGCAAGCCGGTCGAGCGCGGTGCCGCTCGAAGAGCTTGACGCCGCGACGATCTTCCAGCAGGCCGAGGCCGAGCTCGAGGCCGGCAATCCCGACGACGCCGCGGCGCTGTTCGTCGAGGTCGAGCGCCTGCATCCCTATTCGGAATGGGCCAGCCGGGCGCTGATCATGGCCGCCTTCGCCTACCACGACGACGAGGATTACGAGAACGCCCGCATCGCGGCGCAGCGCTACCTCGACTTCTACCCGGCCGAGGAGGACGCCGCCTACGCGCAGTACCTGCTGGCACTCAGCTACTACGACCAGATCGACCAGGTCGGCCGCGACCAGGGCATCACCTTCCAGGCGCTGCAGGCGCTGCGCGAGGTGATCGAGCGCTACCCCGACAGCGAATACGCCCAGGACGCGATCCTGCGTTTCGACCTCGCCTTCGACCATCTCGCCGGCAAGGAGATGGAGATCGGCCGCTACTACCTGCGCCGCGAGCACTACACCGCCGCCATCAACCGCTTCCGCGTGGTGGTCGAGCAGTTCCAGACCACGAGCCACACGCCCGAGGCGCTGCTGCGGCTGGTCGAGGCCTATCTCGCGCTGGGGCTGACCGACGAGGCGCAGACCGCAGGCGCCATCCTCGGCTACAACTTCCAGTCCTCGCCGTTCTACGACGACGCCTTCCGGCAGCTGACCGGCCAGAACCTCGCGCCCGAGGCGCAGGGCGAGGGCTGGCTGCGCGACGTCTGGCGCCAGACCGTGCGGGGCGAGTGGCTCTGATCCATGGCGCGCCCTTGACGGGGCGCGGGGGGTAGGGGACACCGGGCGGCGATGCTGCGTCACCTCGACATCCGCGACATGCTGATCATCGACCGGCTGGAGCTTGCCTTCCAGCCGGGCCTCAACGTGCTGACCGGCGAGACCGGGGCCGGCAAGTCGATCCTGCTCGACGCGCTGGGCTTCGTGCTGGGCTGGCGCGGGCGGGCGGACCTGGTGCGCAGTGGCGCCGAGCAGGGCGAGGTGGTGGCCGAGTTCCAGCTGGCGCCGGGGCATCCGGCGCTGGGCGTGCTCGAGGAGGCCGGCCTGCCGGCCGAGGAGACGCTGATCCTGCGCCGGGTGAACACGCCCGAGGGGCGCAAGACCGCCTGGGTCAACGACCGCCGCGCCAGCGGCGAGGTGCTGCGCGCCCTGTCCGACGTGCTGGTGGAGCTGCACGGCCAGCAGGACGACCGGGGGCTCCTCGATCCCCGCCAGCACCGGGCGATGCTGGATGGCCATGGCGCGCTCGGGGATCTCGTCGCCGCGACCCGCGGCGCCTGGGCCGAGCAGCGCCGGGCCGACAAGGCGCTGCAGGCCGCCGAGGCGCGGCTGGCCGAGATGCGCGCCGAGGAGGAGTTCCTGCGCCACGCGGTCGCCGAGCTCGACGCGCTCGACCCGCAGCCCGGCGAGGAGGAGACACTGGACGCCCGCCGCCGCCTGATGCAGGCCGCCGAGCGGATGCGCGCCGATGTCGCCCGGGCGCTGGCGGCCCTGGGGCTCGAGGGCGCCGAGGGGGCCATGGGCGACGCCCGGCGCTGGCTCGAGGGCGTGTCGGACCGCGCCGAGGGCGGGCTCGACGCGGCCCTTTCGGCGCTGGAGCGCGCGCTGGTGGAGCTGACCGAGGCGCAGGCAGGCGTCGAGCGCTTCGCCGAGGCGCTGGAGTTCAACCCCGCCGAGCTGGAGGAGACCGAGGACCGGCTCTTCACGCTGCGGGCGCTGGCACGCAAGCATGGGGTGGCGCCCGACGATCTGGCGGGGCTCGCCGACGGGCTGCGGGAGAAGCTGGCCGCGCTCGACGGCGGGGCAGGAGAGATCGCGGGGCTCGCCGCCGCCGCGGACCGCGCGGCCCGCGCCTATGCCGAGGCCGCCGCCCGCCTGACCGCCGCGCGGGCCGAGGCCGCGGTGCGGCTCGACGCGGCGATGGCGGCCGAGCTGGGGCCGCTGCGAATGGAGCGCGCCGTCTTCACCACCGAGATCGCGCCCGCGCCGCCCGGCCCCGACGGGGTGGATGCGGTGACCTTCACCGTCGCCACCAACCCCGGCGCGCCGGCGGGGCCGCTGAACCGCATCGCCTCGGGCGGCGAGCTGTCGCGCTTCCTGCTGGCGCTCAAGGTCTGCCTGACGGCCGACGACAGCGGCCTGACGATGATCTTCGACGAGATCGACCGCGGCGTGGGCGGCGCGACCGCCGACGCGGTGGGCCGGCGGCTCAAGGCGCTGGCCGACGGCGGGCAGGTGCTGGTCGTCACGCATTCGCCGCAGGTGGCCGCCCTCGGCGCGCATCACTGGCGCGTCGCCAAGGAGGTGGCGGGCGAGGTGACCCGCAGCCGCGTGGTGCCGCTGGACCCAACTGCCCGCGTCGACGAGGTCGCGCGGATGCTGGCCGGCGACACCGTGACCGAGGCGGCACGGGAGGCGGCGCGCGCGCTGCTCGGCACCGCGCGCTGAGGGGCAGGCGCTGGGGGCTCCGCCCCCAGACCCCCGGAGTATTTCGGAAGCAAAGATGGGGCAGGGGCCTTCGGTCCGGGTCCGGGGCAGCCCGGCGAGGTGTCACGAAACCCTTCACCGCCTGACGCAATGCCGGAAGGATCGTGAAGCCATCCGGGCTTTTCACTGGTCGGCCCGTGCCTTACACCTGACCCACCCCGGGGCGGGCCCACATGCCCGGCGGGGCGCTCGGTGAAAGGACAGGCAGGTGGCCGCGACGGGGCGTGCTGTGGTGAGGGACCGGCTGGCCGCCGGCGCGCAGGTGGTTCGCCGCGGCTGGATGGTGCTGCGTCAGAAGGGGCCGACCCAGGTCCAGTTCTGGCTGATCGCGCTCCTGATCGGCATCGCCGCGGGCTTTGCCGCGCTCCTGTTCCGAAAGGGCATCAGCTGGCTGCAGGAGACGCTCTACGGGGTCGAGGACGTGCGGCTGATGCACAGCTTCGCCGAAAGCCTGCCCTGGTACCTGATACTGCTGATCCCGGTGGCGGGCGGCCTGGTGGTCGGCCTGCTGCTGCACTGGTTCACGCCGGATGGCCGGGTGCGCTCGGTCGCCGACGTGATCGAGGGCGCGGCGCTGGCCGACGGGCGGGTCGAGCAGAAGGCGGGCCTCGCCTCGGCGCTGGCGTCGATGATCACGCTGGGCTCGGGCGGGTCGTCGGGCCGGGAGGGGCCGGTGGTGCACCTGGCCGCCGTGATCTCCAGCCGCGTGTCGGACTGGATCAAGGCCGACGGCATCACCGCGCGCGACCTGCTGGGCTGCGCGGTCGCCGCCGCCGTCTCGGCCAGCTTCAACGCGCCGATCGCGGGCGCCCTTTTCGCGCTCGAGGTGGTGCTGCGCCACTTCGCCGTCCACGCCTTCGCGCCCATCGTCATCGCCAGCGCCGCGGGCACGGTCATCAACCGGCTCGAGTTCGGCGGCGTGACCGAGTTCACCCTCGGCGGGGACGGCGCGCTGCAGTTCTACGTCGAGCTGCCGGCCTTCCTGATCCTCGGGCTTCTGTGCGGCCTCGTCGCGGTCGCCTTCATGCGCGCGACCTTCTGGGCCGAGGACGTCGCCACCGCCGCGCAGCGGGCGACCGGGCTGCCGCGCTGGCTCCGGCCGGCGGTGGCCGGGCTGATCCTCGGGGCCATCGCGATCCCCTTTCCGCACATCATCGGCGTCGGCTACGAGACCACCTCGGCGGCGCTGACGGGCGAGCTGTTGCTGCACGAGGCGATCATCTTCACCGTCCTCAAGGTCGCCGCCGCGGCCATCACCATCGGCGGGCGGATGGGCGGGGGCGTGTTCTCGCCGTCGCTGATGATCGGGGCGCTGACCGGCCTCGCCTTCGGGATCGTGGCGACCTCGATCTTCCCCGACCAGTCGGGCGAGGGCACGCTCTACGCGCTGGCCGGCATGGGCGCGGTGGCCGCCGCCGTGCTGGGCGCGCCGATCTCGACCACGCTGATCGTGTTCGAGCTGACCGGCGACTGGCAGACGGGGCTGGCGGTGATGGTGGCGGTGTCGATGTCGACGGCGCTGTCGACGCGGCTGGTGCACCGGTCCTTCTTCCTGACCCAGCTGGAGCGGCGCAACATCCACCTCGCCGCCGGGCCGCAGGCCTACCTGCTCGCCATGTTCCGCGTCGGCAAGGTGATGCGCCCGATGGACCAGGAGAACGCCGCCCCGCAGGAGCAGCTCCTGACGCTGATCGAGCAGGGCATCTTCACCGACACCAACGCCACGCTGGAGCGCGCCCTGCCGATTTTCGAGCGCACCGGGCTAGACTTCATCCCGGTGGTGCAGCTGGCCCCGGGCGACGGGCCGCCGGCGCTGGAGGGGGCGCTGTTCCACGTCGACGCGCTCAAGGCGTACAACCGGGCGCTCGCCGCCACCGCCGCCGAGGAACACAGCTGACGCGCTTGACCGGGGCCGGGCGCGGGCGCAGCCTCGGGCCATGCCGGTCCGTCGCCTCCTGAGTCTGTGCCTGTCCCTCGCGCTCGCGGCCGGCCCGGCCGCGGGCGACACCGCGGTTGCGACCCTGCGGGCGGCGCTGGCCGCGATGCCGCGGGGCGCCGTCGCGGCCCCGCCCGGCACACCGCTGCAGGTCGAGTTCGGCGAGCCTGCGCGGATGGGCCCGGTCCTCGACGTGCATCTCGCCCACGGCGGCACGCTCGACCTGCCGCAGGTGGGGGTCGCCCTCGGCCGGGCGCTGCCGGCTGAGATGCGCAACTACGTCGAGGTGCTGACCGGCGACGGCCTCGCCGCCGCGACCGGCCTGACGCCCGGCGACATCGGGTCGATCCTGTCCGTCAGCGCCCCGCCCGAGCGGCTGGTGATGGCCTGGATCGCGCCGGGCGCGGCCGGCCGCATGGTCGCCGCCCTGGAGGCGACGGGCCACGCGGTGGACCCGCGCGGGCCGGTCACCGTGCTCAGCCGTGGCGCCGATTTCGCGGTCGACTTCGCCCTGCGCGACCCGGCCAACCCTTTCGGCGGCAGCCTCGGCCAGTCCTCGCGCTTTGCCGTGGCCGAGGGCGTCATGGCCTGGGCCCCGGCCACGCCGCTGCTCGCGCCGGTGCTGGCGGGGCAGGGGCCGAGCCTCGCCGACCACCCCGGGCTGCAGGCGCTGCTGGCGGGCGTCGACGCCGCGGCGGTGGGGGCGGGGGGCCTTGTCTACGCCTTGGCGCTGGTCGATGGCCCGTCGCCCGACCTGCTGGTCGCCGACCTCGTGACCGGGGACACGGAGACCGGCCTCCTTGCCCTCGCGGCCCCCGACACGGCGGCGGCCGAGGCGATGGCCACGCTGATCCGGCGGAACTGGGCGGGCCGCGCCAGCCCCGCCGCCGGCCGCCCTTTTGCCGATCTGATGCCGGGCGAGATCACGGTCACCGCCCACCCCGGCACGCCCGCCGCCGTCACGCTGCGCCGGACCCTGCCGCGCGGCGCTGACGACCCGCTATGGCGCAACGCGGCCGCCGACGGGGTCCTGCGGCTGGTGATGACACGGGACCTCGACGCGCTGCTGGCGCCCTGAGGCGTCAGAGCTGCTCGACCGTCACCCGGTCGGTGTAGAACGCGATGTGGCCTTTGATCGCGGCCACGCCCTCCTTGGGGTCCTCGTAGGACCAGGCGGCGTCGGGTATGTCGCCCGCAGCGCTCGACACCGTGTAGTAGCTCGCCGTGCCCTTCCACGGGCATTTGGTGGAGCTGGCGGTCTTTTCCAGGAACGCCATGCCGATGTCGGCGCGGGGGAAGTAGATCACCGGCGGGTAGTCGCCCTCGGTCAGCTCCAGCGCGTTGGCGCTTTCGGCCAGCACGGCGCCGCCGGCGCGCACCACCCATTTGCCGGGCGCCTTGCGGATCCTGATGTGGTCGGCCATGGCGGGTCCCTCCGTTCTCCGTCGTGCCACTTCTACGTCCCCGCCATCCCCGATGCCAAGGGCATGTGACAGGGGGATGTCAGATCGCCGCGCAGGCCGCCTGCAGCCAGGTCCGGGTGTCGGCGTCGACCAGCGGCCCGATCTTGCCCAGCACCTCGGCGTGGTAGGCGTTCAGCCAGTCCCGCTCCCAGGGCGCCAGCATCGCGGGCACCACCAGCCGCCGGTCGATCGGCGCCCAGGTCAGCGTCTCGAAGCCCAGCATCGCCCGGTGCGCGTCGCCGCCCGCCACCGGGGGCGCCTCGACCACGACGACCAGGTTCTCGATGCGGATCCCGAAGTCCCCCTCGCGGTAGTAGCCGGGCTCGTTCGACAGGATCATCCCCGGCTCCAGCGGCAGGGTCGAGATCCGCGCGATCCGCTGCGGCCCCTCGTGCACGCCGAGGTAGACGCCGACGCCATGCCCCGTCCCGTGGTCGTAGTCCCGCCCCGCGGCCCAGAGCGGCGCGCGCGCCAGCGCGTCCAGGTGCCCCCCCGCGACGCCCTTCGGGAACCGCGCCCGGTGGATCGCGATCATGCCCTGCAGGACCTGCGTGAAGGCCTCGCGCGCCACCTGCGCCACGCCGTCCCCCACCGGCAGGGTGCGGGTGATGTCGGTGGTCCCGTCCTCGTACTGCGCGCCCGAGTCGATCAGGAACAGCTGCCCGGGCCGGACGGGGGCGTTGGTCTCCCGCGTCACCCGGTAATGCACGATGGCGCCGTTCGCGCCGGCGCCCGCGATGGTGTCGAAGCTGATCTCCTTCAGCACGCCGGTCTCCCGGCGGAAGCCTTCCAGCGCCTCCACCACGTCGATCTCGGTCAGCTGCCCCTTCGGCGCCTCCCGGTCGAACCAGGCCAGGAAGCGCGCCACCGCCGCCCCGTCGCGCAGATGCGCCGCGGTCGTCGCGGCGATCTCGGCCGGGTGCTTGCGCGCCTTGGGCATCAGGCAGGGGTCGGTGCCCTCGACCACCTCCGCCGCCCCTTCCTCCAGCAGCGCCTTCGCCGCCGCCGGCGCGGAACTCCCGTCGACCCGCACCCGGCCCGTCTCGGCGGCCAGCACGGTCGCCAGCGTCGCGGGGTCGCGCAGGGTCACGCCGTCGGGCAGGTCCACGCCCGCCAGCTTCTCCGCCGCAACGAACAGGTCCAGCGCGCCAGACCGCCTGAGGATCCCCATCGCCTGCATCAGCGGCGTGTGCGCCACGTCGGCGCCGCGCAGGTTCAACAGCCAGCACAGGCTGTCGGGCTGGGTGATCAGCGCCGCATCCTCTCCCGCCTCGGCCAGCGTGCCGGCGACCAGCGCCAGCTTCTCCGCCGCGCTCCGCCCCGCATGCGCCACCGGCCAGGCCCGGGCCGGCGCCATCGGCGGCCCCGGGCGATCCGCCCAGACCGCGTCGACCAGGTTGGCCATGGGCCGCAGCGCGATCTGCCGGCGGCCCAGCGCCGCCTCCAGCCGCGCCACCTCGGCCGCCGTGTGCAGCCAGGGGTCGTAGCCCACCACGCCGCCCTTCGGCAGCTGCTCGATCAGCCAGTCCTCCAGCTTGGTCTCCGGCCAAGCCACCGGCGTGTAGACCGACAGGTCCGCCTGCGCCTTCACCTGCACCCGGTAGCGCCCGTCGATGAAGACCCCCGCGATGTCCGACAGAACCGCCGCGAAGCCCGCCGAGCCGGTGAAGCCCGTCAGCCAGGCCAGCCGCTCGTCGCAGGGCGCGACGTATTCCCCCTGGAACCGGTCCGCCCGCGGCACGAGGAACCCGTCGACCCCGGCCTTCGCCATCTCCGCCCGGAGTGCTGCCAGCCGCGGCGCCCCGTCCCCGGGCCGCGTCTTCGCCTCGAAACTCTGGAACACCGGCCCCTCCTTCATCTTTCCCCAAATACGCCCTTCGGGAGCGACGCAGTTGCAGGGCGCGTCGTCCATCAGGCGCCGCGGAAAACGCCCCGCGTTTTCCGCCCCGGTCGCCGCGCCAGCGGCGAAACCCCTCCGGTCGCGTCTGCGGCGACCCGTTCAGCCCGCCCGCTTCATCCCCATGACGCGCGCCCGCGCCCGCGGGTCGCTGTCGAACAGGCTCGCCAGCTGCTCGGTGATCGCGCCCGCCAGCTGCTCGGCATCGGTGATCGTCACCGCGCGCTGGTAGTAGCGCGTCACGTCATGGCCGATCCCGATGGCCAGCAGCTCCACCGCGCGGCGCCGCTCCACCATGGCGATTACGTCGCGCAGGTGCTTTTCCAGGTAATTCGCCGGGTTCACGCTCAGCGTGCTGTCATCCACCGGCGCCCCGTCCGAGATCACCATCAGGATCTTGCGCGCCTCGGGCCGCACCAGCATCCGGCGATGCGCCCATTCCAGCGCCTCGCCGTCGATGTTCTCCTTCAGGAGCCCTTCCTTCATCATCAGGCCCAGGTTGTCCCGCACCCGCCGCCACGGCGCATCGGCGCTCTTGTAGACGATGTGGCGCAGGTCGTTCAGCCGCCCGGGCTGCTGCGGCCGGCCCTGGGCCAGCCACTCCTCGCGCGCCTTGCCGCCCTTCCAGGCCCGGGTGGTGAAACCCAGGATCTCCACCTTCACCGCGCAGCGCTCCAGCGTGCGCGCCAGCACATCGGCGCAGATCGCCGCGATCGAAATGGGCCGCCCGCGCATCGATCCCGAGTTGTCCAGCAGCAGCGTCACCACCGTGTCGCGGAACTCGGTGTCCTTCTCCACCTTGAAGGACAGCGGCGTCGTCGGGTTCGCCACCACCCGCGCCAGCCGCCCGGCGTCGAGGATGCCTTCCTCCCGGTCAAACTCCCAGCTGCGGTTCTGCTGCGCCTGCAAGCGCCGCTGCAGCTTGTTGGCCAGCCGCGACACGGCGCCCTTCAGGGGCTCCAGCTGCTGGTCGAGATAGGCGCGCAGGCGCTCCAGCTCCTGCGCCTCGGCCAGCTCCTCGGCGGCGATCTCCTCGTCATGGGCGGTGGTGAACACCTTGTAGCCCGGGTCGGCCTCGGAATGGGGCGCGGGCGGCGGCGGCTCCAGCGGGGCCTCGCCGTCGGGCAGCTCCTGCTCCTCGGCCTCCTCCATGTCGCCCTGGTCGTCCATCTGGACCTGCGCCTGGGACTGGTCCTGCTGCTGGTCCTGGCTGCGCTCGGGGTTGGCCTCGGCGTCCTCTTCCTGGCTGTCGTCCTGGCCGGTGGAATCGGGCTGGTCCTCCTGCTCCTCGCTGGCCTCGTCCTCGCCCTCGTCGTCCATCTCGTCGGGGTCGTCGCCCAGCTGGTCGCCGTAGCCCAGGTCGTCGATCATCCGCCGGGCAAAGCGGGCAAAGGCCGCCTGGTCGGCCAGCACGCCGCCCAGATCCTCCAGCGTGCCGCCCGCGCGGTCCTCGATGAAGCCGCGCCACAGTTCCATCACGTTCGCCGCCTCGGGCGGCAGCGGCCGGCCCGTGGCGAGGTGCCGGATCAGGTAGCCCGCCGCGACCGACAGGGGCGCGTCGGCGGCGTTGCGGATCTCGCCATAGCCCTTGCGGCGGGCCTCGTGGCCGATCTTGGCGTCGATGTTGCCGGCGGTGCCGGGCATGGCGCGGGCGCCCACCGCCTCGCAGCGGGCGGTCTCCATCGCCTCCATCAGGTCGCGCGCCATGGCGCCGGGCGGCGCGTAGCGGGCGGCGGTGCCGGTGTCGTGGTAGCGGTGGCGCAGCGCCAGCGCGTCGGCGGTGCCGCGCGCGAGCAGCACCTCGTCCCGCGTCATCCGGCGGCTGACCTGCGGCAGGCGCAGGGTCTCGCCCGACAGGCCGGGCGGGTCGACGGTGTAGGTCACCGCGAGCTCGGGGTCGTCGGCGAGGACGCGGGTCGCCTCGGCCAGTGCCTTCTTGAAGGGATCGGCCGGGTTGTCGGTGGGGTGCTTTGCCATGGGGCGGAATGTGGCGCGAACCCCGGGGGAGGGCAAGGGGCCACGGGCGGGGTCCACGCCCTTGCAAGGGCGTGGGGAGAGCCTTGCAAGGCTCTGGCCAGTTTCTTGCAAGAAACTGGCGCCGCCCTCAGTCCGTCGCCGCGAACAGGGCCTCCGCCGCCGCCGTGCAGGGGGCGGGGACCAGCGCGTCGTGGGTCCAGTCGGCGGCGGCGATGCGCAGCGGCTCCATCCGCCCCTCGGCGGCGTGGACGGCCTGCGCCGCGCCGGTCGCGTCGGGCACGCTGGCCTCGGCCACGAAGGCGCCGGACAGCAGGTTCACGTCGCAGCGGGCGCTGCCGCCACGGGCGCGGTCGTAGCTGTCCCAGGTGAAGCCCGCCACCACGAAGCGCCCCTCGCGCCAGGCCAGCGTCAGCGTCTGCATCCACGGGAACCGCCCGATGCCCGTCTGTTCCGAGCGCAGCAGGAGCGACCCGTTCTCGGCCTGCGCCAGCGACGGCGCCATGCCCCACATCGCCCCGTTGAAGGCGATGCCGCGCGCCACCAGCAGGGGCGCGGCCGCGGGGTCGCTGCGCCGGTCGGTCAGCACGATCAGGTCGGCCAGGTCCGGCTCGGTCCCGGAGGCGAGCAGGATCGCCTGTTCGCAGCCGGTGTGGTCGGCCGCCAGATCGAGGCAGGCGCTCTCGATCAGCCGGGGCAGGGTCGCGGCCTCGGGCGTGGCCAGGTCCTGCGCCGCGGCGGGCAGGGCCAGCAGCAGCGGCGCGAGGGCCCGGATCACGCGACGAACCAGTCGGGCTCGGCGTTGCCGCCGCACAGGAGCACGCAGACCCGCTCGCCCGGTTCGGGCACATAGGCGCCCGAGGTCAGCGCCGCGACCGCCACCGCGCTGCCGGGCTCGCCCACCAGCCGCGTGCCTTCCCAAAGCCGCCGGGCCGCCTCGAAGACCGCCGCGTCGGGCAGGACGATGGCCGCGTCGACATGTTCGCGGATCACCTCGTAGGACATCACCCCGAGTCGCGGGCCACCCAGCGAGCTGGCGGCGATCCCCGTCGCCTGAACGCTGATGTCGGGCCCCTCGCGCAGGCTGCGCTCCAGCGTGTTCGTCCCCTCGGTCTCGACCGACACCACCTTGACCCGGTCGCGGAACCACGCCGCGACCCCGCCGATCAGCCCGCCGCCGCCCGTGGAGACAAGGATCGTGTCAAGCCCGCCCATCTGCGCCTCGATCTCGCGGGCCACGGTCCCTTGCCCCGCCAGCGTCGGAAAGGTGTCATACGGGTGCACCGACAGGGCGCCGGTGCGCGCGGCGTGGGCGGCATAGGCCGCCATGCAGTCCTCCACCGCGCCCTCGGTCAGGATCACCTCGCCGCCGAACATCCGCATCCGGCGGAGCTTCTCCTCCTTGGCGATGGCCTTGGGCACGAAGATCACAGACCGGTGCCCCAGCTCGGTGGCCGCATAGGCGACCGCCGCGCCGTGGTTGCCGCCCGAGGCGGCGACGACGCCCGCTTCGGGCACGCCCTTGGACAGCATCGTGTTGAAGGCGCCGCGCACCTTGAAGGAGCCGGTCACCTGCGTGTGCTCCAGCTTCAGCGTGACGGGGTGGGGCAGGCCGAGTGCTTTGCCCTCCACCTGCAGGATGGGCGTGTGCCGGACGCGGCCCGCGATCAGGGCGGCGGCGGCGGCGATGTCGTCGGGGGTGGGGTATGTCATGGCGCGGACGATGGACCGGTCGCGCGGCGCGGTCAATCGGCGGCTCAGCTGCGCTGGGGCGCCGGCGCGGGGTCGGGCAGCACCACCAGCGCCGCGCAGCCGAGGATGTAGCGCCGCGCCGTGTCCGCGGCCCAGCCCGCGCCGCCGAAGCTGCCCGCCGACAGGAGCTGCCGGTGCGCCGCCCGCGCCGAGACGCGCCGGGCGCGGGTCTCGGCCGTGCCGCCGGGCTCCATCAGGTCCAGCACCGCGGTGACGGCGTCGAGCATCGCCTCGGTCTCGGCGGCGGCGGGGTCCGAGAGGAGCCATTCATGCTCCATCTGCGCCACCAGCCGCCCGGCACACTCGGCGAAGAGGGGGAGGGGCTGACCGCCCGCATCGGCCCGCGCCGGGGCCGGGGTCAGAAGGAGACAGCCGAGAAGGGCCGTCAAACCTGTTTTCAAACCGCCCATGAAACAAGCGAACAGGCAAAATTATCGCCTGTCAATTGTGCAGTATGAAAACTTTGCGAAGGCCGCCGAGCTGTGGCCCTGTCACCCCAGCGCCGCGCACCAGTTGACGCGCGGCCCGCCCGTGTAGGGCACGGCCAGCCCCTCGGCGATCAGCGTCGCGCCCACGTCGCGCCCGTCGAGGCGGAGGCCCACCAGCCGGCGCCCGTAGCGGTCGAGGTCGCCCAGGCGCGCCTCGACCGTCGCGGCCTGCCGCACCAGCGCGCGCAACCGGTCCGTCGCGGCGCGGGCGGCGGCGGCCTCGGCGGCGCAGCGGGGCTCGTGGGATTCGGGCGTGTCGAAGCCGGTCAGCCGGGCGCGGAACCGGCCCGCGCCGGGGCAGGTCATGTCGACCGTGTCGCCATCGACCACGTGCACCACGCGGCAGGCGGGCGCAGCCGAGGCAACGGGCCCCGGGGCGGCGTCGCGGCAGGCGGTTACAAGGACGGCCGCGGCGCAGATCAGCGCGGCGCGGAACAGGGCAGGGGCAAGCGGCATGGGCCGGAGATGGCGCAAGGGCCGCCCGGCGTCGAGGGGGAAAATTAACCTTTGGTTAACCTGTCCGGGCGGGTGGCCCGGTCAGCCGCTGACGATCGAGATGCAGTCGGCGCTGTCGGCGGCGTAGAGCGGGTCGGCGTCGAGGTTGGGCGTGGCGCGCATGTGCGCCTCGTAGAAGCCCGTCCACTGCACCAGCCCGTCGGTCACCTGCGCCTCGGCAGTGGGCCGGTCGAGCCCGCCCTCCTCCAGCGTCGCGACCGTGGTGACGACAAGGAGCGCGACGAAGTTCGAGGTCCGGGTGCGCAGATCCTCGGGCAGATCATCGCCAAAGGCCGCCAGCCCGCCCGCAAAGAACCCCGCGCAGCGCATCCCGATGTAGGCGGGCGGCTCGCCCGCCGCGACGGCGTCGCGCAAGGTGGGGGTGTCCTGTGCCGCGGCGGCGGCGGGGATCAGCGCGAGGAGGGCGGCACCCGCAAGCCTGCGGGCGCTCATCCGAGGCTCATCGAGGCGGCGCTTTCCGGCAGCTCCTCGTCGAAGCAGCGCTGGTAGAACTCGGCCACCGTCTGCCGCTCCAGCTCGTCGCACTTGTTGAGGAAGGACAGCCGGAAGGCATAGCCCACGTTGCGGAAGATCTCGGCGTTCTGTGCCCAGGTGATGACCGTCCGGGGCGACATCACGGTCGACAGCTCGCCGTTCATGAAGGCCGTCCGGGTCAGGTCGGCGACCGTCACCATCTGGCTGACGGTGCGGCGCCCCTTGTCGGTGTTGTAGTGCGGCGCCTTGGCCAGCACGATCGCGGTCTCCGCATCGTGCGACAGGTAGTTCAGCGTGGCGACCAGCGACCAGCGGTCCATCTGCGCCTGGTTGATCTGCTGGACCCCGTGGTAGAGGCCCGTGGTGTCGCCCAGGCCCACCGTGTTGGCGGTGGCGAAGAGGCGGAAATACTTGTGCGGCGTGATGATCTCGTTCTGGTCGAGCAGCGTCAGCTTGCCGTCATGCTCCAGCACGCGCTGGATCACGAACATCACGTCGGCGCGGCCGGCGTCGTATTCGTCGAACACGATGGCGACCGGGTTGCGCAGCGCCCAGGGCAGGATGCCCTCGTGGAACTCGGTCACCTGCTTGCCGTCGCGCAGCTTGATCGCGTCCTTGCCGATCAGGTCGATCCGGCTGATGTGGCTGTCGAGGTTGACGCGCACGGCGGGCCAGTTCAGGCGGGCGGCGACCTGTTCGATGTGGGTCGACTTGCCGGTGCCGTGGTAGCCCTGGATCATGACCCGGCGGTTGTAGCCGAAGCCCGCCAGGATCGCGAGCGTGGTGTCGGGGTCGAACTTGTAGGTGCTGTCCAGCTCCGGCACGCGGTCGGAACGGTCGGCGAAGGCCTTGACCTTCATGTCGCTGTCGATGCCGAACACCTCGCGGACCGAGATCTCCTCGGTCGGTTTCGCGTCCAAGCTCAAGCTGCCGTCTGCCATCGGGTCCTCGGGGTGTTCTGTACGTGCGTCGGATTGCGTGCCGGGATGCAACATATCGCGGGGGGCCGCAAGGGGAAGGCCGAAAAAGCCGGGCTGGCCAAGCCCGCGCCGGCAGGGCAGGATGGCCCGCGCGACAGGGCAGAAGATACGGGCGGATGACGGACAGGAGCGACCTGGAACAGCTGATCGCGCGCATCGCGATGCGCGACCGCGCGGCGTTCTCGGCGCTCTATGCCGCGACCTCGGCGAAACTATTCGGCATCTGCCTGCGTGTCTTGCGGGACAGGGCGAAGGCCGAGGACGCGCTGCAGGAGGTCTACGTGAAGATCTGGCACCGCGCCGACCGCTACCGCGTGACGGGACACAGCCCGATGACCTGGCTGATCACGGTCGCACGCAACCACGCCATCGACCGGCTGCGCGCCGAGGGGCCGCCGACGGCCGACCTGGACCAGCTGGCGCCGCTGGCCGCACCCGGGCCCTCGCCCGAGGCCAGCGCCATCGCCGCCTCCGAGGCGCGGCGCATCGGCGCCTGCCTGGGCGAACTGCCCGCCGACCGCGCCGACGCGGTGCGGGGCGCCTACCTGGAGGGGCGCAGCTATGCCGAGCTGGCCGAGCGCTACGGCGTGCCGCTCAACACGATGAAGACCTGGCTGCGCCGCAGCCTGCTGAGCCTGAAGGAGTGCCTGTCGCGATGACCGACCGGCCCGAGGACCAGATGCCCGACGAGATCGAGGCGCTCGCCGCGGAATACGCGCTGGGCCTGCTGGACGCGTCCGAGCGCGCCGCGGTCGAGGCCCGGCTGCGCGCCGAGCCGGCGCTGGCCCGCGCGGTCGCCGACTGGCAGGCGCGCTTTGCCGCGATGGCCGAGGCCGAGGTCGCGCCCGTGACCCCGCCCGCGCGGCTGCAGGCGGCGGTCGAGGCGCGGCTGTTCGGGCCCGCGCCCGCGCGGCTCTGGGACAGGGTGGCGGTCTGGCGCGGCCTGTCGGCGCTGTCGACGGCGGTCGCCGCGGTGGCGGTCGGCGTGGCGATCCTGCCCGACAGCCGGCCCCCGGCGCTGGTGCCGACCCCGGGGCAGGTGCCCGACCTCGACAGCGGCGCGAACCCGCCCGGCACGATCCTGCTCACGCATCTTGTGCCGATCGAGGGGTCGGGCCTGGGCCTTGCGGCCACCCGCGACCCCGACGGACGGCTGCAGCTGCGCCGCGTCGCGGGCGGGCCGACGCCGGGCCGGGCGCAGCAGGCGTGGCTGATCCCCGGCGCGGGCGCCGCGCCGATCCCGCTGGGCCTTCTGGGCGACGAGCCCCTCACGGTGTTCGAGCCGGCGCCCGAGGTTTCCGCGCTGTTCGGCGCGGGCGCGCTCGTCGCCATCTCCGACGAGCCGCCGGGCGGCTCGCCCACCGGCCAGCCCACCGGCGCGATCCTGGCGCTCGGGACCCTCGTCGCGCTCTGAGCCGGGCCGCGTCCGCGCGCCGCTCACGCAGCCGTGATCGCACCCTCTGAAACCTCCGCGCGGCCGCCTCCGTGGCTTCGGCATCGTCCCCCGAGACACGGGGGCGCAAGCCAGACCGACAGATGGAGGACCCCATGTCGAAACTGACCCTGACCACCGCCGCCACCGCCGTCCTGATCGCCGGCGCCGCGCTGGCGCAATCCGTGCCCATGGTGGGCGGCGCCCCGATGTTCCCGCAGCGCAACATCGTCGAGAACGCCGTGAACTCGGCCGACCACACCACGCTGGTCGCCGCCGTGCAGGCCGCGGGCCTGGTCGAGACGCTGATGGGCGAGGGCCCCTTCACCGTGTTCGCCCCCGTGAACGACGCCTTTGCCGCCCTGCCGCAGGACCAGGTCGCCCGGGTGCTGGAGCCCCGCAACCGCGACCGCCTGACCGAGATCCTGACCTGCCACGTGATCGCGGGCGAGGCGTTCTCG
This sequence comes from Roseicyclus persicicus, assembly GCF_012395815.1. GTDB lineage: Bacteria > Pseudomonadota > Alphaproteobacteria > Rhodobacterales > Rhodobacteraceae > Roseicyclus > Roseicyclus persicicus. Next base: position 925,719 of record NZ_JAAZQQ010000001.1, read on the forward strand.
TCCGACCTCGCCGGCATGATCCGCGGCGCCGGCGGCAGCTACAGCTTCGAGACCGTGGGCGGCTGCACCTTCACCGCCACCATGCGCGGCAGCCGCATCATGATCGAGGACGAGCAGGGCCGCATGGCCACCGTGACCCAGGCCGACGTCGACCAGTCGAACGGCGTCATCCACGTGATCGACGCGGTGCTCCTGCCCGACGCGATGTGATCCCCTTTGCCGGGCGGCCCGCGGGTCGCCCGGCGACGATCCGGCCCACCCCCGTCCCCCTTTGGCTCGGGCGGGGGAGGGCCGCGGCCGGCGGAAGCGCCCCTCATCCAGAGGGGGGCGTGCGGGGCGTTCACTCCGCCCCCGGCGTGACAGCCGCCCAAATGCCCCCGGGCAAGCCCCGCCCCACGGGGTGCTGTCACGCCGACCGCCGGCCCTTTTTTTTCCCTGTCCCACAGCCCCCGGAGGTTCCGATGCTCCCGACCCGACGCCATGTCCTGACCGCGGGGCTGGCTGCCCTGATCCTGCCCCGCGTCGCCGCGGCGGCCATCGCCGAAGGGCCCTTTGCGGTCACCCGCAGCGCGGCCGAGTGGCGCGCGATGCTGACGCCCACCGAATACGCCGTGATGCGCGAGGGTGAGACCGAGCGCGCGGGCTCCAGCCCGTTGAACGCCGAGACGCGGCCGGGCGTCTACCACTGCCGGGGCTGCGACCAGGCGCTCTACGATGCGGCGGCGAAATACGACAGCGGCACCGGCTGGCCCAGCTTCTTCGACGTGCGGCCGGGCGCGATCGGGACGATGCAGGACCGCAGCTTCTTCATCACCCGCACCGAATGCCATTGCAGCCGCTGCGGCAGCCACCTCGGCCACATCTTCGACGACGGGCCGCAGCCCACCGGGCTCCGGCACTGCCTGAACGGCGTCGCGCTGGTGTTCCGCCCGGCGTGACCCGGGCGGCGCGGGTCAGTTCCAGCAGCTGACCGTCACCGTCATGTCGGCGCCGAGGCGGGCCAGAAGCTCGCGGTTGAGCGAGGTGGTCCGGGCCGAGACGGTGGGCGTGACGCCCGCCGCCGACAGCACTGCGGCCAGCCGGTCGGCCCGGAGCGCCAGCGTCACCTCCTCGGGCAGCACGCGGCCCTCGGCGGTGCCGGGCAGCACCATGCCGATCACCGTGCCGCTGGCGTCGAAGACGGGTCCGCCCGCCTCGCTGTCGGCGGTGGCGAGGTCGAGCCGCTGCACCGTGTCCTCGCCGTTGATCCCGCTCAGATCGGCCAGCGTGCCGAAGGCCATCGAGGCCGTGCCGAGCGCCCCGTCGAAGGGGAAACCCGCCACCGCGACCTCGGCCCGGAGCCGGCCCGGCTCGGACGCGATCTCGGCGAAGGCCATCGGCGCCAGCGCCTGCCGCGGCCGCAGCACCGCCAGCCCCAGCGCGTCGTCGCGGTAGGCGATGTCGGCGGCATAGGCGTCGTCGATCAGGACCTGCGCGCACTGGCCGTCCACCGCCTCGGTGGTGGTCAGAACCGCGCCGCGCGCGTCGATGAAGAAGCCGGTGCGCACCCGCGTCGGCTGCCGCACGTCGAGGCCCGACACCATGTCGATGCTCTGGTCCATCCCCTCGGGCACCGCGCCGGGGTCGAGCACGCCGCCGAGCGCGGTGAAGCTGTCCTGCATCATCGGCAGGACGCGCGCCATCTGCGCGTCGCGCTCGGGCGGCCAGACGAGGGTGAAGCCCTTGACCGCGCCGTTGACCAGCCGCGCCTCGGTGTGGCTGCGCAGCGTGTCGGACTGGCCGGTCAGCAGGAACCGGTCGCCCTGCCGCTCGCGCTCGCCTTCCAGCGGCACGATCTCCAGCGTCTGCATGATCTCGTAGAGGCCGAACAGCGTGTTGCGGTCGCCCGGCTGGCTGATCAGCAGGACCTGCACGCCGCTGTCGTTGATCGGCTCGAACTGCGAGAAGGGGAAGTTGTGGCCCGCGAAGCGGACCATCGCCATCGGCAGGCCGATCTCGATGCCGGCGCGCTCGTCGCGGACGGTCTCCATCCCCAGCGCGGCCAGCTCGCCCTGGTACTCGGACAGGAGCTGCGCGCGCTGGCGCGAGGTCAGGATGCCGGTGGGCTCGACGCCGCGGGCCTCCTGCCAGGCGGTCATCGCGGCCCGGGTGCCGGGGCCGAAGGCGCCGTCGATGCCCGAGGTGTAGAAGCCGAACCACTGCAGCGCGATCTGCAGCGCCTCGCGGCCCGTGCGGTCCAGCGCGGCCTCGGACTGGCGCGCCTCCTGCGGGGTTTCCTCGGGGATGCCGGGGGCCACCAGCGCGACGGGCGCGGTGGCGGCGGGTTCCGCCGCGGCGGGGGCGTCCTGCGCCGTGCCGGTCACCGGTTGCGCGGGCTGGGCCAGCGCCGTCGCCCCGACCGGGAACACCTGCGCCACGTAGGGCAGCGCGTCCTGCAGGAAGCTGTCGGCCGGCACCACGCCGCGGGCCAGGAGGTCGCGCAGCAGCACCTGCGCGTCGGCCGGCGCGTAGGGCCCCAGCGCGATGGCGTAGAGCCCGGTGCGGGCCTGGAACCCGTTCACGTTGTCGAGCAGCTGCGCATAGGCGCGGGCGCGGCTTTCGGTCTCGCCCAGGGTGGCGTGGCTCTCGATCTGGATGAACACCGCCTCCTGCGCGCGGGCGGTGCCCGGCCACAGCAGGGCCAGCCCCAGGGCCGCCGTCAGCACCAGGGCGAAAAGCCCGCGAAATCCGTCAAGTCGCATCGTCTCAAACTTCCTCAGTCACCCGGCCCCTGGCGCCAGCCCCGGGCCGGCGCCGTCCGTCGGGCGGGACGTTAACAAAACCCGGTCCGAATGCACCAGAATTCCGCGTGAAGGCAAGGAGAACGGGGCAGGGGCCGCGTTGACCGCACCGGCCTGTGACACTAGAGAGACCGCGCCGACCCCCAAGACGAGCGATGCGCGCCATGCCCGACACGCCCAAGAGCTTCCAGGAGATCCTGCTGCGCCTCCAGGCCTACTGGGCCGCGCAGGGCTGCGCCATCATGCAGCCCTACGACATGGAGGTGGGGGCGGGCACCTTCCACCCGGCGACGACGCTCCGCAGCCTCGGCAGCCGGCCCTGGGCCGCGGCCTACGTGCAGCCCTCGCGCCGCCCGACCGACGGGCGCTACGGCGAGAACCCCAACCGGCTGCAGCACTACTACCAGTTCCAGGTGCTCATCAAACCCAGCCCGCCGAACCTGCAGGACCTGTATCTGGGGTCGCTCGAGGCGATCGGCATCGACATGGCGCTGCACGACATCCGCTTTGTCGAGGACGACTGGGAAAGCCCGACGCTCGGCGCCTGGGGCCTGGGCTGGGAGGTCTGGTGCGACGGGATGGAGGTGAGCCAGTTCACCTATTTCCAGCAGGTCGGCGGCCATGACTGCCACCCGGTCTCGGGCGAGCTGACCTACGGGCTGGAACGGCTGGCGATGTATGTGCTCGGCATCGACCACGTGATGGACATGCCCTTCAACGACCCGCACTCGCCGATCCCGCTGAGCTACGGCGACGTGTTCCGCCAGACCGAGGAGGAATACTCGCGCCACAACTTCGACGCGGCCTCGACCGAGATGCTGTTCCGCCACTTCGAGGATGCCGAGGCCGAGTGCCAGCGCCTGCTCGGCGCGGGCGCCGACGACCCCCGCAGCGGCAAGCGCATCGTCATGGCCCACCCGGCCTATGACCAGTGCATCAAGGCCAGCCACCTGTTCAACCTGCTCGACGCCCGCGGCGTGATCTCGGTGACCGAGCGGCAGGCCTACATCGGGCGCGTGCGCGCGCTGGCCAAGCTCTGCGCCGACGCCTTCGTCACGACCGGGGCGGGCGGCTGGACGCCGGAGGGGGCCGGCGCATGACCTCGGGCCGCTGGGTCGTGCTGGCCATCCTCGTCGTCACCGCGGTGTTCGCGGGGGCGCAGTGGTGGTTCCAGACGCGCGCCTATTACGAGCCCATCGACACGGCGGACCTGGCCGTGACCCTGCCCGACGGGGCTACGGAACCGCTTGATTTCGCGGCCTTCTCCGGGATCGACGCCGACACCTCGCCGCTGCGGTTCCGGGCCTGCTTCACGGTGGCCGACCCCGCCGCCCTGCTGGCCCGCGCGGCCCCCTACCCGGAGGCCGAGCCGCTGATCGCGCCGGACTGGTTCGACTGCTTCGACGCGGTCGCCATCGGCACGGCGCTCGAGGACGGCGCGGCGCAGGCGATCCTGTCGCAGACCGAGATCCGCCCCGGCGCCGACCGGGTCATCGCCCTGTTCCCCGACGGCCGGGCCTATGCCTGGCACCAGTGGAACGGCAGCCTGGAGGACTGAGCCGATGGACGACCTCGCCGCCGCCCACGCGGCCCTCAAGGCCGAGCACGACAAGCTCAAGCGCCGCCAGGCGCGGAACGAGCGCGCCCAGTTCGCACGCGGGCTGATGCAGGGCATCCTGTCGATGCTGAAACCGGGCGACGTGGTCATCGACTGCGGCGCGAACCTCGGCGACGTCACCGCGCCGCTCGCGGCCACCGGCGCCACCGTCCACGCCTACGAGCCCGACCCCTACGCCTTTTCCCGCCTGTCCGAGCGGGTCGGCGCGTTGCCGAACGTCGTCCTGCACAATGCCGCCGTGGGCGTCACCGACGGCACCGTGCGCCTGATGCGGGCGGCGAACTTCGACGACAACCCCAAGGCCGGCTCGGTGAAGTCCACCGTGATCGCCGGCGGCCGCAACATCGACGAGGGCGAGGCCATCGACGTCGCCATGGTCGCGCTGCCCGGGGTGATCCGCAGCCTCGCCGCCGAGGCGGGCGAGATCGCCTTTCTCAAGATGGATATCGAGGGGGCCGAGCTCGACCTTCTCGAACACATGCAGGCCGAGGGGCTCTTCGACCTCGTCCGCCTGACGGTCGCCGAGACCCACGAAAAGAAATTCGCCGACCTCCGCCCCCGGTTCGCCGCCCTGCGCGAGGCCGTGGCCGCCGCGCACCCCGTCACCCGCGTCAACCTCGACTGGATCTGAGCCGATGCCCGACCTCCTCCTGGAACTCTTCTCCGAGGAAATCCCCGCCCGGATGCAGGCCCGCGCGGCCGACGACCTGAAGCGGCTGGTGACCGACGGTCTCGTCGAGGCCGGCCTCACCTACGCCTCGGCCGGCGCCTTCGCCACGCCGCGGCGGCTGGTGCTGACGGTCGAGGGGCTGGCGGCCCACAGCCCCACCACCCGCGAGGAACGCCGCGGGCCCCGCACCGACGCGCCCGAGGCCGCGATCGAGGGCTTCCTGCGCGGCGCCGGCGTCACCCGCGACCAGCTCGAGGCGCGGGCCGACAAGAAGGGCGAGGTGTTCTTCGCCGTGATCGAACGCGCCGGCCGCCCCGCCGCCGAGATCGTGGCCGAGGTGGTCCCCGCCGTGATCCGTGACTTCCCCTGGCCCAAATCCATGCGCTGGGGCTCGGGGAGCCTTCGCTGGGTGCGGCCGCTGCAGTCGATCCTGTGCCTGCTGACCAGCGAGGCGGGGGCCGAGGTGGTGCCCTTCGCCGTCGACGGGATCGCCGCGGGCGACACCACCGAGGGCCACCGCTTCATGGCGCCGGGCCGGTTTTCCGTAAGCTCCTTCGCGGATTACGAGGCGAAGCTCAAACGCGCCCGGGTGATGCTGTCGGCCGCCGAGCGCGCCGACCACATCCGCCACGACGCCGAGCAGATGGCCTTTGCCGCGGGGCTGGAGATCGTGCCCGACGACGGGCTGCTGGCCGAGGTCGCGGGGCTGGTGGAATGGCCCGTGGTGCTGATGGGCCGGATCGAGGACCGCTTCCTCGACCTGCCGCCCGAGGTGCTGCAGACCTCGATGCGCGAGCACCAGAAGTTCTTTTCCGTGCGCAACCCCGCCACGGGCCGGATCGAACGCTTCGTCACCGTCGCCAACCGCGAGACGGCGGACCACGGCGCGACGATCCTCGCCGGCAACCAGAAGGTGCTGTCGGCGCGGCTGTCGGACGCCAAGTTCTTCTGGGAGAACGACCTGCGCGTCGCAAAGGCGGGCATGGGCGAGTGGCTGGACGGGCTGAAATCCGTGACCTTCCACGCGAAACTGGGCTCGCAGGCCGAGCGGATCGACCGCATCGCGGCGCTGGCGCGCGAGATCGCGCCCTTCGTCGGCGCCGATGAGGCGCAGGCCGAGGAGGCCGCCCGCATCGCCAAGGCCGACCTGCGCTCGGGCATGGTGGGCGAATTCCCGGAACTGCAGGGCGTGATGGGCCGTTACTACGCGCTCGCCGCGGGCCGCGCGCCCGAGGTGGCCGACGCCGCCCGCGACCACTGGAAGCCGATGGGGGCGGGCGACGAGGTGCCGGCCGCGCCGCTGTCCGTCGCCGTGTCGCTCGCCGACAAGATCGACACGCTGACCGGCTTCTGGGCCATCGACGAGAAGCCCACCGGGTCCAAGGACCCCTACGCGCTGCGGCGGGCGGCGCTGGGGATCATCCGCATCATCCTGTCGGGGCATCTGCGGCTGCGGCTCGACCGGGCCGTCGATGCGCAGCTTCTGCGCCACAAGATCGCCCTGAGCCGCCCCAAGGTCGGCGACGACGTGATCGACACCCTGCAGGAGATCCTCGAGGACGTGTCCGAACGCGGTGTCTTCGGCGCCGCCTTCCATGCCGTGACCGACCGCCTGCGCGCGGCGGGGCAGGAGCCGTCCGAGGCGCTCCGCACCGTGGGCGACCTGGTGCCGGACCTGTCCACCGACCTCCTCGCCTTCTTTCACGACCGCCTCAAGGTCCACCTCCGCGACGAGGGGCTGCGCCACGACGTGATCGACGCGGCGCTGTCCAAGCCCCCGGTGGACGACCTCGCCCTCGTCGTGGCCCGCGCCCGGGCGCTGTCGGCCTTCCTCGCCACGCCCGACGGCGAGAACCTCGTGCAGGGCTACCGCCGCGCCAACAACATCCTGACCCAGGCCGAGGCCAAGGACGGGGTGGAGTACCGCTTCGGCGCCGACCCGAAATTCGCCGAGACCGACGCCGAGCGCGCGCTCTTCGCCGCGCTGGCCAAGGCGCGGGCGGCCATCGCCCCCGCGCTCGAGGCCGAGGACTTCGCGGCGGCGATGTCGCAGATGGCGGCGCTCCGCGGGCCGGTCGATGCCTTCTTCGAGGCGGTACAGGTCAATGCCGACAACCAGATCGTGCGGCGCAACCGCCTGAATCTGCTGCACAGCATCGTGGAAACCTGCGGCGCGGTCGCCGACCTGTCGCGGCTGGAGGGCTGAGCCGCGGCGGTCCGGCGTCCGCCCGGCCTGACAGAATTCGCGACGGAGTCACTGGACACTTCACGCGTGGGTTGTATCTTTTGCTGCAGATGCAAACGGGCCCCCCATGCTGACCACGCCGGACTTCACCGAGATCACCGCCACCGCCGAGATCCGGACCTCCACCCATGGCAACCGCGCCAAGTGCCTGCAGCGTCTGGTGCGGCTCGACCTGCCGGTGCCCAAGACCGTGGCGCTCAGCTTCGACACCGTGCGCGCCATCGCGGGCGGGCGCCTGCCCGACCTGCGCGCGCTGATCGGGGTGTTCGACGACGGCGCGCTCCTGTCCGTCCGGTCGTCCTCGCAGATGCATGACTGGGGCGGGCCGGGCACGATCCTCAACATCGGCATGACCGACGCCAAGGCGGCGGACCTTGCCCGGACCCACGGGCAGGACGCGGCCGACGCGCTCTATGTCGGTTTCATCCGCAGCTACGCGGTGGACGTGCTGCGCCTCGACGCGGACGGGTTCGAGGGGCCGATGACGCCGCGGCTGGCCAAGGCCGAGTTCGAGGCCGAGATGGAGGAGCCGTTTCCGCAGGACCCGGCCGAGCAGCTGGCCGAGGTGCTGAAATCCATGGCCCGCGCCTGGGAGGGCACCACCGCGCGGCTTCTGCGGCAGGCGCAGGGCGCGCCGGCGGATGCGGGGCTGGGCCTGGTGGTGCAGGAAATGGCGCTGGGCATCGGGCAGGGGCTGTCGGGGTCGGGCGTGGTGCAGTTCGCCTCGCCCGAGACCGGCGAGCCGCAGGTGACGGGCCGCTGGCTGCCGCAGGGGCAGGGCCGCGCCGCGCTGTCCGAGGCCGACGCGCAGTTCATCGTCCGCGACCCGCGCGGCAAGGCGCTGGAGGACGGCGCGCCCGAGCAGGTCGCGGCGCTGAAATCCGCCGGCCGGCTGACCCGCGAGCGGCTGCGCGAGGAGATGCAGATCGAGTTCACCCTGATGAACGGGCAGCTCTCGATCCTCGACGCGGTGAAATGCCCCCGTTCGGGCCGGGCCGAGGTGGCCATCGCCGTGGCGCTGGCCGAGGACGGCATCATCACCCGCGACGAGGCGATGCTGCGCATTCCGCCCTTCACGCTGAACCAGCTCCTGCACCGGCAGGTCAGCCCGCTGGCCGACCGCGACGTGCTGACCCGTGGCATCGCCGCGGCCCCCGGCGCCGCGACCGGCAAGATCGTGTTCACCGCGACCGCCGCGCAGGCGATGGCCGCGCAGGGCGAGGCCTGCATCCTCGTGCGCCGCGAGACCAGCCCCGAGGACATCCGCGGGATGCACGCCGCGCAGGCGATCCTGACCGAGCGCGGCGGCATGACCTCCCACGCCGCGGTGATCGCCCGCGGCCTCGGCCTGCCCTGCGTCAGCGGCGCGACGCGGCTGCAGCTCGACGCGCGCAAGAAGATGCTGACCGTGCCCGGCCGCAAGGTGTTCCACGAGGGCGACATCATCACCGTCGACGGCTCCACCGGCGAGGTGCTGGTGGGCGCGCCGCCGCTGGTCGAGCCCGCGCTGGGCGGGGCCTTCGCCACGCTGATGGACTGGGCCGACGCCGCCCGCGACATCGGCGTGCGCGCCAATGCCGACACGCCCGAGGACGCCGCCATGGCGCAGCGCTTCGGCGTCGACGGGATCGGGCTCTGCCGCACGGAACACATGTTCTTCGACTCCGCGCGCCTGACCGTGATGCGCGAGATGATCTTCGCAGAGAACCCGGCCGACCGCGCCGCGGCGCTCGACCGGCTGCTGCCGATGCAGCGCGCCGACTTCATCGAGCTGTTCCGCATGATGCAGGGCCAGCCGGTGACGATCCGCCTGTTCGACCCGCCCCTGCACGAGTTCCTGCCCGGCGACCGCGACGGAATCCGGGCGCTGGCCGAGGCGCTGGACCTGCCGGTGTCCCGCGTGCAGGCCCGGATCGAGAGCTTGCAGGAATTCAACCCGATGCTGGGCATGAGGGGCGTGCGGCTTGGGGTTACGGTCCCCGAGATTTACGAAATGCAAGCCCGCGCCATTTTCGAGGCGACGATCAAGGCGTCCCGCCAGGGCGCGCCCGTGGTGCCCGAGATCATGATCCCGCTGGTGTCCGCCCGCCGCGAGGTCGAGCTGGTCAAGGGCCGGATCGACGCCATCGCGGCCGAGGTGAAATCCAAGACCGGGACCGAGTTCACCTACCGCCTCGGCGTGATGGTCGAGACCCCGCGCGCGGCGCTGCGGGCCGGCGAGATCGCCGAGCATTCGGCCTTCCTGTCCTTCGGCACCAACGACCTGACGCAGATGGCCTATGGCCTCAGCCGCGATGACGCCGGGCGCTTCATGTCGGCCTATGTGCAGCTGGGCGTGTTCCCCGAGGATCCGTTCCAGCAGCTCGACATCGACGGGGTGGGCGAGTTGATGCTGCTGGGTGCCGAGCGCGGGCGCCATGCGCGCCCCGACCTCATGCTGTCGATCTGCGGCGAACATGCCGGCCACCCCGCCACCATCGCCTTCAGCCGCAAGGCGGGGTTCGACTATGTCTCCTGCTCGCCCTTCCGGGTTCCGGTGGCCAAACTCGCGGCGGCGCAATTGTCCATTCAGGACAAGCATTTGCCGCAGAGAGTTGAGACGCTGCATGAAGATCGCGGCTGATCCTGCGCGAATCTAATCTAATTCTAGAGGTCGCCTTGGCCTCGCCCGCAAGATTCGGTGCGCGTTTGGGAATTCGCGGCATCGGGGGTATGACCCCGAATCAGCGGCATCATTGAGAGAGCAGGCCGGAGCGGGGCGCAGACCCCGGAAAGGGTAAACGACATGACGGCTCGACGGTTTCTCGTCGCGCTCTGCGCGGCGGCCCTGACGCTTGCGGCCCCGGTGCGGGCCGACGTCACGGCCAGTTCCTCCACCCCCGGTGCGTCCAGCGACATCGGCCTGCGCCTCGGCGCGCTGATGGGCGTCGAGACCAGTTCGCTCGCCGGGCTGTCGGGCGACCGTTTGCGCCGGATCGGCGCGCCCTTCACCGGCCGCGGCGGCGGCAGCGACCCGCGGGTCATGTCGGCCTCGGCCCTCGACGCCATGCCGCGCCCCCGTGGCAACCGCCAGTGGCGCTGCCTGACCGAAGCGATCTACTTCGAGGCCCGCGGCGAGAGCATCGAGGGCCAGTATGCCGTGGCCGAGGTGGTGCTGAACCGCGTCGACAACGCCAACTACCCCGGCTCGATCTGCGAGGTGGTGAACCAGGGCACCGGGCGCCGCTACGCCTGCCAGTTCACCTACACCTGCGACGGCATCCCCGAGGTGGTCACCGACGACCGCGCCTGGAACCGGGCCGGGCAGATCGCCCGCATCATGATGGAGGGCGCGCCGCGCGACCTGACCGCCGGGGCGACGCATTACCACGCCGACTGGGTCAGCCCCAGCTGGGCCCGCGTCTACCCGCGGACGGCCCGCCACGGCAGCCACCTGTTCTACCGCCAGCAGTACTGACAGGTCGCGGACCGCCGCCGGCCTGCCGCCTCCGGGCATGGCCGGGGCCGCGCCCGCGTGCTAGGCCGGCGCCATGAGCGACGAGATTTCCCAGGCCTTCCGCCACCCCTCCGAACGCGCCAAGGCGCTGGCCGGCGACCCGCCGCGCGACCGCATCTCGATGACCGGCCACCGCCGCGAGGTCGAGATCGGCGCCTTCCAGTCCGAGCGCGGCGTGACCCAGACCGTGCAGTTCGACGTGGTGGTCGAGGTCGAGACCCGCGCCGAGCAGGCCGTCGACGACGTCGACCGCATCCTCAGCTACGACACCATCGTCGAGGCGATCGACGCCGCGCTGGCCGAGGAGCGGGTCAACCTGCTGGAAACGCTGGCCTCCCGCATCGCCGACCGCATCCTCGCCCACCCGCTGGCGGCGCGCTGCATCGTGCGGATCGGCAAGCTCGACCGCGGGCCCTACGTGCTGGGCGTCGAGATCCTGCGCAACGCGCCCGAGAACCGCCGCCGCCTGCGCCTGCTGCCCGAGGACGCGCCGCACCCGCGCATCGTGTTCCTGTCGGCCGAGGCCATCGCGCGGCCCGACCTGTCGGCGCTGCTCGACCGGCTGGAGGAGGGCGGCGCGCCGCTGATCCTTTGCGTCGGGCGGCCCGACCTGCCGGCCCCGCAGGCCGCGCACCCCCTGCCGCAGCGGCGGATCAACCTGCTCGCCATCGAGCAGGCGGCCTGGGTGCTCGCCGCCCGCGACCCGCGCTGCGTGGTGGTCGACAGCCGGACCGAGCTCGACTGGGCCATGCGCCACGGCCGGATCAGCGTCTGGGCGCCGTCCAAGCTGGTGCTCGACGCCCATGACGGGCCGCCCGCGTCGGTCACCGACCCGCTGGCCCTCGCGCTTTGGCTGGCGCAGGGGTTCGAGGCGCTGGAGGTGCTCGCCTTCGGGGGCGCCGAGGGCGTGGCCGCGCCCGCCGGCCTGCGGCTCAGCCGTCTTGGCCCGCGCGATCCCGTGCCCGCGGCCGCATCTTGAGCCGCATCAGGATCTCGCCCTTGACGGTGCCGTTGCGGACGAAGCCGGCCTTTTCCAGAATGCGGATCGACGCCGCGTTGTCCGCCGCCACCAGCGCGAAGAAGTGGTCCTCGCGCAGCACGTCCACCGCGTGATCCAGCGCCGCCTGCACGAATTCGCTGGCCAGACCCTGGCCCGCCAGCTCGGGCAGGAAATGGAAGCTCAGGTCGAGCCCCTCGTCGCCGAAGCCGATGCGGAAGCCCGCCACCCCGACCTCGTGGCCGGCATGGGTCAGGACCCAGGGCGCGACCGCGTGCAGGGTCCAGTCCTGCATGTCGGCCTCGAGCCGCACCGGCCCGCGCACGGGGCCGAACAGCGATGCATAAAGATCGGCCGCACCGGGGTGCGGCGCCCGACCCGAAAGGCGGGCGCTTCTGAAAAGGGTTTGCGCGTCCATGCGCGCATGAGGCGGGGAAACTTACGTTGCGTCAAGTGACGCTTTTGCGATTGGGTCCGTCCTTGCGCGCCCCCCTTGCCAAGCCGCCCCCCGGGCGGATAGGCGCGCGGTCATGACCGACATCCGCCTGCGCCCGATCCCGCTGACCGACCCCGCCCATGGCCGTGGCGGCCTGCCGCTGGCCGGGGGCTGGGTGCGCTTCACCCATCTCGAACGCCTCGCCCGCGGGCGCGCGCCCGAGATCGTCGCCGCCGCCGATCTGCCCGAGGCTGTGCTCGCGCCCTTCCTTGCGCCGCGCGCCGCCATCGCGGGCCTGTCGCTGGACCGGCCGCGCCTGATGGGCATCGTCAACGTGACGCCCGACAGCTTCTCGGACGGCGGTCAGCACGGGCAGACCGACGCCGCCGTGGCGCGCGGGCAGGCGCTTCTGTCCGAGGGGGCGGACCTGCTCGACATCGGCGGGGAATCGACCCGCCCCGGGGCCGCGGAACTGCCGGCCGAGGCCGAGGCCGCCCGCGTCGTCCCGGTGATCGCGGGGCTGCGCGCGGCGGGCGTGACCGCGCCTGTCAGCCTCGACACCCGCAAATCGGCGGTGGCCAAGGCGGGCCTCGACGCCGGCGCCGATATCCTGAACGACGTCTCGGGCCTGCGCTTCGACCCGGCACTGGCCGGCGTCGCGGCCGCGGCGAACGCGCCGCTGATCCTGATGCATTCCATCGGCACGCCCGAGACGATGCAGGACATGGCGGCCACGGCCTACGACGACGTGCTGCTCGACGCCTACGACGCGCTGGCGGCCGCGGTGGCGCAGGCCGAGGCCGCGGGCGTGCCGCGCGCGCGCATCCTCGTCGACCCCGGCATCGGCTTCGGCAAGACGCTGGAGCAGAACATGGCGCTCCTGTCGCGCATCGGCCTGTTCCACGGGCTCGGCTGCGGCATCCTTCTGGGCGTGTCCCGCAAGGGCATGATCGGCCGCCTCGCGGACGAGCCCGTCGCCGCGCGGCGCGGCCCCGGATCGGCGGCGATCGGCCTATGGGCGGTCGCGCAGGGGGTACAGATGCTGCGGGTTCATGATATGGACATGCACAGGCAGGCACTGGCGCTGTGGCAGGCGCTGGTGGCGCGCTGAGACGCGCGGGCGAAGGACAAGAGAGAGCGGCATGACGCGAAAACTGTTCGGCACCGATGGCGTCCGGGGGCGCGCCAACACCTACCCGATGACCGCCGAGATGGCGCTGCGCCTCGGCGCCGCCGCCGGGCGCTATTTCCGCCGCGACGGCAGCCGGGCGCACCGGGTGGTGATCGGCAAGGACACGCGCCTGTCGGGCTACATGCTGGAAACCGCGCTGACGGCGGGCTTCACCTCGACGGGCATGAACGTGCTGCTGCTCGGCCCGGTGCCGACGCCGGCGGTGGGGCTGCTGACGACCTCGATGCGGGCGGATGTGGGCGTGATGATCTCGGCCAGCCACAACCCGGCCGAGGACAACGGGATCAAGTTCTTCGGCCCCGACGGCTTCAAGCTCTCCGACGAGGCCGAGGCCGAGATCGAGGCGCTGGTCGACAGCGACCTGCAGCCCGCGCAGGCCGCCAACATCGGGCGGGCCAAGCGGATCGACGACGGCCGGTTCCGCTACGTGGAGCGGGTCAAGGGCACGTTTCCGCAGGGCCTGACCCTAGACGGGCTGAAGGTGGTGATCGACTGCGCCAACGGGGCCGCCTACCGCGCCGCGCCCGAGGTGCTGTGGGAACTGGGCGCCGAGGTGATCGCGCTGGGCGTCACGCCTGACGGCACCAACATCAACGCGGGCGTGGGGTCGACCGCGCCCGAGGCGGCGGCGGCCCGCGTGCGCGAGACCGGGGCCGACGTGGGCATCTGCCTCGACGGCGACGCCGACCGGGTGATCCTGCTCGACGAGCGGGGCGAGGTGGCGGACGGCGACCAGATCATGGCGCTGTTTGCCAACCGCTGGGCCGAGGAGGGGCGGCTCAAGGGCCAGACGCTGGCGGCGACCGTGATGTCGAACCTCGGGCTCGAGCGCTACCTCGCCGAGCGCGCCATCGCGCTGCACCGCACGCCGGTGGGCGACCGCTACGTGGTCGAGGCGATGCGCGCCCATGGCCTGAACCTCGGCGGCGAGCAGTCGGGCCACATCGTGATGACCGACTACGCCACCACCGGCGACGGGCTGATCGCGGGGCTGCAGTTCCTGGCCGAGATGGTGCGCACCGGCCAGCCCGCCAGCCGTCTGGCGCGCAGCTTCGAGAAGGTGCCGCAGCTCTTGCGCAACGTGCGCTACGTCGCGGGGCAGGCGCCGCTGGAACAGGCCGCCGTTCAGGCCGCCATCGCGGCGGCCGAGGCGCGGCTGTCGGGGCAGGGGCGGCTCCTGATCCGCAAGTCGGGCACCGAGCCCCTGATCCGCGTCATGGCCGAGGCCGAGGACGAGGCGCTGATGCGGGCGGTGGTGGACGAGATCGTCGGCGCGGTCGAGGCGGCGGTCTGAGGGGGCGTGCGGGTTTTCGTGCGAAAATCCGGCGGGGGCGCTGCCCGTCGCACCGCCGGAGTATTTTTTTGGGCAAGGATGAAGGCGGGGGTCAGCCCCTGACCGGCCGCCCCGCGACGTAGACCTGCGCGATGGCGCGGTCGTCGCCCATCATGATGGTGGGGAACACCGCCTCCCAGATCGTGTCGGCCCGTGCCGCCGCCTGCGCGATGGCGGGCGTCGAGGCGAGGTCCAGCACCACGAGGTCGGCCTCATGGCCCGGCGCGAGCCGCCCGATCCGGTCGCCGAGCCTGAGCGCCTCGACCGAGCCGCCGGTGGCCAGCCACAACAGCTCGGAGGGGTGCAGCGCGATGCCCTTCAGCTGCGCGATCTCGTAGGCCGCGGCCATCGTCCTGAGCATCGAGAAGGACGATCCCCCGCCGGTGTCGGTGGCCAGACCCACACGCATCCGGGCGCGCAGCCCCATGTCGAACAGCCCCGAGCCGATGAAGCTGTTCGAGGTCGGGCAATGCACCACCGCCGCGCCGACCTCGGCCAGCCGGTCGATCTCGCGCGGCTCGAGGTGGATGGCGTGGCCGTAGAGCCCGTTCGGCCCCAGCAGCCCGTGCGCCTCGTAGGTGTCGAGGTAGTCGCGGGCGGCGGGGTAGAGCGACCGCACCCAGGCGATCTCGTCGGTCTGTTCGCTCAGGTGGGTCTGCATCAGGCAGTCGGGGTGCTCGGCCCAGAGCGCCCCCAGCGCCGACAGCTGTTCGGGCGTCGAGGTGGGCGAAAACCGGGGGGTGATGACGTAGGACAGGCGGTCCACCCCGTGCCAGCGGGTCAGCAGCGCGCGGCTGTCGTCATAGGCCGCCTGCGCCGTGTCGCGCAGGAAGGCCGGCGCGGTGTCGCGGTCCATGCAGGTCTTGCCGGCCAGCACCCGCATCCCCCGCGCCTGCGCGGCGGCGAAGATGGCGTCGACACTGCCCGGGTGGATGGTGCAGTAGCTGGCGACCGTGGTGGTGCCATGCGCGAGCAGCAGGTCGAGGGTGCGCCCCGCCACATCGGCCGCGTAGGCGGGGTCTGCAAACCGGGCCTCCTCGGGGAAGGTGTAGGTGTTCAGCCAGTCGATCAGCCGCTTGCCCCAGGACGCGATGATCGCGGTCTGCGGGTAATGGGCGTGGGCATCGACGAAGCCCGGCAGGATCAGCGCGTCGCCGTGGTCGGTGACCTGCGCCGTGGGGTAGAGCGCGCGCAGCCCGTCCGCGGCCCCCACCGCCGCGATGCGCCCGTCCTGCAGAAGCACCCCGCCGCGCCGCTCGTGGGTGGCCGCCGCGGGGCCGTCGGCGAAGGGGTCGCTGGCGAAGGCCAGCGTCTGGCCCAGGATCAGCCGGTCGGTCATGGCACAGCCCTTTTTCCCGAGAAACCGCCCGCCCGTGATAGCCCCGGGCGCTGCGCTATGTTAGGGGCAACCGACGGCAGAACGCGCGAAAAAGCGGGGGCGGGCATGGCGGATCAGCACGACGACGAGGTCCTGGAGCGCGACGAGGACGAGCGCGACGCCTACGCGCTGGACGAAAGCCTGCGCGGCCGGCTGAAGGCGCTGGTGGCCGCGGGCGACGTCGACGGCATCGACGCGCTGATGGAGCCGCTCCACCCCGCCGACATCGCCGACCTTCTGGAACAGGTGTCCGACGGCGAGCGCGAGTCGTGGCTGGCGCTGTGGTCGCGCGGCATCGACGGCGAGGTGCTGTCGGAGCTCGACTGGGGCCTCCGCGAGGAGGTGATCGCGCTCCTGCCCGGCGACGTGCTGGCCGACGCGGTGCGCGAGCTGGACAGCGACGACGTGGTCGACCTGGTGGAAGACCTCGAGGACGACCAGATCGAGGCGATCCTCGAGGTGCTGGAGCCCGCCGACCGGGTCGCGGTCGAGCAGGCGCTGGCCTATCCCGAGGAGACCGCCGGCCGCCTGATGCAGCGCGAGGTGGTCCACGCCCCCGAGCACTGGACCGTGGGCGAGATGATCGACTACCTGCGCGCCCATGCCGGGCAGCTGCCCGAGCAGTTCTACCACGTCATCCTGACCGACCCGCGGATGAAGCCCACGGGCTATGTCACGCTGGGCCGGCTGTTGTCCTCGGCGCGGCAGACGCCCCTGCAGGACATCGTCGAGGACAGCTTCCGCGTGATCCCCGCGACCCAGCACGAGGACGACGTGGCCTATGCCTTCAACCAGTACCACCTGATCTCGGCCCCGGTGGTCGACGAGGACGGGCGGCTGGTGGGTGTCATCACCATCGACGACGCCATGATCGTGCTGGACGAGGGCGCCGAGGAGGAGATCCTCAAGCTCGCGGGCGTGGGCGAGGAATCGAGCCTGTCGGACCGCGTGCTCGAGACCACCAAGCAGCGCTTTCCCTGGCTGTTCGTGAACCTGATCACCGCGATCCTCGCCTCGCTGGTCATCGCCCAGTTCGAGGATGCCATCGCGCAGATCGTGGCGCTGGCGGTGCTGATGCCGATCGTCGCCTCGATGGGCGGCAACGCGGGCACCCAGTCGCTGACGGTGGCGGTGCGGGCGCTGGCGACGCGCGACCTGACCAGCTCGAACCTGATGCGCGTCGTGCTCCGCGAGGGGGTGGTGGGGCTGATCAACGGCGCGGCCTTCGCGCTGGTGATGGGGATCGTGGGGCTGGTGTGGTTCGGCAGCCCGGCGCTGGGCGGGGTGATCGCGGCGGCGATGGTGATCAACCTGTTCGTCGCGGGGCTGGCCGGGATCCTGATCCCGGTGGTGCTCGACCGGCTGAACATCGACCCGGCGCTGGCCTCGGGCGCCTTCGTCACCACGGTGACGGACGTGGTGGGCTTCTTCGCCTTCCTCGGGCTGGCGGTGGTGTTCCTGCTGTGAGGCGCAGGCACGCCTGACGGCACCGGCGACCGCGCCCCGGGGCCGTGTCAGCCGGGGATTTCCAGCGTGATGTTGCGCCCGTTGCGCACGTATTGCAGCGAGGTCTCGCCGATCGCCGCGACGCGCCCGCCGTCGAGCCGGTCCCCCACCGCGACGCGCACGAAGCGCCCCGAGGGCAGCCGCACCAGCGCGCGGCGGTTCGACGGCGTGCCGGTGACGCCGATCAGGTTGACGTCGCGCAGGCGGATCGCGTTGCGCTCGGTCGCGGCGCGCGCCACGTCGGCGTTGGACGGGATCGAGGGCGCCGCGGCCACCGCGGTCGCGGCCACGGCGACCACCTCCTCGGGGGCGCGCTCGGCGGCGGCGACGATGGTGGCGATGTCGGCGGGCCGGAGCGACGGCATCCGCGACGCGGCCACGGCCAGCGCCGTGCCGCCGACCGGCTCGGGCGCGGGGTCCGCGGCTGCGGCTGCGGCGGTTTCCTCGGCGGGGGCGGCCTCGTCGGCGGGGAAGAGCGAGGCCTGCGCCGCCGCCTCCTGCGCCGACACCGGCCGCTGTCCGGGCCGCAGCCCGGCAAGCTCGGTCACGGTCAGCCCGCCCAGCACCTGCCGCTCGCGGGTCTCGTCAAGGTCGGCGGGCCGCGGCGTCGGCTGGAAGGTGCCGAGGATCGCGTCCTCCACGCCGAGGGCGGGCGCCGCGGGGGCGGCGGCCGGCTCCACCTCGCGCGGGCGCGGCACGGCGGCGATGGGCGGGCGGCCCAGAACGACGAAAGCCCCCTCGGGGGTCAGCACGCCCTCGGGCGTGGCGGCGACGAGGCCGCGGGCGTCGCGTTCGGGCGTCACGCCAAAGGGCGGTGGCGGCGGCACCCGGCGCAGGGTCTCGGCGGGGTTGATGCCGGGATCGGTCAGCGCGACCGCGTCGAAGGCCGACACCTCGGGGTCGATCGAGGCGATGTAGAGGTCGTCGAGGATCGGGAACGGCTCGAAATAGGGCCGGTCCGGGGTGCGCGGCCAGATCCGGGCGGCGGCATAGAGCGCCTCAGTCTCCTCGATCGAGGGCAACATGTCCTCGGGGAGCGGCGGCAGCGGCGGCAGCTCGATCTCGGCGTCGATGTCGGGGAGGGGCGCCTCGGCCGGCGCGGGGGTCTCGGCGGCGGCGATCTCGCCATCCGCGGCAGCCTCGGGGTCGGACAGGGGCGGGGCCTCGGCCTCGGGCACCAGCGCCGCCAGCTCCGTCGCCGCCGGCGGGTCGGTGGCCGAGGCGGTCGGGTCCGCCACCGGCGCGGCGGCCACGGCCTCGGGCGCGGCCGGCGCGGGGTCGAGCGCCGCCATGGCGGGCGGTGCGGTCACGGCCACGGGCGGGGCGGGGCCGTCGAGCGGGTCGTCGGCCAGCGTCGCCTCGGTCTGCCCGCCGCCGAACAGCCGCGCCATCGGGCTTTCAGGCAGGAACAGGACCGACCACAGCGCGATCAGCGCCAGCAGCACCAGCAGCACCAGCGTCAGGATCAGCCCGGTCTTGAAGGACGGGCCGGCGGGCTCGCTGGGCTTGCGCGCCAGAAGCCCGCTGGTGAAGGCGCGGTCGGCGGTCGCCGCCCCCCCGCCGGCCGCCGCGGCCGCCGCGCGCGCGGGACGGCGGAACAGCCCGCCGCGGCGGGGCGCCTCCTCGGGCGCGGTTACGCGGGCGGCCGCCGGCGCCTCGGCCAGATCGTCGATGTCGACCTCGGCCGACGGGGCCGGGGCAGGGACGGTCCGCGGCGGCGGCGCGGGCTCGGGCTTGGGCCGGGCCTTGCTGGCGTCGCGCACCCGGGCGAGCTGGGCCGCGAGGCGGCTGCCGGGGCCGGCCGGGGCGGGCTCGGGCCGCAGCGGCGGGGCGGCATCGGGGTGCAGGACCGGGGCCTCGGCGTCGCCCTCGGGCGCCGCGCCGAAGCCCAGCCGGGAGCGGCGGCTCGACACGATCTGCCCGGCCTCGGCCTCGGGCCGGGCGGCCTTGCCGCGGCGGGCGCCGAAGCCAAGGGCCGGCCCCTCGGCCGGGGCGGGCGGCAGCTCGGGCTCGGCGCGCAGCGGCTCGGCCGGGGTCGGGGTGAAGCGCGCGGCGCGGGCCGGGCGCGGGGCGCCGCCCTCGGGCTTCTCGGCGGTCAGCGGGCGCGCCTCGGCGGAGGGTTTCGGGGCCTTGCCCCGGGCCGCGACGGGGGCGTCGGCGACGGCCGGCGCCTCCGGCTCCGGTTCAGGCTGCGCCTCGGGTTCTGCCTCGGGCTCTGCGGCCGTGTCGGCGGCGCGGGCCGGTTCGGGCTCGGCGTCCTCAAGGATCGACAGCACCGGCTGGTCCAGCGTCGGGTCCGCGATCGGGGCGGGGGCGGGCTCCTCCTCGGCCACGGCGGGCGCCGCGGCCTCCTCGGCGGGTTCCGGCTCGGGCTCAGGCTCAGGCTCGGGGGGTGTCTCGGGCGCCGGTTCGGCCTCCGCCGCGACCGGGGCCACCTCGGCCTCGGGCTCTGCGGCCGGTGCCTCAGCCGTCGGGTCCTCGGTCGCCGCGGCCTCGGGCTCCGGTTCCGGCTCCGGCTCCGGCGCCGCCGGCGGCACCCAGGCGTCCGCGCCAAAGGCCATGCCGGTCGCGGCATCCGGCAGCTCGGGCCGGTCGTCGCCGAACAGCGGCATCCCCGGGAAGCGTTCGGCCGGCGGCATCGCCGCGAAGCCCGCCGCGGAGAACCCGTAGCCCGCGACGAAGGCCGTCGCCTCCTCCAGCGTCTCGCGCGCCACCACGGCGACCTTCACCCGGTCGGCCTCGACCGCGCGCCAGTCATAGGTCAGGTCGGAGACGGCGTAGGGCGTCGCCCCGTCCAGCCCCTCGGTGATCCGCGCGACCACCGCCTCGGCATCGTCGGCCGGCGCCATGAAGGAGGTGTAGAGGATCTGGTCGTCCGGCAGCACCAGCAGCACGCCCGCGCCGTCGCCGCCCCGCTCGGCCGCGGCCGCCTTGAGCCCCGCCATCGCGGCGCCCAGATCGCCGTCGTCCAGCCGGGCCTCGGCCACGAGCGCCCAATGCCCGGCCGCCTGCCGGTGCGCCAGCGCAATGCCTTCCGGCGACAGAAACAGCGCGAAATCGACCGTCACATCGGACCTCAGTCGTCATCCCAGGTGGGGCCGCGCCGTCGGCACAGCCCCGAGTCATGCCGATCTACAGCACAAACGCCGCGGGGAAAACACTTGCCCGCGGTGGCCGGCGCCGATCGGCGGAAATCAGTCTATGTGCAAAGGGCACAAGAAAAAAGGGGCGCGAAAGCCGCGCCCCCCCGTCTGCCGTGTCAGGCCGTGGCCCGCGCCAGCGCCTGGTCCAGATCGGCGATCAGGTCCGCGGCGTCCTCGATCCCGATCGACAGCCGCACCACGTTCGGCGCGGCGCCCGCGGCCTTCTGCTGCTCGGGCGTCAGCTGCCGGTGGGTGGTCGAGGCCGAGTGGATGATCAGGCTGCGGGTGTCGCCGAGGTTGGCGACATGGCTGAAGATCTCCAGCGAATCGACCAGCTTGACGCAGGCCTCGTAGCCGCCCTTGACGGCGAAGGTGAACAGCGCGCCCGCGCCCTTGGGGCAGACGGTCTTGGCCCGTTCGAAGTAGGGCGAGCTTTCCAGCCCCGCATAGGTCACGAAGTCGACGCGGGGGTCGGCCTCCAGCCACTTGGCGATCTTCACCGCGTTCTCGACATGCCGCTCCATCCGCAGAGACAGCGTCTCGATCCCCATCAGCGTGTAATGCGCCGCCTGCGGGTTCATCGTCATGCCCAGGTCGCGCAGCCCGATGGCGATGCCGTGGAAGGTGTAGGCAAGCGGCCCGAAGGTCTCGTGGAACTTCAGCCCGTGATAGGCCGGCTCGGGCGCGGACAGCGACGGGAACTTGTCGCTCGCCGACCAGTCGAATTTCCCCGAATCGACCACGCAGCCGCCGGTGACGGTGCCGTTGCCGGTCAGGTACTTGGTGGTCGAATGCACCACCAGCGTCGCGCCGTGCTCGATCGGGCGGCAGAGGTAGGGGGTGGCGCTGGTGTTGTCGACGATCATCGGCACGCCCGCTGCATCCGCCACGTCGGCCACCGCGCGCAGGTCGGTGATGTAGCCGCCGGGGTTGGCGATCGCCTCGCAGAACACCGCGCGGGTGTCGTCGTCGATGGCGGCGCTGAGCGCGTCGAGGTCGTCGAAATCGACGAACTTGGCCGACCAGCCGAAGCGCTTGATGGTCTGGCTGAACTGCGTGACCGTGCCGCCGTACAGGCGGGTCGAGGCGACCACGTTCTTGCCCGGCCCCATCAGCGGGAACAGCGCCATGATCTGCGCCGCGTGCCCCGAGGAACAGCAGACGGCGCCGACGCCGCCCTCCAGCGTCGCGATCCGCTCCTGCAGCACGGCGACCGTGGGGTTGGTCAGGCGGGAATAGATGTAGCCCACCTCCTGCAGGTTGAAGAGCGCCGCGGCGTGCTCGGCGTCGCGGAACACGTAGGCGGTGGTCTGGTAGATGGGCGTCTGCCGCGCGCCGGTGGCCGGGTCGGGCCGGGCGCCTGCGTGGATCTGCAGCGTGTCGAAACCGTAGGTCGGGCCGTCGGTCATGGGTCTCTCCCCCCTGTGAAGTGTCTCTGGCGCGCAGGATTAGGCCATGCCGCCGCGCCCGTCCATCGGCGCGCGACCACAAAGACCCGCCGTCCCGCCGCCCCGGCCCGCGGCGGCACCGCCGTCCCCCGCCTCCGGCCCAGCACGAACGCCCGTCCCCTCATCTTTGCTTTCCAAATACTCTCGGGGGGAGCGCGAGGGGGGCAGACAGCCCCCCTCGCTCCGGTCGGCGCGGCCCCGGCCGCGTCGACCCGCTCGGGACGCGGCCCCCATCCCCTTTGCGACCGCGTGACACTGGACGCCCCGCCCCGCTTCGGGCAAAACCCGGGGCGACCGGACCTGACCCCATCCCGAAAGGGCTTCCCATGCTCGACTTCCTCAAGCGCCTCGTGACCTGGTGGAACGGCCAGACCATCGGCACCCAGCTCTGGACCGCGCGCCACGGCGTGAAGGTGGGCGAGGACGCGCAGGGCAACGTCTTCTACCGCACCGCGGACGGCAAGCGCCGCTGGGTGATCTACAACGGCGAGGCCGAGGCAAGCCGCGTCGATCCCGACTGGCACGGCTGGCTGCACCACACCTGGGACGCGCCCCCGACCGAACGGCCCGTCGCCCACAAGGCCTGGGAAAAGCCGCATCTGCCGAACCTGACCGGCACGCCGCTGGCCCATGCGCCCGCGGGCTCGATCCGCCGCGCCGACCCGGTCGAGCGGCGCGACTACGAGGCCTGGTCGCCCGAGTGAGGGGCGGGAAATCCGCCCATCCCGGCCATCCCCCCTTGGATCGCGCCCGCCTTCGCGCCATAAGCGGGCGATGACCGGGGGCAGGGACGATGTCCACGCAGGATAACACCATCACCGAGGTCGTGGTCGGCGCCGCCGTGCTCGCGGTCGCGGTGGGCTTCTTCCTCTACGCGTCGCAGGCGGCCGACAGCGGCCCCGCCGGCGGCACCTACACGCTTGACGCCTCGTTCCGCAGCGCCGAGGGCATCGGCGTCGGCACCGAGGTGCGGCTGGCCGGGGTGCGCGTGGGCACCGTCACCGCCATGGAGCTCGACCCCGAAAGCTTCCGCGCCCGGACCACCTTCACCCTGCGCGAGGACATCGTGCTCCCCGACGACAGCGCCATCGCGATCTCGTCCGAGGGGCTGCTCGGCGGCAACTTCGTCGAGATCATCCCGGGCGGCTCGCCCTTCACCTACGAGGCCGGCGACACCGTCGTCGACACCCAGGGCTCGGTCAGCCTGGTCACGCTGCTGATGCGCTTCGTCACGGGTGACGGGTCCGAGTGATGCGGGGCCGGCTCCTTCCGACGCTTGCGGCCTGCCTGGCGCTGGCGGCGCCCGCCGCGCCGGCACAGCAGTTCGACAATTTCGGCGACAGCCCGGCGCCGGGCTTCCTGCTCCTGCCCGAGACGCCCGACGGCGTCCAGGTGCCCTCGCTCGGCGTGGACGGCACCCTGCCCGAGGGTGGGCCCGAGATCACCCTGGCGCCCGGCGCGCAGGCGGATGTCGGGCTGACCGTGTTCCCCGGCACCGGCAGCCCCGTCACCTCGGTCAGCCAGCCCGAGACCTCGCAGGCGACGCGCCTGACGCTGCGGGCGCTCGACCGGATGCTGGGCCGGCCCACCGACGTCGAGATGGCGGTGGGCGAGACGGTGATGTTCGGCCGCATCGCGATCCACGCCATCGAGTGCCGCTTCCCGACCGAGGATCCGTCCTCGGACGCCTACGCCCATCTCGAGATCCTCGACCAGGGCGGCGCGCCCCTGTTCGACGGCTGGATGATCGCGTCCTCGCCGGCGCTCAGCGCGCTGGAGCATCCGCGTTACGACGTCTGGGTGCTGCGCTGCACCGCCGGCTGATCACGCCGCTGCGGCGATCCCCAGCCGCGCCCGCAGGCCCGCGGGCAGGTGCCGCGCCGCGGTGATCCGGGGCAGGCGCGATTCCGGGATCGGGCGGTCGGCGCCATACAGCGCGAGATACTCGGCATGGTTGTCGAAGGCGCGGCGGCCGATGTAGTCGACGAAGGTCTCGGCCGGCGTGCCCTCGGCGAGGATCACGTCATGGGCCGCCGTCTCGACATGGTAGACCGTGTAGCGCGCGCCGGTCTCGGCCTCGGGGATCCAGGTGATGCCGCGGCCTTTCACCAGCGCCCCCGCGGCGACCAGCAGCCCGTCGATCAGCAGCGCGTGGTCCGCCGTCAGGCACAGGTCGCGCCGGGGCAGCCCGCCGCCCAGCGCGCCCTCGGCGATGCGCACCGGCTGGCGGCCCGCGGCGCGGCCGAACACGGTCGAGACGGTCTGGATGCCGACCCAGGTGACCGGCACCGCGCGGCCGTCGGCGGTCAGCACCGTGTCGCCGACCCGCAAGTCCTCGACCGCGGTGGCGCCCAGGGGCGTGGCGATGGCGGTGCCGGGCAGGAAGCAGACCGCGTCGAAGTCGCCGGCGGTGATGTCCGCCGGGTTCAGCTCGGCGGGCGGGGTCACGGCGCCCTCGTCGCGCGCAGATGGAATCAGGTAGACGCCCTCGGGGTAGGTGGTCTCGAAACCGAAAGGCAGCCCGGCGGGCGGCACGAGGAAGACCGGAACCGTTTCACCGTCGAAATCGACGATGTAGCCTTGATACAGGCCCGTGAAGTCGACGGTGACGGGGCCGAAGGGCGTGTTGACGACCGTGCTGTAGGTGAAGAAATCGGCCGGTGGCCCCAGGTCGAACACGCCGTCGGCTTCGCCGTCGTCGATCGTGCCGTCGTCGTCGGCTTGCGGGCCCAGGGTATTCGGGCCCGCCGCGGCCGCGTCGTAGATGAACACCGACCCGTAATCGAAGGCTGCCATGACATTCCCCCCATGCCTGTGCGCCCATGTGCCGGAAAGGGTGACACAGGGAGCCCCACGAGTCTCCTGAAAACGCCCGTGGCCCGGTCAGCGCCGCGACCGGCGGGCGGGCGGGGTCAGGCCCGGGCGCGCCCGTCTTCGTCGCCGGCCCGGCGGTCCACCGCGAAGAAATCGGCGGGCGAGGTCACGGCCAGCTGCAGGCGGCGGCGGTACTCGGCGCGCGGGATCTCGATGGCGCCGAGGCTGCACAGGTGCCCGGTCGTGAACTGCGTGTCGAAGAGCTGGAAGCCCCCCGCGCGCAGCCGCTCGACCAGGAAGGCCAGCGCGATCTTGGAGGCATCGGTGCGGCGCGAGAACATCGATTCGCCGAAATAGGCCGCGCCCAGCGTCACGCCGAACACGCCCCCGGCCAGCTCGCCGTCCATCCAGACCTCGACCGAATGGGCATAGCCCAGCGCGTGCAGCGCCCGGTAGGTGCCACCGATCTCGGCGTTGATCCAGGTCTCGGGCCGGTCGCCGCAGGCCGCCAGCACGCCGCGGAAGTCGCGGTTCACCGTCACCTCGAAGCCGCCCTTGGCGATCCGGCGCCGGAGCGACCGCGACACGTGGAACCCGTCGAGCGGGAACACCCCCCGCCGCTGCGGGTCGACCCAGAAGATGCCGGGATGCGTGGCGCCGTCCGACATCGGGAAAATCCCGGCCGCGTAAGCCCGTATCATCAGGTCGGGTGACAGCGCCGGTCGGGCCGGGCTGAACATGTCATGCGCCATGGGGTGCGACATAGTGTGCCAACCCGGAAAGTCCTGCGGAAAATGCAGGAGCCGTGCGGGCGGCAGTCCGGCGCCGAGGTCGACCACCGTGCCGCCCGCGGGCAGCCGCGGTATCGCGGCCGGGTCGAGGGGCGGCGCCGGCCGGGGCGGCTCAGCCGAAGGTTTCGGCAAGCCAGCCCTCGAGCCAGTGGATGGTGTAGTCGCCCGACTGCACCTCGGGCGAGTCGAGCAGCGCGTGGAACAGCGGCACCGTGGTGTCGACGCCGTCGATGATCAGTTCGCCCAGCGCCCGCTTCAGCCGCGCCAGCGCCTCGGGCCGGTCGCGCCCGTGCACGATCAGCTTGCCGATCAGCGAATCGTAGTAGGGCGGGATGCGGTAGCCATCGTAGATCGCCGAATCCATCCGCACGCCCAGGCCGCCCGGCGCGTGGTACTGGGTGATCTTGCCGGGGCTGGGGGCGAAGTTCGGCAGCTTTTCCGCGTTGATCCGCACCTCGATGGCGTGGCCGTTCACCTCCAGGTCGCCCTGGTTGAACGACATCGGCAGGCCGGCGGCGACGCGCAGCTGCTCGCGCACCAGGTCGACGCCGAAGATGGCCTCGGTCACCGGGTGTTCCACCTGCAGGCGGGTGTTCATCTCGATGAAGTAGAACTCGCCGTCCTCGTAGAGGAATTCGATGGTGCCCGCGCCCTCGTAGCCGAGATCGGCCACCGCCTTGGCGCAGGTCGCCCCGATCCGGTCGCGGGTGGCGGGGTCGATGACGGGGCCGGGGGCCTCCTCGAAGACCTTCTGGTGGCGGCGCTGGAGCGAGCAGTCGCGCTCGCCCAGGTGCACCGCGTTGCCGCGCCCGTCGCCGAAGACCTGCACCTCGATGTGGCGCGGCCGGCGCAGGTATTTCTCGATGTAGACCTCGTCGTTGCCGAAGGCGGCCTTGGCCTCGGTCCGGGCGGTGCGGAAGGCGGTTTCCAGCTCGGCCTCGGAGCGGGCGAGCTTCATGCCGCGCCCGCCGCCGCCGGCGGTCGCCTTGACGATCACCGGGTAGCCCGCGTCCTGCGCCACGGCGTGCGCGGCCTCGAGCGTCTGCACCGCGCCCTCGGAGCCGGGAACGCAGGGCACGCCCAGCTTCTTCATCGTGTCCTTGGCGGTGATCTTGTCGCCCATCAGGCGGATGTGCTCGGCCGAGGGGCCGATGAACTTGATCCCGTGATCCTCGACCGCCTGCACGAAATTGGCGTTCTCGGACAGGAAGCCGTAGCCGGGGTGGATCGCCTCGGCGCCGGTGATCTCGCAGGCCGAGATGATGGCGGGCATCGACAGGTAGGACTGCGAGGACGGCGGCGGGCCGATGCAGATCGCCTCGTCGGCCATGCGGACATGCATCGCGTCCGAGTCGGCCGTCGAATGCACCGCCACGGTGGCCACCCCCATCTCGCGCGCGGCCCGGATGACGCGCAGCGCGATCTCGCCGCGGTTGGCGATGAGGATCTTGTTGAACATGGGTGCGTCCCCGCTCACTCGATGATCATGAGCGGCGCGCCGTATTCCACGGGGGCGCCGTCCTCGACCACGATCCGCTTCACTGTGCCCGCGCGGGGGGCGGGGATCTGGTTCATGGTCTTCATCGCCTCGATGATCAGCAGCGTCTGGCCCTCGGTCACCCGGTCGCCGACCGAGACGAAGGATTTAGCGCCCGGTTCGGGCTGCAGGTAGACGGTGCCGACCATCGGCGAGGTCACGGCGCCGGGCGCCTGGGCGGGGTCCTCGACCGCGGCTGCGGGGGCTGCGGGGGCCGCGGCCATGGCGGCCGGGGCCGGGGCAGGGGCGGCCACCTGGACCGGGGCCGGCATCATCAGGGTCTGGCGGGCGACGCGGACGTTCAGCCAGTCGTGCTCGCCGTATTCGCGCTTCACATGCAGCTCGGTCAGGTCGTTCTCGCGCAGGAGCTCGGCCAGCGCCTGGATGAAGGCCACGTCATTGGCGCGCGTTGCGTCCGTCTTGTCGCTCATGTCTGTCCTCGCAAACTGGGGCGGCATTGCGCGCGCCCACGGCCTCCCTCAGGGCCCGGTCCGCCGGGTCGTCTGGACGACGCCTATAGCGCAGGGTTTCCCCGGGGAAAACCCGCCCCGTGGGGTGCATATGGGCATGGGCGCGCCCCATGCCAGCGCCGCACTGCCCGATTTTTCGGCAAATGCCCCCGATGCCGGGGCAAAACCGGCCCCCGCCACCCCGCCGCAGAAATTTACCGTTTGATAAAAAATGGGACCCGTGCCAGCCTTTCCCCATCGCGACACGCCATTCGCCGCCAGGGAGATGCGCCCGATGACGAACAGCCCCTTCACCCCCGGCATCGTGCCCGCGCGGCTGGACGCCGCCACGCTGGCCGAGAACTTCGCCGACCTCCACGCGCCGTTGGACGACCACGAGGCGCTGGTGGCCGCCGACCGCTGCTATTTCTGCCACGATGCGCCCTGCATCACGGCCTGCCCGACCTCGATCGACATTCCGCTGTTCATCCGCCAGATCGCCACCGGCACGCCCGAGGCGGCGGCCCGCACGATCTTCGACCAGAACATCCTCGGCGGCATGTGCGCCCGCGTCTGCCCGACCGAGACGCTCTGCGAGGAGGCCTGCGTGCGCGAGGCGGCCGAGGGCAAGCCGGTCGAGATCGGGCGGCTGCAGCGCTACGCCACCGACACGCTGATGGCGGCGGGCGTGCATCCCTTCACCCGCGCGGCGCCCACGGGCAAGCGCGTGGCGGTGGTGGGGGCGGGGCCCGCGGGGCTGGCCTGCGCGCATCGCCTCGCCATGAAGGGGCATGACGTCGACCTCTACGACGCCAAGGAGAAGGGCGGCGGGCTCAACGAATACGGCATCGCGTCCTACAAGGCGGTGGGCGGCTTCGCGCAGGCGGAGCTGGACTGGCTCTTGCAGATCGGCGGCATCGCGCTCCACACCGGCAAGGCTCTGGGCCGCGACCTGGCGCTGGATGGGCTGCGCGCCGAGTACGACGCTGTGTTCCTCGGCATGGGTCTGGCGGGCGTGAACGCGCTGCGGGCCGAGGGCGAGGAGCGCGCCGGCGTGCAGGACGCGGTGGGCTTCATCGCCGAGCTGCGGCAGGCCTCCGACCTCGCCGCGCTGCCCGTGGGCCGCAACGTGGTGGTGATCGGCGGCGGCATGACCGCGATCGACGCGGCGGTGCAGTCAAAGCTGCTGGGTGCCGAAAGCGTCACGGTGCTCTACCGCCGCGGGCGCGACGCGATGCCGGCCAGCCGCTACGAGCAGGACCTGGCTGCGTCCAAGGGCGTGCGCTTCGTCTTCAACGCGATGCCGGTGGCGATCCTCGGCAACGGCGCGGTGACGGGGGTGCGGGTGGAATATACCCGGTCCGAGGGCCGCAGCCTGGTGGGCACCGGCGAGACCTTCGACATCCCCGCCGACCAGGTGCTCAAGGCCATCGGCCAGACGCTGGAGGGCGCGCCGGGGGGCCTTGTGATCGCGGGCGGCAAGATCGCGGTCACGGGTGCGGGGCGCACGACGCTTGCGGGCGTCTGGGCCGGCGGCGACTGCGCGGCGGGCGGCGAGGACCTGACGGTGACGGCCGTCGCCGAGGGGCGCGACGCCGCCGAGGACATCCACGCGACGCTGATGGCATGATCAGATTTTTCTAGAAAAATCTGTGGTTTCCGAATTTTCTAGAAAATTCGGTCAGGCACAAAGGGAGACCAGGACCATGGCAGACCTTTCCACCGACTTCCTGGGCATCAAGTCGCCCAACCCCTTCTGGCTGGCCTCCGCGCCGCCGACCGACAAGGCCTACAACGTCGTCCGCGCCTTCGAGGCGGGCTGGGGCGGCGTGGTCTGGAAGACGCTGGGCGAGGCGGGCCCCCCCATCGTCAACGTCAACGGCCCGCGCTACGGCGCGATCTGGGGTGCGGACCGGCGGCTCCTGGGCCTCAACAACATCGAGCTCATCACCGACCGCCCGCTCGAGGTGAACCTGCGCGAGATCAAGCAGGTGAAGCGCGACTGGCCCGACCGGGCGATGATCGTGTCGCTGATGGTGCCCTGCGAGGAACAGGCCTGGAAGGCGATCCTGCCGCTGGTCGAGGAGACCGGGGCGGACGGCATCGAGCTGAACTTCGGCTGCCCGCACGGCATGTCCGAGCGCGGCATGGGATCCGCCGTGGGGCAGGTGCCCGAGTACATCGAGATGGTCACCCGCTGGTGCAAGCAGAACACCCGGATGCCCGTGATCGTGAAGCTGACGCCGAACATCACCGACATCCGCTACCCCGCGCGGGCGGCCAAGAAGGGCGGCGCGGACGCGGTCAGCCTGATCAACACGATCTCGTCGATCACCAGCGTGAACCTCGACAGCTTCAGCCCCGAGCCCTCGATCGACGGGCGCGGCACCCATGGCGGCTATTGCGGCCCGGCGGTGAAGCCCATCGCGCTGAACATGGTGGCCGAGATCGCCCGCGACGCGGAGACCCGCGGCCTGCCGATCTCGGGCATCGGCGGGGTGACCACCTGGCGCGACGCGGCCGAGTTCCTGGCGCTGGGCGCGGGCACGGTGCAGGTCTGCACCGCGGCGATGACCTATGGCTTCAAGATCGTGCAGGAGATGATCTCGGGCCTGTCGCAGTATCTCGACGAGAAGGAGATCACGCTGGCCGAGCTGACGGGCCGGGCGGTGCCGAACGTGACC
Source organism: Roseicyclus persicicus (assembly GCF_012395815.1). Lineage (GTDB taxonomy): Bacteria > Pseudomonadota > Alphaproteobacteria > Rhodobacterales > Rhodobacteraceae > Roseicyclus > Roseicyclus persicicus. The sequence continues at coordinate 956,236 of NZ_JAAZQQ010000001.1, forward strand.
GACTGGCAGTACCTGAACCTCAACTACGTCACCAAGGCCCGCATCGACCAGGACGCCTGCATCAAGTGCGGCCGCTGCTACGCCGCCTGCGAGGACACCAGCCACCAGGCCATCGCCATGTCGCCCGACCGGGTGTTCACCGTGAAGGACGACGAGTGCGTGGCCTGCAACCTCTGCGTCAATGTTTGCCCCGTGGACGGCTGCATCACCATGGAGCGGATGGAGGCGGGCGTCGTCGACCCGCGGACCGGCGTGACCGTGTCGGACGACTACGCCAACTGGACGACGCATCCGAACAACCCGGCGGCGCGCCCCGCGGCGGAGTAGGGGTTTCGCCGCCTTTGGCGGCGATCCGCCGGGGGCTTTGCCCCCGGACCCCCAGAGTATTTTTGAAGCAAAGATCAGGGCGCGAGAAGGCGCGTGAAGAGCGTGTCGAGGAAGTGTTCGGCCTCGGTGATCGGGTCGCGGCGGGGGCCGAGCACGGCACGCACCTGCACGTCGAAGTCGGCGTAGTGCTGGGTCAGCGCCCAGATCGAGAAGATCAGGTGGTGCGGGTCCACGTCGGCGATGCGCCCGGCCTCGGCCCAGCCGCGGATGACGGCGGCCTTCTCGTCGACCAGCGCCTTGAGCTCGGTCGCCAGCGCCGCCTGCATCCGCGGCGCGCCCTGCACGATCTCGTTGGCGAAGAGCCTCGATTCGCGGGGAAATTCCCGGCTCATCTGCAGCTTGCGCCGGACATAGGCGAGGAGTTCCGCCACCGGCTCGCCGTCGCCGTCCAGCGCGCGCAGCGGGTCGAGCCAGGTGTCCATCAGCTTGCTCAGGAGGGTGACGTGCATCGCCTCCTTGGAGGGGAAATAGTAGAGCAGGTTGGGCTTGGACAGCCCCGCCTCGGCCGCGATCATGTCGAGCGTCGCGCCGCGGAAGCCGTGCTGCGAGAACACCTCGAGCGCCGCCTCGAGGATGGTTTCGCGGTTCTTGCGCTGGATCCGCGTGCGCGGTTTCTGCAGGCCCATGAGCGCATTTGAAGCGCGCCCGCGCGCCCCGCACAAGCCCCGTTTCGCGCCCCGCCCAAGCCCCGGGCAGCGCCGCCCGTTTCGGCATCATTCGCCTTGTCTTTGCGCGGCGCCTCAAGGAAACTGCCGGGACGGGCCGTTGACTGGCACAGCGCCTCTGCTAGCGTGGCCTTGACCATCTGGTCAAAAACAATTCCGCGGTCCGGCGGCGCGCGCCCGGGCCCGTACCACAGGGATGCCCGCGATGGCCCTCGACCGCTCCAACCCGGTGCCGAACGACCTGTCCGCCTTCTGGATGCCGTTCACCGCGAACCGCCAGTTCAAGAAGGCGCCGCGGATGCTCGTCTCCGCCGACCGGATGCATTACCGCACCGCCGACGGGCGCGAGGTGCTGGACGGCACCGCGGGGCTGTGGTGCTGCAACGCGGGCCACAACCGCCCCAAGATCGTCGAGGCGATCCGCCAGCAGGCGGGCGAGCTGGACTATGCGCCGGCCTTCCAGATGGGCCACCCCAAGGCCTTCGAGCTGGCCAACCGGCTGCGCGACATGGCGCCGGCGCCGATGGAGCACGTGTTCTTCACCAACTCGGGCTCCGAGTCGGTCGAGACCGCGCTGAAGATCGCCATCGCCTACCAGCGCGCCATCGGCCAGGCGTCGCGCACCCGCCTGATCGGGCGCGAGCGCGGCTACCACGGCGTGAACTTCGGCGGCATCTCGGTCGGCGGCATCGTCAACAACCGCAAGTTCTTCGGCTCGCTGCTGACCGGGGTCGACCACCTGCCGCACACCCACCTGCCGGGCCAGAACGCCTTCAGCCGCGGCCAGCCCGAGCATGGCGGCAACCTGGCCGACGAGCTGGAGCGCATCGTCGCGCTGCACGGCCCCGAGACCATCGCCGCCGTGATCGTGGAGCCGGTGGCGGGCTCGACCGGCGTGCTGATCCCGCCCAAGGGCTACCTGCAGCGCCTGCGCGAGCTGACCCGCAAGCACGGCATCCTGCTGATCTTCGACGAGGTCATCACGGGCTTCGGCCGCCTCGGCGCGCCCTTCGCCGCCGACTATTTCGACGTGATGCCGGACATGATCGTCTGCGCCAAGGGCCTGACCAACGGCGTGATCCCGATGGGCGCGGTGCTGGCCACGAAGGAGATCCACGACGCCTTCATGGGCGGGCCCGAGCACGTGATCGAGCTGTTCCACGGCTACACCTACTCGGGCAACCCGATCGCGTCGGCCGCCGGCATCGCCACGCTGGAGACCTACAAGGAGGAGGGGCTGTTCGAGCGCGCCGCCGAGATCGCGCCCTACTGGGAGGACGCGCTGCACAGCCTCAAGGGCCTGCCGCATGTCATCGACATCCGCAACCTCGGCCTGATCGGCGGCGTGGAGCTGGAGCCGATCGCGGGCGAGCCGACCAAGCGCGCCTTTACTGCCTTCCTCGAGGCCTACGACCGCAACGTGCTGATCCGCACCACCGGCGACATCATCGCCATGTCGCCGCCGCTGATCATCGAGAAGGGCCACATCGACACGCTGATCGGGACCTTGGCGGACGTTCTTAGGAAACTGCATTAAGGACGGCCGGAAAGAGACTGGGGATAAAGGAAAAGACATGCCGGCACCTGCCGAGAACATGCGGATCGACGGCGAGCGCCTCTGGGACTCGCTGATGGAGATGGCGAAGATCGGGCCGGGCGTGGCGGGCGGCAACAACCGCCAGACCCTGACCGATGCCGACGCCGAGGGCCGCGCGCTGTTCCGGCGCTGGTGCGAGGCGGCGGGGATGACCATGGCCGTCGACCAGATGGGCAACATGTTCGCCCGCCGCGAGGGCACCGACCCCGAGGCGCTGCCGGTCTATGTGGGCAGTCACCTAGACACCCAGCCCACGGGCGGGAAATATGACGGCGTGCTGGGCGTGCTCGGCGGGCTGGAGGTGATCCGCAGCCTCAACGACCTGAACATCAGGACGAAACATCCCATCGTCGTGGTGAACTGGACGAACGAGGAGGGCACGCGCTTTGCCCCCGCCATGCTCGCCTCGGGCGTGTTCGCGGGCCGGCACACGCTCGACTGGGCCTATGACCGGGTTGATGCGGCCGGCAAGCGCTTCGGCGACGAGCTGGAGCGGATCGGCTGGAAGGGCGACGAGCCCGTGGGTCATCGCCGGATGCACGCCATGTTCGAGCTGCACATCGAGCAGGGCCCGATCCTCGAGGCCGAGGGCAAGGACATCGGCGTCGTCACCCACGGCCAGGGCCTGCGCTGGATCGAATGCACGATCACCGGCAAGGAAAGCCACACCGGATCGACGCCGATGCACATGCGCCGGAACGCGGGCCGGGGCCTCGCGCTGATCACCGAGCTGGTGCACGAGATCGCGATGAAGAACCAGCCGAACGCCGTCGGCGCCATCGGCCATGTCGACGTCTACCCCAACAGCCGCAACATCATCCCCGGCAAGGTGGTCTGCACCGTCGACATGCGCACCCACATCCTGCCCAAGCTGAACGGCATGGTCGAGGATTTCCTGGCCCGCGCGCCGCAGCTTTGCGAGGAGATCGGCGTCGGCTTCTCGGCGCAGATCGTCGGCCAGTTCGACCCGCCGGCCTTCGACGAGGGCTGCGTCAAGACCATCCGCCAGGCCGCCGAAAGGCTTGGATATTCCCACATGGACATCGTGTCCGGCGCGGGCCACGACGCCTGCTGGATCAACGATGTCGCGCCGACGGCGATGATCATGTGCCCCTGTGTCGACGGCCTCAGCCACAACGAGGCCGAGGAGATCAGCCCGGAGTGGGCCGCCGCCGGCACCAACGTCCTGTTCCACGCCGTCGTGGAGACCGCGGAGATCGTCGAATGAAGACCATGCGTTACGCCGCGCTTGCCGCGCTGATGGCCGTTGCCGGCTGCGTCACCGCCACGCCCGAGGGCGAGACGGCCGAGATCAGCGAGCAGGTCCGCGCGCTGGCCGCCCCGGGGCAGGACCTGACGCAGGTCCGCCTCGAGAGCGACGGCTGCTACTGGTACCGCTACGACGGGCCGGTCGAGACGACCTTCCTGCCGCTGATGACGCGCGAGGACCGGATGATCTGCGTGCGGGCGCCGACGACCTGACACCGGCAAGGCTGGACCTGATGACCTGGGGAGAGACGAGATGAGCACCGTGATCAAGGGCGGCACCGTGGTGACCGCCGACCTGACCTATGCCGCCGACGTGAAGGTCGAGGGCGGCCGCATCGTCGAGATCGGCCCGAACCTCAAGGGCGACGAGGTGCTGGACGCCACCGGCTGCTACGTCATGCCGGGCGGGATCGACCCGCACACGCACCTGGAGATGCCCTTCATGGGCACCTATTCGTCCGACGATTTCGAGAGCGGCACCCGCGCCGCCCTGTCGGGCGGGACCACGATGGTGGTCGACTTCGCGCTGCCCAGCCCCGGTCAGGGCCTGATCGACGCGCTCAAGATGTGGGACAACAAGGCCGGGCGCGCCACCTGCGACTATTCCTACCACATGGCGGTGACCTGGTGGGGCGAGCAGGTCTTCGACGAGATGAAGACCGTCATCGAGGACCACGGCATCAACACCTTCAAGCACTTCATGGCCTACAAGGGCGCGCTGATGGTGAACGACGACGAGATGTACGCCTCGTTCAGCCGGCTGGCCGAGCTGGGCGGCATCGCGCTGGTCCATGCCGAGAACGGCGACGTGGTGGCCGAACTGACCGCCAAGCTGCTGGCCGCGGGCAACACCGGCCCGGAGGCGCACGCCTATTCCCGCCCCGCCCAGGTCGAGGGCGAGGCGACGAACCGCGCCATCATGATCGCCGACATGACCGGCGTGCCGCTCTACGTCGTCCACGTCTCGTCCGAGGATGCCCACGAGGCGATCCGGCGCGCCCGCAGCCTTGGCAAGCGCGTCTGGGGCGAGCCGCTGATCCAGCACCTGACGCTGGACGAGAGCGAGTATTTCCACCCCGACTGGGACCACGCCGCCCGCCGCGTCATGTCGCCCCCCTTCCGCAACAAGAAGCACCAGGACAGCCTCTGGGCGGGCCTGATGTCGGGCTCCTTGTCGGTGGTGGCGACGGACCATTGCGCCTTCACCACCGAGCAGAAGCGGTTCGGGATCGGCGATTTCTCCAAGATCCCGAACGGCACCGGGGGGCTCGAGGACCGGATGCCGATGCTCTGGACCCATGGCGTCGCCACCGGGCGGCTGACGCCCAACGAGTTCGTGGCCGTGACCTCGACCAACATCGCCAAGATCCTGAACTGCTACCCCAAGAAGGGCGCGATCCTGGTGGGCGCGGACGCCGACATCGTGGTCTGGGACCCCGAGAAGGAAAAGACCATCGCCGCGTCGGCGCAGCAGTCGGCGATCGACTACAACGTGTTCGAGGGGCACCACGTGAAGGGCCTGCCGCGCTTCACGCTGACCCGCGGCCACGTCGCCGTGCATGACGGCGAGATCCGCACCCGCGAGGGCCACGGTCAGTTCGTCAAGCGCCCCGGCAACGGCACCGTGAACCGGGCGCTGTCGACCTGGAAGGAGCTGACCGCGCCGCGGCCGGTGGAACGGACGGGCATTCCGGCAACAGGCGTCTGACCGAGGCGCCGGAGGGGGACGAGATGGTGAAGGTCGCGGTGATCACCGCCGGTGGCTCGGGCATGGGCGCCGATGCGGCCCGGGCCCTGCGCGAGGCCGGCTTCGAGGTCGCGATCCTGTCCTCGTCGGGCAAGGGCGAGGCGCTTGCGGCCGAGCTGGGCGGGCTGGGTGTCACCGGGTCGAACCAGTCCAACGCCGATCTGGCGCGCCTTGTCGACGGCGCGATGGAGCGCTGGGGCCGCATCGACGTGCTGGTCAATTCCGCCGGGCACGGCCCCCGCGCCCCGGTGCTGGAGCTGACCGACGAGGACTGGCACCAGGGCCTCGACGTCTACATGCTGGGCGCGGTCCGGGCGACGCGGCTGGTGACGCCGATCATGGTGGCGCAGGGCGGCGGCGCGATCATCAACATCTCGACCTTCGCGGCCTTCGAGCCCGACCCGGTGTTTCCGACATCCGGCGTGTTCCGGGCGGGGCTGGCGGCCTTTGCCAAGCTGTTCGCGGACAGGTACGCCCCCGACAACGTGCGCATGAACAACGTGCTGCCGGGGTTCATCGACAGCCTGCCCGAGAAGGAGGAGTTCCGCGCCCGCGTGCCAATGGGGCGCTACGGGCGGTCGCGGGCCGAGATCGGCGGCACCATCGCCTTTCTCGCCTCCGACGCCGCGGGCTACATCACCGGCCAGAACCTGCGGGTCGATGGCGGCATAACGAGATCGGTATGACGGGGGACCAGGACGGGTGACTGTGGCAGCTGCAATGCCGGTGCAAGGATCGACGGGCGCGACGCCCGTGATCGAGGCGCGTGGGCTCGACCTGACCTTCCAGACCGCCGACGGTCCGGTGCAGGCGCTGCGCGACGTCAACCTGACCATCGGCAAGGGCGATTTCGTCAGCTTCATCGGCCCCTCGGGCTGCGGCAAGACCACCTTCCTGCGGGTCATCGCGGCGCTGGAGCACCCCACGGGCGGCACCATCACCGTCAACGGGATGACGCCCGACGAGGCGCGGCAGGCCCGCGCCTATGGCTACGTGTTCCAGGCCGCGGGGCTCTACCCGTGGCGCACCATCGAGAAGAACATCAAGCTGCCGCTGGAGATCATGGGCTTCGACCGGGCCGAGCAGGACCGGCGCGTGCAGAACGTGCTGCACCTCGTCGACCTGGAAGGCTTCGGCAAGAAATTCCCCTGGCAGCTGTCGGGCGGGATGCAGCAGCGGGCCAGCATCGCCCGGGCGCTCGCCTTCGACGCCGACATCCTGTTGATGGACGAGCCCTTCGGCGCGCTGGACGAGATCGTGCGCGACCACCTGAACGAGCAGCTCCTCAAGCTCTGGGCGCGGACGGAAAAGACCATCGGCTTCGTCACCCACTCCATCCCCGAGGCGGTCTACCTGTCCACCAAGATCGTGGTCATGTCCCCGCGGCCGGGCCGGATCACCGACGTGATCGACAGCCCGCTGCCGCGCGAGCGCCCGCTCGACATCCGCGACACGCCCGAGTTCCTGGCCATCGCCCACCGCGTCCGCGAGGGGCTGCGCGCGGGGCATGCCTATGACGATTAACGACGCGCCCGCAGGTCGGAAACCGGCGCGCGCCCGCGCCGCCGCCGCCGCTATCACCGCCCCATGTCCGGGGGCCGCGGGGTCGGCCCCCCTGTCGAAAGGGGCGGCGGATGAGTGCGGGGTTCTTCGCGTGGCTCGGGGCGGCGATGGCCGTGTTCCTGACCGCCTCCACGGCGCTCCGGGCCTATGTCTCGGCGCCGCGGATCGGGCTTCTGCTGGTCGCGCTGGGCCTCTACACGCTGGGCAACCTGATCATGGTGCGGCTGATGCGCGAGACCGGGATGGCCGTCGCCATCTCGATCTCGGCGGTGCTGCAGCTGGTGCTGGCGGCCGGGGTGGGGATGCTGCTGTTCGGCGAGCGGCCGGGGATGCTGCAATCGGCGGGGCTCGTGCTGGGCATCGTCGCGGTGGCGCTGATCGTCTGGCCGACGCGTCCGGGCTGAGGAGGGGGGCGGCATGAGCGTCGCGGCCGCCTCCGCGCCGACCGGCCGCCGCGGCGGCGCCGCGCTGGGCACGCTTGTCGGCGCCGTGCTGCCGGTGCTGACGGTGGTGCTGGCCATCGTGGCGCTGTGGTATGCTGCCTCCGTGATGATGAACCGCGCCTGGACGCTCGACCAGATGGAGCGGCGCGGCCTCGAGATGACGGCGATGGAGATCGTCGCCGACACCATGAACCAGGAACGCCCCGTGCTGCCGACACCGCACCAGGTCTTTGCCGAGCTGTGGAACACGACGGTGGGCGAACCCGTGATGCGCGAGCGGCGCGGCCAGATGCAGGGCAACCCCCGCAACCTGGTGTTCCACGCCTACCACACGCTGTGGCCCACCATCCTCGGCTTCGGGATCGGCTCGATCCTCGGCATCCTGCTGGCCGTCGGCATCGTCCATTCCCGCGCGATGGACATGAGCGTCATGCCCTGGGCCATCGCCAGCCAGACCATCCCGATCCTCGCCATCGCGCCGATCATCGTGGTGGTGGTGTCGAACCTGCCCGCGCTGAACAACGCGGTGGATGCGGGCCTCATCAGCGAGGACACCAAGCTCCTGGTGCCCAAGGCGCTGATCTCGGCCTATCTCAGCTTCTTCCCCGTCGTGGTCGGCATGGTCGCGGGCCTGCGCAGCCCCAATGCCATGGACCTCGACCTGATGCGCACCTATTCGGCCAGCCGGCCGCAGACCTTCTGGAAGCTGCGGCTGCCGGCCTCGGTGCCGTTCCTGTTCACCTCGCTCAAGGTGTCCATCGCGGCCGCGCTGGTCGGCACCATCGTGGCCGAGCTGCCCACCGGCGCCCGCTTCGGCCTCGGCGCGCGGCTCCTGACGGGGAGCTACTACGGCCAGACCATCCAGATCTGGTCGGCGCTGTTCATGGCGGCGATCTGCGCGGCCGGCCTGGTGATGCTGCTCGGCGCGATCGAGAAGCTGGTCCTGAAACGCATGGGGGTGAAGCCATGAAGGCCGCGGCCCTCCCGCCCTGGGGCCTGCCCGCGCTGGGTGCCGCGCTGATCGCCCTGGCGGCCATGACCGACCAGCGGCTTGCGCTCATCCTCGCCGTCTGGTTCGGCGCCTGGGGCCTCAACGCGCTCCTGGCGAACCGGGCCCGGGGCGCGGGCGCGCGGCTGATCGTGCCGCTGATCTTCGGCATCACGCTGCTCGTCCTGTGGGAACTGGTCGTCGTTCTCTACCAGGTCAGCTTCGTCATCCTGCCCGCGCCGTCGGCGATCTGGGCGCGCATGATCTCGGAAACCGCCATCCTCTGGGCCGATTTCCAGCAGACCATCCTCAAGGGCGCGCTGGCGGGCTACGCCATCGGCTGCGGCGCGGCCTTCCTCGCCGCGCTCGCCATCGACCGCAGCGGGTTCCTGCAGCGCGGGCTCCTGCCCGTGGGCAACTTCATCGCGGCGCTGCCCATCGTCGGCACCGCGCCGATCTTCGTGATGTGGTTCGGCTTCGGCTGGCAGTCCAAGGCCGCCGTGGTCGTGGCCATGGTGTTCTTTCCGATGCTGGTGAACTGCGTGCAGGGGCTCAAGGCGTCGGACGCGATGCAGCGCGACCTGATGCGCACCTATGCCGCCAGCTACGGCCAGACGCTGCTCAAGCTGCGCCTGCCGACCGCGCTGCCCTTCGTGTTCAACGGCTTGAAGATCTGCACGACCCTTGCGCTGATCGGGGCCATCGTCGCCGAATTTTTCGGCTCTCCGACGGTCGGCATGGGATTCCGCATCAAGATCGAGATGGGCCGCCTCGCCATGGATATGGTCTGGGCGGAAATCGCGGTCGCCGCGCTGGCCGGCTCGCTGTTCTACGGGCTCGTGGGGCTGATCGAGCGGCAGCTGACATTCTGGCACCCGTCGCAAAGGCGGGGCCGATAACCAGGACGACAAGGTCCAACTTGGAGGGAAGACCATGAAGAAGACACTGATACCGGCGCTGGCGCTGGGCATGGCCGCCGGCGCGGCCCAGGCCCAGGACGAGGTGACGCTGCAGCTGCAGTGGGTCACCCAGGCGCAGTTCGCGGGCTACTACGTGGCGCTCGAGAACGGCTACTACGAGGAAGAAGGGCTCGACGTCACCATCCTGCCCGGCGGCCCGGACATCGCACCGCCCCAGGTGCTGGCCGGCGGCGCGGCCGACGCGATGCTGAACTGGATGCCCTCCGCGCTGGCCGCCCGCGAGCGTGGCCTGCCGGTGGTCAACATCGCCCAGCCCTTCGTGCGGTCGGGCCTGCAGCTGACCTGCTGGGCCGACACCGGCATCACCGAGCCCGCCGACCTGGCCGGCCACACGGTCGCGCACTGGTTCTTCGGCAACGAGTACACCTTCCTTGGCTGGATGAACCAGCTCGGCATCCCGGTCGACGGGTCCGAGACCGGCGTCACGCTGCTGCAGGCGGGCTTCAACGTCGACCCGCTGCTGCAGCGGCAGGCCGACTGCATCTCGACCATGACCTACAACGAATACTGGCAGATCATCGACGCGGGCGTCTCGCCCGAGGAACTGGTGACCTTCCGCTATTCCGACTACGGCGTCGACACTCTGGAAGACGGCATCTGGGTGCTCGAGGAAAACCTCAACGACCCCGCCTTCTTCGACAAGATGGTCCGCTTCGTCCGCGCCTCGATGCGGGGCTGGGTCTGGGCGGCCGAGAACCCCGCCGAGGCCGCGATGATCGTGCTCGACTATGACGAGACCGGCGCCCAGACCGAGGAGCACCAGCTCCGCATGATGGGCGAGATCGCGCTCCTGGTGGACGCGAACGGCGGCACGCTCGACGAGGAATCCTATGCCCGCACCGTCCGCACGCTCCTCGAAGGCGGCGACGCGGTGATCACCGCGGAACCGACCGGCGCCTGGACCCACGCGGTCACGGATGCCGCGCTGAACTGATCCCGGCCCCGGCCGGCGTGGCGCAGCCCCGGGGGCAACCCCGGGGCTGTTGCCGTTTCCGGGGGCCGGCCATCGCGGCCATCGCTACCGCCGCAGGTCGATCCGCGGCGCCCCGGCGTCCCTGTCGGGCGGGGCGAGGCGGTCGGGCGCGTAGCCCGTGCCGGGCGGCGGGGGCGGGTCGTCGACCTTGTCGAAATCGCCCACCTGCCGGGTGTTCAGCGGCGGGATGCCCAGCCCCTTCAGCGGCGGCGGGTCGGCGGGCGGCTCCAGCGGGTCGGCGCGCGGGGTCTCCCGCGGGTCGAGGCGGGGGCCGCGCGCGGTTTCGGCGGCGGTGACGGCGGCCGCGCCCAGCATCGGCGGGGCGGCGGCGGGCGTGCCCTTGGGGTCGGGCCGGGCCGGTCCCGCGACGGGCAGCGGGACGGCGGGCAGGGGAGGGAGCGGTGTCATCCACGGACTCCGGGTCGCACAGGCCCCCAACCTGGCCATCATCCTGCCCCGGTCGGCGCCGGACGGGAAGGGGATCGTTAAAATGCCTTGCAAGATCCGGCCCGGGCCCCGTGCGCCGCGCCCACCTGTAAACAATGGCACAACCCGTTCTGTCGGCGCCGGTTTCCTGTTAAGGTCGCGCCGACCCAGCCGCCCGAGCCCGCCCATGCCGCCCGTCACCCCCTCTGCCCGCCGCGCCCAGCTGACCGGCAACCGCATCCGCGAGCGGCGCCTGGTGCGCGGCATCAAGCAGGCGGAGCTGGCCGAGGCGGTGGGCATCTCGGCCTCCTACCTCAACCTGATCGAGCACAACCGCCGCCGCATCGGCGGCAAGCTCCTGGTGGCGCTGGCCCGCGCGCTCGACGTGGAACCCGCGCAGCTGTCCGAAGGCGCCGACGCCACCCTCTACGACGCGCTGCAATCGGCGGCGCAGGCGCTGCCCGCCCCCTTCGGCGCCCGCCCCGAGACCGACCGCATCGACGAGCTCGCGGGCCGGTTTCCCGGCTGGACCGCCCTGATCGCCGCCCAGCAGAAGCGCATCGCCGCCCTCGACGCGCTGGTCGAGGGGCTGCGCGACCGGCTGGGCCACGACCCGGTGCTGGCCGAATCGATGCACGAGGTGCTGTCGACCGTCGCCGCGATCCGCTCCACCGCCGACATCCTGGTGCGCGAGCCCGATCTCGAGGCGGTCTGGCGCAGCCGGTTCCACCGCAACCTCCACGAGGAGGCCGAGCGCCTGTCGACCCGCGCCACCGCGCTCCTGCGCCATTTCGAGGCCGAGGAGGAAGACGCCGGCAGCCGCGCCGCCTCCACCCCGATCGAGACGGTCGAGGCCATGTTCGAGGCCGCCGGCCACCATTTCCCCGCCATCGAGGCCGAGGGCTGGGCCGCCATCCCCGGCGTCATCGCGCGCGCCGCCGGCATGGAGGACCCCGCCACCCGCGACCTGGCCGAACGGCTGCTGACCGCCTACGCCGACGATGCCGCGCGGCTGCCGCTGGCGCTGGTGCGCCCGGCGGCCGAGGCGGCGGGCTACGACCCCGCGGCGCTGCTTGCGCTCGGGGCCGGCGACGTGGCGCTGGTGCTGCGCCGGCTCGCCACCCTGCCGCGACAGGCGGCGCTGGGCGAGGGCGCGCCGCCCTTCGGCCTGGCGGTCTGCGACGGGTCGGGGGCGCTGATCTTCCGCCGCCGGCTCACCGCCTTTTCCATTCCGCGCTTCGGGGCCGGTTGCCCGCTCTGGCCGCTCTACCGCGCGCTCGGCCGCCCCGGCCAGCCCGAGGCCGCGCTGATCGAGATGCCGCAGGGCGCCCGGTTCCGCGCCTGGGCGGTCAGCCAGCCGGCCGCGCCCGCGGGCTTCGGCGAGGCGCCCGTGATGCAGGCGGTGATGCTGGTCACACCGGCCGAGGCGCTGCGGTCCCCGGCGCCCGCCGGCCCGGTCATCGCCGCCGGCCCCGGTTGCCACCTCTGCCCGCGCACGGAGTGCCCGGCCCGGCGCTGAGGCGCGGGGCTCAGCCCGGGGTGGCGGGCTTGCGCGCCCGGATGAAGGTCGGCCGGTGCTCGCCCGAGCGCAGCACCACCAGCATCCGGTCCCAGATCTCGATGTTGCGGTCGACGAACTCCTCGCCCAGCCGCGCCGCGACCTCGGCCCGCCAGGGCCCCCGCATCCGCGCCAGTTCCGCCTCGGCCACCTCCCGGTACCAGGGGTTGCGGTCGACGGTCTCCACCTCGACCAGCCCCGCCGCCTCGGCCGCGGCCCGGTAGCGCGCGGGCGAGGCCATGCCGAAATCCAGCGCCTCGGCGTCCATGTAGGCCCGCATCTCGGGCGAGGGCGGGCCGTCGTGGCCGATCAGCCAGTCCGAGGCGAGGAACCGGCCCCCGGGCTTCAGCACCCGCGCCACCTCGGCCATCAGGGCGGCCTTGTCGGGGATGTGGACGATCGAGTCCTTGGAGAACACCACGTCGAAACAGCCCGGCGGAAAGGGCAGCGGCCCCGGCCAGACCCGCACCAGCCCGATCCGCCGGTCCAGCCCCGCCGCGGCGACCAGCGTCCGGGCGCGTTCCAGCACGCCGTCCTCCACGTCGATGCCGGTGACGTGGCCCGCGCCGTGATCCCGCACCAGGCACAGGTCGATGCCGCCCGCCCCGCAGCCGATGTCGAGCACCGAAAGGCCGGCGATGTCGTGCCCCTCGAGCACGCGGGCCACCTCGGCCGGCCCGCCGGGCGACAGGAACCCCTCGCCCCAGATCGCCTCCAGCAGCGCGATCAGCTCGGCCGGGTAGTGGTCGGTCATGGCGGCGTGCCCCCCTGCGAGTCGCCCGGTGTCGTCCGCGCCATTGCGCATGACGCCGGGGCCGTCGCCAAGGGGGCACGCGGGCACCCCATTGCCTAATCCCGCGCCGCGCTGCAAACTCGCCCGACCCAAGGCGGAGGGAGGACAGCCGTGGGCGGACGCATCCTGCTCGTGGAGGACGAGGGCAACATTCTCGAAGCCATCGGCTTCATTCTCAGCCGCGCCGGCTGGGAGGTGCAGGGCCATGGCAACGGGGCCACCGCCCTCGACGCGGTCGCCCGCACGGGGCCCGACCTGATCGTGCTCGACGTGATGCTGCCCGGCCGCTCGGGCCTGGAAATCCTGCGCGACCTGCGTGCGCGCCCCGAGACGGCCGAGCTGCCCGTCCTCATGCTCACCGCCAAGGGCCAGGCCCGCGACCGCGAGACCGCGCTGGAGCTGGGCGCCAACGCCTACCTGACCAAGCCCTTCTCCAACGCCGACCTGCTCGCCACCGTCACCCGGCTGGCCGAGGCCCGGGCCGCGACGGGCCGCGGCTGAGGCCCGGGCCCCGATGGCGCGGCGGCTGTTTCTCGAACGGCGGACCTACCGGCAGAACCGGCTGCAGGACGCCGCGCGGCTGTTGCCGGTGCTGGGGCTGGTGCTGTTCTTCGCGCCGGTCTTCATCCGCGGCGACGCGGCCGAGGCCGGCCCGTCGCTGTCGAGCTGGCTGGTCTACTACTTCGCCGTCTGGATCGGCCTGATCGTGCTGACCGCGGTGGTGTCGCGCGCCCTGACGCCGGGCGGCCGCGCCGAGCCGGGGTCGCCGCCGCCGCCGCCCGAGGGGGAGGGCGGCTGATGCTCAGCTTCGACGGGCTGGTCGCGGTCTGCGTGCTCTACGTGGCGATGCTGTTCGGGATCGCCTTCCTGGCCGAGAAGCGCGCCGCCGAGGGCAAGGCGCGCTGGCTGTCCTCGCCGATCACCTACACCCTCAGCCTGTCGATCTACACCACCGCCTGGACCTTCTACGGCGCGGTCGGTTCGGCGGTGCGCAACGGGCTCGAGTTCCTGACGATCTACCTCGGGCCGACGCTGGTGTTCATCGGCTGGTTCTGGCTGTTGCGAAAGATGGTCCGTATCGGCCGCGCCCAGAGGATCACCTCGATCGCCGACATGATCTCCAGCCGCTACGGCAAGTCGGGCGGGCTGGCGGCGCTGGTCACGGTGCTCGCCGTCCTCGGCACGACGCCTTACATCGCGCTGCAGCTGCAGTCGGTCACGCTGTCCTTCTCGGTCTTCGCGCGGCCCGGCGCCTTCGGGGCGCCCGACACCGAACAGACGGCGATCTGGGTCGCGGCGGGCCTTGCGCTGTTCACCATCGTGTTCGGCACCCGCTCGCTCGACGTGAACGAGCGCCACCCGGGCCTCGTCTCGGCCATCGCGCTCGAGGCCATCGTCAAGCTGACCGCGCTCCTCGCCGTCGGCATCTTCGTGGTCTGGGGCGTGGCCGACGGGCCCGCCGACATGCTGGCGCGCATCGAGGCCAGCCCGGTCAGCCAGAGCTCGTGGAACGGCGCGCGCTGGCTGGGGCTGTCGGTGCTGGCCGGCGCCGCCATCCTGTGCCTGCCGCGCATGTTCCAGGTGCTGGTTGTCGAGAACTCCGACGAGCGGCACCTCGCCACCGCCGGCTGGGCCTTCCCGCTCTACCTGCTGCTGATCAGCCTCTTCGTGGTGCCGATCGCGGTGGTGGGCCTCGAACTGCACGGCCCCGGCGCCAACCCCGACCTGTTCGTGCTGACCGTGCCGCTGGGCCTGGGGCAGGACGGTCTGGCCCTTCTTGTGTTCCTCGGCGGCTTCTCGGCGGCGACCTCCATGGTGATTGTCGCCGCGCTGGCGCTGTCGACCATGCTGTCGAACCACATCATCGTGCCGGTCTGGCTGCGCCTGTCGCGCCACGACGACCCGATGTCGGGCGACATGCGCCGCGTGGCGCTGACGGCGCGGCGGCTGTCGATCGGGGGCGTGCTGTTCCTCGGCTGGGGCTATTACCGCCTGTCGGGCGGGACCGACGCGCTGGCCGCCATCGGGCTGATCGCGTTCCTCGGCGTGGCGCAGATCCTGCCGGCGCTGCTGGGCGGCATCCTGTGGCGCGGCGCCACCCGGATCGGGGCGGCGATGGGGATCGGCTCGGGCTTCCTGATCTGGGCCTGGCTCCTGCTGCTGCCCAACCTGGCCGAGACCGGGGGCGGGCTGCCCGTCCTGTTCGAGGCCGGGCCCTTCGGCCTCGCCTGGCTCAGCCCCGCCACGCCGCTGGGCCTGGCGGCCACCGACCCGCTCCTGACCGCGATGGTGCTGTCGCTGGGGGTGAACACCTTCCTGTTCATCCTCGGCTCGCTGGTGTCCTTCCCCGGCCCGCTGGAACGGCTGCAGGGGGCGCAGTTCGTCAACGTCTACGACCACTCGCGGCCGCTCTACGGCTGGCAGGGGGTGGCGGGGGCCGCCGACGACCTCCTGATCATGGCGCAGCGGATCCTCGGGACGGGGCGCGCCGGGCGGCTGTTCCAGGCCGCGGCCGAGGCGCAGGGGCGCACGGGCGGCGTGCCGGAACCCACGCCCGATTTCCTCGAACGGCTGGAGCGGGAGCTGGCGGGCTCGGTCGGCGCGGCCACGGCGCATGCCATGGTCGCCCAGATCATCGGGGGCGCCAGCGTGTCGGTGCGCGACCTCCTGGCCGTGGCCGACGAGACCGCGCAGATCATGGAGTATTCCAGCCAGCTCGAGGCGAAATCGGCCGAGCTCGCCCAGACCGCCGCGCGGCTGCGCGAGGCCAACGCCAAGCTGACCGAGCTGTCGCGCCAGAAGGACGCCTTCCTCAGCCAGATCAGCCACGAGCTTCGCACGCCGATGACCTCGATCCGGGCGTTTTCCGAGATCCTGATGCAGGCCGACCCGGTCGACGATGCCGCCCGCGCGCGGTTCTCCCGCATCATCCACGACGAAAGCCTGCGTCTGACGCGGCTGCTGGATGACCTTCTCGACCTGTCGGTGCTGGAAAACGGCCGCGTCACCCTGAACGAGACCGAGGCGCGGCTGTCCGACGTGCTCGACCGCGCCATCTACGCCGCGGGGGCCATGGCCGAGGACGGGCGGCTCGCCATCCGGCGGGACCGCGCGGAGGAGGCCGTCGCGCTGTGGACCGACGCCGACCGGCTGGCGCAGGTGTTCATCAACCTGATCTCCAACGCGCAGAAATACTGCGACGCCGCCCAGCCCGAGCTGACCATCTCGGTGCGCCAGCTGCCCGGCCGGGTCGAGGTGGAGTTCGCCGACAACGGCACCGGCATCCCGCCGCGCCAGCAATCCCTGATCTTCGAGAAATTCGCCCGCGCCGACACCGCCCGCGGCGCGCCGGGGGCGGGGCTTGGCCTCGCCATCAGCCGCGAGATCATGGCCCGGCTGGGCGGCGGCCTGTCCTACGTGCCCTCGGGCGGCGGCGCGCGGTTCCGGGTGCGGCTGCCCGCCCGCGCGCTCCGGGCCGCTTGACCGATCCTTAACCCTTTTCGGGGCAGGGTAGGGGCGATGCCACCCCGGACCCGCCCCCGATGACCGCCCCCCGCCCCGGCGCGCTGCGCCGCAAGATCGCGGCCCATGCCCGCCCCGCCCCGCCGCGCCCTGACCTGTCGGCCGGCGCGGTGCGCGGCTTCGGCCGGGCCTTGCGCCACGCGGCGGCGCCCTTCGACGGGCTCGGCCTGACGCTCGGCGATGTGGGCTTCACGCCGGATGCCGACCTCGACGGCGCCCTTGCCGCGCTGCCGCCCCAGGGCCTTGTCGCCGCGGTCGAGGACGCGGCCGGCCGCCGCGGCCTGATCGGCCTGTCCGCGGGCCTCGTCGACGCGCTGGTCGAAGTGCAGACCACCGGCCGGGTCGAGGCGGCCGAGCTTCCGCCGCGCCCCGTCACCCGCATCGACGAGGCGCTGGCGCGCGACTTCGTCGACCTCGCGCTTGCGTCCTTCGCCGCCGAGACCCAGGGACTGCCCGGCCGCGACTGGCCCGACCGCGTCACCTACGGCAGCCGCATCCGCGACCGCGGCCAGGTCTCGCTCCTGCTGCCCGAGGGGCGCTATGGCGTCCTGTCCGCGGCGCTGGGCTTTGCCGGCGTCGCGCGGCGGGCCGGCGTGGTGCTGGTGCTGCCCACGGTCGCCGTGGCCGCCGCCGCCGCCCCGGCCGAGGTGCGCCCGCCCGACCCGGCCTGGGTGGCCGCCCGCGCCCGCCTCCTCGACGATCTGTGCCTGCCGCTCGACGCCGTGCTCCTGCGGGTCCGGCGCCCGCTGGGCGAGGTGCAGGCGCTGGCCGTGGGCGACCTGGTGCCGTTTCGCGCGGCCGACCTTGCCGAGGTCGCGCTCGAGGATGCCGCGGGGCGCGTCCTCGCCCGTGGCCGTCTCGGGCAGGTCGGCGGCCACCGGGCCCTGCGCCTGCCCGCCGCCCCCGCCGCCGCCGCACCCGCGCCCGCCGCCGACCCCGCGCCGCCCGCGCCCGCCGCCGCCCGCGCCGCCGGCTGAGCCGCCTTGCAATCCCCGCGGCGCCCCGCCAAGGTCGCGCCGAACCGCGCCAAGGGGGAGGGACCAGATGGGCCACGCCAGTTTCCGCCGCGACCTCGTCGCGGGCACCACCCTCGTCGGCACCTTCATGAAGACGCCCGCCGTCGACGTGCTCGAGGTGCTGATCCTCGCCGGCCTCGATTTCGTCTGCCTCGACGGCGAACACGCCCCCTTCGACCGCGCCGCGCTGAACGCCTGTGCCGCCGTCGCCCGCGCCGCCGGCCTGCCGCTCCTCGTCCGCGTTCCGTCCGCCGCGCCCGCCGACATCGGCGCCGCCCTCGACCTCGGCGCGACCGGTATCGTCGTGCCCCATGTCACCGACCCCGAGACCGCCGCCCGCGTGGCGAAATCCGCCCGCTTCGGCCATGGCGGCCGCGGCTACGCGGGCTCCACCCGCTGGGCGGGCTTCGGCACCTCGGACATGGCGACGCTGCTCGCGCGCAGCCGCGAGGAAACCGTGGTCATCGCCCAGGTCGAGGACCCCGAGGCGGTCGAGGCCTGCGAGGCCATCGCCGCCGTGCCCGGCATCGACGCGCTGTTCCTCGGCCCCGCCGACCTGTCCGTCGCCTACGGCAAGACCGACCAGTCGAGCCCCGAGCTGCACGCCGCCATGGCCCGTGTCGGCCGCGCCGCCGCCGCCGCCGGCAAGGGCTACGCCACCTTCGTGCCCCATGCCGAGGCCGGCCGGGCGCTGGAACAACACGGCTTCACCGCCTGGTTCGTCGCCTCCGAGCACGCCTGGATGCTGGCCGGCGCCCGCGCCGCCGTGGCCGGGCTCAAGCGCGGCTGAGACGCCGCCGCCGGGCCCGCACCGGGCGACCGGGCGGGCGCGATCCCGGGGGCCTGTCCCGCACCCTGCGGGCGGCATCCCCCTTGCGCGCCGTTGCCGCGATAGCCCCCCAACCCGGGGCATTCGTCGAAAATCCGCCGCAATTCCGGCGCGAAGAAACCCCTGCAATACCTCCGGTCCGACGCGGCCGCACCCCGCTTTCGCCCCGCCGCTGGCCCAGCTTCAGGTCGTCCCGTTGAGGCACGGTCGACATCGAACGCCCGCAAGAAGCCCGCACCAAGCGGCAAGGAGGCACGGCAATGAAACGGATCCTGATCACCCCCGCCCTGATCGTCGCGGCCGCGCTGGGCCTTTCGGCCTGCAGCACGCCCTTCGACGTGTCGCGCGACACCCCCTTCGACCCGATCACCCCGGTGATCGAGGCCCCGACCCAGGACTGGTCCTTCACCGCGGTCGAGATCGTGGTGCCCCGCACGCTCAGCGTGTCCGAGGCCAATTCGATCAAGCCCGCGTCCGACATCGTCTGGCGCGAGGACCCGCTCGGCGACCGCTACGTGCAGGTCGAGGCGATCCTGCGCGACGCGCTCACCCCCGTGCTGCAGCCCCGTGAGGGCGCCGCGACCCCCGTGGTGGTGGCGATCGAGGTCACGCGCTTCCACGCCCTGACCGAGCGCGCCCGCTACACCATCGGTGGCGAGCACGAGATCGAATTCATGCTGACCGTCCGCCACGCCGAGACCGGCCAGATCCTGTCGGGCCCGCGCCCGGTCGACCTGACCTTCCGCGCGCTCGGCGGCCAGGCCGCGATCCAGGCCGAGGCGCAGGGCATCACCCAGCGCGTCCGCATCACCGAGCGCCTGCAGGAGTGGGCCCGGGTGGAGTTCCCCGCGCCCCTCGCCACCCTGATCTCGGTGGCCGAGGTCCAGAACTGATCTTCCCCCGGACCGGCCGGAGGGGTAGAGGGGGCGCATGACAGCGCCCCCTTTCGCCTTGCCCGTCCTGCGCCTGAAACCCAAGGCCGATGCCCGCCGCATCCGCCACGGCCACCCCTGGGCCTGGGCCGACGACCTCGTGCTCGACCGCCGCTCGCGCGCCGTGCCCGCGGGCGCGCTGGCCGTGCTGGAGGACGCCGAGCGCCAGCCGCTGGGCCTGGGCGTGGCGACGGTGGAGGCCAAGATCGGGTTGCGGCTGCTGGACCGCGATCCGGGCGCGGTGATCGACGGGGCGTGGCTGACGGCCCGGATCGGCGCCGCGCAGGCGCTGCGCGACCGGCTCTACGACGCCCCCTTCTACCGCCTCGTCCATGCCGAGGGCGACGGGCTGCCCGGCCTGATCGTCGACCGGTTCGGCGACACGCTGGTGATGCAGCCGAACGCGATTTGGCTGGAGGAGCGCGAGGCGGCGCTGGCCGAGGCGCTCCTGTCCGTGACCGGCTGCACCACGCTGATCAAGAACGGCACCGCGCGGGCGCGGCTGGCCGAGGGGCTGCCCGAGGTGACGGCCGTTCTGGCGGGCACGGCGCCTGAGGCCCCGATCCCGGTGCCGATGACCGGCGCGACCTACATGGCCGACGTGATGGGCGGGCAGAAGACGGGCCTGTTCTACGACCAGCGCGACACCCACGCCTTCGCCGCGCGGCTGGCCCGCGGCGCCCGCGTGCTCGACGTGTTTTCCCATGTGGGCGGCTTCGCGCTGGCCTGCCTTGCCGCGGGGGCCGAGGCCGCCGTCGCCGTCGACGCCTCGGAACCCGCGCTGGCGCTGGCGGGGCAGGGGGCCGCGGCTTCGGGCCTTGGCGACCGCCTGACCACCCGTCGCGGCGACGCCTTCGCCGAGATGGAGGCGCTGGCCGCCGAGGGCGCGCGGTTCGACCTCGTGGTCTGCGACCCGCCCGCCTTCGCGCCGTCAAAGCAGGCGCTGGAGGCGGGCTTGCGCGCCTACGAACGCGTCGCGCGGCTGGCCGCGCCGCTGGTGGCCGAGGGGGGCGTGCTGATGCTCTGCTCCTGCTCCCACGCCGCCGACCTGGCGAAGTTCCGCGCCGCCTGCCTGCGCGGCATCGGGCGCGCGGGCCGCGACCCGCGGCTGATCCACACCGGCTTCGCGGGGCCCGACCATCCGCAGCACCCGCAGCTCACCGAGACCGGCTATCTCAAGGCGCTGGCCTTCCGCCTGATGCCATGAAGGCGGTGATCGACGCCTGCGTCCTCTACCCCACGGTGCTGCGCGAGATCGTGCTGGGGCTGGCGCGGGGCGGGTTGATCGTGCCGCTCTGGTCGGACCGTTTGCTGGAGGAATGGGCGCGGACCGCCGCCCGCCACGGCGGCGCGGCGGACGAGGCGCTGGCGCGGGGCGAGATCGCGGCGGTGTCAGTTGCGTTTCCCGGGGCGCGTGTCGCCGCCGATCCGGGGCTGGAGGCGCGGCTCTGGCTGCCTGATCCCTCCGACATCCATGTGCTGGCCACGGCCATCGCGGGCGGCGCCGACACGATCCTGACGCTGAACCTGCGCGATTTCCCGCGGCGGGAACTGGACGCGCACGGCGTCGAGGCGGTGCACCCCGACGCGGCGCTGTATCAGATGTGGCTCGACGCGCCCGCGGCGGTGGAGGGGGTCGTCGCCGCCGTCCACGCCACGGCGGAGCGCATGGCGGGCGAGGAGCTGCCGCTGCGGGCGCTGCTCAAGCGCGCGAGACTGCCGAGGGTGGCGAAGGCGGTGGGGTAAGCGCCGGAAAACCCGGGTTTTCCGGTCGGGAAACCTCGAGGTTTCCCGTGCGTTTTCCTCGAGGAAAACGCCTCACTCCTTCGGCAATTCCTTCGCCCAGCGCGCCTCCAGCGCCTCGATCGCGCGCACCCGGTCGGCGGTCTTGGGGTGGCTCATCAACCACGCCGGCATTCCGCGCCCGCCCATCCCCGTCAGCCCCTCGAGCTTGAGGAACAGCGCCTTCTGCGGCCCCGTCCCGATCCCCGCCCGCGTCAGCAGCGCCGCGGCATAGGCGTCGGCCTCGTATTCGTCCTGCCGCGACAGCCGGGCGGCCAGCATCCCGGCCAGCAGGTTGGCGATCCAGACCCCCACGCCGGGGATGAACCGCCCCAGCACGGTGGCCAGCGCGATCCGCACCGCGTTCTGCCCGGAGAAATCGATCATCCGCCGGCGCGCATGGCCCAGCGCCACGTGGCCCAGTTCGTGCGCGATCACGCTCGCCAGCTCCTCGCCCGTGACCTCGCCCGCCCGGTATTTGTTGTAGAAGCCCCGCGTCAGGTAGATCCGCCCGTCAGGGGCCGCGAGGCCGTTCACCGGCTCCACCTCGTAGATGTTCACCCGGATGCGTTCGATCCCCAGCGCCTCGGCCATGCGGTCGGTCAGGACGCGCAGCCGCGCGTCGGCCAGTTCCGACGACCGCGCCTCCAGCTCCCGCGAAGTGCGCCATGCCGAGAACAGGTACATCACCAGCGCGTAGCCGATGGCAAGGAGGATCGGGGTCAGCTTCAGCATGGGTGGGATATGGGGCGACGGGCCACGGGCGGCAACGGCTCAGGGCCCCCACGCGACGGGAACGCGCAGGGGGCCCCGGAAGGCCCAGCCGCCGAAGGGCGCGTCGCCCGCCAGCCGCAGCCCGGGCAGCCGCTCGAACAGCATCGGCAGGGCCACCTCCGCGATCAGCGCCTTGGACGCCGCGGCGCCGGCGCAGAAATGGGGGCCGGCGCCGAAGGGGATCGCCGCAGACCCGTCGCGCCAGGGGTCGAAGTGGTCGGGGTCGCTGAACGCGTCCTCGTCCCGGTTGCCCGAGCCGAACATCAGGAACACCCGCTCGCCGGGCCGGACCTCGACCCCGTTCACGGCGTCCAGGCGGGCCACCTCGCGCGGGGACATGCCGATGGGGCTCATCCAGCGGGCGTATTCGGCAAAGACCGCGTCCCAGCCAAGCGCGCCCGTGGTGGCCGCCTCGCGCACCTCGGGGTGGGTCAGGACGGCCCAGGCCGCGCCCGCGATGGCATCCCGCGGTTCGTTTTGGCCGCCCGAGATGATCAGCTTCACGTTCGCCCGCAGCCGGTCCATCCCCAGCCCCGCCTCGTGCATGACGCTCAGGGCCGAATGGTCCGGGGCGGCCATCAGCCCCGGCATCGCCGCGTCGATGTGCCGGTCGATCGAGGCGGTGCAGTCGTGGCAGCGCGCCTCCACGCCCGCGTCGCCCCCGTAGTTCGCGCAGCCGTCGATCATGCCCTGGCTGACCCGGTCCATCTCGGGCGCGGCCATGTTGGTCAGCCCGGTGATCAGCTTCAGCGCCTCGGCCGAGACCGGCATCGCGTAGTCGCGGACGAGGTCGGCCTGGCCTTGGGGCGCCAACGCGTCGAGGATCGCGGCCGTGCGCGCCTGGAACAACGGCAGCCAGACCTCGCGCACCGTGCGGGGGCTGAGCGCGGGGAACAGCGCGCGGCGTTCGGACAGGTGCGCCTCGCCATCACGGCGCATCAGGTTCTCGCCCATCAGGCGGGTCATCAACCCATTCGGCTGGCGGGAGGAAAACACCTCCACCCGCTTTTCCTCGCGGTGGATGTCGGCGCGTTTCGTCAGCAGGATCGCGCCGCCTAGCTCGGGCACGCGGACCACGGGCGTCTCGGCCCGCATCGCGGCCAGCGTCGGGTAGGGGTCGGCCCAGAAGGCGCGGGCGTCGATGGAGCGGACGGGCGGCTGCATGGGCCGATCATGGCGCCCACGCGGAACCCCCTGTCAAGCCGCGCCCCGTTGGCGCAGCGCCGCCCGCAGCCACATCGCCAGCCCGCCCGCCACGGCAAGCGCCGCCATGAGCCCCGAGGCACTGCCCATGAGGTCGGCCAGCGCCAGGATGTCGTCGGCGAACATGGCCCCTAGGCCCACGTAGATCGCCACCCACACCACCTCGCCCGCCACGCCCGCGCGGGTGAAGCGCCCCCAGTCGAGCCGCGCCGCGCCGCCCGCGAAATTGACGTAAGGCCCCAGCGGCGACACCAGCCAGCGGCTGAAGAACACCGCCGCCGCACCGCGGTCGCGGAGGTAGCCGGTGGCCTTGCCCATCAGCGCCGCGCGCTTGGGCGACACGCGGGTGCCGGAAAACAGCCGCCCGCCCCAGCGCCCCATCTGGTAGCCCAGCTGGTCGCCCGCCACCGCGCCGACCAGCGCCGCCGCGCCCGCCTGCCACAGCACCAGGTCGCCCGCGGCGGCAAAGCCCCCCGCCGACAGCATCACCAGCGACGACGGGATCGGCAGCGCGAGGCAGGACAGGAAGGTCGCCACGGCGATCAGCGCAAGGCCGTAGACCGGCACCAGCGCAAGGATGGTTTCCGTCATCGGGCGCGCGCCGCGGCGATGGCGGCCTCCAGCCGGGCGATCAGCTCGGGCAGGGGCACGCCCTCGGCCTCGGCGACCTGCGCCAGCGTCGGCCGGTGCCCTTGCTCCAGCGCCAGCGCCGCGCGGATCACCCCGGGCTCCACCTCCCAGGACCGGGCGATGTAGCCGGGCGTCATCCAGCCCTCGATCCGCTGGTCCCGGTGCGCGGGGTCGGCCCAGTAGATCGTGAAGAGCGTCAGCCGCACGGCAAACACCGCCGCCACCGCCAGCGCCAGCCCCATGCCGATCAGCGCCACCCGGTGATGCCGCCACAGATAGGCCAGCGCCGAGGGTCGGCTCACCGGCCGAGCTCCCGCATCCCGCGGTCGAGCCCTTCCAGCGTCATCGGCACCATCCGCCCCTCGAAGATCTCGCGGATCATCCCGATCGACTGGGTATAGCCCCAGAGCCGTTCCGCCACCGGGTTGATCCACAGGTGGTCGGGCCATTGCGTCCGCGCGCGCTGGAGCCAGACCTGCCCGGCCTCCTCGTTCCAGTGCTCGGACGCGCCGCCGGCAAAGGCGATCTCGTAGGGCGACATGCTCGCGTCGCCCACGAAGATGCATTTGTAGTCCGACCCGTAGGTGTTCATTACCTCGTGGGTCGGGATGGTTTCCGTCCAGCGCCGCCGGTTGTCGCGCCAGACGCGGTCGTACAGGCAGTTGTGGAAATAGTAGTGTTCGAGGTGCTTGAATTCCGACTTGGCCGCGGAAAACAGCTCCTCCACCACGCGGATGTGGTCGTCCATCGACCCGCCCACGTCGAGGAACAGGATCACCTTGACCGCATTGCGCCGCTCGGGCCGCGTCTTGACGTCGAGCCAGCCCTGCTCCGCCGTGGCGCGGATCGTGCCGTCGAGATCCAGCTCCTCGGCCGCGCCGTCCCGCGCCCATTGCCGGAGCCGCTTGAGCGCCACCTTGATGTTGCGGGTGCCCAGTTCAACGTCGTCGGCGAAGTCCTTGAAATCGCGCTTGTCCCAGACCTTGACCGCACGGCGGTGGCGGCTTGTGTCCTGCCCGATCCGCACGCCTTCGGGGTTGTAGCCATAGGCGCCGAAGGGCGAGGTGCCGGCGGTGCCGATCCACTTGTTGCCGCCCTGGTGGCGGCCCTGCTGTTCCCGCAGACGCTCGCGCAGCGTCTCCATCAGCCTGTCGAAGCCGCCGAGCGCCGCGATCTCGGCGCGTTCCTCGGGCGTCAGGTGTTTCTCGGCCAGCTTCTCCAGCCATTCCCGCGGGATCTCGGCGGCCTCCAGCACCTGATCGGGCGTGATGGCCTCCAGGCCCCCGAAGGCTTGGGCGAAGCACTGGTCGAAGCGGTCGAGGTGGCGCTCGTCCTTTACCATCGCCGCGCGGGCGAGGTAGTAGAACCCATCCAGGTCGTAGGTCACGAGGCCGGCCGACACACCCTCGAGAAAGCTCAGGTATTCCCTGAGCGACACCGGGATGCGCGCGGCGCGGAGCGTGTCGAAGAAGGGCAGGAACATGGCACGCGCCCCCTGCGGGAAGTCAGCCCGGCGCCGGGATCACCAGCATCGCAAAGGCGCCCAGGATGAACCCCAGAATGCCGAAGATCGTGGCGTAGTGCAAAAGGTCCAGCCGGTTGCCGCCGCGCCGCCGCGCCGTCCACAGGCCAAGGACGATCCCGAGGCCACCCCCGATGAAATTCAGCATGTCCCACCCCGGATCACTGTCAGGGCGCGAGCGCTGCCACCTCTGTCAGGCGTGCGCCCACCGCCGCGTTGGTGCCGAACCCATACCGGCCCCAGGCGAGGCTGTCGAGCCGCACCTGACGCGCCTCGGACGGGCGGCCCAGCGCATCCAGCGCCTCGGCCCGGATCATCAGCACCGTGGACAGCAGCGAGGCGTTCTGGAACGCCGTCGCCGCCGGCATCGCCCGGCCGGTCAGCCGCAGCGCATCCTCGGGGCTGCCCGAGCTGAGCGCGAAGGCGGCCAGCTGCATGTCGATGTGGGCGGCATGGATGCCGTTCGGCGCGATCCGGTCATAGATGTTCTGGGCCGCGAGGAAGGCGTTCACCGAGGCCTCGGCATCGGTGGCCAGCGACAGCCGGCCAAGCGCGAAGTAGCTGAAGGCCAGCCGCGCGTCCGACATGCCGGCCTGCCGCGCCAGCGTCACCGCGCGTTCGGCGGCGGCGATGCGCTGCGCGTCGCGGGTGCCGGGCCCCAGCGCCGTCTCGATCGCGTCGATCCAGGCGCGCGGCGTGGCGGCGGGGGTGGTCGCGCCGCCGCGTTCGCCGCGCGGGTTCAGCCGCGCCAGCACGCCGGGCAGCACCGCCGCGACCTCGGACCGGGTCATGCCCGAGCGCAGGGCGGGGTCGTAGTAGGCGCGCAGCACCAGCATGTCGAAGCCGGTCAGCACGGCGTGGAAATTGTCGTCGTTGAACACCGAGTCGGGCAGCCGGTAGAGGTCGTTCAACGGCCCCAGCGCCTGCGCCAGTTCCTCGTGGAGGCAGTCGCGGATCTCCTGCGGCGGCACGTCCGAGGGCAGGAACACGGCCACCTGCTCGCGGGTGCCCAGCGTGGTCCAGTCCATCTCGCGCGAGTTGCGCAGGCGGCGGAACTCGGCCCAGGAGGCCACGCGCGGCACCACGAAGCAGGCCGCCTCGGGGACGAAGCGCTGCATCTGGGCGCGCGGCATGGTCTCGATGGTGATGCTGGCCGGCCCCTCGGCATAGGGCGTGCGGCGGATGTCGATGCCGGCCTCGCCGCGCAGGCGGCCGATCAGCCGGTCCAGCTCGGCGGGCAGGGTGGCCGGGGCGCCCGGCGCGATGCGGACCGTCACCGGCCCCTCGAAACGCGACAGGCGCGGGATCACGCGCCCCGATTCCATCTGGAAGCTGAGGTCGAGGAAATCCGCCGCGATCTCGGCGTTGGACCGGCCCGGGGCCTCGGGCCGCGCGGGGCCGAAGGTGTTGGCGATCGGCAGGCCGCCGACCTGCTCGGGCGTGGCGCGCCGTTCGGCGACCTCGCGCACCGGCGCACCGGAGGTGGACACGCAGCCCGACAGCCCGAGGGCGACGACGAACAGCAGGGGGAACAGGCGGACGACCGGCGTCATGGGCAGCTCAACTCCGGATGGGACTGGGGACAAGCCAGGACATCCGCCGCCGCGCCCCCGCACGGCACGAACCGGCCGCATCGGCGCAGATACCGCGCGCGACAGCGGCGGCCGCGCAGCGCGCCCCGCCTTGCCATGCCCGGGCGGCACGGGGCCGCGATCTGCGCGTCTGATGCATCGGGTCCGATTCCGGGTTGTGTCCTGATGATGGCAACGTGGTGGCGGATTATGGCAGGAATTTGGTCCGGAGTCCGAATTATCGCGCCCGCCCGGCATGGAATCGCCATCGTTTCATGCTTTGGAAACAAAGGGAAATCCTTGCAGGAAACAGTGTCCGCCGGTGCGGCGGTCTGGTGCCGGGATGGAAATGCGCGCCTTGCTTCGGCCCCGTTCCCGCCGCCTCAGCGCTGCCGCCGCGCCATGAAGGCGAGTCGCTCGAACAGCGCCACGTCCTGCTCGTTCTTCAGCAGCGCGCCATGCAGTTTCGGCAGCGCGCTGGCCCCGTCGCGGCGCAGGTCCTCGGGCGCGAGATCCTCGGCCAGCAGCAGTTTCAGCCAGTCCAGCACCTCGGAGGTGGAGGGCTTCTTCTTCAGCCCCTGCTGCTCGCGGACCTCGTAGAACTGGGTCAGCGCGGTGGTCAGCAGCTGCGCCTTGATGCCGGGGAAATGCACCTCGACGATTCGCTTCATCGTCTCCATGTCGGGAAAGCGGATGTAGTGGAAGAAGCAGCGCCGCAGGAAGGCGTCGGGCAGCTCCTTCTCGTTGTTCGAGGTGATGATGACGATGGGGCGCGTGCGCGCCCGGATGGTCTCGCCGGTCTCGTAGACGAAGAACTCCATCCGGTCCAACTCCTGCAGCAGGTCGTTGGGGAACTCGATGTCGGCCTTGTCGATCTCGTCGATCAGCAGCACCGACTTGCCCGGCGCTTCGAAGGTCTGCCACAGCTTGCCCTTGCGGATGTAGTTGCGCACGTCGTTGACGCGTTCGTCGCCCAGCTGGCTGTCGCGCAGCCGGCTGACCGCGTCGTATTCGTACAGCCCCTGCTGCGCGCGGGTGGTCGACTTGATGTGCCACTCGATGATCGGCAGCCCGAGGCTGCCCGCCACCTGGCGGGCCAGTTCCGTCTTGCCGGTGCCGGGCTCGCCCTTGACCAGCAGCGGGCGTTCCAGCGTCACGGCGGCGTTCACCGCCACGGTCAGGTCCTCGGTGGCGACGTAGCTGTCGCTGCCTTCGAAACGGGCTGTCATCGCGGTCCTCCCGGTCTGTCCGCCCCCGGTCTAGCGGCTCCGCCCCCGCGGGGGAAGGGGTGGGCCGCCGCCGGCCGCGGGCGGCGGCAAATCTGCGCAGCCGGCGGGCCAAGTGCATGAAAAACGGACCTCCCCCGCGACGCATCGACCGCCGCCCCTGTGACTCCGGGCGCTGGCGCATTAGATAGGTGACAAGGAACGCGCGGTCTTGTAAGCGGGCGGCGAGGGGCCGGGAGGGTGGTATGCCAGACCGACAGATCGACGCCGGCTCCGCTGAGGGGAGCGACATGAAGGCCGAGAATTTTCTGCCCGAGGACTATCGTCCCGCCGAGGACGAACCATTCATGAACGAGCGCCAGCTCGAATATTTCCGGCGCAAGCTGATCACCTGGAAGAACGAGCTGCTCGAGGAAAGCCGGACCACGGTCGAGGCCCTGCAGGATGGCACGCGCAACATTCCCGACATCGCCGACCGGGCGAGCGAGGAAACCGACCGCGCGCTGGAGCTGCGCACCCGCGACCGCCAGCGCAAGCTGATCGCCAAGATCGACAGCGCGCTGCGCCGGATCGAGGAGGGCGAATACGGCTACTGCGAGGTGACCGGCGAGCCGATCTCGCTCAAGCGGCTGGACGCGCGCCCGATCGCCACCATGAGCCTCGAGGCGCAGGAGCGCCACGAGCGCCGCGAGAAGGTGCATCGCGACGACTGACCGCGCTGCGTCCGCGCGCGGCGGATGGAACAAGCAGGGGGCGCCGCCGGGGTGGGGGCGCCCCTTGTGCTTTTCGGAGCGGGTTTCTCGGAGGCGGCCATGCTGATCGGGCAGGAGATCACCGTCATCGGCGGCGGCATCGGCGGGCTCGCCGCGGCGCTGGCGCTGGCCCGGCGCGGCGCGGCGGTCACGGTGCTGGAACAGGCGCCCGCGATCACCGAGGTCGGCGCCGGCATCCAGATCTCGCCCAACGGCTGGCGCGTGCTGCAGGCCCTCGGCGTGGCCGAGGCGGTGGCCGCCACCAGCCCGCGGTCGCAGGCGGTGCGGCTGCGCGATTTCCGCCGCGGGGCCGAGGTCTTCGCGATGCCGCTGTCACGCCCCGACCAGCCCTGGCACCTCGTGCACCGCGCCGACCTCGTGGCCGCGCTCGCCGGGGCCGCGGCCGAGGCTGGTGTCGCGCTGCGGCTCGGCACCCGCGTCGCGGCGGTGGAGCCCGGCCCGATGGGCACCGCCCTCAGGCTCGCCGACGGCACCACCGAGACCCATGGCCTGACCATCGCCGCCGACGGGCTGCACTCGCCCGCGCGCGCCGCGCTCAACCCGAAATCGCGCGCCTTCTTCACCGGGCAGGTCGCCTGGCGCTGCACCATCCCGGCCGACACGCCCCTCGCGCCCGAGGCGCATGTGTTCATGGGCCCCGGCCGGCACCTCGTGCGCTACCCGCTGCGCGACCGGCGGCTGGTCAACGTCGTCGCCGTCGAGGAGCGCGACGGCTGGGCCGCCGAGGGCTGGCACCACCGCGACGACCCCCGCCACCTCGCCCGCGCCTTCACCGATTTCTGCCCCGAGGTGGGCGACCTGCTGGCACAGGCGACGGAGGTCTATCTCTGGGGCCTGTTCCGCCACCCGGTCGCGCCGGTCTGGCACGATCCCCGCCTCGCGCTCCTCGGGGACGCCGCGCACCCGACGCTGCCCTTTCTCGCCCAGGGCGCGAACATGGCGCTCGAGGATGCCTACGTGCTGGCCCGCTGTCTCGCCGAGGACCCCGACACCCGCGCGGGCCTCGCCCGCTACGCCGCGCTCCGCCGTCCCCGCTGCGCCCGGATCGTGCAGGCCGCCACCGACAACGCGACGAACTACCACCTGCGGCCCGGCCCGCTGCGCTTCGCCGCCCATTCCGCCCTTCGCCTCGCCCAGCGCGTCGCCCCCCACGCGGTCGCCGCGAAATTCGACTGGGTGCACCGGCACGACGTCACCGCCTGACGCCACGCCCCTCCCATCTTTGCTTTCCAAATACTCTCGGGGGTCCGGGGGCAGACAGCCCCCGGCTTCGGGAGCTAGGTTCCCCCAACGCGCAACGATCAAATAATTAAGGGGGGTCCGGGGGGTGAACCCCCCCGGCGGGTCGCCGCCGGAGGCGGCGAAACCCCTCAGTCCAGCGAGTAGGCCGGCAGCCGGTCGAAGGCCGCCCGCAGCGCCTCGCCCCAGCCCGACGAGATCATCTCGTAGAACGCGTCGTCGCGCTCGATCCGCCGGATCATCCCGGTGCGGAAGCTTTCGGCCGTGTAGAGGTGCAGGTCCAGCGGCAGCCCCACCGACAGGTTCGCCTTGACCGTCGAATCGAAGCTCAGCATCAGGAGCTTCACCGCCTCCTCGAAGCTCATGCTCGGGTCGTAGGCGCGCACGAGGATCGGCTTGCCGTATTTCGTCTCGCCGATCTGGAAGAAGGGGGTGTCGAGGCTCGCCTCGACGAAATTGCCCTCGGGGTAGACCAGGAACAGCCGCGGCTCGCCGCCGCGCACCTGCCCGCCCAGGATCAGGGTCGCGGAAAACGGGCCGTCGGCCTGCGGGCCGACGCGGCCGGTCTGCTCGGCGATCACCTCGCGCAGCGTCTCGCCCACCAGCTTGGCCACCTGGAACATCGAAGGCGCCTCGAGGATCGAGGGCGCGCCGCGCTCCTCGGCCGGTTTCGCGCGCTCGTTCAGCAACGACACCACCGCCTGGGTGGTGGCGAGATTGCCCGCGGTCATCAGCGTGATCGACCGCTCGCCCTCGCGTTCCCAGAGGAACATCTTGCGGAACACGCTGATGTTGTCGACGCCCGCGTTGGTGCGGGTGTCCGACATGAACACCAGCCCACGGTCGAGCTTGAGACCCACGCAATAGGTCATGCGCCTGCCACTCCCTGCCTGTCCCGCGAAGGCTTACTGCTGCTGCACCTGGATGTCGATGGACATCGCCTCGCCGCCATGGCCGAAACGCAGGCCGCTGACGGGGGCGGCCTCGCGGTAGTCGAGGCCGGTCGCCACGCGGACGTAGCGGGCATCGGGCGAGATGCCGTTGGACACGTCGAAGCCGACCCAGCCCAGCGGCTCGACATGGACCTCGGCCCAGGCGTGGCTCGCGTCCTGGTGCACGCGGTCCTCCATCATCAGGTAGCCCGAGACGTAGCGCGCCGGGTATCCCATGGCGCGGGCCGCCGCGATGAAGATGTGGGCGTGGTCCTGGCAGACGCCGCCGCCGTGCTCCAGCGCCTCCTCGGCCGAGGTGGTCGCCTGGGTCAGCCCGATCTCGTAGGGCACCGCGGCCAGGATGCGCGCGGACAGCGCGTGCAGCCGCGGGATGTCGCCGGCCTCTTCCTCCTTCAGGCCCTTCGTCAGCGCCCGCACCCGCGCGCCGGCGCGGGTCAGCTCGGTCGAGCGCTGGAAGTACCACAGCGGCGCAAAGCCCCCGTGCCGCCCGGTCACCCCGTTCAGGTCGGCGGTTTCCACCTCGCCCTCGCACTGCACGACGATCGCCGTCGCCTGCGGGTCGAAGGAGATCAGCGACACGCGGTTCTGGTGGTGGTCGGTGAACTCGGTCTCGGCGGTGCCGCCGTCGATGGCCATGGCCCAGCTCGCCACCGTCTGCCCGGCGCGGCTTTTCGGGATCAGGCGCAGCTGTTGCAGGCCGTAGGGCACGGGCCGGTCGAAATGGTAGGTGGTGGTGTGCAGGATCTTCAGGCGCATGGGGTCATCCGAGAAACCGGTAGTCGGTCTCGATCTGCTGGCCGAGCCGCGCGATGTCGGCCAGGAAATCGGTGATGAATTCGTGCAGGCCGTCCTCGAAGACGCGGTCGATGGTGCCGTGGGTCAGCCGCGCCGAGATCACGTCGATCTGGTCGTGGCTGGGGTGGCGCAGCCCATAGGCGCGGTCGAGGTAGCCGAGGTTGGTGGCGATCTTGCCCACCGAGAACGCGAGGCTGCGCGGCATCCGCCCGTCGAAGATCAGGAAATCGGCGATGCCCTTGGGGTTCGTTTCGCCCTGGTTGATCCAGCGATAGGCCCGCATCCCCGCGACCGAGC
This sequence comes from Roseicyclus persicicus, assembly GCF_012395815.1. Lineage (GTDB taxonomy): Bacteria > Pseudomonadota > Alphaproteobacteria > Rhodobacterales > Rhodobacteraceae > Roseicyclus > Roseicyclus persicicus. Next base: position 988,689 of record NZ_JAAZQQ010000001.1, read on the forward strand.
GCAGGATCGTCTCCCATTGCACGTTGTCGAGGCTCGAGCCGATCTGGCTGATCGAGGGCAGCAGCACGTAGTATTTCACGTCGAGGATGCGCGCGGTGTTGTCGGCGCGTTCGAGGAAGGTGCCGAGCCGGCAGAAATCGAAGATGTCGTTGCGCAGCATGGTGCCGTGCATGGCGCCGCGCACCAGCGCCGACTGCTGCCGGATCAGCGCCAGAACCTCGGGCAGGTCGCGCGCCGACACCGGCCGCGCGAGCGTCTGCTTGAGGATCATGTAGGTGTCGTTCACCGCCTCCCACACCTCGCGGGTGATCGCGGTGCGCACCAGCCGCGCGTTCTGCCGCGCCGCCGCGATCGCCGACATCACCGAGGACGGGTTGGTCGCGTCGCGCAGCAGGAAGTCGATCGCGCGGGCGGCCTCGATCTGCTCGTATTTCTGGAAATACAGGTGCGCCACGGCCGCGGTCTGCAGCACGCTCGTCCATTCGTCGTCGTCGCCGTCCGCCCGCGTCAGCGCGATGCGGAACCCCGCCTCGATCAGGCGCGCGGTGTTTTCGGACCGTTCGAGATAGCGGAACATCCAGAACAGGCCGCCTGCGGTCTTGCCCAGCATCGCCCTATTCCTCCAGCACCCAGGTGTCCTTGGTGCCCCCGCCCTGCGACGAGTTCACCACCAGCGACCCCTTCTTCAGCGCCACCCGCGTCAGCCCGCCGGGGGTGATCGTGATGCGGTCGGGCGCGACCAGCACGAAGGGCCGCAGGTCGACGTGCCGGGGCGCAAGCCCCGCCTTGGTCAGGATCGGCACGGTGGACAGGGCCAGCGTCGGCTGCGCGATGTAGTTGGCCGGTTTCGCCATCAGCTTGGTCCGGAACGCCGCCAGTTCCTTCTTCGAGGCGGCGGGGCCCACCAGCATCCCGTAGCCGCCCGAGCCGTGCACCTCCTTGACCACCAGCTCCGACAGGTGGTCGAGCACATAGGCCAGCGCGTCGGCCTCGCCGCAGCGCCAGGTCGGCACGTTCTGCAGGATCGCCTTCTCGCCGGTGTAGAATTCCACGATGTCGGGCATGTAGCTGTAGATCGCCTTGTCGTCGGCGATGCCGGTGCCCGGCGCGTTGGCGATGGTGATGCCGCCCGCGCGGTAGACGTCCATCACGCCCGGCACGCCCAGCATGCTGTCGGGGCGGAAGTTCATCGGGTCGAGGAAATCGTCGTCGACCCGGCGGTAGAGCACGTCGATCGGCCGGTAGCCCTGCGTCGTGCGCATCTGCACCTTGCCGCCGACGATGCGCAGGTCGTGGCCCTCGACCAGCTCTACCCCCATCTGGTCGGCGAGGAAGGCGTGCTCGAAATAGGCCGAGTTGTGGATGCCCGGCGTCAGCACCGCCACCGTGCAGTGGTCCGAGCAGTTCGCCGGCGCCGAGGCGGCCAGCGAGCGGTGCAGGTTCACCGGGTAATCCTGCACCGGCTGCACCTTGATGCGCGTGAACAGCTCGGGGAACATCTGCAGCATCGTCTCGCGGTTCTCCAGCATGTAGGAGACGCCGGAGGGCGTGCGGGCATTGTCCTCGAGCACGTAGAAGTCATCCTCGCCGGTGCGCACGAGGTCGACGCCGACGATGTGGGTGTAGACGCCGCCGGGCGGCGACATGCCGATCATCTGCGGCAGGAAGGCGTCGTTGCGGGCGATCAGCTCGACCGGCACGCGGCCGGCGCGCAGGATCTCCTGCCGGTGGTAGATGTCGTGCAGGAAGGCGTTGATCGCGCGCACCCGCTGCTCGATGCCGCGCGTCAGCCGCGACCATTCCCGCCCCGAGATGATCCGCGGCACGATGTCGAAGGGGATCAGGCGCTCGTCCGCCTCGGCCTGGCCGTAGACGTTGAAGGTGATGCCCGTGCGCCGGAAGAAGCGCTCGGCGTCCTCGGATTTCTTGCGCAGGTCGCGCAGATCCTCGCCGTGGAACCACGCGCTGTAGGCGTCGTAGGGCGGGCGATGCCCGCCGTCGGCGCGGCTCATCTCGTCGAAGAAGCGGGAAGTGTCGCTCATGTCGTCCAGTCGAAAACCCTGCTCTCATCGGCGCAGACTGCGCGTGCGAGGGCCAGCGTTGCCCTCGGGGCTGCCCCCCGGGGCGCCCGATGTGTCACACCCCTATGCACAGATTTCAGGCAATTCGCTCAGGATTCAAGCCAGATCGTCACGGGCCCGTCATTCAGCAGGCTGACGGCCATGTCGGCGCCGAAGCGGCCGGTCTGCACCTCGGGGCCGAGGGCCGCCAGCGCGCGGGCGAATTGCAGGTAGAGACGCTCGCCCTCGGCGGGCGGCGCGGCGGTGGAAAAACCCGGCCGGTTGCCGCTCCGGGTGTCGGCGGCCAGCGTGAACTGGCTGACCACCAGCGCGCCGCCGCCGGTGTCGAGCAGCGAGCGGTTCATCTTGCCCGCCTCGTCCTTGAAGATGCGCAGCTTGGCGATCTTGGCGGCCAGCGCGTCGGCCTGCGCCGCGCTGTCGCCCTGCATCGCGCAGACCAGGACCAGGAGGCCCGGGCCGGTCTGCCCCACCACCGCGCCGTCGACCTCGACCGAGGCGTGGCGCACCCGCTGGACCAGCGCCCTCACGCCAGCTCCTCGCGGCGCGGCGGGTTGGCGCCGGCGCGCGACACGGTGACGGCGGCGGCGCGCACGCCGAGGGTCAGCGCCGCCTCCAGCACGTCCCGGGCCAGCCCCGCCCGCACCGACGCCTTGTCCATCGCGCCCGCGTCCGACAGCCCGGCCAGGAAGCCCGCGTTGAAGGTGTCGCCCGCGCCCACGGTGTCGACCACCGTCACCTTGCGCGCCGGCACCTTGAGGGGCGCGCCCGCCCCGAAGGCGGTCACGCCCTCGGCGCCCTCGGTCACCAGCACCAGCGCCGGGCCGCGGGCCAGCAGCGCGGCGGCAAGCTCGGGCAGGGGGCCTTCGCCCATCAGCCAGGCGAGGTCCTCGTCCGAGATCTTGACCACGTCGGCGGCGGCCAGCATCCGGTCCATCCGCGCGCGGAACCGTGCCTCGTCGGCGATGAAGCCGGGGCGGATGTTGGGGTCGAGCATCACCAGCCGGTCGGCGGTCGCGCGGGCAGCCAGCGCGGCGTAGGCCTCGGCGCAGGGCTCCACCGCCAGGCTGATGCCGCCGAGAAACACCGCCTGCACCTCGGCGGGCAGGGCGGGCAGGTCGGCCTCGGTCAGCATCCGGCCGGCGGTGTTCTCGTCGTAGAAGGCATAGCGCGCCTGCCCGTTGGTCAGCGTCACGAAGGCCAGCGTCGTGGGCCTGTCCGACCGCGCGGCCAGGCGCGTGTCCACCCCGGCCGTCGCCAGCACCGCGGCGAGGCGTTCGCCGAACAGGTCGGTCGACAGCCCGCTGAAAAAGCCCGTCCGCATCCCCAGCCGCGCCGCCGCCACGGCGGTGTTGAACACCGAGCCGCCGGGGTAGGGGGCAAAGCCCGCCTCGCCGGCCTCGGTCTTTCGCGGCAGCATGTCGATCAGGGCCTCGCCCGCGCAGAGCAGCATGGCGGCTTTCCTTTCCTGTCCCGGTCCGTCGTGCCTGACTACGACGCGCGCGCCCGGCGGGCCAGACCGTTTTGACGTCGGTCAATGCCGCACCCGCCCGGCCCGCCGAGGATCGGGCCGACCCGTTCAACCCCCAGTGAAAGGAGGACCCCAGATGGTCGAGACATCCCACAGGAGCGGCTTCCTGCCCTCGCTCGCCGATCCCTTCCGCAGCCTCGGCGCCCGCGTCGCCGACTGGTTCGCCCCCGCCTCCGAGGCCTCGGCCGACGACGGCGGCTACCGCATCTCGATGGAGGTGCCCGGCGTGGCGGACAGCGACATCGACGTCACGCTGCACGAGGGCGTGGTGACGGTGACGGGCAGGAAGCAGTCGACCCGGACCGAGAAGGGCGAGACCTGGTTCTTTTCCGAGCGCGAGTTCGGCTCCTTCTCGCGGTCGTTCCGCCTGCCGCCCGATGCCGACGGTGACCGGATCGGGGCGGCGCTCAAGGACGGCGTGCTGGTGCTGTCGATCCCGAAACGCGGCGACACCGCGCCCGAGGGCGCGCGCAAGGTGGCGATCGAGAAGGGCTGAGGCGCACGCCCCGGGCGGGGCCTACTTGAACGAGGTCCCGCCGTCTTCCAGCAGCGCGTAGCCATACAGCGCCGCCCCGGCCAGGATCGCCGCGGCGATGACGGCCAGCGTGATCTTGACCCAGGACCAGGGCCGCTCGCCCTGCACCTTGCCGGTCTGGCCGTTCACCACGAAGCGATAGGATTTGCCCCGGTACTTGTAGGCCGCCAGCCACACCGGCAGCAGGATGTGCTTGAAGGTCACGTCGTCGATGCGGACCTGCATCTGGTCGATGCGCTGCTCGTCGCCGCCGATGTCGCGGCGGATGTCCTGCCGGATCTGCGCCTCGATCACCTGCTTGGCCTCCTCGAAGCCCTCGTCGAGCTGCACCTGGTAGCCCTCGGCGCGGAAGCCCGACAGGAACTCGGGCCGGTAGCCGTCGAGCGCGCTCAGGTCCCAGGGCGCCAGCCGGTCGGTGAAGGACTTGGGCAGCGAGCGCGAGGCGAGGATCAGGATGTCGTCGAACCAGCGGCTGACCCCGCCCGACACGCGGGTCCAGCGGATGCGCCTTTCCTGCCGCGACTTGCCGTCCGAGCCTCGGACGGTGACGTAGTAGGCGTCGCCGCGCTGGCCATGGTAGCGTGTCGCGGTGTCGGCGTCGTAGGTCCAGTAGGGCACGTAGATGCCGTCGAGCTTGCGGCCGTTGCGGGCGTAGTCCTGCAACCCGTTGGGCGCGAACCACAGCCGCCCCAGCCAGCGCGTCATCGCGGCATGGGCCTCGCGCTCGGTCAGCTTGAAGGGGATCACGCCCTTGGGCTTGATGTGGCGGTGGGTGCCGGTGTCGGTGACCACGGGGGTGGCGCAGAACGGGCATTCCTTGGCGTGGATGTCGGGCTGGAATTCCACCTGCGCGCCGCAGTTGGGGCACTGGCTGACGCGGGTTTCCTCCATCTCCTGGGCGGGCAGCTTGGCGGCGATGGCGGTCTCGTAGTCCAGCTCGACCAGCGCCGCCGCCTCGCCGCCCCAGGGGCCGTCCGCGGGCTCCAGCGCCGCCTCGTGGCCGCAGTGGTCGCACAAAAGCAGGTTGCGCGCCGGGTCGAACCGCATGTCCGCGCCGCACTGGTCGCAGGGAAAGCGGTGCTCGTCCTCGGGGCGGGCCGGGGCGGTGCGGGTGTCGGTGTCGCTCATCGCGGGGCAGTCTCCGGCGGCCGTCGTGCCCCTTTCTCCCGCGCCGGGCGCGTCGGATCAAGGGCGGGATTGCCTGCCGCCGGGGTCGCGGGGCGGCTGGGCGCTTGTGACGCGCGGGGGGACGGGTGCCGGCCGCCTTGTGCCCCGAAGCCCCCTCTCGGGCGCGTCGGAGCAAGGGCGCCCGGCGCGACGGCGGTCAGCGCGGTCCGTGCGGCTCCGTCGGCCCGGCCAGCGCCCCGGCGGCCAGCGCCCGGCTCAGCGCCACCCCCGACAGCCCCGAGGCGCGCATCGCCAGGATCAGCCGCGCGGCCTGCTCCGCCGCCTCGGGCACCGGGGTGCCGCCGGCGCGGATGTTCGAGATGCAGTTGCGCGCGCTGTCGGGCGTCGCTGCCGCCGGCGCGTGGGTGATGTAGGCCCCGAGGCTGTCGGCCGCCGACAGGCCCGGCCGCTCGCCCAGCGCCATCACCACCGTGCCCGCCCCCAGCGCCCGCGCGATCCCGTCGCCGAGCGCCACCCGCGCCTGCCGCGCCAGGATCACCGGCGAGACGGTCAGCCCCGCCGCCTCCAGCCGCCCGGCCAGCGCCGCGACGAAGGCCGCGCCGTTCAGCGCCACCGCGGTGGCCGACAGCCCGTCGCCCAGCACCAGCGCCACGTCGCAGGGCCCCGCGCCCGCCAGCGCGGCGGCCTCGGTCTCGGGCAGGCGGCGGCCGAGGTCGGGGCGGCGGATGAAGCCCTCGCGATCGCCCGCGGCGCTGGTCGCCACCCGGTGCGGCAGGCCCAGCCGGTCCAGCGTCGCGGTCAGCGCCGGCAGGTCCAGCTCGGCCAGCACCGCCGCCCGCGCGCGGGCATGGTCGAGCGCGAAGGCAAGGCTCTCCCGCGTCGCCAGCGCCCCGCCGCGGGGCCCGAGCGTCAGCCGCGCCTCGGTCACGGCGCGGATCGCCTCGGGGGTGGTGGGGGTCTTGCCGCTCATGCCGCGGGCAGCCGCAGCCGGCCCAGCGCGTCGGCCAGCGACGGCAGCTCCACCCCCGGCTCCCCTATGCCGTGCCGCGCCATCCAGTCGGCGAACTCCGGCGCGGGCGGGCGGCCCAGCGTGCGGCGGATGAAGCCCGCGTCGTGGAAGGACAGGGACTGGTAGTTCAGCATGATGTCGTCGGCCCCCGGCACGGTGATCACGAAGTTCACCCCCGCCGCCGCCAGCGCGGTCAGCAGGATGTCCATGTCCTCCTGGTCGGCCCAGGAATGGTTGGTGTAGCAGACGTCCACCCCCATCGGCAGGCCGAGGAGCTTGCCGCAGAAATGATCCTCCAGCCCCGCCCGGGTGATCTGCTTGCCGTCGGCGAGGTATTCCGGCCCGATGAAGCCCACGACCGTGTTCACCAGCAAGGGCCGGTAGCGCCGGGCCACCGCATAGGCGCGGGCCTCCATCGTCTGCTGGTCCATGCCGTGATGGGCGTCGGCCGACAGGGCCGCGCCTTGGCCGGTCTCGAAATACATCAGGTTCGCGCCCTTGGGCGCCCGGCCGAGGGAGGCGACCGCGTCGGCCGCCTCGTCGAGGATGCCGAGCGTCACGCCAAAGCCGGCGTTCGCCTTTTCCGACCCCGCGACCGACTGGAACACGAGGTCCACCGGCGCGCCGGCCTCCATCGCGGCCAGCGCGGTCGTGACATGGCCGAGGCAGCAGCTCTGCGTCGGCACCTCCAGCTGCGACCGGATCGCGTCCAGCACCGCGCAGATGCGGATGTAGTCGGGCAGGCTGTCCGTCGCCGGGTTCACCCCGATCACCGCGTCGCCCGCGCCCATCAGGAGGCCGTCGAGCGCGGACAGCGCGATGCCGCGGCTGTCGTCGGTGGGGTGGTTGGGCTGGTTCCGGGTGGACAGCCGCCCGCGCAGCCCGATGGTCGACCGGAACCGCGTCACCACCTCGACCTTGGCCGCCACCGCGATCAGGTCCTGCGCGCGCATGATCTTGGAGACGGCCGCCACCATCTCGGGCGTGAGGCCGGGGGCGAGCGCCGAGAGCTGCGCCCCGGTGGTCGCCGGGTCGAGCAGCCAGTCGCGGAACGCGCCCACGGTCATCGACCGCACCGGCGCGAAGGCCGCCGCGTCGTGCTGGGCGTGGATCAGGGCGGTGACCGCGTCGCCCTCCACCTCCAGCACATCGTCGAGGAAATCGGTCAGCGCCACGTCGGCCAGCGCCCGCTGCGCCGCGATCCGCTCCAGCGGGCCATCGGCGGCAAGGCCGGCCAGCGCGTCGCCCGTGCGCTCGGGCGAGGCCTTGGCCAGCAGCGCCTTGAGCGACGGAAATCCGTGGCGCGTGCCCTCGATATCTGCGTGGTATCCCATGGCGCGCAGGTCAGCACGTCCGCGCCTGCCGGGCAAGCGGCCGCGTCCTCTCCCTCGACAGGGGCGGCCATTTCGCCTAGGGGGCGATCAAACCCTGTGCGCGCGCCCTGCACCCCACGAAAGCTTCCCCATGATCCCGACCCTTGCCACCGCCCTCGCCGCCCGCGGGTTCGACGCGCTGACCGAGGTGCAGGAGGCCGTCACCGCCCCGCACCTCGCCGCCGCCGACCTGCTCGTCTCGGCCCAGACCGGGTCGGGCAAGACCGTGGGCTTCGGCCTCGCCATCGCGCCGACGATCCTGGGGGAGGAGGAGCGGTTCGGCCCGCCCGCCGCGCCGCTGGCCCTCGTCGTCGCGCCGACGCGCGAACTGGCGCTGCAGGTGCAGCGGGAACTCGCCTGGCTCTACGAGGCCGCGGGCGCGCGCGTCGTGTCCTGCATCGGCGGCATGGACCCGCGCGAGGAACGCCGCGCGCTCGACCGCGGCGCCCATGTCGTCGTGGGCACGCCGGGGCGGCTCTGCGACCACATCAACCGCGGCGCGCTGGTGCTGGCCGACATCCGCGCCATCGTGCTCGACGAGGCCGACGAGATGCTCGACCTCGGCTTCCGCGAGGACCTCGAATTCATGCTGGGCGCCGCGCCCGCCGAGCGCCGCACGCTCCTGTTCTCGGCCACCGTGCCGCCCGCGATCGAGGAACTGGCCCGCAGCTTCCAGCGCGACGCGGTGCGCGTCACCACCATCAACCGCGGCAGCCAGCACGCCGACATCGCCTACCAGGCGGTGCAGGTCGCCCCGCAGGATGCCGAGCACGCGATCATCAATCTTCTGCGCTTCCACGACGCGCCGCGGGCGATCGTGTTCGGCAACACGCGGGCCACCGTCAGCCGGCTGGCCGCGCGGCTGGCGAACCGGGGGCTGGCCGTGGTCAGCCTCTCGGGCGAGCTCAGCCAGGACGAGCGCAGCCACGCCCTGCAGGCGATGCGCGACGGGCGGGCACGGGTCTGCGTGGCGACCGACGTGGCCGCGCGCGGCATCGACCTGCCGAACCTCGACCTCGTGATCCACGCCGACCTGCCGACCAACACCGAGGCGCTCCTGCACCGGTCGGGCCGGACGGGGCGGGCGGGGCGCAAGGGCATCTCGGCCCTGATCGTGCCCGACAAGGCGTCGCGCAAGGCCGAGCGCCTGCTGAAATGGGCCAAGATCTCGGCCGAGTGGGTGCACGCCCCCACGCCCGAGCAGATCCTCGCCCTCGACGAGACCCGGCTGATGGCCGACCCGCTCTGGTCCGCGCCCGCGACCGAGGGGGAGGCCGCCTTCGCCGCCCGGCTGATGGCCGAGCACGGGCCCGAGGCCATCGCCACCGCCTGCCTGCGGCTCTACCGCGCCGGCCTGTCGGCGCCCGAGGACCTCAACACCGCCCCGGCCGGCGGCCCCCGGCCCGAGCGCGCGCCCTTCGGCCCCGCCGTTTGGGTCGACCTCTCGGTCGGCCATGCGCATCGGGCCGAGGCGCGCTGGCTCCTGCCGCTCCTCTGTCGCGCGGGCGGGCTCGACAAGGCCGAGATCGGCAAGATCCGGGTCGAGGCCGAGACCACCGCGGTCGAAATCGCCGAGGCCGCCGCCGCGGGGTTCTTCAACCGGCTTGGGCCCTCGGGCGAGCTGGAGGACGGCATCCGCGCCACCCGCCGCGACGGCCCGCCCGAGCCGGGCGGCGCCCGCCCGCCCAAGCCCGCGCGCAGCCCGAAACCGCCGCGCGCCCCGCGCGCCGAGGCACGCCCGGCGCCCGCCGAGGCGCCCGCCGCGCCGCCGCCGGCGCAGGCCGTGCCGCCCGCCGCAACCGCACCCGAAGCCCCGGCCCCCGTGGCGGAGCCGACCCCGGCCCCCGACGCCCGCCCGCCGCGGAAGCCCCGGCATGCAGACAAGCCGCAGGGCAAGCCCGCCGGCGCCAAGCCGCCCTACAAGGCCCGCACCGGCAAGCCCGGCGACGCGCCGCGCGCCGAGGGCGGCAAGCCCTTCAAGCCCCGCCCGCCGCAGGGCCAGCCCGACGCGCGCGCCGACCGTGCCTCGGCCGCCGACCCGTCCCAGCGCCTCGGCGGCCGCCCCGGCGCCAAGGGCGGCAAGCCCGGCAAACCCGGCAGGCCGCGGCCCGGCGGCCCGCGCGGCGGCAATGCCCCCCCGCGCCGCAAGGGCTGACCCACGCGGCCGCGGCGCGGAGGGCCAGCCCGACAAGCCCGCACCCTTGCGCCGGCCGCCCGGATCGCGATCATGGCGGCCGCAGCGCAAGGGGGGGGATACCGCGATGCCCGCGTCCGATACCGTCATCATCACCTGCGCCGTCACCGGGGCGATCCACACGCCCTCGATGACGCCCCACCTGCCGATCACCCCCGATCAGATCGTCGACGCCGCGCTGGGCGCGGCCGAGGCCGGCGCCGCGATCCTGCACCTGCACGCCCGCGACCCGGGCACCGGCAAGCCCGACCAGTCGCCCGAGGCCTTTGCCCCCTTCCTGCCCCGCATCAAGCAGGCCACCGCGGCGGTGGTGAACATCACCACCGGCGGCTCGCCCTACATGACGGTCGCCGAGCGCGCCGAACCCGCCGCCCGCTACAAGCCCGAGGTCGCCTCGCTGAACATGGGGTCGATGAACTTCGGCTTCTTCCCGCTGCTGGCGAAATACACCGAGTTCAAGCACGACTGGGAATACGACCACCTCGAAGGCTCGCGCGACCTTGTCTTTCGCAATTCCTTCAAGGACATCGAGTACGTCCTGCGCACCTGCGCCGGGAACGGCACCCGCTTCGAGTTCGAGTGCTACGACATCTCGCACCTCTACAACCTCGCCCATTTCGCCGAGCGCGGGCTGGTCGAGCCGCCCTTCTTCATCCAGTCGGTCTTCGGCCTGCTCGGCGGCATCGGCACCCACCCCGAGGACGTGATGCACATGAAGCGCACCGCCGACCGGCTGTTCGGGTCCGATTTCCGCTGGTCGGTGCTGGGCGCCGGCAAGGACCAGTTCCGCATTGCGACGCAGGCCCTGTCGATGGGCGGCAATATCCGCGTGGGGCTGGAGGACAGCATCTGGATCGCCCGGGGCGAGCTGGCGAAATCCAACGCCCAGCAGGTCGAAAAGGCCCGCCGGCTGGTCGAGGGGCTGGGCCTGAAGGTCGCCACCCCCGACGAGGCGCGCGCCATTCTCGGCCTCAAGGGCGCCGACCAGGTCGCCTTCTGAGGCGGCCGCAACAGGGAAGGACAAAAGCCATGCGCATCCTCTTCACCGGCGGCTCGGGCAAGGCCGGCCGCCACGCCGTCGCCCACCTTGTCGCGCAGGGCCACCGGGTGCTGAACCTCGACCTGAAGCCCCTCGATCTGCCGGGGGTGGACACGCGCCTTGCCGACATCACCGACGCCGGGCAGGTCTACGACGTGATGTCGGGCTACGCGGGCTTCGACGAGCTGGAGCCCGGCACCGGCGTGCCCCGCTTCGACGCGGTCGTCCATTTCGCCGCCGTGCCGCGCATCCTGATCACCAGCGACGCCGAGTGCTACCGGGTGAACACGCTGGGCACCTACAACGTGATCGACGCGGCGCTGCGCTTCGGCATCCGCAAGGTCGTCTTCGCCTCGTCCGAGACGACCTACGGCATCTGCTTCGCCGATGGCGAACGGCGGCCCGACTACCTGCCTCTGGACGAGGACCACCCCACCGTGCCCGAGGACAGCTACGCCATGTCCAAGGTGGTGAACGAGGCCACCGCCCGCAGCTTCCAGCGCCGCAGCGGCGCCGACATCTACGGGCTGCGCATCAACAACGTCGTGGAACCCCATGAATACGCGCGGGATTTCCCCCGCTACATCGCCGACCCCGCGCTCCGCCGCCGCAACATCTTCGCCTATATCGACGCCCGCGACCTCGCCCGCATGGTGGAGCGCTGCCTGATGGTCGACGGCCTCGGCTACCAGGTGTTCAACGTCGCCAACGACGTCCATTCCGTCGACCGCCCGACCGCCGAGCTGATCGAGACCTTCTACGCGGGCGTCCCCCTCCGCCGCCCCCTCGGCCCGCGGGAAAGCTTCTATTCCAACGCCAGGGCCAAGGCGCTGGTGGGGTTCCAGCCCCGCCACGACTGGCGCGACGAGATCGGCGGCTGACCCGGTTGCGCGCGGGCGCGGGGGCGCCTATCCCTCGGGCCGCGCACACAGGGGACGGGGGCGAGATCATGACCGTGAAGGTTGCCATCATCGGGCTCGGCATCATGGGCCGGCGGATGCTCGAACACATGCTCCGCCACCCCGGCTACACGCCCGTCGCCCTCTGGGACCCTGACCCTGCGGCCTGCGCCCTGGCCCATGACATGGCGCCCGACGCGGTGATCGCCGCCTCGCCCGAGGCCGCCATCGGCGCGGCCGAGCTTGTCTACCTCGCCTGCCCGCCGGTGCCGCGCAAGGCCTACGCGCTGGCCGCGGCATCAGCGGGCAAGGCCGTGTTCCTCGAAAAGCCCCTCGGCGTCGACATCGCCGAAAGCGAGGCGTTGGTGGCCGCGCTGGAGGCGAGCGGCGTGCCCGCCGCGGTCAACTTCACCCAGGCCGCCGGCGCCGCGCTGACCGGCGTGGCCGAGGCGGCGCGCACGGGCGCGATGGGCGATCTCGTCGGCGCCGACATCGTGGTGACCTACGCCTCCTGGCCGCGCGCCTGGCAGAAGGCGGCCGATTGGCTCCGCTTCCGCGACGAGGGCGGGATGACGCGCGAGGTCATCTCGCATTTCCTGTTCTTCTCCGAGCGCCTCCTCGGCCCCCTCTCGGTCGTCTGGGCGCGGCCCAGCTACCCCGCAGACCCGGCGTTGTGCGAAACCCACCTGCTGGCGCGGCTGGAGACGGCTGCGGGCCTGCCCGTCTCGATCCTCGCCAGCGTCGGCGGCGCCCAGCCCGACCGGCAGGAGCTGACGATCAAGGGCAGCGCGGCGAGCCGCCGGATCACCGATTTCTACGTCGACGCCATGTCCGACGGCGGCCCCTTCGCCGAACTGGCCGAGCGCCCCGCCGACCCCCGCGCCGTCAGCCTGCGGGCGCAGCTCGACGACCTTCTCCTGCTGCTCGACGGCCAGCCCAACCGGCTGGCCACCCCGGCCGAGGCGCTCCGGGTGCAGAAGCTGGTCGAGGCGATGCTGGCCGGCCGCGGCTAGCCGTCCATCAGGTCGCGCACGGCCTGCCGCAGCACCGCCTCGTCCGCCGGGCTGAACACCGGGTTGCCGGCGCGGTGGCCCCAGATCGACTCGATGGGCCGGAACTCGGCGTTGGGCATCAGGGCCGTTTCCGCCGCGCTGTCCTCGGGCGTGAAATACAGGTCCGTCCGCGACGGCATCACGATGGACCGCGCCGTGATCGACCCCAGGGCGGCGGCGAGGTCGCCCTTGTAGATCGCGTTGTCCGAGATGTCGGAGGCCATCCAGGTTTCCAGGCTCGCCAGGAGGTCATGGGCATCGCGGCGCAGGAAATTCGCCTCCCAGGACCGCACCAGGAAATCCTCGAGCGAGGCAAACCCCGCCTGCAGATACAGCTCCTCGCGGTAGAACGCCTGCGACATGGCCCAGCCGGCATAGACCCGGCCCATGGCGCGCAGGCCGCGCACCGGGGTTTCGGTGAAATACGTCCCCGTCCAGCCCGGGTCGTCCGTCAGCGTGGCGCGCACGCCCTGCAGGAACACCTGGTTGTGGATCGAGGTCCGCGCCGAGCCGCAGACCGCGCAGATCCGCGCCACCCGGTCGGGGTGGATCGCGCCCCAGTGCAGCGCCTGCTGCGCGCCCATCGACCAGCCGTAGATCAGCGCGATCCGCTTGACGCCGAACACGTCCTCCAGCAGGCGCCGCTGCGCCTCGACGTTGTCCCAGTGGGTGACCAGCGGGAACCGCCCCGGCCCGTAGGGCGGCGCGACGGTCGAGGGCGAGGTCGACAACCCGTTGCCGAACATGTTCGGGATCACGATGAACCAGCGGTCCGGGTCCAGCACCCGGCCCGGCCCGATCAGCCATTCGGTGTCGCCGTGTTGCGCCCCGTAGGAGGTGGGGTAGAGGACGAGGTTCGAGCCATCCGGCGCCAGCGTGCCGTAGGTCTTGTAGGCCAGCCGCGCGCGGGGCAGCGTCATGCCCTTCTGCAGCCGGAAATTCTCGATCTCGAAGATGCCGTGATCCGCCATGCCGCGCCCCCCTTTGACCCGCCCCCCGGTCGAACCTAGCGCGGCGGCAGGGCGGGGGACAGGGGCGGGCGACCCCGCGCGGCCCTTGCCTTGCCCGATGGCCGAGGCCCGGGCCGCGCCCCGTGCGACGATGGGCACCGCGCGGCCCGGGCGCGCGGACTTGTCTCGCGCGCCGCACCCCTGTAACCGATTGGCACCCGCAACGACCGGAGGTTGCATGGCCGCGCCCGCGTCCCAGAGCCAGAGCCAGAGCCAGAGCCCCGCTGCCCCGTCCGCGCCCGGCGCGACCGAGGAGCGTGCGAAATCCAAGCGCATCGGCTCGCTCCGCGCGCTCGGGCCCTTCCTCGCGCCCTATACGGGCATGGTCGCTGCCGCCGTCGCCGCGCTGGTGCTGACGGCCATCGTCTCGCTCACCTTGCCGCTGGCCGTGCGCCGCGTGGTGGACGGCTTCGAGACCGAAAGCACGGAACTCCTCGACCAGTACTTCCTCGCGGCGCTGGCCATCGCCGGCCTGCTCGCCGTCGGCACCGGCCTGCGCTACTACCTCGTCACCCGGCTGGGCGAGCGGGTGATCGCCGACATCCGCACCGCCGTGTTCGACCGCATGATCGGCATGAGCCCGGCCTTCTACGAGAAGATCATGACCGGCGAGGTGCTGAGCCGGATCACCACCGACACCACGCTCCTGCTGTCGGTCATCTCGTCCAGCGTGTCGGTCGCGCTGCGCAACCTGTTGATCCTGATCGGCGGCCTCGGCCTGATGATGGTCACCTCGCCCAAGCTGACGGGGGCCGTCCTGCTGATCGTGCCGGCCATCATCGTGCCGATCGTCGTGCTGGGCCGCCGCCTGCGCGCGCTGAGCCGCGAGAACCAGGACTGGATCGCCGAAAGCTCGGGCAACGCGTCCGAGGCGCTGTTGTCGGTGCAGACCGTGCAGGCCTTCACCCACGAGCGCGCCTCGGCCGACCAGTTCGGGACCGTCACCGAGAAAAGCTTCGACAGCGCCAAGAAGCGCATCGCCACCCGCGCGGTGATGACCGTCATCGTCATCGCGCTGGTCTTTGCCGGCATCGTCGGCGTGCTGTGGACGGGCGCCCGCGACGTGCGCGCCGAGGCCATGACCATCGGCGAGCTGATCCAGTTCCTGATCTACGCGATCATGGTCGCGGGCTCGGTCGGCGCCCTGTCCGAGATCTGGGGCGAGCTGCAGCGCGCGTCCGGCGCGACCGAGCGGCTGGTCGAGCTGTTGCACACCGTCGACAGCGTGGCCGACCCGGCCGGGGCCCGCGCGCTGCCGCAGGGCGGGCGGGGCGCGATCGCCTTCGACGCGGTGCGGTTCACCTACCCGACGCGGCCCGACACCGCCGCGCTGGATGGCGTCAGCTTCACGATCCGGCCCGGCGAGACGGTGGCCCTCGTCGGCCCGTCTGGCGCCGGGAAATCCACGATCTTCCAGCTCCTCCTGCGCTTCTACGATCCCGTCTCGGGGCGGATCACGCTGGACGGCGTCGACCTGCGCGAGATGCAGCGCGCCACCTTCCGCGCCGCCATGGCGCTGGTGCCGCAGGACCCGGTGATCTTCGCCGCCTCGGCGCGCGAGAACATCCGCTTCGGCCGCCCCGACGCCACCGACGCCGAGGTCGAGGAGGCCGCGCGCGCCGCCGCCGCCCACGAGTTCCTGACCGCGCTGCCGCAGGGCTACGACACCTATGTGGGCGAACGCGGCCTGATGCTGTCGGGCGGGCAGAAGCAGCGCATCGCCATCGCCCGCTCGATCCTGCGCGACGCGCCGATCCTCTTGCTCGACGAGGCCACCAGCGCGCTGGATGCCGAAAGCGAGCGGCTGGTGCAGGAGGCCGTCACGCGCCTTTCGGCCGACCGCACCACCCTGATCGTCGCCCACCGCCTGGCCACCGTGAAGCAGGCCGACCGCATCCTGGTGTTCGAGCAGGGCCGCATCGTGGCCGAGGGCACCCACGACAGCCTCGTGGCGCAGGGCGGCCTCTACGCCCGCCTCGCGCGGCTGCAATTCACCGAGGGGCTTGCCGCCGAATAACGCGGCGTCCCGCTTGCGTGGCGGGCGCGTTCCTTCCATGCTTGTCCCGGGCGCAGGTCCCCCGCGTGCAGAACGGGGGCCCGCGAAGGGACAAGGGAGGACGACCCATGGTGAGATTCGCCAGCCTGGCGGACGTGCGGCAGATCGAGACCGATCTGCCCTGGCCCGGCAGCCAGCCCGCGGCAACGCTGTACCAGCTCCTGTCGAACACGAAGGATCGGCACGGGCGGCTCAACGCCATGACGTTCCAGATGTTCTCGGGGCCCAAGGACCCGGCCGAGACGCTGAGCTGGACCGAACTGCACGCCCGCGTCACGCAGGCGGCCAACATGTTCCGCGCGCTGGGCGTCAAGGAGACGGACACCGTCGCCTATGTCCTGCCCAACACCACCGAGACAGTGGTGACGCTGCTGGGCGGCGCGGTCGCGGGCATCGCCGCGCCGATCAACCCGCTCTTGGAGCCCGAGCAGATCGCCGCCATCCTGCGCGAGACCAACGCCAAGGTCGTGGTCACGCTCAAGGAATTCCCCAAGACCGACGTCGCCCAGAAGATGGCCGAGGCGGTGCGCAACGCGCCGAACGTGCAGGTCGTGCTCGAGGTGGACCTGCTGCGCTACCTGACCGGGCTGAAGAAGCTGATCGTGCCCTTCATCCGGCCCAAGAACCCCACCGGCCACCACGCCCGTGTGCTCGACTGGTCGACCGAGGTGGCGAAACATCCCCGCGACCGGCTGACCTTTGCCGACAGCACCGGCGACCGCGTGGCGGCCTATTTCCACACCGGCGGCACCACCGGGATGCCCAAAGTGGCCCAGCACAGCTATTCCGGCATGATCTACAACGGCTGGGTCGGCCACACGCTGCTCTTCACCGAGAAGGACAACGTGATCTGCCCGCTGCCGCTGTTCCACGTCTTTGCCTGCCACGTGATCCTGATGGCGATGCTGGCGTCGGGCGGCCACGTCATCTTCCCGACGCCGCAGGGCTACCGGGGCGAGGGCGTGTTCGACAATTTCTGGAAACTGGTCGAACGCTGGAAGGTGACCTTCATCATCACCGTCCCCACCGCCATCGCCGCGATGATGCAGCGCCCGGTCAATGCCGACGTGTCCAGCGTCAAGACCGCCTTTTCCGGCTCCGCGCCGCTGCCGGTGGAGCTGTTCCGCCGGTTTGAAAAGGCCACCGGCGTGACGCTGGTCGAGGGCTACGGCCTGACCGAGGCGACCTGCCTCGTCTCCTGTAACCCCGTCGATGGCGAGAAGAAGATCGGGTCGGTCGGCGTGCCCTTCCCGCATTGCGACGTGAAGATCCTCAAGACCACGCCCCACGGCGTGCTGGAATGCGAGGCCGACGAGGTGGGCGAGATCTGCGTCGCCAACCCCGGCGTGCGCACGGGCGGCACCTACACCGAGGCCGACAAGAACCGCGACCTCTACTACCACGACGCCTACCTGCGCACGGGCGACCTCGGCCGGATCGACGCCGACGGCTACCTCTGGATCACCGGCCGCGCCAAGGACCTGATCATCCGTGGCGGCCACAACATCGACCCGGCGGAAATCGAGGAGGCGCTGGCCGGCCACACCGCCGTCGCCTTCGCCGGCGCCATCGGCCAGCCCGACGCCTTCGCGGGCGAGCTGCCCTGCGTCTACGTGGAGCTGGTGCAGGGCGCCTCGGTCACCACCGAGGAGCTGATGGAGTGGTGCCGCGAGCATATCCACGAGCGCGCGGCGATCCCCAAGCATCTGGAAATCCTCGACGAACTGCCAAAGACGGCGGTGGGCAAGGTGTTCAAGCCCGACCTGCGCAAGCGCGCGATCACCCGCATCTACAACGCCGCGCTGACCGAGGCCGGCCTTGCCACCCGCGTCGATCACGTGGCCGAGGACAAGAAGCTGGGCCTCGTCGCCTACCTGCGCCAGTCGGGCAGCGTGGACGAGGCCGCAGTGGCGCAGGTGCTGGGCCAGTACACCCGCCCCTGGGCCTGGGCCGCGTAGACCGGGCCTCGGCCCGGGATCGCCCCCCGCGGCCCCGCGTCGCGCCCCCGGCGACGGGGCGCCCGGGCATGCTATCTCCGCCGCAGGAGGTGCCGACATGCCCGCCCCCTTCGCCCGCCACGTGCCCCCCGCACTTGCCGCGCTGCAACCGGTCGCGCTGATGGACGCCGACTGCGCGCTCTGCACCCGCGGGGCGCGGATGATCCACCGGCTCGACCGTACGGGCACGATCCGCATCTGCCCGGTCCAGACCGATACGGGCCGCGCCGCGCTGGCCCATTACGGGCTCGACCCCGACGACCCCGAGACCTGGCTTTTCCTCGCCGACGGCATGGCCTGGCGCGATCTCGACGCGATGACCGAGGTGGGGCGGCGCACCGGCGGCTGGGGCAGGGCGCTCGCGCCGCTCGCCGTCCTGCCGGCGCCGCTGCGCGGCTGGCTCTACCGCCGGCTGGCGCGCAACCGCTACGCGCTGTTCGGGCGGGCCGACATGTGCGCGCTGCCCGATCCCGGTTTCGCCCGGCGGCTGGTGCGCTGAGATGCGCGTCGCCGTCCTCGGCGCCACCGGCGTCTTCGGCGAGCGGCTCTGCCGCCTGCTGGCCCGGGACGGCCACGACCTGATCCTCGTCGCCCGCAGCCCCGCACCCCTGCAGCGCCTCGCCTCCGAGCTGGGGGCGGAGGCGCTTTCCCTCGACCGCCGCGGCGATCTCGGCCCGCTCTTCGCCCGCGCCCCCGAGGTCGTCGTGGATGCCGCCGGGCCCTTCCAGTCCTACGGCGCCGACCCCTACCGCCTGCCGCGCGCCTGTCTCGCCGCGGGGGCGCATTACCTCGACCTCTGCGACGACTGCGGCTTCTGCGCCGGCATCACCGCCCTCGACGCGGCCGCCCGCGCCGCCGGGCGCTTTGCGCTGTCCGGGGTCTCCAGCGTGCCCGCGCTGTCCTCGGCCGCGGTGGCCGCGCTGGCCGAGGACCTCGACACCATCGACCGCATCGACAGCGCCATCCTGCCCGGCAACCGCGCCCCGCGCGGCCGCGCCGTGATCGCCGCGATCCTCGGGCAGGTCGGCCGCCCCCTCCGGGTCTGGCGCGGCGGCGCGTGGGACGAGGCGCGCGGCTGGTCCGCGCCCCGCCGCTACGACCTGCCCGGCGGCGTCACCCGCCGCGGCTGGCTCATCGGGGTGCCCGACCTCGTGCTGTTCCCGGCCCGGTTCGGCGCCCGCAGCGTGCTGTTCCGCGCCGGGCTGGAGCTCGGCGTGATGAACCAGGCGCTGGCGCTGCTGTCATGGCTGCGCACGGCGCTGCCGATCCCCGCGCCTTCCGGCCTGATGCACCGGCTCGCCAGCCTGCTGCGGCCCTTCGGCAGCGACCGCGGCGGGATGGTGGTCGAGGTCACGGGGCGCCGCGCAGGGCAGGGGGTGACCCGGCGCTGGCGGCTGCTCGCCGAGGCGGGCGAGGGGCCCTTCATCCCCGCCCTGCCGGTCCGCGCCCTCCTGCGCGACGCCCCGGCGATCCCGCCCGGCGCGCGCCCGGCGCTGGCCGAACTGCCGCTGGCGTCCTTCGCCGCCGCCCTGTCCGACCTCGCCGTCACCACCGACCGCGACGAAACCCCGCGCGCGCCGCTCTTTCCCGCGCTCCTCGGACCGGCCTTCGACGGCCTGCCCCCGGCGGTGCGGGACAGCCACGCCACGCTGGCTGATCTCCGCCTCACGGGCCGGGCCGACATCACCCGCGGCCGCGGCGCCTGGCCCGGGCTGATCGCGCTGCTGTTCCGCTTTCCGCCCGCGGGCCGCGACGTGCCCGTCACCGTCCTGAAAAGCCGCGAGGGCGACCGTGAGCTGTGGGAGCGCCGCTTCGGCCCGCGCCGGTTCCGCTCCGTCCTGCGCCCCGAGGGCGGCGCGATGACCGAACGCTTCGGCCCGGTGACCTTCACCCTCGGGCTCGCCGTCGCCGACGGCGCCCTGCACTTCCCGGTCAGCGCCGCCCGCGCGGGCCCCCTGCCGCTGCCGGCCTGGGCGCTGCCCGTCAGCCACGCGCGCGAGACCGCCGAGGACGGCCGCTTCCGCTTCGACGTGGCGATCCACGCGCCGCTGACCGGGGCGCTGATCGTGCGCTACCGCGGCTGGCTCGTCCCCGTCGAAGCGCCTTGCCAATCCCCCGCCGAGGCCCAAGGATGCCCGCCCGGAGGGCCGACATGCACCGCATCGACAATGCCGCCGCGCGGCGGCTCTTCCTCGACGCCCACGCCCTGACGGACCGCCCGGCGGGCCCCGGCAAGGGCGCCGAACTTGCCGCGCTGATCCACCGCCTCGGCTTCGTGCAGGTCGACAGCGTGAACACGCTGGCCCGCGCGCATGACCTGATCCTGTGGTCGCGCCGCCCGTCCTACCGGCCCGACGCGCTCCGCCGCCTGAACGACCGCGACCGCGCCACCTTCGAGCACTGGACCCATGACGCGAGCGTCATCCCGGTGGCCTTCTTCCCGCACTGGCGCCTGCGCTTCGCCCGCGATCGCGACCGGCTGCGCGCGCGCTGGAACGACTGGCAGGGCAGCGCCTTCCATGCCGAGATCGAGACCGTGCTGCGCCATGTCACCGACCACGGCGCCGTCCATTCCGCCGAGATCGGCGAGGCGCGGGCCGAGAAATCCACCGGCTGGTGGGACTGGCACCCGTCCAAGACCGCGCTGGAATACCTCTGGCGCTGCGGCGATCTGGCGATCACCCGGCGCGAGGGGTTCCGAAAGTTCTACGACCTGACCGAGCGGGTGATCCCGCCCGAACACCTCGATGCGCATCTGCCCGACGCGGCCATCGTCGACTGGGCCTGCGAGGGCGCGCTCGACCGGCTGGGCTTTGCCACCTCGGGGGAACTGGCGGCGTTCTGGGCCCTGATCACGCCGGCCGAGGCCAAGGACTGGGCCGCCCGCGCGCTGGCCGAGGGCCGCGTGGCCGAGGCCGAGATCGCCTGCGCCGACGGCGCGCCCCGCCGCGTGCTGATCCGCCCCGACACGCTGGACCGGCTGGCCGACCTGCCCGAGCCGCCCGGCCGCCTGCGCGTCCTCAGCCCCTTCGACCCCAGCCTGCGCGACCGCAAGCGGGCCGAGCGGCTCTTCGGCTTCTGCTACCGGATCGAGATCTTCGTCCCCGAACCGCAGCGCCGCTATGGCTACTACGTCTTTCCGCTGCTGGAGGGCGACCGCATCGTCGGCCGGATCGACATGGCCGCCGACCGGCAGGCGGGCGCGCTGAAGGTCCGCGCGCTCTGGCCCGAGGCCGGGGTGCGCTGGGGGCAGGGGCGGCAGGGCCGGCTCGAAGCCGAGCTTGACCGGCTCCTGCCGCTGGCGGGCTGCGACCGGGTGGGGTTCGCCGACGGCTGGCTGCGCCCCCCCGGTTCCGAGGGTTGACCGGCGGGCGGCGCCCGGGCGAGGCTTTGCCAACGCCGACAGGAGGCCCGCCCCCGATGGTCCTGCGCTGGATGACCCGCGCCCCGCTTGCCCTCGCGGCCCTGCTTGCCGCCTGCACGCCGACGACGGGGCCCGCCCCCGGAGGAGGCGGCCCGATCTGCGCCGAGGCCGGCATCTTCCGCCCCGGCGCCGCCACCTTCGCCTTCGCGGGCGACGTGATGGCCCATGGCCTGATCCAGCAGGACGCCGCCGGCCGCCCCGACGGCTTTGCCCCCGCGCTGGCCCCCGTCGCCCCGTTCCTGCGCCGCGCCGACGTGACCGTGGCCAACCTCGAAACCCCCATCGCCCGCGACGTGCTGCCCGGCGGCCGCGACGCGGGCACCGCCGCGCCCCCCGCCGATGGCCGCGTCTACAGCGACTACCCGCAGTTCAACGCCCACCCCTCCTTCGCCGCGGCGCTGGCCGGCGCGGGCGTCGACGTGGCCCAGACCGCGAACAACCACGCGCTCGACCGCGGCCCGCTCGGCGTCGACCGCACGCTCGAGGCGCTCTCCGCCGCCGGCCTGCGGGCCACGGGCACCGTGCCCCGCGGCGGCGCGGGCCCCTGGCACAGCACCGTGCAGACGCCCGTGGGCCGCGTCGCGCTTCTGGCCTGCACCTGGGGCGTCAACGGCCTGCCCGACCCCGCCGCGCAGGCGCTGCGCTGCTACGGTGGCAGCCCCTCGGTGCCGTCCCTGATCGCGCAGCTGGCCGCCGATCCGGCCATCGACGCCGTGATCCTGTTGCCGCACTGGGGACAGGAATACAGCCGCACCCCCGACGCCCAGCAGCGCCGCCTCGCCCGCGCCGCCATCGAGGCCGGCGCCGCCGCCGTCATCGGCGCGCACCCCCATGTCCTGCAGCCGGTCGAGGAGATCACCGCCGCCGATGGCCGCCGCGGCTTCGTCGCCTACAGCCTCGGCAACTTCCTGTCCTCGCAGTGGAGCCTCGACCGCCGCACGGGGGCGATCCTCTACACCGATCTGGTGCGCGACGGGCAGGGCAGGGTGGTCGCGATGCCGCCGCGCCTGCTGCCGACGCGGGTCAACCGCTATGTCGGCACCGGCGTCACGGTCACGCCCGCCGCGCTGGTGTCCGATGGGGCGGCCTCCATCGCCCACGCAGCCGGCGTCGTCGGCGCGGCGCGGCTGGTGAACCCCTCCGATTTCGGCATCGCCGCGCAGCACCCGGGCGGCGCGGCCTGCGCGTCCTAGGCGGCCCGCCGCGCCAGGTCGACCAGCGCCGAGGCGGCGAAGACCGCCGCCGCCACGCAGACGATCGACGGCCCCGCCGGCGTGTCGAAGCGCCAGGCCGCGCCCATGCCGACCAGCGCCGAGCCCGCCCCGATCGCCGAGGCCCGCAGCGCCATCCCCTCCGGCGTGGCCGAGAACACCCGCGCCGCCGCCGCCGGGATCACCAGCAGCGCCGCGATCAGCAGCGCGCCCACCACCTTGATCGCCACGGCCACCACCACGGCCAGCGCCAGCGTCAGGATCAGCTGCTCGCGCCGCGGGTCGATCCCCGCCGCCGTGGCGAGATCGGGCGACAGCGTGGCGGTCAGGAGCGCCGACCACCGGGCCCAGACCAGCCCCAAGACCAGCGCCACGCCGCCCCAGATCACGGCCAGGTCCAGCCGCCCCACGGCGAGTATGTCGCCGAACAGGTAGGCCGACAGGTCGATCCGCACGCCCTGCAGCAGCGACACCGCCACCAGCCCCGCCGCCAGTGCCGAGTGGGACATGACGCCCAGAAGCGTGTCCACCGCGCGGCCCCGCCCCGACAGGGTCGACACCGCCATCGCCATGGCGAGCGCCATCACCAGCGTGCCCAGCATGATCGACAGGTTGAACGCGAGCGCCATCGCCACGCCCAGGATCGCCGCATGGGCCGTCGCGTCCCCGAAATAGGCCATCCGCCGCCAGACGATGAAGCAGCCCAGGGGCGCCGCCGCCAGCGCCACGCCGATGCCGGCGAGGGTCGCGCGGATCAGGAAATCGTCCAGAAAGCCGGTCATTCCGCCGCCTCGTGGGTGTGCGGGTTCGGGTGGTCGTGATCGTGGCTGTGGGCGTGCTCGTGCCGGTAGAGCGCCAGCGCCCCTTGCGTGCCGGTGCCGAACAGCGCCCGGTATTCCGGGGCCGATGCGACCTGTTCGGGGTGTCCGGCGCAGCAGACGTGGCCGTTCAGGCAGATCACACGGTCCGAGGCCGCCATGACCACGTGCAGCTCGTGGCTGACCATCAGCACCGCGCAGCCGAGCTCGGCCCGCACCTCGGCGATGCGCCGGTAGAAGGCGGCCGAGCCGGGCTGGTCCAGCCCCTGCGTCGGCTCGTCGAGGATCAGGAGGTCGGGCCTGCTCAGGATCGCGCGGGCCAGCAGCACGCGCTGGAACTGCCCGCCGGACAGGTCCGCCATCTGCCGCAGCCCCAGCTCGCCCGCGCCGGCCTGCGCCAGCGCCTCGGCGGCCACGGCGTCGGGGATGCGGCGGGGCAGGTCGAGGAAGCGGCGCACGGTCAGGGGCAGGGTCGGGTCGATGTGCAGCTTCTGCGGCACGTAGCCCACCCGCAGCCCCGGCGCGGGCGTCACGCGGCCCGCGCTCGGCCGCTGCGCCCCGATCAGCACCCGCAGGAGCGTGGACTTGCCCGACCCGTTCGGCCCCACGATGGTGACGATCTCGCCCCGCTCGATGTGGAAATCTACGTCGTGGAGCACCGTCTGGGCCCCGAAGCGGACGCCGACGCCGGCAAGGGTTACAAGGCTCATCGCGCGGCGTCCGCCGTGCAGTTCGGGCACAGCCCCTCGGCCTCCAGCACGGTGCGGCGGATGGTGAAGCCCGCGGCCTCGGCGGTTTCCTGCAGCGCCGCGCGGGCGGGTTCCACCGGCGCCTCGGCCACCGCGCCGCAGCCGCTGCAGATCAGGAAGGCCGCGTCGTGGTCGTGGCCGGGGTGGGTGCAGGCGGCAAAGGCGTTCAACCCCTCGATCCGGTGCGCGAAGCCGTGTTTCGTCAGGAACTCCAGCGCCCGGTAGGCGACCGGCGGCTGCGAGCCCAGCCCCTCCTCGCGCAGCGTGTCGAGGATCTCGTAGGCCCCGATCGCCCGGTGCCTCTGCAACAGGATCTCCAGCACCCGCCGGCGCACCGGCGTCAGCTGCAGCCCTTCCTCGGCGCAGCGCGCGGCCACCGCCGCCACGGTGCCCGCGATGCAGGCGCTGTGGTCGTGGCGCTGGAACCCGATGGTCTCGGGCGGGGGCGGGGCGGGGTGGTCCGTCATGCCCCCTTGATATGTTATTCCATAACCCGTAACAAGCGCCGCAACCTGTTATGTTATCACATGCGAGGAGCCCATGCGCGCGCCGATCTTCCCCTGCCTGACCGCCCTGCCGATCGTCCTGTCCGCCCCGGCGCTGGCCGATGTGCCGCGGGTGGCGGTCGACATCGCCCCCGTCCACGCGCTGGTGGCGCAGGTGATGGCGGGGGTGGGCACGCCCGACCTGATCCTGCCGCCCGGCGCCTCGCCACATGCCTACGCGTTGCGGCCGTCCGAGGCGGGGGCGTTGCAGGAGGCCGAGCTGGTGGTCTGGGTCGGCGAGGGGCTGACGCCGTGGCTGGGCGAGGCGATCGGCACGCTGGCGGGCGGCGCGGCGCGGCTGGAGCTGATGGAGGTGGAGGGCACGCTGCAGCTGGCCTTCCGCGAGGGGGCCACCTTCGAGGCGCATGAGCACGCCCATGGCGACGATCACGCGCACGGCGCGGACGACCATGATCACGATCACGATCATGACCACGAGGAGCATGACCACGACGACCACGCCCACGACGATCACGCCCACGGCGCCTTTGATCCGCATGGCTGGCTCGACCCGGTGAACGCGGCGCTGTGGCTTGACGCCATCGCGGCCGAGCTGTCGCGGATCGACCCCGACAACGCCGCCGCCTATGCCGCCAACGCCGCCGCCGGCCGCGAGGGCCTGGCCGCGCTCGAGGCCGAGATCGCGGGCCGCCTGGCGCCGCTGTCGGGCGGCTTCATCGTGTTCCACGACGGCTACCACTACTTCGAGGCCCGCTTCGGCATCGAGGCGGCGGGCGCGATCAGCCTGTCGGACGCCTCGGACCCCGGGCCCGCGCGGGTGGCCGAGATCCGCGACCTGGTCGCGTCCCAAGGCATCGCCTGCGTCTTTGCCGAGCCGCAGTTCAACCGCGGCCTGGTGGACGCGGTGTTCGGCGGCACCGGGGTGCGGGTGGGCGTGATCGACCCGATCGGCGCCAGCCTGACCCCCGGCCCCGACCTTTACGCCGACCTCCTGCGCGGCATGGCCGCCGCCTTCGAGGACTGCCTCGCCGCCGGCTGATCGCGCCGGGTCCTGTTCCGGGGCCATGTCGGGCCGCGCCTCCGGGCGCGGCCTTTTCCCATGCCGGTCCGGGGTCGACCCGTGCGGGCCCCGGGGCCGGCCATCGGCGAGTCACCGCCGGTGCCGCGCCTGCGCCGCCCGCACGTCGGCGCGCGACGGATCGCGCCGGCCCGGCGGGGCCGCGACACACAGCATTTCAAGGGGAAGGTGGTGCTGCCGGAGAGGATTGAACTCTCGACCTCTCCCTTACCAAGGGAGTGCTCTACCACTGAGCTACGGCAGCGACGTGGCGCTCCTTAAAAGCATCCGCCCCCCCATGCAAGCGCAATCTGGACGCCCCGGGCGAGGACGGGTAAACCGGGCCGCATGGCACGGCAGGGCGCAGAAAAGACGCAAGGCAAACCCGCGGCGGACGACCGTGCCGCGCGGCTGAAGGCGGCGCTCAAGGCGAACCTCGCGCGGCGCAAGGCGCAGGCGCGGGCGCGCGCCACGGATGACGCGGACGACACGCCGGACGAACCCGGCGAGGCATGAGCAGGCAGGCGGAAGGGCAGGGGCGATGGACCGGATCGTGGTAAGGGGCAATGGCCCGCTGTCGGGGCAGATCCCCATCGCGGGCGCCAAGAACGCCTGCCTCGCGCTGATGCCCGCGACGCTGCTCAGCGACGAGCCGCTGACGCTGACCAACGCGCCGCGGCTGTCGGACATCCGCACCATGACGACGCTCTTGCAGTCGCTGGGCGCCGAGGTGCAGGCGCTGAACGAAGGCCGGGTGCTGGCGCTGTCCTCGCACGGGCTGAACAACCACACCGCCGATTACGACATCGTGCGCAAGATGCGCGCCTCGATCCTCGTGCTCGGGCCGATGCTGGCGCGGGACGGCCGCGCCATCGTCTCGCTGCCGGGCGGCTGCGCCATCGGGGCGCGGCCCGTGGACCTGCACCTCAAGGCGCTCGAGGCGATGGGGGCCGAGCTCGAGCTGCGCGACGGCTATGTCCACGCCGCGGCGCCGGGCGGGCTGAAGGGCGCGGTGATCGAGTTCCCGCTGGTGTCGGTCGGCGCGACCGAGAACGCGCTGATGGCGGCCACGCTCGCCAAGGGCACCACGGTGCTGAGGAACGCCGCGCGCGAGCCCGAGATCGTCGACCTCGCCCGTTGCCTGCGCAAGATGGGCGCCCGGATCGAGGGCGAGGGCACATCCGAGATCACGATCGAGGGCGTCGACCGCCTGCACGGCGCAACCCATCCGGTCGTGACCGACCGGATCGAGCTGGGCACCTACATGCTGGCCCCCGCCATCGCCGGCGGCGAGGTGGAGCTGATGGGCGGCCGGATGGACCTGGTGGCGGCCTTCGCCGAAAAGCTGGATGCCGCGGGCGTCACGGTCACGGAAACCGACCGCGGCCTCAAGGTGGCGCGGCAGGGCGGCCCGATCCGCGCCGTCGATGTCCGCACCGAGCCCTTCCCGGGTTTCCCCACCGACCTGCAGGCGCAGATGATGGCGCTTCTCTGCCTCGCCGAGGGCACTTCGGTGCTGGAGGAAACCATCTTCGAGAACCGCTTCATGCATGCGCCCGAGCTGATGCGCATGGGCGCGCGCATCGACGTGCACGGCGGCACCGCGCGGGTCACGGGCGTGCAGCGGCTCAAGGGCGCGCCGGTGATGGCGACCGACCTGCGGGCCTCGGTCTCGCTGATCCTGGCGGGGCTTGCCGCCGAGGGCGAGACGGTGGTCAGCCGCGTCTACCACCTCGACCGCGGCTACGAGCGGGTCGAGGAAAAGCTGGGCAATGTCGGCGCCCATATCGAACGGGTGAAGGGCGATGGGTGAGGACGCCCGCTTCGAGGACGCCCGCGGCGAGGGGCCGGTGGCGCTCCGCGCGCTGGATGGCGATGATGTCAAGGTTATCTCGACGCTGGTGCAGGACGCCATCTTTCCGATCGGCGAGATGCGCTGGGACCGCCGCCGCCGCCGCTTCGCGCTCTTGGTGAACCGCTTCCGCTGGGAGGACAGGGTGCCCGGCCGCGCGCCCGAGCGGGTGCAGGCGGTGCTGGCGATCGAGGACGCACTGCGCGTCTCGACCCAGGGCCTGGACCGTGGCGACCGCGACCTCGTGCTGTCGCTGCTCGCGCTCGACTGGGCGCCGGGCGAGGACGGCACCGGCACGATCACCCTCCTGCTGGCCGGCGACGGCGCCATCGCGGTCGAGGTCGAGGCGCTGGAGGTCACGCTGCGCGACGTGACGAAGCCCTACGCGGCCCCCTCGGGCAAGACCCCGAGCCACCCGGAATGACGATCCGCCGGCTCGGACCCGCCGACTGGGCGCGGTTCCGCGAGATCCGGCTGGACATGCTGCGCGCCGCCCCCCGGGCCTTCGGCTCCACCCACGAGGAATGGGCCGTGAAATCCGAGCGCGAGATCCGCGCCTGGCTGTCCGCCATGCACACGCTGGGCCTGTTCGACGGCGCCCGCCTCGTCGGCACCGCCAGCTTCGCCCGCCGCGGGGCCACCCGCGCCGCGCACCGGGCCGAGGTGATCGCCGTCTACCTCCGCCCCGAGGCGCGCGGGCAGGGCCGTGCGGTCGCCCTGATGCTGGCGCTGGCCGGGGCCGCCCGGGCCGAGGGGCTGGTGCAGCTGGAACTGGAGGTGGCCGACTGGAACGCGCCGGCCATCGCCGCCTACGAGCGCGCGGGGTTCCGCCGCGTGGGCGTGATGCCGCGCGCCATGCGCGACGGCACCCGCTTCACCGACGACCTGATCCTCGTGCGCGACCTCGACGCGCCCTGACGGGAGACCCGCCGCTGGCTCGCCTCGTCTACGCCATGAACGTGTCCCTCGACGGCTACGTCGACCACGACGCCTTCGGGCCCGGCGCCGAGCTGTTCGACCACTGGACCGCACAGGTCGCCCGTGCGGCGGGCTGCCTCTACGGGCGGCGCCTCTACGAGATCATGCGCTACTGGGACACGGACCAGACCGGCTGGACCGACCGGGAGCGCGCCTTCGCCGCGGCGTGGCGCGGCCAACCGAAATGGGTGGTGTCCCGCAGCCTTGCCGCGGTCGGGCCGAACGCGGCACTGGCGGGCCCCGACCTGCCCGGCTTCGTGCGGCGGCTCAAGGCCGGGCCCGGGGGCGAGATCGGCGTCGGCGGCCCGGACCTTGCCGGGCAGTTGTCGCGCCTCGGGCTCATCGACGAATACAGGCTCTACCTCCACCCGGTCGTGCTGGGCGGCGGGACGCCGTTCTTCGCCGGCCCGGTGCCGGCCCTGCGCCTCCTGTCCGGGCGGCGCTTCGGGGGCGGGGTGATCCGCCTTGCCTACGCCCCCGCCTGACCCCGCACCCGGCGGGGCCAGGACCGGGCGGTCACTGCTGCTGGATCGCCTCGAGGAAGGTCGCCAGCGCGAGGATGCGGCCCCGCACCATGACCTCGGCGCCGTAGTCGCCGGCCTCCGAGGCGGCACTCGCCTCGAAGCGGTCGCCCCAGACGGGCATCATGCTGCCATGGCCGCGCACGCCGGTGCGCCCGTCGATGACGTGGATGATGTCCAGCAGCGGGAACTCGCCGTTGTTGCCGGCCGAGATCGTGGTCAGGTCGGGCACCGCCACGCTCATGTATTCGGCCAGCGGCCCGTCGCCGTGGCCGGTCAGGCCGTGGCAGGTTGCGCAGGCGCGGGCGTATTCCTCGGCGCCGGCGGCCGATTGCGCCTGCGCCGCGCCGGCGGTCAGGGCCAGCGACACGGCGGCCATCAGACAGAACTTGGTCATGGGGTCCTCCTCCTCGGGCATCCCGGTTGCGTCTCGGCCCCTCCGTTTCCCGACGGCGGGACCCGCAGCCGCCATCCTAGGCGCCCCGCGGAACGGGCCATTGACGCCGGTCAACGCCCGCCCGGCGCGGCGGAATGGATGCTTCACCCGCGCGCCCGGAGAGGGTAGAGGGGGCGCGCGCGTGCAAGAATGGGACCCCTGATGCCAGTTTTCCTGAACAGCCGGGACGCGGATTTCGCCCCGCGCTTCGCCGCCCTTCTGGAGATGAAGCGCGAGGATGCGCCCGAGGTCGACGACATCGTCGCCGGCATCATCGCCGATGTCCGCAAACGCGGCGACGCGGCGGTGATCGAGCTGACCGAACGCTTCGACCGGCTGTCGCTCACGCCCGCGACGCTGGCCTTCAGCCCCGAGGAGATCGCCGCCGCGATCGACGAGGTGCCGGCGGCCGAGCGCGACGCCCTCGAACTGGCCGCCGAGCGCATCCGCGCCTACCACGTCCGCCAGCGCCCCGAGGACGCGCGCTGGACCGACCCCGAGGGCGCGACGCTGGGCTGGCGCTGGACGCCGGTGTCGGCGGCGGGCCTCTACGTCCCCGGCGGCCTCGCCTCCTACCCCTCCTCAGTCCTGATGAACGCGATCCCCGCCGCCGTCGCGGGGGTGGAGCGGCTGGTGATGTGCGCCCCCACGCCGGGGGGCCGCGTGAACCCGCTGGTCCTGCTGGCCGCCCACCTGTCGGGGGTCGAGACCGTCTACCGCATCGGCGGCGCGCAGGCCGTCGCCGCGCTGGCCTACGGCACCGCCACCATCGCGCCGGTGGACAAGATCACCGGCCCCGGCAACGCCTACGTGGCCGCGGCGAAACGCCGGGTCTTCGGCAAGGTCGGGATCGACATGATCGCCGGGCCGTCGGAAATCCTCGTGATCGCGGATGCCGACAACGACCCCGACTGGATCGCCGTCGACCTCCTGTCGCAGGCCGAGCACGACGAAAGCGCGCAGTCGATCCTCATCACCGACGACGAGGGCTTCGGCCGCGCCGTGGCCGCCGCCGTCGACAAGCGGCTGGAGACGCTGGAGCGCCGCGCCATCGCGGGGGCCAGCTGGCGCGACTACGGCGCCGTCGTCACCGTGCGCGATCTGGCCGAGGCGGCCGAGCTCAGCGACCGGATCGCGCCCGAGCACCTGGAGCTGTGCGTCGCCGACCCCGAGGCGCTCAGCGCCCGCATCACCCATGCCGGCGCCATCTTCCTCGGGCGCTGGACGCCCGAGGCGATCGGCGACTACATCGGCGGGCCGAACCACGTGCTGCCCACGGCGCGGTCGGCCCGCTTTTCGTCGGGTCTGAGCGTGCTCGACTTCATGAAACGCACCACGCTGGCGCAGATGACACCGGCGGCGCTGGCCGCCATCGGACCGGCGGCCGAGACGCTGGCGCGGTCGGAGAGCCTCGAGGCGCACGGCCTGTCCGTGCGGGCGCGGCTCGACCGGCTGAACCGGACCGCCGGGGACGGGGAGGGCGCATGACCATGCACATCAGCCAGATCGACATCGACATGGCGGGGATGCCCGCCCCCACCCCCGAGATCGAGCAGGAGCGCAAGGTCGCCATCTTCGACCTCTTGGAGGAAAACTCCTTCGCCATCCCCGACCGCGACGGCCGCGAGGTGCCGCCCGGCCCCTACCACGTGACCCTGGCGATCCGCGACAAGCGGCTGGTCTTCGACGTCAACACCGAGGACCGGCAGGACGCGGCCGAGTTCCACCTGTCGCTGTCGCCGTTCCGGCAGGTGGTCAAGGACTACTGGCAGATCTGCGAAAGCTACTACGACGCCGTGAAACGCCTGCCGCCCAGCCAGATCGAGGCCATCGACATGGCCCGCCGCGGCATCCACAACGAGGGCGCGCGCATCCTGCAGGAACGGCTCGACGGCAAGGCCGAGGTCGACACCGACACCGCGCGCCGCCTCTTTACCCTCATCTGCGTCCTGCATTTCGGGGGCTGAGGGGCGTCTTGTCGGCCGGTTTCCCCTCCTCGGTGCTGTTCTGTTGCGACCACAACGCGACGCGGTCCCCCATGGCCGAGGGGCTGATGAAGAAATTCTACGGCCACCGCGCCTACGTGCAGTCGGCCGGCGTCAAGAACGACCTGGAGATCGACGGATTCGCCGTCACCGTCTGCGCCGAGCTGGGCGTGGAGCTGCAGCGCCACCGCGTCCGCAGCTTCGACGAGATGGAGCAATGGGGCGACGACCTGTCGGGCTTCGACCTGATCGTGGCGCTGTCGCCGGCCAGCCAGCGCCACGCGCTCGAACTGACGCGCCATTTCCACCTGGATGTGGAATACTGGCCCATCCTCGACCCCACCGGGCTGGGCGAGACCCGCGAGGCCAAGCTCGCCGCCTACCGGCAGGCCCGCGACCAGATCATCGGGCGGATGATCGCCCGCTTCGGCGAACCGACCGAAACGGGCTGACCGCCGGCCCCCGGCGCGTCCTCAGCGGTCCAGCACCAGATGCGGGATGCCGTCCGACGTGCGCTCGTGCGAATGCCCTGCCGGTCCCACGTCCACGCGCACCCGTTTGCGAAAGTTCGAGAAACTGGCGAAGGTGACGACGTCCACCGCCTCGTCGAGATCGAGCACCAGCCGCACCCAACCCGGCCGTAGCGCCTCGACGGCAAGGACCGTCGCGGAAAACGGCTGCGACAGGTAGCGCCCGGTCACGCGGGCGCCGGCCTGCCACCCCTCCGGCCCGTTGCCGTGGATGGCGGCGGCCATCGCGTTCCAGTCGCGGAACCCATGCGCCTGGGCGACGATGTCCAGCGCGGTCCCGTGGGCAAGCGGCTGCCCGGCCGCAAGCCGCTCCTCGCGCAGGCGCTTGGCCGCGGCCTTGGCCTCGGCCAGCGTTGGCAGGTCGGGCTGCGTGCGGGATCGGGCGCCTGGCCC
This sequence comes from Roseicyclus persicicus, assembly GCF_012395815.1. Taxonomy (GTDB): domain Bacteria; phylum Pseudomonadota; class Alphaproteobacteria; order Rhodobacterales; family Rhodobacteraceae; genus Roseicyclus; species Roseicyclus persicicus. The sequence continues at coordinate 1,021,050 of NZ_JAAZQQ010000001.1, forward strand.
GTCAGTGTGATGTGTCGGATGGGATGACATGACCCCGTGATCCTCCTGGCTCGGGTCGCGCAAGGATTGGACGGGGCCCGCATTGCCATCCGCGCGACAGGTGCCGTGGATGAGATCGTTCGGTCGGAGGCAGAACTTCACCGTGACGGGATGTCGGCGGGCGGCGGGCGTCTGCGGCCTGGGGCGCGTCTAGGGCAGGGGCGGGGCCGCTGTCAAGCCGCGCGTCCGTGTCTTCCGTCCGCCGTGCAACGCACTTATGATCGGCTGCATGACCGATACCATCACCCTCATCACCCGCTACTACCGCGCCTTCAACGACGGCGACATCGACGGGATGATCGCCTGCCTCGCCCCCGACGTGGCCCACCACGTGAACGAGGGGCAGGTGCGCCGTGGCACCGTGGCCTTCCGCGCCTTCTGCGACCACATGGCCCGCTGCTACGCCGAGCGGCTGGACGACATGGTGATCATGGCCACCCCCGACGGCAGCCGCGCCGCGGCGGAATTCACGGTGCACGGGACATATCTTTCCACCGACAAGGGCCTGCCGCCCGCCCATGGGCAGGGCTACACGCTGCCCGCCGGCGGCTTCTTCACCGTGCGCGACGGGCAGATCGCCCGCATCGTGACCTACTACAACCTTGCCGACTGGATCGCCCAGGTCTCGGCATGAGCCTGGGCTTTCGCGACTACCGGGGCGCGGCCATCGCCGGGGTGGTCGACGACCTCGCGCGGCTGCGCATCGCGGTGTTCCGCGACTGGCCCTACCTCTACGACGGCGACCTCGACTACGAACGCGGCTACCTGGCCGGCTACGCGCAGGGCGACACGATCCTCGTGGCGGCCCATGACGGGGGGCGCATGGTCGGCGCCTCGACGGCCATGCCGCTGGCCGACCATGCGGAGGAGTTCGCCGGGGCGCTGTCGAACTTCACGCAGGACGTGAAGAACGTCTTTTATCTCGCTGAATCCGTTCTTCTTTCCGACTACAGAGGGCAGGGCGCCTACCGCGCGTTCTTTGCCCGCCGCGAGGCCCATGCCCGCGCGCTGGGGTTCACCCATGCCACCTTCTGCGGCGTGATCCGCCCCGACGACCACCCCCTGCGCCCCGCCACATACCAGCCCCTCGACCCGGTCTGGCGCCGCTTCGGCTACGCGCCGGTGCCCGGCGCCGTTGCGCGCTTCCGCTGGCGCGACATCGGCGCGGCGGAGCAGACCGAGAAACCCCTTCAGTTCTGGATCAAGCGCCTGTGAAGATCGCCGCCGCCGCCTATCCGCTCGACCCCGTCGCCAGCTTCGACGCCCATGCCGCCAAGATGGCGGCCTGGGTGGCGGACGCGCAGGCCGACCTCCTCGTCTTTCCAGAATACGGCCGGATGGAGCTGGCGGCGCTGGATGGCCCGGCCGCCGCCGCCGAGCTGGAGGCCAGCCTTCACGCCGCCGCGCGCCACGCGCCCGCCGCCGATGCGCTGATGGCGGATCTCGCCCGGAAACACCGCTGCCACATCCTCGCCCCCTCGGGCCCGGTCTGGGACGGCGGCGACCGCCCGGTGAACCGCGCGGGCCTGTTCGGCCCCGACGGGCCGCTGGGTCACCAGGACAAGCAGGTGATGACCCGCTTCGAGCGCGAGCACTGGCATGTCGTGCCGGGCGGGCCGCTCCGGGTGTTCGACACGCCCCTTGGCCGGCTCGGCGTCCTGATCTGCTACGACGCCGAATTTCCCTTGCTGGCCCGCAACTTGGCCGAACAGGGCGCCGAGATCCTGCTGGTGCCGTCCTGCACCGACGCGCTGGCGGGCTATTCCCGCGTCCGCATCGGCGCCATGGCCCGCGCGCTGGAAAACCAGTGCGTCGTGGTGCAGTCGCCCACCGTCGGCGATGCCCGCTGGTCGCCCGCCGTCGACGAGAACGTAGGCGCCGCCGCGATCTACGGCCCGCCCGACCTGGGCTTCCCGCCCACGGGCGTGATCGCCGAGGGCGCGCTGAACGCCCCGGGCTGGGTCCGGGCCGAGATCGACCTGTCCGCCGTCGCGCGGGTCCGGGCCGAGGGCGCCGTCTTCAACCACGCCCATTGGCCCGAAAGCGCCGCCCGCGCCGTGCAACGGGGCTGATGCGCAGTTTTGCCTTGAAAATCGACCCGACCGGGCGCATTTAGCGCCAGCCGCACCATGGGGGTGCGCAACCAAGGAGTGACCATGGCCAAGGAAGAAATGCTCGAATTTCCTGGTGTCGTGAAGGAACTCCTGCCGAACGCGACGTTCCGGGTCGAGCTGGACAATGGCCATGAGATCATCGCGCACACGGCAGGCAAGATGCGGAAGAACCGCATCCGGGTTCTGGCCGGCGACCGGGTTCAGGTGGAAATGACGCCCTACGACCTGACGAAAGGGCGGATCAACTATCGCTTCAAGTAGCGCGAAGCCGCGGCTTCGCGCCGTGCGGGTAAGCGTTTCGCGCCGCGCGCGGAATGCGGCCGGCACCCGGCTGGACAGGGCGCCATGGCACAGACACCCAGATTGATCCTCGGCTCGGGCAGCCCGCGCCGCAAGGAATTGCTGGCGGTGCTCGGGATCACCCCCAACGCCATCACGCCCCCCGACATCGACGAGGACCCGGGCCGGGGCGAGGTGCCGCGCGCCTATTGCGCCCGCGTCGCCCGCGACAAGGCCGCGGCGATCGCCGCCGGCCCCGACGACATCGTGCTCTGCGCCGACACCACCGTGGCCGTGGGCCGCCGCATCCTGGGCAAGCCCGCCGACGAGGACGAGGCGCGCCGCTTCCTCGACCTGCTGTCGGGCCGCCGCCACCGCGTCTACACCGCGCTGGCCCTGCGCCGGGGCGACCGGCTGTGGGAACGCGTGGTCGAGGCCCGCGTCGAGATGAAGCGCCTGTCCAGGGAGGAACGCGAGGGCTACCTCGCCACCGGCGACTGGCAGGGCAAGGCGGGCGGCTATTCCATCCAGGGGCCCGCGGGGGCGTTCATCCCGTGGATCTCGGGCAGCTACACCGCCATCGTCGGCCTGCCGCTCAGCGAGACCGCGGGGCTGTTGCAGGCGGCGGGATGGCCCGTCTGGAGGCAGCCATGAAGGGCCGCGTCGTTCTGCTGGATCATGTGGGCGGCCGCGCCGCCGCCGCCCTGATGGTCGACGGCCGGCTGGAGGACATCCTGATCGACCCGCCCGAGGGCGCCGCGCCGATGCCCGGCGCGATCTTCCGCGCGGTGGCCGACCGGCCGATGCCGGGGCAGGGCGGGCTGACCGTCTCGCTCGGGGATGAAAAGGGCTATCTGCGCGCGGGCAAGGGGATTTCGCCGGGCGAGCGCCGGCTGGTGCAGGTCGCGGGCACCGCCGAGCCGGGCAAGGCCGTGCCGTTGACGACGCGCCTGTTGTTCAAGAGCCGCTACGCCATCGTCACGCCCGAGGCGCCGGGGCTGAACATCTCGCGCCGCATCCGCGACGAGGCGGAACGCGACCGGCTGCTGGAAATCGCCCACGCCGCGATGGAGGGCGCGCCCGAGGGCCACGGGTTGATCCTGCGCTCGGCCGCCGAGGGGGTCGAGGACGACGCGCTCGCGGCCGACATCGCCGCCATGCGCGACCTCGCCGCCGCCGTGATGGCGGACACCGCGGGCGAGGCGGAATGCCTGGTCGACGCCCCCGACGCGCACGAGCTGGCCTGGCGCGACTGGGCCGACCCCGACCCCGACGAGGTGGTGGACGCGCCCGGCTGCTTCGAGACCCACGGCGTGGCCGACGCCATCGCCGAGGCGCTCGGCTCCCGCATCGCGCTGCCGGGCGGGGCCTTTGCGTTTGTCGAACCCACCCGCGCGCTGATCGCCGTCGACGTGAACACCGGCGCCGACACCTCGCTGGCCGCCGGGCTCAAGGCCAACCTGGCGCTTGCCCGCGCCCTGCCGCGGGTGCTGCGGGTCAAGGGGCTGGGCGGGCAGGTCACGCTCGACCTCGCGCCGATGCCCAAGAAGGACCGCCGCGTGATCGAGGACGCGCTGCGCCGCGCCTTCCGCGAGGACGGGGCCGAGGTGGTGCTGGCCGGCTGGACGCCGCTGGGCTGCTACGAGCTGCAGAAGAGGCGCGACCGGCTGCCGCTGGCGACCCTCTGGCCGGTGGGCTGAGGGCGCCGGGTGCGTCGGCGGTCTTCATGTTTCAGATGAAGATTGCGTCACAAGCGTTTGAGATTTTGTTGCTTCATGCCCCGCGCAGCATCGCCAGGATCGCCGGCGACGGCCGCCCGTCCACCGGCAGCCCCCGCGCCGCCTGGAAGCCGCGGATCGCCTCCTCGGTGCGCCGCCCGATCACCCCGTCCGGCGTGCCGGCATCGAAGCCCGCCCGGCTCAGCCGTTCCTGCAGCTCGCGCCGCTCGGCCTGCGTCAGCCCGGTCTCGTCCGGCCCGAAGCTCCGCGTCAGCGGGCCGCCACCGGCCAGCCGGTCGGCCATGTAGCCCACCCCGATGCCGTAGTTCGTGGATGGGTTGTAGCGCAGGATCACGTTGAAATTGTGATACAATATCCAGGCGGGCCCGCCCGCGCCCGCCGGCGCGTGGATCGCCGCCTCGCCCGGATCGGGCAGCGCGCCGCCCCGTGCGGGCCTTACCCCCGCCGCCGCCCAGGCGCTGACCGGCCGGCGCCGTTCGCGCCCCGTCGCGGCCGTGTCGAAGCCAGCGGGCAGGTGCACCTCCAGCCCCCAGGGCTGGCCGCGCCGCCAGCCGTGCCGGCGCAGGTATTCCGCCGTTGAGGCCAGCGCGTCGGTCGGGTCGTCGCCCCAGATCTCGCGCCGCCCGTCGCCGCCGAAATCCACCGCGTATTCCTCGTAGACCGTCGGCATCAGCTGGGTGTGCCCCATCGCGCCAGCCCAGCTGCCCACCATCCGGTCGGTCGTGGTGTCGCCCGCCTGCAGGATGCGCAGGGCGGCGACCAGCTGCGCCTCGAAGAACCGCCCGCGCCGCCCCTCCCAAGCGAGCGTCGAGGTGGCCGAGACCACCGGGATCTCGCCCAGCCGCGTGCCGAACCGCGTCTCCAGCCCCCAGACCGCGGCCAGCACGTTCTGGTCGACGCCGCTCTCCGCCTCGATCGCGGCCAGCACGGCCCGCTGCGGCCCGACGCGGCCCCGCCCGGTGGCCAGGTCGTCGTCCGAGGCGACCAGCGCCAGGTAATCCTCGGTCGAGCGGCGGAACTCGGTCTGGTTCCGGTCCCGCTCCACCACGCCCGGCAGGAAGCCCTGCCCGCGAAAGCCCCGGTCGAGCGTCTGCGCCGTGATCCCCTGCGCCAGCGCCCGCTGGCGGAAGGCGGTCACCCAGGCCTCGTAGTCCGGGTTCGGCTGCGGCCGGAATTCGGGCCCCAGCCCGCCCGCGTCGCCGCCGCCCCCTGCGGCCGGCATGCAGGCCGCCAGCCCCGCCGCGGCCCCGCCCGCCAGCACCGCCCTGCGCGTCGTTCCGGCCATCGCCCGCTCCCTCCCGGCTGTTCGATGTCCTTGCTACCGCCCCGCCCCCGCCCGCGGCAAGCCTGCGCCCGCCGCCGGTTGCACCCCGGCGGAGCCCGGCCGATACTGCGCCCGACGCCTGACCGACCGGAGCCCGCCATGACCTGCCCGATCTGCGGCAAGGAGACCGCCCCCAGCTACCGCCCTTTCTGCTCGCGCCGCTGCGCCGACGTGGACCTCGCGCGCTGGCTGACGGGCGCCTACGCGATCCCCGCCGACGCGCCCGAGGACGCCGACGCGGCGGAGCCCGCCGACACGCCGTCGCACCCCCCGCCGCACTGACCGCCGGGGGCCGAAAAAAGTGCCGCGTGCCCTATGGACAGGCCCGCGCAGAGGCCCTAGAACGCCGCTCACCCACGGGGCGCCACACAGCCCCCGAACCCGTGCCCGGGTAGCTCAGGGGTAGAGCAGTGGATTGAAAATCCTCGTGTCGGTGGTTCGATTCCGCCCCCGGGCACCACTAAAGCATCAATAGTTTGACGTGAACGCAGCTCTTCCGCGGGAGCTGGCCGGCGGTCGCCTCGATCGACCACGTTGGCGAGTCCATCAAAGAACAGGGGCCGCACCGGGACGGTGCGGCCAGCATCGGTTGGCCGGCGACGCGCGCCGTTGGCGGACGAAGAACGAAGTTGCTGCCGGACGCGCGCAACATCCACTGGAACTCGGACTTCACGAGCGAAAAGCGGAAAGAAGTGCGTCGGGTCTGTGTTCTGGCCGTGGTCGAAGACTGCACGTTGTGTTCCCGAACATCGGTGCTCGACGCACGATCTCACGCTCTTGGTGTCGGCGACACATCCGTCGGGCTTTGTCGCTTCTCATGGAGAGTTGGCCCAAGATCGCTGCCCTAATAGCTCACCAAGTTTTCGGCTGCGAATCCACAGTCATTCGGCGGCAACCCTACGTCTCCTAGGCTCCGGACTCAATTGATCCACCAGATGAAGGCTGCGGCGATCTGGGCGGCTGCGAGGAAGTTGCGTGCGAGCTTGTCATAGCGGGTTGCGATCCTGCGCCAGTCCTTGAGACGGCACCACATGC
>NZ_JAAZQQ010000010.1 GCF_012395815.1 Roseicyclus persicicus
GTCGGGCAGCGGCTGGGCAAGGCGGGGTGACGGCATGACGGTCCTCGTCTTCGGCCGCACCGGCCAGGTGGCCACGGAACTGCAGGCGCTGGCCCCGGAGGTCACTGCGCTCGGCCGGGATATGGCCGACCTCGCCGACCCCGCCGCCTGCGCCGCGGCGATCCGGGCGCATCGGCCCACGGCCGTGATCAACGCCGCCGCCTATACCGCCGTCGACCGGGCCGAGAGCGAGGAGGAGCTCGCCACCACCATCAACGGCACTGCCCCCGGCGCCATGGCCGAGGCCTGCGCCGCGCTCGGCATTCCTTTCGTCCAGATCTCAACGGATTACGTCTTCGCCGGTGACGGCGAGGCGCCCTGGCGGCCCGGGGACCCGACCGGGCCGCTCGGCGCCTATGGCCGCTCCAAGCTCGCGGGCGAGGAGGCCACCCGCGCGGCGGGCGGAGCGCACGCGATCCTGCGCACGTCCTGGGTCGTCTCGGCCCATGGCCACAACTTCGTCAAGACCATGCTGCGGCTCGGGGCCGAGCGCGAGCGTCTGACGATCGTCGCCGACCAGGTCGGCGGGCCCACCCCCGCCCGCGCCATCGCCGCGGCCTGCCTGTCGATCGCGGACCAGCTGATCGCCGACCCGGGCAAGTCCGGCACCTACCACTTCTCGGGCGCGCCCGACACCTCCTGGGCCGGCTTCGCCCGCGCGATCTTCGCGGACGCGGGGCTCGCCTGCGCCGTCGAGGACATCCCCACCAGCGCCTACCCGACCCCCGCCCGGCGGCCGGCGAACTCGCGGATGGACTGTTCCGCGACCGCGGCCGTGTTCGGGATTCCCCGACCTGACTGGCGGCAGGGCTTGCGCGATATCCTGCATGACCTCGGACAACAGGGAGCGACCCCGTGACCCAGCGCAAGGGCATCATCCTGGCCGGCGGCTCCGGCACGCGGCTCTACCCGGTCACGCTCGGCGTGTCCAAGCAGCTCCTGCCGGTCTACGACAAGCCGATGATCTACTATCCGCTGAGCGTGCTGATGCTGGCCGGCATCCGCGACATCGCGGTGATCACCACGCCCGAGGACCAGGCCCAGTTCATCCGCACGCTCGGCGACGGCAGCCAGTGGGGCCTGCACCTCACCTACATCGTGCAGCCCAAGCCCGAGGGGCTCGCGCAGGCCTATCTGCTGACCCGCGAGTTCCTGAACGGGGCGCCGTCCGCCATGGTGCTCGGCGACAACATCTTCTTCGGCCACGGCCTGCCGCGGATCCTGACCGAGGCCGGCGTGCAGACCTGGGGCGCCACCGTCTTCGGCTATCATGTCGCCGACCCCGAGCGCTACGGCGTGGTCGACTTCGCCGAGGACGGCACCGTGCGCGCCATCATCGAGAAGCCCAAGGTCCCGCCCTCGAGCTTCGCCGTCACCGGCCTCTACTTCCTCGACGCCTCGGCGCCCGACCGCGCCGCCGACGTCCAGCCCTCGCCCCGCGGCGAACTGGAGATCACCACCCTCCTCGAAAGCTACCTCGCCGACGGGTCCTTGCGCGTCAGCCGCATGGGCCGCGGCTTCGCCTGGCTCGACACCGGCACCCACGCAAGCCTGCTCGACGCCGGCAACTTCGTGCGCACGCTGGAACAGCGCCAGGGCATGCAGACCGGCTCGCCCGACGAGATCGCCTACGCCCAGGGGTGGATTTCCGCCGAC
>NZ_JAAZQQ010000002.1 GCF_012395815.1 Roseicyclus persicicus
ATATCCCGGCCGAGCGCAGTGACCTCCGGGGCCAGCGCCTGCAGTTCCGTGGCCACCTGGCCGGTGCGGCCGAAGACGAGGACCGTCATGCCGTCACCCCGCCTTGCCCAGCCGCTGCCCGACGCCGTCGCGGGCCTGCAGCGCGCGCCACCAGTCCTCGTGGGCGAGGTACCAGTCGACCGTGCGGGCCAGACCCTCCTCCACCGTCACCGAGGGCGACCAGCCCAGCTCCTCCCGGATCCGCGTCGCGTCGATCGCGTAGCGCAGGTCGTGGCCGGGGCGGTCGGTGACGTAGGTGATCAGCCGGTCATGCGGCGCACCCGCGGGGCGGCGTTCGTCGAGCAGTGTGCAGATCGTGCGTACCAGGTCGATGTTCCGCCGCTCGTTGTTGCCGCCGATGTTGTAGCTCCGCCCCAGCGCGCCGGTCTCGCACACGAGCAGCAGCGCCTCGGCGTGATCTTCTACATAAAGCCAGTCGCGCACGTTCAGGCCCTGCCCGTAGACCGGGATCGGCTTGCCCGCCAGCGCGTTCAGGATCACCACCGGGATCAGCTTCTCGGGGAAGTGGTAGGGCCCGTAGTTGTTCGAGCAGTTGGTCAGCACGACCGGCAGCCCGTAGGTCTCGTGCCAGGCGCGCACCAGGTGGTCCGACGCGGCCTTCGACGCGGAATAGGGGCTGTTCGGCGCGTAGGGCGTGTCCTCGGTGAAGAGGCCCGTCTCGCCAAGGGTGCCGTAGACCTCGTCGGTCGAGATGTGGTGGAAGCGGAAGCCCTCGGGCTTGCCTTGCGCCGTCCAGAAGGCCCGCGCGGCCTCCAGAAGCGTGTAGGTCCCGGTGACGTTCGTCTCGATGAAGGTGCCGGGCCCGTCGATGGAGCGGTCGACATGGCTCTCGGCGGCAAGGTGCATGATCGCGTCGGGGCGGTGCGCGGCGAGGATCCGGTCCATCGCCGAGCGGTCGCAGATGTCGGCCAGCTCGAAGGCGTAGAGCGGGCTGTCCGCCACGCTCGCCACGTTGTCGAGGCAGGCGGCATAGGTCAGCTTGTCGACGTTGACGACCGCGTGCCCGCGGGCCACCGCCAGCCGCACCACGGCCGAGCCGATGAACCCCGCCCCGCCCGTCACCAGAAGATTCATGCAGCAGAATCCTCATACAAGAACGGGCTGTCGAACCCGGCGAAGGCCCCCGCCGCCGCATCCTTGGCCGACAGGATCGGGGCCGTGTCGCCCAAGCCCCAGTCGATCCCGAGGTCGGGATCGTCGTAGCGCAGCGCGCCCTCGGTCTCGGGCGCGTAGCCGTCGGAACACTTGTAGATGATCTCGGTATCCGGCGCCCGCGTCACGAAGCCATGCGCGAAGCCCGCGGGGATCATCAGCTGGCGGCCGTTCTCGAAGCTCAGCTCGATCCCGAACCACTTGCCATAGGTCGGCGATCCCTTGCGGATGTCCACGGCCACGTCGAACAACAGCCCCCGCCCGCAGCGCACCAGCTTGGCCTGCGCCCGCGGCGGCTTCTGGAAATGCAGCCCCCGCACCGTGCCGACCTGCGCCGACAGCGAGTGGTTGTCCTGCACGAACTCGATATCGATGCCGTGCTGCGCCAGCTTCGACCGGCTCCACGTCTCCGAGAAAAACCCCCGCGAATCCCCGAACCGCGCTGGCGTCACAACAACCAACCCGGGCAAACCGGTCTCTTCAATCAACATAACTATGCTTCCGCTTCAATGACGCGGCCATGAGACGCCACGGACGCTCAAGAATGCAAAACCACAGGTCACGCGGGGGTTCAACCATCAGTGCTGCACATCGATCGAACGGCATATTCTGCTGCTTTCCTTGGCGAGAAATGTTGGTCCCTGGTTAGTAGTTTGGCGTCTTGTGGTGCCGGGACCCCGTGGTTGACTAGGCTTGATTGCTGGCCATCCGATGAGGCGTGCAGTTCTTTCCCCTCGAACAGCCCTGCCTAGCCTTCCGCCGCCGACAGCAGGATCGGCTGGCCGTGCGGCGTGGCCCGGGCCGCTGCTTGCCAACGCTCTGTCATCCGTTGCACTTCCTCGGCCGCCGCAACGCCGCGCTCCTCCAGCAGCGAGACAAGCGCCTCGGCCCAGACCGTCCAGTACGTCACGGCATCGGCATCCTGAACGCGGGGCCCGAACACCGCTGCCCACTCCCTCCACTCGAACTGGCCCGCCTCGTTGAGGGCGACGGTCAGGGCGAAGAGCTGCGCCTGCCAGGGTTCCTGGAAGGGAGCCTCAGGCAGGTTCAAGGTAGGGCTCCCAGGCATCGATGCTCACTCTGAGGGTCGGGTCCGCGTCCTCGCCGAAGAGGTCGCCGGCGTCGAAGCGGGCGGTGTAGAGAGGGCAGGGCTGCTCTCCCAGGCCATGCGCATTGCTGTCCGGGTAGACATGCGACCCGTGCAGCGCCTCGACGATGCCCACATGCCCCCGCGCGTAGGAGGGCAGGCGGGTGTGTCCCGCAGGCTGGTGGTTGCGGCAGCGCACCCGGTCGCCCACGGCGAAGATCGGCGCCGGTCCCGGCCGTTCCGTCGGGCCGCCCTTGGCCAGCACCTCGGGCATCGCTGTGGCGGAGAGGCGCCGGTCGGCCCTCACGCCGGGCCGGAGCGCATGGCCTTCGGCCAGTTCTTCGGGCGTCACCTCGCCGGCGCGCACGAGCAGCGTCTCCAACGCCCGCAGCCAGATCTCGTAGTAGCTCGACGCGTAGTAGACGGCCGGCGGCAGGCTTTCGCGCGCATGGCGGGAGACGTCGATGTTCCAGTACCCCAACGCAGCAGACGCCAACGTCACCCCGAGCACACGCTTTTCCCAGTCCGCGTGGAAGCGCTCTCCCTCGTCCTCCGGGATGACGGCGCCGAACCCATGGCGTCCCCCGATGTCCTGTGGCCCGTTCATGCCGCCTCCGGGGCGAGCGGCTGGCCGCAGCCGATCATGCTGTCCCGCGGACGAGCCGGGCCAGCGCCTCGGCGTCCAGGCCCTCGGTGCCCGGCGGCCGCTCGGGAATGACGAGGTAGCGGATCTCGGCCGTCGAGTCCCAGACACGGATCTCCGTCGTCTCCGGCAGCTGCACGCCGAACTCTGCGAGCACCGCCCGCGGCTCGCGCACGGCGCGGGAACGGTAGGCCGGGGCCTTGTACCACGTCGGCGGCAGCCCCAGCACGGGCCACGGGTAGCAGGAACAGAGCGTGCAGACGACGAGGTTGTGCCGTTCGGCCGTGTTGAAGACGGCGACCATGTGTTCGCCCTGACGCCCGAAATACCCCATCGAGGCGATGGCGGCGGTCGCGTCCTCCTCCAGCCACGCGGCGAAGTCCGGATCGCTCCAGGCCCGGGCGACGACGGCGGCGCCGTTCCGGGGACCGACCTTGTTTTCGTAGGTGTCGATGATGGCATCGACGGCGGCGGGATCGACGAGGCCCTTCTCGACGAGGATCGTCTCGAGCGCGCGGACCCGCGCCGTCATCTCGTCCAGTTCGTTGTCGTGGTGCGGGTGGTCGTGCATGGCGGCCCCTCCTGCCGTCACTATGCCCAGTCTTGGTGTCTGTTCCAAGCGGTTGACCCGCCGGGACGATTTGGCCGACACTTGCACGAGGTTGAACGACGTCGGAGACATGCCGGCTCGAAAAAGGGGGCTCACCATGAACCGCGTCTTCTTGGCCATCCTGTCTCTTGGACTGGCGGTGGCAGGCAGCGTCACGCCGGCCTCTGCCGACAGGCTCGATCCGCGATGGGATGCGGATCGGAGCCGCTACATTGGCCTGTCGGACCTCGCCTGCGCAGGCAACACAGGCGCCCTCCAGGAGTTGAGCCGCGATGCCGGGCAATTCGGCAACCCGGTTGCGATGAACGCCTACGCCTGGCTTGCGCTTCCCAGCAGCAACTGCACCGGTGCCCCCGTTCACCGCGACACCGCCCTCGACTACTGGTACTTGTCTGCAGAAGCCGGCTTTCCGCCGGGCATGTACAACTGGGCGATGGCGAACCTCGACGGTGTCTTCGGTCTGGACCGCGATGTCGGTGAAGGCTTGCACTGGCTCGAGAACGCGGCAGGTGCCGGCTTCGCGCTCGCGGCGTCGGAGCTCGCCCTCATCTACGCGGAGGGTCGCCACGGGGTGCGCCCGGACGCGGGCCCGGCACGGCACTACCTCCGCACGGCAGACCAGCTTGGTCTTGCGCCCGACAGGCTGCAAGACCTCACGGGGCGTGTCGATGCGGCCCTTGCCAGAGGCGCCCCCCGTCCGCAGCCGCAACCCGCTCCACAACCCGGGCCGGCCGCGCCTGCCGGCGGTGACGGCTATTTCCAGGTGTCCATCGGCACCGCATCCTCCTACGGGGGGCGCGTGCCGCGGCTGGGCGACCGCCAGAGCATGGGCAACTGGGTCGACGAGGTGGTCTACGTCGCGCAAGCCTTCGGTCGCGAAGGCGGCTGCTGGACGACGGGAAGCCTCTGGATGGTGGGCCGTAGCCGGGTCGAGTTGACCCAGTATGCAGCCGCCACGCTGGAGCAGATGATCCAGAACTCGGCGCAGGACCGCCAGGCGGGACGGTCGGCGCCTTATGTGCAGGATTTCCGCGACCTCAATGACGGCATCTCCTTCGTGGAGCGGAACCAGGGACGGGTCGACAACACCGGCCTTCCCTTCATGTGGACCCTCGCCGAGGCGCAGGCTTATGGTCCGCGGTGTTCCGGCAATACGGGTGACGTCGTCTATCCTGCCCCGGTTCGGGCGCAGGCCCGTTGATCCCGCTGCTGCTGACCTCCCGCTACGCGGTGTATGCCTGGTCCAAGTCGGCTCCTCACCCCATTTCGCGTGTCCTAAACGTGGCCAATCGGTCGGCGAACGCATTCCGCGTGCTCTGGTGAAAGGGTCAACCATCGACTGGGTGCCGCTGGCAGAGCTGCCCGGCCGGGTAACTATTTTTCTTCGAGACCCAGGAACATGACGTGATCGTCGCCAATGGCGCGCCGGCGGAGACCTTCATCGACTACGTTGGACGGCAGGTATTCGACAACTACGCCGAGTATGTCGCCCTCTACGGCGAGGAGCGGATCATCACCGAGGCGCCTTATCCGCGCATCTCCACCCCCCGCCTGCTGCCCTCGGCGCTGAAGGCGCGGCTGGGGATCGGAAGGGCGGCCTGAGGGGCGCGATATCGCACGACCGCAGGACAGGCTGTCATGGTCGCTGCGTCTGCGGCGTGCCTGTTCCGCTGTGGCACCCCAAGAAAACCGTTGAATTCGCATACCGGCGTGCGACCGTGCGACAGCGGACGACGCGTCTGAGTCGCGGCGCGGCTGGTCGGCGGATGTCGATGCTTTGGGGGAACGGCATGGCGAGCTACTTCGTTTCGTCAACTGCGCAGTACAGCTCGTCCACACAGACACTGATTGGTGCATTTGACGACGACGTCATCCTCTCCGACGGCAAGCCGGGCGAGACGACCTTTGAGCTGAACGAAGCCCTCGCCCACCCGCAGACCGACGTCCAATACAAGGGAAAGGTCGTCATCGACGGCATCGAATATCCGGTATTCCAGACAGGGTTCGGAAGCGGTGTGTACCTTATCGCATCGTACAAACCCCTTGCGGAGATGAACTTTCCGGCTTCGCTGACGCTGCCTCTTGCCGATACATCCAGCTTCACGGTCTGTTTTGCCGCCGGCACCGGCATCGCCACGCCGAACGGCGAGCGCGCGGTCGAGACACTGGCGATCGGAGATGGGATCCTCACGGCGGACGGCCGGTGCGTCGAGGTAATCTGGATCGGCCGACAGATCGTGCAGAAGATCTTTGCCGGCGACCGGATGATGCCGGTGCGGATCCGGGCCGGGGCCCTCGGTGAAGGCCTCCCGCATGGCGACCTGACGGTCACCGCCGATCACGCGCTGATCCTCGACGGTCTCGCGATTAACGCAGGGGCGCTGGTGAACGGCAGCAGCATCGACTGGGTGCCGCTGGCGGAGTTGCCCGAGCGCGTGACCTATTATCACATCGAGACCGAGGGCCACGACGTCATCCTCGCCAACGGCGCGGCGGCGGAAACCTACGTGGACTACGTCGGGCGGCAAGCCTTCGAGAACTACGCAGAGTACGTCGCCCTCTACGGCGAGGAGCGGATCATCACCGAGGCGCCCTGGCCCCGCATCTCCACCCCCCGTCTCCTGCCCCCTGCGCTGAAGGCGCGGCTGGGGATCGGTCAGAGCGTCGCCCTGCGCGCGTGAGTCGGGCACGTGCCCAGTGCGACACCAAGCCTTACACGGAGCGGAGGGCCCTAATCTGCCCCCCTGAGCACTGGACCGCTTGAAGCTGGAGTTTTCGGCTAGACTTTCCTGGCTGGAAGAGGAGTGGCGCAGTTCGGCCTGTCGCCTTTGCGTTTCGGAGCGCAGGCACTTACTTGCGCCTGATCCTGTTCCTCGATGAATATCCACCAAATGCTGCTCGAGCTCGCAATTCTGGTTTGCCTCATCGCTCTTAATGGCGCACTGGCCATGTCGGAGCTTGCTATCGTGTCGTCTCGTCCTGCCCGGCTGAAAGCAAGGGGCGATCGTAGGTCACTGCAGGCGCTAAGGCTCGCCGAGGACCCAGGTCGGTTTCTCTCGACGGTCCAGATCGGCATCACGCTGGTAGGAATACTGTCGGGTGCTTTCTCCGGTGCGACCCTCGGTCTTCGGGTCTCGACCGCATTGCAGGACATAGGTCTCGCCTGGTCTGTAGCTCAGCCTGTCGGTGTTGGATCTGTCGTGGTGGGCGTTACCTATTTCTCTCTCATTATTGGCGAACTGGTCCCTAAACAGCTCGCCCTTTCCAACCCTGAAGGCATCGCGGCGCGGGTGGCTCCGGCGATGGCTACCCTTGCACTGGTTGCGGCACCGCTTGTCTGGGTGCTCGATCGATCCGGTAAGGCTGTCCTTCGCATGCTGGGGCAGGACAGACGTCAGGCGGCAAAGGTCAGCGACGAAGAAATCCAACTGATCATAGCGGAGGCCGAAAGCGCCGGTGTGATCGAGAAAGCCGAAACCGCCATGATAGAAGGGGTAATGCGTATCGCCGATCGCACGGCCAAGGGGCTGATGACGCCGCGGCATGAGGTTACTACGGCTGACGCTCGACAAAGCCGGTCGGAAATTCTTGATCAGTTCCGCTTGTCTGGCAGGACCCGTTTGCCGTTGCGCGACGGGGGCCCAGACTACATTGTCGGCATCTTGCACGCTCGCGATCTGCTTTCTGCCGAACCAGACAATTTCGACCCACGAGGCATCATGATGAATGCCCCCGTGATCCACGATGCCCTACCCGCACTTGAGGTCATCGAGCGGTTGCGAGCATCGTCCGAGCATATGCTGCTCGTCTACGATGAGTATGGTCACTTCGAAGGGATCGTGACCGCGATGGACGTTCTCGGTGCCATTGCGGGCGGTTTCGACGAGATCGAGACTGACGAGCCAAAAGTCGTCGAACGGGAGGATGGCTCACTGCTTGTGGCGGGCTGGATGCCGGTCGACGAGTTTGTCGACCGCATCAATGTGTCAGGCGTAGAAGCCGGCGACTTCGAGACCGTTGCGGGTCTGTTCCTGGATATGTCGGAAGAACTGCCACGCGTCGGCCAGGTCGTTCGGATCGGTGACTGGCGAGTGGAAGTCGTGGATATGGATGGGCGTCGGATCGACAAGCTCTTGGTGCACAGGGACAGTGGAGGCAGATGATTAGGGCCAAATCGCATAAACGTAGACGGCATAGCCTGCGAGGAGAACAGCGCCTTCCCGTCGCGAGATCCTCAGCCCTGTCCAAGCAAAGACCACCAATGCCAGCGAGACACCGATCATCACTAGGTTGTCGAAAGTGACGATCTCGATCGGCACCGACCCGGGAGCAATCAGCGCAGTGAACCCGCCGATCCCAAGAATATTTTAGATGTTGGAGCCGACGATGTTGCCGAAGGCAACGTCACCCTGTCTTTTCAAACCGGCGACCACTGAGGTAACGAACTCCGGCATCGATGTGCCAACGGCTACGATAGTTAGACCAATCACTGTTTCAGAGATCCCGAAGCCGCGGGCTAGTGACACGGCTCCCTCGACGAGAAACCTGCCTCCGATCACCACGAGCACCAAACCGCCAAGCGCGATCATTGCGGAGAGCAGGAGGGAGGTTTTCGGCTGTGCTGCTGGTGTTAAGGCGGCATCGGCTCCCTGTAGGGCTAGGCTCTTGTCATACACTGCACCATGTCCTGCAGGCGCGGATGCCCTTTCCTGTCTGAATGCGAGGTATACATACGCGATCAGGGCGAGGACGAATATCGCGCCGATGCTCCGGCCGAGTGGCATTGCAAACGCGACAGCCGAGAACACGACTGCGACCATCAGCATGACGGCTCCGTCGCGCTTAAGTGCTGCCGACGCAATGACCATCGGGGTTATCAGCGCGGCAACACCAACGATGAGCAGGATATTGGCGATGTTGGAGCCCACGATGTTGCCGTAGGCAATGCCTGGCGCATTTGACAGAGCAGCCTGCACGGACGTGACAAGCTCTGGTGTTGAGGTGCCAAAGCCGACCAGTGTGAGCCCAATGACGAGCGGCGAAACGCCGAGGCGTGTGGCGACTTGGACTGCGCCTCGAACCAGAAGCTCGCCACCTGCGATCAGCAAGATGAGGCCTCCGATGAGAGGCAACCAGATTTCCGGCATGCGAGGACTCCAACCGGTTCCTGGCGGACCCTAGCACATGACCGGTATTCGTCCACCGAACGACCTCGCGACTGCTGTTCAACATATTTTTTCAATGACTTCAGAGATTTGGATCTTTGCCTCCTTCAAGGGCAGTCCATGAGCAGAAGAAGATCAGTTCCGGGCCCGGGCACGCTGTGACTGCTACAAGCATTCCAGCGGCGTGATCCCGGCTAGCCCGAGACGGCTGCACAACTTGAGGTGTGCGCCGCCTCGGGCCAGCTCCCCGCGCGAAAGGCGATCAGATTTTGATGCCGACCGGGGGTCAAGTCTCCGCACCGATTGGAAGTCAATGCTCCGCGCCAACTGACCGGGCAGTTCGGAAGCTGCCTCCGTCCGCGAGCTTGCCACTCCTGCGCCTGAATCTCACCACAGAGGCTGGCAACTGTGCAAGCATGGGAAACATCATGTTGAAACCGTCTCGATGACCTGCCTCAACGACCTGACCGCCGATCCCCTGTTCTTCGTGGCCTCGGCCGTCAGCCTCCTGGCGGCGCTGGTCATGGTCTGGACGGTCAGGACGCAGTCCTTCCACGGCAAGTTCTTTTTCGCGCTCACCTTCGTCGGCGTGATCTGGACGCTGATGTCCGTGGGTTTCGAGGCGGCGTCGGCCGGCCAGGCCTGCCAGGTCGGCTGGGCGATCACGGCATGGCTCGGCAACGCGCTGGTGCCGATCGCCTGGTGCTTCTTCGTCTTCTCCTACCTCGGCAATGGCGCTTGGCCGCACGCGCGCAAGGCGCGCCGGGCCGTCGTCTCGATCCCGGTGGCGGTGCTGGCCTTGGCCGTCGCGAACCCGTGGCACAACCTCCTCTATCTCGACACCACGACGATCCCCGCCGGCAGCGACCGCGTCGACTTCGACCACGGCCCGGTCTTCTACGCCATCATCGTCATGCTCTACGGGTTCGTGCTCGCAACGCTTTCGCGCCTCGCAGGGGCTTTCCGTCAGGCCACGCGGTCGGCATGGGGGCTGTTGGCGACGCTTGTCGCCGTCGCGGTCTCGCCGCTTGTTGCGAATGCACTTTACATCGGCCTCGGGGTGACTGTCTTCGGCGCCGATCCTACGGCCTACCTGTTCACGCTCGGCGTTCTCTTCTTCACCCAGCTCCTGGTGTCCAACAAGACCATCGACATGGCCTCCGTCGGCAAATCGATCCTGTTCGACACGATGAGCGAGCCCGTCATCTTGATCGACCGACAGCGCCGCGTCGTGTTGATGAACATGGCCGCGAGGCGCAGCGCGCTGGTCGACGGGAATGGAGCGCTCCTGAGCGAGCTCATCCCCAGTATCAACCTCCCAGTCCAGTCGGGCTGCGCCAACCAGGTCGCCATTGGGAGCCGGGTTTACGAGCCTCGGTCGGCCGGGATCGAGAACCCGCTCGATCCCGCGGGTCCGGTCCTCGGCTGGAGCGTCACCTTCATCGACATCACGGACCGCATCGCGGCCAGCGCCGCTCTTGAGGAGGCCCTGAAGCGGGCCGACGACGCCAACCGCGAAAAGGACGAGTTCATTGCCGTGGTCAGCCACGAGATGCGCACGCCACTGACCTCACTCAAGGGCGGCCTCGCGCTCGCGCTCAGCGGCCGACTGGGCGAGCTGAGCGATCAGGTGCGGTCGTCTCTGGAGATCGCGCATCGCAGCGGGGTGCGCCTGTCGCGGCTCGTGGATGACATCCTCCTGGCGCAGAAGTTGGACCTCGGTGCCCTTTCCCTCGAAAGCCAGCGGGTCGATCTTGCTCGGGCCCTCGAAGAGAGCATCGAGGAGAACCGGCCCTTCGCCGCGGCCCGTGGCGTCCGCCTCGCCACAACGCGCGTCGACCGTCCCTCCATCGTGGTCGGCGACGCCTTCGCCATGCGGCAGATCATCGACAATCTCGTCTCCAACGCGATCAAGTTCTCGCACGAGAATGGCTTGGTCGAATGCACGCTCCGGCGCTCGGACGGCCGGCTGCGCCTGTCGATCCGGGACACCGGACGCGGCATCCCGGACAGCAAGAAGGACCAGGTCTTCGGCCGCTTCCGGCAACTTGCGAACGGCATGGAGGGATCGTCGCAAGGCTCCGGGCTCGGCCTTCACATCGCGCGGCAGCTCGCGCGTCAGATGGACGGCGACGTCTTCTTCGAAAGCACGGAAGGCGTCGGCACGACGTTCCACCTGGAGTTCAGCCACGTGATTGACCTCGAGGCCGTGCCGCCGAGACTGGTCGGCTAACCGAGCCTCATCCTCACCGTCGTGGGTTCAGCCGATCCTCGTGGAGCGCCCCGAAAGGAGCGAGCTGCGGACATGCGCCATGCTCGGCGAGGGCCGGACCTCGATCCCAAACCGCAGCCGACGCCACAAAGATCAGGAGCTGTGCCGGCGACCGCCCAGGAGTCACCTTACGCAGGGCTGCGCTCCTAGCCGGCGTGTTTCTTGAAGAACGCCGCCAAGGCTCGGCGTTGGCGTCCGGTCGGGCCTTGAGATCCACTCTGCCTGGTCGAGCCTGCCGGCGCATGTTTGAAGGCCTCACGCGCCTGGTCGGTCAGGCCGTAGAGCTCGATATACTCGAGTAACGCGTCTTCAAGCTTCTCCGTATACGCACTGCAATCGGGTTTCCCCATCGACGCCTCCGTAGCTGGCAGGCGCAAGATAGGTCGGGGACGGTAAAGAAATGGTTAACGGTTCGTGGTCCAGTCACCTCTCGCGCCAGGGAGGGAGAGGACATGGAAGCACAATTCAAACGCGTCGATGAGCGGGCGGAAACCCTCGCCATGCTGGCGCACGCGACGCCATCGAAGAGGCAGCGGCTGATCGAGGTGTCAACCGTCTAGCAAGAATGCCCCCCGATCGGCATTCAGCTTTCGCCCCAAGTCTAATTTGGAGAGTTGGGCCGAGGCAGCGCAGCAGGATCGAGATCACGTTCGGCAGTTCAAAGGTTCGCTGCATAATCGCCACACGCCAAGACGGGTGCGCCCCAATCCTACTCTTCGCCTTCGCCGCCACCATCTTCCCTTGGCGCTTGCGATCAAAGTGTATGGAGCCTACGCTGCCAGGAGCGTCCCCTCCCACCGTGCAACGGTCGGCCGCGCCAAATCCCCATACACTTCGCTTCCGTCGATGAGTTTGGGAAACCGGGCATAGAGATCGCGCCTGGCTGAAGTAGAAAGGACAGCCAGGCCAACGTCACCTGGAAAGAAGCTCTCGGTCGCAGTGCCCTCGGCGAAAATGATTTCATGGCGGTCTAGCATTACGTGGAAATACTCGACCACGCCTCCCGTCACGATTTCCACATCCTTGTCATCGACAAGATGTTTTGCGGAACAAAGCACCTCATTCAGGCCAAAGAAAAAATCCGAGCGCCAGTCCGCCACTAACATGCGATGCTGTTGTGAGACCCAAAGGTCGCGAGCGTTCCCAAACTTCCCCCGTCTTATTCGAACGGGAGCGTGGCTTCCGAACGCCATGGTTTGAGACGAAGCAATCCAACGGATCGGTTGAGGCCCATGATCGAGGGTGATCAAGATATCACCCTCGCGCAAGTCTTCGACAGGGACGTAGCCGTTTTCCGTCAGGATCAGTGTGCCGCGCACGAAACATATGACGTTTTCGAACCCGCTCGTGTTCGCGATATCTGTCTGTGATACGAGTGTGTCAGAGCCGTTGCCGCCGTCTAGGTCGTCGATTGTGGCTCCCGAGCCAATAAAGACGAGATCATCCCCATCCTTTGTCTCAACATGATCGCCTGTGAAATCATCTCCCAAAACAACCGTGTCGTTGCCCTTTCCGGTGTCGATATCGTCAAGAAAGGCATCGTCGCCCAACTCAATCGCGTCGGCGCCGTCGCCGGTCTTGATATCGACTGCGATTAGGCCATTACCGGCCTGGACAGAGTCGTTTCCGTCTCCGGTTTCGATATGTTGGACGTTGGCATTGTCGCCGAAGGTGATGACATCATCGCCACCGTGGGTCTTGATGTCCTCGTCAGTCTTGAAGTTGTTCCCGAAGGCTAGGACGTCCGAGCCGTCTTTCGAACCTTCATACTTCCCGAGCGTTACATTGTTTCCGGCCGTAAGGGTGACGCTGTCCGCATCGTCCGCCTTGATATCGACATTTGCTGCGGCCACCTCATGAGCTATCGCAATGTCGACGGTCAGATTCACCTTTATTTCTATATCGAAATCATTGGCGTTACTTTCGAGTATCTTTATTTCGAAAGATGTCGGACTGTTGTCAGGTGTCTCGAACTTTGTATCGGCGTTTGCCGCCGACGTGAAGATGAAGACATCGCCCTCGTTGACCTCAATCGTGTCGCCCGCACGGATCTCGTTTGGGCCGAGAGGTTTCTGGTTCTTACTGACAATGTAGTACGTTGCCATGTTCCCGCCTCAGGAGAATTGGGGCGTTCAACACGGCAAAGCTGCAGTGGCTTCTAGGGTGGGAAGGCTGCCTCATTGTTGCCGTGCAATTGCCCAGCTTTTTTCATCATGCTTGTGGGAATGATTTCAAACTGCAAGGTTAACCCCTAGACCGGTCCGCATACCCATCTCGGTGTGTGATTTTCGACACGCCCCGGTCGCCGAACCAAGGAGGACAAGGACCACAGAGGCTTGAGGGCTCTCGTCCAAGTGCATACCTTGCTTCGCGGGATCGAACACAGATGGCCTGAACCGCTGGGATCGTCGTCCGGCTTGAGCTCGAAGCGAACCACGATCGCACCTGGCACGGTCAGCCAGATGCTCAAGCGCAGTGTCGGGTGTGATGACGTCTCGTCCCGAAGCATGCGCGTCGGTGGCGTACATAACGCCTTCCGGCTGGGCTGCATCCTGTCGGTCATCATGTTGGCGGGACGCTGGTCTTCGCGTGAGATGCCGGCAAAGTATGGCCGGCGGATACCGGCGAGCCAGCCCGCGCACGGCCGCTGAGGTGGCGCAGGCAATTGCCGAAGGGGCCAAGGGAACGGTTCCGACAGTCATAACAGAATGATGGTTCCCGCGTTGCGGCGTTCGCGGCGAATGATCAGTTGATTGAGGATTTGCGCATAATGACATGCGCACTAGCCGTTGAAGGCGCGATACCACAGAATCCGAGGATGCCGCCTTTTCGTTGTGGAAGATCCTTGTATCGCTGAATCCCGAAAAACAGTTCAGAGAATGTAGGGAAAGAAATTTGTCTGGTCCGAGAAGCGATATTTTGGGTCTAGTTCGGTTCTGTATGGTGCAGGACAATCCGCGTGGCTTTCCAACTCTCGTCGGTGTACCACGGCCCGAGCGCGAGGCGCGACTGTTCACGCGGGCGAACCTCGATCATCGCCTTCGGATGTTCGGGAATGTTCTTCTTCACACCCTAAAGCGGCAGACCGATCGCGATTTTTCGTTGGCGGTCCTGACAACAACGAACTTGCCTTCCTGGGCGTTGAACCAGCTCAGTGACATGCTGGATGAAGCGCTCGGCACGCGCGCTTTCGTGATCTCTGCACCGCCGAGTGCAATCCTCCGTCAGGCTTGCAGAGCAGCGCTGCGAAGGGGGATCGACGCCGCCGCTGACCGCTTCGTTACCTTTCGGATAGACGATGACGATGGCCTCAACGTCGAGTACATCGCGAAACTCAGGAACCAGCTGAACAAGAGCATGCAAACGGAAGTCGTGACTTTCGTGCCGGGCCTCGAATGCGTAGTGCAGGTGGAACCTGCCTTTCGGCGCGACCCCAGGCCGTTTTCGGGCGCCGGGCTTGCTGCCATCCATCATCGCGACGACGCTGATGGAACAGAAAGGTTTCTCAGCGTCTATCAGTTGGGACCGCACAGGAAGGTGTCCGAACATCTTCCGCCCGTAGTCATCGATGATGGCTTGGGTTTCCTGCGGCTGATACATGGATCGAACGTGTCAGGCGTCGGAATGAGCAGGCATGGACACCTATACCTTTGGGAGGGATACGCATCGATGAGCAAAGCCTTCGGCTTTGAAGACCCCAAAGGTCTCTTGGCGTCGCTGGTGCAGACCTGATCTGGCGTCTGGTAGCCTCCAGCCGATCGGCAGCTGCAGTGGTGGCGCTCGCATCCACGAGGCGCCAGACTGCCCCCCATCTTCGTGTGTCCGCTCTCGAGCCGGCCCTCTGCAAGTTCCGCACCACAATTCTTGCCCGCCCCGGCAGCGCCACGCCAACGCCGTGACGATCGGCATTGCTCCAACATCCTCGCAGTTCGATTGAACGACCGCGAGGATGCACCTTTCCAACCCACTGAAACGCGAACTACGAGGTGAAGCGGCGTGCCGATATCATCGTGCTCGGGCACTCTCTCGAACCGGTGGCGTTCGTTCCACCACTTTGGGACGACAGCGCCGCCGGTTGCCTGGTCGGTGCGGTGAAACCCCAGACCCCCGACGAATAGGCGGTCGTGCAGCGGTATTTGTCGCGGGAAACCCGCACGCGCGCTTAGGACGATCCCAGCGTCCGGTTACCTGCCGTGGCAACCCGACTAAGCCTGGATGTTTCCGACGGGCGGCGTTCTTGAACCGCGCCATGAGACACCACCCTCGTGCGGCACACGGCCTTGCAATAAAGGCCGCCTCAACTTAGACTTCTCCACACATCAAGAGTGGGGCTCGCGCCTCTACCAACCTGCCAAACCCGGCAAGGTGGTCGCCCGAAAGGGGATGTGGCCGGTTCGGCAACGAAAGGGGTTGCTTCACCCTCTCATCGATCGCCGTGCCGGTCCCCGAAAAGGAGACCGAGATGGCTTCATTCCGTGACATCACCTTCGACGCATCTGCTTCGCCAGCGGCGCGATCGGTGAGATCCCGAACCTGTTCAAGGACATGTTACGTACCCACGCGGTCGAACGCGACCGGCCGGGGCGTGGCTGCTTGTGCCTGTACTTCCTCGTTCTTCGTTATTGGTGCCGTGCACTCGAAGGAAAACCACCGGTGCCGCGCATGACCAGACAAAACAGGTCCGTCTCGGACACTGCCGCAAGCTGGCTCAAGACCTGCGAGCGCAATGGCCTCGAACGCTCCACGATCAAGACCTACGCGAGCCATCTGCACGTTCACATCCTCCCAAGGATCGGGGGTCTCTTAGTGTCGGATCTGACGCGGTCCGACATCCGGGACTTCATGGACGGCCTGCTCGACGATGGCGTCTCCCGGACCATGGTCAGGAAGGTCATGGTCACACTGCGATCAATGCTCGCAGAGGCCGTAGAGCGGGAGTGGGTCCATCACAACGTCGCCTCCGACGTCCGGCTGAAACGCGGCAATGGCCGTGATCGCAAGCGCGTCGTGATCCCCACGAAGGACGAAATCCGCACGATCATGACGAAGGCGCCGGCGAGCCACAGGACGATGTTCACCGTGGCCATCTTCACGGGCATGCGGATTTCGGAATTGCGCGGTCTCTTCTGGGATGCCGTCGACTTCGACCGCAGGGTCATCAAGATCAAGCGCCGGGCCGACGAGTTCGGCCAGATCGGGCCGCCGAAGAGCAGGGCAGGGGAGCGCGACATCCCCATGGCTCCGACCGTGCTCGACGCGCTCGCAGCCTGGAAGAAATCCGGCCTGACCACCGACGATGGGCCCGTCTTCCCCAATGCGGCCGGGGGGATCCAGAACTACAACAACCTCTACAACCGTGTGTTCAGGCCGATGCTGATCGAGAACGGCATCACCGACGAAGCAGGCGCCGCCAAGTTCGGCATCCATGCCCTGCGACATGCCGCTGCTTCGCTGTTCATCGAGCAGGGGTGGAACCCGAAGAAGATCCAAACCTTGCTCGGGCACGCGTCGATCAACATGACTATGGACGTCTACGGCCACCTCTTCGAGAACCTCGAGGAGGATGTCGCGATGTTCGAGAAGCTGGAGAACGACCTGTTCTCTGCCGGCGCGAAACAATCCGATGGCTGCCGATCACCTGAACCGTCGAGGCCTGTGGTCATCGGCACCGATCCGATCCCCCCCACCGATCTTGCGTCGGCAGCAACCAAGGTCTAGCTTTTTCCCTGCATCAAGAGCGAGGCGCATGCCTCCGCCAACCTGCCAGACCCGGCAAGGTGGTCGCCCGAAAGGGGATGTGGCCAGTTCGGCAACGAAGGGGTTCGCGTCATCCAAAGAGCGTTCATCGCGCCGGTCTCACACCAAGGAGACCGAGAATGCTTTCGCGCAGACAGTTCATAAAGACCGCGGCCGTAACGACGGCCGCCGCGTCGCTTGCCGAGCCGACCGAGGCCGTCACCGGGACACCCCGGCTGCCGCTCAAGGCTGAACCGCGTAGGAGAACCATCTTTGCCCGGTCGCATGTCGGCGGCCAGCTGCGGCTCTACAGCGATGCCGCTGACCAGCCGCGCGCCCTCATCCGGCAGGACGCTCTCGACCGCGCCTTCGGAAAGGGGGCAGGGCAGGGTCTCCTGCAACCCGATCACTGGCGCATGATCGACGAGGGCTGGTTCTCAGGCGACGACCTCTTCCTGCCCACGGATCCCGACTGCTCCGAGTTCGCCGTGTGGCAGGCCAACTACCACCACGATTGCGAGGCGCATGACATCCTCGCCGATCTGCTCGGCGTGCATCTCTCGCCGTGGGGTGGTCGGCTGGACCGGGTCGGCCTCTCGTTCGCCGAACACCCCTGCACCCCGCGCTTCGCGACCGCGACCCTCGTCCACGCCGATTGCCTGCCCCATCTCGTGCGGGAGGTGGCCGAACGGTCGGACTGGATCTCGGTCCATCCGGATCCGGTGAGCACATGACCCGCCGCAAGGAGGGGCGCATCGAGATCCAGTTACCGAGGATCGCCATGTCGCCCGCTGAATTGCCCCCGCAGCGGCTCCACACCGTTGTGGACCTGCCCCCTCGGCCTGACGGGTTCGAACCGTCGGTCACATTCGGCGCCTTTCCCGGCACCGCCTATCCAAGGCATCGACCTCGCCGGCTGCGATACCTCGGGTCGGTGGAATGGGCCTGGAGCCCTGCCCACAACCGCTTCGAGGCCTATCACCTGCACCGCGGACGCGGGCATTGGTGCCTCTATATCCGGGATCTCGATCCGTTGGAGACGCAGTTCACCTGGCTGGAGGCTGCCTACGTCGACCGGCGCGGTGTCGATGAGCGCACGGCCGCCATCCATCTGATGATCGCGATGTGGGAGGTGTGCGCCACGGACTACGAGATGGAGCGGTTCCACTGGATCAACGAGGAAGCCTTTCTGTCCGTGGAGGAATGGATGGCGATCGCGCGGATGGTCTGGGTCGACATCTTGTCCTGAGCTTCCCTCGGACGCGCAACCTTGGGCGGGCTGCCTGTACGTCGCAGGCGTAAACAGGCTGACCGGGGGCCTCGGATCCGGCCTGACCAAGAAAAAATCTTAGTGAAACGCCACCATAATTCGTGGCTCTTCCCCCTTGTATGCTTGCTCCTGACGGCGATCAGCGGTCGGTTCAAATCCCTCAGGTCAGCGTGGTTCTTGCGCCACCAAGATCGAGGGACAGCAGCCGCCATCTGCGCGCTTTCGAGGCCGGTTTTGGGGCCGCGGACACAAACTAGGAGCAGGGCCAATGTTCAAGGCGTCGGGTGATGTACAGGCAGAGGGCGAAAAGGGCGTCCCCGTCATGGCGGTTGCGGGCAGGCGGCATGGTCCGGGCCCCGACTGCCACCCCCTGGCCGAGGATGGGGCGAAGATCATGGATGGGATTGTGGCGGAACTTGCACCGTCGACGTCGCTGGAGGCGAGCTACGCAGAGGACATTGCGGACGTTGCCGCCCAGATCTGCAGGCAGAAGAGCATGCGCGACGCCAGCTACCGCTCCCTCGGCCAGGACGTTGTCTGGCGCCGTGTTCGTCATTTGCGTGGTTTCGAGGGCAAGAGGGTCGAGGTGATTGCCACGTCCCTTGCACGGGGCTGGTTCAATGGTGAGCAGGAGGCCATTGCTGAACTGGATGGCATGGGCTTGTCGACGGATGTCATCTTGGCTGCCGTTCATCTGGCCAATCAGACGTATTTCCGTGAGATCGACCTCTCGATCGAGCGGCTTGAGAGGAGGAGGCAGCGCCTGCTCGAGGAGTACCACCACCTGAAGAAGAGCCGTCTGCTCCGGGAGCAGGTCGAGGATGCGGAGGTGGTGTCGCATGCCCAGCGAACGCAGTAAGGGGCGCCTCGGTCGGTCCTCGACTGGGCCCCGGACAGAGGAAGGCAAGGCCCGCTCTTCGAGGAATGCCCTCACCCACGGCATGACGTCGTCGAAGCCCGATGAGGCGAGCATCCGAGCGCGGCTGGAGGAGGTGGAGGAGCATTTCGGTATGGGCTGTGTGCCCTACCACCTCGCCTTCACCTTCGCAGTGGCACAGGGGCGCGTAGACACTGCGAGGTCGTCGCGTGGGAGCTGCTACCCCACCACGGCGTCCGTGGCGCCCGTCTGTGCCCCATTATGGCTTGGAGAAGACGCCGTCTCCACCTCGGGTGGGCGTGGGAGGAGCCTTCAGGACCGGTACCTCTCCGAGGCCATCTCCGCGAGGAGTAAGGCCCTCACTGCTATCTTCCGTCACCTGTCGAACAAACGCCAAAAAGGAGGCCTGTCGTGACCAAACGCCTGAAGGTCTACCACGATCGCGAGGAGCCGACCCCCTCCGAGCCCCTCTGCAGAAGGTGGCGAGAGGCCTTTGTCGCTCGTTATCTTGAGCACTTCGACGGGCCTCGCGCGGCGGTGGAAGCTGGGTATCCTCCCCGTGCCGCAGCCTGGGTCTCGTCCATCCTGCTCGCGCTCCGTCCCATCCGCCAGAGGCTGTCTTACCTTCGCGAAAGGCCGTCCAGCCCGAAGTCTCCCGCGAGCAGCTTCGCCGACTTGGTCGAGGAGGAGGCCTTCGAAGAAGCGACGAATCTCTACGTCACCAACCCCTTCACCGGCGAGCTCGAGCTCGATCTCTCCAGCGCGACGAAGGCACAGATGCGGGGCCTCGGCTTCACGCGGAGGACGGTATCGAGGGGAGGGGTGACGAGCGAGGAGACCGTGATCAAGCGGCTTCCCCGTCAGCCGGCTGTCAATGCCATCCGCCGGCGCATCGGTCTCGACCAGCCCGATCCGAGCCTCACCCGAGGCGAGGGGGCGGGCGAAATTTCTTTCAGGGTTCGTCATAGCTTTCCGATACTGGATGAAGACGGCAAGGTCGTGGAAATCGACGCTACGGGTGTGGAGTTCCAGGAATGGAAGCGTGAGAAGGAGGCCCGCTCGCGGCGTCAGAAGGAGGTGATGAGGGCGAGAGCGAGGAAGGCGCGCGTCTTGGGCTATCCCGACCCGTCCATCGAGGCGCGGGAGAATGTAGAACATTTCGCGCGCAGCAGCACTATGGACCTGGACCAGCCGCGCAACTCCATGCAGCCCGTGCATGACGATGAGCACGGCACTTGCGACATCATCCCTTCCGGCGAGGGGGGCGATGAGGACGCTTGGCTGGACCAGGGATGGGGGGAGGAAGAAGATCCTCTTGTTATTGCCTATGAGAGCACTGAACATGAGCGCAACGAGCCCTACCTCTCCGACCTCTGACGGTGGACGTGATCATGCATTTCCCGAAACGAACTAGATGAACAGGACGCTCTGTAAGCCAGACGTTCCCAAGCGACCTGTCGGCAAGGTCGAGCGAGCGGGAGTCATGACGGCGTCTCGCTATGGCCGTTCATATTGGACTTTGCGGGGCAGGGCAGCAATGGGTTGAAATCTGAAATACTGTTAATAATCAATATCTTGAATACTTGTCTGTTCCATCCCTCCGACCAGAAGATTGGCAGTCCAAATCCACGCCGCCCCCCATCACGCACGCCTTCTGCCCGTCGCGCCCTCCCAGGGTTCATCCCTTTACCGCCTCGCCGCAGCCTGCAGCGCACCCGCCATCATCCCTTTCGCGCCTCCTCCAACCCGACGCTCAGCGCCGCCGCCCCGCCCATCCATCGGGCCCTGATCCCGCCCCGCACCAGGACCATCGCCCCCCGACAGAACGTCGCTCCCCCACACCTCCGGCTTGTCCGCGCGCCGACGCGTCGCCATGCTCGCAGGGCAAGTCCAGGACGAGCAGACCAGTGCCTTACCGATTGCAGGACCTTCCCCTCCGAGGCGCCCCGACCGGGGCAGGGGGCGGGGACGTCGCGGTCGGAACAGCCGCATCAAATGACGCGGCGGCGGGGCAGACCCTGATCCACGAAGGCTGGCGCCCCGGCGTGGCCCTCGACGGGCACCCCCTGTGCCTGCCGGACGACCCCACCTACGCCCTCGACGTCTATACCCGCGCCGTTGCGCCCCGGCGCTGCGAGGCGTGGCTCCTGCGCGGCGACATCGTCGTGGAGCCGCTGCACCGGGGCATCCTGCTCGACGGTCGGCCCGTCGAGCCGACCTCGCTCGTTCGCGCCGAGACGGCCGCCGGGCTGGCCGCGCGCAAGGCCACCGAGCAAGGCCCCGCCGAGCCGCCCGAGCAGGCGCCGATCGACGCCGCGATCCATTTGCAGCACCTGTGGGAGGGCTCCTTTTTCGACGCGCCCCACAGCCTGCTGCCCCGCATCTTCCAGGCCGAAGATCTCGGGATCGACCCGGCCATCCCGCTGCTGGTGTCCGAGGCCTTCCTGCTCCACAGCAAGGCCGCCGATTTCCTGCAGCCCCTTGTCGCCGGGCGGCGGCGCATCGTGGTGCACCGCCATGGCCACCGGCTGCGCTGCCGGTCGCTCTACCTGCTCGATCCCTACCGGTTCGACCGCGCGTCCTGGGACAGGATCTCGGCCGCCACCCCCGCCGCCGACCCGCCCGCGCCGATCGGGCCGCGCATCGCCCTGATCCGCGGCAGCAATGCTTTCCTCCGCCGCGTCACGCGGGGCTACGACATCCTGGTCGAGGCCCTTTGCGCGGCGGGATTCGACCGCGTCGATCCGGGCGCGCTGTCGGTCGGGCAGCAGAAACGGATCTTCGCCGCCGCCACCCACATCGTCACCGAGAACGGCGGCGCGCTCACCAACATCATGCACCGGCTGGGGCGCCCGCTGCGCATCGACAGCCTGATCGCGGCGGACTACCGCACGACCACCTTCCAGGTCATGTCCACCATGTACGGCTACGACTTCCGGTCCCATGTCCTGCCCTCGACCAGGACGGCCGCGGGGATCGAGATGCAGCTGGACCGGGACACCGCCGCGGCCATCCTCGCATCGGCACGGGAGACGGAATGAAGATCGCCATGTTCGGCGCGTCGGGCTTCGTCGGAAGCAACCTCGCGCATCACCTGTCCCGCGACACCGCGCACGAGGTCCGCCTGTTCGACCTCGAGGAGCGCAAGCTGGCGCTGCGCTTCGAGAACGCGGCCTACAGCTTCGAGCCCCTCAGCATCGCCGACGGCAACCCCCGCGTGGACGAGATCGTCGCCGAGAGCGACCTGGTGGTCGACCTCGCGGCCCATGTCCACCCGGCGATGTTCCTCAACCGCCCCCTCGACGTCGTGCAGCTGAACCTCTTCGATTGCCTGACGGTGGTGCGGGCCTGCGTGCGGCATCGAAAGCGGCTCCTGCATTTCTCCACCTCCGAGGTCTACGGCAAGGCCCATGGCAGTGCCGAACCCTTCCGCGAGGATCACACCGATCTCGTCCTCGGGCCGGTCGGCAAGACCCGCTGGATCTACTCCTGCGCCAAGCAGCTGCTCGACCGGATGATCCATGCCCACGGCGAGGAGCACGGGCTCGACTACACGCTGGTCCGCCCGTTCAACTTCGTCGGCCCCCTGATGGACAAGTTCTCGCGCGACTGGAGCCGCGACGACAACCCGCGCGTCTTCGCCAACTTCATGTCGTCGCTGGTCTACGACCGCCCGCTGCAGCTGGTCGACGGCGGGCGCAGCCGCCGCTGCTTCACCTACATCGACGATGCGGTCTCGGCGCTGCGGGCGATCATCGACGCGCCCGAGGCGATGAACCGGCAGGTCGTGAACATCGGCAACCCCGCCAACGAGACCTCGATCCGGGACCTGGCCGAGCTGATGGTGCGCCACTACCGCCGGCTCTGCCCCGGGGCGCCGGTGCCGGCCATCGTCGACGTGCCCTCGGCCACGTTCTACGGCGAGGGCTACGAGGACTGCGACCGCCGCCTGCCCGACATCTCCAAGCTGCGGGCGATCGGCTGGTCGCCCCGCTTCGGCCTCGACGAGACGATCCACCGCTCCATGGCGTATTTCGTGCACAACCACGCCCGCCTCGTGGCGTCCCTCGGCGAATAGGGCGCCGCCCGTGGCGCTCGCCGCCGCCCGCGACCTTGGCGGCGGGCGGCGCCCGGGCTAGCCTCCGGGCCGGACCGCAGGAAGGGGCCGCCGCGACCATGCCGCCGCATCGTCCACCGCAAGACCGGCCGCCCGGCGCCGCGCTCGCCGCCGCCGCCCGCGACCTTTGCGGGGCGCGCATCGGCTGGGCCTGGGCGGACCCCGGCCACCACCACCCGTTGTGGCCCGGCGAGGCGCTGGACGGCGCCGTGCCGCGGCGCGCCGCCGAGTTCTCGGCCGGTCGGGCGGCCGCGCGGCAGGCCATGGCGGCGCTGGGCCTGCCCCCGGCGGCGCTTCCCGTTGGTCGGGACCGGGCGCCGGTCTGGCCCGAGGCCATGGTGGGCAGCATCAGCCACAGCCGCACCGCCTGCCTCGCGGCCGTGGCGCGGCGCGCCGACCATGCCGGTCTCGGCATCGACATCGAGGCCGCGCCAGGCCCCGAGCCGGCCATGTGGCCGTCCTACATGACCGACGCCGAACGCGCGGCCCTGCCCAGCGACGGCGTGGCGGCGCAGTCCATGGCCTTCGCGCTGTTCTCGGCCAAGGAGGCCGCCTTCAAGGCGCAGGGCGGGCAGGTCGGATTTCGCGACATCGCGATCGGCCTCGACCTCGCCGGGGGCCGGTTCGAGGCCCGGTTTCCCCCGGTCGCCGGACATGCGCCGCCCCTGCTGGAGGGGCGGATCGCCGTCGTGGCCGGGCACGTGCTGGCCGTGGTCGCGCGGCCGGCCTGACCGCTCAGCCCCGCCACAGCGGCGCCAGGGCCACGGCGGGCGGCCGGTCGCGGAACAGCCGCACGGCGATCATGTCCGCGATGCCCGGCACCGGGGTGTCGGCCCCGGCCTCGCGCCGCAGCCAGTCGGCCACGCCCTGCATCACCCGGTCGCGCTCGGCCCGCAGCCGGGCGAGGGCGGCCGCGCGGACGGCCTCGCGCGGGGCGCCCTCGGCGGCCAGCTCGGCCGTCGCGGCGGCCACCGCCGCCGGATCGGCCGGCACGACGCGGGCGAAGGGATGGGGCAGCATCTCCAGCCGCCCGCCGGTCGCCTCGGTCGTGACGATCGGCAGCCCGCACAGGGCGTATTCGATGCTGGCCCGCATCGGGCCTTCGCGCTCGGACAGGCACAGCCCCACCCGCGCCCGGGCCAGCTGGCCGGCATAGTCCGGACCGGACAGGGCCCTGTAGGCGCCGTCGCCGAGGCGGTGATTGATGAACTCCGCCCGGGGCAGGTCGGCCATCACCCGCAGGATGTCGGCCGGGGTCGGGCGCCAGTAGACCAGCATCGCCCGGTCGATCGCCGCGGCCAGCGCATGGCGCTTGTAGGGCTCCAGCACGGCCACGTAGACGGCGTCGAACTCCCCGGGCTCGGCCGGGGCGACGGGCCTGAAGATGGATTCATCGCCGAAGGCCAGCAGGTTGCCCGGGCTGGCCGCGATGCCGGCGCCCCGCAGCGCCTGCAGCTCGGCCTCGGAGTTCGCCAGCACCAGGACGCGCGCAAGCGGCAGGCGCTGCCGCAACCGGGCCAGGTCGGCGGCCAGCGCCGCCACCTCGGCGGGTCGGTCATGGGCCCAGGCCAGCGTCAGGATGTGGTACGACGCCCGGCCCTCGAACAGCTCGGGGTAGTCGCCGACCAGGCCCGCCACGGCCCCTTCGGCCAGCCGCCGCTTGCCCAGCGTGATCGGGGGATCCGCGCAGAGGATGCCGCCATACACCGCGGGCCGGGTTGCCTGCATCGGGATTTCCCTGTCTGCTAGAGCGCCGGCGCCCCATCGGGCGCCCGTGAGTCGAGGATCACCGGAAAGGCGGCGATGTCAAACGAGGAGCTGTTGGCAGCCGCCGCCGAGCTTGACCGCGAGGACGGCGAGGCCGCGCTTGCGCGGCTTGCGGCCCTGCCGCCCGAACCGCAGGGCGCCGCCCTTGACGATGTCCGCCTCGCGCTGGCGCGGCGCGCCGTGCTGCTGCTCGGCGCCTCGGGGCAGCTGGGCGGGGCCAAGGTGCGCGCCGCCCTCGCGCTGATCGACGCCGATCACGCCGCGACCGCCGACCGCGACCCCTGGCTCCTGTGCGGCATGGTCGAGGACGCGGCCCGCGCCCTGCCGCCCGGTGTCGGCATGGGCCTCGCGCTGCATCGCCTCTGGCCGCTCCTGCCGAGGCTGCCCTACCACGTGCAGTACGAGATGCTGACGGCGACCTTCCTGCACGGCCAGTCCGCCCGGCTGTTCGCCCTGTGGCGGCACCTGCTGCGCGGGGATCCCGGCTTCGTGCCGGATTTCTGGCAGTTCCAGACGCTCGCCCGCAGCGTGTTCGAGACCGACCGCCGCACCGCGGCCGACCTCGTGGCGCCGCTTTCGGCCGATTGCGGCCGGCCCGACCTCGGCCCGCTCCTGTCGGTCTATGCCACCTTGCTGCGCCAGACCGACTATCTCGGCGGCCTTGCCGCGGCGCGGGCGTTGCCGGACCCGCTGCACCGGGCGCGGCTGGCCGACTACCTGCTCGGGGCCGGCCAGACCGAAGACACCATCGCCGCCGCCGTGGCCGCCCATGCCGACCTTTGCGACGGCGACGCCCCCGAGGACGAGGCCAAGCGCCGCTACATGGCGGCGCGGCAGGCGGGGTCCGAGGGGCGCTGGGGCGAGGTGCTGTCGCTGACCGACGACGCCGTGCTGAACACGCCCGCGGTCGGTCACGCCGCGCTGTGCCTGCGCGCGCTTGCCCATGTGCAGCGCGACGAGACCGGGGCCGCCGCCGAGATCCTCGATCACGTCCGCAACGGCGGGCACGCGCCCTGGTTCCTCGCCATGCGCGCCGACCAGATCAAGGCCGCCGCCCGCCTGCGCGCGGACACCGGGCAGGCGACCGGGGATCACCCCGCCCCCGCCCTGCGTCGCAGCGCCGGCCGCCCGCTGGCCCAGTCGCTCTGGGTCGGCCCGCGGCTGCGCTGGATCGAGGAGCTGTCGATCCGGTCCTTCCTCGCCAACGGGTGGCGCTACGCGCTCTACGTCTACGAGATGCCCGAGAACGTGCCCGAGGGCGTCGAGATCCTGGACGCCGCCGCGATCCTGCCGGCATCCGATCTCTTTGCCGAAAGCCGGAGCAGCGGCATCCACAAGGGCTCGCTCGGCGCCTTTTCCGACCTGTTCCGCTATGCCCTGATCGCGCAGCGCGGCGGCATGTGGACCGACACCGACGTGCTGAACCTCGACCTGTTCGACCCCGATGGCGCGCGGTTCCTGGCGACCGAACGCATCGACGCCGGGGTGGTGGGCCTGAACGGCGCGATGATGGCCGCCCCCGCCGGCTGCGCCCTGCAACGGCGGGCGCTGGACCGCGCGCGGGCGATCCGCGCCGCCGAGGAGATCCGCTTCACCCGGATCGGGCCGCAGCTCCTGGCCGAGCTGGTCGGCGACGGGCTGGCCGGCGATCCCGCCTACCACGTCCTGCCCGTGGCCTTCCTGAACCCCTTCGGCTGGATGGAAACCGGGCGGCTGCTCGCGCCCTTCGCCGAGGTCGCCCGCGCGCCGCGGCTGGCGCAGGCCCGCAACATCCATGTCTATACCGAAACCTGGCGCCTGCTGGGCCTCGGGCTCGACGGCGTGCCCGACGGCGACGGCTTTCTCGCCACGCTGGCCCGCCGTCTCGCCGAGACCCCCGGCCGCCCGGTCCGCGCGCTGATGGAGGGCTGAGCCATGGCGAACGCCTTCACCCGCCTGACCCGGGCCCTGTTCGCCCGGCGCACCGCCGCCCCCCGGCCGCCGGTGCAGGACTGGTCCGACACGCCGCTGGCCCGCTGGCTGGACCGGCCCGAGCGCCCCCTCGGGGGCCTCGCCGCCGAGGGCGCCGACCTCTTCGCGCTGATCGCCGGCGAGACCTCGACCGAGGTGCTGGCCGCCGCCATCCGCCGCGCCCGCGCCACCGGCGACCGCCGGTCCGAGATCGCCGCCAGCGAGCGGCTGGTGGCGCTGACCGCGGCGCCCGATGTCGCCTGCCCGCTGGCCGAGCTTCTGTTCTGGTCGGGCCGGCCCGACCGCGCCGCCGCCGTTCTTGCCGCGACGCCCCGGCCCGCCGAGGCGCCCGGCACCTGGGACATGACCGCCGTGCTGCTGGCGGCCTCGGGCGCCGACCCGGTGCGCGGCCGCGACGAGGCCGTGGCCATCGCCGGGGGGGCCACGGGCGGGCTGCGCGCGGCGCTGGTCGCGCGCATCGTCGAGGCCGACCTGCGCCGGGGCGACACCGCCGCCGCCCAGTCCCTTCTCGACGCCGAGCGCGGGGCCGGCGGCTGGCGCAAGCCGCTCGCCCTTCTCGCGGTCCGCACGCGGCTCGTGGCCGAGGGGCCCGAGGCGGCGCTCGCACTCCTGCAGGCCGAGGACGTGACCGCGGCGATCGGCGACGACGCCGAGGCCGCCGCGGCGATCGAGGCGCGGGTCAGGGCGGCGCTGGGCCGGCACGAGGAGGTGTGCGAGCGCCTGTTCCCCCTGATCGCCGAGGCGCCGTGGAGCTGGTCGCTCTATGCGCCGGCCGGCGAGGCGGCCTGGAACTGCGACCGGCTGCGCGACTTCGCCGATCTTCTCGACCGGGCCGCCGCGCTCTACCCGGCGCGCACCGACCTGCTGCAGCTGCGATGCACCGCCGCCGCCGACCTCGGCGAATTCGAGCTGGCCGAGCGCCTGCTGGCCGAGCTGCGTCCGCGCTCCGAATGGGCCTACCACGAAGCCCGCCTCGCGCTGGTCTGCCAGCGCCCCGGCGACGGGCAGCTGGACGCGGCGCTGGCCGAGGCCGAGGCCGCCGGCGTGCCGGCGCGGGTGCCGGCCATGGTGGTGGCCTCCTTCGCCTATTTCTACGGCGCCGCGCAGGTCGGGCTCGACCGCGCGCTCGACATGATCGCCCCCTTCGCGGACATGTCCGGCGAGGACGCGGGCTATGCCCGGCTGCGCCTGCGCCTGCTGATCGGGCTCGGCCGCGACGCGGCGGCCGAGGCGCTGTGGCAGGGCCTGCCCCCCGGGCTCCGGCGCGAGGCCGGGCTGGAGCCCTTCGGCCTCTATTTCGAGCAGCGGGCCGGCCGGCACGCGGCCGCCCGCGCCGGCTGGACCCGCCACCTTGCCCGGACGGCCCCGGTGGCGCTGAACGCGCGCTCGGCCTATCCCGACTGCCTTGCCCTGAAATACGACGCCGCCGCCGGGTCGCCCCGCGACGTGTTCCTGTTCCTGACCGTCTTCAACGGGATCGAGTACATCGACTGGTTCCTCGCCTACTACCGCCGGCTCGGGGTGGCGCAGTTCTTCATCGTCGACAACGGCTCGACCGACGGCACCCGCGAGCGGCTCCTGGCCGAACCCGACGTGTCCCTGTTCCATGCCGGCGGCAGCTTCCGCCGCTCGGGCTGCGGCGTGTTCTGGGTCAACCACCTGCTGCGGCGCTTCGGCGCCGGCCACTGGTGCCTGCATGTCGACATGGACGAGGCCTTCGTCTTTCCGCACATGGACGCCGGCCGCAGCCTGCGCGATTTCCTCGACTTCCTCGAGGCCGAGGGGGCCGAGGGCGCGGCCGGCGCGATGATCGACATCTACCCCGCCGATCTGGCCTCCGCCGCGGCCGAGGCCGCCGGGGGCGGCGACCCCTTCGCCGCCAGCCGCTACGTCGACCGCGACTACAGCTTCCTGCCCTGCGAGACCCCGCCCTACGTCTTCGTGCAGGGCGGGCTCCGGTCGCGGCTCACCGGCCGCAGCCTGATGATGACCAAGGCGCCGCTGATCCGCATGGCACCCGATGTCGCCTACCTGGTGACCAACCACCAGCACACCCACCTGCCGCTGTCGTCGGTCCGCGTCGGCCTGCTGCACTACAAGTTCGTCGGCGACATCCGCGCCCGGCTGGCCGAGGCGATCGACCGGCAGGAGCACTTCATGGGCGCCCGCTTCTACCGTGCGCTCGCCGCCCCGGTCGAGGCGGGCGCGGCAGGCGCGGGCGGGGGGTTCCTGTCGCCCTGGAGCGTGCCGTGCGAGGGGCCCCGAACCCTTGTCGACCTCGGCCTGATCGCTAGTTCCCCGGGGTGGGATGGCTGGAATGCCACGGCCGGGGCCTGAAACTTTCGTCGCGCGAAGACAGCCATTGTGTGCGGGCCCGACGAAAGATACGTTTCGCTTGCAAATCACAACGGCAGGGAGACCGTGCCATGAAGATGTCGTTCAGTTCCTTCCTTCGCCTGCTCGTCTCGGCGATCCCCCTGATCGGCGCGAGCACGGCCACGTCGGCGCTTCCGATCCGCCCCGCCGAGCACCAGTCCTCGCAGTGGATGCAGACCCGCACCACCGACACCGCCGAGGCCTACACGCGCTTCA
Organism: Roseicyclus persicicus; assembly: GCF_012395815.1. GTDB lineage: Bacteria > Pseudomonadota > Alphaproteobacteria > Rhodobacterales > Rhodobacteraceae > Roseicyclus > Roseicyclus persicicus. Next base: position 29,320 of record NZ_JAAZQQ010000002.1, read on the forward strand.
TCCTCGAGAACCCCGACAGCCCGATGGTCGCCGAGGCCCGTGCGCGCCTCGCTACGCTGGCCCGGGTCGAGGCGGCGGTGACCGCGCGGCTGCAGCCCGCCGTCGACCGGGCGCTCGAGTCCCCGCAGCAGGACGCTGCGACCGGCGGCTTCGGCCGCATCATGAACATCTGACGCGCGAGGATTCCGCCGTGACCCGATCCATCCGTACCTCCGCCGTCGTCGCCGCGATGGCCCTTGGCGTCTCGGCGCTGCCGGCCCACGCGAACGAGACCGAGATCATCGGCATCTTCAACTCGGCCGAGAACGACTCGACATACGTCTCGGCCAGCCTGCGCTACAGCTTCGGCGACTCACTCGACAGCGGCCTGATCCTGCGCGGCGACATCGCGCGCGGCAACTACGGCTTCAACGTCGGCGGCACCTCCGTCGACGGGACCATCGACACGCTGCGCCTGCTGCTCGGCTACGCGATCCCGTTCGGTGACAACAAGCTGACCTTCTGGGGCGGTGTGAGCTCCCGCGAGCGCACCCACAGCCCGCTGGTGGCTCCGCTCGTCGACGAGGACGGCGTGGGCGGCTTCGCGGCCATCGAATACGACGCGGTGCTTCCGGGGCAGGGCAACTTCTCCGCGCTGGCCGAGTATGACAGCGTCTTCCACACCACCTACACCAGCGCCTACGCGGTCTGGGAAGTGGGCGGCGTGATGGTCGGCCCGACGGCCAACCTCCTGTGGGAAGACGACTACGAGCGCCGCGCCCTCGGCCTGCGCGTGCAGGCGCCGCTGGGCAACGGCCTCGAACTCGTGCTGACCGGGGCCTGGGCCGAGGGGGGCAGCAACGGCAACCTCGACGTCGACTCGTCCTACATCGAACTGCAGTTCAGCAGCCGCTTCTGACCGACCCCGGGGGCCCGCCGCCCATGCCTGACGATGCAAGGACGGCGGCCGGGGACGGCCCCATGCTGGATTACGACCTGCTGCGGCGGTCGGCCGTGCTGCTGGGCGACTATCGCACCGGCACGCAGTACCTGAAGCTGCTGCTGTCGCAGGTCACCGGCTTCCGTGCGCCGGTCGAGCCCTTCGGTCATTTCGATGACCGCAGCCTCGACGGCCACGGAGAGGCGATCGACATCGGCCACACGCTGGAAACCGTGGTGCGCGAGGGCGCCCTCGACACCCGCGACCTGATCCTCGACCCGAACCGCGCCATCGCCGCCTACCTCGCGCTGTTGCAGGCGCGCGTGCCGCAGGGCGACCCGCGCGGCGAGCCGTCGCCCTTCCTGCTCGACATCAAGTACGACCACTGCTTCCGCTTCGGGGCCGAGGCGCCCGGCCGGACGCCGACCCTGCTGCGCTGGCTGGTGGCGCACCGGCTGCCCTTCATCCACCTGATCCGCCGCGATGCGATCGGGCAGGCGATCTCGGCCGCCGTCGCCGAGGAGCGCGGCGTCTGGCTCGAGACCGACAGGTTCCGGGGCGACCGGCCCGCCGGCGGCATCTACCTCGACCCCGCCGTCATCGTCGACGCCGCGATCGCCCACCGCGAGGCCCGGCGCGAGATGCAGGCCCAGCTTGCCCGGCTGGGCGCCCGTGTGCTGGTCATCGCCTACGAGGATGCCATCGGCCCGGGGCGGCCGGGCCAGCTCAGGCGGGCGATGCGGTTCCTCGACGTGTGGGTCCGAATGCCGGCCGAGGCCGCGCCTGTGACCCGGTCGCAGGCCAGCCACGAGATGGTGGCGAACCTGCCCGAGATCCTCGACGCGGCCCTCAGGGCCGACCCCGAGCTGGTCGGCCGCGCCTACTGAGGCACTGCTTCGCTTGTTTTCGCTGCCCACAGCCGGCGCAGCCCGGCGATCGACGGGTCGCCCCGCCACAGCTCCTCCGCCGCGTCGATCAGTGACAGCGCAAAGGCGTCGTCCTGCGGCACCAGAACCAGGCGCAGCACGGCCTCGTAATGCGGCAGCAGGGTCTCGCTGCGCGCAAGCGCGCGGGCGCTCAGGTCGTAGGCCCGGCCACGCTGCCCGGTCATGCGGGCGACGCAGGCCTGCGCCAGCAGCGCGTCCACGCGATCAGGGCCGTCCCGGTCGAGCAGCGCGGCCAGCCCCGCCGCCTCGGCGTCGCGCCCGCGCGACAGCAGCCGCGCGACCCGCTGCAGCCCGGTCCCCGGGCGGCCGACCGTCCGCGCACCGCCATGCCCGCGCGCGATCAGCCGGTCGCCGAGCCAGGCCAGGCCCGCCGTGTCGAGCGCGTGGGCCGTGACGTGCCAGGCCCCGATGTCGACCCGTCCGGGCCGCAGCAGCATCGCCGCCGCCTCCCGCGCAAGCCGCGCGCGCGCCCCGGCCTCGGCCAGGATCTGCAGGCGTTCCACGTCCACCACCAGCGGCAGCGCCCCGGTTTCGCGCAGCAGCGCGTCGAACAGCGGGATCGCGGCGGAGGGGTCCGGGCCGTGGGCGGCGGCGACCGCCGCGTGCAGCGCGTCGAGCTGCGCGTCGGTCCAGGCCTCCTGCCGCTGCTCCGGCGGCGACCCGTCGCCGGCGATGATCCGCTCGACGGTCTGCGCCAGCTGTGGCGCCACCGCCCGCTGCACCGCCTCCAGGTGCATCATGTCCACCGGCCACACCGCCAGGCCGCCGCGGGCCAGGATCGACCAGTCCCGCGGCGTCGCCAGGCGCGGCCACGGGTAGCCGCGGGTGCACCAGATGAAATCCGCCCGCGTCACGAAGGGGCGGGCGCGGTGCGCGCGGCGCAGCGTCTCGAGCCAGTCGAGCCGCGTGGTGCCCTGCTCCTCGCCCGTGGTGGCGCGCCGGCGCGGGACCAGCGTGTTGCCGGGGTCGACCATGATGACCTGCGCGGGCGGGCGGCCCCGATCCTCCAGCACCGCGGTCAGCGCCGCCGCGAGGTAGCCCGACAGGGAATACCCCGCGATGGCGAAGGGGCGGTCGGGCGGGATGGTCTCGGCGATGGTGTCGGCGAACACACCGCAGAGCGCCTCCAGGTCGGCCGGGCGGTCGGGCGATGCGGCGGTCCAGGGCGCGCGCAGCCCGAGGATGGACGGCCCGCCCGGGTCGAGGAACGGCAGCAGGTTGGCGATCCAGCCCGGCTCGCCCGTCAGGCCCGGCAGGCAGACCAGCGGCGGCCGCGCCGGGTTGCCCGCCCGCAGCACCAGCGACAGCGCCGACCGCGCCGCGGCAGCCGCGGGCGCAGTGGCCCGGCCGGCGGCGACCGCGTCCTCCAGCACCCCCATCCGCGGGTCGCGCAGGAAGGCCGCGGCCTCGACCGTCGTCTCAAGCTCGCGCTCGACGCGGGCCAGCATCCGGAGCGCCAGCAGAGAATGCCCGCCCAGCGTGAAGAAATCCGCCTCCCGGCCCAGGCCCACCGGCCCCAGCAGGTCGGTCCAGATCCGGGCAAGGCGCGGGTCGGCGGCGCGCGCCGCGGTGTCGCCCCCGGCCTCCTGCGCGCGGCGCCGGGCCGCGAGGCCGTCGAGCGCGCGGCGGTCGATCTTGCCGTTCGCCGTCAGCGGCAGGCCCTCGGGCAGATGCACCAGCCGGCCCGGCATCAGCTGCCGGGGCAGGCGCCGGCTGAGGCCCCGGCGCGCCTCGGCCTCCAGCGCGGCCGAGGTCGGCGCCGCGGCATCGGCCTCGGTCTCGAAGAACGCCTCGAGCGCGGTCACGGTGCCGGCCGGGCCGTCGCAGACCGCGCGCACCGCCGCGGCCCGCACCCCGGGCAGGGCGGTCAGCGCGGCCTCGATCTCGGCCGGTTCGATCCGGTAGCCGTTCAGCTTCACCTGCGCGTCGATCCGCCCGAGATGGTCGATGGCCGATCCGTCGGCCCGCCAGCGGCACAGGTCGCCGGTGCGGTAGAGCCGCAGCGCCGGCCCCGCCGGCAGCCCCAGCGCCTCGGGCCGGACGGTGACGAAGGCGCGCGCCGTGCGCTCGGGGTCCTGATTGTATCCCAGCGCCAGGCCCGGCCCGCCGACCAGAAGCTCGCCCGCGAAGCCGAAGGGCACCGCGCGCATCGCCGCGTTCACGATGACGACGCTGTTGCCGGGCAGGGGCCGCCCGATCGGCCCCGAGACCGCGTCGCCATGCTCGCGCCCGATCGGGCCGCCGGTGGTCAGGGCACCGTTCTCGGTCGGGCCGTAGACGTTCCACAGTGTGATCCCCGGATGCGCCGCGAGGATGCGCTCGGCATGGGGGCGCGACAGCGCCTCGCCGCCGACCAGCAGCTGCCGCAGACGCGCGAAGCAGCCCGGATCCTCGTCGGCCAGCGCGTTGAACAGCGCCGTCGACAGGAAGGCGATGGTGCATCCGGGCGACGCCACGACCTCGGCGAAGTCCTGCAGGGTCGCGGGCGTCCGGGGCGGACAGATCAGCTCCGCCCTGTTCAGCAGGGCGCCCCAGATCTCGATGAAGGCCCCGTCGAAGCCCGGCGACGCCAGCTGCACGATCCCGTCCCCCGGCCCGGGCCGCACCGGGAACGACCCGAAGGCCAGCCGCGTCAGCGCCGCATGGGGGATGACCGCGCCCTTGGCCGGGCCCGTGGTTCCCGAGGTGAACACGATGCAGGCGGGCCGCGCGGGCGACCGGTCGCCCAGCCGCGGCGCCGGGCGGCCGGGGACGGGCGTGGGGGGCAGGGCCACCGCCCGGCAGCCCGTGCCGCCGGCCGCCGCGACCGTGGCGACGGCGGCGGCCGCCGCGGCGTCGGGGCACAGGATCACCCGGCAGCCCGAGGCGGCGACGATCCGGCCGATCCGTTCGTCGGGGTAGTCGGGGTCGATGGGCACCACCACCAGCCCGGCCCGCAGCACCGCCAGCGTGGCGACCGGCAGGGCCTCGCCCCGGGGCAGCATGATCCCCACCGCCATGCCCTCGTCGAGGCCGAGATCCTCGCGCAGCCAGGCGGCGAGGTCGCGGCTGCGGGCGTCGAGCGTCGCGTAGTCGCTCCGCGCCTCGCCCGCGCGCAGGGCCGCCGCGCCGGGATGGGCCGCCACCGCCGCCGCGAAGGCCGCCGGCACGTCGTCCCGGTCGCAGCCCTCGGGCGCGGGGTTGAGCGCCGCCGCGGCGTGCCGCCCGGTGTCGTCGGCGCCGGTCAGGTCGACATCGCCCACGGCCAGGTCCGGGTCGGCGAGCAGCCGGTGCACCAGCCGCATGTAGGCGGCCAGCAGGGCCTCGCGGTCGGCATCCGTGAACAGGTGGACCCGGGTGCGGAACGAGAATTCCAGGCCCTCGGGCGTCTCGCGGAAGTCGGCGGCCAGATCGGTGGGCACGCTTTCCTCGGGCAGGCGCCGGACCGAGGTGGCCAGGCCCGGCAGCTCCGGGGGCCTCTCGTAGCGGTTGTAGCGCAGGAAGGTGGCGCAGACCCCCTCGGCGCTGGCGGCGGCGTCCCCCGCGCGGATGCGGGCCAGCTCGGTCTGGTAGGTCCGTCCCAGCTCGGCCAGCCCGAGCCCGGGGTCGAGGTCCAGCGACACGCCCGCGTAGCCGATCAGCATCCCGATCCGGCGCCGGTCGGCCTCGGGCCGGCGGATCGAGTAGGCCACCCCCACCGCCACGCCGCGGCTGTGGCAGAACTGCCCCAGCAGGACGGCGAAGGCGGCGGCGCAGAGCGAATAGGTGGTCAGCCCGCGGCTGCGGGCGATCTCCGCCAGCAGGGTGGCCCCGTCGGCGCGGAGCAGGGCCGTGCTGCGGCGGGCGACCGCCAGGTTTCGCCCCGCGTCCTGGCTCAGCCGGCCCGGGACCGGCCAGGGCAGGGGCCGATGCGGCAGCGTGCCGGCCGGTGCGCGGGGCGGCGCGACCGGGGCGGGCCCCGTGGGCGCCGGCGGCGGCGGGCCGGCCTGCCCGGTCTCGGCGGCATAGAGATCGCCGATCTCGGCGGCGAGAATGCCGATCGAGGTGTCGTCGAAGGCGATGTGATGCACCGACAGCCCCAGGATGCAGAGGGTCGGCTGCAGCACGAACAGCCGGAACCGGCAGGCCGGTTCGGCGGCCAGGTCGATGCGCCCGGTCGCGTGCAGCCGAATCCGCCGGTCGAGCCACGCCTCCTGCTGCGCCGGGTCGCGCGGGGCGATCTCGACCTGCAGGGGGATTTGCCGGGGATCGGCCAGCGCGGGCGTGGGCACCCCGCCCTCCAGCCGAACCATCAGCCGCAGCACCGGGTGCCGGTCCATGAGCCGCGCCAGGGCGCGTTCGAGGGCGGCCGCGTCGAGCGCGCCCTCGATCCGCCAGGTCCGGGTGATGGTGAAGGCGCTCGACGCGGCGTCGACCTGGTCCGCGGTCCAGATCGCCAGCTGCTCGCCGCTCAGGCTCAGGGGGCCGCCGTCCTCGTGCGGCGGCTCGGGCGCGCCCTCCTGCGCGCCATGCCGACGCAGCAGCGCGTCGCGCAGGGCCGCGGCGGAGAGGTCCGGGGCGTCGGTCATCTTGCCCGCCCCCCGGCCAGTGCGGTCGCGACGTCGTCGATCAGCCCGACCATGCCGCCGCCCCCGGCCGCGGCCAGCCGCGCCGCGAGCGCCGCCACCGTCGGGGCGAGGAACAGCGCCTCGGGCTCCACCGGCTGCCCGAGCAGCCGCCCGAGCGTCGCCGCCGCCCGCACCGCGGCAAGCGAGTCGCCGCCGGCGAGGAAGAAATCCGTCGTCCGGTCCAGCGGGCGGGGGCGGCCGCTGGCCTCGGCCAGCACATCGGCGAGCAGCAGTTCCAGCGCGCCCTGCGGCGGATCCACCGGGCGGGCGGCGGCATCCGACAGGTAGCGGGCGCGGGCGGCCCGGCGATCGGGCTTGCCGGTGCCGCCCACGGGCAGCAGGTCGGCCAGCACCACGCAATCGGGTGTCAGCCCCGGCCCGGCGCGGGTGGCGACGTCGAGGCGGATCCGGGCCGGGTCGGGGGCCGGGGCGTCCGGCGCGGGCCGGACCATGGCGACCGCGACCTCGCCCAGCGTGGGGTGGGGCACGCCGAACACCAACGCCGCCGCCACCGCCGCCACCGCGCGCAGCGCCTCCTCCATCGCGTGCGGCGCGATGTTCTCGCCGCCCCGGTTGATGATCTCGCTCCGCCGCGCCACGAGCCGCAGGTTGCCCGCCGCGTCCAGTTCGCCCAGATCGCCGGTGCGCAGCCAGCCCCCGGCGGTGAAGCTGGACGCCTCGGCCCCTGATCCCGCCTCGGGGATCGACGCATAGGCTGTGATCACGCCCGGCCCCCGCAACAGGACCTCGCCGTCCTCGGCGATGGCGATCTCCACCCCCGCCGCTGGCCCGACCCAGCCGTCGCGCCGGGCCGCGCCGGGCCGTTGCTGCGCGATGAAGCTGGCCGCCTCGGTCATGCCGTAGCCTTCGAGGACCTCGGCCCCGAGTGCCGCCTCGGCCAGCCGCCGCGTGGCCGCCGGCAAGGGGGCCGAGGCCGAGCGCAGGAACCGCAGCCGCAGGCCGCGGGCGAGGTCGGGCCGGGCGCGGGCCGCCAGCGCGAGGTCGTGCAGCACGGTCGGAACGGTGGTGGCCCAGGTCGCGCCGGCCCCGGCCGCCAGCGCCAGCGCCGCCTCGCCCCCGGCGGTCTCGGGCAGCAGGACGGCCCCGCCCGCCGCAAGCGGCGCGATCAGCCCGATCGACAGGCCGTTGACATGCGAGAGCGTGATCGGCGTCAGCGCGCGGTCGTCGGGCCCAAGCCCGAAACACCCGCGCACCTGCGCCGCCACATGGTCCAGGGCGGTGTGGCGCAGCGGCACCAGCTTCGGCGTGCCGGTGGTGCCCGAGGTCGGCAGCAGGAAGGCGACCGCCGTGTCCCATTGCGCGGGCGTCGCCCGGGCGGGGCCGTCGGCCCGCCAGTCGCCCGCAGGCGCCGGCAGGATCAGGGGGCAGCCGGCCCGGCGCGCCGCCGCGGCCACCGCGCTGTCGGGGGCGGCGGCGAACACGGCGCCCGGGCGCACCCGGGCCAGCAGGTCGTCCAGCATGTCGGGGCCGAGGGTCGCGGCGGCGGGCGCCACGGCAAGACAGGCGCCCAGCGTCACCAGCGCCGCCGCCGCCTCGGGGCCACGGCCGACCTCGAGGATCACCCGCTGCCCGGGGGCAAGGCCCAGCCCGGCCAGCGCCGCGCGCGTCCGTGTCATCCGGTCCGACAGCGCCGCCAGGCCGATCTCGGCGCGCGGGTCCAGCCCGATCAGCGCGGGCGCCGTCGGTGTCAGCCGCGCCTGCGCCGCGATCGCGGCGCACCAGGCTGGCCCATCTGCACCGACCACGCTGACCCTCCGTGTCCCCGACGCCCGAGGCCTCGGACACTACCACCCGGCCCAAGACGTTCAAGGCGATCCTGTGCGCGCCCGGGCCGCGCCCCGCACCCCCCGCTCCGGGGGATGCCGCCGCAAGGGTCGCCCGTCAGGCCCGCGAGACGCCGTCGCGCCCGAGGTGCAGCGGGGCGGTGGCGGCCACGGCCTCGGGGGTCAGGCCGCAGTCGAACACCACGTCCGAGCCCAGCGAGAACACCCGCATCTCGGGCCGGATCGCATCGGCGAGGAGGGGGCTGGGCGTGGCCAGCGTCAGGCCCTGCGGCCCGCCGCCGATCAGCAGCGGCGCGATGGCGACCTGCAGCCGCGTCATCAGCCCCGCCTCGAGGAACCGGGCGATGGTGATGCCGCCGCCCTCGATCAGCACGCTGTTCAGCCCCTCGGCCTGCAGCGCGGCGAGGATCTCGGCGGGGTCGAGCTGCCCGTCGCGCAGCGGCAGGTGCAGCGCGGTGACGCCGGCCGGGCGCGGCCGGTCGACCGCCTGCACGACGATCCGGCGCGCCCCGTCGTCGGCCAGCACCGGCGCGTCGTCCGGCAGGCGGCCGCGGGGGTCGATCACGACCCGGGCCGGGTTTCGCCCGGCGCAGAGCCGCACCGTCAGCCGCGGGGTGTCGTGCAGCGCGGTGCGCACCCCGATGACCACCGCGTCGACCAGCGCGCGCATCCTGTGCAGATGCGCCAGCCCGTCCGGCCCCGACACGTCGCGCGCGTCGCCCGATACGGTGGCGACCCGCCCGTCCAGCGACTGGCCGATCTGGCCGACCGTGACGGGCCCCACGTCGCGCCGGGCGAGCGGCCCGTAGAGGTCGAGCGCGGCGCGTTCCCCGGGGCTCCAGCGCCCGCAGCAGGTGCAGGCAAGGCCCTGCTGCACCGCGAGCAGGCGTTTCCAGACCCGGGGCGTGACGTCAACGAACTGCATGGCTGGACTCGGCTGGGGAAGGGCGGGGCAGGGCGAGAAGGTCGAGGTGCCCGATCCGGCACCGGGTCCGGTCGGCGGCGGCATGGCGGTCGCAGCCCCAGCCCGGGGCCTCCGGCGCGCCGGCCTCGTGTGCGGCGGCGGCGATGCCGTCGGTCAGCTCGCGCTGCAGCGCGGCCATGTCGGGGCCGAGCACCCAGGGGCTGTCGGCGGTCAGCACGTCGAACCCGGCGGCCCGCAGGATCGCGGCGCTGCGGTCGGCGGCATCGGGCCCCAGCGCCGGGCCAAGCCCCTTGTCGCCGCGCTGGTGGCGGTTGAAGGCCGCGGTCACGGCGGCGTCGCGCGGGTCGTCCGGCGTCCAGTCCATCCGGCCATCGTAGCTCAGCGCCGCGTAGAACGGCACCCCCAGCCGGCGGGCGAGGCCCGCCACCCAGGCCTCGGGCATCAGGTCCAGCAGCGCCGAGGCCGTGACCAGCGTCGCGCCCGCCAGCGGCAGGGCGTCGAGGTCGCCGAGGTCGGCCTCAACCGCCTCGGCCCCGTCCCCCGCCGCCGCGGCCGCGATGGCCAGCAGCGCGGGGTCGTTGTCGACGAAGCGCCAGCGCGCGCCGGCCGGCAACAGCGGCGCCAGCACCCGCCAGGTCGCCCCGGTGCCGCAGCCCAGGTCGACGATCACCGGCGCGGGCCCCGCCGCCTCGGCCGCCCGCCGGGCCAGCACGGCGTCACGCGCCGCCCGGTCGGCGGGGTCGCGCAAGGCCAGCCAGTCGGCGGAAAAGCCCATTGATCAGACCTCCGCCTCGTACCAGGCGCGGGCGACGTGGCTTTCGTGGAGCGTGATGCGCAGCTTCTTGACCCGGCCGCCGTCGGCCAGCTTGCCCGCGCGCACCCGGGTCGCCATCGCCTCGAAGATGTGGCCGCAGAGGAACTCGGTGGTGGTGAACTTGCCCGCGAACTCGGGCACCTCGTCGAGGTTCTTGTAGCGGAGCGGCGCCAGCGTCTCGGCCAGCGCCTCGGTCGCCAGCCCGATGTCCACCACCAGCCCGTGCTGGTCGATGTCGTCGGTGAAGAAGGCCGCGTCGACCGTGAAGGTGGCGCCGTGCAGCCCCTGGGCGGGGCCGAAGACGGGCGAGGGCAGGGAATGGCCGATCATGATGTGATCGCGGACTTCGACGGCGAACATGGGGTCTCCTTAAGCAGCGTCGTAGCGGATGCGGTGGCAAAGCGTGTCGGGGTCCGACAGGATCGCGCCGTAGCGGGCGGGCAGGTCGGCAAAGGCGGTCTCGCCCGAGATCAGCGCGTCGAGCGCGGGGTCGGCCAGCAGCTCCAGCGCCTTGGCCATGCGGCGGGCGTAGCTCCAGCGGGGTGCGCGGGCGGGGGGCACATGGCCGACCTGCGAGCCGACGAGGCGCAGGCGGCGGCTGTGGAAGGCCCCGCCCAGCGGCACCGGCGTGGTGCCCGCGCCGTGCCAGCTGCCCTCGACCACGGTGGCCTCCTGACCGGCGCAGGCGATGGCGGTGGCCAGCCCCGGCGCCGAGGCCGACAGGTGCAGGACCACGTCGCAGTCCGCGGGCGCGTCACCGGGCAGGGCGAAGCGGCAGCCGAGCGCGGCGGCCAGCGGCGCGCGGGCGGGGTTGGTGTCGACCAGCGTCACCTCGGCCCCCGGCAGCCGCGCGGCGAGGTAGCCGGCCAGCGCGCCGACGACGCCCGCGCCGATCACGGCGATGCGGTCGCCCGGGCAGGCGCCGCTGTCCCAGACCAGCGTCAGCGCGGTTTCCATGTTGGCGCCCAGCACCGCGCGTTCGGGGGGCAGCGCGTCGGGCAGCGGCGTCAGCGCCGCCTCGGGCAGGCGGAACCGCGCCTGGTGCGGGTGCAGCGCAAAGACCGCGCGGCCCGCCAGCGCCCCCTCGGCCACGCGGCCGACGGCGCAGTAGCCGTATTTCACCGGGAAGGGAAAGGCGCCCTCCATCGCCGGGCCGCGCATCCGGTCATGCTCGGTCTCGGGCACGCGGCCCTCGAACACCAGCCGCTCGGTGCCGCGGCTGATGCCGGAATACAGCATCTCCACCGCCACGCCCTCGCCCAGCGCGCCGGGGCGCGTCTCGGCCCGCCCGGGGCCGACACACCAGAGCGCGGGCGCCGTGGTCACAGCAGGTGCCCCGACTTGGCGGCCTTGGTCGCAAGGTAATGGGCGTTTTGCGCCGTGCGGCCGACCCGGAGCGGCACGCGCTCCACCACCTCGATCCCCTGCGCGCCGAGGCTCGCCACCTTGGCCGGGTTGTTCGTCATCAGCCGGACCTGCCCGATGCCCATGCGGCGCAGGATCTGCGCGCCGATGCGGAAATCGCGCTGGTCGTCCTCGAAGCCGAGCCAGTGGTTCGCCTCGACCGTGTCCAGACCCGCATCCTGCAGCGCGTAGGCCCGCATCTTGTTGGCCAGCCCGATCCCGCGCCCCTCCTGGTTGAGATACAGCAGCACGCCGCCCGGCCCCGCCGCCATCGCCGCCATCGCGCCGCGCAGCTGCGGGCCGCAGTCGCATTTCAGGCTGCCCAGCACGTCGCCGGTGAAGCAGGCCGAATGCAGCCGCACGGTGACCGGCCCGGACAGGTCGGGCGTGCCGATCTCGATGGCGTAGTGTTCGGCGCCGCCGTCGTCGGGGCGGAACACGTGCACCCGCCCCGCCGCCGAGGCGTCCATCGGCAGCCGGGCCGAGCTGACGCGGGTCTGGCTCCGGGCCTCGTCCAGCGCCCCGGTGATCTCGGCCAGCGCCATCGCCGTCAGGCCCAGCGCCGCGACCGCGCCGCCGTCGCGGCCGGCCAGCGGCACGGCGAGCACGGCGGGCACCACCTGCACCGTCTTGGCGATCTCGATCGCGGCCCGGTGCAGCGCGGTGCCGGCCTGCAGGATCGGCAGGCTGGCGCCGCCGGTCGGGGCGTCGGGCCCCGCCTGCCCGGCGACCGCCGCGAGCCAGGCCAGATCGGCCCCCGCCGGCACCCGCAGGCGCAGCGTGTCGCCCTGGATCGGCGGCAGCGCGCCCAGCGCCTCGGCCCGGCGCCGCGTCAGCACCAGCTCGGGCTGCCCGAGCGCTGTCATCGCGCCGTAACGTGCGTCGGTCACCGTCTCCACCAGGGCCACCAGGACCGAGTCGCCGCCGTCCTGCAGGATCACCGGCAGGCCCAGCCGCAGGTCGCCGCGGATGCGGTGCAACCGCTCGATCCCGCGCGGGGCGAGGGCGGGCGTGACGACGTGCTGGTCGGGCCGGTCGGGCACCGCGATCGCGGATCCGGAGGCGGCAAGTGGGCTTGTCAGCATGGCAGACCTGTGTTCCCTGTCGAACCCCGCTATCTAGGGCGGTGGCCGCGCTGGCAAGGGTGTCCGCGTCGTGTCGCTGCGGCGTCGCGGGCTGGACGCGCGGATCGCCGCGCTATCTCTGGGCGAATGTGTCGGAAAGGGTGAGGACATGGAGCGCTGGCTCGGTCTCGCAAGGTCGCTCGTGATCTATCACAATCCCGCGACCGTGCGGGCGTGGCGCCGCTTTTATGGGCAGATCCTGCGCCCCGGCGACCTGGTGATCGACGTGGGCGCCCATGTCGGCACGCGGACCCGCGCGATGCGGCGGGCCGGCGCCCGCGTCGTGGCGCTGGAACCCCAGGCGCTGTTCGCGCGCTACCTGCGCCTGACCCTGCCGCGCGACATCGTGCTGATCGAGGCGGCGGCCGGCGGTGCCGAGACGGTGGCGCGGATGGCGGTGTCCTCGCGCCACCCCACCGTGTCGTCGCTGCAGGCGGCCTTCGTCGATGCGGCCCCGGCGGCGCCGGGCTTCGGCCATGTGCGCTGGGACCGGACCGAGGAGGTCCGGATGGTCACGCTCGACGGGCTGATCGCGCGGCACGGGGTGCCCGCCTACGTCAAGATCGACGTCGAGGGGTTCGAGATCGAGGTGCTGTCGGGCCTGTCCCGGCCGGTGCCGATGCTGTCGGTGGAATACCTGCCCGGGTTCGCCTCGCTGACCACCCGTGTGATCGCCCGGCTGGAGGAGCTCGGCCCCTACCGCTTCAACCCGGTGGTGGGGGAGCGGTCGGGCTTTCTCTGGCCCGACTGGCGCGACGGGGCGGCGGCGCGCGAGTGGCTGGCGGGGCTGCCCGCCGACGCGGCCTCGGGCGACCTGTTCGCGCGGCTGCCCTAGCCGCGGACCGTCGCGGCGAAGGCCGGGAACAGCGCCTGCGTGGCCGCGATCACGTTGCCCAGATCCTCGGGGCGCTCGCCCGGCGCCCAGCCCGCCACCTCGGCCCCGGCCTCGCGCAGCAGCACCAGCCCCGCCGCGATGTCCCAGGGCTGCAGCCGCCGTTCCCAGAACCCGTCCAGCCGCCCGGCCGCGACATAGGCGAGGTCGAGCGCCGCAGCCCCCATCCGCCGCACCCCGGCGCAGCGTGGCATCAGGCGGGCGATGTCGGCGGCGTGGTCGTCGATATGGGCCATGCCGCCGAAGGGAATGCCGGTGCCGAACAGCGCGCGCGACAGGTCCGCGGTGTCGGCGGGCGCCATCGGCTGCCCGTTCAGCGCCGCGCCCCGTCCGCGGCAGGCGGCGAAGGTCTCGTCCTTCACCGGGTCGTGCACGACGCCCACGGTCAGCACGCCCGCCTCCTCCAGCGCGACGGACACCGCCCAGTGGCCGATCCCGCGTAGGAAGTTCGTGGTGCCGTCCAGCGGGTCGACGATCCAGCGCCGTCCGCCGCCGCCGGCCGCCCCGGTCTCCTCGCCGAGCCAGCCGTCGCCGGGCCGCGCCGCGGCGATGCCGGCGCGCAGGTGGTCCTCGGCGGCGCGGTCGGCCTCGGACACGAAGTCGCCGGCGCGCTTGGTGTCGACCCGCAGCCGCCCGCGCGCGGCCCAGTGCCCGAGCAGGATCACGCCGGCCTCCCGCGCGAGGCGCTCCGCCAGCGCGAGGTCGTCCTCTGCAGCCATCGCCTCAGGCCCCCGCCGCCACGCGGTCGAGCACGCCCGCCACCACCCGCGCGGTGTCCTCCCAGCCCGGCAGGGCCGCCCCCGCCGCCGCCGAGGCCGCCGCCATCGCCGCCCGCGTGCCGTCCTCGTCCAGCACCCGCGCCAGCGCCCCGGCGAAGGCCGCGGGGTCGTCGGGCGGCACCATGAGGCCCGCCCCCGGCGCCACCGTGTCGGGCACCGCGCCTGTGGCGCAGGTGACGATCGGCAGGCCATGCGCCATCGCCTCGTCGAACACGATGCCGTAGCCCTCGTAGCGGGTCGCCAGCGCGAAGACGGCGGCCTGCCCGTAGAGCCGCGCCAGTTCCGCGCCGGGGACGCGGCCGGCCAGCCGCACCCGCCCGGCCAGCCCCGCCTCGGCCACCAGCCGCGACAGGAGCGCGGCGTGCCCCGCATCCAGCGCCGAGCCGACGATCACCGCCTGCCAGGGCCGGTCCGCCAGCTGCGCCAGCGCGCGGATCAGCACGTCATGCCCCTTGCGCGGCACCTGGATGCCCACCGACAGGATCAGTGGCGGATCGGCCTTGTCCACCCGCCCCATCGGCCGGTCGGTGCCGGGCCGCGCGATGGTGATGCGGTCGGCGGGGACGCCGTAGTCCGACACCAGCAGCGCGGCGGTGTGCGGGCTCGGCACGAGGACATGGGCGGCCAAAGCGAGGTTGTCGCGCTCGGTCCGGTACAGGTGGTCGCGGCGGTCGGCGGGCAGGCTGCCCTCGTGCGCCAGCGGGTGGTGCACCAGCGCCACAATGGGGGCGGCCATGCCGGTCAGCACCGCGCGGTCCATCGCCCCCATCGCCAGCCCGTCGATGATGACGGGGCAGCCCGCCGGCACCTCGGCGAGGCGGGCCGCGGCCGCGGCCATGTCGGCCGGGGTCGGATCGGGGAACGACCCGCCCAGCGCCACATGCGCCACCTCGCGGCCCAGCGCGCGCAGCCCGCACAGCAGGCGACGGTCGTAGATGTAGCCCCCCGTCAGGGTCATCAGGTCGCCGGGGACGGCGAGGGCGGCGCTCGGGGCGGTCATGGTCAGGGGCTCCGGTCAGGGGCAGGGCAGGGCACGCGCCCGGTGCGGGACATGGGACGCGGCGGCGCGGCGTCCAGCTTCGGGCGGGCGCGGGGTCACGGCTTGACCGGGCGCGCGCCGGTGGCGACGGCCGCCGCGACGGCCCCGGGCAGCGCCGCCACCAGCACGGCGACACCGAAGGCGACGCTGGCCGCCAGGCCCTCGGCCGCGGTCGCGCCGGCCAGCGGCAGCAGCACCGCGGCGGCCCCCTCGCGCAGGCCCCAGCCGCTGACCGTGACCGGGACCAGCATGGTGAACAGGATCAGCGGCACCAGCACCAGCGCGGCCCCGGGCGCCAGCGCCACGCCGACGGCGGCGGCGCAAAGCGCGAAGGCCGCGATGTTGAGGAGTGCCGTGGCCGCGCTCATCGCCGCCTGCCGGGTCCGCACCCGCGGCGCCCACACGGCCCGCAGGAAGGCCGCTCCGGTGCCCGCCATCGCGCGGCCCGCCCGCCCCGGCAGCCGCGGCCCCGCCAGCGCCAGCGCCAGCACCACCGCAACCGCCCCCGCAAGGCCCGCCAGCACCGGCGGCAGGAGCCAGCCCGGCCAGTCGAAGCCCCCGGGCACCGCCAGCGTGCCGGCCACCGCCCCCGCGAACAGCAGGAGCAGCGCCGCCTGGCCCGCCAGCCGCTCGAACAGGACCGCCTGCCCCGAGGCCAGCAGCCCCGCCTGCGCCCGCGCCCGGACCGCCCGGCCCGCATCGCCCAGAACGCCCCCCGGCAGGGCCTGGTTCACGATCTGCGACAGGTAGTATTCCCGCAGCGCCGTGCGCCGGTCGAGCACGATGCCCAGCTGCCCCGCGGTCAGCCGCCAGCGCAGCGCCGACAGCACCGTCTGCGCCGTCAGCGCCGCCAGTGCCGCCGCCAGCCACAGGGGCTGCGCCGCGGCGAGGTGGCCCAGGGCCGCCCGCCCGTCGGCGACATGCCACAGCACCGCAAGCAGGCCCACGGCCACCCCGACCTGCACCACCCGGACCAGCGGCCGCGCCATCGCCTCAGCCCTCCCCGCCCGGCGCGGCGGTGGTGAAGCTCTGCAGGATGCGGTCGCGCATCCGGTCCATCGGCACCACGGTCGCGTCCGCCGGCGGGATCAGGCCGGGGGCAAGGCCCCAGTCCGCGGCGGCGCGGTCGACCAGGTGGGCCGGGCCGATCACGTGGATCGGCACGTCGGGCCGGTCGTCCAGCGCGACGAAGCCCGCCGCCTGGTGGTCGCCCAGCACGATCATCAGCGGCGGGTCGTCGGCGTGGCGCGCGGCGTAGGACAGCACCACCTGCAGCGCGTAGTCGATGGCCAGCCGGTATTGCGCCCGCACCCGGTCGCGGTCGCGCCAGACCACGTCGGGCGGATCGCCCGCCGCCGCCATCGCGTCGAAGACGCGCCCGTCGCCGAGGACGTCCCAGTCGACCATCTCGGGCACAGGCACCCAGGGCGCGTGGCTCGACCCGGTGGCGAGCTGGATGAAATACGGCCGGTCATCGGGCCGCGCGTCGCGCAGCAGGCGGTCCATCGCGGCGAAGGTGAACTGGTCGGGCATCGTGACCCAGTTGAAGTTGCGCCCGGCATAGCCGAGGTCGGCCGCGGCGAGGATGGTCTCGAACCCCATCACGCTGCTTTCCGGCCAGTCGAGCGTGATCTGCGGCATCACGGCGGCGGTGTGGAACCCGGCCCGCGCGGCGAGGTGGTAGAGCGTCTGCCGGTTCGAGGCGAGCACCGCGCCATAGCGTGTCTGCCCGTCGACCCAGAGCCCGTTGGCAAAGGTGGAATGCGCCAGCCAGCTCTGCCCGCCGCGGGTGGGCGAGGCGAGCAGGCCCGAGGCCATGGCAAGGCCGCGCGCGGCCAGATCGGCCTCGCCCGCGGCCAGCGTGGCGCGGTGCAGGTCGGCGAACAGCGGCGTGTCGAGGCTGGTGCGCCCGTAGCTTTCCACGAAGACGACGATCACGTCGCGGTCGATCGCGTCGAGAAGCCCGGCACCGCCGGCGAAGGGGTCGGTCGCGGCGGCGGCCTCGAAGGCGCGCAGGTCGGCCAGCGTCGCCTGCGCCATCAGCAGCCGTTCGAGGCCCACGCGGGCGGTGAAGGCCGCGCCGGGGGGCTGCGCCGGCAGGTCCCAGCGGCCCATGGTGTCGCCGACCTCGGCGGTGGCGACCCCGGCCGCGGCGATGGCCGCCACCGCCGCGCCGGCCCGGAGCACCGCCCGCCCCGGCCGCGCCGCGGCCCAGACGCCGGTTGCCCACCACAGCGCCGCCGCGGCCGCGGCCACGGCCAGCAGCGCCGCCGCGGCCGCCAGCACCGTCAGCGCCGGCCCGATCGCACCCGTCAGGAGCCGCATCCCCGCCTCGACCAGCGCGAGGTCGGCGACCGGGTTGAAGCCCCGTGCCAGCGCCGTGAACATGGCGTAGTCCGCCGCCTTGAGCACCGCGATCAGCAGGAGAAGCGCGACGAGCCCCGCGCGCAGGGCGCGCCCGGCCCGCCCGTCGCCCACCGCCATCAGCCCCAGCAGCACGGCCGGCCATTCCAGCGGGAAGGCCGCCAGCGCGCCCCAGGTCATCGCGTCGGGGTGGTTGGGCTGCACCAGCACGAGGTAGAGGATCAGGGCGGCCAGACCCAGCCGCAGGGCGGTGCGCGTCACGACCGGGTCCGCCACAGCCAGAGCACGTCGCGCCCGAAGGACCAGCCCAGCACCGCGGCCCCGCCGGCCAGGATGGCCACCGCGACAGGGCCCTGCACCACCGGCGCCTGCAGCGCGATCAGCGCCGCGATCTGCACCACGCAGGCGGCCTTGCGCCCGAAGCGGTCGGGCAGCGGCGCGAGGAGCCACGGCCAGACCGCGCCCGCGGCGACGAACACGTAGCGCGGCAACCCCAGCAGCAGCACCGCCGCGCCCACGGTTCCCGCGGCCCAGGCGTTGAGCGCCAGGATCAGTCCCAGCGCCGCGTCCACCTCCATGTCGAAGCGCGCCCCGAAGGCCGACACCCGGCCCTGCCGCCGGGCCAGCCAGCCGTCCGCCCCGTCGAGCGTCAGCGCCACCAGCGCCACGGCCAGCACCGCCCAGCCCGAGGCGGGCGCCACCAGCGGCGCCAGCAGCGCGGCGGTCAGCGCCAGCCGGGCCAGCGTCACCAGATTGGCCGCGCCGAGATCGGGGTGGGGGTAGCCCCGCCGCATCCCCGCGACGGCCAACGCGGCCCCCGCAAGGTGCCCCGCCAGCGCCACGCCCACGGGCGCCGGCGACGGGCCGCCCAGCGCCGCGGCCAGCGCCGCGACGGCGGGCGCCGCGGCCAGCGCGGCAAGCCCCAGGCCCGCCACGGGGCCGTGGCGCAGCGGCAGGGGCGCAGGGATGTGCGGGGCGGCAGGGGTGCGATCGAAGTCGGCCATGGCGCGGAGTCTAGCATCGCCGCGATCCTGTCAAGCCACCGCCCCGCCGCTTGAACCCGCCGGGGGCAGGGCTAACTGCCAGAGGGGAAGTCAAAGGGCGGCGCGGCATGGACCAGACACGGTATTCCAACACGGCGCGCGGGCTGCACTGGCTGATGGCGGTGCTGATCGTGCTGACGGTGCCCGCCGGCCTCGTGATGGTGCAGGAGGGCATCAGCCGCGACCTGCAGAACGCGCTGTTCCTGTATCACAAGAACGTGGGCGTCCTGCTGCTGCTGCTGGTCGCCGTCCGTCTGGCGTGGCGCTGGCGCAACCCGCCGCCGCCCAAGCCCGCAAGCCTGCCGCAGTGGCAGGCGCGCATCGCCGAGGCGACCCACGTCGCGCTCTATGCCCTGCTCGTCGCGGTGCCGGTGGCCGGCTACGTCCGGGTCCGGGCGGGCGGTTTTCCGATCGAAAGCCTCGACGCGCTGGGCGTGCCCGCCCTTGTCCCGCGTTCGGACGCGCTGGCCGAGGTGGCCAAGACGATCCATTACGGCGCCGGTCTCCTGATCGCCGCCGTGATCGCGCTCCATGTCGGCGCCGCCTTGTTTCACGGCATCGTGAAGCGCGACGGCGTGTTTTCGCGCATGTGGCCGCCGCTCGGCGGTCGGGGCCGCTGACGCCATCTTGCATCCGCCAACCGGCGAGATACCTCCGCGCCCTGCCGGGGAGAATCAGAGCGCCCGGTCATCATGTCGGGCCCGAAGGAGGGGCCGGTCAGAAAATGTCAGTGGCAGAGATCACATTCCGCCCCGTGCGGACGCGGACAGGCCTCGTGGACAGGCCCGGCTTTGGCTGGCTCATCGCGCATCTCGGGCTGACCCTGCTGGGCGCCGCGGCCATCGCCGCGGCCGTCGCGGTCGCGGTGACGGCCTGGACCCCGTCCGCCTGGGCGGCGCTGGCCCTGGTGACCCTCGGGGCGATCTGGATCGCCGGCGGCGCCGCGACCGCGCTGCTCGGCCTGCTGCAGCCGGCGGCGCCGGTCGCCCGGATCGAAGATGGTTGGCGCCCCTCGGGCCGCACTGCGCTGCTCGTGCTGCTGTGCGGCGAGGAGGCGGGCCCGCTCGCCACCCATCTCGGCGCGCTGCGCCGGGGCGCCGATGCGCTGGGCCTCGGCGACGGCGCCGCCGACATCTTCGTGCTGTCCGACACCCGTGACCCCGCCCGCATCGCCGCCGAGGAAGAGGCCCTCGCCCCCCTCGTCGCCGCGGGTGCGATCACCTACCGCCGCCGCGCCGACAACGTCGGCCGCAAGCCGGGCAACATCGCCGACTGGCTGGCGACCCGGTCGGACGGCTACGCCTACATGCTGGTGCTCGACGCCGACAGCCGGATGAGCGCGGGCCGCGTGCGGTCCCTGATCCACCGGATGGAAAGCCAGCCGCGTCTCGGCCTGCTGCAGGCGGGCATGGCGATGGTCCCGGGCCGGAGCCTGTTCGGCCGCCACCAGCGCCTCGCCTCGCGCCTGTTGTCTCACAACTTCGGCCGCGGGCTCGCGGCCTGGTCGGGCGAGGCCGGCAACTACTGGGGCCACAACGCGATCATGCGCGTCGCCGCCTTCCGCAGCGCGGTGTCGCTGCCGGTGCTGTCGGGCCGCGCGCCCTTTGGCGGGCCGCCGCTCAGCCACGACTTCATCGAGGCCGCCTGGATCCGCCGCGCCGGCTGGGCCGTGGCGCTCGACCCCGACATGCGCGGCAGCGCCGAGGACGGGCCGCAGACGCTGGCCGAGTTCCACAAGCGCGACCGCCGCTGGTGCCAGGGCAACCTGCAGCACGTCCGACTGATCGCCGAGCCGGGGCTAGACCCGGTCAGCCGGCTGCACCTCGCCTCGGGCATCGCGAGCTACCTCGCCGCCCCGGTCTGGTTCGCGCTGGTGGGGCTGGTCGCCACCGGGTCGGTGCGGGTCGAGGGCGCGCTGCCGCTGGTCGTGGTGGCGGGCGTGCTGCTGCTGCCCAAGCTCTGCGCGCTGGGCCACTGGCTGGTGCGTGCGCGCACCGCGGCGCGCCGGGCGCTCATCCTGCGCGCCAGCCTGGGCGAGCTGGCGCTGTCCACCCTGATCGCGCCGCTGGTGATGGTGCGCCAGACCGCGGCCGTTCTGTCGGTCCTGTCCGGGCGCGACTGCGGCTGGAAATCCGGCCGCGCGCCGCGCCTGCGGGTGCCGGCGGGCGTGCCCGAGGCGGCGGTGGGCCTGGCGCTGGTGGCCGTGGCCGCCGCGACCGAGCCGGCCTCGTCGGCCGCGTGGCTCCTGCCCGTGGCGCTGCCGCTCCTGGGCGCGCCGCTCCTGCAGCGCCTGCTCGATCGGGGGGCATGATGCAGCGCCGCACGTTCCTGCTCGGCACGGCGGCCCTGGCCGTCCTGCCCGCGATCCGCCTGGCCGCCCAGCCCGCCGCGCCCGCCTCGCTGATCGAGGTGGCCCGTGCGCTGGCCGCCGCGCCCTATCTGCCGCCCTCTGGCCAGCTGCCGCCGCCCTTCGCGGGGCTGACCTACGACGCCTATCGCGGCATCCGGCCGATCCCCGGCCGCGCCGCGATGCTGCCGCTCGGCGACGACTACGCGCTGGACCTGCTGCCGCCCGGCCTGTTCTTTCCCGACCCGGTCGAGATCGACCTGCCGGACGGCGGCGGCGGCTTTGCGCAGCTGCCGCTCACGCCGGCGCTGTTCGACTTCGAGCCGCGCTACTTCGACGCCATCCCCGACACCGCGCCCGGCGCGGGGTTCTCGGGCCTGCGCCTGCGGCATCCGCTGAACACGCCGGACGTCTTGGACGAGGTGCTGGTGGTGCAGGGCGCGAGCTACTTCCGCGCCATCGGGCAGGCGATGGTCTACGGGCTGTCGGCGCGCGCGGTGGCCATCGGCACCGGCGGCCCCGTCGCCGAGGAGTTCCCGCGCTTCACCCGGCTGCGCCTGCACCCGGCCGCCGACGGCGCGGTGCGCCTCGAGGCGGTGATCGACAGTCCCTCGCTCGCCGGGCACATGGACATGGTGCTGCGCCCCGGCGCGGACACCGTGACCGAGATCGCGGTGACGCTGATGCCCCGGCGCGAGATCGCCGACATCGGTGTCGCGCCGCTGACCTCGATGTACCTCAAGGGGCCGATGCGCGCCGCGGTGTCCGACGACTTCCGCCCGCGGGTGCATGACAGCGACGTGCTGGTGATCGAGAACGGCGGCGGCGAACGGGTCTGGCGGCCCATCGCCAACCCCGCCCGGATCGAGACCTCGGCCTTCCTCGACGACGGGCCGGTGGGCTTCGGCCTGTGGCAGACGGCGCGGTCCTTCGAGGATTTCGAGGACAGCGAGGCGCGCTACCACGACCGGCCCTCGGCCCGGGTCGAGCCGCTGGAGGACTGGGGGCCCGGCGCGGTGATGCTGGTCGAGATCCCCACCGGCGACGAATTCATGGACAACATCGTCGCCTTCTGGCGCCCCGCCGCGCCGCTGGCCGCCGGCAGCGAGCACCGCTTTGCCTACCGCCTGACCTGGACCCGCGGCCAGCCGCTTGCCGGCACGGCGATGCCGGTCCGTCAGAGCCGCAGCGGGCGTGAGCACGACCGCCCCGGCACCCGCCGGTTCGTGGTCGATTTCGCCGGCCCGCCCGACGGGCTGGTCGCGGATGTGTCTGCTACGGGGTCGGCCGAGCTGATCGGCACCAGCCTGTTCCCGCTGCCCGAGGGGCGGGGCACGCGCGTCACCTTCCTGTTGACGCCGGGCACCGAGGACAGCATCGACCTGCGCCTCGTGCTGCGCGACGCGGGCGGCGCGGCGGCGAGCCCGGTCTGGCTCTACCGCTGGACCCGGGCGCGCGACGGCGGCGTCTGACGCTAGAGCGCCACCTGCGCCGCCAGCGGCCGGTGATCCGAGGCCATTCGGATCCCCGGCCCATCCAGCACCCGCGCCGACACCACGCGCGCCGGCGGCGTCACCAGCACCCGGTCGAGCGGCAGGACAGGCCGCCCCACCGGGAAGGTCGCCGGCGCCGGCCCCGCCAGGGGCAGGCCGGTGATCCGGCGCGACAGCGCCAGCCCGCCCCAGGGCCGCCATTCGTTCAGGTCGCCGCACAGGATGGTCGGCCGCGCCGTGCGCCGGAACAGGTGCTGGCCGATGGTGCGCATCTGCGCCGCGCGCAGGGCCTGCGCCAGCGACAGGTGCGTGCCCACCAGCCGCAGGGCGCGGCCGCGCAGGGTGAGGTCGACCACCACCGCGCCCCGGTGGCAGCGCCCCGGCAGGTCGACCAGCGCGATGTCCTCGACCCGCGCGTCGGGATGCAGGAACACGATCGTCCCGAGAAAGCCGTGGCTGCCGTCGCCCCAGCGGTGCGCGGCGTCGCCGTGGACATGCGACAGCCCGGTGGCCGCCTCGACCTCCGCCAAGTCCAGCACGCCCCGGTGCGGCGGCACCTCCTCGTCGGCTTCCTGCAGGATCAGGGCGTCCTGCCCCGGCGGGCAGACCTCGGCGGCCAGCACGCGGGCGGTGCGGGCGGGGTCGACCACGCCGTCGTTGCCGCGCCCGCGGTGGATGTTCCAGCTGACGCAGGAAAACAGCGCCTCGTCCCGTGCCACGCGCCCCTCTGCCTCCCCCGGTCCCTGTCCCGTCCAAGGATATCGCCGCCGCGCGCCGCATCAAGGCGCGGGACCCGTCGCCGCACCCCGTTGAGACCGCGCGCCGCCGCGCCACCTCGCCCGGTGACGAAACCGGGCGCGAAGGGACGGCGGCGATGGCGGGCAGGGGCAGGGCGGCGTGGCAGGTGCGGGATCCCAGGATCGCGGGCCTTGTCGCGCTGGTGGCCGGTGCGCTCAGCCCGCCGCCGGGGGCCGGGCGGATCGCGCTGGCGGTGCTCTTCGGCGCGGTCTGTCACGCGGTCTTTGCCGCGGCGGTGCTGGCGATGATCGTGGCCATGTTCTTCGGCCTGAGCGAGAGCTTCGGGCGCGTGCCCTGGCCCTGGGCGGCGCTGGCCAACGCCGCGCTGCTGGTCCAGTTCCCGCTGGCGCATTCGGTGCTGCTGACGGGGCCCGGCGGGCGCTGGCTGGCCCGGGTGGTGCCGGGGCCGCACGGGCAGACGCTCGCCACGACGACCTACGCCATCATCGCCTCGGCGCAGCTGCTGGCGCTGTTCGCGCTCTGGACGCCGTCGGGCATCGTCTGGTGGCGGGCGGAGGGCGGGGCCTTCTGGGTCCTGTGCGCGGCCTACGCGGCCAGCTGGCTCCTGTTGATGAAGGCCAGCTTCGACGCGGGCGCCGAGGTGCAGTCGGGGGCGCTTGGCTGGATGTCGCTGATGGCCGCGCGCCGCCCGGTGTTCCCCGACATGCCGGTGCTGGGCCTGTTCCGGGTGATCCGGCAGCCGATCTACGTCGCCTTCGCGCTGACGCTGTGGACGGTGCCGGTCTGGACCCCGGACCAGTTGGCGCTGGCGCTGGCCTTCACCGCCTACTGCCTTGCGGCGCCGCGCCTCAAGGAGCGCCGCTTTGCCCGGCGCTACGGCCCGCGCTTCGCGCAGTACCGCGCGGAGGTGCCCTATGCCGTGCCCCGGCTGCGCGGGCCGCTTGGCCGCCCGGCCCCGCACCGGCACGGCCCGCCGCAGGGGTAGGGGCCAAGGGACCAACCCGCCGCCCGGGCCGGGTGACGGCGGCATCTGCCCCGCCCGCGGGCATAGGCTTGCGCATCCAGCCATCTGAAAAGGCTGGGAAATTCCGCAATTAAGTTGTCATCGTCAATTTTCTTGGCAGGATTGATAGAGATCAAGTAGAATCGGCAATGACAATGATTAACCTCCGCCATGATGTTTTTTCAAAAGGAGGAAAGCATGTTCACGAAGTCCTTGGGTCGGGGCGTTTTCGCCCTCTCCGCGTCGGCGCTGGCCCTGTCGGCCGCGCTTGCCCTCGTCTCGTCGGTGTCCCCGTATCCGGGGTTCCACGGCGTCGCCTGGGCCGAAGACACGGAGGATCCGCAGGGTCCGCAGGGCGGCGGCGGCCAGGGCCAGGGTCAGGGCGGCCCGGGTAACCAGGGTGGCCAGGGCCAGGGCCAGGGTCAAGGCCAGGGTCAGGGCCAGGGCGGGCCTGCCGGCAGCGCCGGTGGCGGTCGGCCGCCGTGGGCGGCGGAAGGCATTCCCGAGATCGAGCTCGGGCGCCTGAGCGTGGCCCGGTCGCCCGATCACGTGCTGGACCGGGCCTATGACGAGGCGCTCCTGTCCCTCGCCGCGATGGCGGCCTTCTACAACCTGTCGCTCGACGAAATGATCACCGAGCTGTCTCTGAACTGGGACAACGTCTCGCTGCTCGACTCGCCGCTTCAGAACCTCGCCCTGCTGCGGGACGCGATGGATGGCGCCATCGACCTGTCGTCCTACGGCATCACCAATGACATCGACACGCTGATGGCGGTGTTCCTCGGGGTGGCGTCGGACAAGAACGTGCCGATCACCTGGGAAACGGCCTACGCGATCTCGATCATCTTCGAGATGCCGATGTCCGAGGCCGACGCCGCGGAGCTGGCTGCCGCGGCCGAGGCGATCCGCATCGCCGTCCTCGCCGGCCACGGCTGAGCCCGGCCCCCGGCCTGCCGCCCGGTCCCCCGGGGCCGGCGGCAGGCCGATTTTTCAGATCAGGTACAGGAGACATCGGGATGTCATTGTTCAAGACAGAGCGCCCGGCCATCCGGAACGGGATTTCCATGCTTGCCGTTGCCGCGCTGATCGGCGCGGCCGCCCTGACCGTCACGGCGACGTCGGTGTCCGGCCCCGCATGGGCCCAGACCGGCGGCCATGGCGGTGGTGGCGGCGGCGGCGGCGGCCATGAAGAAGGCGGCCACGAGGAAGGCGGCGGTGGCGGCCACGGCGGTGGCGGCCAGGGCGGCGGCCACGGTGGCGGCGACGAGGGCACGGAGGGCGGCTCGGGCAACGGCCAGGGCGGCCAGGGCGGCCAGGCAGGGCAGGGCGGTGGCGGCCGGCCGCCGTGGGCCGCGGAAGGCATTCCCGAGGTCGAACTCGGGCGCCTCAACGTCGCGCGCGCCCCGGGTCACGTGCTCGACCGCGCCTATGACGAGGCGCTTGCGCAACTGGCGGCGATGGCGGGCTTCTACAACCTGTCCCTCGACCAGATGATCGTCGAGCTGCAGACCAACTGGGACGCGCTCGCCCTGATCGACAGCCCGCTGCAGAACCTGTCGCTCCTGCGCGACGCGCTGGATGGCACCCTCGACCTGTCCGCCTACGGCATCACCAACGACCGTGACACCCTGATGGCGGCCTTCCTGGGGGTCGCCACCGACAAGGCCGTCCCGGTG
Source organism: Roseicyclus persicicus (assembly GCF_012395815.1). Lineage (GTDB taxonomy): Bacteria > Pseudomonadota > Alphaproteobacteria > Rhodobacterales > Rhodobacteraceae > Roseicyclus > Roseicyclus persicicus. The sequence continues at coordinate 55,239 of NZ_JAAZQQ010000002.1, forward strand.
ACCACGGAGACGGTGATCGCCCTGTCTATCATCCTGGAAATGCCGATGTCCGAGGCCGATGCCGCCGTGCTTGCGGCCCGGGCCGAGGCGATCCGGCAGGCCGTCGTCATCGGCCACGGTTGAAATCCTGCAACACCGCACGACCCGAAGCCGCGCCCCGCGCGGCTTCGGGCTTGTTCGGGGAGCCGACGCCTTGCTATCCAGCGGTAATTATCGCTTTCGCCCATGAATTTTACGAGGCCCCGATGAAAGACACCCTGTTCGCCACCCTTGTCGCCGTGGCCTCCCTCGGGCTGTCCGCCGGGACCGCCGCCGCCGATGCCGCGGGCCCCCTCGCGCTCGACGGCACCGCCAGCACGCAGGCCTCGGTCACCTACGGCCCCTATCTGCGCTTCGAGATCGGCGGCGCCCTGACGACGCTGGGGGATGCCTACTGGCTGCCCCCGGGCCAGAGCGACCCGCAGATCGATTTCGACCTCGACGGTGACGACGTGGGCTTCGGCGCGATTGCCGTGGGCTTCGACTGGCAGAACGGGGTCCGGGCCGACCTCGCGCTCCTGCGCACCGGCGACATCGGCTTTGCCGGGCCCTGCGCCTCGGCTTCGGACGGCTCGCCCTGCGACGGCACGCAGCAGGCCAACTTCCTCGACCAGCACGCTGACATCTCGGACGGCTCGGTCCACAGCGCGGCCCTGATGGCGAACCTGTTCTACGCCCCGCTGGAGGCCCGCGGTTCGGCGGCGACCTTCCAGCCCTATGTCGTGGCCGGCCTCGGCCTGGCGCGGAACGCGGTGGACTACTGGACGCGGGTCAACCCGGCCGCCACCCAGCCCACCCGCACCTTCGGCTCCAACACCACCACGGATCTGGCCTGGTCCATCGGCATCGGCGCGTCGTGGCAGCTGACCCGGCCCGGCGACCGCCCGATCCTGCTGGACGTGTCGCTGCGGCACTATGATTTCGGCACCGCCGTCGGCGGCTCCACCTCGGCCCAGCAGGGCGGCATCCCGCGCGAGCCGCTGACCTTCGAACTGACCTCGCAGGTCCTGACCGTCGGCCTGCGCATCCCGCTGCAGCGCTACTGAGCGCCGCAAGCCCGGCCGCGCGCGCCGCGAATTGACAGCCGTCCCGCCGCCCGCCATCACGGGCGGCGAGGCGCCGCGGCGGCGCCGCGAGGCGTGCGGACATGCGACAGGACGGCCCGATTTCCCTGTGGGACACGACGGCGGAGGAGCGCGCGCCCGACCCGGCCGCAAGCCTGCCCGCGCAGGTCGACCTTGCCATCGTCGGCGGCGGCTACACCGGCCTGTCCACCGCGCTGCACGCCGCCGAGGCGGGGCTGTCGGCCCATGTGATCGAGGCGCACGGGATCGGGCAGGGCGGGTCGGGGCGCAACGCGGGCCTTGTCAACGCCGGCATCTGGCTGCCGCCCGCCCAGGTGAAACAGGCACTCGGCCCCGATTACGGCCCCCGCTTCCTGCGCCGCTTCGCCGACGGGCCGCAGACCGTCTTCGACCTGATCGAACGCCACCAGATCCGCTGTGAGGCGACGCGCGAGGGCACGATCCACGCCGCCCACGCCGCCTCGGGCCTGCGCGACCTCGAGGGGCGGCACCGCGAATGGGTGGCCATGGGCGAGCCGGTCGACCTGCTGGACGCGGCGGCCATGGCGGAACGGGTCGGCACGCGGGCCTTTCCCGGCGGGCTGCTCGACCACCGGGCCGGCACCGTGAACCCGATGGGCTATGCCCGCGGCCTCGCCCGCGCCGCGCGGGCGGCCGGCGCGGGGATCAGCACCGGCATCCGCGTCACCGGGCTGACCAAGGCCGGCGGCGGCTGGCGGGTGGAGACGCCGCAGGGTCCGGTCGCGGCGCGCGCCGTGGTGCTGGCCACCAACGCCTACACCGACACGCTGTGGCCCGGCCTTCGGCGCAGCTATACGCCGATCCACTACGTGCAGATCGCCACCCGCCCGCTGGGGCCCGAGGCGGCGCATATCCTGCCCGGGCGGCAGGGCCTCTGGACCACCGCGCCGATCATGATCTCATTGCGCCGCGACGCGCGCGACCGGCTGATCCTGGGTTCCATGGGCCGGCTGATCGGCACCGCGCAGTCGGGGGTGACGGCGCGCTGGGCGCGGCGCGAGCTGGCCCGGCTGTTCCCGGGCCTCGGCCCCGTCGCCTTCGAGGAGGCCTGGGACGGCCAGATCGCGATGACGCCGGACCACCTGCCGCGCATCCACCGGCTGGACGAGGGGCTCTATACCCCGATCGGCTACAACGGCCGCGGGATCACCACCGGCACCATCTTCGGACAGGCCATCGCCGGCCTGCTGACCGGCGCCGACCCCGCCGGCCTGCCGCTGCCGATGACCGACGTGGCGCCGGTCGCCTCGGCGCCCCTGATGCGGCGGGTCTACGCGCTGGGCTTTGCCGCGAACCAGCTGATCCGCGGCCTCTGAGCGCCGCCGTGCCGCCCCGAATCGCCGCCGCCCGCCCGTCCCGCCGCCCGGCCGCGCGCGGGGCCCGGCGCGGGGGTGCCCGGACGAAACCGGGCCGCGGATCGGCGAAACCCGGCGGAATGGCGCCCGGGGCGCCCGAATCTGCGCTGTTTTCCAAGGCTTGCCAGTGTTCAGCCCGAAAGAATGTGCCTATAGTGACCGGGCCTGCGCTATCACGGGGGAGGGACGCCAGATGATACGCTCGGAGCTGATCCAGAAGCTCTCGGAAGAGAATCCGCACCTCTACCAGCGCGATGTCGAACGGATCGTGAATGCGATCTTCGAGGAAATCATCGAGGCCATGGCCCGCGGCGACCGCGTCGAGCTGCGGGGCTTCGGCGCCTTCTCGGTCAAGAAACGCGACGCCCGCACCGGCCGCAACCCGCGCACCGGCGAAAGCGTGGACGTCGACGAGAAGCACGTGCCTTTCTTCAAGGCCGGCAAACTGCTACGCGACAGGCTGAACGGCGAGGCGTAAGACACCCGGGAGCACTCCGACCATGGCCATCCTCAGATACCTCAAATACACCTTTCTCTTCGTCGTGGCGCTCGGGCTGGTGCTGATGGCGATGGCCAACCGCGAGACCGTGGTGCTGGAGGTGATTCCCGAGGATCTGGCCGCCTGGTTCGGCATCCAGTACGCGATCGAGATGCCGCTGTTCGTGGTGATCCTCGGCGGCGTGATGCTGGGCATCCTGGTGGGCTTCGTCTGGGAATGGCTGCGCGAGCACCGGCACCGGGCCGAGGCCAAGACCCAGAAGCGCACCGCGCAGGCGCTGGAGCGCGAGGTGCAGACCCTCAAGGGCCCCGCGCGCGACAGCCAGGACGAGATTCTCGCGCTGGTGGACGGAACCGGCACGGCGCGCTGAGCCGGCCATGGACACAGCGATCAAATTCTGCGGCCTGACCCGGCCGCAGGACATCGACGCCGCGGTGGCGGCCGGGGCCCGCTACGTGGGCTTCGTGTTCTTTCCGAAATCGCCGCGCAACGTCAGCCTCGAGACCGCCCGCGCGCTGGCGCTGCGGGTGCCGCCGGGCGTCGCCAAGGTGGCGTTGACCGTCGATGCCGACGACGCCGCGCTCGACGCGCTGCTGGCGGCGGTGCCGCTCGACCTGTTGCAGCTGCACGGCCACGAAAGCCCCGCGCGCGTGGCCGAGGTCCGGGCGCGCCATGGCCTGCCGGTGATGAAGGCCGTCGGCATCGCCGAGGCGGCGGACCTGGCCGAGATCGACCGCTACCAGCCCGTCGCCGACCTTCTCCTGATCGACGCCAAGCCGCCGAGGGGCGCCGACCTGCCCGGCGGCAACGGGCTCGCCTTCGACTGGCGGCTGCTGGCGGGGCGGAAATACTGGACCAAGCCCTGGCTCCTGGCGGGCGGGCTCACGCCCGCGAACGTGGCCGAGGCGGTGCGCCTGACCGGGGCGCGGCAGGTCGACGTGTCCTCGGGCGTCGAGAGCGCGCCGGGGATCAAGGACGCGGACCGCATGGCCGCCTTCGCGGCCGCGCTCGGCGGGGCCTGACCGCGGTGGCGCGCCCGCTGCCGCCGCTGTTCCTCCATGCCGGGCACCCCAAGACCGGCACCAGCGCCCTGCAATGCGCCTTTGCCCGCTCGATCCCGCGGCTGGCCGCCCACGGCATCCACTACCCCGCGCCCCCCGACCTGAAGGCGGTGCAGGCCGGCGCGGTGTCGAGCGGCAACATCCACGCCCCGCGCCTCGCCGAGCGCTACCACGCCGCCGCGCCCCGCGTGGCGCCGGACGGACGGCTCCTGTTCTCGACCGAGGCGGCCTTTCGCGTCCTGCCGACCGATCCCGCACCGCTGGAGGCGCTGCTGGCCGAGGGCGTGCCGGTCGAGATCGTCCTCTACCTGCGCGACCCGGTGACGCAAGTGCGCTCGGTCTATGCCCAGATGGTCGAGCGGCGCGGATACCAAGGCAATTTCGACAGCTTCCTCGAAGGGTCCCGCTTCCTCGACGCGGTGGAGCGCTTCCTCGACCTCTGCACGCGGCTGCAGGTGCCGGTCTGGGCGTGGAACTATTCCGCCGACCCCGGCGCGGCCCTCGCCGTGATGGAGGACATCCTCGGCGTTCCGGCCGGCACCCTCGACCCGCTGCCTGGGTCCCGCGTCAACCGCTCGCTCACCCGGGCAGAGATCCGCGCGCTGCAGGAGATCGCGGCGCGCCACGGCCCCGGGGCCGCCGCCGCCGCGGGCCGCGCGCTGTGCGAGCGCCTGCCCGATGTCCTGCCCGACCCGCCGCAGGCCAGCGCCGCGGCCTACGGGGCCTTCACCCGCCGCGTCGCGCCGCAGGTCGCACGGCTGAACGCCCGCCTGCCCGAGGAGGCCCGGCTGCGCATCGAGGCCTACGAAGAGGTCTTTGGCAGGGCCCCCGCCGGCCCCGCGGTCCTTGGCCCGGACCAGCGCGCCGTTCTGGCCGCGGCCGTGGGCGACTGGAGCCCGGCCGCCGCCGACCCGCTGCGCGTGCGCGCGGTGCGCGCGCTCGACGCCCGCGCGCCGGGCCTCGCCCGCAGCCTGCGCTTCGTCCGCGACCGGCTGCGGGGGTGACCCGTCCGGCTTGTGGCCGGGCCGCACGCCTTCTAGTGTTCCGGCGGTGCCAGAGGGCAAGGCGATGCGAGGCAAAGGGATGACGGACAGGCCGCCGATGACCGGACGGACCCGCGACGCCGCGGCCGACCGCGCGGGCCGGCGGTGCGGCCGATGACGCGGCCCCGCCTGATCCTGCATGTCGGCCACCCCAAGACCGGCTCCAGCGCGCTGCAATCCGCCTTTGCCCTGTCGATCGACGCGCTGGCGCGGGCCGGCCTCCACTACCCGCGCCCGGCCAAGTTCGCCGAGGCGGTCCGGGGCGGCATCACCAGCGGGAACTTCAACCCTGCGCGCGTCGCCGACGCCTACGACGCCGCCGTCGCCGCGGCGCCGGGCTGCGCCGCGGTGCTCCTGTCCAACGAGGCCTGTTTCCGCATCTACCAGACCGACACCCAGCAGCTCGGCCGGCTGCGGGACCGGGGCGTCGAGGTCGAGGTGATCCTGTTCGTCCGCGACCCCTTCGAGGTCGAGCTGTCGTCCCACATGCAGGGGCTCAAGCGCGGCGGCGTCTCGCGCCGGTTCCGGCTGCAGGCGGGTGGCGGCCGGTTCCTCGACCTGACCGGGGCCTTCCTCGACACCTGCGCGCGGCTTGGCCTGCGCCTGAAGGTCCGCAACTATTCGCGCCTGCGCGACCGGCTCCTGCCCGAGACCGAGGCGCTGCTCGAGGTGCCGCCCGGAACCCTGACGCCGCCACCGGTGGGGCAGGTGAACCGCTCGCTGACGCGGGCCGAGATGGCGCTGATGTCCGCCCTGAACGCCGCGCTGCCCGGACAGGTCAGCGCCGCCATCGCCGACGCGCTGTGCACGGACCTGCCCGACATCCCGTCCGAGGCGCCGGCCGTCTCCGAGGCGGAATACCAGCGCTACCTCGAGATGATCGCGCCCCGGGTCGAGGCCCTCAACGCGCGCCTCCCGCCCGAGGCCGCCTATCGCCTGCGGCCCTACGCCGAGCTTGCCGACCGCCTGCGCCCCGAGACGGCCGAGGACCTGCGCCTGTCCGACCGGCAGCTTGCGGTTCTGACGCGCGCCCTCGCGGCGACGACGGGCCTCGGCGCGGGCCCGTCCGACCGCGCCCCCGATCCGACCGGCGGGGCCAACGGCCTGATGCGCCGGCTGAGGTCTCTGGCTTTACCCCGACGCTAAGCTGCCCTATCCCCATCGTCACGCCAGCCGAGAAGGACGCGCACCGATGCCCGACGACATTCTCAACAGCTTCATGACCGGCCCCGACGAGAAGGGCCGCTTCGGCGACTTCGGCGGTCGCTTCGTCAGCGAGACCCTGATGCCGCTGATCCTGGAGCTGGAGCGCCAGTACGAGCACGCCAAGACCGACCGGAGCTTCTGGGACGAGATGGAGTTCCTGTGGAAGCACTACGTCGGCCGCCCCTCGCCGCTCTACTTCGCGGAACGGCTGACCGACCGGCTGGGCGGGGCCAAGATCTACCTCAAGCGCGACGAGCTGAACCACACCGGCGCGCACAAGATCAACAACGTGCTGGGCCAGATCATTCTCGCCCGCCGCATGGGCAAGACCCGCATCATCGCCGAAACCGGCGCGGGCCAGCACGGCGTGGCCACTGCGACGGTCTGCGCCAAGTTCGGCCTGAAATGCGTGGTCTACATGGGCGCCCACGACGTGAAGCGGCAGGCGCCGAACGTGTTCCGCATGAAGCTGCTGGGTGCCGAGGTGATCCCCGTGACCTCCGGCCGCGGCACGCTGAAGGACGCGATGAACGACGCGCTGCGCGACTGGGTCACCAACGTGCGCGACACCTTCTACTGCATCGGCACCGTGGCGGGCCCGCACCCCTACCCGGCGATGGTGCGCGATTTCCAGTCGATCATCGGCAAGGAGGCCAAGCAGCAGATGCTGGAGGCCGAGGGCCGGCTGCCCGACACGATCATCGCGGCCATCGGCGGCGGGTCGAACGCGATGGGTCTGTTCTACCCCTTCCTCGACGACAAGGAGGTGGCGATCATCGGTGTCGAGGCTGGCGGCAAGGGCGTCGACGACCGGATGGAGCATTGCGCGTCGCTGACCGGCGGGCGGCCGGGCGTGCTGCACGGCAACCGCACCTACCTGTTGCAGGACGAGGACGGGCAGATCCTCGAGGGCCATTCGATCAGCGCGGGCCTCGACTACCCCGGCATCGGCCCGGAACACGCCTGGCTGCACGACATCGGGCGGGCGCAATACGTGTCGATCACCGACACCGAGGCGCTGGAGGCCTTCCAGCTGTCCTGCGAGACCGAGGGCATCATCCCCGCGCTGGAGCCGTCGCACGCGCTGGCCCATGTCGCCAAGATCGCGCCGGACCTGCCCAGGGATCACATCATCTGCATGAACATGTGCGGCCGGGGCGACAAGGACATCTTCACCGTCGCCCGGGCGCTCGGCTGGGACATGACGGGCGCATAAACCCCCGGTCTATGGCGGTGGGGCATCGGTTTATGGCACCCGGTCTAAACCCCGTGCCAATGGAGCCCCCCCGGCCGAGTCGGGCATCGAGGTCGGCAAGCGGGCTGCATCGCGGCCCGCCCCACCGGCACATCGACAGGAGATGCCCATGACCCGGACGAAATACCTTTCCGCCTCCACCGCCGCGCTGATCCTCGGCGCGGGCTCGGCCCTGGCCGTGCAGCAGTCGGTCATCGACGCCATCGTCGCCGACCTGACCGCGCAGGGCTTCACCCGCATCGAGATCGAGATCGAAAGCACGGTCATCGACGTCGACGCCTATGGCGGCGGCTTCGAGGGTGACTTCTACTACGATCTGAACGGCGTCCTGATCTCGTCCGAGGTCGAGGAAGACGACAGCTATGCCAACGTCCCCGCGAGCGTCTCCGTCGAGATCGAGGACGAGGACGACGATGATGACGACGACGATGACGACGATGACGAGGACGACGAGGACGAGGACGAGGACGAGGATGAGGACGAAGACGAAGACGATGATGATGATGATGACGACGAGGACGAGGACGAGGACGACTGACCTCACCCATCCTTGCCGGATCGGCTGACCGCATTCCCCGCCTGCATCTCCTGCGGGCGGGGTCATTCCTGAAGGGCAGGACACGACCATGTTGTCACGACGCAGGTTCCTGACCGGATGTCTGGCCACGGCTGCCTTGGCCGGCCCGGCCCGTGCCCAGGACGACCCGGCCACCCGGGCCGTCCTCAGGCAGCTCGAGCGGCAGGGCTTCGAGATCGTCGAGGTCAACCGCACCCTGCTCGGGCGGGTGCGCATCGTCGCCCAACGTCGGGGGCTGAGGCGGGAAATCGTGCTCGACCCGCGCAACGGGCTCGTTCTGCGGGACATCGCCGCCGGCGGCGGCGAGGGGTCCGGGATCCCCGACATCGCCGACTACGACGACGACCTCGATGACGAGGACGACGATGACGACGACGACGATGATGATGATGACGATGACGACTAGGACTGACGCCCCCCGCGCCGGGGCGACCGCATGTTGAACCGTCCCGGGCTGTTCGGTGTCATCCTCGTGGTGCAGGTCGCCTGCGCCGTGTTCTTCGTGTCCGACATCCTGCTGTCGGTGCTGGGCGTCCCCGTCGACCCGGTGCCGTGGCAGTTCCGGGAACTGATGGAGCTCGGGGCCGCGACCGGGCTGGTGCTCGGGGTGGTGGTCGGCGCCTTGATGCTGCGGGCCTCGTTTCGCCGCACCCGGGCCGCCGAACAGGCGCTCAGGGCCGCCTCGGGGGCCTTCATGGACCTTGTCGACGAACGCTTCGCGGCATGGGGCCTGACGCCCGCCGAACGGGACGTGGCGCTGTTCGCGCTCAAGGGCTTCTCGCTGGCCGAGATCGCCGCCCTGCGCGACACCTCCGAGGGCACGGTCAAGGCGCAGACCAACGCGATCTACCGCAAGGCCGGGGTCAGCGGCCGGCCGCAGCTGCTCAGCCTGTTCGTCGAGGATCTGATGGGCGGGGCCGTCGGGCCGGAGCGCTGAGGCGGCGAAGGGGCCTCAGCCGCGGTCGGGCGCGTCCAGCGCGTGGGCCTCGAGCACCTCCAGCGGCACGATGTCCAGCGCCCGCTCATGCGTCGCGGCCAGGTTGACCCGGGGGGCCACGCCCTCGTCATGGGCCTGCAGGAAGCGGCTGGCGCAGAGGCACCACTGGTCGCCGGGCTTCAGCCCCGCGAACTGGTGTTCCGGCCGCGGCGTCGACAGGTCGTTGCCCACGTATTTGGAATAGGCGAGGAATTCCGCCGTCATCACGGCGCAGACCGTGTGGCTGCCCCGGTCCTCGGCGCAGGTGTCGCAGGCGCCGGTGCGGAAGAAGCCCGTCATCGGATCGCGGGAGCAGCTTTGCAGCGGTCGACCCAGCACGTTCACCGATGGCGCCACGGAAAAACCCATCGCCGTCCCTCTCTCCGCTACCGAAAAATGCAACCGTCCGGGCAAGGTAGCAGGCTGGTTGCATTAGGCAATCATTACAACTTCCAATCGATGTGACGCCCGTGGAAGTCCACCCTGGCGAGAGCCGCGGGCCCTGCCGCGCCCGGCCAGAGCCGCAGGGTCAGGGCCGCGCTGCCCGGCGTCGCGTCGGCCTCCATGGCGATGTGCGCCAGCGGGGCGTCGGCGGTCGCCCGGGCGCCCGCGGCCTCCAGCGCGGCCCCGGCCGCGGCGCGGGTGGCGGGCGGGAAATACTGCCACGCGACGGTGTGGTAGACCACGTGCAGGCAGCCGGGGCGCGGCGCGGCCAGCCGCCGGGCCAGCCAGGGCGCGGCGTCGCCGGCCTCGGGGCGGGTATCCGACAGCGCGATGGCCCCGCGGGTCAGGGCCAGCCGGTGCGGCTGGTCGGGCCAGAGATAGGCCATCAGCCGCAGCGCCGCCGCCGGGTCGTGCGGGTCGAGCGGGTGGAGGTCGACGCCCGCGCGGTCGATGACCCGGATCGGCCGGGGCCGGGGCACCGGCCCGGTCCAGTCGGGGGCCAGCTGCACCGGGCTGTCGGCGGGGCCGTGGAGGTTGTCTCCGATCCGCAGGGCGAAGCGGTCGAGCGACAGGTTCAGCCCGGCGCTGGCCCCCAGCTCCGACAGGACCACGGGCAGGTCAAAGACCGCCAGAGCCTGCCAGATCGCGGGGATCAGGGCGCCCGCGCGGCGCACCTCGTTGGTCTGCGGCGCCTGGTCGAGCCAGACCATCAGGCGCGCCTCGTGGCGGGCCATCGCGGCCTCGACGGCAGCGAAGAGGGTGTCGTCGTCCACCGCGTGGGGCGGGTAGGCGGCGGCGAGGGCGGCGTCGGACCCGTCGATCACCAGCCCGTGCAGCGCGCCCGCCAGCCGGAGCGGCACCGACTGCCCGTTGGAGGTGACATCGCCCGGCCAGTCGAGCACGCGCTGCGCGACGGCCGATGTCGGCCGCAGCCGCTCGGCCAGGAGCGCCATGAGCCGCCCCATGAAGGGCGAGCCGAGGCCGGCGCAGGCCCGCCCCTGTGCCGCGAAGGCCCCGGCGATGGCGGTCACGGCGCGAGGGTCTCGGCGATCAGGCGGAAGATGCGGATGTTCTCGTCGTCCACCCCCGGCTCGCGGAAGCCGCGGTCGGCGCCGTTGGTGGCGATGACCACGCCGCGGGGCGCGTCGATGTAGATGTATTGCCCGTAGATGCCGCGGGCCATGACCTGCCCGGGCCCGGCGCCCACCGGGATCCACCACTGGTAGCCATAGCCGATCTCGCCCGGCGCGGTCGGGGCCGTGGGCGCGGTCGATTCCGCCACCCAGCCCGCGGGCAGGAGGCGGGTGCCCTGCCAGACGCCGTCCTGCGCGACCATCTGGCCGAAGCGCGCGTAGTCGCGGGTGGTCATGTTGAGCCCGCCCAGCACGAAGGCCACGCCCTCGCCATCGGACAGGTAGTAGGGCTCGGCCTCGAGGCCCAGCGGCGCGATGATGCGCTCGGACAGGAGCGCGGGGATGTCGCGTCCCGTCGCGCCGCGGATCACCATGCCGATGACATGGGTGTCGATGGACACGTATTGCCACGCCGCCCCCGGTGCCGCGGCGCGAGCCTGCAGCCCGGCGGTGAAGCCGTCGAGGGTGCCCCCCAGCGCGATCTCGCGGCCCATCCGGTTGATGTCGGAATCGTAGTCGAGATAGTCCTCGTCGAACTCCACCCCCGAGGCCATCTGCAGCACGTTGCGGATGGTCGCGCCGTCATAGGCCGACCCCGCGAGGCCGGGCGCGTAGTCGGTCACGGGCGCGTCGAGGTCGGGGATCGTGCCGTCGGCGACCAGCGTGCCGAGGAGCGCCGAGAGGAAGCTTTTCGCCACCGACCACGAGATCCGGCGATCCTCCGCCCCGGTGCCCAGGTGGTAGCTTTCGTGGACGATCTGCCCGTCCTGGAGGACGACCAGCGCGGTCACGTTGCGGGCGGCGATCCAGTCGGCGACGTCGGCCGGCAGCGTCGCCTCGGGGCCTTGCGGCAGCGGGCTGACCGGGCCGTCGCCGCGGGGGACGCGGACGGTGAGGAAGGCGCGGTCCATGTGGCTGAAGTTGTCGACGATGCGGTCCGCGTCGAACAGCGTGTTGACGGCCATCAGCCGCGCGATCTCCTCGCGTTTCCAGACCGCGGCGGCGGCGGCCACGAGGACGAGAAGGACGGCGACGCGCAAGGCGATCCGCAGGGCAGGGCGCATGGGGTATCTCCCGGTTTCGCGCCAGCAAAGCACCGCCGCGCGGGCGCCGCAAGACGCCGCAGGATCAGCGGAACTTGTCCATCAGCCGCTGCATCGGGGTGCGGTCGTCGGGGGCGGGCGCCTCGTCGGGGGCCTTGGCCCCCTCCTCGGTGGGGCGGGTCGTCGAGGACCGGGGCGGCGCGGTGCGGAGCGAGACCGCGTTCAGGAACTTCGCGCCGTCGCCCCTGGCCAGCGCCGGGGCGCCGTCGGAGATGCCGCGCAGGAGGTCGTCGAGCCACTCCGCGTCCGCCTTGGCGAAATCCGACAGGACGTAGCCCGCCACCCGGTCCTTGTGGCCGGGATGCCCGATGCCCAGACGCACCCGGTGGTAGGCCTCGCCGATGTGCTGGTGGATCGAGCGCAGGCCGTTGTGCCCGGCATGGCCGCCGCCGGTCTTGAGCCGGCACTTGCCGGGGGCAAGGTCGAGCTCGTCGTGGAACACGGTCACCTCGACCGGCGCCATCTTGTAGAACCGCATCGCCTCGCCCACCGACTGGCCGGACAGGTTCATGAAGGTCTCGGGCTTGAGCAGGATCACCTTGCCGCCCGCCAGCGTGCCCTCGCAGACGCTGCCCTGAAACTTCGACCGCCAGGGCGAGAAGCCGTGATCGGCGGCGATCCGGTCCACGGCCATCCAGCCGATGTTGTGCCGGTTGCCGGCGTATTTCGCACCGGGATTGCCCAGTCCGACCCAGAGATGCATGGCCGCTGCCCCTTGGCTGTCCGCGGGGCGGGTTGTGCCAGCCGAGGCCGCGTTTGCCAAGCGCCAAGGCGGCGTGGCAGGGTCGGGCAGCAGGGGAGGATGCCATGACCGACACGCCCACCACGATGCGCGCGCTGATGCTGACGGGCCGCGACCGGCTGGAGCTGCAGGAGGTGCCGGTGCCCCGCGTCGGGCCGGGGCAGGTGCTGGTGCGGATGGCGGCCTCGCCGGTGAACCCGTCGGACCTGATGACGGTCAAGGGGGAATACGGGATCGGGGCGGCCTATCCCTTCGTGCCGGGGCTGGAGGGCTCGGGGACGGTGGTGGCCGCGGGGCCGGGGCTGATGGGGCGCTGGCTGAGGGGCAGGCGCGTGGCGCTGGCGACCGGCACGGGGGGCATGTGGGCGGAGTATGCCGTGGTCGAGGCGTCGCGCGCCATGCCGTTGCCGGCGGGTGTGTCGCTGGGCGCGGGGGCCATGTCGGCGGTCAACCCGCTGACGGCGATCGCGCTTTTGTCGATCGCGCGGAGGGGCGGGCACCGGGCCGTGGTCTCCACCGGCGCGGGCGGACAGCTTGGCCGGATGATCCGGGCGCGGGCGAAGGAGACCGGCGTCACCGTCATCAACGTGGTGCGCCGCACGGCGCAGGCCGAGGCGATGCGCGCGGACGGCGTGCGCCACGCGCTCGCCACCGACGCCCCCGATTTCGACGAGGCCCTCGCGCAGCTCTGCCGCGACCTGCGCTGCCGGATGGCCTTCGACGCCGTGGGCGGCGCGATGACCTATCGGCTGGCCGAGGCGCTGCGCCCGCAGTCCGAGATCCTCGTCTACGGCGCGCTCGATCAATCCGCGATCCAGCTCCACCCCGGCACAATGATCTTTCGCGAGGTCACGGTGCGCGGCTTCTGGCTGTCGAAATGGCTGCCGCGCAAGCCGCTGCCGGTGCTCCTGTGGCATGCGCGCGCGGCGGTGCAGGCGCTGAAGGGCGGCTTCGCGGTCTCCGAGGTGGCCCGCATCGTGCCGCTGGACGCGGCGGGCGAGGGCATCGCCGCCTACGCCGGCGCCATGTCGGCGGGCAAGACGCTGATCCGGCTGTCCGACGACGATCTGGGCGTGACGCCGTCGGGCTGATGCCCTCGATTTGCCATGGTCATGGGCCAGTCCCGGCCCCATGATGCAGCCAAGACCCAGTCCGCCCGAGGCCCAGCCCGTGCCCGAGTTCCGCCTGAACGGCGTCCGCCTGAGCCTGCCCCAAGGGCTGGCCACCCCCGCGATCCTCGGCAAGCTGGCCGACGGCACCTACGAGGCCGACGAGGCCCGCGCCGCCGACCGCTGCGTGCGCGAGGGGTTCCGCGTGCTGGAGCTGGGCGCCGGGGTCGGCTACGTCACCGCGCTCTGCGCCCAGCGGACGGACCCCGCCAACGTGCTGGCGGTCGAGGCGAACCCCGACCTCCTGCCGGTGATCGAGGCGAACTTGGCGCGGAATGGCCTGTCGGGCGTGTCGCTGGTGCACGGCGCGGCCACCGGCCCGGTGGAGGAGGGCGCGACGGCCCGCTTCGTCGTGTCCGAGGGCTTTACCGGCTCCAGCCTCGACGGGAAGGGCCGCGCGGTCGAGGTGCCGCTGGTGTCGGTCCACGACCTGATCCGGGCGCACAAGCCCCATGTCGTGCTGATGGACGTGGAGGGCGCCGAGGCCGACATGTTCGGCCGCCCGTGGAAATGCCCGCTGCGGTTCTGCGTGATGGAGATCCACCCCAAGAAGTATCCCCCCCGCACCATCAAGCGGATCGTGGATTTCATGTCGGCTATGGACATGACCTACGACCCCGTCACCTCGCGGGGCAAGATCCTCGGGTTCCGCAAGGTCTGGGGCGCGGCCGACGCGCCCGAGGGCGAGGGCGAGGGCGCGGATTAGGGTGGCGTCTCGCGCAGGAAGCCCGGGATGCAGGCCTCTAGCCCCGCGGGCAGCACCAGCCACGCGCCCGCCCCGTAGACCGCGGCGACAAGGCCGGGGCCCGCGCCCGCCAGCGTGACCGAGACGGGGGAGGAGCCGGTGACGGCGATGTCGCCGGGCAGCCGCGCCAGCAGGTCGGCGGGCGGGAAGGGCACGAAGACGCCCGGCGCCTCGCCGCCGAGGCGGAGGACAAGGGCGAGCGTGCCGATCCAGCCCACCGCCACCAGCGGCAGGGCGAGCAGGATCCGCCGCAGGATCGGCGCGCGGTCAGTAGTCGTGGACATGTTCGAGCCTCAGCCCCGCCGCGGCGAGACCCCGGAGCCGTTCGGCCAGTTCGGGCACATCGACGAGGAACAGGTGCCGCGTATCGCCGTAGCCCTGCCGCGGCAGGCTCAGGAGCGCCCCTTCGGCCTCGGGCGCGTCCGAGATCGCGGTGAACAGGATGCGGTCGTTGCCGGCCATGTCGCGGAACGTAGCGCCCGCTTCGGCCCAGCCGGCGAGAAGGACGGTCAGCGCCCGGTAGCGCGGCGTCTCGACCTCCCAGCCGTCCTCCACGGGCCTGAGCACGGTGACGCCCTCCACCGCCTCCAGCGCCTCGGGCGGCAGGCCCGCGACCACCATCTGCAGCGTCAGGTCGTCGGCCCCCGTGGCCGCCACTGCGCCTGCGATCACGCCCGCGTAGGCGGCCCGCGCCCGGTGCTCCAGCCCCAGCGCGAAGGCCCGCTCGCGGTCGCGGAAGGCGTCCGTCGCCGCGGCCCGGAGCGCGGCGGCGTCGGCACGGAAATCGTAGCGGTACCATGGCACCTGCTGCAGGAACCGCGCGTAGGTGGCGGCCTGCGCGGCCGACAGGTCGTCGAGCGGCGCGCGGGTCTCGCCCCGGACCAGCGTCGCCAGCCGCCCCAGCGTTTCCTCGTAAAGCGCCTTCATCGCCATCTCGACGGTGAAGGATACGCCGATGACGTGGACCAGTTGCCGCGTCGCGGTGTCGATCTCGCCCAGTGCCGCGCTTTCCCGCGTGAGCGTGCAGAGCGCGCCCCAGTAGCCGGTGACCGCGCGGGTGAAGCCGTAGTCCTGCGGGTCGCCGGTGCGGATCACCTCGGCGTAGTCGTCGTAGGCATGGACGATGTGCCACTCGGGATAGGTCAGGAGGGTGCGGACCTCGGGGCGCGTCTCCGCTGACAGGGGCAGGGCCGGCGCCGGCACCGCGTCGCCCCGGCACATGGTCTCGACATAGACCACCGGGCTTGCCAGCAGCGCGACGAGCGCCAGCGCGAGGAGCAGCCCCCGCCGCAGCAGCCGCCTCATGGCCGCCGCGTCGTCCAGACGCCGGCGGCCAGCGCGATGGCGCCCAACCCGATGTGCGGCAGGTTGGCCGCGATGCGGGGGAAGGCGAAGCTCGGCCCGAGCGACGGGTTGGTGAAGATCGCGAAGTCGAGAAAGCCCCAGCCGGTGAACAGCCCGAAGATCCCGTCGCCGAGGTAGGCCGCCCCGAAGATCAGCAGGAAGATGCGCGCCGGCCGGTTCGCGATCAGCCCGGCAAGAAAGGCCCAGATCGCGGACGCGAGGTGCAGCGCGTCGTCGAAGGGATCCAGCGCGAAGATGCCGAAGGCCAGCCCGCTGTCGTCGGTCAGGCCGGGGATGTAGTTGATCGCGGCGACCGCCAGCAGGATCGCGGCGTAGACGAGGCAGAGGCGGCGTTCGAGGCTCATAGCCCCTCCATGTATCCGTCCCAGAGCGCGTTGCGCAACGTCAGGCTCGGGTCGAGCGCCCGTTTCGCCGCGGCGAACTCGGCCGCGCGGGGGTAGGCGGCGGTGAACTGCGCGACCGTCGCGTGCGGGCGGTAGGGCAGGTAGTAGCTGCCCCCGAGCGCCACCACCCGGTCGATCAGCGCGCGGGTCAGGCGCTGGTGGTCGGCCTCGGCCCGCGCCGTCATCTCCTGCGTGAAGGACATCACGGCGGCGATCCGGGGGCCGGGGGAATGGGCGAGGAGGCTGTCGCGGTCGGCCTCGACATGGCGCAGCGTGACGTTCAGGAATTCGACGAAGGCGTCGGGGATCACCTCGCGGCAGGCCGCCAAGAACCCGTCGAAGGCGTCGTAGGGCACGAAGTATTCGTGCAGGATGTCCACCCGGCCCGGGTCGCGGTCATCCAGCGTGGCGACCGGTTCGTTCATCAGGGAATTGCGCGTGGCCTCGCCGGCGATGCGGGGCCCGAGCCCGGCCTCGATCCACCAGCGCAGCCGCTTCATCCCCTCTCGCCCCACCTGCCCGCGGTAGAGGGTGGAGGCGAGGTGCGACACCAGCCCCGACCCCGTCGCGGGCGGCAGGTCCGACTGGTCGGGCGTGGGGGCGTAGGTCGCCAGCAGCGCCTCCTCGAACAGCCCCGCACGATCGACGTTCAGCCGGCCATAGGCCATGGGCGTGCCCGGGTCGGCCACCGCGGCGGCGAAGGCGGCGGGGAAGTCGGCCGCCGCCATCCGGGCGAAGGACGGGGCGAGGCGCTGGTTCGGCACCATCTCGACCTCCAGGTCCACGATCAGCCCGATCAGCCCGTAGCCCCCCGTGGCGAGGGCGAACAGCTCCGCGTTCTCGCTGCGCGACGCCGTCACCAGCTCGCCGTCGGGCAGCACCATGCGCAGCGACCGCACCGTCGCCCCCATCGGGCCGTAGGGCACGGGCCAGCCATGGGCGCCGACGCTGAAGGTCGCGGCCACGCCGAAATCGTGGTTCGACTGCATCACGGCGGGCGAGAACCCCAGCGGGTCCAGCGCCGCGATCACGTCGCGCCAGCGCGCGCCGCCGTTCACCCGGTAGGTGCCGGCGGCGGTGTCGGCCTCCAGCCAGCCGTCGTCGACCGTGATCGCGTGGCCGCCCCGCGGGATCGCCTGCCCGCCCATGGAATGCCGCGCCGCGCCCACGTTGACCGCCCGCCCCTCGGCGCGCGCCGCGGCAAGCTCGGCCCGGAACGCCGCGACCAGCGCGTCGCCATGGGCGGCGGGGCGGACATGGCTGTGGATGGGCGTCGCCGACAGCCCGCTGGCGTCGTTCAGGATCAGCGGGTCGGTCGGAACGTCGATCCGCGGCACGCCCGCCCGCTGCGATAGGCCCGGCGCCCAGCCATGGCCCAGCACGGCCCCCGCCATGGCGGTGCCGCCCAGAACCACGCCCCGGCGTGTCACGCTGCCCATCTCTCGTCCCTGCCGTCGTCTCCGGTCCGCAGTCTAGGCCGGCGCCGGCCGCGCGCGAAGGGGGGAAAACCCCCGGCCCCGGAACGGAAAACGCCGCCCCGGGGGGCGGCGTTCCGAAAGGGTCGGCGGTCGTGGAGGATCACTCCTCGTCGGCGGCCTCGGCGGCTTCGGCCGACACCAGCCCCGACGGGGCCGAGATGTTGGCGATCACGAAGTCGCGGTCGATGGTCGGCTTGGCGCCCTCGGGCAGGGTCACGTCCGAGATGTGGATCACGTCGCCGATGGCACGGCCGGCCAGGTCGACGGTGATGTGATCGGGGATGTCGCCCGCGGTCACCACCAGTTCCACCTCGGGGCGGACCACGGTCAGCACGCCGCCGCGCTTCAGGCCCGGCGAGGCTTCGTGGTTCACGAACTCGACGGGGATGAACAGCGCCACCTTCGAGGTGCGGCGCAGGCGCATCAGGTCGACGTGGGTCGGCAGGTCCTTGACCACGTCGCGCTGCACGCCGCGGCAGATCACGCGCACATCTTCCTGGCCTTCGACCTTCAGGTTGAAGAGGGTCGACAGGAAACGGCCCTGCTTGAGCTGCTTGAGGAGCACGTTGAAGGGGATCTGGATGGCCAGCGGGTCCTTGCCGCCACCATACACGATACCGGGCACCTTGCCGTCACGGCGAGCTTGGCGGGCGGCCCCCTTGCCTGTCCCCGCGCGTGCCTCGGCGATAAGATCGGGAATCTCACCAGCCATTGCTGTTCTCCATATCTGAGAGGGGCCGCCTCCAAGGGTGTCGGGCCCCGGTTGAAGCGCGCCGGATAGGGCAGGATGGCCGGTTTGTAAAGGTGGAATCAGGCCGCGCGGCCGATCCCCAGCCGCTGCCGGAGTGAGGGCAGCAAGAGCCGCTGGGTGGAAATGCGGGGCACGTCCATCTCGGTGATGATCCGCTCCTCGCCGTAGCGGGCCAGGTAGGCGTCGTAATTGTCGAAGCCGTCGCGCGGGGCGTAGTCGATGAAGGTCTCGGCCGGGCAGTTCTCGGCCAGGACCGCCTCGTGCGCCTCGGTCTCGACGTGCCAGTAGGTGAAGGTCGCGGGCATCTTCGCCAGCGGCACGGGATGGATCGTGGTCCCGTTCACCAGCGCGCCCGCGTTGATCAGGAAGCCGTCGACCAGCAGGGCGTGGTCGGCGGTGACGATCAGGTCGCGGGCGGGGCATCCGGGCCCGAGCGCATGGGCCGCGACCCGGACGGGCGTCCGCATCTCGCCGAGGCCGAAGATGTTGGTGATCTCCTGCCGCCAGACCCAGAGCACGGGCGTGGTGCGCCCGTCGGCGGTGAGGACGAGATCGCCCTCGGCCAGCGTCTCGATGGGGCGCTCGCCCTGGGGGGTGGCGATGCGGGTGCCGGTGAGGAAGCAGTTGGCGGCCGTGATCGGGCCGCTCGAGTAGAGCGCAAAGCTGCCGTTGCTCGTTGCGGGGATCTGGTTGACGAGGGTGAACGGCAGAAGCGCCGGGTTGAAGGGGATGCAGTAATCCCATGTACTATTGTTGGTAGTGAATATGCCGAGGTTGTACGGTGTCCCTTCATGGACGATCCGGACGTAGTGTCCGGTGAAGGTGCCACCGGTCAGAAACGTAGAGCCGGTAAACGTGTCATTGTCGGAGAGCAGGCCGGCGCCGGTTCCCGCCAGGTCGAATACCGTGCCGGTATTCGCAATTTCCATGCGCGACGTCCATTGAAAGTTCGGTCCGGCCCCGATGCTCCCTTGGAACATGATCATGCTGGTAAACGAGAAGTCGGCCATGGCTGTCCCCCAAACCGGCAGCGAAACGCGTCTGCACCAATATCTCAACGCCGCCCGACCCCGGATTTGTCGGGAAAAGCGTTAAGAAACCGTTAATTGGCAGCCCGCCCGGCAAGGCGACGTTCACCATGCCGCGGCCCGTGCGCCGTTTCGCCCACGGCCCCCCAAGCACCCGCTTGCCGTCCGCCCGCCCGCAGGCTACCGCACCGCCATGCGCCTCCTTGCCGACCTCCGCCTGTCCCGCGCGCCCGCGGCCGCCTTCGCGGGCGTGGGCCTGTTCTGGGGCAGCTTCGCGGCCATGCTGCCCGACCTGAAGGCGCGGCTGGCTGTCGACGACGCGACCCTCGGCCTCGTCCTCCTCGCGTCCTCCTCCGGCGCGCTCCTGTCGATGTGGCTCGCGCCGCGGGTCGACGCCGCCCTGCCGCGTCTGGGCCTGACCGTCGCGGGGCTCGCCATGGCCGCCGCCGTCCTGCCCTTCGGCCTTGCCGCCAGCCTCCTGCCCTTCGTGCTGGGGATGCTCGCCATCGGCATGACGACCGGCATGTACGACATCCTCGCCAACGCCCGCGTTTCCCGGCTCGAGGCGCGGCATGCGCTGTCGCTGATGAACCTCAACCACGGCCTCTACTCGCTGTCCTACGCCGGCGCGGCCTTCGCCACGGGGCTGGCGCGCGAGGCGGGGCTCGGGCCCTGGCCGTGGTTCGCCGTGGTGGGCGCGGGCATCCTGATCACCGCGGGCCTCACCCGCGCCGGCGACGCGCCCGACGGCACGGAGGCCCCGACTCAGGAGAGCCGCGGGCGGATCACCCCCTATGTCTGGTGCGCGGGGCTGGTGACGCTGATCGGCTTCTTCGCCGAGAACGCGACCGAGGGGTGGTCGGCGCTCCACATCGAACGCACGCTGGGTGGTGGCGCGGCCGAGGGGGCGCTGGGGCCGGCCATGCTGGGCCTGACGATGGCGTTGGGGCGGCTTGCGGGCCACCTCGTCACCTTTCGCGGGACGGAGCCCACGGTGCTGCGCTGGGCGGCCCTCCTGGCCGCCTCGGGGCTGATGGCGGCCGCCGCGGCGCCCACGCCGGCCGTGGCCTATCTTGGCTTTGCCTGCCTCGGGCTCGGCGTGTCGGTCGTGGGCCCGATGGCGCTGGCGCTGGCCGGCCAGACGGCGCGGCCCGAGGCGCGGACGCTGGCCGTGTCCCGTGCCGCGATGATCGGGTATCTGGGCTTTTTCGTCGGCCCGCCGGCGATGGGGTTCCTGTCCGACGCCTTCGGCCTGCGCGCGGCCTTTGGTATCGGGGCGGCGATGATCCTGATGATCCCGCTGATCCTGCTGCCCCGGATGCGGCGCCTCGCCCCCGCCTGACCGGCGACGGGGGGAGTTTACGGCCTCCCCGCGCCCGTCTATCAGGCGCGGGCAGACAGCGAGGAGAGGCAAGCATGTCCGGCCATGGCGACCCCGTTCCGATGACCGCCCGCAGGGGCGCGGCCCTGACCGGCGTGGCCGAGGTGCCGGGCGACAAGTCGATCTCGCACCGCTCCCTCATCCTCGGCGCGCTGTCGGTGGGCGAGACGGTCATCACCGGCCTTCTGGAAGGGCAGGACGTGCTCGACACCGCGAAGGCGATGCGCGCCTTCGGGGCCGAGGTGACGCGCGACGAGCACGGCGTCTGGCGGGTGCATGGCGTCGGCGTCGGCGGCTTCGCCGAGCCTGAGGACGTGATCGACTGCGGCAATTCCGGCACCGGCGTGCGGCTGATCATGGGGACCATGGCGACCACGCCGATCACGGCGACCTTCACCGGCGACGCCTCGCTCCGGTCGCGGCCGATGGCGCGGGTGACCGACCCCCTGGCGCTGTTCGGCGCCTCGGCCGTGGGACGCCGGGGCGGGCGGTTGCCCATGACCATCACCGGCGCGGCCGAGCCGCTGCCGGTGCGCTACAAGACCCCGGTGCCGTCGGCGCAGGTGAAATCCGCCGTGCTGCTTGCGGGCCTCAACGCCCCCGGCCAGACCGTGGTGATCGAGGCCGAGGCGACGCGCGACCACACCGAGCGGATGCTGGCGGGCTTCGGCGCCGAGATTTCCACCGAGGTCACGCCCGAGGGCCGCGTCATCACCCTGACCGGCCAGCCGGAGCTCAAGCCCCAGACCATCGTGGTGCCGCGCGATCCCAGTTCCGCCGCCTTCCCGGTCTGCGCCGCGCTGATCGTCGAGGGGTCGGACGTGCTGGTGCCGAACATCGGCCTCAACCCCACCCGCGCCGGCCTGTTCGAGACGCTGCGCCACATGGGTGCCGACCTGACCTACGAGAACCTGCGCGAGGAGGGGGGCGAGCCCGTGGCCGACCTGCGCGCCCGCTACTCGCCCGACATGCAGGGCATCGAGGTGCCGCCGGAGCGGGCGGCGAGCATGATCGACGAATACCCGATCCTCTCCATCGTCGCGGCCAACGCCACCGGCGCCACCGTCATGCGCGGGGTCAAGGAACTGCGGGTGAAGGAAAGCGACCGGATCGACGCGATGGCCGAGGGGCTGCGCGCGGCGGGCGTCGAGGTCGAGGACGGCCCCGACTGGTGGATCGTCCATGGCCGGGGCGCCGGCGGCGTGGCGGGCGGGATCACCGCGCGGGCGCGGCTGGATCACCGCATCGCGATGTCGTTCCTCTGCGCGGGGCTTGCCGCACAGCAGCCGATCTCGGTGGATGACGCGGGGCCGATCGCCACCTCCTTCCCGGTGTTCGAGCCGCTGATGCGGGCGCTGGGCGCCACGCTGGAGCGCGTGGGCGCGGCCTGAGCCTAGCCCGCCGAGCGGCCGGGCGTCGGCAGGCGCAGCGACGCCTCGAACCCGTATGCGTGGCCCGGCCGCGGCGAGGTCAGCGTCAGGGCGCTGCCGGTCCGGTCCGCGATGGCGGCCACGATGGCGAGGCCGAGGCCGCTGCCCTCGGCGCTACTGCCGGCGCGCTCGAAGCGGGCGGTGATCCGCGCCAGCGCCTCGGGCGGCACCACCGGCCCCGCGTTGGCCACGGAAAAGCGCCCGTCGGCGGCAAGGCTGACCTCCACCGGCAGGGCCCCGTCGCCATGGCGCAGCGCGTTGTCGACAAGGTTCCGGCACAGGATGCCGAAGATGTCGGGGTCGAGGTCGGACAGGACCGGCGCGTCGGGCAGCTGCAGCGCCACCCGGCCCGGCGGCAGACTGCGGGCGATGTCCTCGACCACCAGCCGCGCCACCGGGCGCAGGTCGGCGCCCCGGTCGAGCCGGAGCCGCCCGCCTTCGGCCCGGGCCAGCTGCATCAGCCGTTCCGACAGCCGCGTCAGCCGCTTCAGCGTCGCCTCGATCTCGGCGGCGCGGGCGCGGGCGCCGGGGTCGGCGGTCTCGGCCTGCAGGCGCTGGGCCTGCGCGATGGCACCGGCCAGCGGCGTCCGCAGCTCGTGCGCGGCATGGGCGGCAAAGCTGCGCTCGGCGTCGAAGGCCGCGCGCAGGCGGTCGAGCAGGGCGTTCAGCGTGGCGACCAGCGGCGCGATCTCGGCCGGGATGTCCTCGGCGGGCACCGGCGACAGGTCGCGCGCGCCGCGGGCCGCCAGCCGCTCGCGGAACCGCCGCAGCGGCCCGAGGCTGCCCCGCACCGCCACCCAGATGGCGATCAGCGCCACCGGCACGAAGACCAGCACCGGCAGGCCCAGCCCCGCCTGGATCTCGCGCGCGACCTCGGCCCGGTGCGCCAGCGGTTCGGCTACCGTGATCCGCACCGTGCCCTGCACCGCGTCGTCGTTGTAGAGCCGGTGGGTGTCGGTCTGACGGAACCCCGGCCCGTCATAGGGCGGGAATACGCCCGGGTCGGCGTTGTGCGATTGCAGGAGCACCCGCCCGGTGGCGTCGCGCACGACATAGGTCAGGACCTCGTCATGCTCGCGCACCGCGCCGATGCGCTGGGTCGCGGCGTCCGTCCCGCGGTCGACCACGTCGACCACGGCCAGCGGCAGAAGGCGCTGTGCTGTTTCCTGCAGGGCCGAGTCGAACACCTCGTCCATCTCGTGCCGCAGCACCACGCCCGTCAGCGTGGCCGCCGTGGCCCACAGCACCGTCAGCAACACGCCGACCGACAGCGCCAGCCGAGCCATCAGGCTGCGGGGCGGCCGGATCATGGCGGCCCCAGCCGGTAGCCCATGCCGCGCACCGTCTCGATCACCGCGGCACCCAGCTTCTTGCGCAGCCGGCTGACATGGACCTCGATGGTGTTGCTCTCGACCTCGGCGTCGAAGGCATAGAGCTTGTCCTCCAGCTGCGCCTTGGACAGCAGTTGCCCGGGCCGCGCCAGCAGCGTCTCGAACAGCGCCCATTCGCGCGCGGTCAGGGTCACGGGCCGGCCGTCGCGGCGGAGGCTGCGGGCGGCGAGGTCGATCTCGAGCGCGCCGTGGCGGACGATGGGGTTGGGGTTGCCGCTGTAGCGCCGCGCGACCGACCCGATCCGCGCCGACAGCTCGGCCAGGTCGAAGGGCTTGACCAGGTAGTCGTCGGCGCCCGCGTTCAGCCCCTCGATCCGGTCCGACACCTGGTCGAGCGCGGTCAGGATGATGACGGGCGTCACGTCGCCCCGCGCCCTGAGCGCCTTGAGAAAGCCGATCCCGCGCCCGTCGGGCAGCATCAGGTCCAGCAGCACGAGGTCATAGGCCGCGCCCCGGATCGCGTCGCCCGCCGCGTCCAGCCGCGTGACCCAGTCCACCGACTGGCCGTCGCCCGCGATCTGGTCGCGCACGGCGGTGCCCAGCGTGGTGTCGTCCTCGATCAGCAGGATGCGCATGGCGGGTCGTCCCGGTGGTCTTGTCCCCGGCCTTGGTAGGGGGCCGGCCTGACGCGAGGCTGACGCGGTTTCCCGTCGGGCTTCAGGCTCCCGTCAGGCTGGCGGTGCATCCCTGTCCCCGAGCTTGCCATGACACGGAGTTTGGACGATGCGACCCACCCTTGCAATTCTGACGGCCCTTCTGATCCTGCCCGCCGGGATGGCGCTGGCCGATGACGACGACTGTCGCGTGCCGATGGCCGACTGGCAACCGCGCGAGGCGGTGCTGGCGCTGGCCGGGACCAACGGCTGGCAGGTGGACGATCTCGAGGTCGACGACGGCTGCTACGAGATCGAGGGCCGCGACGCCGACGGGCGCCGCATCGAGGTCACGCTGCACCCCGCCACGCTGGCCCTGATCGAGCTGGAGTACGAGGACGGCGAGGACCGCCCCCGCAGCGACAAGGGGGAGCGCGCCGATGACTGACACGATGGCCGACCCCGCGGCCGCCCCCGCCGCCACCATCCGGGTCTGGGACCCGCTGGTGCGGGTGTTCCACTGGGGTCTCGTGGCCGCCTTCGCCGTCGCGTGGGTCAGCGCCGAGGAGATGCAGCCGCTGCACGAGGTCGCCGGCTATGCCGTCGCCGCGCTGGTCGCGTTCCGCGTCGTCTGGGGCCTCGTGGGCAGCCGCTACGCCCGCTTTGCCCAGTTCCTGCGCGGCCCGCGCGCCACGCTGTCCTACCTCGGCGACATGGCCCATGGCCGCGAGCGCCGTTACCTCGGCCACAACCCGGCCGGGGCGGCGATGATCGTGGCGCTGCTCGTCACGCTGTCGGGCACCGCCTTGACCGGCTGGCTGATGGCCGAGCCCGACCGCGTCGCGCTGCTGCCGGCCCTGCCGCAGATCGTGACGCCCGCCTTCGCCGACGAGGACGGCGACGAGGAGCATGGCGAGCGCGAGGGGGCCGGGGTCATGGGCGAGGAGGGGCTGGAGGAGCTGCACGAGACCTTCGCCAACCTGATGCTGCTGCTGATCGTGCTGCATGTGGGTGGCGTGGTGCTGGCCTCGATCCGCCACCACGAGAACCTGCCGCGCGCCATGGTCACCGGCGACAAGCGCGCCCCCGGTCCCGGCGACATCGCCTGACCGCATCCCGCGTCCCCAAGGCCGACTGTCCCTTCGGCCGCACCTGGCCCCGCCGCTCCGCCGGCGGGGCCTTTTTTCCGTCGTCCTTTCCCCGTTTGCCGCGCGGCCCCGCCGCCCCTACACTCCGGCCCGTCCCCCGCGCGCATCCGAAAGGTTCCCGCATGACCGGCACCGCCAGACCCGCCGCCCCCGACCCGAGCGAGGCCGAGGGTGAACGCCTCGAGGCCGCCATCGGGCGCAAGGTGCGCGCGCTGCGGCAGGGGCTGGACGTGACGCTGGCCGACCTCGCGCGGTCCTCGGACCTGTCGGTGGGGATGCTGTCCAAGATCGAGAACGGCCAGACCTCGCCGTCGCTGAGCACGCTCAAGGCGCTGGCGCAGGCGCTGAACGTGCCGATCTCGATGTTCTTCCAGGATTTCGAGGAGCGGCGCGATTGCAGCTACGTGCCGGCGGGGCAGGGGGTGCGGATCGACCGGCGGGGGACCAAGGCGGGGCATGTCTACGAGCTGCTGGGCCATTCGCTGCGGTCCGCGACCAAGATCGAGCCGTTCCTCATCACCATCGCCGAGGGCGGCGCGCCCCACGTCACCTTCCAGCACCCCGGGCACGAGTTCATCTACATGCTGTCGGGCCGCGTCACCTACCGGCACGGCGACCAGTCCTACGACCTCGCGCCTGGCGATGCGCTGTTCTTCGACGCGCTCGCCCCGCATGGCCCCGAGGTCTTCCCCGAGCTGCCCGCGCGCTACCTGTCGATCATCGTCACCCCGCCGCCGGAATGACGGAATTTTCCTGTCAGGAAAATATTTCCACTCCTGTTGACAGCCCTTCGGCCCCGGCGCATCTTGCGCCGCAGGCACCGGAGGGTTGGGCATGTGTGGAATCGTCGGGCTGTTCCTGAAGGACGAGGCGCTGTTTCCGCGCCTGGGCGCGCTGATGGCGCCGATGCTGGCCGAGATGACGGAGCGCGGCCCCGACAGCGCGGGCTTCGCCATCTACCGTGACGGCCCGCCCCTGCCGACGCTGTCCTGCCTTGCCGCCCCCGGCTTCGACTGGGACGCCGCCGCGGCGCATCTGGCGCAGGCGACGGGCGCGCCCGTCACCGTCGAGACCATCTCGGACCACGCTTTGCTGCGCGTTGGCTCCGACCTGCGCACGGCGCGGGCGACGCTGATCGCGGCCTTCCCGCAGGTGAACGTGCTGGCCTCGGGCGAGGCGATCGAGATCTTCAAGGGCATCGGCGACCCGATGGCGGTGGCGCGCACCTTCGGCCTCGAGGGCCGCTCGGGCACCCACGGCATCGCCCACACCCGCATGGCGACCGAAAGCGCCGTGACGACGGCGGGCTCGCACCCGTTCTCGACAGGGCCCGACACCTGCCTTGTCCACAACGGGTCGCTGTCCAACCACTTCCTCCTGCGCAGCTTCCTCGAGGCGCGGGGCGAGACGCTCCAGACCGAGAACGACAGCGAGGTGGCCGCCGCCTTCCTGTCCTGGCGGATGCGCGAGGGCGACACGCTGGACCAGGCGCTGGCCGCCGCGCTGAAGCGGCTCGACGGGTTCTACACGCTGACCATCGGCACCCGCGACGGGTTCGCGGTGCTGCGCGACCCCATCGCCTGCAAGCCCGCCGTGCTGGCCGAGACCGACCAATGGGTGGCCATGGCGAGCGAGTTCCGCGCCATCGCGCCGCTGCCGGGGGTGGAGAACGCGCGCATCTGGGAACCGGAGCCCGGCACCATCTACAGCTGGGGCCGCGACGGGATGAGGGCCGCCGCATGACAACCGCGACGATGACCAACACGGGCGTGCTCGACCTGTCCGCGCTCAGCCTGCGCGAGGCGAACGAGACGCTGCAGGCCGCGACCGAGGGGGCGTTTACCATCGTCAACCCCGGCGGGCGCCACGCCATCGCCTGCGGGCTGGAGCACCCGGTGTCCGTCACCATCGAGGGGCACACCGGCTATTACTGCGCCGGCATGAACAAGAACGCCGACGTCACCATCCGCGGCAATGCGGGCACCGGGCTGGCCGAGAACATCATGTCGGGCACCGTCCGCGTCACCGGCGACGCGAGCCAGGCCGCGGGCGCGACGGGCCATGGCGGCCTTGTGGTGATCGAGGGCAACGCGTCGGCGCGCTGCGGCATCTCGATGAAGGGCGTCGACATCGTCGTCGGCGGCAATGTCGGACACATGTCGGCCTTCATGGCGCAGGCGGGCAACCTCGTGGTGCTGGGCGACGCGGGCGAGGACCTCGGCGATTCGATCTACGAGGCGCGGCTGTTCGTGCGGGGCACTGTCGCCCGCCTCGGCACCGACTGCGTGGAAAAGGAGATGCGGCCGGAGCATCTGGCCTTCCTCGCCGACATCCTCAAGCGGGCGGGCATGGACGCGGACCCGAGGGATTTCCGCCGCTACGGCTCGGCCCGGACGCTCTATCATTTCAAGATCGACAATGCCGGCGCCTACTGACCGCCGCGGGGGACCAACACGATGACCGACCAGTCTAACCCGCCGCCGAAGGCCCCGCCGCGCACCGTGCCGGTGAAATCGGCCACCTTCGACGACGTCACCCTGTCCGAGATCCGCCGCGCGGCGGCGACCGGCATCTACGACATCCGCGGCGGCGGCGCGAAGCGGCACCTGCCGCATTTCGACGACCTCCTGTTCCTCGGCGCGTCCATGTCGCGCTACCCGCTGGAGGGCTACCGCGAGAAATGCGGGACCGAGGTGGTGATCGGCGCGCGCCACGCGAAGAACCCGATCATTCTGAAGACCCCCATCACCATCGCCGGCATGTCCTTCGGCTCCTTGTCCGCGCAGGCCAAGGAGGCGCTGGGCCGGGGGGCCAACGCGGCGGGGACCAGCACCACCACGGGGGACGGCGGCATGACGCCGGAGGAGCGGGAGCATTCCAACCTGCTCGTCTACCAGCTCCTGCCGTCGCGCTACGGGATGAACCCCGACGACCTGCGCAAGGCCGACGCGATCGAGGTGGTGGTGGGGCAGGGCGCCAAGCCCGGCGGGGGCGGGATGCTCCTTGGCCAGAAGATCAGCGAGCGCGTGGCCAAGATGCGCACCCTGCCCGAGGGGATCGACCAGCGCAGCGCCTGCCGCCACCCCGACTGGACCGGGCCGGACGACCTGGAAATCAAGATCCAGGAACTGCGCGAGATCACCGGCTGGCGCGTGCCGATCTACATCAAGGTCGGCGCGTCACGGCCCTATTACGACGTGGCGCTGGCCGTGAAGGCGGGCGCCGACGCCGTGGTGCTGGACGGGATGCAGGGCGGCACGGCGGCGACGCAGAACGTGTTCATCGAGCATGTCGGCATCCCGACGCTGGCCGCGATCCGGCCGGCCGTGCAGGCGCTGAAGGATCTGGGTATGCACCGCACGGTGCAGCTGATCGTGTCGGGCGGCATCCGCAACGGCGCCGATGTCGCCAAGGCGCTGGCGCTGGGCGCCGACGCGGTGTCGATCGGCACCGCCGCGTTGGTGGCGCTGGGCGACAATGACCCGGTGTGGGAGGACGAATACCGCGCGCTCGGCACCACGGCGGGCGCCTACGACGACTGGCACGAGGGCAACGACCCCGCCGGCATCACCACGCAGAACCCCGCGCTTGCCGCCCGGCTCGACCCGGTCGCGGCGGGGCGCAGGCTCGCCAACTACCTCAACGTCATGACGCTGGAGCTGCAGACCATCGCGCGCGCCTGCGGGAAAAGCCACGTCCTCAACCTCGAGCCCGAGGACCTCGTGGCGCTGACGGTCGAGGCGGCGGCGATGGCGGGCGTGCCGCTGGCCGGCACGAGCTGGATACCGGGCCGGCCGGACTGACCGGCCCAAGACACAAGGACAGAACGGGGGACCGACATGACCGACCTGGCGGCAATCGCGAAAGAGAAGGGCATCCGGTTCTTCCTCATTTCCTTCACCGACCTCCTCGGCGTGCAGCGCGCCAAGCTGGCGCCGGCGCAGGCCATCGCCGACATGGCAGTCGACGGCGCGGGCTTCGCGGGCTTTGCCACCTGGCTCGACATGTCGCCCGCCGACGCCGACATCCTGGCCATCCCCGACCCCGACAGCCTGATCCAGCTGCCGTGGAAGCCCGAGGTGGGCTGGCTTGCCGCCGACGTGCATTTCCACGGCGCGCCCTTCGCCAAGGCGCCGCGCGTGGTGCTGAAATCGGTGATCGCGCGCGCCGCCGCGCAGGACATCCACATGAAGCACGGGGTGGAGTGCGAATTCTTCCTGACCACGCCCGACGGCCGCGCGATCTCGGACGCGGCCGACACCCAGATCAAGCCCTGCTACGACCAGGACGCCCTGATGCGGCGCTACGACGTGATCGCCGAGATCGCGTCCTACATGGTCGACCTCGGCTGGGGCGCCTACCAGAACGACCACGAGGACGCGAACGGCCAGTTCGAGATGAACTGGGCCTTCGGCGACGCGCTGCTGACCGCCGACCGCCACGCCTTCTTCAAGTTCATGGCGCGGTCGGTGGCGGAAAAGCACGGGCTGCGCGCCACCTTCATGCCCAAGCCCTTCGCCAACCTGACCGGCAACGGCTGCCACGCGCATGTGTCGCTGTGGAACGCGGCGGGCACCAACCTGTTCCCGGGCGACGGCGAGCTGGGCCTGTCGGACACCGCCTATGCCTTCCTCGGCGGGCTCATCGGCCACGCCCCGGCGCTCGCCGCCGTGCTGAACCCCACTGTGAATTCCTACAAGCGCCTGAACGCGCCGGTGACGGTCTCGGGTTCCACCTGGTCGCCCAACACGATCAGCTACGGCGGCAACAACCGCACCCACATGGTGCGCATCCCCGACCATCGCCGGATCGAGGTGCGGCTGGCCGACGGCGCCGCCAACCCCTACCTGATGCCCGCCGCGATCCTCGCCGCGGGGCTCGACGGGATCGCCACCAAGGCCGACCCGGGCCAGCGGCTGGACATCGACATGTACGTCGACGGCCACACGGTGGATGCGCCCAAGCTGCCGCTGAACCTGCTCGATGCCGTCCGGGCCTTCGAGGCCGACGAAGGCCTGCGCAATGCCCTGGGCGCCGAGGCCTCGGCCGCCTTCGCCAAGTACAAGCGCGCCGAGTGGATGGACTACACCCGCCACCTGACCGAGTGGGAACGGCAGACCACGCTCGACTGCTGAGGGCGCCCTAGCGCGGCATCTGGTCTCGCCCCGGCGACCCCGGCGCCCGTAGACGTCCGGACGTTTGTGTACTATCGCATACCAAACTTCCGAGACCATGGGGATCGCCATGACCGACCAGACCACGCCCGACATCATCTACACCAAGGTGGACGAGGCGCCCGAGCTTGCCTCGGCCTCTCTGCTGCCCATCATCCAGAGCTTCGCCGCCGCCGCCGGCGTCAGCGTGGGCACCAAGGACATCTCGCTCGCGGGGCGCATCCTTGCCGCCTTTCCCGAGCATCTGACGCCCGAGCAGCGCATCCCGGACGACCTCGCCATCCTCGGCGAACTGGTCAAGACGCCCGGCGCCAACGTCATCAAGCTGCCGAACATCTCGGCCTCGGTGCCGCAGCTGGTCGCCGCGATCAAGGAACTGCAGGGGCAGGGCTACGCCATCCCCGACTACCCGGAAAGCCCGTCGACCGACGCCGAGAAGGCCGCCCGCGCGAAATACGACGCGATCAAGGGCTCGGCGGTGAACCCGGTCCTGCGCGAAGGCAACTCGGACCGCCGCGCCGCCAAGGCGGTCAAGGCCTTCGCCCAGTCGAACCCGCACCGCATGGGCGACTGGTCGGCCGACAGCAAGACCCGCGTCGCCTCGATGGCGGGCGGTGACTTCCGCTCGAACGAGGTCTCGGCGACCCTGCCCGCCGCGGCGACCGCCAAGATCGTGCTGACCACCCCGGACGGCACCGAGCATGTCCTGAAATCCGGCGTCAGCTACCCCGCCGGCACCGTGGTCGACGCGACCTACATGAACGCCGCCGCGCTGGACGAGTTCCTCGCCGCCGAGATCGACAAGACCAAGGCCGAGGGCGTCCTGTTCTCGCTGCACCTCAAGGCCACGATGATGAAGGTGTCCGACCCGATCATCTTCGGCCACGCCGTGCGCGCCTACCTCGCGCCCGTGTTCGAGGAATTCGGCGACGAGATGGACGCGCTGGGCGTCAATCCGAACTCGGGCCTCGGTGACCTGCTCGACCGGGTGAAGGGCAATGCCGAGATCATGTCGGCGATCGAGGCCTGCATGGCCGAGCGCCCGCCGCTCTACATGGTCGATTCGGACCGCGGCATCACCAACCTGCACGTGCCGTCCGACGTGATCGTCGACGCCTCCATGCCCGCGCTGATCCGCGCTGGCGGCAAGGGCTGGGGCCCCGACGGCAAGGAACACGACGCCGTCTGCGTGATCCCCGACAACTCCTACGCGCCGGTCTACGACGAGACGATCCGCTTCTTCCGGGAACACGGCAAGCTGAACCCGGCCACCGCCGGCACGGTGCAGAACATCGGCCTGATGGCGCAGAAGGCCGAGGAATACGGCAGCCACCCCACCACCTTCGAGATCCCCGCCGACGGCGTGGTCCGCATGGTGCTGGAGGACGGCACGGTGCTGCATGAGCACGCGGTGCGGAAGGGCGACATCTGGCGCTCGGCCTCGACCCGCAAGGCGCCGATCGAGGACTGGGTGACGCTGGCCATCGACCGCCAGCGCGCCGAGGGCTGCCGGGCGATCTTCTGGCTGGACGAGACCCGCGCCCACGACGCCCAGCTGATCGCCATGGTCAAGCCGATCCTCGCCGCCAAGGGCGTCGCCGACAAGTTCGAGATCATGGCCCCGCGCGAGGCGACCCGCGCCAGCCTTGAGACCATCACCGGGGGCAAGACCTGCATCGCCATCACCGGCAACGTGCTGCGCGACTACCTGACGGACCTGTTCCCGATCCTGGAGCTGGCGACCTCGGCCAAGATGCTGTCGATCGTCAAGCTGATGCAGGGCGGCGGCCTGTTCGAGACGGGTGCCGGCGGCTCGGCCCCCAAGCACGTGCAGCAGATGCACGCCGAGAACCACCTGCGCTGGGACAGCCTGGGTGAATTCTGCGCGCTGGGCGAGAGCTTCAAGTTCCTCGCCGACGTGACCGGCAACGCCAAGGCCCGCGTGCTGGGCAACGCGGTGGACGTGGCGACGCAGGGCTACCTCGACAACGACAACTCGCCCCAGCGCAAGCCGGGCGAGGCCGACAACCGCGACAGCCACTACTGGTTCGCCCGCTACTGGGCCGAGGCGCTGGCCGCCCAGACCGACGACGCCGACCTCGCCGCCCACTTCGCCCCCGTCGCCGCGGCGCTGGCCGAGAAGGAGGCGACGATCATCGCCGAGCTGCGCGCCGACCGCGGGCAGGCCGTGGACCAGGGCGGCTACTACCACCCCGACCCGGTCAAGACGGCCGCGATCATGCGCCCCTCGGCGACGCTGAACGCGATCATCGGCTGACCGTCCGGCACTGTGCAAAACGAAAAGCCCCGGCCTCGGCCGGGGCTTTTGTCATGGCTGCCCGCGCGGGGCTCAGGAACAGGGGCGTTCGGCGACGGGACAGTCGGCCCGCAGCTCGGCCACCAGCCCCGCCACGGGGGCGGTCATGGTGTCGAGGTCGCTGGCCGCGAAGCTGCAGAGATAGGCCTGGTGGGGCGCCAGCCGGGCGGCGATGGTCGGCTCCCAATCCTCGGCGCTCAGGTCGAGAACCTGCTCGGCGGTGTAGAGCAGGTAGTCGACATAGCTCTCGTAGGCGGCGCGCTGCACCGGGTCGTCGGGCAGGCAGACATCGCTGCGGGCGAACTCGGCCCGCTGGATCGAGATGTTCAGGAATTCCCGGTAGATCTCGCGCGCGGCCTGCTCGCGGGCGGTGCGTTCGTTCGCCGCGATCTGCATCGGCACGAACACCGCCGCGGCGAGGGCGGCCGCGGCCATGGCGACGGCGCTGCCCGCCTGGATCACCGGCGCATGTCGTTCGAGCCACCCTTGCATCGCGCCTCCTGCCGCACGTGATGACTGCCGTGATATCGCAGCGGCGCGATCAGGCAAGGCGTTGCGCGTAGGATGCTGTGGGAAGGGGGGATTGGTGGAGCCTAGGGGGATCGAACCCCTGACCTCTTGCATGCCATGCAAGCGCTCTCCCAGCTGAGCTAAGGCCCCGTGCCGGGGGCGGTGACGCCCCCTTGGGTGCTCGGCGGTTTAAGCGAGGGCCGGGGGACGTGCAAGGGGAAAATCGCGTGTCCCGCCAGCCCGTTCCCCCGCCCCGCGGTCACTCGTCGTCGTCGCCGCCGACGTCCGCCAGATCGTCGAGGGCGACCGTGTCGCCATCGTCGTCATCGTCGAGAACGTCGTCGTCGTCGATGTCGACGTCGCCGTCCTCTTCCAGATCCAGATCGTCGTCGAGGACCAGATCGTCCTCGAGCGCGGCCGCCTTGGCGGCCTTCTTGTCCGCCTTGTCGGCCACGAGGCTGCGACCGGGCTTGCCGGTGTCGAGTTCGACAACCTCACCCGTGTAGGGGCTGATGATCGGCGTGCGGCCCAGATCGTAGAACCGTTTGCCGGTGGTGGGACAGACGCGTTTGACGCCCCATTCCTCTTTGGGCATGACACCCCCTTGAAAGAAGTCTTCGGTATCGCAGGATGCGGTCCTCTGCCATAGTGGCAGGGCGCTGTCAAACCCCGTCTCGGGGCCGGCGGCGGACCGCTTGATCAGGGCCACTCATCTGGTGTCTAACCCGCGCGCGTCAACCCACGTCCTGCCCGGCGATCCGCCGGTCGAGGTGTCGCTCCGGCGCTCTGCCCGCGCCACCCGCTACAGCCTGCGCGTCTCGCGCACCGATGGCCGGGTCAGCCTGTCGCTGCCGGTCTGGGCACCCGAGTCCGAGGCGCTGGCCTTCCTGCGCGACCGCGAGGGCTGGCTGCGCCGGCAGCTGGTGCAGGCCCCGGTCCCGCAACAGGCGCAGATCGGGGCGCAGGTGCCCGTCTGCGGCGTGCCGCGCGACATCGTGGCCGCCGCGGGGCGCAGCACGCGCTTTGCCGCGGGCCGGATCGAGGTGCCCGAGGGCCCCCGCGCGGGCCCGCGGGTCAAGGCGCTGCTGACGGCGCTGGCGCGCGAGCGGCTCGCCCGCGCCGTGGCCGCCCACGCCGCCGCGATCGGGCGCACGCCCGGCCGGCTGACCCTCCGCGACCCGCGCAGCCGCTGGGGCAGCTGTTCGTCGCGGGGCGACCTGATGTTCTCGTGGCGGCTGATCATGGCGCCGCCGGCGGTGCTGGATTACGTCGCCGCGCACGAGGTGGCGCATCTGGTCGAGATGAACCACTCGGCGGCCTTCTGGCAGGTGTGCCGGGCGCTCCGCCCCGACTACCGCGAGCACCGCGACTGGCTCAGGGCGCACGGCGCGGGGCTGCTGGCCTGGCGATTCGACCTCGCCGAGGAGGACGAGACATGCTGATGAACCCCCGCCCGACCGAAACCGGCGCCGCCGTCGCCCATGACCGGGTCTACCGCGCGCTGCGCACCCGGATCATGCACGGCGAGGTCGGCCCCGGCGAGGCGATGACCCTGCGCGGCCTCGGCGCCGAGTTCGGCGTGTCGATGACGCCCGCGCGCGAGGCGGTGCGCCGGCTGGTGAGCGAGGGGGCGCTGTTCCTGTCGGCCTCGGGCCGGGTGTCCACGCCCGAGCTGTCGAACGAGCGGATCGAGGAGCTGGCGGCGATCCGCGCGCTGCTGGAGCCCGAGCTGGCCGCCCGCGCGCTGCCCCGTGCCCACCCCGCGCTGATCGAGCGGATCGAGGCGATCAACGCCACCATCGGGCAGGCCATCGCGCGCCGCGACGCGGTGGCCTACATCAAGCGCAACCTCGAGTTCCACCGCACCCTCTACCTGCGCGCGCAGGCCCCCGCGATGCTGGCGTTGACGGAGACCGTGTGGCTGCAGCTCGGGCCGACCATGCGGGCGCTCTACGGGCGGCTGAACCGGACCGAGCTGCCGCAGCACCACCGGCTGATCGTGGCGGCGCTGAAGGCGGGGGACGAGCCGGGCCTGCGGCTGGCCGTGCGGGCGGACGTGACGCAGGGGTTGCGGCTGCTGGCGGGGTAGGCGCGGGTGGCGAGCGCCGGGGGCTTCGCGCCCGTCGCCATCGCCGCTCGGACCAATGGCGCGCCAATGGCGACCCCCGCGAAGTATTTCCGAAGCAAGGATGAGGTCAGGTCGGGGCCAGGTGGCTGTCGGGGAGCCATCCCCGTGCGCCGGCCTCTGTCTCGCACAGCGACCAGCCGTTGCGGTGCTCAAGGCGCGTGACCGTCTCGCCCGCGGCGACCGTCAGCTCCGTGCTGTCGAAGGCCTCCGTCGCGTGGCCGTCGACCACAAGCCCCTCGGGCAGCCAGCCGCCGAGGCCGCCCGCGTTGGTCGTCCAGCGCCAGCCGGGGTTGTCGGGGTCGTCGTGGTGGATCGTCAGTTGCTCGCCCCGCGCCACGTTGAGCGCGGGGTCGTAGCTGGCCTGCCACGCCGTGGTGACGCGGGCGCGGTCAGGCGTGGATCGGGCCATCGCCGCAGGCCAGCGCCGCCTCGCGCACCGCCTCGGAATAGGTCGGGTGGGCGTGGCAGGTCAGCGCCAGGTCCTGCGCCGAGGCGCCGAATTCCATCGCGACGCAGACCTCGTGGATCAGGTCGCCCGCCATCGGCCCGATGATGTGGGCGCCGAGGATGCGGTCGGTTTCCTTGTCGGCGAGGATCTTGACGAAGCCGTCGCCGGCGAAGTTCGCCTTGGCCCGCCCGTTGCCCATGAACGAGAACTTGCCGACCTTGTAGGCGCGGCCGTCCTTCTTCAGTTGCTCTTCGGTCGCGCCGACCGTGGCGACCTCGGGGTGGGTGTAGATCACGCCCGGGATCACGCCGTAGTTCACGTGGCCGTGCTTGCCCGCGATGACCTCGGCCACCGCCATGCCCTCGTCCTCGGCCTTGTGGGCCAGCATCGGGCCCGTGATGGCGTCGCCGATGGCGTAGATGCCCTTGACGTTGGTGGCCCAGTGCGCGTCGGTCTTGACCTGACCGCGGTCGGTCATCTCGACGCCGAGATCGGCGAGGCCGAGCCCGTCGGTGTAGGGCTTGCGGCCGGTCGCCACCAGCACGACGTCGGCGTCGACCTCGTGGGCGCTGTCGTCCTTGCGCAGCGTGTAGGCGACCTTGGCCTTGCCCTTGGCGGTCTCGACCGACTTCACGGCTGCGCCGAGGGTGAAGGACAGGCCCTGCTTGGCCAGCAGGCGCTGGAAGGTCTTGGAGACCTCGGCGTCCATGCCGGGAGTGATGTGGTCGAGGTACTCGATCACCTGCACCTCGGCCCCGAGGCGGGCGTAGACGGACCCCAGTTCCAGCCCGATGACGCCCGCGCCGATCACCACCATCTTCTTGGGGATCTTGGGCAGGCTCAGCGCGCCCTCGGAGGTCACGACGACCTTCTCGTCGATGTCGATGCCGGGCAGGGCCGAGGGGGTGGAGCCGGTGGCGATCACGATCGCCTTGGCCTCGTGCACGTCGTCGCCCACCTTGACCTTGCCGGCCGCGGGGATGGAACCCCACCCCTTGAGCCAGTCGATCTTGTTCTTCTTGAACAGGAACTCGATGCCCTTGGTGTTCTGGCCGATGACGTCGTCCTTGTAGGCCAGCATCTGCGGCCAGTCGACCGAGGGCGTCTTGCCCTTGAGGCCCATCTTGGCAAAGTTGTGCTCGGCCTCGTGCAGCTGGTGGCTGGCGTGCAGCAGCGCCTTGGACGGGATGCAGCCGATGTTCAGGCAGGTGCCCCCGAGCGTCTCGCGCCCTTCCACCACGGCGGTCTTGAGGCCCAGCTGCGCGCAGCGGATCGCGCAGACATAGCCGCCGGGACCGGCGCCGATGATGATGACGTCATAGCTGGACATGGGACCTCCTTTATCGGGTCGTCACGACTGCGCGCGTTGCGTATGCCATGGCATACCGCGCAATGGCTTTCGAGGGCTTATCGCCGATTCCGGCCTGCGATTCAGCGCGCGGTTGGTCGCAGGGCCGCTCGTGATCACACCCCGCCGCCCAGCAGCGCGGCGATCAGCATGGCGAAGGTGGCGAACCAGCCGACCGCCCAGACCAGGCTCCGCCAGGGCGCGAGGCCGAAGGCATAGGCGGGGATGTAGAGGACCCGCGCGCCCAGGTAGGCCCAGGCGCAGGCGGCGGTGAAGCCCGAGGATTGCCCCGAGACGCTGACCACCACGGCTGCGATGCCGAACAGGATCAGCCCCTCGAAATGGTTGTTCATGGCGCGCTGGAGGCGGCCGGCGACGCCGGTCAGCTCGACCTTCTGGTCGCGCGGTCCCATGGCCGCCTTGGGCCCCGCCTGCCGGTTGCCCGCGATGGAGTAGAGGACCATCTGCACGCCCTGCAAGAGGGCGGCGAGGGTGAGGACGGTGAGTTCGGGGGTCATGGTCGACGCTCCGGTATGGCCGGGCTGAAGCCCGGCCTACGGCGAGGGGCCGGGCCGGGGCTTTGGCCCCGGCCCATCCGTTCACAGATCCATCAGCAGCCGCCGCGGGTCCTCCAGCGCCTCCTTCACGCGGACGAGGAACGTGACCGCCCCCTTGCCGTCCACGATCCGGTGATCGTAGCTCAGCGCCAGGTACATCATCGGGCGGATCACGATCTGCCCGTTCACCACCATCGGCCGGTCCTGGATCTTGTGCATGCCGAGGATACCCGACTGCGGCGGGTTCAGGATCGGCGAGGACATCAGCGAGCCGTAGACGCCGCCGTTCGAGATCGTGAAGGTGCCGCCCTGCATCTCGGCCATGCTGAGCTTGCCGTCGCGGGCGCGGCGGCCCTTCTCGGCGATTTCCTTTTCCAGCTCGGCAAAGGACTTCTGGTCCGCGTCCCGGATCACCGGCACCACGAGGCCCTGCGGCGTGCCCGCGGCGATCCCCATGTGGACGAAGTTCTTGTAGACGATGTCGGTGCCGTCGATCTCGGCGTTCACCTCGGGCACCTCGCGCAGCGCGTGGCAGCAGGCCTTGGTGAAGAAGGACATGAAGCCGAGGCGGACGCCGTGCTTCTTCTCGAACAGGTCCTTGTACTCGTTGCGCAGTTCCATGACGCCGGTCATGTCCACCTCGTTGTAGGTGGTCAGCATCGCGGCGGTGTTCTGCGCGTCCTTCAGTCGCTTGGCGATGGTCTGGCGCAGGCGGGTCATCTTGACCCGTTCCTCGCGGGCGGCGTCCTCGGCGGCGACGGGCGCGCGGGGGGCGGCTGCGGGGGCCGGGGCGGCGGCGGGCGCCGGGGCGACAACGGCTTTCATCACGTCTTCCTTCATGATCCGGCCGTCGCGGCCGGTGCCCTGGACCTGGTCGGGGGTGAGGCCCTTCTCGGCCATCAGCTTCTGCGCCGAGGGCGCGTGTTCCACATCCTTGCCCGTGCTGGCGGCCGGGGCAGGGGCCGCGGCGGCCGCCGGTTCCGGCGACGAGGGCGCGGCCGCGCCCGAGGCGCCGCCGATCACGGCGAGCTTGCCGCTGGCCTGCACCGTCGTGCCCTCGGGGGCGAGGATCTCCGACAGCACGCCCGCGGCGGGCGCCGGCACCTCGACCGAGACCTTGTCGGTCTCCAGCTCGCACAGCATCTCGTCCTGCGCGACGGTGTCGCCGACCTTCTTGAACCAGGTCGCCACCGTCGCCTCGGTCACGCTCTCGCCCAGCGTCGGCACCATCACGTCGACCGCGGCGCCGCCCTTGGCGGGCGCCTCGGCCTTGGCCGGGGCCGGGGCGGCCGCGGGGGCCGCGGCGCCCGCGCCCTCGCTCAGCGTGGCCAGCAGCGCGTCGACCCCCACCGTCTGGCCCTCGCCGGCGACGATCTCGCCCAGCGTGCCGGCGGCGGGCGAGGGCACCTCGACCGTCACCTTGTCGGTTTCCAGTTCGCACAGCATCTCGTCGACGGCCACCTTGTCGCCCGGCTTCTTGAACCAGGTCGCGACCGTCGCTTCGGTGACGCTTTCGCCCAGGGTGGGCACGCGGACTTCAATGGTCATTGGTCTTTACCCTTCGATGGTCAGCGCGTCGTTGACGAGCGCGTTCTGTTGGGACTTGTGCTGGCTCGCCAGGCCCGTAGCCGGCGAGGCGGTGGCGGCGCGGCCGGCATAGCGCGGCCGGGTGTGCTTGGCGCCGATGCGGGTCAGCACCCACTCGAGGTTCGGCTCGACGAAGGTCCAGGCGCCCTGGTTCTTGGGCTCCTCCTGGCACCAGACGATCTCGGCGCCCTTGAAGCGCTCCAGCTCCTTCATCAGCGCGAGCGCCGGGAAGGGATAGAACTGCTCCAGCCGCAACAGGTAGATGTCGTCGATGCCGCGGGCGTCGCGCTCTTCCAGCAGGTCGTAGTAGACCTTGCCCGACGAGATCACGACGCGGCGGATCTTGGCGTCGGGCTTGAGCTTGGTGTCCGAATGCCCCTTTTCGGCATCGTCCCAGAGCACCCGGTGGAAGCTCGACCCGGTGACGAAATCCTCGGCATCCGAAATCGCCAGCTTGTGCCGCAGGAGCGATTTCGGCGTCATCAGCACCAGCGGCTTGCGGAAGCTGCGGTGGATCTGCCGGCGCAGGATGTGGAAGTAGTTGGCCGGCGTGGTGCAGTTCGCCACGATCCAGTTGTCCTCGGCGCACATCTGCAGGAACCGTTCCAGCCGGGCGGAGCTATGCTCGGGGCCCTGGCCCTCGAAGCCGTGCGGCAGGAGCATGACGAGGCCCGACATGCGCAGCCACTTGCGCTCGCCCGACGAGATGAACTGGTCGAACATGATCTGCGCGCCGTTGGCGAAGTCGCCGAACTGCGCCTCCCACATCACCAGCGCGTTGGGCTCGGCCAGCGAATAGCCGTACTCGAAGCCGAGCACCGCGTATTCCGACAGCATCGAGTCGATGACCTCGTACTTCGCCTGCCCTTCGCGGACGTGGTTCAGCGGGTAGTAGCGGTCCTCGGTCTCCTGGTCGATCAGGCCGGAGTGGCGCTGGGAGAAGGTGCCGCGGGTGCTGTCCTGGCCCGCCAGCCGCACCGGGTAGCCCTCGGACAGGAGGCTGCCGAAGGCCAGCGCCTCGGCGGTCGCCCAGTCGAAGCCCTTGCCGGTGGAGAACATGTCGGCCTTGGTCTCCAGCAGGCGCTGCACCGTCTTGTGCAGGTTGAACCCGTCCGGCGCCGTGGTCAGCGCGCGGCCCACCTCGGCCATGGTCTCGGGCTTGATGGCGGTTTCGCCGCGCTGGTACTCCTCGCCCTCGCGGTTGAGGTGCGACCAGCGCCCGTCCAGCCAGTCGGCCTTGTTGGGCTTGTATTCCTTGCCGGCCTCGAACTCGGTGTTCAGCTTGGCCTGGAAGGCCGCCTTGGCGTCCTCGATCTCGCCCTCGGGGATCAGCCCGTCCTTGACCAGCCGCTCGGTGTAGAGCTGCAGGGTGGTCTTCTGGCGCTTGATCTTGGTGTACATCACCGGGTTGGTGAACATGGGCTCGTCGCCCTCGTTGTGCCCGAAGCGCCGGTAGCAGAAGATGTCGATCACGACGTCCTTGCCGAACTTCTGCCGGAACTCGGTGGCGACCTTGGCGGCGTGCACCACCGCCTCGGGGTCGTCCCCGTTCACGTGGAAGATCGGCGCCTCGACCATCAGGGCGATGTCGGTGGGGTAGGGGGACGAGCGCGAGAAATGCGGCGCGGTGGTGAAGCCGATCTGGTTGTTCACCACGATGTGCATGGTGCCGCCCGTCCGGTGCCCGCGGATGCCCGACAGCTGGAAGCCCTCGGCCACGATGCCCTGGCCGGCAAAGGCCGCGTCGCCGTGCAGCAGCACCGCCATGACCTGCCGGCGCTGGGTGTCGCCCAGCTGGTCCTGCTTGGCGCGGACCTTGCCGAGGACGACGGGGTTCACCGCCTCGAGGTGGCTGGGGTTGGCGGTCAGCGACAGGTGGACGGTGTTGCCGTCGAATTCCCGGTCGGAGGACGCGCCGAGGTGATACTTCACGTCGCCCGAGCCGTCCACGTCCTCGGGCTTGAAGCTGCCGCCCTGGAACTCGTTGAAGATCGCGCGGTAGGGCTTGCCCATCACGTTGGCCAGCACCGACAGGCGGCCGCGGTGCGGCATCCCGATGACGATCTCCTTCAGACCCAGCGCGCCGCCGCGCTTGATGATCTGCTCCATCGCCGGGATCAGCGCCTCGCCGCCGTCAAGGCCGAAGCGCTTGGTGCCCATGTATTTCACATGCAGGAACTTCTCGAAGCCCTCGGCCTCGACCAGCTTGTTCAGGATCGCCTTGCGCCCCTCGCGGGTGAAGGCGATCTCCTTGCCGTAGCCCTCGATCCGCTCCTTCAGCCAGGCGGCCTGCTCGGGGTCCGAGATGTGCATGTACTGCAGCGCGAAGGTGCCGCAGTAGGTGCGCTTCACGATCTCCAGGATCTGCCGGATCGACGCGGTCTGCAGCCCCAACACGTTGTCGAGGAAGATCGGCCGGTCCATGTCGGCCTCGGTGAAGCCGTAGGATTTCGGGTCCAGCTCCGGGTGCGGGGTCTGGTCGCGCATCCCCAGCGGGTCGAGGTCGGCCACCAGGTGGCCGCGGATGCGGTAGGCGCGGATCAGCATCAGCGCGCGGATGGAATCGAGCACCGCGCGCTGGATCTGCGCGTCGGTCACGGCCACGCCCTTCTCGGCGGCCTTGGCCTTGATCTTCTCGCCCGCGCCCTTGGCCTCGGCGGCGGCCTGCGGCCATTCCCCGGTCAGCGCCGCGGTCAGGTCGTCGCCCGGCACGGGGGGCCAGTCGCGCCGCGCCCAGCTCGGGCCCTGCGCCTCGGCCTGCGCGTCGGCGGGGGCATCCCCCAGCGCCGCGAAGAAGGCGCGCCAGCCCTCGTCCACGGCGGCGGGGTCGTTGGCGTACTGCGCGTAGAGCTGCTCCAGGTAGGCCGCGTTGTGGCCCTGCATGAAGGAGCTGGCGTGGAACAGGTCGTTGGGGCTCTGGTCGGTCATGGGGTCGGTCCTCGCTCGAGGGACGGGTTATGGGGCGGCGCTCTCACTGGCTGGGCGCGTCGGGGGAAAACATCAGTTCGATGATGAAGACCTCGTTGGCCCCGAGCGGCGGCTCGGGCGCGGGGTCGGGGGCGGCACTGGCGATGTAGAAGGACAGGTCGATCCCCGGCTCGTAGGGGATCGGCGACAGCACCGTGGTGCGGATGCCGGGCGCCTGCTCGGGCACCGGGGTCTCGGCGCCGAACATGGTGGCGATGATGTCGATACCCGCGTCCATCGTGGTGCCGGACGTGGCCCTCATGCAGCGGATCCGCCGCGCGCCGTCATCGGCGCTGTCGCCGGCCAGCAGCAACAGCGCGCCGTCGGGGTGGGTGAACAGGCGCCGGCCCTCGGCATAGGCGGCGATCTCGGCCTGCGCCGCGGCGCGCTGCGCGCCGGCATCCGCGGCGCTCCAGTCGAAGTCGCTGTCCCACAGGGGGGCGCTGGCGTCGGCGATGGCGGCGACGGCGGCCGCGCGGTCGGCCTCGGGCAGCGGCAGCCAGCCCTCGGCGGCCAGGTCCGCGGCATAGCGGTCCGGGTCGAAATGCGCCTGCAGGCAGGCGTCGATCGACGGCAGCGTCGCGTCGAAGCCAAGCTCGCCCGTCTCCTGCGCCCGCGCCGGCAGGCCGGCGAACAGCGCCGCAGCCAGCGCCGCCAGCCCCAGCGCCCCGGCGGCATGGACCGCGCGCCACAGCCGCCGCGTCCGCGCGGGCGCCTCGCTGGCCGGGATCGGGCGGGGCAGGCGGGTCA
This sequence comes from Roseicyclus persicicus, assembly GCF_012395815.1. Taxonomy (GTDB): domain Bacteria; phylum Pseudomonadota; class Alphaproteobacteria; order Rhodobacterales; family Rhodobacteraceae; genus Roseicyclus; species Roseicyclus persicicus. Next base: position 98,426 of record NZ_JAAZQQ010000002.1, read on the forward strand.
TTGCGCGGGGACCTCCAGCCGCTCGTAGCGGAAGCTTTCGGGCAGCGCCGTCAGGTCGTCGGCCACCCGCAGGTAGAGCTGGTATTCGTCGTAGGTCAGCCCGTCGCGGGTGTTGGTCACCGTGCCGCTGAAGATCGTGCCGACCGTGCCCGACTGCGGCATCGGCTCGGGCGCCGTGGCGGTATCCCAGTAGCCTTCGATCCCGGCGCCGGCCGGGCCCGCGAAGTAGCAGCTCAGCCGCTCGCCGTCGGCGCCGTCGGCGTGGGCCAGCGCAAGGATCGCCCCGCCCTGCGTCCAGACGCCGAGGTCGCCCGCCGCGACCAGCGCGCCGAAATTCGCCGCCAGCTGCGGCACCAGTTCCAGCATCGCGGGCACCGGCGCGTCCTCGCCGAGAATCGAGCCGACATGCGCCCCGGCCAGCGCCGCGAGGTCGGCGTCCTCCGCCGCCACGCGCGTCCAGCCGGAGGCCGCGACCTGCGCCGCCTTGGCCGCGCCGGTCGTCATCGGGTCGGTGCAGAGCGCCACGGCCTGCCCCAGCGGCGTCGACAGGTCGACCGCGGTTCCCTGCGCCCGTGCCGGCAGCCCGAGGCTCAGCGCCGCGGCCAGCGCGAGCAGCCCCGCGGCCCCAGCGGCATGGCCCACGCGCAGCGCGGCCTGCCGCAGGTCGCGGTGGCCGGGCTGCCCCCGGGCCGGGGCGAAGGGGGTCTGGTCTGTCATCCGTCGGGCCTTGTCTGCGGGTCCTGAAGCGTCGGGAAAGGGGTCCGGGTCCGGGCCCCTGTCGCGCCGCTTGCACGCGGTCCGTCGCGGGTCGTGTGCGGGTCTGTCGTCTACGCTCCTCCCTCGTCTCCGGTGTCGGTCAGGCAGCCGGGTGTCCCCCGCGGGACACCCGACACCCGTTTCTCAGCCGATGGCCTTGAGCACGGCCTCGCCCAGCCCCGCGGGGCTGTCGGCGACGACGATGCCCGCGGCCTTCATCGCCTCGATCTTGTCCTCGGCGCCGCCCTTGCCGCCGGCGACGATGGCGCCCGCGTGGCCCATGCGGCGGCCCGGAGGGGCGGTGCGGCCGGCGATGAAGCCCGCGGTCGGCTTCCAGCGGCCGCGCTTCTTCTCGTCGGCGAGGAACTGGGCGGCTTCTTCCTCGGCGGAGCCGCCGATCTCGCCGATCATGATGATCGCCTCGGTCTCGTCATCGGCCAGGAACCACTCCAGCACGTCCAGGTGCTCGGTGCCCTTGATCGGGTCGCCGCCGATGCCGACGCAGGTCGACTGGCCCAGGCCCACGTCGGTCGTCTGCTTGACGGCCTCGTAGGTCAGCGTGCCCGAGCGGGACACGACGCCGACCTTGCCGCGGCGGTGGATGTGGCCGGGCATGATGCCGATCTTGCAGGCGCCCGGCGTGATGACGCCCGGGCAGTTCGGCCCGATCAGCCGCGAGGACGTGCCCTGCAGCGCGCGCTTGACCTTCATCATGTCGAGCACCGGGATGCCCTCGGTGATGCAGACGATCAGCTCCATCCCGGCGTCGATCGCCTCGAGGATCGAGTCGGCGGCGAACGGCGGCGGCACGTAGATCACGGTGGCGTTCGCCTGCGTGGCATGGCGCGCCTCGTGCACCGAGTTGAAGACCGGCAGGTCGAGGTGGGTCATGCCGCCCTTGCCGGGCGTGACGCCGCCCACCATCTTGGTGCCGTAGGCGATGGCCTGCTCGGAATGGAAGGTGCCCTGGCTGCCGGTGAAGCCCTGGCAGATAACCCTGGTGTTCTCGTCGACGAGGACGGCCATCGCGTCTTTCTCCTCAGTTCTGGTCGGTCTGGGAGGGCCGGAGCCGCTCCACGTTCAGGAAGGTCTCGAGTCCCGCCTCGGTCCGGCGCGTGCCGACATGGACCACCGCGGCGACGCGGGGGTTCAGCTGGCGGCCCTCGATGAAGGCCGTGCCCGAGACGGGGGAATGGGTGATCGGCAGCGGGATCGCCTGGCCGAAGACCGGCGGCCGCTCCATCAGCGCCACCAGCGCCTCGGTCGCGGGGCGGGTGTGGTTGCCGGGAAACGCCACCTCGCAGCGCCGGTCGGTGCCCGGCGTGACGGGCCGGTCGGTCGGCTCCAGCGTGATGTCGTAGAAATCGAGCGCGAAGGGCAGGCCCGCGCCGCCCTGCGCGGCGACGTAGGCGCGCATCCGGTCCTCGGCCTCGGCCGCGGTCAGGCCGCGCACGGTGCAGGTCTCGGCAAAGGCGCCGATGGCGAGGTCGGCGGTGGACGGCGGGCTGCCGGCCTGGGCGATCCGCGCCGCGATCAGGATCAGGAACAGCGCCGCGCCGACGGCGTGCAGGACGGACCAGAGCGCGCGGGTCATGCCAGCCCCTCCGATTGCAGCGGGGCGAGCCCGTCCAGCCGCAGCAGCGCCCCGTCGGCGGGGCGCAGCTCGGCGGTGAGATGGTCGATCGACCGGGCCACGGCGGCCCAGCCGCGCCGGGTCGCCGCCGCGGCGGTGGCCGACAGGCTGGCCGCGACCGCCTCGAAGGGCACCGGGGCGATCGGGTCGGGGCGCTGCAGGGGCTCGTGCAGGAAGGCGTCGCTCGCCGGCCGGTCGAGCCGCCGGGCAAACCCCGCCCGCGCGGGTCCGGCGCTTTCGGCGATGGCCTCCTGCAGGGTCAGCGGCAGCCGGTAGCGCGTCGCCGGGTCGGCGAGGCGCGCGCAGAGTTCGCCGAACAGCGCCGCGAGGCTGCGACGCAGGACCTGCGGGTCGAGCCGCCGGGCCATCGCGGCGCGGAGCCGGGCCGCCACGGCGAACAGCAGCGCCGCCTGTTCGGCCGAGGGGCTGGGGTTGAGCACCGCGTCGCCCTCGGCCAGCGCCCGGTCGCGCAGCGCGGCCGGCAGGTCGAGGAAGGCCCAGGCGTCGGCCATCAGGCTGCCGCCCTCGAAGCGGGCGGGGTCGAATTCGCGCACGCGCACGGCCTCGGGGCCGAACACGTCGATGTAGCGCTCGATCGCCGGCACGTAGTCGAACTCGGGCCGGCTGGCATAGCCATGCGCGACCTCGACCGGCCCGGTGCGGACCACGCCGGCCTTGATCCGCTGCAGGTAGAGCGAGGTGAACAGGCCGACATGCGGCCGCACGTAGAAGTGCAGCCGGACCTCGTGCGGCCCGAGCCCGTCCAGCGCCGCCTTAAGCGCCTCGGGCTCGGCCGAGATGAAGTGCTCGGAACTCAGAAGCACCCGCGGCGCGTCGGTCGCCCGCAGGCTGCGGGCGACCCGGGCCCAGGCCCGCGCGCAGGCCTCGGGCTCGTGCTGGAACGCGGAGAGCGCGTGATGACCCTGCCCGCGCGGCCCGAACCCGGGCAGCGCGATGCCATGGCCGGCCAGATCCGGGGCGAGCCGCGCCAGCCGGTGCTGGAGCGCCGTCGACCCGGTCTTGTGGATGCCGGCATGGATCTGGATCACGCGCATCGGCCGATGGCCCCGGATCAGCCCTTGACCGCCTTGACGATCTTGGCGGCGGCGTCGGACAGGTTGTCGGCGGCGATCACGTTCAGCCCGGAGGCGTTGATGATCTCCTTGCCCTTCTCGACGTTGGTGCCCTCGAGGCGCACCACCAGCGGCACCTGCAGGCCCACCTCCTTGACCGCGGCCACCACGCCCTCGGCGATGATGTCGCAGCGCATGATGCCGCCGAAGATGTTGACCAGGATGCCCTTCACGTTCGGGTCCGAGGTGATGATCTTGAACGCCTCGGTCACCTTCTCCTTGGTGGCCGAGCCGCCCACGTCGAGGAAGTTGGCCGGTTCCGAGCCATACAGCTTGATGATGTCCATCGTCGCCATGGCCAGGCCCGCGCCGTTCACCATGCAGCCGATCTCGCCATCCAGCGCGATGTAGTTGAGGTCGTACTTGGAGGCCTGAAGCTCCTTGGAGTCTTCCTCGGTCTCGTCGCGCAGCGCCATGATGTCGGGCTGGCGGTAAAGCGCGTTGCCGTCGAAGCCGAGCTTGGCGTCGAGCACCTTGAGGGAGCCGCCGTCGGTCACAATCAGCGGGTTGATTTCCAGCATCTCCATGTCCTTCTCGACGAAGGCCTTGTAGAGCAGGCCCATCAGCGAGACGCATTCCTTGACCTGCTTGCCCTCGAGCCCGAGGGCAAAGGCGATGCGGCGGCCGTGGTAGGGCTGGTAGCCCGTCACCGGGTCGACGGCGAAGGACAGGATCTTCTCGGGCGTGTGGGCCGCGACCTCCTCGATGTCCATGCCGCCCTCGGTCGAGCAGACGAAGGAGATGCGGCTGGAGCCACGGTCGACCAGCAGCGCGAGGTAGAGCTCGCGCTCGATGCCCGAGCCGTCCTCGATGTAGATGCGGTTGACCTGCTTGCCCGCGGGGCCGGTCTGGTGCGTCACCAGCGTGCGGCCGAGCATCTTCTTGGCCTCGTCGGCGGCTTCCTCGACCGACTTGGCCAGGCGGACGCCGCCTTTCTCGCCGGCGTCGGCTTCCTTGAACTTGCCCTTGCCGCGGCCGCCGGCGTGGATCTGCGCCTTGACCACCCACAGCGGGCCGTCCAGTTCGCCCGCCGCGGTCTTGGCCTCCTCGGCCTTCAGAACCACCCGGCCATCGCTGACCGGTGCGCCGTACTGACGAAGGAGTGCCTTCGCCTGGTATTCATGAATGTTCATGAAACTGTCCCGTCCTTGGTGGTGTTTGACCCGGCATAACCACAACCCAAGGGCGCAATGAAACGGCATTCTGCCGCAGGACAGGGCAATCCGCGAAAAAAGCGACATTTGTGATCACAGCCAGAAAACGTGTGATCACAAGTTTGCGGTAACGGTCGTATGCCGTGGTATGCCGGTGCGACTCAGGCGGCGGCGCGGGCCGCGATGCTCAGCATCAGCCGCGTCGCCAGCGCCATGTCCTGCACCGAGACGTATTCCAGCGGCCCGTGCACGTTCTGCATCCCGGTGAACAGGTTGGGGCAGGGCACGCCCATTTCCGTCAGGCGCGAGCCGTCGGTGCCGCCCCGGATCACGGCCTCGACCGGCTCCACCCCGATCTCGCGCAGCGCGTCGCGGGCGAGGTCGACGGGCGTCATGTCGTCCTCCAGCCAGTAGCGCATGTTGCGGTACTGCGGCGTGATCTCGACATCGATCTTCGCGCGTGGCTCCGTCGCCGCGATGGCGGCGCAAACCTGCCGGACGAGGTCGCCCTTGGCCGCCAGCCCCGCGCGCTCGAAATCGCGCAGGATGAAGCGCACCACCATGCGGTCGGCGCTGCCCTTCATGTCGACGGCGTGGATGAACCCCTCGCGGTCGGCGGTGGTCTCGGGGGTCATGGTCGCCTGCGGCAGGGTCTCGACGATGCGCGAGGCGAGGTGGATCGCGTTCACCAGCTTGCCGGTCGCCTCGCCGGGGTGGATCGACACGCCGGTGACGGTGACGACGCAGAAATCGGCGCTGAAGGTCTCGTAGACCACCTCGCCCGCATCGCCGCCGTCGAAGGTGTAGGCGAAGTCGACGCCGAGGTCCTTGGGCAGGCGCGGGTCGACACCGCGGCCGATCTCCTCGTCGGGGGTAAAGGCGATGCGGATGGTGGGCCGCGGCAGGTCGGGGTTCTGCAGCAGGTGCCGCGCGGCGGTCATGATGATGGCGATGCCGGCCTTGTCGTCGGCGCCCAGCAGCGTGGTGCCCGAGGCGGTCACGATGTCCTCGCCGATCTTGCCGGCGAGGTAGGGGAAATCCTCGGGCGTCAGGGTCAGGTCGGGGGCGTCGGGGAAGGTGATCGCGCCGCCGTTGTAGCCGCGGATGACGCGGGGCTTCACGCCCTCGGCGTGGAACTGCGGCGCGGTGTCGACATGGGCGAGAAAGCCGATGGTCGGCCCGGGGCGGTTGCCGGGGATGGTGGCAAGGACGGTGCCGTAGGGGGTCTTGGTGACCGCGGCGGCGCCGATCTCCTGCAGTTCCTGCACCATGAGGTCGAGCATGGCGTGCTGGATCGCGGTCGAGGGGGTCGCCTTGCTGTCCATGTCGGACTGGCTGTCGATGGCGGCGTAACGGCAGAGCCGCGTTTCCAGTTCGGCGTCGAAGTCTCGCATGGTGTCCCTCCTGTCGGTCGGGGGATCAGGGGCCGGGGCGCGGCGGATGTCAACGGGGGGCGGAAACCTCGAGGTTTCCGCACCGAAAAACTCGAGTTTTTCGGTGCGTTTTCCTCGAGGAAAACGCGCCCCTCAGGCGCGCCACAGCACTTGGCCGCGGGGCAGCCGGTCGGGGAGCCGCTGGAGCGTCAGCCCCGCCGCCTCACCCATCGCGAGCAGCGCCGCCTCGGTCACATGATAGGGCGGCCGGTCCGCATGGGTGACCACCCCGTCGGGCTGGCGCAGCGGCCCCGCCTGCCCCTCGGGGGCGAGGAACACGGTGAACAGGACCACCGCCCGCCCGCCCCAGCGCGCGCCGATCCGCGCAAGCGCCTGCGCCGTCACCGCGGGCGGCAGATGCGTGAAAACCCCGAAGGCGAGCACGAAATCGGGGTCGTCCGGCAGGCCCGGAAAGGCGAACCCGGAGTCCTCCACCAGGTGATCCTCGGGCAGCCGCCCCGGGTCGGCCAGCTCCGCCTCGCGCCCGCGCAGCATCAGCGCGCGGCTCGCGTCCGTGCCCCAGTAGCGGCCGGGGTCGAGATACGGCACCGCCTTGCAGCCCAGCCGTAGCGATCCCGCGCCGATGTCGATGAGGGTGTGGTGGGGCTGCATCCCCTGCGCCTGCAACAGCGCCAGCTGCAGCCGCCCGGTCTCGTCCCAGCGCCCGCCGACGATATCGCGGTGGCGCCCCTCGGCCAGCGCGCGGTCGTAGAAACCGGGGGCGAGGTAGGGCGAGGACGGGCGGGTCACGGGCGGCGGCCCTGCAGGCGCGGGGCCGCCGCCGAAGGCATCAGGACAGGCTGCCGTCGATCGCCTTGCAGGCGTCCACGAGGCCCTTCACGGCATTGACCGAGTTGTCGAACATGGTCTGTTCGTCCTTGGTCAGCTTGATCTCGACGATGCGCTCGATGCCGCCGGCGCCGATCACCGTGGGCACGCCCACGTAGAGACCCTTGAGCCCGAACTCGCCGTCGCAGTACGCGGCGCAGGGCAGGACGCGCTTCTGGTCCTTGAGATACGCCTCGGCCATCTCGATGGCGCTGGTCGCCGGCGCATAGTAGGCCGAGCCGGTCTTGAGCAGGCCGACGATCTCGGCGCCGCCGTCGCGGGTGCGCTGGACGATGGCGTCGAGCTTGTCCTTGGTGGTCCAGCCCATCTCCACGAGGTCGGGCAGCGGGATGCCGGCGACGGTGGAGTAGCGGACCGAGGGCACCATCGTGTCGCCGTGGCCGCCGAGGACGAAGGCGGTGACGTCCTTCATCGAGACCTCGAACTCCTCGGCGAGGAAGTGGCGGAAGCGGGCCGAGTCGAGCACGCCGGCCATGCCGCAGACCTTGTGGTGCGGCAGGCCCGAGAACTCGCGCAGCGCCCAGACCATCGCGTCGAGCGGGTTGGTGATGCAGATCACGAAGGCGTCGGGGGCGTTGTCGCGGATGCCTTCGCCGACCGACTTCATCACCTTGAGGTTGATGCCGAGCAGGTCGTCGCGGCTCATGCCGGGCTTGCGCGGCACGCCGGCGGTGACGATGCAGACATCGGCGCCCGCGATGTCGGCGTAATCGTTGGTGCCTTTCAGCTTCGCGTCGAACTTCTCGGACGGGCCCGACTCGGCGATGTCGAGCGCCTTGCCTTGCGGCACGCCCTCGGCGATGTCGAACAGGATGACATCGCCCAGTTCCTTCAGCGCGGCGAGATGGGCGAGCGTGCCCCCGATCTGCCCGGCGCCGATCAGCGCGATCTTGGGTCTGGCCATGAGATTGATCTCCAAGTCCCTCGTTGCTATCGGCGCTTGGGGTAGCCCCGCCGTGTGACTCGCGCAAGCCTGCCGCGGCGCGGCGGAAAGCCCCAGAGGCCCCACCCGGTGCATCGCCGCGGGCAAGCCGCTGAAAGCCTTGGGAAAGGAGAGCCCGTGCTCGAGGGGTGGGTGTATGCGCTGGCGGCGCTGGGCGCGCTTCTGGCCGGGATTTCCAAGGGCGGCTTCGGCGGGTCGCTGGGGTTCGCCAGTTCCGCGATTCTCGCCGTGGTGGTAGAGCCGGGGGTGGCGCTCGCCCTGATGCTGCCGGTGCTGATGGCCATCGACGTGGCGGCGGTGCGCGCCTTCTGGGGCCGCTGGGATGCGCCCTCGGCGCAGGCGATCCTGCTGGGCGCGCTGCCCGGGCTGGCGCTGGGCGCGCTCCTGTTCCACGTGGTGTCGAGCGACGGGATCCGGGTGCTGATCGGGCTGCTGGCCGTCGGCTTCCCGCTGTTCCGGCTAGCGCTGGCCCGCGGCTGGATCGGGCCGCGCGCGGGCGGCTTCGACCGGCGCAAGGGCTGGATCGCGGGCACCGGCGTCGGATTCACCAGCTTCGTCGCCCACGCCGGCGGGCCGCCGTTCGCGATGTTCATGCTGGGGCAGGGCGGCATCGACAAGACGCGCTACCACGCGACCTCGGTCATCGTGTTCTGGGTGGTGAACGCGCTCAAGGCCGGCATCTACACCTGGATGGGCCTGTTTACCTGGTCGCTGCTCGGTGCCAGCGCCACGCTGATTCCCGTGGCGCTGCTGGGGGCCTGGATCGGGATGCGGGCGCACAAGGCCATTCCCGACCGAGTGTTCTTTGCCGTGGCCTACACGGCGCTTGTGCTGACCGGCCTCAAGCTGCTGTGGGACGGGCTGACCTAGAGCGGTTCGCCCGCCGGGACCGGCGCGAAGCTTTCGTAATGCTGGCCCGAGGCCATCAGGCAGGTGGTGCCATCCGCCGAGGTGACGGTGATCGTCCAGCTGCCGGTTTCCTCGGACACGAAGACCTCGACGATGCGGTTCTGCGGCGCGAGACCCATGGACCGGACCTGCTCGCCGAAGCGGGCCTCCAGCGTGCCCACCACATGCTCGCGCTGGCCGCAGATCATTGTGTGCGCCTGCTGCGCCTGGCCCGCGCCGGCCGTGCCGAGGAGGGTGCCCGCCGCCAGCCCGGCGAGGAGGAAGTTTCGGGCCTGTATCATCCGTCTGCCTTTCCCGCTTGCGGCGCGCGGAGGCGCGGTGAAAGGCGGCCCCGATGCGCCCGTCTCCGACCATCCGCGCCCAAGGTGATCCCCCGGGTGGCGATACACCCAAGGTTGCACGACAGCGGTTAACTTTGAATGAAAGGTTGCACCCGCAGCCGTTTTCTTTCGTGACGCGTCATCTTTGCGCAACTTTTTTGCTGCGCCGCGGCGTCCTGTATCTTGCTTTTGCGGCGAAGCTGTGGTCCCTCACGCCTCCAAAGCCGCCCGCGACCCTGCCCGAAGGAGATGGCCGATGGACCTGCGCGCCCGCCCCTACCGCTCCGTGCTGTACATTCCCGGCTCCCGCGACCGGGCGTTGGACAAGGCCAGGGACCTGCCCGTCGACGCCATCATCTTCGACCTCGAGGACGCGGTGGCGGCCGACGAGAAGGTGAACGCCCGCGCGCTGCTGGCCACCCGTCTGGCCGAGGGCGGTTATGGCGGCCGCGCGCAGATCGTGCGGATCAACGGCATGGACACGCCCTGGGGTGCCGACGACCTGGACGCGATCGCCGCGATCGGACCCGAGGCGATCCTGCTGCCCAAGGTCGGCTCGGTCGAGGACGTGGCGGCGGTGGCCGCCCGGCTCGACGCCATTCCGGCGGCCCGCGCAACCCGGCTCTGGGCGATGATGGAGACGCCCGCGGGCATCCTGAACGCCGCCGCCATCGCGCGGGCGCCGCGGATGGCGGGCTTCGTGATGGGCACCAACGACCTCGCCAAGGAACTCGGCAGCCGCACCCGCGCCGCGATGCACACCGCGCTGCAGCACTGCCTGCTGGCGGCGCGCGCGGCGGGGATCGTCTGCGTCGACGGCGTCTACAACGCCTTCAAGGACGAGGAGGGCCTCGCCGCCGAATGCGCCGAGGGGCGCGATTTCGGCTTCGACGGCAAGACGCTGATCCACCCGGCGCAGGTCGCCATCGCCAATGCGGCCTTCGCGCCGTCCCCCGAGGAAATCGCGCTGGCGCGGCGCCAGATCGCGGCCTACGAGGAAGCGAAGGCGCAGGGCCAGGGCGTCGCCGTCGTGGACGGCAAGATCGTCGAGAACCTGCACGTCGACACGGCAAGGGCGACGCTCGCCAAGGCCGACGCCATCGCCGAAGGGGAGGCTGCATGATGGGCTATATTCTTCTGATCCTCGGGATCGCGCTGTTCGTGGGTGGACACTGGTTCAAGCGCCTCGCGCCCGCGAAACGCGCCGCCATGGGCGACAAGGGCAAGGGGCTGGTCGCGCTGCTGATGCTGGCGGGCCTCGTTCTGATGGTGATCGGCTACCGCAACGCGGGCTTCGTGAACGTCTGGGTGCCGCCGGCCTTCATGACGCATATCGCGAACCTGCTGGTGCTGATCGGGTTCTGGTTCTTCGCCCTGTCCTCGATCCCCGGCACCCTGTCGGCCAAGGTGCGGCACAAGCAGCTGACCGGGGTGAAATCCTGGGCGGTGGCGCACCTGCTGGTGAACGGCGACCTCGCCTCGATCCTGCTGTTCGGCGCCATGCTGGCCTGGGCGGTGGTGTCGGTGATCCTGATCAACCGCGCCGAACCGACCTGGACACGGCCCGCCAACGCCTCGGTGAAGAACGACGTCATCGCCTTCGTCGTCGGTGCCGTGATCTACGGGATCGTCGCGGCGATCCACACCTGGCTCGGTTACTACCCTTTCCCGATGTGACCCCATGAAGATCTACCGACTGCTCACCGAGGACGACACCTCGGCCTTCTGCCATAAGGTCTCCGAGGCGCTGTCGAAGGGGTGGGAGCTGCATGGCTCCCCGGTCATGTCCTTCGACGCGGCCCGCGGCGTGATGCGCTGCGGGCAGGCCGTCACCAAGGAGATCGAGGGCCCCTACAGCCCCGACATGAAGCTCGGGGCGCAATGACATGCCGAGGGACGACCGACCGATGACCAAGACCAACCCCGGCCGCTTCTTCGAGGATTACCGCGTCGGGCAGGTGATCGACCACGCCGTGCCCCGCACCGTGTCGGGCGGCGAGCGGGCGCTCTATCACGCGCTCTACCCGGCGCGGCATGCCATCTATTCCTCGGACGAGTTCGCCCGCGCCTGCGGCCTGGCCTCCAGCCCCGTCGACGACATGATCACCTTTCACACGGTGTTCGGCAAATCGGTGCCCGACGTGTCGCTGAACGCGGTGGCGAACCTGGGCTATGCCGAGGGCCGGTTCCACCAGCCCGTGTGGCCCGGCGACACCCTGTCGGCGCGGTCCGAGGTGATCGGGCTCAAGCAGAACTCCAACGGCAAGACCGGCGTCGTCTACGTCCGCACCGAGGGGCGGAACCAGCACGGCTCGGTCGTGCTTGACTACGTGCGCTGGGTGATGGTGCGCAAGAACGACCTCGACGCGCCCGCGCCCGAGACCGTCGTGCCGACGCTGGCAAGGGTCGTGGACCCGGCCACGCTGATCCTGCCCGAGGGGATCGACTTCACCCATTACGACCCGACCCTGGCCGGCGAACGCCACCGCCTCGGCGACTACGCGGTGGGCGAGGTGATCGACCACGTCGACGGCGTGACGATCGAGGAAGCGGAGCACATGATGGCGACGCGGCTCTGGCAGAACACGTCCAAGACCCATTTCGACGTGACCCCCCGCGCCGACCGGCGGCGGCTGATCTATGGCGGCCATGTCATGTCGATGGCGCGCGCCCTGTCGTTCAATGGCCTCGCCAACGCGCAGATGATCGTCGCGATCAACGGCGGCAGCCACGCGAACCCCTGTTTCGCCGGCGACACGCTGCGCGCCTGGTCCGAGGTGCTGGACGTGGCCGAGACGGCCGCGCCGGGCGTCGGCGCGATCCGGCTGCGGCTGGTCGCGGTGAACGAGGACGGGCGCGCGGGCGAGCTGAAGGACGCCGAGGGGAAATACCTGCCCCACGTGCTGCTCGACCTCGATTATTGGGCGTTGATGCCGGTCTGAGGTCGGTGCGGTCGCGCACGTCCAAGCGATTGAAGCGGATCTTCTGATCCCTGCCGCACAGGGTCTGCGCGTTGCGTCCGGCCCCGCGATACCCGATCTGCCGGGCCATCACACCCACGCAGACCGGAGCTTTCTCCCATGTCCACCCTCACCACCAACGACACCGCCCGCGCCCTGACCCTGCCGGGCGCCTCGGCCGCCCACTGGCTGGTCCGCGCCTCGCTGGCCGGCACCTTCCTGTTCCACGGCATCACCAAGTTCCCCTACCTCGCCGCCGGCGCCGAGATGATGGGCCTGCCGTTCTGGCTCTGGACCCTCGTCGCGGTCGTCGAGACCGGCGCGGGCCTCGCCATCCTGCTCGGCGGCGCGCTGCGCACCCGGCTCGGCGACCTCCTGACCCGCGCCGCGGGCCTTGGCGTCATCGCCATCATGATCGGCGCGATCTGGATGGTGCACTGGGGCCAGTGGAGCAACATCCCGTCCGAGACGCACCCCTTCGGCGGCATGGAATTCCAGACGCTGCTGCTGGCCCTCGGCGCCTACTTCACGCTGCGCGGCAACGACGCCTGAGCGGCCCGCGGCTGTCCCCAAGCCTTGCGCCGCCGGTCCCGTGCCGGCGGCGCGCCTTATGTGATCACAGAGAGAAAAACCGTGATCACAAACCCCGCGTCTGCGGCGTTTGGACCCAAGCCCGACCCCGGAATCCCCGCCTCGCGCAGGTGACAGCGATGTAAAATACGCTATGGATACAAGGCGACAACCGCCAGACCTTGAACAACCGGAAGGGTCCCTAGCCATGGCCGATGTGAACCGGGGAAACCGGCCGCTTTCCCCTCACCTCCAGATCTATCGCCCGCAGCTGAACTCCATCACCTCGATCTTCGTGCGCATCACCGGCAACGGGTTGATCGTCGGCGCGATCCTCGTGGTGTGGTGGCTGATGGCGGCGGCCAGCGGCGCGGCCTATTTCGACACCATCGACGGGCTGATCACCTCTGTCCTCGGTGACATCGTGATGGCGCTGTCGGTGCTGGCGCTGTGGTACCACGCGCTCGGCGGGGTGCGGCACCTGATCTGGGACACCGGCCGCGGCCTCGACGTCGAGACCTCGGACAAGATGGGCTGGGCCATGATCATCGGCTCGGTCGCCCTGACCTTCCTGACCCTGATCGCGATCTGACGGAGGATCCCATGGCCTATGTGACCGACCGCAAGCGCGTCGAGGGGCTCGGCTCCGCCAAGACCGGCACCGAGCACCACTGGACGATGACCGTCACCTCGGTGGCGCTCCTGATCCTGACCCCGTTCTTCCTCGGCATCGTCGGCGGCCTGCTGGGCCAGCCGCACGAGGCGGTGGTGGCCAGCCTGTCGCGCCCGATCCCGGCGCTGATCGTGGCGGCCTACCTCGTCGTGGGGATGCACCACATGCGGCTCGGCATGCAGGTGCTGATCGAGGACTACATCCGCGGCCTCGGCCGCAAGATCGGCCTGATCGCCACCACGCTCCTCTGCTACGGCCTCGCCGCCGGCGGGGTGGTGGCGCTGGCGCAGATTGCTCTTTGAGGACGAGATGAAAGATACCGTTTCCCCGGCCTACGACCTGAACACCCACACCTACGACGTCGTCGTGGTGGGCGCGGGCGGCGCGGGCCTGCGCGCCACGCTCGGCATGGCCGAGCAGGGCCTCAAGACCGCCTGCATCACCAAGGTGTTCCCGACCCGCTCGCACACCGTCGCCGCCCAGGGCGGCATCGCGGCCAGCCTTGGCAACATGGGCCCCGACCACTGGCACTGGCACATGTACGACACCGTCAAGGGGTCGGACTGGCTGGGCGACGTGGACGCCATGGAATACCTTGCCCGCGAGGCGCCCAAGGCGGTCTACGAGTTGGAACATTACGGTGTTCCGTTCAGCCGCACCGAGGACGGCCGCATCTACCAGCGCCCCTTCGGCGGCCACACCACCCAGTTCGGCGAAGGCCCGCCGGTGCAGCGCACCTGCGCCGCGGCCGACCGCACCGGCCACGCGATCCTGCACACGCTCTACGGCCAGTCGCTGAAGAACAACGCCGAGTTCTACATCGAGTATTTCGCCACCGACCTCCTGATGAACGACGAGGGCCACTGCGTCGGCGTCGTGGCGTGGAAGCTCGATGACGGCACCATGCACGTGTTCCGTGCCAAGATGGTCGTGCTGGCCACGGGCGGCTATGGCCGCGCCTATTTCAGCGCGACGAGCGCCCACACCTGCACCGGCGACGGCGGCGGGATGGTGGCACGGCAGGGCCTGCCGCTGCAGGACATGGAATTCGTCCAGTTCCACCCCACCGGCATCTACGGCGCGGGCTGCCTCATCACCGAGGGCGCGCGCGGCGAGGGCGGGTATCTGACCAACTCCGAGGGCGAGCGGTTCATGGAGCGCTACGCGCCCACCTACAAGGACCTCGCGTCGCGCGACGTGGTCAGCCGCTGCATGACCATGGAGATCCGCGAGGGCCGCGGCGTCGGCAAGGAGAAGGATCACATCCACCTCCACCTCAACCACTTGCCGCCGGAAACGCTGGCCGAGCGCCTGCCGGGCATCTCCGAATCCGCCAAGATCTTCGCCGGCGTCGACGTGACCAAGGAACCGATCCCGGTGCTGCCGACCGTGCACTACAACATGGGTGGCATTCCGACGAACTACTGGGGCGAGGTTCTGAACCCGACCGCGAAGAACCCCGACGCCATCGTGCCCGGCCTGATGGCCGTGGGCGAGGCGGGTTGCGCCAGCGTGCACGGGGCGAACCGCCTCGGCTCCAACAGCCTGATCGACCTCGTGGTCTTCGGCCGCGCCGCCGCGATCAAGGCCGGCCAGATCGTCGACCCCGACAGCGCCGCGCCGGACGTGCCGAAGGCGTCGCTCGACTTCGCCCTGTCGCGTTTCGACGACGTCCGCCACGCCAAGGGCAACGTCGCCACCGCCGAGCTGCGGCTTGAGATGCAGAAGACCATGCAGGCCGACGCCGCCGTCTTCCGCACCGACAAGACGCTGGCCGAGGGCGTGGAGAAGATGAAGGCCGTCGCCTCCAAGATGGACGACATCAAGGTCACCGACCGCTCCATGATCTGGAACTCGGACCTGATGGAGACGCTGGAGCTGACGAACCTCATGCCGAACGCGATGGCGACCATCGTGTCCGCCGAGGCGCGCAAGGAAAGCCGCGGGGCCCACGCCCACGAGGACTACCCCGACCGCGACGACGTCGACTGGCGCAAGCATTCGCTGGCCACCGTCGACGGCGCCGAGGTCGACCTGTCCTACCGGCCGGTGCACCTGAACCCGCTGATCGGGCACAACGAGGGCGGCATCGACCTCGACCGGATCAAGCCCAAGGCGCGCGTCTACTGATGCGCGCCGCGGCGCTGTCCCTTGTGGTCGTGCCGCTGCTGACGGCCTGCGTCGCGGCACCCGAGCCGCCGGCGCCGGCCCCGGTCGACCCCGTCCGCGAGGCCGCGCGTGCCAACGCCTCGGCCGAGATCGCGCCGCGCAACCCCGAATGGGGTGTCGACATCACCACGCTCTGCGCGCTTGAGGCCGCCACGCCCGACGAGATCGCCACGCTCGCCGCCCCCGCCGCGACGGGGCGCGCGGCGCTGGTGACGGCGCTGCTGGAGCGTGACGCGGCGATCCGCTGCATCAACCAGAACGTCACCATGACGGGCGTGTTCTGATGCGCGCGGCGCTGCTCCTCCTGCTGGCCCTGTCCCCGCTGGCGCTGGCGGCCTGCGGCGGCACCGTCAGCCCCGAGCGCGCCTACGAGGAATGCTCCGAGCGCGCCCGCCTCGCGGTGCGGCCACGGGGCACCGTGGGCCTCGGCGTGGGGTCGGGCGGCCCGGTGGGCAGCCTCGACGTGACCATCACCAGCGACTTCATCGCCGGCCGCGACCCGAACCTCGTCTACGACAGCTGCTTCCGGAATCTCACCGGCGCTGGCCCGACGCGGCCCCTGATCCTGTAACACCACCTGTCGTGCCCCCCGGATCACGCACCGCAACGCAGTGTGGTCCTGCCTCGACACGGATGTTGCTTTGAGTGGGTGCCCGGATATCCTGACCCGAACAATCGGGACGTCAGGCAGAAGAGCCGCCCAATGGAGCAAACGACACGCCTCGCGCGGGATGCCGATGCCGGCACGGCGGTGCGCCCCGGCCGGCGGGTGCTGTTCACCGCCGTCCGCAACGAGGCGCCCTTCCTGCTGGAGTGGATCGCCTACCACCAGGTCATCGGCTTCGACACCATCATCGTCGCGTCGAACGATTCCGACGACGGCACGGACGAGGTGCTGCAGGCGCTCGAGGCGGCGGGGCAGGTGCAGCACATCCGCCATTCCGTGCCGGTTGGGCAGCGGCCGCAGGCCAATGCGGCCAGGCTGGTCAATGACATGGGACTGCTCGCCGAGGGCGACTGGGCGCTGTGGCTGGATGCCGACGAGTTTCTCAACGTACAGGTGGGCGAGGGGCGGCTGGACGACCTGATCGCGGCCCTCGGCCCGCATGACGGGGCGCTGATCGCGTGGCGCATCTTCGGCGACGGCGGCAACGCACGGTTTCCGGGCAGGTTCATCAGCGACGCCTTCACCGGGGCCTCGCCCCCGATGTTCGAGAAGAACCTGGCGGTCAAGACGCTGTTCCGGTTCGGTCGCGGGGTCCGGGGGTTCGGGGTCGAGGGCAACCACCGCCCGGTGCTCGCGGGTGGGCCCGACAGTGCCGGCCTGAGGTTCCTCGCCCCGAACGGTCAGCCGATCAGGACGAAGAACGGGGTCCATGCCAAATGGATGGCCGGCAAGGATACGGGCGGCAACTGGGGTGTGCCGAGGGCCGAGCTGGGGCACGCGCTGGCACAGATCAACCACTACATGGTGCGCACCCCGGACGTCTACGAACTCAAGAAGGCACGCGGGCGGGGCTGGGCGGCGAAGGTGGCCGACAACAGCAACAGCCGTCACACGGATGACTTCTACGCCATCAACAACCGCAACGACGCCGAGGACCGGTCGATCCTGCGGTTCGAGTCGGAGGTATCGGCGCGCATGCAGCATCTGCTCAAGGACGACGCGACCCGTCTCGCGCAGGAGGCCGCGCAGGAGCGTGCCGCCAGGTCGCTTGCACCCGCCGATGAGCCGGTCCCGGTCACGGACCGGTCCGAAGGGCGCGGCGACACGCGCCCCACCCCGTTCGAACCCCTGCACGGAGATGATTTCATCTTCTTCATCGGGTTCAACAAATGCGGCACCACGTCTCTGCACGGTCTGCTGATCGGGTCGGGGATCGCGGCGCATCATTGGCAGGCGCGGGGAAGGAAGAACCTCGCCCAGGTCATGCAGATGAACCGGGCCCTGGGTCGGAGGCCGTTCTTCGGGTTTGAGAAGGTCGTCGGTTTCTCCGACATGACCTACGCGGACAGGGGCATGTTCCTCGAAGGCTGCCTGCATTTCGACGAGCTGCATCGCGCCTATCCCGATGCGTATTTCGTGCTGAATACACGGCCCGAGGACAGGTGGATCCGGTCGCGCCTGAATCACGGCGACGGCAGTCTGCTTGCCCGTACGATGGCCGCCACCGGCCTGTCCAGGGAGGAGATCGTCGAGAGCTGGACGCAACTTTTTCGCGCGCACCACGCCAGGGTCGAAAGCCATTTCAAGGGGCACCCGCGCTACCTGCGCTTCGACATCGAGAACGATCCGGTGTCGTCCCTGGCCGGCTTTCTCGCACCGCGGTTTGAACTGGACATCAGCAAGTGGCAAAAACTGAACAGCACCCGGGCGACGGTCGATCCACGGGAGGCAGAAGACTGATGGAACCGGTTCGTTCAGAGGATCAGGCCCCGGCCGCGGAGTTCGTCCTGACCCTGCCGGGCCCGGCGGCAGACATGTTGCGGGCGACCTATGCCAAGGCGGACGTGGTGCTGGAATACGGCAGCGGCGGGTCGTCCTTCGTGGCGATGGAACTGGGCGCGCGCAAGCTGTTCACCGTCGAGAGCGACGCGGACTGGGCCGCCCGGATCGACGCCAGCCTCGCCGCGAGGTTCCCCGGTGGCGGCGCGCAGGTGCACCATGTCGACATCGGCCCGACCAAGGCATGGGGGATGCCGGCCGACGACAGCGGCAAGGCGAATTATCCGGCTTACGCCACCTCTGTCTGGGACCGCCCCGATTTCGAGATGCCCGACGTGGTCCTGATCGACGGGCGGTTCCGCGTCGCCTGTTTCCTGACCGTCATGCAACGCGCCACGCGGCCCGTGACCGTCCTGTTCGACGATTACCACCACCGGCCCGAATACCACTGGGTCGAGGACTTCGTCCGCCCGATCGGACGCGCCCGGCGCATGGCCCGCTTCGAGGTGGTGCCGCAGCCCTGGCCGCCCGAGGCCCTGACGCGCATCCTTGCGGCCTTCGTCGACCCCCGTTAGCGCCCCCGTTGCGACATTATGCGGCGCGGTGCCGGCTGTGGACCGGGCGAAAAACCGGTATACCTCGGTCGACACATCGAACTGGCACTGAACAGGGCTTCGCACCATGGTCGAATTCGCGCTTCCCAAGAACTCCCGCATCCGCACGGGCAAGACCTGGCCCAAGCCCGAGGGCGCGACCAACCTGCGCAAGTTCCAGATCTACCGCTGGAATCCCGATGACGGTGAGAACCCGCGCGTCGACACCTACTGGGTCGACATGGACACCTGCGGCCCAATGGTCCTGGACGCGCTGATCAAGATCAAGAACGAGATCGACCCGACGCTGACCTTCCGCCGCTCCTGCCGCGAGGGGATCTGCGGCTCCTGCGCCATGAACATCGACGGCATCAACACGCTGGCCTGCATCTACGGCATGGACGAGATCAAGGGCGACGTGAAGATCTACCCGCTGCCGCACATGCCGGTGATCAAGGACCTGATCCCCGACCTGACCCATTTCTACGCCCAGCACGCCAGCATCATGCCGTGGCTGGAAACCAAGACCCAGCGCCCCGAGAAGGAATGGCGCCAGTCGATCGAGGACCGCAAGAAGCTGGACGGTCTCTACGAATGCGTGATGTGCGCGTCCTGCTCCACCTCCTGCCCGTCCTACTGGTGGAACGGCGACCGCTACCTCGGGCCGGCGGCGCTGCTCCATGCCTACCGCTGGATCATCGACAGCCGGGACGAGGCGACGGGCGAGCGGCTGGACGACCTCGAGGATCCGTTCAAGCTCTACCGCTGCCACACCATCATGAACTGCGCCAAGACCTGCCCCAAGGGCCTGAACCCGGCCAAGGCGATCGCGGAAATCAAGAAGATGATGGTGGAACGCCAGCTCTGAGGCCCCCGGCCCGGCACGGCGACCCAAGATCGACCCCGCCCTGATCCGGCGGGGTCTTTCTTTTGCGCCCACCGCAAGGGGGCCATGCGCCATCGACGGTTCCGACTGGGCACCGGGATGCCTAGCTTGGGGGCAAGGGAGGCACCGACGACAAGGAGACATCCCGATGTCCGAGCAGCCGACCACCCCCGCCCCCGACGCCGACGCGGCCCTGCGCCTTCTGGACGAGACCTGGGCCTATTTCACGCCCGGTCCGCGGCCCGTGCCGCCGACCACGGCCTACGACGACGCGCCGGTCGCGGCCTGAGCGCCGAAATCCCGCCAAGCCGCCCGCGGTTTCGTGCTACCCTCTCCGGGCAACCGGGGAGGGGCTTTCATGTCGGGCAACGTGCATCTGCTGGTCGGCACAACCAAGGGCGCCTTCGTCCTGTCGCGCCGCGACCGCGGGGCGTGGGCGGTCAGCGGGCCCCACTGCGCGGGCTGGTCGATCAACCACATGGCCGCCGATCCCGCGACGGGGGCGATCTGGGCGGGCGGCGGCGGCGATTGGTGGGGGGCGGGGGTCTGGCGGTCCACGGATGCCGGCGCGACCTGGACGCTGGCCAAGCTGTCGTCGGGCCAGATGGACCAGTGGGCCGCGAATGACCCGAGCTTCGCGGCGATGATCGGCTGGGAGGCGACGGAGCCCCCCTTCGGCGACACGCTGCATTCGGTCTGGTCGCTGCACCACGCCCACGGGGTGCTCTGGGCCGGGGCGAAGCCCGGGACGCTGCTGGAAAGCCCGGACGGCGGCGTGACCTGGGCGCGGAACGAGGCGCTGGCCAACTTCCCGGGGCGGGAGGACTGGAACGGCGGCGCGGCCGGCCTGACGCTGCACACCATCGTCACCGCGCCCGAGGATCCGCGCAAGATCTGGCTCGGCATCTCGGCCGCCGGCGTCTTTGCCTCCGAAGATGGCGGCGCCAGTTGGGAAAGGCGCAACCGCCTGTCCAACGCCGCGTGCTGTGAAGGGCACGACCACCCCGCCGCCCCGCGCGACGGCGAGACCGGGCATTGCGTGCATAACATGGTCCGCGCTCCGGGCTCGGACCTGCTCTACCAGCAGAACCACCATGGCGTCTGGCGCTCGCGCGATGGCGGACGGCACTGGGACGATATCACCGAGGGGCTGCCGTCGACCTTCGGCTTTCCCATCGCGGTCCATCCGCATGATCCGATGACGCTCTGGACCCTGCCGCTGAACGGCGACAGCGCCGGGCGCTACCCGCCCGGGGCCAGCGCCGCCGTCTGGCGCTCGCGCGACGGCGGCGCGACCTGGGAGGCGCAGCGCGAGGGCCTGCCGCAAACGGCCTGCTTCTTCACTGTGCTGCGGCAGGCGATGACGACCGACGACAGCCCCGAGGGCGGCGTCTACTTCGGCACCAACACCGGCTCGGTCTTCGCCAGCGACGACGCCGGCGCAACCTGGGACGAGATCGCGCGCCACCTGCCCACCGTCCTGTCGGTCGAGGCGGTGGAGATGGCCTGAGCCCTCAGCTCCGCAACATGCCCACGATGTCGTAGGTGCGGTCGAGGATCGGCACCGTGATCTCTCGCGCGCGCTCGGCCCCGCGGCCGAGAATGCGGTCGATTTCCGCGGGGTCGGCCATCAGGCGGGTCATCTCGGTCGAGATCGGCGCGAGCTTGTCCACAGCGAGGTCGGCCAGCGCCATCTTGAACTGGCCGAACAGCCCGCCCGCGTGCTGATCCAGCACCGCCTGCGGGTCGATGTCGGCCAGCGCCGCGTAGATGTTCACCAGGTTGCGGGCCTCGGGCCGGGTCTCCAGCCCCTCCAGCGCCTCGGGCAGCGGGTCGGGGTCGGTCTTGGCCTTGCGGATCTTCTTGGCGATCTCGTCGGCGCTGTCGGTCAGGTTGATGCGCGTCTTGTCCGACGGGTCGGACTTGGACATCTTCTTCGTCCCGTCCTGCAGGTTCATCACGCGGGTCGCGGCGCCCTCGATCACCGGCTCGGTGATGGGGAAGAAGTCGACGCCGTAGTCGTGGTTGAACTTGGCCGCGATGTCGCGGGTCAGCTCGAGGTGCTGCTTCTGGTCCTCGCCCACGGGGACGTGGGTGGCGTGGTAGACGAGGATGTCGGCGGCCATCAGCGCGGGGTAGGCGAACAGGCCCAGCGAGGCCGCCTCGGCGTTCTTGCCGGCCTTGTCCTTCCACTGGGTCATGCGGCCCATCCAGCCCATGCGCGCCACGCAGTTGAAGATCCAGGCCAGCTGCGCGTGCTCGGGCACCTGGCTCTGGTTGATCAGCACCGATTTCTCGGGGTCGATGCCGACGGCGATGAAGCCCGCGCAAAGCTCGCGGGTGTTGTGGATCAGCTCGTCGGCCGGGACCAGGCGGGCGGTGATCGCGTGCAGGTCGACCATGCAGTAGATGGTCTCGTGGGTGCCCGCGTCCTGCATCGTCACGAAGCGCTTCATCGCGCCGAGGTAGTTGCCCAGCGTCAGCCCGCCCGAGGGCTGGATGCCCGAGAACACGCGGGGGGTGAACTGCGTCTCTGCCATGATCGTCCCTCGGCCCTGACTGCGCGCTCGCCCCTCTGGCCAAGCGCCGCCGCTTCGCTTACCCACGGGGGCAAATGGCGTCAACCGAGGGCCGCCGCGATGGATCAGCACAATGTCTCGCCCTTCAACGCGCTGCCGCCGGTGGTGGTGGCGCTGGCCGCGGTGATCTTCGGGCTGGAGGTCATGTTTCAGGCCGCGACGGCCGGGTTCCTGGGCGGGCAGGGCGGCGTCGGCTGGCGGCTCGACGCGATCCGCGACTACGGCGTCTTCGACGAGGTCGCGGCCTACATGTGGGACAACGGGGTCTACCCGCCGGCGGAGCTCCTGCGGCTCCTCACCTATCCCCTGATCCACGGCGGGTTCGTCCACGCGACCTTTGTCGTCGTGTTCATCCTGGCGATCGGCAAGATGGTGGCCGAGGTGTTCTCGCCGCTCGCCTTCATGGCGCTGTTCCTGGTGTCGTCGGTGGCCGGCGCGCTGGGCTTCGTGGCGCTGATGAACAGCCCCTATCCGCTGATCGGGGGGTATCCGGGCGTCTACGGGCTGATCGGGGCCTTCACCTTCATCCTGTGGACGCGGGAATCCTTGCGCGGCGGCAACCGCTACCGGGCCTTCGGGCTGATCGGGGCGCTGCTTGCGATCCAGCTGATCTTCGGGCTGCTGCAGGGCGAGTTCGGCAACGTCGTCGCCGACCTGTCGGGCTTTGCGACCGGCTTCCTGATGTCCTTCGTGGTCAGCCCGGGCGGCTGGCGCCGGGTGCTGGCGAGGCTGCGCAGCCGTTAGCGGCGGCGCAGCGCGTTGGCGAACTCGGCGATGCGGAAGGCGCCCAGCGCCTGCCCGACCAGGCCGTAGGTCACGATGCCGCCGCCCACCAGCACCGCCAGCGCGATGTAGCGCCAGCCCGGCGTGCCCAGCGCCGGCGCCAGCAGCGTCGCGCCGATGACGAGGACGACGCCCATCAGCATCGAGGCCAACACGATCCGGCCGACCCGCTGGCGGTACCGGTCGTCGAACATGGCGACGTCGCCCATGCCGCGCTTGCCGCGCAGGAGCAGCCAGACCATGGCCCAGCCCGCCACGCTGGTGGCGATGGCCGCGCCGACGAAGCCGATGGTGAAGGCAAGGCCGACGGCCACGACCCCGTTCACCACCATCGCCACGAGCGCGAAGCGGAACGGCGACCGGGTGTCCTCGCGCGCGAAGTAGAGCGGCTGCAGCACCTTCTGCATCACGAAGGCGGGCAGGCCGATGCCGTAGGCGGCCAGCGCCAGCGCGGTCTGCACGCTGTCCTCGGCGGTGAAGGCGCCGCGCTCGAACAGGACCGACACCAGCGGCAGGGGGATCACGCAGAGCGCCACGGCGGCCGGCACGGTCAGGGCAAGGCAGATCTCGCCCGCACGCGACAGCGCGTAGCGGCCGCCGGTGACGTCGTCGGCCTGCAGGCGGCGCGACAGGTCGGGCAGGAGCACGATGCCGATGGCGATGCCGACCACGCCGAGCGGCAGCTGGTAGAGCCGGTCGGCCAGGCTGAGCCAGACGATGGCGCCGTCGAAGAAGCTGGCCACCTGGCGGCCGACGAGCAGGTTCACCTGCACCACGCCGCCGGCCAGCATGGCGGGCAGCATGATGACGGCCAGCCGCTTCATGTCGGGCGTCAGTCGCGGCATCCGCGGCAGCAGGGCAAAGCCGGTGCGCGCCGCCGCGACCCAGACCAGCGCGACCTGCGCGATCCCGGCGAACAGGATGCCCCAGGTCAGCACCGCGCCGTAGCCCAGGCCCTCGACCTGCTCGGGCGTGATCTCGCCGCCCTCGGGGATGATGACGCCGGGGACATAGCCCTTGTCGGCCAGCACCAGCACCGCGATCAGGATCAGGTTCAGCAGGATCGGCGCGGCCGCGGCGGCGGCAAAGCGGCCGGTGGCGTTCAGCAGCCCCGACAGCAGCGCCGCGAGCGAGATGAACAGGATGTAGCCGAAGGAGATGCGGCCGAACTCCACCGCGAGGTCGAAGCGCACGTCGCCCGCAAAGCCCGACGCCATCGCCAGCACCAGCCACGGCATGACCAGCTGCGCCACCAGCGTCAGCAGGATCAGCACCGTCGCCAGCCCCGAGAACGCGTCGCGGGCAAAGCCCAGCGGGTCCTCGTCGGCCTCCAGCTTCTTGGAGAACATCGGCACGAAGGCCGTGTTGAAGGCGCCCTCGGCAAAGAAGCGGCGGAACATGTTGGGCAGGGCGAAGGCGACGAAGAACGCCTCGGACACCGGCCCGACGCCCATGAAGGCCGCGATCAGGATGTCGCGGACGAAGCCGAGGATGCGGCTGCCCAGCGTCCAGACGCCGACCGTGATGAACCCCGAGACCAGCCGGATCGGCCGCGCGATGCCGTTCATGTCAGGCGCCCGCCCGCTCGGCCACGCGCGCGATGGCGTCGCGCAGCTTGCGTTCCAGGTTGTCCTGCCGCGACTTGGTGTAGAGCTTCAGGCCGAACATGTCCTTGACGTAGAAGGTATCGACCACCTGCGCGCCATAGGTCGCGATCACGGCCGACGAGATGTAGATGTTGTTGGCCGCCAGCGTCTTGGTCAGGTCGTAGAGCAGGCCGGGCCGGTCGCGGGTGTCGACCTCGATGATGGTGTAGATCTCGGATCCCTCGTTGTCGAAGGTGATGTTGGTGGGCACCGCGAAGGGGCGCTCGCGCTTCTTGATCTTCTCGCGGCCCTCCAGCGCGCGCGAGGCCACGACCTCGCCCCTGAGCGTCTTGGCGATCATGTCGCGCAGGCGGGGCAGGCGGCGGGCCTCGTAGGGGTTGCCCTCGGCGTCCTGCACCCAGAACACGGCGGTCGCGAAGCCGTCCTTCGAGGTGTAGGTGCGCGCGTCCACCACGTTGGCGCCCACCAGGCTGAGCGCGCCGGCCAGCCGGCTGAAGATGCCCGGGTGGTCGTGCAGGGCGAAACAGACGCGGGTGGCGTCGCGGTCGGTGTCCTCGCGGGTGTCGATGCGGATCTCGCTGTCGTCCAGCCCGCGCAGCATCTCGGCGAAGGTGACCTGCGTCGCAAGGTCGAGGCCTTGCCAGTAGGGGCCGTAGTGCCGGTCGACCTCGGCCTTGAGCTCGGCCTTGGGCCAGCCGTCCAGCGCGTCGCGCAGCGCGCGCTTGGCCTCGCCCTCCAGCTTGTCGCGGTTGAGGTCCTCGAGCCCGGTGTCGAGCGCGGTGGCCGTCGCCCGGTAAAGCCCGCGCAGCAGCGTGGCCTTCCAGTTGTTCCAGGTGTTGGGGCCCACGCCGCGGATGTCGCAGACCGTCAGCACGGTCAGGAGCTCCAGCCGCTCGCGGGTCTTCACCGCCTTGGCGAAGTCGCGCACCGTGCGCGGGTCGGCGATGTCGCGCTTCTGCGCCATGTCGGACATCAGCAGGTGATAGCGCACCAGCCATTCCACCGTCTCGGCCTCGGCGGGCTTCAGCCCCAGCCGCGGCGCGACGGCCCGCGCGATGCGGGCGCCGACGATCGAGTGGTCTTCCTTCCGGCCCTTGCCGATGTCGTGCAGCAGGCAGGCGATGAACAGCACCTTGCGGTTCACCCCGCGCTTGAGGATGCCCGAGGCGACCGGCAGCTCCTCGACCAGCTCGCCGCGCTCGATCTGCGCGAGGGTCGAGATCACCTGGATGGTGTGCTCGTCCACCGTGTAGCTGTGATACATGTTGAACTGCATCATCGCCACGATGGGCGCGAATTCCGGCACGAAGGCCCCCAGCACGCCCAGCTCGTTCATGCGGCGGAGCGCGCGTTCCGGGTTGCCGTGCTTCAGCAGCAGGTCGAGGAAGATCGTCACCGCCTCGGGGTCGCGGCGCATCTCGTCGTCGATCTGCCCCAGCCGCGCCGAGATCGCGCGCATGGTGTCGGGGTGGAGCAGGTAGCCGGTGCGCAGCCCCTCCTCGAACACCCGCAGGAGGTTCAGCTTGTCCGCGAAGAACCCGGCCTCGTCGGCGATGGCGAGGCGGTTCTGCTTGAGCGCGTAGCCGTCCCTGAGCTTCTTGCGGCGGGTGCGCCCGCGCAGGAAGCCGAGGATCGCGGGCTCCTGCTTGACGTGGCGGGCCTCCAGCTCGGTCAGGAAGATGCGGGTCAGCTCGCCCACGCGGGTGGCGTGGCGGAAATAGTCCTGCATGAAGTGCTCGACCGCGCGCCGGCCGGAATGGTCGCGGTAGCCCAGCCGCTCGGCCACGGCGACCTGGTTGTCGAAGGTCAGCTGGTCCTGCGCCCGCGCCGCGATCAGGTGCAGGTGGCAGCGCACCGCCCAGAGGAACCGCTCGGCCGCGTCGAAGGCGGCGAATTCCTCGGGCCGGAACACGCCGAGCCCGACCAGCTCCGAGGCCGTGCGCACGCCGTGCTCGTATTTGGCGATCCAGTAGAGGGTCTGCAGGTCGCGCAGGCCGCCCTTGCCCTCCTTGACGTTGGGCTCCAGCACGTAGCGCTGCCCGCCCTGCTTCTTGTGGCGGGTGGCGCGTTCCTCCAGCTTGGCCTCGATGAACTCGCCCACGGTGCCGCGGAACAGCTGCTCGCGCAGCGCGGTCTTGAGCTCGCGGCCGAGCCCCTCGTCCCCGGCGAGGTAGCGCATTTCCAGCAGGCTGGTGCGGATCGTGATGTCCTGCTTGCCGAGCCGCAGGCACTCCTTCACCGTCCGGCTGGCGTGGCCGACCTTCATGTGCAGGTCCCACAGCATGTACAGCGCGCTCTCGATGACGCTCTCGATCTGCGGGGTGATCTTCCACGGCGTGACGAACAGCAGGTCGACGTCCGAATAGGGCGCCATCTCGCCTCGGCCGTAGCCGCCGACCGCCATCACCGCCATGCGCTCGCCCTCGGTGGGCAGCGGCGTGCGGTGCAGGTGCCGCTCGGACACGTGCAGCACCGCCCGCACCAGGCCGTCGGTCAGGAAGGTGTAGGCCCGCGTGATCCGCCGCGCGGTCAGCGGGTGGGTGGCGATGCCGGCCTCGATCGCGGCGCGGCCGGCCTCCTGCGCGGCCTGCAGCACGCGCACGGCCGCCGCCCGCACCTGGCCGGGGTCGGTCAGCCCCGCCACGGCGGCGTCGAGCCGGTCGCGCAGGGCGGCTTCGTCCAGAATCTCCGTCGCCGGCGCGATCAGCTCGCCCGGTTCGGAGGGGACGGGGGGAAGCGTCGGGTTCCGGTCAGAAACCGAAACCGCCAAGGCGTCTTGGGGCGGGGTCAATCATGGCCACCTGGTTGTCGATCACTTGGGCAATGGCCATCGCGCGCTCGTTCGTGCCATCGGGCAGGAGCCGGAATACCCCGTTCGCGCCCTGGAAGCCAGCGCTGGCCGTGAGGTCCGCCGCGCCGAGCCGCCCGGTCGCGGCCGCGGTCTCGCCCACCGCGCGGATCGCGTCGTAGCCGAGCGCGCCCAGCAGGTGCGGGGGCGTACCGTAGGTGGCCTCGTAGCGGGCGTTGAAGTCGGCGGTGGCCTGCGGGTCGGGCACGGCGAACCAGCCGCCCTGCAGCCCCGACAGCTCCAGCGTCTGCGGCGGCGTGTCCCAGCGGGTCAGGCCCAGCATCCGCACCGCCTCGGTGTCGAGCCCGTTCTCGGGCAGGAGCTGCGCGAAGAAGGGCAGCGCGCCGGAGCTGTCCGAGGTCAGCATCAGCGCGTTGGCGCCGTTGTCGCGCACGGCCGACACGATCTGCGGCACCACGTTGATCACGCCGGTCTGCGAGAACTCGTAGGGCACGGTGGCGACGACGGTCGCGCCCGAGGCCTGGGCCGCGCGCAGGACGGCGTCGCGGGCGACCTCGCCGGCGAGGTTCTGGGCGTGGGTCAGCACGATCCGGTTGCGGCCCTGCGCGGCGGCGTAGGACACGACCCGCGCCGCGGTGTTCTGGAAGGTGTGGCCGAGCACGAAGACGTTGCCGCCCGCGATCTCGGTGTTGTTGGAGAAGCTCAGCACGCTGACGTTGGAGTTCGCCACCGCGACGCCCACGGCGGCGGCGGCGTCCGACCGCAGCGGGCCGATGATGACGTCGGCGCCGGCCTGCACGGCCTGGCGGGCGACGGCAGCGGCCTGGGCCGACTGGCCTGCGGTGTCGTAGACGGTGATCTCGACGGTCACGCCCTGCAACTCGGACGCGGCCATGCGCGCGGCGAATTCGAGGCTCTGGGAGATCACGGCGTCGCCGCCCTGGCCCGAGGTCTGCGGCAGAAGCATGGCGACCTGGATGGTCTGGCCGCCCACGCGCGGACCCGCGCCGCCGGGCGCGCCGACCTGGCAGCCCGCCAGCGCCAGGGCCGCCGCCGCGGCGCCGAGCCATCGCAAGGGGTTGCGGAGAAGACGCATTGCGGAAAACATGGGCGGGTGACCTCCGTTGGGCGCTGCCGGTCCTGCGCGACTAGGCTAAGGCGTCCCGCGTGGCAAGTAAACGATGCCGGCGCGCGGGGCGGCGGGACGGGCGGGACGGCACCGATGGACGAGCACGGGCAGGCGACCGGGGGGCGGCGGGCGGAGCTGGCGCCGGGCCTCTACCTGGTGGCGACGCCGATCGGCGCGGCGCGGGACATCACGCTCCGGGCGCTCGACATCCTGGCCACCGCCGAGGTGCTGGCGGCCGAGGACACGCGCACGCTGCGCCACCTCATGGACATCCACGGGATCAAGCTCGGCGACCGGCCGCTGATCGCCTACCACGACCACAACGGCGCCGAGGCGCGGCCCCGCATCCTGCGCGCGCTGTCCGAGGGGCGCAGCGTCGCCTACTGCTCCGAGGCGGGCACGCCCGTGGTGGCCGACCCCGGCTACCAGCTGGCGCGGGCGGCGATCGGGGCGGGCCTGCCGGTGACGGCGGCGCCGGGGCCGTCGGCGGCGATCATGGCGCTCAGCCTGTCGGGGCTGCCCTCGGACCGGTTCCTGTTCGCGGGCTTCCCGCCGGCGCAGGCCGGGGCGCGCGCGCGCTGGCTGGACGAGATCGGGGACGTGCCGGCGACGCTGATTTTGTACGAAAGCCCCAAGCGCATTAGCCGATTGTTAGGGGAATTGTGCGAGGCATGGGGCGCGGATCGGCCGGCGGCGCTCTGCCGGGAACTGACCAAGCGATTCGAGGAGGTGCGGCGCGGCACGCTCGGGGCGCTCAGGGACGGTCTGGCCGAGGCGCCGGTAAAGGGCGAGATCGCGCTGGTGGTCGGGCGGCCGCTGGACGTGGCGCCCGAGGCGGCGGACGTGGAGGCGGCCCTGCGCGAGGCGCTGGGCCGGCTCCGGGTGAAGGAGGCGGCCGCCGAGGTGGCCGAGGCGCTGGGGCTGCCCCGGCGGGACGTGTATCAGATGGCGCTGGCGTTGAAGGACGCGGGCGGGCCGGAGGACGAGGGATGAAGGCACGGGCGATCAGCGGATTGCGGTCCTACCTGGCGGGCAAGGCCGCCGAGGACAGCGTGATGCAGGCCTACGTGGCGCGCGGTCACCGGCTGCTGACGCGGCGCTGGCGCGGACCCTCCGGCGAGATCGACCTGATCTTCGAGAAGGGCGGCGAGATCGTATTCGTCGAGGTGAAGTCGTCGCGCAGCCTCGCGGCGGCCGCGGCGCACCTGACCCGGCGGCAGATCGGCCGGCTGCTCGCCAGCGCCGAGGCGGCGCTGGGGCAGTTCGCGTCGGGATCGCTGACGCCGATGCGCTTCGACGTGGCGCTGGTCGACGGCGCCGGCCGGATCGACGTGATCCCGAACGCGCTGCAGGCGGGCTGATCGCGGCGCCTTGCACCCGGCCCCGCCCCGCGCCAAACAGGGCGCGAGGAACCAGCCCGGGAGTTCGGACCATGAAGGTCGCCTTTCAGATGGACCCGATCGGGTCGGTCAACATCGACGCCGACAGCAGCTTCCGCCTCGCCGAGGAGGCGCAGGCGCGCGGCCACGAGCTCTGGGTCTACACCCCCGACCACCTGAGCTACCGCGAGGGGCGGATCATGGCGCTGGCCCAGCCGGTCCGCGTGCAGCGGGTGAAGGGCGACCATGCCCGGCTGGGCGAGCGGGTGGACCTCGACCTGGCCGAGGTCGACGTGGTCTGGCTCCGGCAGGACCCGCCCTTCGACATGGGCTACATCACCACGACGCATCTCCTCGACCGGCTGAAGGGGCAGACGCTGGTGGTGAACGACCCGTTCTGGGTGCGCAACTCGCCCGAGAAGCTGCTGGTCCTCGACTTCCCCGACCTGACGCCGCCCACCGCCATCGCCCGCGACCTGTCGGTGCTCAAGGCGTTCAAGGCCAAGCACGGCGACATCATCCTCAAGCCGCTCTACGGCAATGGCGGCGCCGGCGTGTTCCGCCTGCCCGAGAGCGACCGCAACCTGAACTCGCTGCACGAGCTTTTCACCGGCATGAACCGCGAGCCCCTGATCGCGCAGAAATACCTGCCTGACGTGGCCAAGGGCGACAAGCGCATCATCCTCGTCGACGGCGAACCCGTGGGCGCCATCAACCGGGTGCCCGCCGAGGGCGAGACGCGGTCGAACCTGCATGTCGGCGGCCGCGCGGAAAAGATCGGCCTGACCGAGCGCGAGCGCGAGATCTGCGCCGCCATCGGCCCGCGCCTGAAGGAGATGGGGCAGGTCTTCGTCGGCATCGACGTGATCGGCGGCTACCTCACCGAGATCAACGTGACCTCGCCCACCGGCATCCAGGAGCTGGAGCGCTTCGACGGCATCAACGCCGCCGCGAAGATCTGGGAGGCGATCGAGGGCAAGCTCTAGGCCTTCGCCCCGATCAGCCGGTAGCCCAGCGCCTCGGCGATGTGCGGCTGGCCCACGCCCGCCGCGCCCTCGAGGTCGGCGATGGTGCGCGCGAGCCTGAGGATCCGGTGGTAGCCCCGCGCGGTCAGGCGGAAGCGGTCGGCGGCCTTCAAAAGGAAGGCCTTTCCCTCCGCAT
This sequence comes from Roseicyclus persicicus, assembly GCF_012395815.1. Classification (GTDB taxonomy): domain Bacteria; phylum Pseudomonadota; class Alphaproteobacteria; order Rhodobacterales; family Rhodobacteraceae; genus Roseicyclus; species Roseicyclus persicicus. The sequence goes on from NZ_JAAZQQ010000002.1 coordinate 129,300, forward strand.
CCGGCGTCGCGATCTCGTCGAGCAGCGCCCCCTCGGCGTCCGCGTTCACCCGCGCCGACGCGCCCAGCGCGGAGAAGCGGGCCGCCTGCACCGCCCGCGCCGCCGCGACGCGTTTCGCGATCTCCACGCTCCGTTCCCCGGTCGCGGGCAGGTCGAGGTCGGCATAGGCCACCGGCGGCACCTCCAGCCGCAGGTCGAAGCGGTCCATCAGCGGCCCCGAGATGCGTCCCATGTAGTCATCGCCGCACAAGGGCGCCCGCCCGCAGGCCTGCGCCGCGTCATAAAGCTGCCCGCAGCGGCAGGGGTTCGCCGCCGCGATCAGGAGGAACCGGCAGGGGTAGGTGACATGGGCGTTGGCACGGGCCACCACCACGTCGCCGGTCTCGATCGGCTGGCGCAGGGTTTCCAGCACCGCGCGCGGGTATTCCGGGAACTCGTCGAGGAACAGCACGCCGTTGTGCGCGAGGCTGATCTCGCCCGGCTTCGCCCCCCGCCCGCCGCCGACGATGGCGGCCATGGACGCCGTGTGGTGCGGCGCGCGGTAGGGCCGGCTGCGCGAGATGCCGCCATCGGTCAGGAGCCCCGCCAGCGAGTGGATCATCGAGGTCTCCAGCGCCTCGGGCGCCGACAGCGGCGGCAGGATGCCGGGCAGGCGGGCCGCCAGCATCGACTTGCCCGACCCCGGCGCCCCCACCATCAGCAGATGGTGCCGCCCCGCCGCCGCGATCTCCAGCGCGCGCTTGGCGCGTTCCTGCCCGCGCACCTCGGACAGGCATTTCGGGCTGGCGTCCTCCCGCACCTCGCCCGGGCGGGCGGGCTCCAGCGGGGCGCGGTCAGTCAGGTGGGCGATCAGCTCGGCCAGCGACCGCGCCGCGAAGACCGGGGTCGCGCCGACCCAGGCGGCCTCGGCCCCGCAACCGGCGGGGCAGTAGAGCACGCGCCCGTCCTCGCCCGCCGCCAGCGCCGTGGGCAGCGCGCCGATGACCGGCACCAGCGTGCCGTCGAGCGACAGCTCGCCCAGCGCCATCGCGGTCTCGATCCGCTCGCGCGGCACGATGTCGAGCGCCGACAAGAGCGCCAGCGCGATCGGCAGGTCGAAATGCGACCCCTCCTTGGGCAGGTCGGCGGGCGACAGGTTCACCGTGATGCGCTTGGACGGCAGGGCGATGGCCATGGCCGACAGCGCCGTGCGCACCCGTTCGCGGGCCTCGGACACCGCCTTGTCGGGCAGGCCCACCACGGTGAAGGCCGGCACGCCCGCCGTGACCGCGCACTGCACCTCGACCCGGCGCGCCTCGAGCCCCTCGAAGGCGACCGTATGAATGCGGGACAGGCTGTCGGGGCGCGGGGCGTCGAACATGGTTAACGCCTACCCGCCAAGCGTTAGCGAATCGTAAACCCGTGCGGGCGCTCAGGCGTCGGGCGGCAGGATCGGGAAGGGGCGGCGGGGCAGGCCCATCTCGTAGGTCGGCTGCTCGGGGCCTGCCGTTTGCCCCAGCGCGCGCCACTGGCGCAGCGGCCCGTGGGCCAGATGCGCCGCGACATAGGCCTGCGCCCGGTCCGACACCGGCAGGCCGTAGCCCGCGATTCGCATGGCGACGGGGGCGTAGAACACGTCGGCCAGCGTGTAGGCGCCGAACAGGAACGGCCCGCCCGAGCGGTCCAGCGCCGCGCCCCAAAGCGCCTCGAGCCGGGCGAGGTCGGCGCGGACGGCGTCCGACGGCACGAAGCCGTCCCAGGCATTGCGCAGGTTCATCGGGCAGGCGCTGCGCAGCGGCTGGAAGCCCGCGTGCATGATGGCGATCAGGCTCTGGGCCGTGGCGCGGTCGACCGGGTCCGTCGGCAACAGGCCGCGGTCGGGAAAGGCCTCGGCCAAGTGCCAGGCGATGGCGATGCTGTCGGATAGGAGCCCGCCCTCAGGCGTCCACACCGCGGGCACGCTGCGGAGCCCCGGGGCGAAGCGTTCGAGGTCCGCGCGGAACGCGTCGCGGTAGAGGATGGTCGTCTCCACCTGCACGGGGATGTCCCAGGCCGCGAAGGGGAGCCAGCCGCGCAAGGACCAGCTGGAATAGGAACGGTCACCGATGAGGATGCGATGGGTCATGGACGCGATTGCGCATGGGCGGCCCGGATCGGTCAATCGCGAAATCGTGATGGCCGAAATGACCGCGACATATGCCGCCCCGCGAAATTTTCTATCCCAAAAAGTGAACCAACCGGTCTTTCGCTGCGTAACACCCATCAGAACGCTGCTTGCCAATGGCGTCATCAACGCAAACCGGGGGGTTCCCAGATGGCACTGGACATGGGTGGAGAACACAGCCTCAGCCGCCGCGCGATGCGGGCCGAGCTGCTGGACGCGGAGACGGAACTGAGGCTCGCCTACGCCTGGCGGGACCAGCGGGACGAGGAGGCGCTGCACCGGCTGGTGACGGCCTACATGCGCCTCGCGATCTCGATGGCGGCCAAGTTCAAGCGCTACGGCGCGCCGATGAACGACCTGATCCAGGAGGCCGGCCTCGGCCTGATGAAGGCCGCCGACAAGTTCGACCCCGACCGCGGCGTGCGGTTTTCCACCTACGCGGTGTGGTGGATCAAGGCGTCGATCCAGGACTACGTGATGCGCAACTGGTCAATGGTGCGCACCGGGTCGACCTCGTCGCAGAAATCCCTGTTCTTCAACATGCGCCGCGTCCAGGCTCGGCTCGAGCGCGAGGCGCTGGCCCGGGGCGAGAACCTCGACAAGCACCAGCTGCGCCAGATGATCGCGACCGAGGTGGGCGTGCCGCTCCACGACGTCGAGATGATGGAAGGGCGGCTCGCCGGCTCCGACTACTCGCTCAACGCCACCCAGTCGGTGGACGAGGAGGGTCGCGAATGGATCGACGCGCTGGAGGATGACAGCGCGCAGGCCGCCGACATCGTCGAGGAAAGCCACGACACCGCCCAGCTGCGCGACTGGCTGATCATCGCCATGCAGGCCCTGAACGACCGCGAGCGCTTCATCGTGCGCGAGCGCAAGCTGCGCGAGGAGCCCCGCACGCTGGAAAGCCTCGGCGACGAGCTGGGCCTGTCCAAGGAGCGCGTGCGCCAGCTCGAGGCCGCCGCCTTCGCCAAGATGCGCAAGACGCTCGAGGCGCAGTCCAAGGAGGTCCGGTCATTCTTCGCCGCATGACGTTCCACGCGCCGCTGGCAATGCTGGCGGGCCTCTTCGTGCTGTCGATCGCCGTCGCCTCGCCCGAGGCGCGCGTCGGCGGGCACGGGGCGCCCGCCGTGCCGGTGACCGTCGCCTTCCTCCGCTGAGCCGCGCCGTGCGGCCTGTCCGGGCTGGGTTCGCCCTGTTCCTTGCGCTGGCCGCGACCGAGGTCGCGGCCGAAGGCGCGTCGGTGCCCGACATCCTGGCCGCCGCCGCCGGGGCCGGGGTGGTGATCCTCGGCGAGGTGCACGACAACCCCGCCCACCACGTCACGCAGGCCGAGGTGCTGGCGGGTCTCGGTGCGACGGCCATCGTGTTCGAGCACATCACGCCCGCCCAGGCCGCGCTGGTGACGCCCGGCATCGCGGCCGATGCCGCGGCGCTGGCCGCGGCGCTCGACTGGGACAATTCCGGCTGGCCCGACTTCGCCAATTACGCGCCGCTCTTCGCCTTCGGGGCCGAGGTGCCGGTCTACGGCGCGCTGGTCGGGCGCGAGGCGGCGCGCGGCGCCTTCGACGGCGGCGCGGCGGCGGTGTTCGCGGGCGACGCAGGCCGCTTCGGGCTCGACCGGTCGCTGCCCGAGGCCGAGCAGGCCGCGCGCGAGGCCGAGCAAATGGCCGCCCATTGCGACGCGCTCCCGCCCGAGATCCTGCCGGGCTTCGTCGAGGCGCAGCGCCTGCGCGACGCCGCGCTGGCCGAGGCCGCGCTGGCGGCGCTGGAGGCGCACGGCGCCCCCGTGGCCGTCATCACCGGCAACGGCCACGCCCGGGCCGACTGGGGGGTGCCGGCGCTGATCGCGCTGGCCGCGCCCGAGGTGGCCGTGTTCACCCTCGGCCAGTTCGAGGCCGTGCCGGAGGACCCCGTGCCCTTCGACCTGTTCACCGTCGCCGACCCCGCCGACCGCCCCGACCCCTGCGCGGCGTTTCGCTGACTGGCGCGGGGCGGCGAAACCGCCGATGACGGGCCCATGTCGCCGCGCCTGATCCGCTGGATGTTCCGCCTGAGCCTCGCGGGGTTCCTGGCGACCCTCGCCGTCTACGGCGCGCTGGTCGCGGCCCTGGCCTGGCCCGCCCCGCTGTTTTCCCACGCGCGGACGGGCGGCGCGATCACCTTTCACGCCCGCGACCCCCTGCCGCCCGAGGCGGTGCGGCTGGGGCAGGAGATCACGGCGCTCCTGTCCGCGGCGCCCTTGGGCGCGCCCGCGCCGGTCGATGTCTGGCTGGTGCCCGAGGGGCCGCTCGTCGGTCTGTTCTTTTCCGGCTCGCCGCGGGCGTCCGGGCTGACCTACCCGGTGGTCGCACCCGCCCACGTGTTCCTGCGCCACGCCGACATCCCCGCGAACCGGCTGGTGCGCGACGGCCGCGCGGTGCCGCCGCCGCGGACGCTGGGCTACTACCTCGTGCACGAGATCACGCATCTGCAGCTGGCCGCCCATGTCGGGCGCTGGCGCATCGTGCGGATGCCGCGCTGGATCAATGAGGGTTACGCTGATTACGTCGCCCTCGGCCCCGCGCCGCCCGCCATGGTGGCGCGGGGGCTGGCCGGCCTGCCCCTGCCCGCGGTCGAGTTCGGCACCTATGCGCGGGAACGGGTCTGCGTGACGCTGGCGCTGACGCATCTGGCGGGCGGGCCCGAGGCGCTGTTCGCGCTCGACGCGGAACTGCCCGCCGACCGGCCCTGCCCGGTGCTGCCGGAGTTCGGGATTGCCCTTGCGGGGGGGCGGCCCTAACCTCGGGCGCGGTCAACGGGAACGGCGCGGACATGCTGGCGGACAGGCGGATCCTTCTCATCATCGGCGGCGGCATCGCGGCCTACAAGGCGCTGGACCTGATCCGGCGCCTGCGCGAGCGCGGGGCATCCGTTGTGCCGGTGCTGACGCGGGCGGCGGAGGAATTCGTCACGCCGCTGTCGGCCTCGGCGCTGGCGGCGGAAAAGGTCTACCGCGACCTCTTCGACCTGACCGACGAGGCCGAGATGGGGCACATCGAGCTGTCGCGCTCGGCGGACCTGGTGGTGGTGGCGCCGGCGACGGCGGACCTGATGGGCAAGATGGCGGCGGGGCTGGCCAATGACCTGGCCTCGACCGTGCTGATGGCGACGGACAAGCGGGTGCTGATCGCGCCGGCGATGAACGTGCGGATGTGGGAGCATCCGGCGACGCGGCGGAACCTGGCGGTGCTGCAGGGCGACGGGGTGCTGGTCGTGGGGCCCGCCGAGGGGCCGATGGCCTGCGGCGAGTTCGGGCCGGGGCGGATGGCCGAGGTGCCCGAGATCGTGGCGGCGGTGGAGGCGGCGCTGGGCGCCGGGCCGCTGGCCGGGCGGCACGTGCTGGTGACCTCGGGGCCGACGCATGAACCCATCGACCCGGTGCGCTACATCGCCAACCGGTCCTCGGGCGCGCAGGGGACGGCGATCGCTGCGGCGCTCAGGGACCTGGGCGCGCGGGTGAGTTTCGTGACGGGGCCGGCAGCCGTGCCGCCGCCGGCCGGGGTGACGGTGGTGCGGGTGGAGACGGCGCGGGAGATGGCCGACGCGGTCGCGGCGGCTCTTCCGGCCGAGGCGGCCGTCTTCGCCGCGGCGGTGGCCGACTGGCGCGTCGCCAATGCCGCCGGGCAGAAGATGAAGAAGGACGGGACCGGGCGCCTGCCGGCGCTGGAGTTCGCGGAGAACCCGGACATCCTGGCGACGGTGGCGCGGATGGGCGAGGGGCGGCCGCGGCTGGTCGTCGGTTTCGCCGCGGAGACCGAGAGCGTGGAGGCCCATGCCACCGCCAAGCGGGCGCGCAAGGGCTGCGACTGGATCGTCGCCAACGATGTGTCGCCGGGGACGGGGATCATGGGCGGGGCCGAGAACGCGGTGACGCTGATCACGGCCGACGGCGCGGAGGTCTGGCCGCGGATGGGCAAGGACGCGGTGGCGCGGCGTCTGGCCGCGCGCATCGCCGAAGCCTTGTCCTGAGCGGGACGCGGCGCAAGTGCGTATTTGGAGAAAGATGAAGGGGGCGGTGTGGCCGTTCTGATCGAGATCCTGCGCGAGGACTGGGCCGACCCGTCGGTGCCCTTGCCCGAGCACGCCACGGCGGGGGCGGCGGGGGCGGACCTGCGCGCGAACCTCCTGCCGGGGGACCGGGCGCTGGGGCTGCTCCTGAAGCCCGGGGGGCGGGTGCTGGTGCCGACGGGGCTGCGGGTGGCGGTGCCCGCGGGCTACGAGATGCAGATCCGGGCGCGGTCGGGGCTGGCGGTGCAGCATGGCGTGGCGCTGGCCAATGGCGTCGGCACCATCGACAGCGACTACCGGGGGCCGCTGGGCGTGATCCTGGTGAACCTTGGCAGCACCGCCTTCCGGGTGCGGCACGGGGCGCGGATCGCGCAGGCGGTGATCGCGGCGGTGGCCGCCGCGCGCTTCGCACCGGTGGAGGCGCTGGACGCCACGGCGCGCGGCGCGGGCGGGTTCGGATCGACGGGGCGGGACTGATGCTGTTCGTGTTCGGCCTGGCGGCGTTGATCTGGGGCATCGGGGCGCTGATGCGGGCGCCGGTCCAGGCGCGGCTCTACATGCTGGGCCTGCTCTATGTCGCGGTGCTGGCGGTGCAGGTGGCGCTGCCCGAGGGGCACCCCCTGCGGGAGACGACGGGCGGGTCGCCGGCGCTGTGGCTGCTGCTGGGCGCGGCGCTGGTCATGGCGCTGGTCTACCGGGCGGGGCTGCGGCGGCTGCGGGCGCGGGCCGAAGCGAGGGAGGCCGCGCAGGCGGCCGCGGCGCCGGTGCTGCCGAGGGGGCCGTTCTCCGACGAGGAGCTGGAGCGCTATGCCCGCCACATCACCCTGCCCGAGATCGGCGGCGGCGGGCAGCGGGCGCTGAAGGAGGCGAAGGTGCTGGTGGTCGGCGCCGGCGGCCTCGGCTCGCCCGCGCTTCTCTACCTCGCCGCGGCGGGGGTGGGGCGGATCGGGGTGATCGACGCCGATACCGTCAGCCTGTCGAACCTGCAGCGGCAGGTGATCCACACCGACGACCGGCAGGGGATGCCCAAGGTGTTCTCGGCCGAGATGGCGATGAAGGCCCTGAACCCGCATGTCGACGTGCGCCCCTACAACCGGATGCTGACGGACGAGATCGCGCCGGCGCTGTTCGCCGACTACGACCTGATCCTCGACGGCACCGACGCCTTCGCCACCCGCGCGCTGGTGAACCGGGCTGCCGTCTCGGCGGGGCGGCCGGTGCTGGCTGGCGCGATCTCCGCCTGGGAGGGGCAGGTGACGCTGTATGACCCCGCCGGCGGCGCGCCCTGCATGGCCTGCGTGTTCCCGCAGGCGCCCGCGCCGGGGATGGCCGCGACCTGTGCCGAGACCGGCGTGATCGGCGCGCTGCCGGGGGTGGTCGGGTCGATGATGGCGCTGGAGGCGGTGAAGGAGATCGCCGGCGCCGGGCAGGGGTTGCGCGGGCGGATGCTGATCCACGACGCGCTCCACGGCGAGAGCCGGGTGATCGTGCTGAAACGGCGGGCAGACTGCCCGGTCTGCGGCGGGGTCTGACGGCGCCCCCTTGCCGCCGCCGCGGCCCGCGCCATACTGCGCGCCAATCACCAACCAGGGAGCCTGACCCATGATCCGCACCGCCGCCGCGCTGGCGCTGTCCGCCGCGCTGATCCCGATGACCGCCGCCGCGCAAGACCTGCCCGACCTCGGCGGGATGGAGGTCGTCGTCGTCACCGAGAACGCCTATCCGCCGCTGCAGTTCATCGAGCCCGGCACCGGCAACGCCATCGGCTGGGAATACGACGCGCTGGCGATCATCGCCGAGCGCATCAACATCACGCCGGTGATCGAGAACATCAGCTGGGACGCCATGATCCCCGCCGTGGCCGAGGGCCAGTACGACATGGGCATGACCGGCATCACTATCCGTGCCGACCGCGACGAGCTGGTGGATTTCTCGGCGCCCTACATGGTCAGCCAGATGCGGATGCTGGTGCGCGCGGGCGAGGACCGGTTCACCGACGCCGCCAGCTTCGCCGCCGACGCCGACCTGCTGATCGGCACGCAGGCGGGCACCACGCCCTTCTACGTCGGTGTCTACGACGTGCTGGACGGCAACGAGGCGAACCCGCGGCTGGTGCTGTTCGAGACCATCCCCGCCGCGATCCAGGCGCTGATCGCGGGCGACGTCGACATGGTGCTGTCGGACAGCGCGGGCGGGCAGGGCTATGTCACCGCCAACCCCGAGACGCTGGCGATGATCGGCGAGCCGCTGGGGACCGAGGAATTCGGCTTCATCTTCCCCAACGACAGCGAGCTGGTGCCGGCGATCAACGCCGCCATCGAATCGATGCGCGCCGACGGCACGCTGGCCGAGCTCGACCAGCGCTGGTTCGTCGACTACGTGCTCGGCCAGTAACGGGCGACGCCCTTGGCACCGCACCGGCCCCGCGCCGGTGCGGTGCCGTCTTTCAGGATGATCCCTTCCGCGCCCCCCGACCGCGATTTCCCCTGGTGGCTCGTGGCCCTGATCGGCCTCGGGCTTTTCGCGCTGTGGCGGATGCTGACCGATGACGTCTACGTCCAGCTGATCGGCACACTCAGGCAGGGGGTCGTCGTCACCGTCATGGTGACGCTGGTGGGCTTTGCGATGGCGTCGGCCGTGGGCCTCGGCCTCGCCGTGATGAGCCTGTCGCGGAGCCTGATCCTCAGGCAGGTCGCGCGGTTCTACATCGAGGTGATCCGGGGCGTGCCGATCATCGTGCTCCTGCTCTACGTCGCCTTTGTCTTCGCGCCCGCGCTGGTGGCGGCCTACAACTGGGCGGCCGAAGGGCTGGGCCGGGACCCGATCCGCACCCGCGACTTCCCGCTCCTGTGGCGGGCGATCATCGCGCTGGCCATCGGCTATTCCGCCTTCATCGCCGAGGTGTTCCGCGCCGGCCTGCAATCGGTCGACAAGGGCCAGATCGAGGCCGCCAACGCGCTGGGCCTGAACCGCTGGCAGCGGTTCCGCCTCGTCGTGTTCCCGCAGGCGTTCCGCACGATCCTGCCGCCCCTTGGCAACGATTTCGTGGCGATGGTGAAGGACTCGTCGCTGGTGTCCGTCCTCGGCGTGCTGGACGTGACGCAGCTCGGCAAGGTCACGGCCGCGTCGAACTTCCGCTATTTCGAGACCTACAACGTGGTCGCGCTGATCTACCTGTCGATCACGGTGACCCTGTCGATCCTGCTGCGCCGGCTGGAGCTGCGGCTGCGGCAGGGGGCCGATCGGTAGGACGGGACAGCCGGCCCCCGCGCGCTACCTTCCCCTACGTCAACGGGATCGTCCCGCAGACGCAAGGGAGGACTGATCATGAAGAGACTGCTGTTCGCCGCGCTGCTTGCCGCGGCCACGCCTGCCTTCGGGCAGGGAATGCCGGCGCCCGAGGGGGCGCAGGTCTATTTCATCGGCCTCGCGGACGGCGATACCGTCACCGCGCCCGTCACCGTCCGTTTCGGCCTGTCCGGCATGGGCGTCGCCCCCGCCGGGACCGATGCGGCCAACACCGGGCATCACCACCTGCTGGTCAACCGCCCGCCCCTGGGCGAGGGGCCGGACGGCGCCGACGAGCTGCTCTACGGCCTGCCCGCCGACGACAACCACCGCCATTTCGGGGGCGGCCAGACCGAGGTGACGCTCGATCTGCCCCCGGGCAGCCACACGCTGCAGCTGGTGCTGGGCGACATGAACCACGTGCCGCATTCCCCGCCCGTGGTCAGCCCGGTGATCACCATCACCGTGCAATAACCCCTCGCAGGGCCGGGCCGCCCGGCCTATGTCTCGGGGCAAAGGAGATTTGCCCCGATGACCAACCCGCTGCTCGCCCCCTGGGACACGCCCTTCGCCCTGCCGCCTTTCGACAAGATCGCCGACGCCGATTTCGCCCCCGCGATGGAGGCCGCGCTGGCCGAGGGCCGCGCCGCGATCCGGGCGATCGCCGAGAACCCCGAGGCGCCCACGTTCCAGAACACCATCGAGGCGCTGGAGCTGGCCGACGCCACGCTCGACCGGGTGGCGGGCGTCTTCTACAACCTGGCCGGCTCCGACTCGAACCCCGCGCGCGAGGCGCTGCAGCGGGACTTCGCGCCGAAGCTGTCGGCCTATTCCTCCGAGATCACCAACAACGCGGCCCTCTTCGCCCGGATCGACGACCTGTGGCAGCGGCGCGAGACGCTGGGCCTGACCGACGAACAGATGCGGGTGCTCTACCTCACCCACCGCTCCTTCACCCGCTCGGGCGCGGCGCTGGAGGGTCCGGCGCGCGACCGGTTGACCGAGGTGAAATCGCGGCTCGCCGTGCTCGGCACCGAGTTCACCCAGAACCTGCTCGCCGATGAACGGGAGTGGTTCATGCCGCTGACCGAGGCCGACCTCGACGGCCTGCCCGATTTCGTCGTGACCGCGGCGCGCGAGGCGGGGCGGGAAAAGGGGCAGGACGGGCCGGTCGTCACGCTGTCGCGCTCGCTGATCGTGCCGTTCCTGCAGTTCAGCCCGCGCCGCGACCTGCGGGAAAAGGCCTACCGCGCCTGGACCGCGCGGGGGATGACCGGCGGCAAGACCGACAACCGCGCCATTACCGCCGAGGTCTTGGCGCTGCGCGAGGAACGCGCGCGGCTCCTCGGTTACGACAGCTTTGCGGCCTACAAGCTGGAAACCGAGATGGCGGGCAGCCCGCAGGCAGTGCGCGACCTGCTGATGCGGGTCTGGGAACCCGCCCGCGCGCAGGCCGAGGCGGACGCGGACAAGCTTGCCGCGATGCTGCACGAGGACGGGATCAACGGCGAGCTGGAGCCCTGGGACTGGCGCTACTACGCCGAGAAACGCCGCGCGGCGGAGCATGACCTGAACGAGGCCGAGCTGAAGCCGTATTTCCGGCTCGACGCCATGATCGAGGCCAGCTTCGACTGCGCTCACCGCCTGTTCGGGCTGGAGTTCCGGCCGCTCGACGTGGCGCTGTATCATCCCGACGCCCGGGCCTGGGAGGTGACGCGGAACGGGGACCACGTCGCCGTCTTCATCGGCGACTATTTCGCCCGCGGGTCGAAGCGCTCGGGCGCCTGGTGTTCCGCGATGCGCAGCCAGAAGAAGCTCGGCGGCGACACGCGGCCCGTCGTCGTCAACGTCTGCAACTTCGCCAAGGGCGACCCCTGCCTGTTGTCCTACGACGACGCCCGCACGCTGTTCCACGAATTCGGCCACGCGCTGCACCAGATGCTGTCCGACGTGACCTACGGTTCGATCAGCGGCACCAGCGTGGCGCGCGATTTCGTGGAACTGCCCAGCCAGCTCTACGAGCACTGGCTCGAGGTGCCCGAGGTGCTCGACCGCCACGCCCGCCACGCGACCACCGGCGCGCCGATGCCGCCCGCCCTGCGCGACCGGCTCTTGGCGGCGCGGACCTACGACATGGGGTTCCAGACGGTGGAATACGTCGCCTCGGCGCTGGTCGACCTCGATTTCCATGACGGCCCCGCCCCCGCCGACCCGATGGCCGCGCAGGCCGGGACGCTGGCCCGGCTGGGGATGCCGCGCGCCATCGGGATGCGCCACGCGACGCCGCATTTCGCCCATGTCTTCGCCGGCGACGGCTATTCCAGCGGCTACTACAGCTACATGTGGTCCGAGGTGATGGACGCCGACGCCTTCGAGGCCTTCGAGGAGGCCGGCAGCCCCTTCGACGCCGACACGGCGGCCAGGCTGGAACGCTTCATCCTGTCGGCCGGCGGCAGCGCCGAGGCGGACGCGCTCTACACCGCGTTCCGGGGCCGGATGCCGGGGGTCGAGGCGCTGCTGAAGGGGCGGGGGCTCGACCGGGCGGCCTGAGCGGGCCGCGCGCGGTCAGTCGAACTCCTCGCCGGGGTCGACGCCCCACAGGGCGTCGGCCTCGACCCAGCCGCGGTAGCCGCCGACCTCCATCTCGCACCAGCCGGCGTGGCACTGGCGCAGCTCGCCGATCACGTCGCGCTCGGCCTCGGCCCGGACCAGGGATTGCCGGTCTGGGCGGGCATGGAGCGGCAGCATGTCGGCCTCGACGATGGCGGTGCGCACGCCCGACAGCAGCGTGTAGTGCATCCAGCCGCCGGCGCCGTCGCGGTCGATCACGCGGCGCCAGTGGCCGTGCTCGGCCACCACCATCACCGGCATGTTGCGCCGGGTGAACACCCAGTCGATGCGATGGCTGCGCGACGGGCCGCGGCGGGCGTTGGCCTCGGCCGCCTTGATCGACACGTAGCGCGGCAGCGGGAAGCCGGTCACCGGCCCCACCCGCGGCGCGGCGGCAAGGCTGGCGGGCGTCGCGGCCGGCGCGGGGGCCGCCGCCGCCGCGGCGGGGAGGGCGTCGGGGGCGACGGGCGCGGCGGTCGCCACCGCGACCAGCTCGGTCGGGCGCGGCTGCGGTTGCGTCGCGGGGCGGTCCTGCGCCCATGCGGGGGCGATCAGCCCCAGCATCACGCCCGCGATCACGGCCACGCCGCCGCGCCAAAGCCCTGCCTTTTGCATTCCGCTCGTCTCTGCCCTCGGTCCCCGCGTCCTTGGTCCGCGCGGGGTGGTCCGCTGTGACGGGAACCCGGGGGGATGCGGCCGCAGCGCGGCTTGCACCCCCGGTCCCGATCGGAGAGTGTCATGGCCGAGGCCGGAACGCCAGCGAAGGGAAGGGTCTGATGCCAGCTCAGCGGTTGAGTGTTGTCGTGACGCGACGGTTGCCCGAGGTCGTCGAGACCCGGATGACCGAGCTGTTCGATGTCGAGCTGCGCGACGAGGACACCCCGATGACCCGGGGCGAGCTCGTCGCCGCGATGCAGCGCGCCGACGTGATCGTCCCCTGCATCACCGACCGGATCGACGGCGGTATGCTGGGCCAGGCGGGCGACCGGCTGAAGCTCATCGCCAACTACGGCGCGGGGGTGGACCACATCGACGTGGCGACCGCCCGCCAGCGCGGGATCCTGGTGTCGAACACGCCCGGCGTGATGACCGACGACACCGCCGACATGGCCATGGCGCTGATCCTCGCCGTGCTGCGCCGTCTGCCCGAGGGCATGGCGGTGATGCAGGAGGGGCGCTGGGACGGCTGGGCGCCGACGGCCTTCATGGGCGGGCGCGTGGCGGGCAAGCGGCTGGGCATCCTCGGCATGGGCCGGATCGGGCAGGCGGTGGCGCGGCGGGCCGCGGCCTTCGGGATGCAGGTGCACTACCACAACCGCCGCCGGGTCCACCCCGACATCGAGGCGGCGCTGCAGGCGACCTGGTGGGAAAGCCTCGACCAGATGATCTCCCGCATGGACGTGATCTCGGTCAACTGCCCGCACACGCCCTCGACCTTCCACCTGATGAACGCCCGGCGGCTGAAGCTGATGAAGCCGCAGGCGGTGATCGTGAACACCTCGCGCGGCGAGGTGATCGACGAGAACGCCCTGACCCGGATGCTGCGCGCGGGCGAGATCGCGGGCGCCGGCCTCGACGTGTTCGAGCGCGGCCGCGAGGTGAACCCGCGCCTGCGCGAGCTGCCGAACGTGGTGCTGCTGCCGCACATGGGCTCGGCCACGCGCGAGGGCCGGATCGAGATGGGCGAGAAGGTGCTGATCAACATCAAGACCTTCGCCGACGGGCACCGGCCGCCGGACCTGGTCGTGCCGAGCATGTTGTGAGCCTGCGCCGGGGGCTGCTCCTCGGCCTTCTGGGCCTCGTCGCCCTGGCCATCGGCCTGTGGGAGCTGTCGGGCCGCGGATCCCTCAACCCCGCGCTGCCGCCCGCCACCGCGGCCGCCGAGGAGATCGCGGCGACCACGGCAGGCGTCTATGTCTCGCTCCGCATCATCAATGCCGCGCTCTCCACCGCGCAGGAGGTCGAGGTCGGCGCCTCGGTCGGCGCGCAGGCGAGCCTGCAGCCCCTGAAGGTGCTGGAGCCGGTCGACGACACGGTGGAACGGGTGGCCGACGTGGTCTTTGCCGTCGCCGCGGGGGCGGCGCTCGCGACGGTCGGCTTCGCGCCCGTGGCGGCGCTGGGCCTCTGCCTGCTCGGCCTCGGCTGCCTCGCGCGCGCGGCCTCGGGCTGGCCACTCTGTGCCGCGCTGGGGTCTCCCGGCGCCTACGCGATCCGGCTGGGGGCGGTGCTGGGCCTCGTGCTCCCCCTGGGGTTCGCCGCGGGGGTGGGGCTGGGCGAACGGATCACTGCGCCGCAATGGGCGCAGGCGATGGCCGAGCTGGACGCCGTCACGACCGAGGCGCGCATCCTGATCGGCGGCGGCAGCGGCGAGGCCGTGGAGGTGCCGGCCGAGGCCCCCGGCGGGGGCTTCCTGTCGCGGTTGGGCGGCGGGCTGCAATCGGCGGCCGACGGGGTCGGCGAGGCGGTCGATGCCGTGGCTCGCTACCGCGACGCGGCGACGCTCATGATGACCCAGGCCGACACGCTCTTCGGCGCCTCCCTGACCCTGATCGGCATCTTCGCGCTGCGTGTCCTCGTGCTGCCCGCGCTCCTCCTGTGGGGCGCGGTGGCGCTGATGCGGCGCAGCGCCGGGGTGGTCTAGACAGCGCCGCGCGCCCGTGGCACCGATCCGGCCATGACCCAAGACTCCACTCATGATTTCCTCGTCATCGGCGGCGGCATCGCCGGCGTGTCGGCCGGGGCGCGGCTGGCCGAGCTCGGCTCCGTGCTGCTGCTCGAGGCCGAGCCCGCGCTCGCCTACCACGCCTCGGGCCGGTCAGCCGCGCTCTACGAGTCGCAATACGGCCACGCCGTCACCATCGCCCTCAACCTCGCCTCGCGCGAAGATCACGACACGCTCGACGGCGGCGTCCTCAGCCCGCGCGGCCTGATGCTGCTGGCGGCCCCGGGTGAGGAGGAGGTCTTTGCCCGCGACGTCGCCAAGATGGGGCTCGACCGGATTTCCGCCGAGGACGCCGTCGCCCGCGTGCCCGCGCTCGACCCCGCCGCGGTCGCGGGGGCTGCCGTCCACGACGACGCTTGGGACATCGACACCGACCGGCTGGTGCAGCAGTTCGTCCGCATGATCCGCGCGCAGGGCGGCCGGGTCGAGACCGGCGCGCCCGTCACCGCCATCGCCCGCACGCGGGACGGCTGGGAGGTGACGGCCAGGGGCGCGGTCCATGCCGCGCGCATCCTCGTGAACGCCGCCGGCGCTTGGGCCGACCGCGTCGCCGCGATGGCGGGGATCGCGCCCATCGGCCTGACGCCGCTCCGCCGCTCGGTCGCGCGCATCCCCGCGCCCGCGGGCATGGACGTGTCCCGCTGGCCGATGCTCCTCGGCGCCGGCGAGACCTGGTACGCCAAGCCCGATGCTGGGCAGATGATCGTGTCGCCCGCCGACGAGGACCCGGTGGCCGAACCCCACGACGCCTGGCCCGAGGACATGCGGCTGGCCGAGGGGATCGCGCGCTACCAGGACTTCGTGACCGAGGAGGTGACGCGGCTGACCTCCAGCTGGGCGGGCCTGCGCACCTTCGCGCCCGACCGCGCGCTGGTGCTGGGCCCCGAGCCCGCCGACCCGGGCTTCGTCTGGGTCGCGGGGCAGGGCGGCTACGGCTTCCAGACCGCGCCCGCCGCCTCGCGCCTCGTCGCCGACCTGGTGGGCGGGCGCGCGCCGCAGCTGGACGCGGCGACCGTCGCGGCGCTGGCCCCGGCGCGGTTCCGCTGATGGTGGGGAAACCCGCCGGTTCCCTTTCCCCCGTCCGCGGCCTAGCCTGCGGCCTGACCCGAACCACGAAGGACTCGCCATGACCCGCACCCTTGCCCTCGCCCTCGCCGCCACCCTGCTGGCGCCGCTGCCCGCGCTCGCCCAGTCGCAGCTCGACCGGATGGAGGCCGTGTCCGAGCGCGCCAACGTGCTGCTGAACGAGGCGCTGGTGGCGCAGTATCCGGCGCTCGCGGGCAACCTGCCCGCGCCCGAATGGGACGACGAGGTGCGCGGCGCCTATGCCTGCGTGCTCGACGGCTTCGTCGCCGCCTCGGGCGAGGCCGCCGTCGACGACATGCTCGACCAGGCCGAGGCCGCCATGGAGGGCGCCACCGCCGAGACGCTGATGTCGGGCGCGATGGACAACATGGTGCAGCCGCCCGCCGGCATGACCGACCAGCAGGCGCAGGCCCTGATGGGCAGCTGCGGCGTGGTCGAGATCATGATGACCCGCATGGCCGAAAGCGGCGCGATGTCGATCATGATGCAGCAGTGATCCGGCGGCTCGACCTGCCCGACGCGCCGGCGCTGGCGGAGACGGAGGCGGAGGCGGCCGAGGCCCGCCTCTCGGCCCCCTCCGCGCTGCGCAACCGCGATGCGATCTGCGCCGAGCTGCGGCGGCTGGCCCCGCCCGCGGGCCGCGCGCTGGAGATCGCCTCGGGCACGGGCGAGCACGTGATCCGCTTCGCCGCGGCGCTGCCGGGGCTCGACTGGCAGCCGACCGACCCCGACCCGGCCCGCCGCGCCTCGATCGCGGCCTGGGCCGCCGGGGCGGGGCTGCCGAACCTGCGCCCGCCGCTGCCCCTCGATGCCGCGCGGCCCGGCTGGGCCGACCGGCACGGCCCGGTCGACCTCGTGGTGCTGGTGAACCTGCTGCACCTGATCTCGCGCCCCGAGGCCGACGCCGCGCTGGCCGAGGTCGCGCGGGTTCTGGCGCCGGGCGGCGTTTTCGTCCTCTACGGGCCCTTCCTGCGCGACGGGGCGGCGACCAGCCCGGGCGATGCGGCCTTCCACGCCAGCCTGCAGGCGCAGGATCCGGCGATCGGCTACAAGGACGTGATCGACACCTGCGCGCATCTCGTGGCCTGCGGCCTGCGCCACGTCGAGACGGTGGCGATGCCGGCCAACAACCTGCTGCTTGCCTTCGACCGACCCCGGCAGAAGTGACGTAGCGAACCTGTCGCCATCGCCGCGGCGGCGGCTTATCGTGCCCCGACGTCACGGTCGGGAAAGGCAAGGGGGGACAAGACCATGGGATCATCGGAGGCGGTCGCGCCGCAGGGGCTGTTCGCCATCCTGCAGGCGTCGGCGCTGGAGGGGCTGGAGCAGGAGCGCGTGGGGCGCGGCACCCGGCTGATCGAGGCCGGCACCGCGGCGGACGCCATGTACCTCGTGCAGACCGGCCGGTTTCGGGTCGAGCGCGACGGGGTCGAGCTGGCCGAGATCGGCGCCGGCTCGGTGATGGGCGAGATCGCCTTCTTCACCGGCGGCCTGCGCACCGCCGACGTGATCGCCGCCCGTGACAGCGTCGTCTACCGCCTGACCCGCGCCGAGTACGAGGCGCGCTGTGCCGAGGCGCCGGGCCTCGCCCGCGCCATCGCCGCCGAGCTGGCCCAGCGCCTCGCCGCCACCTCGGCCCGCGTGCCGCGCGACCCGGGCCGCCCCCCGGCGCGCACCTTCTGCGTGCTGCCGGCCGCCGGCGCGCCGCTGTCGGCGCGCTTCGTGCCGGCGCTGGCCGAGGCCATCGGCCGCCACCACGCGGTGGCCGTCGTCGGCGAGGCCGAGTTCCGCGCCGCCCTCGGGCCCGGCGCCGACCCGGCCGGCGCCGAGGCGGTGGCCTGGCTGAACGACCAGGAACGCCGCGCGGGCGTGGTCCTGTTCGTCGCCGGCCCCGAGCCGACGCCCTGGTCGATGGCGGCGCTGCGGCAGGCCGACGAGGCGCTGTTCGTGGCGCAGGCGGTCAGCTTCGCGCCGCCCTCGGAGCTGGAGCGCATGGCGCTCGGGATGCTGCCCGAACACCAGCGGCGGCTGGTGCTCCTGCACCCGCACCGGATGCAGAAGGCGACCGGAACCGGGCGCTGGCTCGACAGCCGGCCGGTCGCGCTGCACCACCACGTCGCCCTGACGGCCGACGGCGCCGACATGGCGCGGCTCGGCCGGTTCCTCGCCGGCCGCGCGATCGGCATGGTGCTGTCGGGCGGCGGCGCCTTCGGGGTCGCCCATGTGGGCGTCTGGCGCGCCATGGAAGAGGCCGGCCTGCCCGTCGACATCGTCGGCGGCACCTCGGTCGGCAGCGCGATGGCGGGCGCCATGGCGCTGGGCGTGCCTGCGCTGGAGATCGGGCCGCGGGTCGAACAGATCTTCGTGAAGTCGGGCGCCATGCGCCGCGTCACCGTGCCGAAATACGCCTTCCTCGACCACAAGGTGCTGGATGCCGCCCTGCAGGAGCACTACGGCGACGGCCCGATCGAGGACCTCTGGCTGCCCTTCTACGCCGTGGCGGCCGACCTCTCGACGATGACGCGCCGGACGCTGCGCCGCGGGCCGCTGTGGGAGGCGGTGCGCGCCTCCTCGGCGATCCCGGGCATCCTGCCGCCTTTCTTCACCTCCGAGGGGGGGATGCTGGTGGATGGCGGCTGCATCGACAACATGCCGTTCCGCGACATGCACGGGCTCAAGACCGGGCCGAACGTGGTGGTCAACGTGCAGAAGGACACCAGCGCCCCGGTGCACGTCGACTACGACAGCCTGCCGGGGCGGGCCGAACTCCTGAAGCGGACCGTGCTGCCCTTCGGCAAGCGCGCGCCGCGGGCGCCGGGGGTGATCTCGACCGTCATGCGCAGCCTGCTGGTGGGGCAGGGCGCCACCCACCGCGGCCTCAACGCCGACGACCTGCACGTCCGCCCGCCGGGCCTCAAGGGGGCGGGCTTCCTCGCCTGGTCGCAGCACCGGCTGTTCTACGAGCTGAGCTACCGCCACGCGCAGGAGGAGGTCTTTGCCGACCTGCCGACGTCGCAGGACCCCGCCAAGGCCGCGCTGCGGCGCGCCGCCGGGCTCTGACCGCGGCAGCCTCTTGCAAGAGGCTGCCAGAGCCTTGCAAGGCTCTGGCGACATCCTTGCAAGGATGTGGGCAGGATCTTGCAAGATCCTGCCCGCGCCGTCACCCGTCCGCGCGGATGCGGGCGTTCCGCGGGTCGTAGGGGCTGTCCTCGACCACCTCGGCGTCCCACAGCTCGCGGAACATGCGGACCTTGAGCTTCGTGCCCACGGCGGCGAGGTCGGGGCGGACATAGCCCATGCCGATCTGGGTGCCGAAATGCACCGACCAGCCGCCCGAGGTCAGCCGCCCGATCTTCTGCCCGTCATGCAGCAGCGCCTCGCGCCCCCAGGGGTCGGCGTCGGCCGGCCCGTCGATCCGCAGGGTGACGCAGGCCGCGCGGATGCCGGTCTCCAGCATCGCCGCCTTGCCGGTGAACTCCTTGTCCAGGTCGACGAAGCGGTCGAGCCCCGCCTCCAGCGGCGTCGCGTCGCGCCCCAGTTCCGTGCCGAAGGCGCGGTAGGATTTCTCCTGCCTCAGCCAGTTCTGCGCCCGCGCGCCCACCGGCGTCAGCCCGTGCTTTTCACCCGCCAGCATCAGCTGGTCCCACAGGTAGTTCTGCATCTCGATCGGGTGGTGCAGCTCCCAGCCCAGCTCGCCCGTGTAGGCCACCCGGATCGCGCGGACGGGGCACATGCCCAGCTCGATCTCGCGCATCGACAGCCACGGGAACCGCGCGTTGCCCAGCACGGTCCCGGGCTCGCAGTCCCTCACGATCTCCTTCAGCACGTCGCGCGACGCCGGCCCCGCGATGGCGAAGACGCCCCACTGCGTGGTGACGTCGTGGATGTCGATCCAGCCGCCGCCGGCGCCCATGAAATCCTCGGCCGACTTGCGCAGGTAATCCGCGTCGTAGGCCGTCCACGCCCCGGCGGAGACGAGGTAGTATTCGTGCTCGGCCAGCCGGACGATGGTGTATTCCGTCCGCACCGTGCCGTGGTTGGTCAGCGCGTAGGTCAGGTTGATCCGGCCCACCTTGGGCAGCTTGTTGCAGGTGAAGCGGTCGAGGAAGGCGGTGGCGCCGGGGCCGCGCACCAGGTGCTTGGTGAAGGCGGTCGCGTCGATCAGGCCCGCGCGCTGCCGGATTGCCTCGGCCTCGGCCTTCGCGAAGGCCCACCAGCCGCCGCGGCGGAACGACCGCGTGTCGTGGTCGTAGCCCTTGGGCGCGTCCTTGGGCCCATAATAATTCGGCCGTTCCCAGCCGTTCACCTGCCCGAACTGCGCCCCCATCGCGCGCTGCCGGTCATAGGCGGGCGCGGTGCGCAGCGGGCGGCAGGCCTCGCGCTCCTCGTCGGGGTGGTGGAGGATGAAGACGTGCTCGTAGCACTCCTCGTTCTTCCGCGCGGCGTACTCGGTCGTCATCCAGCTGCCGTAGCGCTTGGGGTCGAGCGCGGCCATGTCGATCTCGGCCTCGCCCTCGACCATCATCTGGGCCAGGTAGTATCCCGTGCCGCCCGCCGCCGTGATGCCGAAGGAAAACCCCTCGGCCAGCCACATGTTGCGCAGCCCCGGCGCCGGCCCGACCAGCGGGTTGCCGTCGGGCGTGTAGCAGATCGGGCCGTTGTAGTCGTCCTTGAGGCCCACCTCCTCCGAGCTGGGGATGCGGTGGATCATGCTCATGTATTCCGCCTCGATCCGCTCCAGGTCGAGCGGGAAGAGGTCGGCGCGGAAGCTGTCGGGCACGTCGTAGAGGAACCGCGCCGGCGCGCCCCGCTCGTAGGGCCCGAGGATCCAGCCGCCGCGTTCCTCGCGGACATACCACTTGGCGTCCGCGTCGCGCAGGACGGGGTGCTCGGGGTTCGACTTGCGCCACTCGACCAGCGCGGGGTCGGGCTCGGTCACGATGTACTGGTGCTCGACCGGGATCGCGGGGATCTTGATGCCGAGCAGCCGCGCGGTGCGCTGGGCGTGGTTGCCGGTCGCCGTCACGACATGTTCGGCGGTGATCACCACCTGCTCGTCCGACGGCACCAGGTTGCCGCCCTTCTCCTCCATCTTCGTGCAGGTCACCTGCCAGTCCGACCCCGTCCAGGCGTAGCCGTCGACCTGCCACTTCCGCTCGATCGCGACGCCGCGCTGGCGGGCGCCCTTGGCCATCGCCATGGTCACGTCGGCCGGGTTTATGTAGCCATCGGTGGGGTGGTAGATCGCGCCCTTCAGGTCCTCGGTCCGCACCAGCGGCCAGCGCGCCTTGATCTCGTCGGGCGTCAGCCACTCCAGCGGGATGCCCACGCTCTCGGCCGTCGAGGCATAGAGCATGTATTCGTCCATCCGGTCCCGCGTCTGCGCCATGCGCAGGTTGCCGACGATCGAGAAGCCCGCGTTCAGCCCGGTCTCGGCCTCCAGCGTCTTGTAGAACTTCACGCTGTAGTCGTGGATGTGGCTGGTCGCGTAGCCCATGTTGAACAGCGGCAGCAGCCCCGCCGCGTGCCAGGTCGATCCGCTCGTCAGCTCGTCGCGCTCCAGCAGCATCACGTCGTCCCAGCCCGCGCGGGCGAGGTGGTAGGCGATCGAGGTGCCGACGGCACCGCCGCCGACGACGAGGGCTTTGACATGGGTCTTCATGGGGTGCGGGTCCTGCGGCCGAAGGGTCTGGCCCTGCTTGCCCGAGCGCGGCCCGCCGCGCCACGCCCACCCGACCTTATGCGGTGCGAAAGCGACATGGGGCGCGGTGGCGCGATCACCGCGCCGGCCGATGACGCCCGTCAATGTGGGGGTCCGTCCTCGGCCCGAGGATGCGCTGGCCGCGGGAACGCGGCCCCCCGCGCCTCGGGCGGGGCCGGGCGGGTGCCTTGCAGAAGGAGACTTCATGATGCGCAGTCCCCTGGCCTTGCGGCTGCGGCTGGCGGCCCTCGGGCTGGCCGCGGTGGTTGCCGCGCCCGGTCCTGTCGGGGCCGACATGCCGGCCGTGCAGGATTTCTACCTGGATGTCCCCGGCTTTTCCGCCCTGGTGGCGGCAAGCTACGGCCCCGAGACCGCCACGGCGGTCGCGGCCGCAATCCTGGCCGAGGCGCCCCCGGGCGAGGGGCTCGGGTCGCCCTACGCCGGGGCCCTGACCCGGATCGGATGGATCGGCACGCCCCTGGCGATGATCCGGGCCGCCGACCCCGACCCGGCGCGCCTTGCCGCCTTCCTTGAGGAGGTCAACGCCGCGGCCCCGCTGCGGTCCATGCTCATGTCGCGCGATCTGGGTGGATGCATCCTGCACAGGATGGAGCTGGCCGGGGACGACACCGCCGGGGTCCTCGTGACCGGCGCCCCGGATCCCTACGAGGGCTGCACGACCTACGGCGATCCGGCCTCGCTGTCGATCACCCTGATGATCGGTGACTGACCGGCCGGGCCGGGGCGGCCGGGAACGAGAAAGGCCCGCCACCGGGGCGGGCCTTTCCTTGGCGCGGTCGCAAAGGGCTCAGTTCGGGATCTCGCCCGTGATGCCCTCGACGTAGAAGTTCATGCCGGCCAGCGTGCCGTCATCGGCGATCTCGCCCTCGGCCAGCCACGCGGTGCCGTCCTGCCGGTTGATCGGGCCGGTGAAGGGGTGGTACTCGCCCGCCGCGATCGCGTCGATCATGGCCTGCGCCGAGGCGCGCACCTCGGCGGGGATCGCCTCGGTCATCTCGCCGATCAACACCATGCCCTCGGGGATGCCTTCCCAGGTGTCCGACTGTTCCCAGGTGCCTTCCATCGCCTCGCCGACGCGGCGGATGTAGTAGGGCGTCCAGTTGTCGATGATCGAGGCGACGCGCGGACGCGGGGCGAACTGGAACATGTCATTCGCCTGACCGAACGAAATGATCCCGGCTTCCTGCGCCACGACCTGAGGCGCGGTGGAATCGGTGTGCTGCATGATCACGTCGGCGCCCGCGTCGATCAGGGCCTGTGCGGCATCCGTTTCAACGGCCGGGTCCATCCAGGTGTAGGTCCAGACCACCCGCATCTCGACGTCGGGGTTCACCGCGCGCGCATGCAGATAGGCCGAGTTGATGCCCATGATCACTTCGGGGATCGGGTAGGACGCGATGTAGCCGATGATGTTGCTTTCGGTCATGTGGCCCGCGATGTGGCCGATCACCGCGCGGCCCTCGTAGAAGCGGCCCGAGTAGGTCGAGACGTTGGGATGCTCGCGCATGTAGCCCGTGGCGTGCTCGAAATAGACATCCGGGAACTGGCCCGCGACGGCGTTGGTGGCCTCACCAAAACCGAAGGAGGTGGTGAAGATCATGTCGGCACCGCCGAGGATCATCTGCCGGAGCACGCGCTCCGCATCCGGGCCTTCGGCGACGTTCTCGACGAAGACCGTGTCGACCGCCTCGCCGAAATGCGCGTCCATTGCTTGCCGCGCCTGGTCATGCGTGAAGTTCCAGCCCATGTCGCCGGTCGAGCCGACATAGACAAAGCCGACGGTGAACGGGTCCTGCGCCGCGGCGGGCAGCGCGAGACCCGCGGCGATCGCCGCCGAGGCCAGAAGTCTGGTGACAGGTTTCATTCAGGTATCCTCCGTGTTGGATGGGTTGGGTGCCGTCTGCGCGCCGGGGCCGCCGGCACGCTTGTCGGGGTCGGGGTCGAGCGGCGTGGCCTCGGGCCGGTCGTGTCCGGCCTCGGCCAGCGCCGCGGTGATCAGGCCTGCGGGCACGGCGATGACGCCGATCCCGATCAGCAGGATGACGCCGGTAAAGACGCGCCCCCCCACGGTGATCGGGTAGACATCGCCATAGCCGACCGTGGTCAGCGTGGCCACCGCCCACCACAGGCTTTCTGGGATCGAGCCGAAGGCCTCGGGCTGGGCCAGGTGCTCGAAATGGTAGATGCCCACCGCCGCGAGGTAGAGCGCGACGCAGGCGATGAACAGGAAGATCAGGAACTCGGCCTTGACCCGGTTGATCGCCATGGCGATCCGGTCGAGCGCGCGGTTGGCCTTGAACAGCTTGAGGATGCGCAACAGCCGCAACAGCCGCAGCGACCGCACCGTGGTGAGGTCGGGAAACAGGAACAGCACCGCGGGCACCACGGCGACGAAATCGACGATGCCCCAGAAGCTGAGCGCATAGCGCAGCGGGTGCGCAGAGCACGTCAGCCGCAGCACGTATTCGACGCAGAAGGCGGCGAGGATGACCAGCTCCAGCCCCTGCAGCACGCCGCGCGCGCGCTCGGACAGGTCGGGCAGGGTCTCGACCGCGATCACCACGGCCGAGGCGACGATCAGGCCGTAGATTGCCAGCGCCACGCCGCGCCCCACCCGCGGGTGGGTGCCGTCGAGGATCTCGATGACGTCCGCGCGGTGCATCGGCCCCCCGTCAGCTCGACGCGTGGAACACCCGCCCGAGCGCCGCCGGCGCGTTCAGCGCGGCGCGGCTGCGGTCGGACGAGATGATCACGAGCACGAGGATGGTGACGAGGTAGGGCGAGGCATCCAGCAGCGCGACCGGCACGCCCACCTCGACCGCCTGCAGCCGCAGCTGCAGCGCCGCGATGCCGCCGAAAAGCCACGCGCCCAGCAGCACCCGCCACGGCTTCCACGAGGCGAAGACCACCAGCGCCAGCGCGATCCAGCCCGCGCCCGCGGTCATCCCCTCGAACCAGTTCTGGACGCGGACCACCGACAGGAAGGCCCCGCCCAGCCCCGCGCAGGCGCCGCCGAACAGGATGGCGAGGATGCGGATGCGCACGACCTTGTAGCCCAGCGCATGGGCCGCGTCGTGGTTCTCGCCCACCGCGCGCAGGATCAGGCCGATCCGGGTGCGCGTCAGCACGTACCAGACCGCCGCGACAAGGATCAGGGCGACATAGGTCAGGGTCGAATGCGAGAACAGGATCGGCCCCGCGACGGGGATGTCCCGCAGCGCCTCGGGGAAGGGGCGGCTGACGGGCGGCACCGGCAGCCCGCCGTAGCCCACCCCGATCAGCGCCGCGAGCCCCAGGCCGAACAGCGTCAGCGCCAGCCCCGAGGCGACCTGGTTCGCCATCAACAGCTGCGTCAGAACCGCGAACAGCATCGCCAGCGCCGCCGCGCCCCCCATCCCCGCGACGAAGGCCATGAGCGGCGATCCGGTGTGGTGCGCGGTGACGAAGCCGCAGACCGCGCCCATGATCATCATGCCCTCGACGCCCAGGTTCAGGACGCCGGCCTTTTCCACCACCAGCTCGCCGATGGCGGCCAGCAGCACCGGGGTGGACACGGTGATCAGCGCGACGATCAGGGTGACGGGGTCGATGATCATGCCGGGGCGCGTCCCTTCAGGCGGATGCGGTAGTTGGCCAGCAGGTCCAGCGCCAGCAGGAAGAACAGGAGCATCCCCTGGAACGCCTGGATCGCCGGCGCCGGAATGCCCATCATCAGCTGCGCCAGTTCGCCCCCGATGAAGGTCAGCGCCAGCAAGAGCCCCGCCAGCAGGATGCCCACCGGGTTCAGCCGCCCGAGGAAGGCCACGATGATCGCGGTAAAGCCGTAGCCCACGTTGAAGTCGATCGAGATGCGGCCCGCCGGCCCCGACACCTCGAACAGGCCCGCGGCGCCGGCCAGCGCGCCCGACACGCCCATGCACAGGATCACGAGGCGGCCCGCGTTCACGCCGCCGAAGCGCGCCGCCCGCGGCGCCTCGCCCGCCAGCCGGATCTGGTAGCCCAGCACGTGGCGGTTCATCACCACGTAGGCCGCGATCACCGCGACGAAGGCCGCCAGCACGCCCCAGTGCATGCCCGTGCCCGCGATCAGCTCGGGGTTGTCGGTGCCCGGGTGCCGCGACAGGGTGCGGCTGCCGGGAAAGCCCGAGCCCTCGGGGTTGCGCAGCCAGCCGGTCGCGGCCGAGGCCAGCATCGCCTCGGCGACATAGACCAGCAGCAGCGACACGAGGATCTCGTTGGTCCGCGCATAGACCCGCAGCAGCGCCGGGATCATCGCCCAGAGAAACCCGCCCAAGAGCCCCGCCAGCACCATGCCGGGAAAGATCAGCGGGCTTTCCGACGGCCAGAAGGCAAGGCCAAAGGCCGCCCCGCAGATCGCGCCGACGATGTATTGCCCCTCGGCCCCGATGTTCCAGATGCCGGCCCGGAACCCCAGGCTGAGGCCGATGGCGATCAGGATCAGCGGCCCCGCCTTCACCAAGAGCTGCGGCCGCGAATAGCTGGCGAACTGCTGCGAGAACAGCGGGTCCCAGAAGATGATGCGGATCGCCTCGACCGGGTCCTTGCCCAGCGCCGCGAACATCAGCCCCCCCGCGGCCATGGTCAGCACGACGGCCAGCACCGGCCCGCCGATCACCCAGCCGCGCGAGGGCTGCGGGCGTTTTTCCAGCCGGATCAAGCGCCCGCCCCCGCCGCGACGTCGTGCATGTCATGGGCGCCGCCCAGCATCAGGCCGATCTCCTCCATCGTCAGCCCGCGCGCGGGCCGGGGCGCGCTCAGCCGCCCCTCGTTCAGCGCGCAGAACCGGTCCGAGATCTCCAGCAACTCGTCGAGGTCCTGGCTGATGACGATCACCGCCGCCCCGCCCTGCGCGAGATCCAGCAGCGCCTGCCGGATCGCGGCGGCCGCGCTCGCGTCCACGCCCCAGGTCGGCTGGTTCACCACCAGCACGGTGGGATCCTGCAGGATCTCCCGCCCGATCACGAATTTCTGCAGGTTCCCCCCCGACAGCGCCCGGGCGGCCACCCCCGGCCCCGGCGTCCGCACGTCGAAACGCGCGATGATGGCCTCGGCGAACCCCCGCGCCTTGCCCCAATTGACGAAGCCATGGGCGTCCAGCCCCTGCCGGATGCGCCCGGTCAGCACCGCGTTTTCCGTCAGGCTCATGTCTGGCGCCGCGGCATGGCCAAGCCGCTCCTCCGGCGCGCAGAGAAGGCCCAGCACCCGCCGCTCGTTCGGCCCCAGATGGCCCACCGGCTGCCCCTGCAGCGTGATCGCCCCGGGGCTGACCGGCGTCTCGCCCGACAGGGCCGACAGCAGCTCGTCCTGCCCGTTGCCCGCGACGCCCCCGATGCCCAGCACCTCGCCCGCCCGCACCTCCAGCCCCACGTGCCGCAGCGGCATGCCGAACGGCGAGGCCGGCGTCACCGACAGGCCCGCGACATGCAGCAGCACCTCGCCCGGCTCGTGGTCGTCGCGCGCAGGCACGCTCAGCGACTTGCCCACCATCAGTTCCGCCATGTGCGCCGCCGTCACCTCGCGCGGGGTGCACTCGCCGACCTTTTTCCCGAGCCGCAGGATCGTGGCCGCGTCGCACAGCGTGCGGATCTCCTCCAGCTTGTGGCTGATGTAGAGGATCGCCGTGCCCTCGGACGACAGCTTGCGCAGGGTGTGGAACAGGATCTCCACCTCCTGCGGCGTCAGCACGCTGGTCGGCTCGTCCATGATCAGGAGCTTGGGGTCCTGCAAGAGACACCGGATGATCTCCACCCGCTGGCGCTCCCCCGCGCTCAGGTCGCCCACCAGCCGGAACGGGTCGAGCGGCAGGCCGTAGGTCTCGCTGACGGACCGGATGCGCTCGGCCAGGTCGCGGGCCTTCGGCGGGTTCTCCATGCCCAGCGCGATGTTCTCGGCCACGGACAGCGCCTCGAACAGGCTGAAATGCTGGAACACCATCGCCACGCCGGCGGCCCGCGCCGCCCGCGGCTCGGACGGCGCATAGGCCGCGCCCCGCAGGCGCATCGCGCCGCGGTCGGGCTTCACCAGGCCGTAGATCATCTTGACCAGCGTCGACTTGCCCGCCCCGTTCTCGCCGAGCAGGGCATGGACCTCGCCCGGCTGGACCGAGAACGACACGGCGTCGTTGGCGACGACGCCGGGATAGGCCTTGGTCAGCCCCTCGATCTCGAGCAGCGCGGTCACGGGCTGGTCACTTTCCCCCTGTGGATCGGCTTGGCTGCCGATTCCTTGTGCAGATGCTCTTTCAGTAGCCGCGCGGCGACCCCCACGGCAATGGCTTGCGGGTGCTTGCCCAGCCCCGGGTCCCCGATCGGGCAGTCGATGCGCGAAATTTCGGCATCGGAATGGCCCAGTGCCGCCAGCCGCGACCGGAACCGCGCCCATTTCGTCGCCGACCCGATCAGCCCGCAACTGGCAAAGCCGCGGGTCAGCGCGGCGTGGCAGAGCGCAAGGTCGATGTCGTGCGAATAGGTCAGGATCAGGTGATGCGCATGGTCCGGCGCATGGGCCATCAGCCGCGGCAGGTCGGCGGCGGGCAGGGTCTCCACCCCCTCGGGGACGCTGTCGGGGAACCGCGCCCGCCCGGTGTCGGCCCAGGTGATCGCCACATGGGGCAGGGGGGCCAGCACCGCCACGACGGCGCGCCCCACATGCCCCGCGCCCCAGACCCACAGGTCGGCGCCGCGCGGGCGGTCGAGCGTCTCCACCGCCTCGAACCGCAGCGTGACGGCCCCGCCGCAGCATTGCCCCAGCGACGGGCCCAGCGGTATCCGGTGCTCGGCGTATGCCTTGCCATCGGCCAGCATCTGCCGGCCGATCCGCATCGCCTCCCATTCAAGGGCACCGCCGCCGATGGTGCCCGCGATCCCGTCCGCCCGCACCAGCATCGCCGTCCCCGCCTCCCGCGGGGCCGAGCCCTGCACGGCCATGATGGTGACGCGGATCCCGCTCATGGTGCGCCCCGCGCCCGGTCGACGGCGGCCAGCACGGCCTCGGCGGTCGCGGGCGCCTGCAGGTCGGGGTAGTGCGGCCCGCAGGCGGCGCAGGCGTCGCTCAGCGCCATCAGCACCGAGATCCCCAGCATGAAGGGCGGCTCGCCCACCGCCTTGGAGCGGTAGATCGTGTCCTCCCGGTTCGCCCCGTCCCATAGCGCCACGTTGAAGACGTCCGGCCGGTCGGAACAGGCCGGGATCTTGTAGGTCGACGGCGCGTGGGTGCGGAGCCGCCCCTTGTCGTCCCAGACCAGCTCCTCGGTCGTCAGCCACCCCGCCCCCTGCACGAAGCCGCCCTCGATCTGCCCGATGTCGAGCGCGGGGTTCAGGCTGGCGCCCGCGTCATGCAGGATGTCGGTGCGCAGGATCCGGTTCTCGCCGGTCAGCGTGTCGATGACGACCTCGGAACAGGCCGCGCCATAGGCGAAGTAGAAGAACGGCCGCCCCCGGCCCGCGATCCGGTCCCACTCGATCTTGGGCGTCCTGTAGAACCCCGTGGCCGACAGGCTGACGCGCGCCATGTAGGTCCGCTTCACCGCTTCCTCGAAGGGCATCTCCGCGCCCCCCGCCCGCACCATGCCGTCCGCGAAGACAACCTCGGCCGGGTCCGCCTGCAACTCGGGCGCGACCACGGCGGCGATGCGCGCCCGGATCTCGTCGCAGGCCGCCTTGACCGCCATCCCGTTCAGGTCGCTGCCGGAACTGGCCGCCGTGGCGGAGGTGTTCGGCACCTTGGCCGTGTCCGTCGCGGTGATCTTGACCCGGTCCATTTCCACGCCGAAGCGGCTGGCCGCCACCTGCGCCACCTTCTGGAACAGGCCCTGCCCCATCTCGGTCCCGCCGTGGTTCATGTGGATCGAGCCGTCCTGGTAGACATGCACCAGCGCGCCCGCCTGGTTCAGATGCGTCAGCGTGAAGGAGATGCCGAACTTCACCGGCGTCAGGGCGATCCCCCGCTTCAGCACCGGGTTCGCGGCGTTCCACGCCGCGATGGCCGCCCGCCGCCCGGCATAGTCGCAGCTGTCGGCCAGCCGGTCGGTCATCCCGTGCAGGATGAAATCCTCCACCTTCATCCCGTAGGGCGTCACGCCATCCCGCGCCGCCACCGGCACCGGCGAATGCGCGCCCCCGTAGCGGCTGCTCCGCCCCGAGGTCGGCTTGACCTTCATCGCCCCGCGCCCCGCCAGGTCGGCGGTCTCGAGCCGCCCTCCCATCTTTGCTTCGAAAATACTCCCGCCGGAGGCTCCCGCACCCTCCACCCGCGCCTCCGGGTAGTAATTCAGCCGCCGCACTTCCAGCGGGTCGCGGCCGAGCGCATGGGCGACATGGTCCATCACCCGCTCGATCCCCACCATGCCCTGCGGGCCGCCGAAACCGCGGAAGGCGGTCGCGCTCTGGTGGTTCGTCCGCAGCCGGTGCGAGGTGATGCGGGCGGCGGGCAGGTCATAGGCGTTGTCGGCGTGCAGCATCGCGCGGTCGGCGACCGGCAGCGACAGGTCCATCGACCAGCCGCAGCGCATGAAGTGGGTAAAGTCGACGGCGAGCAGCCGGCCGTCCGAGTCGAAGCCCACGCGGTAGTCGACACGCAGGTCGTGGCGCTTGCCGGTGATGGTGAAATCGTCGTCGCGGTCGTAGCGCATCCGGGCGGGGCGGCCAGTGCGGGCGGCGACCAGCGCGCAGGCGATGGCCAGCGCGTTGCCCTGGCTCTCCTTGCCGCCGAAGCCGCCGCCCATGCGGCGCACCTCGACCCGGACGGCGTTCATCGGCAGGCCCAGCGCGTCGGCGACCTTGTGCTGGATCTCGGTCGGGTGCTGGGTGGAGGACTGCACGATCATGTCGCCCCCCTCCTGCGGGAGGGCGAGGGCGGCCTGGCCTTCGAGGTAGAAATGCTCCTGCCCGCCCATCTCGATCCGGCCCTCGATCACGTGCGGGGCACGGGCGAGGGCGGCGTCGACGTCGCCCTTGGCGTAGATGCGGGGGCCGTCCTCGAAGCGGGAGTTGGCGGCGAGCGCCTCGTCGACGCCGAGGATCGGCGTCTCCTCGGCGAGCTCGAGGCGGGCGAGGCGGGCAGCCTTGCGGGCGGCCAGGTGGGTGTCCGCGACGACGAGGAACAGGGGCTGGCCGGCGTAGTGGATCGTTCCATCGGACAGGAGCGGCTCGTCATGGGCCGAGGGGGAGCAATCGGGGTTGTGCACCAGATCGCCGGCCGCCCAGACCTCGACAACGCCGGGCGCAGCCCGGACGGCGGAGAGGTCCATCGCCGTGATCCGCCCCCTGGCGATCGGCGCGGTGCCGAAGGCGAGGTGCAGGCAATCGGCCGGCACCGGGATATCGTCGATGTAGCGCGCCCGTCCGGTGGCATGCAGCGCCGCCGCGTCGTGGGGCAGGGGCCTCGACACGCTCATGCCCGCACCTCCAGCACGCTCACCGCCTCGCCCCGCGTCTCCCTGAAATACCGCATCAACATGCCCTGCGCGGCCCTGAGCCGGTATCCCGCCGAGGCGCGCATGTCGCTGAGCGGGGTGAAGTCCTCGGCGAAGCCCGCCTGCGCGGCGACGACGGTCGCCTCGGTCCAGGGCCGGCCGACCAGCGCCTGTTCGACCTCAGTCGCGCGCTTCGGCGTCCCCGCCATGCCGCCGAAGGCGATGCGCGCGGCGGTGACGGTGCCGTCCTCCACGGCCAGGTTGAAGCAGCCGCAAACGGCCGAGATGTCCTGGTCGAACCGCTTCGACAGCTTGTAGCAGGCGAGCCGGTCGGGCTGGATCGGGACCGTCACCGCTTCGACAAATTCGCCAGGCGCACGGTCCTGCTTGCCATAGGCGAGGAAGAAATCCTCCAGCGGCAGGGTCCGGCGCGTGTCCCCTTTGCGCAGGTGCAGCGTGGCGCCGAGCGCGATCAGCGCGGGCGGGCTGTCGCCGATGGGCGAGCCGTTGGCGATGTTGCCGCCCACCGTCGCGGCGTTGCGCACCTGGACCGACCCGTAGCGGCGGATGAGCTCCGCGAAGGACGGGTGGCGGTCGGCGAGGAAGGCGCCGAGCTCGGTGAGGGGCGTCATCGCGCCGATGCGGATTATTTCCTGATCGGCAACAATCCCGCGCAAGTCGGCGCAATTGTTCAAGAAGGCCACGGGCGACAGCTCCCGGAGCGCCTTGGTCACCCAGAGGCCCACGTCCGTCGCCCCGGCGATCAGCGTCGCGTCGGGGTGCGCCTCGTACCAGGCGGCGAGCTCGTCCGACGACGTCGGGCGGGCAGGGGCCGTCGCTCCCGAAGGGCGTATTTGGGGAAAGATGAAGGACGGGTCGCGGAGTTTTTCCGCGTCGGCGCGCATCCAGCCGGGGACGGGGGCGTCGGCGGCGGCCTCGGCCGCGCGGACGATGGGGGCGTAGCCGGTGCAGCGGCACAGGTTGCCGGCAAGCTGGTCGTCGTGGTCGCGGCGCCCGTTCAGGTGCGCCACCGCCATCGAGACCACGAAGCCCGGCGTGCAGAAGCCGCATTGCGACCCGTGGTGGTCGATCATCGCCTGCTGCACCGGGTGCAGCGTGCCGTCGGGGCCCGCGATGCCCTCGACCGTGCGCACGGCGCGCCCCTCCAGCTGCGGCAGGAACAGGATGCAGGCGTTCAGCGCCCGCGCCGTGCCGTCGCGGTCGGTGACCATGACGGTGCAGGCGCCGCAGTCGCCCTCGTTGCAGCCCTCCTTGGTGCCGGTCAGGCGCCTGGTCTCGCGCAGCCAGTCGAGCAGCGTCGTGGTCGGCGGCACGTCCGCCGCCTGAGGTTCCCCGTTCAGAAGAAACCTGGTGCTCATGGGGTCTTGTCCGCCGCGGTACCTGATCCGGGGTGGTCGTCCGGCGCTCGATGCGGCGTAGAGCGCGGCCCCGTTTCCCTGTCTGACCACCTGGTAGAAAACCGGGTGTGGGGGCGCAATGCAAGCCTCCTTGCGCGTGGGCGCGCCACGACAGCGGGCAGATGCCCGTTTCGCAGGCAGGACGCGGGGCCGCCCGTCAACCCCTCGGGGGCGGGCGTCGATCCGCCCCCAGATGTGGCGGTGCCGGGTTCCCCCGGGCGCGGGCCTCGGCTAGCCTGCGCCCATGGCCGATCCGCGATTCATCCACCTGCGCCTGCACACCGAGTATTCGCTGCTGGAAGGCGCGATGCGCGTGAAGAAGCTGCCCGGCCTCGTCGCCGCGGCCGGGATGCCCGCCGTCGCCGTGACCGACACCAACAACATGTTCTGCGCGCTGGAGTTTTCCGAGACCGCGGCCAAGGCCGGCATCCAGCCGATCATCGGCTGCCAGATCGACCTGGACTACGACCCCGTGCGGCCGGGCGAGCGGCCGGTGCCCTATGCCGCGCTGGTGCTGCTGGCGCAGACGCGCGAGGGCTACGGGAACCTGCTCAAGCTCAACTCCTGCCTCTACCTGCGCGGCGACGGGACGCTGCCGCATGTCACGCTGGAGGAGCTGGCCGCCCATGGCGACGGGCTGATCTGCCTGACCGGCGGCCCCGACGGCCCGCTGGGGCGGCTCCTGCAGACCGGCAACCGGGGCAAGGCCGAGGCGCTGCTGACGCGGCTCGAGGCCATCTACGGCGACCGTCTCTATGTCGAGCTGCAGCGCCACCCGGGCGAGGGCGGGCGGCCCGAGGCCGAACGGCTGACCGAGCGGCCCTCGGTGGAGCTGGCCTATGCCCGCGGCCTGCCGCTGGTGGCCACCAACGACGTCTACTTCCCCAAGCCCGACATGTTCGCCGCCCATGACGCGATGATCTGCATCGCGCAAGGCGCCTACGTCGACCAGGCCGAGCCGCGCCGGCGCCTGACCCCGCAGCACCATTTCACCACGCCCGAGGAGATGGCGGCGCTGTTCGCCGACCTGCCCGAGGCGCTGGAGAACACGGTGGAGATCGCGCGGCGCTGCGCCTTCCGGGCGCGGACGCACCCGCCGATCCTGCCGCGCTTTGCCGAGGACGAGGTGGAGGAACTGCGGCGGCAGGCGCGCGAGGGACTCAAGGCGCGGCTCGCCGTGATCCCCCACGCCGCGCCGGTGGGGGAATACGACAAGCGCCTCGACTTCGAGCTCGGCATCATCGAGCGGATGGGCTTTCCCGGCTATTTCCTGATCGTGGCCGACTTCATCAAGTGGGCCAAGGACCAGGACATTCCCGTCGGCCCCGGGCGGGGGTCGGGCGCGGGCAGCCTCGTCGCCTACGCCCTGACGATCACCGACCTCGACCCGCTGCGCTACAGCCTCCTGTTCGAGCGGTTCCTGAACCCCGAGCGGGTCAGCATGCCCGACTTCGACATCGACTTCTGCATGGACCGCCGCGAGGAGGTGATCCGCTACGTGCAGGAGCGCTATGGCCGCGACCGGGTGGGCCAGATCATCACCTTCGGCGCGCTCTTGTCCAAGGCCGCGGTGCGGGACGTGGGCCGCGTGCTGCAGATGCCGTTCGGGCAGGTCGACAAGCTGTCCAAGATGATCCCGCTGGAAGGCGTCAAGCCCGTCTCGATCGAGCAGGCCATCGCGCAGGAGGACCGCATCCGCGACGAGATGCGCGAGACCGAGCAGGACCGGCGCGACGGGCGCACCAACCCGGTGAAACGCCTGTTCGACTACGCCGGCAAGATCGAGGGGTTGTTGCGCAACGCCTCGACCCATGCCGCGGGCGTGGTGATCGGCGACCGGCCGCTGGACGAGCTGGTGCCGCTCTACCGCGACCCGCGGTCGGACATGCCGGCGACCCAGTTCAACATGAAATGGGTGGAACCCGCCGGGCTGGTGAAGTTCGACTTCCTCGGCCTCAAGACCCTGACCGTGGTGCAGAACGCCATCGACCTGATCCATGCCTCGGGCCGCCAGCTGCACGAGGCGCCCGACGGCACCCGCCTCTACGAGCCCGCCGCAGGGGCCGAGAACCAGATCAACGCGATCCCGCTGGATGACGCGAAAACCTACGAGCTTTACGCCAGCGCCAAGACGGTCGCGGTGTTCCAGGTGGAAAGCTCGGGCATGATGGACGCGCTGCGGCGGATGCGGCCCACCTGCATCGAGGACATCGTGGCGCTGGTGGCGCTCTACCGCCCCGGCCCGATGGAGAACATCCCCACCTATTGCGAGGTCAAGAACGGGCTCCGGCCGCTCGAGTCGATCCACCCCTCCATCGACCACATCCTGAAGGAGACGCAGGGCATCATCGTCTACCAGGAACAGGTGATGGAGATCGCGCAGGTCATGGCGGGCTACAGCCTCGGCGGCGCCGACCTGCTGCGCCGGGCGATGGGCAAGAAGATCCCCGAGGAGATGGCCAAGGAACGGCCCAAGTTCATCACCGGCGCGGTAGCCAACGGCATCCCCGAGGCCAAGGCGGGCGAGGTGTTCGACCTGCTCGAGAAATTCGCCAACTACGGCTTCAACAAGTCCCACGCCGCCGCCTACGCCGTCGTCAGCTACCAGACGGCATGGCTCAAGGCGAACCATCCCGTGGAATTCATGGCCGCGGTGATGAACTGCGACATCCACCTGACCGACAAGCTGGGCATCTACCGGCAGGAGGTGGACCGGCTGGGCATCGAGGTGGTGCCGCC
This sequence comes from Roseicyclus persicicus, assembly GCF_012395815.1. Lineage (GTDB taxonomy): Bacteria > Pseudomonadota > Alphaproteobacteria > Rhodobacterales > Rhodobacteraceae > Roseicyclus > Roseicyclus persicicus. The sequence goes on from NZ_JAAZQQ010000002.1 coordinate 164,511, forward strand.
TTGCGTCAACCGCTCGGGCGCGACCTTCACGGTGGAGGACGGGCGCATCCTCTATGCCCTCGGCGCGCTCAAGAACGTGGGCGTCGACGCCATGCGCCTGATCGTAGAGGCGCGGGGGAAGAAACCCTTCCGCACCCTCTTCGACTTCGCCCGCCGCGTCGACCTCAAGCGCGTCGGCAAGCGCAGCCTCGAAATGCTCGCCCGCGCCGGCGCCTTCGATGCGCTCGACCGCAACCGCGCCCGCGTCTTCGCCGCGCTCGATGCGCTGACCGCGTGGTCGGCGGCGATCCACGACGCCGCCGCCTCGAACCAGGTCTCGCTCTTCGGCGAGGCCGGCGACGACCTGCCCGAGCCGCGCCTGCCCAGCCCCGACGACTGGCTCCCGGGCGAGCGGCTGGCCGGCGAACATGCCGCCATCGGCTTCTACCTGTCCGGCCACCCGCTCGACGACTACCTGCCGGCGCTGCGGCGCAAGGGCGTGCAGACGCTGGCCGAGGTGGAACAGAAGGTGCAGGGCGGCCCCTTCGTGGCGAAAATGGCCGGCGCCGTGTCGGCCCGGCAGGAACGCAAGAGCCAGAAGGGCAACCGCTTCGCCTTCGTGTCCCTGTCCGACCCCACGGGCCTCTACGAGGTCACGCTGTTCTCCGACGTGCTCGAGGCCACGCGCCAGCACCTCGACACCGGGTCGAACGTGATCCTGCAGGTCGAGGCGACGCTCGAGGCCGACCAGCTGAAACTCCTCTGCCGCGGCGTGCAGCCGATCGACGCCGCCGTCGCCGCCGAGGCCACGGGCCTGCGCGTCTTCGTCGAGGGCGAGACCGGCATCGCCTCGGTCCAGTCGCTGCTCGCCCGCATGGTGCAGGACGCCCCCCGCGCCGCCCGCGGCCCGATCCACCTGTGCCTGATGCACCCCGACCTGCCCGGCGAGGTCGAGCTGGTGCTGGGCGACCGCCTGCCCGTCTCGCCCCAGATCAAGGGCGCGCTGCGGTCGATGGACGGGGTGGTGACGGTCGAGGAGGTCTGAGGCCGAGGCCCTCAGACGCCGCCGTCGCCAAGCAGCGCCAGCCAATCCTGCCGCGCGGCCAGCACCCGCAGGATCAGGACGCCGTCCTCGTCCACGCGGTAGAGGACGATGTGGGCGCGGTAGGGGTGCAGGCGCATCGGACGCCCCGATTTCTGCCAGACCGCCCGCCCGAGTCGCGGGAAGGCCGAGACCCGCCCGAACAGCGCAAGCAACTCGTCATAGTAGCGTTCCGCCTGCTCGGGCGACCAGCGCGCCGACCCGTAGAGCCAGATCTCCTGCAGATCCTGCTCGGCCTCCCGGCTGACCCGCCAGGGGTCAGCCTCGATGGGTCATCGCTCGCATGCGGGCGCGGAACACCTCCGGATCGAAATCCTCCGCCACCCCGCTGTCGATACCCTTCTGCGCCTCGACCATGAGCGACTCCAGCGCCGCCTGCCGCTCCTGGTCGCGGCGGATCAGGTCGCGGACATAATCGCTCGCGTTCGCATAGCGGCCATCGGCCGTGCGGCTCTCGACCCACGCCTTCATCGCGTCGGGCAGGGATACGTTCATCGTCGCCATGTCGGGCACCTCCTGCCCTCCACTCTACCCGCGATGGCAAACCTTGCCAATCCTTGCCATCGCGGGCCCCCTTCCCATCCGCCCGGCCCGGGCCTACCGTCGCCGCCCATGACCGTCCTCGACAGCCGCGCCTCCTGGGCCCGCCTCGGGCTCTCGCTCCTGATCTCGCTGATCGGGAACGTCGGCATGTGGGCGATCATCGTGATCCTGCCCGCCGTGCAGGCCGAATTCGGCACCGACCGCGCCGACGCCGCGATCCCCTACACGCTCACCATGGTCGGCTTCGCGCTCGGCAACTTCCTGATCGGCCGCGCGGTCGACCGCTTCGGCGTGGCGTGGTCGCTGGCCGCCTCCGCCGTCCTCATGGCGGCGGGCTACGCGGCGGCGGCCTTCGCGCCCAACATCCTGACGCTGTCCGCGCTGCAGCTCCTGATCGGCTTCGGCACCGCCACCAGCTTCGGCCCCCTCATCGCCGACGTCTCGCAGTGGTTCCTGCGCCGCCGCGGCATCGCGGTCGCCATCATCGCCAGCGGCAACTACCTGTCGGGCGCGATCTGGCCGCTGATCCTGGCCGACATCCTCGCCGGCCCCGGCTGGCGCACCGCCTACCTCGTGATCGCCGCGACGACGCTCCTCGTCATGCTGCCCGCCACCTGGCTCCTGCGCAAACCGCTCCCCGACAGCGCGCTCATGGCCTCCGAGGCCGCCGCCACCCTCAAGGCCCGCACCGCTGGCCTGTCGCCCCGCGCGCTCACCTGGCTCCTCGCCGCCGCCGGCATCGGCTGCTGCGTGGCGATGTCGATGCCGCAGGTCCACATCGTCGCCTACTGCACCGACCTCGGCTACGGCCCCGCCGTGGGCGCCGAGATGCTCAGCCTGATGCTGATGGGCGGCGTCGCCTCGCGCCTCGTCTCGGGCCTCCTGGCCGACAGGCTCGGGGGCGTCATGACCCTCCTCATCGGCTCGACCCTGCAGATGCTGGCGCTGGCGCTCTACCTGCCGACCACGGGCCTCACCTCGCTCTACCTCGTCAGCCTCGTCTTCGGCCTCAGCCAGGGCGGCATCGTGCCGAGCTACGCCATCATCGTCCGCGAATACCTCCCCGCCCGCGAGGCCGGCGCACGGGTCGGCTTCGTCATCATGGCCACCATCGTCGGCATGGCGCTGGGCGGCTGGCTCTCGGGGCTGATCTACGACCTCACCGGCTCCTACCGCTGGGCTTTCCTCAACGGCATCGCCTTCAACGCGCTGAACGTGGCGATCATGGTGGCGATCCTGCTGCGCTCCCGCCCGCGCGCGCCCCGCGCCGCCCTGGCCGCGTAACCCCCGTTTAAGGTTAACGCGCCCCCCCTCATCTTTGCTTCCGAAATACTCCGGGGGGTGAGCGCCGGTCCGGTCCCTGACCGGCGATCGCTCCGGTGGAGCGATCGAGGCGCGAACGGGCGGAGCCCCGGATCGTGGGCTGGCCCCCCAGCCGCGCCCCTCACCAATGCGGCGGCCGCTGGTCGGCCAGCGGGATCGTCCCGCCCCCCTCCACCTCGCGCTCGGCCTCGCGCGCCAGCAGCATCTCCACCCGCCGCGTCAGCCGCGCCAGCTCCGCGTCCTGCCGGGCCACCACCTCCGAAAGGTCCTCTGCCACCCGCTCCAGGTAGGCGATCCGTTCCTCCAGCGCCGTCCGGTCCGTCATCCGCCCCTCCGCCTCGTCTGCACAGGCTGTGTACAGCATGTGCACGCCCGGTGCACGGTCTCCCGCGCCTCCGCCTTGCCGACCGCGCCCCCCTCCGCTAGAGGGGGCGCGACCAGACCCGAGGCCCCGACCGATGGCGAAAGACCGCAAGCAGCCCCGCCCCAAGGCCGAAACGCCCAAGGGCTTCCGCGACTATTTCGGCGCCGAGGTGACCGAGCGCCAGGAGATGCTCGCCAGGATCGCCGAGGTCTACCGCCGCCACGGCTTCGACCCGCTGGAAACCTCGGCCGTGGAAACCGTCGAGGCGCTGGGCAAGTACCTCCCCGATGTCGACCGCCCCAACGCGGGCGTCTTCGCTTGGGCTGAGGAGGAGGGCGAGGGCGGCAGCTGGCTCGCACTCCGCTACGACATGACGGCGCCCTTGGCCCGCGTCGCGGCGCAGTACCGCAACGACCTGCCCAACCCCTACCGCCGCTTCACCATGGGCCCCGTCTGGCGCAACGAGAAGCCCGGCCCGGGCCGGTTCCGCCAGTTCTATCAATGCGATGCGGACACGGTCGGCGCGGCCTCGGTCGCCGCCGACGCCGAGATCTGCGGCATGCTGGCCGACGCGCTGGAGGCCGTGGGGATCGACCGCGGCGACTACATCGTGCGGGTCAACAACCGCAAGGTGCTGAACGGCGTGATGGAGGTCGCGGGGCTGGCGGGCGACGACAAGGAGCACGCCCGCGGCATCGTGCTCCGCGCCATCGACAAGCTCGACCGGCTGGGCGAGGACGGCGTGCGCGCCCTGCTGGGCAAGGGCCGCAAGGACGAGAGCGGCGACTTCACCGAAGGCGCGGGGCTCTCGGACGCGCAGGCCGACGTGGTGATGGGCTTCATGGCCGCCCGGCGCGACAGCGGCGCCGCGACGGTCGCCCGGCTGCGCGAGCTGGTGGCCGGCTCGTCGGTCGGCACCGAGGGCGTTCAGGAACTCGAAACCATCGCCTCTCTCCTCGCCGCCGCCGGCTACGGCCCCGACCGCATCGTCATCGACCCCTCCGTCGTCCGGGGCCTCGGCTACTACACCGGCCCGGTCTACGAGGCCGAGCTGACCTTCGAGATCCTCGGCGACGACGGCCGCCCGCGGCAGTTCGGCTCCGTCGCCGGCGGCGGGCGCTACGACGACCTCGTGAAACGCTTCACCGGGCAGGAGGTGCCGGCCACCGGCGTGTCCATCGGCGTCGACCGGCTGCTCGCCGCGCTGCGCGCCAAGGGGCGGATGGGCGGCGACGCGCAGGGCCCGGTGGTCGTCACCGTGATGGACCGCGACCGCATGGCCGACTACCAGCGCATGGCGGCCGATCTGCGCGCCGCCGGCCTGCGCGCCGAGGTCTACCTCGGCAACCCCAAGAACTTCGGCAACCAGCTGAAATACGCCGACAAACGGGCCAGCCCCGTGGCCGTCATCCAGGGCTCGGACGAGGCCGCCCGCGGCGTGGTGCAGCTCAAGGACCTGATCCTCGGCGCCAAGCTCGCGCAGGAGGCGACGCTCGAGGAATGGAAATCCCAGCCCGCGCAGGTCGAGGTGCCGCTGGCCGATCTTGTAGCAGAAGTCCGCAAGCTCCTGGACCGGCACAGGTGACGCCCAAATCCGCCCTCCGGGCCGAGGCGGCGGCGCTTCTGGCCTTCTTCGAGGCGGCGGGTGCCGTGCCCGTCGAGGCGGATCTCCTGTTGCCCGCCGACACGCTGCTCGACCTCTACGGCGAGGACATCCGCGCGCGCGCCTACGTCACCCACGACCCCGACCGGGGCGAGTTGATGCTGCGCCCCGACTTCACCGTGCCGGTGGTGCAGATGCACATGGCCGGCGGTGCCGAGCCCGCGCGCTACACCTACATGGGCGAGGTGTTCCGCACCCAGGCCGCGGGGTCGGGGCGGCCGTCGGAATACATCCAGGTCGGCTACGAGGTCTTCGACCGCGCCGACCCGACCCGCGCCGATGCCGAGGTCTTTGCCCTGTTCGCGCAGGCGCTGGCGCCGCTGGGCCTGCGCGCGGTGACGGGCGACATGGGCATCCTGATGGCCGCGGTCGACACGCTGTCGACGACCGACGCGCGCAAGGCCGCGCTCCGCCGCCACATCTGGCGCCCGCGGCGGTTCCGGGCGCTGCTCGACCGCTACACCGGCCGCGTGGCCCTGCCGCCCGCCCGGGCCCAGCTGATCCGCGCCATGCAGGCCCAGGGTGCCGGCGCCCTGATCGCCGAGGCCGGGCCCGAGATCGGGCTGCGTTCTGCGCAGGAGGTGGCCGAACGGCTGGCCGCGCTGGTCGCCGACGGCGCGGCGCCGCCGATCGGCGCGGCCGAGGCCGAGGTGCTGGGCGTGATCCTGTCGCTCAAGGCCGCGCTGCCCGACGCCTACGAGATGCTGTGCGACGTCTGCGTCGACCTGCCGGGGCTGGCCCCCGCGGTCGACCGCTTTGCCGCCCGCATCGAGGCGCTGATCGCCGCCGGCATCGACGTGGGCGAGCTGCCCTTCGAGGCCAGCTTCGGCCGCACCACGATGGAATACTACGACGGCTTCGTCTTCGGCTTCCTCGCACCGGGCCGGCCCGACCTGCCGCCGGTGGCGACCGGCGGGCGCTACGACGCGATGACCCGCCACCTGGGCGGCGGGCGCGAGATCCCGGCCGTGGGCGGCGTGATCCGGCCCGAGCTGGTGTCCCGGCTCAAGGCGGAGGCGCGGCCATGACGATCCGGCTGGGCGTGCCGTCCAAGGGGCGGCTGATGGACAAGACCTTCGCCTGGTTCGCCGAGCGGGGCCTCGAGATGCGCCGCAGCGGGTCCGAGCGGGAATACGCGGCCACCGTCGACGGCGCCGACGTGGAACTGATGCTGCTGTCGGCAGGCGAGATCCCGCGCGAACTGGCCGCGGGGCGCATCCACCTGGGCGTCACCGGCTCGGACCTGGTGCGCGAGCGCATCCCGGCCTGGGACCAGGCGGTCGAGGTGGTGGCGCCGATGGGCTTCGGCCACGCCGACCTGGTGATCGCGGTGCCGCGGCTGTGGATCGACGTCGCCACGCTGGACGACCTCGACGCCGTCGCGGCGGCGTTCCGGCGGCGCCACGGGTTCCGCCTGCGCATCGCGACCAAGTATCACCGCCTGGTGCGGGAATTCCTGCGCGACGCGGGCGTGGCCGACTACCAGCTGGTCGACAGCCAGGGCGCGACCGAGGGCACCGTGGCGCACGGCACCGCCGAGGCCATCGCCGACATCACCTCCTCGGGCGAGACGCTGCGCGCCAACCACCTGAAGATCCTCGATGACGGGGTGATCCACCGCTCGGAGGCCACCCTGTTCCGCGCCCGCGGCGCGACCTGGGGCGCGGCCGAACGGCGCGCGATGGACGACCTGTCACGCCGGCTTGTCAGAACGACTGTCTGACCTGTTGCCGATTTGCGACGCGGAATAATTGTAAATCGCAACGGATAGACACGTTCCGCGGGATTCATTACTGCTTAATTCTTAGGCGGGTGCCCCCTGCGTCTGGAGGTATTCCCGACTTTGAAATGGGGTGACGAGGGCGTTTACTTTGTTCCACGCCGCTCGGTTCCGCGCCGAAATTTATGGAGTCTGCCATGTCTCACCTTCGTACCATCCTGCTGTCGGGGGCCGCGCTCGTGGCGCTGCCGCTGGCGGCGCAGGCCCAGACCGGCCCCGGTTTCTCGGGCACGCTGACGCTGGGGTATTCGTCCTCCTCGATCGGGGGCCTGCCCGTGGGCGTCGATCTTGACGCCCTGTCGATCGACGTCGTCACCGACATCGCCTTCAGCGATGCCTTCACCGTCGGGCTGGACTTCAGCATGTCGACGGGCTCGCTCGACATCGCCGGCGGCGCGCTGGACCTCGACATCGACCTGATCGGCCTCGCCATCGAGCCGGCCTACCACTTCGGCAACGGCGCCTACGTCGGTGTCTACTACCGCATGGGCGATCTCGACCTGTCGCTCGCGCCGCTCCCGATCGCGCTGGGCGTCGACACCGAAAGCTACGGTGTCTTCGGCGGCTACGAGCACGGCCCGCTCTGGGTCGAGGGCTTCATCGGCACCTCCGACAGCGATCCGGGCCTGCCGAGCGGCATCGACATCATGGACTACGGCATCGCGATGTCCTACGACATCAACAGCCAGTTGGCGGTCTTCGGCAGCGTGATCCGCACCGACATCGACGCTGGCGGCACCGACCTTGACCTCACGGCCATCTCGGTGGGCGCCGACTACGACTTCGGCAACGGCCTGTCGGCCTACGGCTCGGTCGGGATGCTCGACATCGGCCTCGGCCCGCTCGGCGACTTCGACGCCACGGGCATGACCATCGGCGTCGCCTACGACCTCGCCTCGATGGGCACCCCGATGACGCTGAACCTCGAGTACTCGCACACCACGATCGACCTCGGCCCGATCCCGCTCGACCCGGATATCGACCGTTTCGCGATCGGCGTGACCATCCCGCTGGGTGGCGGCTCGTCCGAACCGCTCAACTCCAACACCCGCACGGCGCGCGGCGATTACCGCTCGGCCATCGCGGCGCTGGCCAACTCGCTCTGAGTTCGGCTGCAGCCTGACACGAGGAAACGCGCGGCCCCCCGGGTCGCGCGTTTCGCGTTCAGAGGACCCCGATCTCGGCCAGCGCGGTCTGCAGGGCGGGGGGCAGCGTTTCCTCCTCCTCGCGGCCCTGCGGCAGGTCGCGCGGGGCGTCCTCGGGCGACAGGTACCGCCAGCCCTGGAACGGCCGCTTGGGCGTCGCGGCCACCCGCGTCACGGCGGGGTCGAGCACGATGCCGCAGCGCGGGATGCCGTCGCCGCCCACCACCTCGTCCAGCCGCAGGATGCGCTGGCGGCACAGCACCAGCCCCTTGAACACCCAATAGAGCGAGCCGCCCGCCAGCACCTCTTCGGCACGCTTGGGCCACATCCGCGTGACATGCCGCGGCAGCCCGTCCGGCCCCTTGGCCCGCGCCGTCGCCTGCCAGTCGGTCAGGTCCTCGACCCGCTCGGCGCCGACGCAGAGCTTGATCAGGTGAATTGTCCCCGGCTTACCCACAGATCGCTCCACAGAATCCCGAAATCCCTACCCCATATCGTAGGGCTGTCACGATCCGCTGCAATCTGTTGATCGCCCCGGCCACAAAGGTTATCTTGGCCGTCTGCCGACAGGAGCCCCCCGCATGAGCCGTTTCGCCGCCCCCATCGCCGCGCAGATCTGGGACATGAAGTACCGCCTGAAACAGGCGGACGGCACGCCCATCGACCAGACGGTCGAGGACACCTGGCGCCGCATCGCCCGCGCGCTGGCCTCGGTGGAACAGGACACCGCTGAGTGGGAAAACCGCTTCTACGCCGCGCTCGAGGATTTCCGGTACCTGCCCGCCGGCCGCATCGTCGCGGGTGCGGGCACCGGGCGGTCGGTGACGCTGTTCAACTGCTTCGTCATGGGCACCATCCCCGACAGCATGGGCGGCATCTTCGACAACCTGAAGGAGGCCGCCCTGACCATGCAGCAGGGCGGTGGGATCGGCTACGATTTCTCCACCATCCGGCCCAAGGGCGCCGCCGTGCACGGCGTGGCGGCCGACGCCTCGGGGCCGCTGTCCTTCATGGACGTGTGGGACGCGATGTGCCGCACCATCATGTCGGCGGGCAGCCGCCGCGGCGCGATGATGGCGACGCTGCGCTGCGACCACCCCGACATCGAGGCCTTCATCGCCGCGAAATCCGACCCCGCGCGGCTGCGCATGTTCAACGTCTCGGTTCTGGTGACCGACGCCTTCATGGCCGCGGTCGAGGCCGATGGCCCCTGGGACCTCGTCTTCGACGGCAAGGTCTACCGCACCGTGCAGGCGCGCGACCTGTGGAACCGGATCATGCGGGCGACCTACGACTACGCCGAACCCGGCGTGATCTTCATCGACCGCATCAACGCAGAGAACAACCTCCAGTACGCCGAGACCATCGCGGCCACGAACCCCTGCGGCGAGCAGCCCCTGCCGCCCTACGGCGCGTGCCTCCTGGGCTCCATCAACCTGTCGCGGCTGGTCGAGGACCCCTTTGCCCCCGCCGCCCGGATCGAGGCCGAGCGGCTGGACGACCTCGTCGCCGTCGCGGTGCGGATGATGGACAACGTGGTCGACGCCTCGCGCTTCCCCCTGCCGCAGCAGGCGCAGGAGGCGCAGGCGAAACGGCGGATCGGGCTGGGCGTGACGGGCCTCGCCGACGCGCTGGCCATGGTCGGGCTGCGCTACGGCTCGCCCGAGGCGGCGGCGCAGACGGCGGATTGGATGGAGGCCATCGCCAACGCCGCCTACCGCGCCTCGGCCCTGATCGCGGCGGAAAAGGGGGCCTTCCCCCTCTACGACGCCGCGGCCTATGCCGACGCGCCGATGATCCGCCGCCTGTCGCCCGAGGTGCAGGCGCTGATCGCGCAACACGGGCTGCGCAACGCGCTCCTCACCTCCATCGCGCCGACCGGGACGATCAGCCTGTTCGCCGGCAACGTGTCGTCGGGGATCGAGCCGATCTTCGCCAATTCCTATACAAGAAAGGTCCTGCAACCCGACGGCACCCGCACCGAGGAGGAGGTGGTCGACTACGCCGTCGCCATGTGGCGCGAGATCGAGGGCGACGCCGACCTGCCCGACCAGTTCGTGACCGCCCAAACGCTGGCGCCGATGGACCATGTGCGGATGCAGGCCGCCGCCCAGCCCTGGATCGACTCGTCGATCTCCAAGACGATCAACGTGCCCGCCGACATCTCCTTCGAGGACTTCAAGGACGTCTACGCCGAAGCCTACCGCACCGGCTGCAAGGGCTGCACGACCTACCGCCCGAACGCGGTGACGGGGAGCGTGTTGAGTGTGGCCGAGGATGGGAAGGCTGCTGCGCCCAGCTTTGGCGAGGCTTTCGCTCGTCACCTCAGCGAGACTGGCAAGAGCGTTGCCGAGGTAGCCGAAGCGACCGGCGTAAATTACCATACGCTCGACAAGTTGAAGAAGAGGAGCGGGTCGAGCACCAGCGCAGAGAACGCTCACAAGATTGCCGCGTTCTTCGGCAAATCGGTTAAAGGCTTCCTCAACGCTGCCGCCCCCGAAGTCGTGGCGACGACCGCCGCAGAACCCCTCCGGCCCCACGGCGACGTCATCTACATGTCCGAGCCGCTCGACCGCCCGCAGTCGCTCGAAGGCCACACCTACAAGCTCAAGTGGCCCGACAGCGAGCACGCGCTCTACATCACCATCAATGACATCGTGCTGGCCGGCCACCGGCGGCCCTTCGAGGTGTTCATCAACTCCAAGAACATGGAGCACTACGCCTGGACGGTCGCCCTGACGCGCATGATCTCGGCGGTGTTCCGGCGCGGCGGCGACGTGTCCTTCGTGGTCGAGGAGCTCAAGGCCGTCTTCGACCCGCGCGGCGGGGCCTGGATGAACGGCAAGTATGTCCCCTCGATCCTCGCGGCCATCGGCGGCGTGATCGAGCGGCACATGATCTCCATCGGCTTCATCGCCGGCGAGGGGATGGGCCTGAAATCGGACCCGCAGGCCGAGGTGGTGAACCTCGGGCACAAGCCGGGGCCGGCCTGCCCGAACTGCGGCCAGTACGACATGCGCATGGCCGAGGGCTGCCTGACCTGCAACAGCTGCGGCTACTCCAAGTGCAGCTGACCCGTGCCGCCCGCGGCTGACCCGGCGCGCCCGGTTTTTTCGCCGGCCCCGCACCCTGTGCGACGGCCGTTTGATCCACGTCATGTCGCGCTGTTGACGGTGTTCATAACCTGCGCCCGCAAGGTTCGCAGGAGTGTGCCATGACCGAGGATTTCCAGACCAGCCGCCGCGCCTTCCTGGCGTTGGCCGCGACCGGGGCCGCTGCCGCCGCCCTGCCCGCGCGCGACGCCGGGGCGCAGGCCGTCGCCACCAATGCCCGCATCGTCATCATCGGGGCGGGGGCCGCCGGCACGGCGATGGCCAACCGGCTGGTGCGCCGGCTGGAGGGCGCGCAGATCACCCTGATCGACCCGCGGGCCGAGCACCTCTACCAGCCCGGCCTGTCGCTGGTCGCCGCGGGGCTCAAGCCAGCGTCCTATGTCGTCTCGCGGACAACCGACTGGCTGCCCGCGGGCGTCACCCTGATCGCCGAGCCGGTGGCCGCCGTCGACCCCGAGGCGCAGACCGTGGCGACCGGGGGCGGCCAGAGCCTCGGCTACGACTTCCTGATCGTGGCGCCCGGCCTGATCCTCGACCACGACGCGATCGAGGGTTTCTCGCTCGACATGGTGGGCGAGAACGGGATCGGCGCGCTTTATGCCGGGCCCGACCATGCCGCCCGGACCTGGGCCGCGGCGGCCCGCTTCGTCGAGGAGGGCGGGCGCGGCGTCTTCACCCGCCCCGCGACCGAGATGAAATGCGCCGGCGCGCCGCTCAAGCACACTTTCCTGATCGACGACCGCCTGCGCCGGGCCGGCAACCGGGGCAACGCCGAGATCGCCTATATGGCGCCGCAGACCGCGCTGTTCGGGGTGCCGATCGTGTCGGAACGGGTGCGGATGCTGTTCGGCGACCGCGGCATCGGCTTCACCCAGCAGCGGACGCTCCGGTCCATCGACGCCGAGGCCCGCATCGCCACCTTCGTCGACCAGGACGGCTTCACCCACGAGGAGGACTACGACTACCTCCACGTCATCCCGCCGCAACGCGCGCCCGCCTTCGTGGTGGAGTCCGGCCTGGCCTGGGCCGACCGCTGGACCGACCAGGGCTGGGTCGACTGCGAGCCCGCCACGCTGCGCCACAACCGCTATCCCAACATCTGGGCCGTGGGCGACGTGGCCGGCGTGCCCAAGGGCAAGACGGCGGCCAGCGTCAAGTGGCAGGTGCCGGTGGTCGAGGATCACCTGGTCGCCGCCATCGAGGGCCGCGAGGGCACCGAGACCTACAACGGCTACACCTCCTGCCCGCTGATCACCCGGATCGGCCGGGCGATGCTGGTGGAGTTCGACTACAACAACAACCTTGTCCCGTCCTTCCCCGGCATCATCGCGCCGCTGGAGGAGCTGTGGATCAGCTGGCTGATGAAGGAGGTGGCGCTCAAGGCCACCTACAACGCCATGCTGCGCGGCCGCGCCTGAGGAGGATGCCCGATGAAAGACCTGACCTTCGAGACGATGATCGCGGTGTTCGAGGAGATCTTCGGCCGCGGCCTGTTCTGGGCCATGGTGGCGGCCGCCGTGCTGGTGACGCTGGCCTGGCTCTACGTGCTGGTCCGCGACCGCAGCCTCGGGATGCGGCAGTTCCTGATCGCGCAGCTGTTCATGCCGGTGGGGGCCGTTCTGGCGGTGTGGTTCGTGCTGGTGATGACGGAAAGCCACCTGTCCGACATCGGCGGCCCGATCGACGTGATCGTGCTTCTGGGCATCGCCGCGATGGGCGCGGTCGGCGGCGCGATCCTGGTCTACACGGTGGAACGGCTGGTCCTGCGGCGCGGCGCGGACCAGTGACCGCCCGCCGCCGCCTGCTCTGGGTCGCCGTCCCTCAGACCCGGTGCAGGTACAGCTCGTAGTCCACGTCCGGGATAGTGCGGGCGACCCGGGCGTATTCCGCGGCCTTCACCGCGGTGAAGGTGCGGTGCATCTCCTCGCCCAGCGCGTCCTTCAGGAAGGCCGAGCCCTGCGCCGCCGCGATGGCCGCGCCCCAGTCGCGCGGGATCGCGGCGTCGCGCCCGGCCTCGTAGGCGTTGCCGGTGGTCTCGGGGCCGGGGTCGATGCGCTCCTCGATGCCCTTGCGCATGGCCGCCAGCACCGTCGCCGCGACGAGGTAGGGGTTGGCGTCGACGCCCGAGGGGCGGTGCTCGATCCGCCGCGCGGCGCGGTCGCCCGCCGGCACCCTGATCGCGACCGAGCGGTTGTTCACGCCCCAGACCGGCGACACCGGCGCATAGCTCTGGTCGGCGAAGCGGCGCCAGCTGTTGGCGTGGGGGGCGAAGACCAGCATGGTCTCTCCCATGGTGGCGAGCGTCCCGCCGATCGCGTGGCGCAGCATGTCGGTGAAGCCCGCGCCCGGCGCCTCGGCCAGCGCGTTGCGCCCCGTGCCGTCGCGCAGGCTGACATGCAGGTGCATCCCCGAGCCCGCGTAATCGGCCAGCGGCTTGGCCATGAAGCAGGCCACCACGCCATGCCGCCGGGCCTGCGCCCGCACGATGCGCTTCAGCCGCACCAGGTCGTCGGCGGCCTGCAGGATGTCGTCGCGGTGGCGCAGCGTCAGCTCGTACTGCCCCGGCGCGTATTCCGAGATCAGCGTCTCGGCGGTGATCCCCGCCTTGGCCGCGCCGGCGTAGATGTCGTCGAACAGCGGCTGCATCCCGATAAGCTGGTCGACGGAATAGACCTCGGTGCGGCCCGAGTGGCGCCCGTCCAGCACGTCGCGGGCGGGCTGCACCTGGCCCTGCGCGTCGCGCTCGGGGTCGAGCAGGAAGAACTCCAGCTCGAAGGCGGCGGTCGGGTGCAGGTCGTGCGCCGCCATCGCCGCGACCTGCCGGGTCAGCGCGTGGCGCGGGTCCGACAGCATCGGCGTGCCGTCGAGGTGGTATTGCGACAGGAACAGCTCGGCCCGCGCGGGGTCGGTGCCGTGCAGCGGCACCAGCGACCCCGGCACCGGCCAGGCCCGCAGGTCGCCGTCGCCCGCGTCCCAGATCAGGCCGGTCTCGTGCACGTCCTCGCCCACCACGTCGAGCCCGAGGATCGAGATCGGCAGGTGCCGCCCGCCGCGATACAGCGCGGCCAGCTCGTGCCGGCGGATGATCTTGCCGCGCGCGATGCCGTTGGAATCGTGCAGCAGGATATCCACCGCCTGGATCTCGGGGTGGGCGGCCAGGAAGGTCTCGGCCTCGGCGGGGGTGGCCCCCGAGGGGCAGGTGTCAGGCACGGCTGTCGTCCTTGAGGTCGGTCACGATGTCGGTGAAGGCCGCCACCAGCCGGTCGATCTGGCGGCGGGTGGTGACGGGGCTCACCAGCATCATGTTGTGGAACGGCGCGATCAGGCAGCCGCGGTTCAGAAGGCCCAGGTGCACCACGGATTCGACGACCGGGTGATGGGCCTCGGCGGCCTCGGTCCCGTTGCGCAGGGGCCCGGGGGCGCAGATGAATTCGACCCGCGCGCCGACGCGGATGGCGTGCCAGGGCAGCCCGGCGGCGGCTATGGCGCGCGACAGGCCGTCGACCAGCCGCTGGGCGCCGGCGTCCATGCGGGCGAAGGCGGCCTCGGTCGCCACCTCCTCCAGCGTCGCGGCGAGGCAGGCGAACTGCATCGGGTTGCCGGCCAGCGTGGTGCCCATGCCGGAATGGCCCGGCGCGCGGGCCGCGTCGTAGGCGCGGAACCGGGCGGCGACGGCCTCGGTCATGCCCCAGAGCGCGGTGGGCATCCCCCCGGCCACGCATTTGCCGATGACGAAGAGGTCGGGCTTCAGCCCATGCACGCGGGTGTAGCCGCCAAGGCCCGAGGACTGCGTGTGCGTCTCGTCGATGATCAGAAGCGCGCCATGCCGGTCCGCCAGCGCCCGCAGCCCCTCCAGGAACCCCGGCTCGGGCAGGACCATGCAGGAATTGGTCATCACCGGCTCGGTCAGGATCGCGGCGACATCGCCCTGCGCCAGCGCCGCCTCGACCGCGTCCAGGTCGTTGAACTCGACGCAGACGGCGCCCTCGGTCAGGTCGAAGCCCTGCCCGACCAGCCCCTGCCGCGGGACGGTGCGGCCGTTCGACAGCTCCACCATCGTGTCCTCCAGCGTGCCGTGGTAGCAGCCGTTGAACACCAGCACGCGGCGCCGCCCGGTGATCGCGCGCGCGATGCGCAGCGCGTGGCGGTTGGCGTCGGTGGCACTCAGCGTCACCTGCCACAGGAAGGGGCCGAAGCGCTCGGTCATCAGCGCGCCGGCCTTCAGCGCGGCCTCGGACGGCAGCATGTAGGTCAGCCCGCGGCCCGCCTGTGCGCGGATCGCCCGGGCGACGGCGGGCGGCGCGTGGCCGAACATCGACCCGGTGTCGCCGAGGCAGAAATCGTCCAGCACATGCCCGTCGATGTCGGTCAGCCGCGCGCCCTTGGCCTCGGCCACCACCAGCGGGAAGGGCGAGGGCCAGTCGCGCATCCAGTGCATCGGCACCCCGTTCAGCCAGGGCGCGGCCCCGGCCTGCAGCGCGGCCTGCGTCCTCGGGCGGGCGGCGGTGAAGCGGGCGGCCTCGCGGGCGCGGACGGTCTCAATCCGGGCGGGGTCCAGGCCGGCGACGGTTGGGCGGGGGCTCATCGGCATGTGCATGGTCGGGTCCGGGGTGCAGGTGCGGTGGGCTGACTCGTGTGTCCTACCCGGTTCCGCGCGGTTCAGCGAGGGGGCGCTTGACCGCGCCGCGCCGGTTGACGCTTGACAGGGCCGCCCCCCGCGCTGCCACCATCGCCGCGGCGCGAGCGGGTGTGGTGCCGGGTCACGAGGACGGACGCATGACGGACACCGATGTGGTGGTCGTGGGGGCCGGGGCCGCCGGGCTGGCCGCGGCCCGGGCGCTGCGGGCCCACGGCCTGCGGTTCGTGGTGCTCGAGGCGATGGACCGCATCGGCGGGCGGGCCTGGACCACCGACACGGATTTCGGTGTGCCCTTCGACATCGGCTGCGCCTGGCTTCATGCCGCCGACCGCAACCCCTTCTTCCCCGAGGCCGAGGCGGCGGGCTGGACGCTGCACCACCACCCGATGGGCGTCGACCGGCTCTATTTCGGCGACCGGGCGGCCACCCCCGGCGAACTGGCCGAGATCTGCGCCGCCGAGGCCGAGCTGGAGCGCCTGCTCGACACCGGGGCGGCCGACGACCGGCTGTCGTCGCTGTTTTCCGCCAGCCGGGCGGCGCGGGCGGCCGCGACCTTCTGCGGGCCGATGGATTTCGGGCAGGACGCCGACGAGATCTCGGTGACCGATTTCCGCGGCGCGGCCGACCTCGACCCCAACTATTTCACCCGCGAAGGCTTCGGCGCGCTGGTGGCGCGGTTCGGGGCCGACGTGCCGGTGTCGCTGTCCACGCCGGTGCGGGCGATCGACTGGTCGGGCGACGGCGTCGCGGTCGAGACCGCCCGCGGCACGGTGCGGGCGCGGGCGGTGATCGTCACGGTGTCCACCGGCGTGCTGGCCTTCGAGGAGATCCGGTTTCGCCCCCGGCTGCCCGAGCGCCATGTCGAGGCGATCTTCGACCTGCCGATGGGTCTTCTGACCAAGATCCCCGTCGAGATCCGGGGCGACCGGCTGGGCCTCAACCCCTTCGACGACCTGCTGATCGAGCGCCACGCCCATCACGACGTGTATTTCCTGTGCTTTCCCTTCGACCTCGACCTGATGGTGGGCTTCGTCGGCGGCGATTTCGCCTGGGAGATGGAGGCCGCCGGCCCCGCGGCGGCGGTGGATTTCGTCACCGACCGGCTGGAGGACATCTTCGGCTCCGGCATCCGCCGCGCGGTGGGGCGGTCGCGCATGACGCAGTGGGGTGGCGAACGCTACGTGCGCGGGGCCTACGCCGCGGCGCGGCCCGGCAAGGCCCGCGCCCGCGCCACGCTGGCCGACCCCGTGGCCGACCGGATCTGGTTCGCGGGCGAGGCGCTGGCCGGCGCGCTGCAGCAGACGGCCGGGGGCGCGCGGCTGTCGGGCGAGCGCGTCGCGGGGCAGGTCGTGCGGGCGCTGTGGCCGGGACGCGCCTGACGCCGGGCCGGGGCGCGCGCGGAGGGGCGAAAAATCGGGTCCCGCCATAGCCATGCCGCATTTGCGATGGTAGTGTCCCGTCAAACCGCAGGCGGATCAACCGCCGCAACGCGCGAGGCAGTGTGATGGCAGTTGTTTTTCCCCGGCTCGGGGCAGCCGTTCTGGTTCTTTCCGTCCTGGCCCCCGCGGCCCAGGCCCAGGATGGCCGCGAGACCCTCGGCCTCGTGCGGCAGTTCACCAACGACACCATCGCCGACCGGCAGGACCGCTGGCGCTCGGGCGGCTTCGCCATCAGCGCCTTCCGCGGCACGCACTGGGCCGGGTCGCTGCCGACGCAGCCCTTCGAGATCATGGAATACCGCCTGCGCGGCGAGGTGATGGCGCCCGACAACCTGGCCAACCCCGCGCCCGGCGACCGGCTCTATGCCGGCACCTGGTGGCTCGGGGCGCATACCCATTTCGACTGGCAGGGCTTCGAGGTGACGGCCGGCGCCGACATCGCCATCACCGGCGAGCAGAGCCGCATCCGGGCGTTCCAGTCGACCATCCACGACTGGTTCTCGATGCCGCGGATGGACGTGGAAAACCACCAGGTCGACAACGGCGTCCACCTGCACGGCACCGTCGAGGTCGCCCGCACCCTCGGCTGGGGCGGCACCGAGCTGCGCCCCTTCGTCGAGCTGCAGGCCGGGGCCGAGACGCTGGCCCGCGCCGGCTTCGACCTGACGCTGGGCAATCTGGGGCAGGGCGGGCTGCGCACCCGCGACCCGATCACCGGCCAGCGGCTCGAGGGGATCGTCGGCGACAGCGACGGCGGCTGGTCCTTCCTGCTCGGCGCCGACAGCGCCTGGGTCGACAGCTCGGTCTTCCTGCCCGCCGACCGCGGCTACCAGGTCGAGGACGTCCGCCACCGCGTGCGCGCCGGGGTGAACTACGGCTTCGGCTCCAGCAACATCTTCTACGGGGTGACCTGGCTGTCCGAGGAATTCGTCGGCCAGACCGAGGGGCAGCTGGTGGGCTCGCTCAGCCTCGGCTTGCAATTCTGACATTTCGTAGCTGTCGCCGAATCGCACGCTATACACAGCGAATCACCTTTGGTATGGTGTCCGGCAAGCACGGGCGACCAACGCCCGGCATGACAAGACTTGAGGCGGGGCAATGGGCACGGGCTTTCGGGGCGCGTTCATGATTTCATGGGCGCAGACCTGGGTAGAGGGTTATCCGGCAGAACCAGAACAAGATCTGGCGGAAGGGATGGCGTGGAGCTGGCATGGCCGAGCCATTCCCCTGGAGGGTGACGGCGCCGCCCTCATCCTGACCGCCAGCCGGGACCATGACGAGCTTCGTGCCCGCGCGGCGCGGGTGGTGCGCAAGATCCTGCAACGCCCCGCGCCCGGCCCCGCCGACCTTGCCGCCGACGAGGCGGACCCGGTGTTCCGCGGCGCCTTCGTGGTGTCGGACGGCACCCGCTTCTTCACCATCGTTCCGATCGTGATCGAGGACGGCGCCGCGCCAGTCCTGCTGTTCGCGGGCGACATGCCGCCGCCCGACCGCGAGCTGACCGTCGTGCACCGCTCCGAGCGCACGCTGCGCGCGACCCCGTCCGAGCGCCCCTCGGTGATCTGCTTCACCCCCGGCACGCGGCTCAGGACCGAGACCGGCGATGTGGCGATCGAGGACCTCGGGCCCGGCCACCGGCTCCTGACCCGCGACGACGGTCCGCAGGACGTGCTGTGGACCGGCCACCGCCGGATGTCGGGCGCGCGGCTCTTCGCGATGCCCGAGCAGCGGCCGATCCGGCTGCGCCGCGGCGCGCTGGGGGTCGACCGGCCCGATGCCGACCTCATCGTCAGCCCCGAGCACCGGGTGCTGGTGACGGGCCGCGCGGCCCGCGACCTCTGGGGCGAGGACGAGGTGCTGGTGCGCGCCGCCGACCTCGTGGGCGACCGCTACATCACCGTCGACCATTCCCTGCGCGAGACCTGGTACATCCACCTGATGCTCGACCGCCACCAGGTGATCTGGGCCAACGGGCTGGAGGTCGAGACCTTCCACCCCGGCTTCATGGGGCTCGACCACCTGTCGGGCGTGCAGCGCGACCTGTTGTTCGACCTGCGCCCCGAGCTGGCGGGAAACCCCGATCTCTACGGCGCGGCCGCCCGCCGCATGGTCAGCCGGGCCGAGGCGGCGATCCTGCTGCACGGCGCCCCGTCGCGGGCCGTCGCCGCCCGGCATTGACAGCCCCGCCCGATCCGCCTAGACAGCCCCCCGCGTCCCCCGGTCCGCAACGGCCGGGGGTCTTCATTGGTGTTGGTGGCTCCCGCAAGGGACAGCCTGTCGGCCGCAAGGCAAAGGACAACGCCCTTCATCGCGGCGCCCCCGGGCCCGCACGCCAGAAGGAGATCAGACGGTGACCAAACGCACCTCTGCCAAGTACAAGATCGACCGCCGCATGGGCGAGAACATCTGGGGCCGCCCCAAGTCGCCCGTGAACAAGCGCGAGTACGGCCCGGGCCAGCACGGCCAGCGCCGCAAGGGCAAGATGTCGGACTTCGGTCTGCAGCTGCGCGCCAAGCAGAAGCTCAAGGGCTATTACGGCGACCTGACCGAGAAGCAGTTCCGCCGCATCTACGCCGAGGCCGAGCGTCGCCGCGGCGACACCGGCGAGCTGCTGATCGGCCTGCTGGAGCGCCGGCTGGATGCCGTCGTCTACCGTGCCAAGTTCGTGCCGACCATCTTCGCGGCGCGCCAGTTCGTGAACCACGGCCACGTCACCGTGAACGGCAAGCGGGTCAACATCCCCTCCTACCGCGTGCAGGAAGGCGACGTCATCGAGGTGCGCGACAAGTCCAAGCAGATGGTCGTGGTGCTCGAGGCGGTGCAGCTGGCCGAGCGCGACGTGCCGGACTACCTCGAGGTCGACCACTCCAAGATGACCGCCACCTTCGTGCGGACCCCGGGCCTGGCCGACGTGCCCTACCCGGTGGTGATGGAGCCCAACCTCGTCATCGAATACTACGCGCAGAACTGACGCGTCCGGGGGCGACCCCGCCAGAGACAGAGTTTCGGGCCGTGCCGTTCCGGTGCGGCCCGTTGCGTTTCCAGACCCCGCAGACCGGAGGACCCATCCCATGGCCCAGTCCCATCCCGTCTACGGCCGCATCGACGGCCCCATCGTCATCATCGGCTTCGGCTCGATCGGCAAGGGCACCTGGCCCCTGATCGAACGCCACTTCGACTACGACGCCGACCGGCTGGTGGTGATCGAGCCCGACCCCGCCCAGGCGAACTTCCTGCGCCAGCACCGGATCAACCACGTGCCCGTCGCGGTGACGCAGGAGAACTACCGCGAGCTTCTGGGCGGGCTGCTGGAGCCGGGCCGGGGGTTCTGCGTGAACCTGAGCGTCGACACCTCGTCGCTCGACCTGATGCGGCTCTGCCGCGAGCTGGGCGTGCCCTACATCGACACCGTCGTGGAGCCCTGGGCCGGTTACTATTTCGGGACCACCGACAACGCCGCGCGCACCAACTACGCGCTGCGGCAGGCGGTGCGCGACGAGAAGGCGCGCAACCCCGGCGGCACCACCGCGATTTCCTGCTGCGGGGCCAATCCGGGCATGGTGTCGTGGTTCGTCAAGGAGGCGCTCCTGACGCTGGCGCGCGACACCGGCCGCGACGTGGCGCCGCCCGCCACCCGCGAGGGCTGGGCGCGGCTGATGCAGGGCCTCGGCGTCAAGGGCATCCACATCGCCGAGCGCGACACCCAGGACCGCCGCGTCCCGCGCCCGCGCGGGGTGTTCGTGAACACCTGGTCGGTGGAGGGGTTCATCGCCGAGGGGTTCCAGCCGGCGGAGCTGGGCTGGGGCACCCACGAGCCGTGGTTCCCCGAGAACGGGCATCGCCACGAGACCGGCTGCCAGGCCGGGATCTGGCTGGAGCGGCCGGGCGCGATCACGCGGGTGCACACCTGGTGCCCGACGCCGGGGCCGCAGTTCGGGTTCCTCGTGACGCACAACGAGGCGATCTCGATCGCCGACTACTACACGGTGGGGCAGGGGGCGGCGCCGGAGTATCGGCCGACCTGCCACTACGCCTATCACCCCTGCGACGACGCGGTGCTGTCGCTGCACGAGATGTTCGGCTCGGGGCGGGTGCAGGAGAAGCACCACATCCTGACCGAGGACGAGATCGTGCAGGGCATCGACGAGCTGGGCGTGCTGCTCTACGGGCATGAGAAGAACGCGCTGTGGTACGGCTCGCGGCTGTCGAACGACGCGGCGCGCGATCTTGCGCCCTACCAGAACGCGACCGGGCTGCAGGTGACCTCCGCCGTGCTGGCCGGCATGGTCTGGGCGCTGGAGAACCCGAACGCGGGCATCGTCGAGGCCGACGAGATGGACCACGCGCGCTGCCTGCAGGTGCAGCGGCCGTACCTGGGGCCGGTCGAGGCGCATTACACCGACTGGACGCCGCTGCAGGACCGCTGGGAGCTGTTTCCCGAGGACATCGACCCGGACGAGCCCTGGGCGTTCCGCAACGTGCTGGCGAGCTGAGGGCCGGCTCCTCGGTGCCCTCGTCGCCGGGACGGCGGCGCGACAGGCGGGCCGCGCGCGTGCTCCGGGCGTTGCTCCCGAAGGGCGTATTTTGGGAAAGATGAAGCAGCGGTCTGTGCGCTGCCGCACCGTCGCGTCGATGGACGGGGGCGGGAAAGCGGCGTAAGGGCGAGGGATGGCACTTGGCGATACCCTCAGGACGCTGTCCCTTGCGGAGGCGGAGCGGCTGCCCCTCTGGCGGCGGCCGGTGGCGCTTCTGGCGCTGATGGCCTTTGCCATGCCGGTCGCCTTCGCGACCTGGTCAGCGCTGCTGAACAACTTCGTCATCGAGATGGCGGGCTTCGACGGGGCCGACATCGGCTGGCTGCACACGGTGCGCGAGATCCCCGGGTTCCTGGCCATCGGGGTGATCCTGTTGATCCTGTTCATCCGCGAGCAGGTGCTGGCGCTGGTGTCGCTGGTGCTGCTGGGGGTGGCGACCGCGTTGACGGCGCAGTTCCCGACGTTGGGCGGGCTCTTGTTCGTGACGCTGCTGAGCTCGATCGGGTTCCACTACTACGAGACGGTGAACCAGTCGCTGCAGCTGCAGTGGATCGACAAGAAGAAGGCCCCGCAGACGCTGGGCTGGCTGTTGTCGGTGGGGTCGGGGGCGACGCTCCTGGCCTATGCGCTGATCGTGGTGACCTGGCGCGCCTATGACCTGAGCTACGATTTCGTCTACTGGGTCGCGGGCGGGGTGACGGCGGCCATCGCGGTGGTCTGCTTCTTCGCCTTTCCGCAGTTCGAGAGCCCGAACCCGCAGACCAAGAAGATGGTGCTGCGCCGGCGCTACTGGCTCTACTACGCGCTGCAGTTCATGTCGGGGGCGCGGCGGCAGATCTTCGTCGTCTTCGCGGCCTTCATGATGGTCGAGCGCTACGGCTTCGACGTGCACCAGATCACGGCGCTGTTCATGGGCACGCTCCTGGCCAACATGATCGCCGCGCCGTTCCTCGGCGCGATCGTGGCGCGGTTCGGCGAGCGGCTGGCGCTGGTGGTGGAATACGCCGGGCTGGGCGTGATCTTCCTGCTCTACGCGGGGCTCTACATCTACGACTGGGGCCCGTGGGTGGCCGGGGCGCTCTACGTGCTGAACCACCTGTTCTTCGCGCTGGCGCTGGCCATCAAGACCTATTTCCAGAAGATCGCCGATCCGGGCGACATCGCCCCCACCGCCGCCGTGGCCTTCACCATCAACCACATCGCGGCGGTGTTCCTGCCGGCCGCGCTGGGCTACCTGTGGCTGACCTCGCCGACCTCGGTGTTCCTGCTGGCCGCCGGCATGGCCGGGATCTCGCTGCTGCTGTCGCTGCTGGTGCCGCGGCACCCCGAGCCGGGCAACGAGACGGTGCTGGTCCGGCCCGCGCCCGCGCCCGCCGAGTAGCGCGCCCGTTGCCAAGCGCCCGCCAAGGGCGTAGTCCGCGCAGGACACGCGACCGCGACGGAGCCCGACCGATGACCACCTGGACCGCCCTGACCACGCTGGCCGACAAGGCGCAGGCCGAGGCGCTCGGCGCCGCGCTCGAGGAGCTGGAGCCCGAGCCGACCGGGGTGGGCGTGTTCGAGATGGAGGACGGCTCGGGTCTGTTCGAGGTCGGCGGCTACTTCACCGAGGCGCCCGACGACATCGCGCTGGCGATCCTGGCCGCGGCCCATGGCGCGAGGCCCTTCACCGTGTCCGAGGTGCCCGAGACCGACTGGGTCGCCCATGTCCGCCGCGAGCTGCACCCGGTCGAGGCCGGGCGCTTCTTCGTCTACGGATCACACGACGCCGACCGGCTGCCCGGCGACCGGATCGGCCTGCTGATCGAGGCCGCGATGGCCTTCGGCACCGGGCATCACGGGACCACCAAGGGCTGTTTGGAAGCCGTGGACAGATTGTTGACGGCCGGCTTCACCCCCCGAAATGTGGCGGATGTTGGATGCGGGACGGCGGTGCTCGCCATCGCCGCGGCCAAGGTGCTGGACGGCCCGGTGATCGCCTCGGACATCGACCCGGTGGCGGTCGACGTGGCCCGCGCCAACGTCGCGGCGAACGGCGTGGAGGGGCGGGTGGCCTGCGTCGAGGCGGCCGGGTTCGACCACCCGGAGCTGGACCGGAACGCCCCCTATGACCTTGTTTTCGCTAATATTCTCAAGGGGCCTCTGGTGGAGCTTGCGCCCGACATGGCGCCGCGCGTCGCGCCGGGCGGGCGGGTCATCCTGTCGGGCATCCTGACGCCCCAGGCCGACGACGTGATCGCCGCCTACACGGCCCAGGGCTTCGCCCTCGAACACCGCCGGGAGATCGGCGAGTGGACCACCCTGACGCTGCGCCGCTAGGGCGGGGAGGGGCCGGGCCGCGTCCCAGTTCCGCCGCATTTCGCTCGCATTTCGTCACAGTTTTTGCTAATTCAGACCTTGGTGGGGGCGACGAGTCATGAACGAGTTGCCCGATGAATCAGGACTATCCGAACTTCCAGGCCCGCGTTGGACGTATTGAACGTGCCCGGCGCAACCGCGTCGAGGGTGAGTTCGTACTCCAGTCGAACGGTCTGCTCGTGCCCAAACACCGCAGCCTGCGCTTCCGGTTCCCGTTCCGCGGCCTTCTGGCCGCCTTCGTGATTGCCGTGGCGGTCAAGGCGTATCTGATCTGGTTCCTTGGCCTCGACCTGTACCAGGCCGAGGTGACGGAATTGCTCAACGGCACCAGCTTCCAGCAGGCCGCCGCGCGCATCCTGATGCCCGACCAGATGACCATGTGGGTGGTCGACCGCTACGACTGGATCGCCGAGCAGGTCACCACCTGGCGCGCGACGCTGGCGACCGGCGCCGAGGGCTGACACCGCAACGCGGTCCGCGCAATGAAAAAGGGCGCTCCCGATCGCATCGGGAGCGCCCTTTGTCTTGGTCCGCGGTGGCGGCCCGTCCGCGGTCAGCGGCGGGTGAAGGTGCCGCGGGCGATCTCTTCGATGTCGCCGCGCACCAGGCCCAGGTCGTCGAGCTCGCGGTCCGACAGCGCCGAGAGGCTCTTGCGGGTCACGCGGGCATCGTTCCAGGCGGCGATGCGGCCGACGAGGTCGGCAACATAGCGGGAGGCGCCGAAGCCGGCGCCGAGGGGGCGGTTCGTCATGGTGGCCATCGGGTCGTCTCCTGTCCGATCGTCGGTTGAAGGGCATGGGTGCCTGCGTTTTGTGCACCCTGCGAACACGCCGCATCTAGAGAGCCGGAAAGCGTCGGGCAAGGAGCATTTCTTGCATGGGTCACATGCAATTTCTGCATGGCAGAAAAACCGGGTTAACAGACCGAAAACACAGGCAAAAATCCGCTCATGCGTGTCGTTTTCAGAGCGCGGAATGGCGCTTTTCGACGCCGCGTTTCCGACCTCGTCGGAAAGCGACATCCGGGGCCCCGAAACGGACCTTGGCCTAGGCAATGTTCGCCTTTCGTGCTAGTGATGCAGAAAGGTCGCAGCAAGCGGCCGGTTTCGAGGCGGCGACGGGCAGGGACCAGCGGATGCGGATCATCGGGATCGACCCGGGGCTCAGGTGCCTCGGCTGGGGGGTGATCGAGGCCGACGGGCCGCGACTCAGGCATGTCGCGAACGGCCAGATCCTCAGCGGCGCGGGCGACCTCGCCGCGCGGCTTCTGGCGCTGCATGTGCAGCTGACCGAGATCGTGGCCCGCCACGCGCCGGACATGGCGGCGGTGGAACAGACCTTCGTCAACCGCGACGGGGCCGGCACGCTCAAGCTGGGGCAGGCGCGCGGCATCGCCATGCTGGTGCCGGCGCAGGCCGGGCTGCCGGTGGCGGAATACGCGCCGAACGCGGTGAAGAAGACGGTGGTCGGCGTCGGCCACGCGGAAAAGCAGCAGGTGGACCACATGGTGCGGATGCAGCTGCCGGGCTGCGCGCCCGCGGGCCCCGATGCGGCCGACGCGCTCGCCATCGCGATCTGCCATGCCTTCCACGCGCAGACCGCCGGGCGGCTGGCGCAGGCGATCGGGGCGGCGCGATGATCGGCAAGCTGACGGGCCGGGTGGATTACAAGGCGGCCGACCACGTGCTGCTCGACGTGGGCGGGGTGGGCTACACCGTGCACTGCTCCGAGCGGACGCTGGCCGCGCTGCCCGGGGCGGGGCAGGCGGCGGCGCTCTACACCGAGTTGCTGGTGCGCGAGGACCTGTTGCAGCTGTTCGGCTTTCTCACCCCCTACGACCGGGAATGGCACCGGCTGCTCACCACTGTGCAGGGCGTGGGGGCCAAGGCGTCCATGTCGATCCTCGGCACGCTCGGGGCCGAGGGCGTGGCCCGCGCCATCGCCATCGGCGACTGGGGTGCGGTCAAGGCCGCGCCGGGCGTGGGGCCGAAACTGGCGCAGCGGGTGGTGAACGAACTGAAGGACAAGGCGCCGGGGATCATGGCGCTGGGCGGCACGCTGGGGCAGGCGGCGGGCACCGTCCCCGACCCGTTGATCGAGCCGGACCGTCCGATCGTAGCGCCCGCTTCAAAACCGGCCGCGCCCTCCTCCGGTGCCGCGCAGGCCGATGCGCTGTCGGCGCTGTCGAACCTCGGCTATGCGCCGTCCGAGGCCGCCCGCGCGGTCGCCGAGGCGGCGGGCAACGACCCCGGCGCCGAGGCCCCGGCCCTGATCCGCGCCGCCCTGCGGCTGCTCGCGCCAAAGGAGTGAGGGGTGGCGCGCCCCGTCCGCCCCGGGCATAGAGGACCGCGATGACCGAGCCCGACCCCACGCTCCGCCCCGAGGCGCTGCCCGAGGACGCAGACCGCGCGCTGCGGCCGCAGACGCTGGGCGATTTCATCGGCCAGGCCGAGGCGCGGGCGAACCTGGGCGTGTTCCTCGAAAGCGCGCGGCGGCGGGGCGAGGCGATGGACCACGTCCTGTTCCACGGGCCGCCGGGCTTGGGCAAGACGACGCTGGCGCAGATCATGGCGCGCGAGCTTGGCGTGAATTTCCGCATGACCTCCGGGCCCGTGCTGGCGCGGGCGGGCGATCTGGCGGCGATCCTGACCAACCTCGAGGCGCGTGACGTTCTCTTCATCGACGAGATCCACCGCCTGAACCCGGCGGTCGAGGAGA
This sequence comes from Roseicyclus persicicus, assembly GCF_012395815.1. Lineage (GTDB taxonomy): Bacteria > Pseudomonadota > Alphaproteobacteria > Rhodobacterales > Rhodobacteraceae > Roseicyclus > Roseicyclus persicicus. The sequence continues at coordinate 191,211 of NZ_JAAZQQ010000002.1, forward strand.
TCCTCTACCCCGCGATGGAGGATTTCGAGCTCGACCTCGTGATCGGCGAGGGCCCCGCCGCGCGCACTGTGCGGATCGAGCTGCAGCCCTTCACGCTGGTCGGCGCGACGACGCGGCTGGGCCTGCTGACGACGCCGCTCCGCGACCGCTTCGGCATCCCCACGCGGCTGCAGTTCTACACCACCGAGGAGCTGACCCGCATCGTCGAGCGCGGCGCGCGGCTGTCGGGCATCCCGTCGGACCCCGAGGGCGTGCACGAGATCGCCGCCCGCGCCCGCGGCACGCCGCGGATTGCCGGGCGGCTGTTGCGCCGGGTGATCGACTTCGCGCTGGTCGAGGGCGACGGGCGGCTGACCCGGGCCATCGCCGACAGCGCGCTGACCCGGCTGGGGGTCGACTACCTTGGCCTCGACGGGGCCGACCGGCGCTATCTGACGCTCATCGCCGAGAACTACGCCGGCGGGCCGGTGGGGGTGGAGACGCTGTCGGCCGCCCTGTCGGAAAGCCGCGATGCGATCGAGGAGGTGATCGAGCCCTACCTCCTGCAACAGGGGTTGATCGCGCGGACCCCGCGGGGAAGGATGCTGGCCCAGAAAGGCTGGACGCATCTGGGGCTGCAGGCCCCGCCCGCGCCCGGCCAGGCCGACCTGTTCTGAGAATTCGATTGATGCGCCTGGTTTCGTTCTGTTTTTCGCTTTTCCTGCCCATCGCGGCGCTGGCCGATGTCCCCCTCGGCGATTTCACCCGCTTCGACACCCGCTTCGGCCCGGTCGAGGTGGTCGAGGCGCAGGGCGCGCCGGCGCTGCGCATCCACGGCCGCGACATCGCGCTCCCGCAGCGGTCTGCGATCACCATTCGCACCGCCTTCGCGCTGGCGGAGGAGCCGGTCGACTGGGTGCTCGTCGGGCAGGGCGGTGGTGGCGGGGCCTGCCCGCCGCCTGTCACCATCCTGCGCGTCACCGCCGGCGATGTCGCCGTCAGCCCGCCCTTCGGCGCCTGCGTCCACACCATCCGCGAGGTCGCGCTGTCGCCGGGCCGGATCGCCGTGCACCTGCCCTCGCCGGTGAACGCCGACCTGAGCCGGGTGTTCACCTTCGACGGTGTGACACTGACCGAGGCCGACATCCCGCTCGACCCCGCCGCCTACACGGCCCTGCCGACGCCTGCCGAGATCGCCGCCTGGGCCGGGACCTACCGGCATCTGCCCGAGGAACCCTTCGTCCGTGCCGCCCTGCGCGCCTATCTGGCGCAAAGATACGATGATCTGGGCGACTCCGCGCGCGAGATGTTCGACCGGATCGAGGCGGCCAGCGCCGTCCGACCCGCGCTGATCCGGCGCGGCGACTGGGTGTTCCAGACCGGCTGCCGCGCCCGGCAGTGCGACCAGGTCCGCGCGATCATCGGGGTCCGCATCACCGATGCGGCGGTCGTCGCTGCCTTGCTGGAGCCGAACGGGCGGGGCGCGAGCCTCGGTCCCGATCTGCTCGACCCCGCGTTCCGGCAGCTTGTCGAAGAACAGCGCCCGGATTAGGTCCGCCGCATGCAGCCGCTCACCCCCGACGCCGTCATGGCCCTGTTCACCCGCGCCGACGGCCAGTTCCTGTTCGCCCGCTGGGGCCGCCCCCTCGTGCCCGTCGTCTTCGGCGTCGAGGACGCGACCGTCTCGATCCTGAAGGGCGCGATCGAGGCCGTGGTGGCGCTGGCCGGCCACAAGATGGCCGAGACCGACCCAGAGCTGGGCGCGAACCTGATGATCTTCTTCCTGCGCGACTGGGCCGAGCTGACCCAGACGCCGAACCTCGACCGGCTGATCCCCGACCTGCCCGAGACCGTCGCCCGGCTGGAGCGGGCCGACGCGAACCAGTACCGCGCCTTCCGCTTCGATGCCGAGGGCGGGATCAAGGCGGCCTTCGTCTTCGTGCGCATGGACGCCGCGCTGGCCGAGGCGCCGGCCGAGACCATCGCCCTGTCCCAGATCGTGCAGACGATCCTGCTCTGGTCCGACACCGCCTTTCTCGGCACCTCGCCGCTGGCCGTGCTGTCGGACGGCGGCCCCGCGATCCTGAAGCCCGAGATCGCCGGCCTGATCCGCGCCGCCTACGATCCTGTCCTGCCGGTGGCCGCGACCGACCCGAGCCACGCGCTGCGCCTGGCCGCCCGTGTGGGGAGGGCGCAGTGACCCACCTCTGGCCGATCCGCGTCTATTACGAGGACACCGACCTTGCGGGCCTCGTCTACTACGCCAACTACCTGCGCTTCATCGAGCGGGCGCGGTCCGAGATGGTCCGGGCGGCCGGCGTCGACCAGGTGGAGATGAAGGCGCGCGGCCTCGTCTTCGCCGTGCGGCGGGTCGAGGCGGATTACCTCAAGCCCGCGCGCTACGACGACCAGATCGAGGTGCGCACGACGCTCGACCGGGTGAAGGGCGCCAGTTTCGACATGCCGCAGGAGGTGTGGCGCGGCGACGACCTGCTGTTCCGGGCCCGCGTGACCATCGTGGTGCTGGACGCGCAGGGCCGCGCCACCCGGCTTCCGGCGGATATTCGCGCAGCCCTCGCCCCGTTCACGGCAGATGTCGGCCCCTGACAGAGAAGTGTTCGCAATCCCCCTTCCAAACTGGTAAACTCTCGCTCTAAGAGGCGCGCACGAACGCGCCCGCGATGATTTTGAGGCCGGGGCAGAGGAAGTCTTTACCAGTCATGGAAACCGAAACGCTCGCCGTCGCGCAACACGCGGAGTATACCGTTGTTGCGCTGTTCTTCCGTGCGACCCTCATCGTCCAGCTTGTCATGATCGGGCTGATCGTGGCGTCGGTATGGGTGTGGGCCGTGACCTTCACCAAGGTCGCCATGTTCCGCCGCGCCCGCGCCAATGCCGCGGCCTTCGATTCCGCCTTCTGGTCGGGCGAGCCGCTGGACGAGCTCTACGACCAGATCGCCGACGCCCCCCGTAGCGCCTACGAGCGCGTCTTCGTCGCCGGCATGACGGAATGGCGGCGATCACTGCGCGATGACGGCGCGCTGATCCCGGGCGTGCAGCAGCGCGTCGACCGGTCGATGGACGTGGCCATCGCGCGGGAAAGCGAGCGCTGGACGCAGGGGCTGAACTTCCTCGCCACCACCGGCTCGGCCGCGCCCTTCGTGGGCCTGTTCGGCACGGTCTGGGGCATCATGCGCTCGTTCCAGGAGATCGCGGCCTCGGGCAACACCTCGCTCGCCGTCGTGGCGCCCGGTATCGCCGAGGCGCTGCTGGCCACCGGCCTCGGCCTGCTCGCGGCCATCCCGGCGGTGATTCTCTACAACAAGCTCAGCGGCGATGCCGACCGGCTCGTCACCGGGCTGGAAGGCTTCGCCGACGAGTTCTCCACCCTCCTGTCGCGGCAGCTCGACTGATGGGGGTCTCGCTCGCCACCAACAGCGGCTCGCGCCGGCGCGGGCGGGGGCGCAGGGCCAACCTGCGCCCGATGTCCGAGATCAACGTGACGCCCTTCGTCGACGTCATCCTGTGCCTTCTGATCATCTTCATGGTCTCGGCGCCGCTGATGACCGTGGGGGTGCCCATCGACCTGCCCGACACCTCGGCCGAGGCGCTGCCGTCCGAGGACGAGGAGCCGCTGACCGTCACGCTGACGCCCGAGGGCGAGGTGATGATCCAGACCACGGCGGTGCCCGCCGCGGACCTGATCCCGCGTCTGCAGGCGATCGCGGCCGAGCGGGATTCGACCCGCATCTTCCTGCGCGCCGACGGGGCGATCCCCTACGAGGACGTGATGCGCGTGATGGGGGCGCTGAATGCCGGCGGGTTCCGCGAGATCGGTCTCGTCACCGATTCGGGCGGCCCGCGTCTCGACGGAACCGGAGAGTAAGGGGGGGCCTCGGATGCGCCGGTCCCTGTACGCCTCGACCGCCATCCATGCCGTGATCCTGCTGTGGGTCGCGTTCGGTGGAACCGTGTTCCGCGACAGCCCCGAGCCCGAGTTCCAGGTGACCGGCGTCACCATCCTGTCGACCGCCGAGTTCGAGGCGCTGACCGTCGCGCCCGAGCCGACGCCGGTGGCCGTCACCTCCTCGCCAGCGCCCGCGCAGCGGCCCGACCCGCCGCCGCCCGCGCCCGAGCCCGAGCCGGAGCCCGAACCGGCGCCCGAGCCCGAACCCGCGCCGCAGCCCGAGCCGACGCCGCCCGGCGAGGTGACCGACACCATCGCGCCGCCGGCGCCCCTGTCGGGCGCGCCCGACCTGCCGCCCGACGGCACGCCCACGCCCGACCAGGCCGACCGCATCGCGCCGCTGCCGACGCCCGCCCCCGAGGAGGATGTCGCCGTCGCGCCCGAGGAGGTCGCCCCCTCGACCGACCCCGCCCCGGCCGAGACCCCGGTGGAAGCCCAGCCCGAGGCCGCCCCCGAGGAGGCGACGACCCAGATCGTGACCGAGGCCGAGACGCCCTCGGGCGGCCCGCTTGGCCCGCTGGCCTCGATCCGCCCGCCGACCCGGCCCGCGCGCCCCGAGCCCACGCCCGCCGCCGCGCCCGCGCCCGACCCGGCGCCCACGCCCCCAACCACCCCGGACCCGGCGCCCGCGCCGCAGAGCGACCCGCTGGCCGACGCCATCGCCTCGGCGGTGGCCGAGGCCGTGACCACGCCCGCGCCGGCCGCCCAGCCCTCGGGCCCGCCGCTGACCGCCGGCGCGCGCGAAGGGTTCCGGGTGGCCGTGTCGGCCTGCTGGAACGTGGGCTCGCTCAGCACCGAGGCGCAGGGCACGACCGTGGTGGTCGGCTTCGACATGACGCCCGACGCCCGGCCGGTGGACGGCTCGCTCCGGCTCGTGTCCTTCGAGAACGGCAGCCAGGCCGCCGCGCAGCAGGCCTACGAGGCCGCCCGGCGCGCCATCCTGCGCTGCGGCGCCAACGGCTACGGCCTGCCCGCCGAAAGCTACGACTACTGGCGCCAGGTAGAACTGGTCTTCAACCCCGAGGGGATGCGCCTGAGATGACACCGCGCCATTGCCCGATCCTTTCCAGACCCCAGCGCCGCGTCCTGCGGCAGGAGGTGCTTTCATGCTGACCCGCCGTTCCCTGCTCCTTGCCGGCTCCGCGCTGGCGGCCGCGCCGCTCCTGCCGGCCCGCCTCCGCGCCCAGACCGGGCCGCTCAGGCTCGAGATCACCGAGGGCGTGATCGAGCCCTTGCCCTTCGCGATCCCGAGCTTCATCGCCCGGTCCGGGGGCGCGGCCGACGCCGCCGCCGACATCACCCGCGTCATCGCCGCCGACCTGCGCGGCACGGGCCTGTTCCGGCAGATCCCCGAGACCGCCTACATCTCGACCGTCACCAGCTTCGACGCCCCGGTGCAGTATGCCGACTGGCAGGCGATCAACGCCCAGGCGCTGATCGTCGGCGAGGTCGAGGAGAGCGGTGGCCGCCTCGTCGTCCGGTTCCGCCTGTTCGACGTGTTCTCGGGCCAGCCGCTGGGCGAGGGGCTCCAGTTCGTCGGCCCGCGCGAGGGCTGGCGGCGGATGGCCCACCAGGTCGCCGACCAGGTCTACCAGCGCATCACCGGCGAGGGCGGCTATTTCGACACCCGCGTCGCCTTCGTGCACGAGGAGGGGCCCAAGAACGCCCGCCTCAAGCGCATCGCGATCATGGACTACGACGGCGCCAACGTGCAGTTCCTGACCGACAGCCGCTCGCTGGTGCTGGCGCCGCGCTTCAGCCCCACGGGCGACCGGATCATCTACACCAGCTACGAGAGCGGCCAGCCGCGCGTCTACGTGATGGACGTGGCCACCGTCACGCGCCGTCCGCTCGAGGCGATCTCGGCGGGCAACATGACCTTCTCGCCGCGCTTCACGCCCGATGGCGGCAGCGTGGTGTTCTCGATGGAGCAGGGCGGCAACAGCGACATCTACCGCGTCGGCGTCGACGGCGGCGGGCGCACCCAGCTGACCAACGCGCCCTCGATCGAGACCGCGCCGTCGTTTTCGCCGGATGGCAGCGAGATGGCCTTCGAGAGCGACCGCACCGGGGTGCAGCAGATCTACGTCATGCCCTCGGGCGGCGGCGAGGCGCGCCGCATCAGCCAGGGCACCGGGCGCTACGGCACGCCCGTCTGGAGCCCCCGCGGCGACTACATCGCCTTTACCAAGCAGGAGGCCGGGCGCTTCCACATCGGCGTGATGCGCACCAACGGGTCCGAGGAGCGGCTTCTGACGGCCTCGTTCCTCGACGAGGGCCCGACCTGGGCGCCGAACGGCCGCGTCCTGATGTTCACCCGCGAGACCGCCGGCGCCGATGGCGCGCCCGCGGTCTATTCGGTCGACATCTCGGGCCGCAACCTGCAGCGCGTCGCCACCCCCGGCATGGCCTCCGACCCCGCCTGGTCGCCGCGCCTGCCCTGAGCCTTAGCCCCGCATGGACCTGGCGGACAGACCCATGCTAGATTGACCAAAACGACAAGGACCCGAGCACCATGACCTTCCGCTTCCGCGCCTCCGCGCTTCTCCTCACCGCCGCGCTTGCGCTGTCGGCCTGTGCCCAGGGCGGGCTCAGGGACGGCGACACCACCACCCTGCCGGGCGCCGGCGGGGCCGGGTCGATCTCGGACCCGACCAGCATCGCCTACTTCAACCAGGTCGTCGGCGACCGCGTGCTGTTCGCGGTGGACCAGTCCACCCTGACGCCCGCCGCCCAGGCCACGCTGGACGGCCAGGCCCAGTGGCTGCTGACCAACACCGAGTATTCCGTCCTGATCGAAGGCCACGCCGACGAGCAGGGCACGCGGGAATACAACCTTGCGCTGGGCGCCCGCCGCGCCGCGGCCGTGCGCGACTACCTGGTGTCGCGCGGCGTGCCCGCGGGCCGGCTGAACACCATCAGCTACGGCAAGGAGCGCCCGATCGAGATCTGCTCGGCCGAGGCCTGCTACCAGCAGAACCGCCGCGCCGTGACGGTCGTGTCCTTCGGGACGGGGGTCTGACCCCATGCGCCGCGTCCTGGTCCTCGCCCTCTGCCTTGGCCTGTCCGCGCCCGCGGCCGTCGCGCAGGACCGGACGCAGACGCTTGCCGACATCCGGCAGGAGCTGTCGGTGCTGTTCGTCGAGCTGCAGCGCCTGCGCGGCGAGCTGAACACCACCGGCGGCGCCATGGGCTCGGGCGGGGGCGGCACGGTCCTGTCGCGCGTCGACGCGATCGAGGCCGAGCTGCGCCGGCTGAACGCCCTGACCGAGGAGCTGCAGATCCGCATCGACCGGGTGGTGACCGACGGCACCAACCGGGTCGGCGACCTGGAGTTCCGGCTCTGCGAACTGACGCCCGACTGCCGCATCGGCGACATCGGCCAGACCGCGCCGCTGGGCGGGGTCCCGGTGCAGCAGGGCGCGACCGCCGTCGCACCCTCGGCCCCGGCCGCGCCGGGCGGCGCCAATCTTGCCGTGGCCGAGCAGAGCGACTTCGACCGCGCCCGCGCCGCCTACGAGGCGGCCGACTACGCGCAGGCGGCGCAGCTGTTCGAGGCCTTCACGCTGACCTACCCCGGCGGGCCGCTGAGCGCCGAGGCGCATTTCCTGCGCGGCCAGGCCGAGGCGCAGCAGGGCCAGTGGTCGCGCGCCGCGCGGGCCTATCTCGACAGTTTCACCGCCGACACGCAGGGGATGCGGGCGCCGGGCGCGCTCCTGAACCTCGGGATCGCGCTGGGTGAACTGGGCCAGCGCGACGAGGCCTGCGTGACGCTGGCCGAGGTCGGCGGCCGCTACCCCGGCAACCCGGCGGTGGCCGAGGCGCAGGCCGCGCGGGCGCGTCTCGGCTGTTCGTGACGGGCGACAGCCTGGAGGCCCGCTTCGCCGCCCGCATGGGCGCGCTGCTCGGGCCCGACTTCCCGAAGTGCATCGGTCTCGCCGTGTCGGGCGGCGGCGACAGCATGGCGATGCTGGCGCTGGCCCATGGCTGGGCGCGGGTCATGGGCATCGGGCTCAGGGTGGTGACGGTGGACCACGGCCTGCGCCCCGAGGCCGCCGCCGAGGCCGCGGCCGTCGCCGCCGAGTGCCGCGCGCTCGGCCACCCGCACGCCACGCTGCGCTGGCACTGGGACGGCACGGGCAACCTGCAGGACGCCGCCCGCGCCGCGCGGCTGGACCTGATCGGCGGCTGGCGCGGCGACGTCGGCCATGTGCTTTACGCCCACACCCGCGACGACCAGGCGGAAACCGTGCTGATGCGCCTCTTGCGCGGGTCGGGGGTGGAGGGGCTGGCCGGCATGGCCGAGGCGCGGCGGGTGCCCGACGCCCGCGGCGGCTGGTGGCTCCTGCGGCCGCTCCTGTCCGAGACCCGCGCGGACCTGCGCCACTACGCCGACACGCTGCGGCTGCCCTACGTCGACGACCCGTCGAACGCCGATCCCCGCTTTGACCGGGTGCGGGCGCGGCAGGCGATGGCGGCGCTGGGGCTGGAGGCGGACGGGCTGGCCCGCACCGCCGCCCGGATGGCGCGCGCGGCCGAGGCGCTGGCGGCCCGCGCGGCCGAGGTCGCGGCGCGCATCGTCACCGACGAGACGCAGGCCGGCGCGCCGACCGGCGACCTCCTGATCGACCGCGACGGGCTGGCCGCGGTGGAGCGGGACACGCAGATGCGGCTGCTGGCGGGCGCGTTGCAGCGGGTGGCGTCGGCCCCCTACCGCCCGCGCGCGCAGGCGCTGGAGGCGCTGCTCGACCGGGTTCTGGCGGGGGGCGGCGGCACGCTGCACGGGGTCGAGGTGACGGTGGGGCGGGCGGCGGTCCGCCTGTCGCGGGAACATGCCGCGGTGGCGGGCCTGGCCGCGCCGGCGATCCCCGGCGCGCTGTGGGACGGACGCTGGCGCGTCGGCGCGGGCGTCGCGCCGGGCCTGACGATCCGCGCGCTCGGCCCCGACGGCTGGGCGCAACGGCCCGCGGACGCCCCCGTGGCGGCCCCGGCCCGCGCGGCCCGGGCCTGGCCCGCGCTGTTCGACGGCGACCGGCTGGTGGCCTGCCCGGCGCTGGGCCTCGGGCCGGCCGATGCCATCGTGCCGGCGACCGGGGGCGGCCAAATCGCCCAGTCCAGCAATTCGCATTGAAGTCCCCCGCCGCGTGTCTATCTTTCTAGGGCAACGCGGGCGGTGGGTTTCCCGCCCGGAGTGTAAGGAGATCTCCCCTTGGGTAACGCGAGAAACGTCGCATTCTGGGTCATCCTGTTCCTGTTGATCCTGGCGCTGTTCAACCTGTTCTCGGGCGGGCAGAGCCAGATGGCGCAGCGCGGCGTGGCTTATTCCGAGTTCATCCGCCAGGTTCAGACCGGGCAGGTCCTGTCCGCGACGCTCGACGGCGAGAACGTCCAGTTCACCACGTCGGACGGCACCTACTCGACCATCGCGCCGGGCGACGCCAACACCACCGAGACGCTGCTCCAGAACGAGGTGCGCATCGAGGCGCGGCCGCAGGAGCAGTCGGGCTTCCTCAGCGTGCTGTCGCTGTGGCTGCCGGTGCTGGTGCTGATCGGCATCTGGATCTTCTTCATGAACCGGATGCAGGGCGGCGGCCGCGGCGGGGCGATGGGCTTCGGCAAGTCCAAGGCGAAACTGCTGACGGAAAAGCACGGGCGCGTCACCTTCGACGACGTCGCCGGCATCGACGAGGCCAAGGAGGAGCTCGAGGAGATCGTCGAGTTCCTGCGCAACCCGCAGAAATTCAGCCGCCTCGGCGGCAAGATCCCCAAGGGCGCGCTGCTGGTCGGCCCGCCCGGCACGGGCAAGACCCTTCTGGCGCGCGCCATCGCGGGCGAGGCGGGCGTGCCCTTCTTCACCATCTCGGGCTCGGACTTCGTCGAGATGTTCGTGGGTGTCGGCGCGTCCCGCGTGCGCGACATGTTCGAGCAGGCCAAGAAGAACGCGCCCTGCATCGTCTTCATCGACGAGATCGACGCCGTGGGCCGGTCGCGTGGCGTGGGCTACGGCGGCGGCAACGACGAGCGCGAGCAGACGCTGAACCAGCTGCTGGTCGAGATGGACGGCTTCGAGGCCAACGAGGGCATCATCATCATCGCGGCGACCAACCGCCCCGACGTGCTCGACCCCGCGCTGCTGCGCCCCGGCCGGTTCGACCGGCAGGTGCAGGTGCCGAACCCCGACATCAAGGGCCGCGAGCGCATCCTCAGCGTGCACGCCCGCAAGGTGCCGCTGGGCCCCGACGTGGACCTGCGCATCATCGCGCGCGGCACCCCGGGCTTCTCGGGCGCGGACCTGGCGAACCTGGTGAACGAGGCGGCCCTGATGGCCGCCCGCGTCAACCGGCGCTTCGTCACGATGGAGGATTTCGAGAACGCCAAGGACAAGGTCATGATGGGCGCCGAGCGCCGGTCGATGGTCATGACCGAGGACGAGAAGAAGCTGACCGCCTACCACGAGGCGGGCCACGCCATCGTCGGCCTGAACGTTCCCGACCACGACCCGATCCACAAGGCCACGATCATCCCGCGCGGCCGGGCGCTGGGCCTCGTGCTGTCGCTGCCCGAGCGCGACCAGCTGTCGGTGAGCTACCGGAAATACACCTCCAAGATCGCCATGGCGATGGGCGGCCGCGTGGCCGAGGAGCTGGTGTTCGGCAAGGACATGGTGACCTCGGGCGCCGCGTCCGACATCCAGCAGGTGTCCAAGATCGCCCGCGCGATGGTGACCCAGTTCGGCTATGCCGAGGAGCTGGGCTACGTCGACTACGCCAACGAACAGCAGAGCTATCTCGGCGCCTATGGCGGCGGCACCAACCACTCGGAAGAGATGCAGAAGCGCATCGACGCCAAGGTGAAGGAGCTGGTCGACGAGGGTTACAATACCGCCAAGCGCATCCTGACCGAAAAGCGCGACGACCTGGAGCGGCTGGCGCAGGGCCTGCTGGAATACGAGACCCTGACGGGCATCGAGATCCAGAAGGTCATCAACGGCGAGCCGCTGAACCGGGGCGACGACAATAGCGACGCGGGCCCGGCCTCGGGCGGGACGCCGTCGATCACGGCGATCCCCAAGCTCAAGCCCAAGTCGCGCCCCTCGGGCGACATGGAGCCCGAGCCCTCGGCCTGACCCGGCTGACAGGACGGAAGACCAGAGACCCCCGGCTCGGCCGGGGGTTTTTTCTTGCGTGCTAGGCGACGGGGTGGGTTCGGGGTAGGCTGGCCCACGCCACGACGGGGACACGCACATGCTCGGCCAGATTGCGGATATCGCCAGCCTGCTCGCCGCGCTGGGTGTCTTTGCCTCGGTGGCCGTGCTGGCCTACGAACTGCGGCAGACCCGGCACCAGGCCGAGCTGTCGAACTGGCGCGACGTGCTGCAGACGCTGACCGACTACAAGGCGCGCACCCAGGATCCGCAGCTCGCCGGGATCCTCGTCCGGGGACATGCGGATTACGGCAGCCTCGGCCCGGCCGACGCGATCACCTTCGGGATGTACCTGGAGCAGGGCGTGCACATCTATGGCAACTTCCTCAAGCACAACGACGCGCTCTCGGTGAAGCTGGTCGGGCTGGAGGGCGCGATCGCCAACCATTTCCACGAGATGCTGACGACGCCCGGCGGCGCGGCGTGGTGGGCCGAGGCGCAGGCGCGCAAGCGGTTCATGCCGGGCACCTACGAGGTGACCAATGCGCTTCTGGCGCGCCGCGCCGCGGCGGGCGGCGCGCCGGTGACGGTCTAGGACGGGGCCGGGCCCTCAGCCGCCCATCATCTTCTTGCGGGCTGCCTCCATCGTCTTTTCCATCTCCTTCCAGGCGCTCTCCATGGATTTCTGGACCTCTTTCACGGCCTCCATGTTCGCCTTGCCCATCTCCTCCATCTGGGCCTCGATCTTCTTGCGCTGGGCGTTCATGTCCTCCCATTGCTTCATCATCTGTTGCTGGCCCTGTGCGCCGGCCTCCACCATCTTGTCCTGCATCTTCTTCATCTCGACGGTCCACTGGTCCATCTGGGCCTTGGCCTGCGCCATGAAGTCGGTCTTGTCGGTCATCTGCTGGGGTCTCCCGTGGGTTGTCTCGGGCCGAGCCTAGCACGGATCGCGGCCGGATGCGCCCCCGGCGTCCGGCTGTCGCAAGGTCCGGGTTGCGCCCGCCGGGCGACCCGGGTCAGATCGCGCCAGTGATGTCCCGGAGGCCCCGATGCCCGCGCTCCTGCCGACCCGTTTCACCGCGACCGTCATCTGGCTCGGCCACAACGCCGACCGCGGCGCGGCGCTGGAAACCGCCCCGCTCACCGAGATGCCGCTGACCTTCGCGGGCTACGCGGGCGAAAGCCGCGCGGGGCTGACGCGGCCGTCCGACAGCCGGGTGCTGGCGCAGTACCGGCGCGGCACGCCGATCCGCAACACCCGGCAGCTGTCGATCCTGTCGGCCGAGGATCTGGCCGCCATCGCCGCCGACATGGGTCTCGACGCGCTCGACCCCGCGCTGGTGGGGGCGTCGATGGTCATCGCGGGCATCCCCGACTTTACCCATGTGCCCCCGTCCGCGCGGCTGCAGGACGAGGCCAGCGGCACCACCCTGACGATCGACATGGAGAACCGGCCCTGCACCCTGCCGGCGAAGCCGATCGAGGGGCGGCATCCGGGTTTCGGCAAGGCATTCAAGCGCGCCGCCGTGAACCGGCGCGGCGTCACCGCCTGGGTGGAACGGGAGGGGACGATCAGGCTGGGCGCGACGCTGCGCCTGCACATCCCCGACCAGCCGGTCTGGCCGCATCTGGATGCCGCCCGCGCCGATCCGGCCTGAGGGCGCGCGCCGGTTTCGCATCGGAAACGCCGCGTGACGAATGAGCCCGTGAATGTGTCGGAAACGACCCTCACCCGGCGGCCCGCGCCCGTTATAGGCGAGTGCGAGAGACACGCCCGCGTGGCACAGGGAGCCCGTCCGACATGGCCTTCAAGACCGACATCGAAATCGCAAGGGAAGCGCGGAAGAAGCCGATCCAGGAGATCGGCGGCAAGCTCGGCATCCCCACCGAGGCGCTGCTGCCCTACGGGCATGACAAGGCCAAGATCGGGCAGGATTTCATCACCTCGCTGGCGGACCGTCCGAACGGCAAGCTGATCCTCGTCACGGCAATCAACCCGACGCCGGCGGGCGAGGGCAAGACGACGACCACCGTGGGCCTCGGCGACGGGCTGAACCGGATCGGCAAGAAGGCCGCCATCTGCATCCGCGAGGCGAGCCTCGGCCCGAATTTCGGGATGAAGGGCGGCGCCGCGGGCGGCGGCCACGCACAGGTGGTGCCGATGGAGGACATGAACCTCCACTTCACCGGCGATTTCCACGCCATCACCAGCGCCCACAACCTGCTGTCGGCGATGATCGACAACCACATCTACTGGGGCAACGACCTCGGCATCGACGAGCGCCGGGTGGTCTGGCGCCGGGTGATGGACATGAACGACCGCGCGCTGCGCGACATCGTGGTGAGCCTCGGGGGGGTGGCCAACGGGTTCCCGCGGCAGACGGGCTTCGACATCACGGTGGCGTCCGAGGTCATGGCGATCCTGTGCCTTGCCACCGACCTCGCCGACCTCGAGCGGCGGCTCGGCGACATGATCGTCGCCTATCGCCGCGACAAGTCGCCGGTCTATGCCCGCGACCTCAAGGCCGACGGGGCGATGACGGTGCTGCTGAAGGACGCGATGCAGCCGAACCTGGTGCAGACGCTGGAGAACAACCCCGCCTTCGTCCATGGCGGGCCCTTTGCCAACATCGCCCATGGCTGCAACTCGGTCATCGCGACGAAGACCGCGCTGAAGCTGGCCGATTATGTGGTGACGGAGGCGGGCTTCGGCGCCGATCTGGGCGCCGAGAAGTTCATGAACATCAAGTGCCGCAAGGCGGGCCTTGCCCCCGACGCGGTGGTGATCGTGGCGACCGTGCGCGCGATGAAAATGAACGGCGGCGTCGCCAAGGCCGACCTCGGCGCCGAGAACGTGGCCGCGGTGCAGAAGGGCTGCGCCAACCTCGGGCGGCACATCGAGAACGTGAAGGGCTTCGGCGTGCCGGTCGTGGTCGGCATCAACCACTTCGCGGGCGACACCGAGGCCGAGATCCAGGCGGTGAAGGACTACGTGGCGGCGCAGGGCTCGGAGGCGATCCTGTGCAAGCACTGGGCGCAGGGGTCGGCCGGGATCGAGGACCTGGCCCGCCGGGTGGTGGCGCTGGCCGAGGGTGGGTCGTCGGAATTCCACACGCTCTACCCCGACGAGATGGGCCTGTTCCAGAAGATCGAGACCATCGCCAAGTCGATCTACCGCGCCTCGGAGGTGATCGCGGACAAGAAGGTGCGCGACCAGCTGAAGGAATGGGAGGCGCAAGGCTACGGCACCCTGCCGGTCTGCATGGCCAAGACGCAGTATTCCTTCTCGACCGACCCGAACCTGCGCGGCGCGCCGGTGGGCCACACCATCCCCGTGCGCGAGGTGCGGCTGTCGGCGGGGGCGGGTTTCGTCGTGGCGATCTGCGGCGAGATCATGACCATGCCGGGCCTGCCGAAGGTGCCGGCGTCCGAGACCATCCGCCTCAACGACGCGGGGTTGATCGAGGGGCTGTTCTGACCCAAACGGGGGCGCGCCGGGCGGGGCATCGAACCCCGCCCGGCGCGCGTCCCGCCCCCCTGGGGGCGGGCCGGGCACGCCACCGGAGACGGAGGGCGCGGTCGGTCAGGGCGCTCCCGAAGGGCGTATTTTTGGAAAGATGAAGGGGGCGGGCATGGCCGCGACGATCATCGACGGGAAAGCCTTTGCCGCGACGGTGCGGGGGCAGGTGGCCGAGCACGTGGCGGCGCTGAAGGCCGGGCACGGGATCGTGCCGGGGCTGGCCGTGGTGCTGGTGGGCGAGGATCCTGCAAGCCAGGTCTACGTGCGCAACAAGGGCAAGCAGACGGCAGAGGCGGGGATGGCGAGCTTCGAGCACAAGCTTGACGCCGCCACGCCGGAGGCGGAGCTGCTGGCGCTGGTCGCGCGGCTGAACGCCGATCCGGCGGTGCACGGCATCCTCGTGCAGCTGCCCCTGCCGGCCCACATCGACGCGGCCAAGGTGATCAACGCGATCGACCCGGCCAAGGACGTGGACGGGTTCCACATCTCGAACGTCGGCCTGCTGGCCACGGGGCAGAAGGCGCTGGTGCCCTGCACGCCGCTGGGGTGCCTGATGATGCTGCGCGACCATCACGGGTCGCTTGCGGGGATGGAGGCGGTGGTCGTCGGCCGGTCGAACATCGTCGGCAAGCCGATGGCGCAGCTGTTGCTGGGCGACAGCTGCACGGTGACGGTGGCGCACAGCCGGACGGCGGACCTGGGCGCGGTGTGCCGGCGCGCCGACATCCTGGTGGCGGCGGTGGGCCGGCCCGAGATGATCCGGGGCGACTGGGTGAAGCCCGGCGCGACGGTGATCGACGTGGGCATCAACCGGGTGGCGCACCCCGACGATCCGGGCAAGTCGCGGCTGGTGGGGGATTGCCATTTCGACAGCTGCGCGGAGGTGGCGGGCGCGATCACGCCGGTGCCGGGGGGCGTCGGGCCGATGACCATCGCCTGCCTGCTGGCCAACACGCTGACCGCCTGCTGCCGCGCCCATGGCCTGCCGGAGCCGCAGGGCCTGACGGCCTGAAACGGATCAGGCGGGGATCATGGTGCCCTGCAGCAGCGCCACGGCGGTGCGCGTGCCGTCCTCGGCCTCGGCCTCGACCGTGGCGCGGACGACGGTCAGGCGCCGGCCCGGCTTGACCACCTCGCCGGTGGCGACGAGGCGCAGGCCGGCCGCCGGGGCGATCAGGTTGATCTTCATCTCCACCGTCAGAACCTCGGCCCCCTCGGGCATCGCCGACAGCGCCGCGTAGCCCGCCGCGCTGTCGCCGAGCGCGAAGGTGGCCCCGGCATGGGCGAAGCCGTGCTGCTGCGA
The DNA here is from genome assembly GCF_012395815.1 of Roseicyclus persicicus. GTDB lineage: Bacteria > Pseudomonadota > Alphaproteobacteria > Rhodobacterales > Rhodobacteraceae > Roseicyclus > Roseicyclus persicicus. The sequence continues at coordinate 207,127 of NZ_JAAZQQ010000002.1, forward strand.
CAGGCCGGCGGCGATGGGGGCGCTGAGCACCACCCGGCCCGGCGCGATCGCGTCGATCCGGGCGCCGAGCGTCGCCATCATCCCCTGCCGGGCGAAGCTGTCGCGGATCGCCCGCGCCACCGGGTCCGGAACGGGCCTGTCCATGGGTGTGTTCCTCCTGTCGCGCCGGCCGGGCCCACGGCCGCATCACCGACTTGATCGGCCATGTCATTGATCTAGGATATGCGGATAGATTGTTGTTCAGCAAAGATTATTGAATGATCCGTTCCGACGAGCCCATGGTCTCGGATATTCGGGGCCGCGTTCTGAGCCGGCTTGTGGCCTGGCTTGCGGCAACCGTGGTGGTGGCGTTGATCGGGCCCTTCACCACCTATCTGTCCTTCACCTTCGCCGAGCGGCTGGCCTACTGGGGCACGCTGATCGGCGGCGCGATCCTGGTGGCGGAGGCTGTGCGCGCCGTCACGGGCCGGGTGTTCGGCGACGAGAGCCTGTCCAGCGATCTGGCGGGGGCGCTGGTGCTGGCGCTTGTCCTGGGGCCGGCGATCTGGGCCGTGAACCTGCTGCTGTACGGGTTCGACGTGGCGGGGTTGTTCTGGCTGGCGGAACATGTGGTCGTGGTGCTGGCCGTCTGCCTGTGCATCGTGCTGGTCCGCGACCAGCTGCGCCGGAGCCGCGACCGGGCCGCGGCGCGGCAGCCCGCGCCGCCCGCGCCCATGCCGGACGTGGAGCTGTCCGCGCCTGTGCCGGAGCCCGAGCGGCGGCCCGGGTTTCTCGACCGGGTGGAGGGTGTGCCCGAGGGCCGGCTGCTGCGGGTGTCGGCCGACGACCATTACCTCCACGTCGTGACCACGGCGGGTTGCGGGCGCATCCTGATGCGGTTCCGCGACGCGCTGGAGGAGCTCGAGGCGCTGCCGGGCCACCGCATCCACCGCTCGCACTGGGTGGCCGAGGGGGCGATCCTGCGCATCCGGGCCGAGGGGCGGCGGCACCTGGCCGAACTGGGCGACGGCACCGCACTGCCGGTCAGCCGGGCCTATCTCGACGACCTCCGGGCGGCGGGGCTGCTCGGCTAGCGCGGCATCGGCAGGCGCACGGGCTGCGGGCCCAGCAGGATCGCCTCGGCGCCGGCCTCCATCAGGGTCGCCAGTTCGGGCCGGTCGCAGGACAGGCCGCCGGTATAGGTGCCGTAGGCGGGCAGGATCAGCCGGGCGCTGTCGACCAGCAGGCAGCGCCGGCTGAGGGACCGGCCGCGCAGGGTGACGCGGGCCTTGGGGTGGTAATGGCCCGAGACCTCGCCCGCCGCGCCGGGTTCGGCGATGTGGCGGAACACCAGCGGCCCCGCGCGGTATTCGGCCAGGTGCGTGCCGCCCAGATCGACCGGGCCGGGGTCGTGGTTGCCCAGCACCCAGATCCAGCGGCGGCCCGCCATCAGGGCGGCGATGCGCGCCCGCACGGGCCCGGCCAGGTCGCGCCCGGCCGCGAGGTCGTCGAAGCTGTCGCCGAGGCAGACCACCTCGGAGGGGCCCGTGGCGGCGATGTCGTCGGCCAGCCGGTCGAGGGTGTCGAGGCTTTCGTAGGGCGGCAGCATCGGGCCGCCGCGCCGCGCCATGCGGTCGGATTTGCCCAGGTGCAGGTCGGCCACGCAGAGCAGCCTGCGGGCCGGCCAGTGCAGGCCGCCGGAGGGGAGCGCGTGGAGCGTTTCGCCGCGGAAGGGGAAGGGCAGGGCGTTCATGCTTTGTTCATAGCCGTGCGGCAGGATGGGGCGCAAGGGCGGTCAGGCGGCGAGGCCCGCGGCGGTCATCAGGCGCTGCGCCTCCTCCTCCAGCAGGCGCTGGTCGGCCATGCCCGCGATGGGGATGCGGCCGGGTTCGAGGAACAGGGGCGCGGCCAGCGGGCTGACGCGGGTCAGGCGGGCGTGGTCGATGCGGTCGCCGATGCGGGCCAGCATTTCCTCGATGCGGCCGAAATCGACGAGGCCGCGCATCGCCTCGGCGCGGGTGATCTCGAGCATGACATGGTCGGGGTCGTACTTGCGCAGGGTGTCGTAGAGGATGTCGGTGGAAAAGGTTGCCTGCCGGCCGGTCTTGCGCTGGCCGCCGGGCTGGTTGCGGTCGATCAGCCCGGCGATGATGGCGCTGCCCTTGAAGGTGCGCTTCATCACGGCGTTGTCGGCCAGCCAGGCCTCCATCGTCTCGACCAGGTTGTCGCGGGTGAACAGCGGGCGCGGGTCGTCCAGCGGGTCGAGGCCCCAGATCAGCGTCGCGTAGTCGGTGGAGACGAAGCCCATCGGGTTCAGGCCCATCTCCTCCATCCGCTTGGTGATCAGGAGGCCGAGGGTCTGCTGCGCGTTCTTGCCGGCGAAGCCGTAGGCCACCACGTGCTCGCGCCCGTCATGGGGGAAGCTTTCGATCAGAAGGCGGTCGCGTTCGGGCAGGCGGCTGACCTCGCGCTGGAGGCGGAGCCAGTCGCGGGTGTGGCCGGGCAGCTCGGGCCAGTCGTCCTGCCGGAACATCTGCAGGATGCGGTCCGACAGCTGCGTGGAGGTGGCGAATTTCGTGCCCATGAAGGTGGCGATCTTGGGCTTGAGGTAGGGGGTGCGGCTGACCTCGACCACCATCTCGCGCATCCCCTCGTAGCGCACGATCTGGCCGCCGATCAGGAAGGTGTCGCCCTTGCGCAGCATCGAGGCGAAGTATTCCTCGACCTCGCCCAAGGGCGCGCCGCCGCGGCTGCGCTGGTAGCGGACCTGCATCTTGTCGGCGTCCACGATGGTGCCGATGTTCATGCGGATCCGCAGCGCGCGGCGCGGGTCGCGCAGCTGCCACTGGCCGTCCGGGCGCTGGATCAGCCGCTGCCACTGGTCGTAGGCCCTGAGGGCGTAGCCGCCGGTGGCCGCGAAATCGAGGCAGCGGTCGAAGGTGGCGCGCGGCAGGTCGGCATAGGCGCCGGCGGTGCGGATCTCGGCGAAAAGGTCGTCGGCGTGGAAGGGGCCGGCGCAGGCGCGGATCAGGATGTGCTGGCAAAGGACGTCGAGCGGGCCGGTGTGGTCGGTGTCGCCGTCCAGCGCATGGGCGCGCACGGCGTCGAGCGCGGCGGTGCATTCGATCACCTCGAAGCGGTTCGCGGGCACGATCAGCGCCTTGGAGGGCGCGTTGTAGCGGTGGTTGGCGCGGCCGATCCGCTGCACGAGGCGTTTTACGTTCTTGGGCGCGCCGACCTGGATCACGAGGTCGACGTCGCCCCAGTCGATCCCCAGGTCGAGCGAGCCGGTGCAGACAATGGCCCTCAGCCGCCCGTCGACCATCGCCTGTTCCACCTTTTCGCGCTGCTCGCGGGCCAGTGCGCCGTGGTGGATGCCGATGGGCAGCTGCGCGTCGTTGGCCAGCCAGAGGTGGTGAAAGAACAGCTCGGCCTGCGCGCGGGTGTTGTGGAAGATCAGCGTGGTGCGGTGGCGTTTGACCTGCTCCAGCACGGCGGGAATGGCGTATTTGCCGCCGCCGCCGGACCACGGTGGGGGCGCCTCGGTCGTCAGCATGGCGATGTCGGGGTCGGGGCCGGGGTCGGCCTGCAGGATCTCGCAGGGGTCGGGGTGGCGGGCCAGCAGGCGGGCGATGGCGGCGGGGTCCTCGACGGTGGCCGACAGGCCGACGCGTCGGAGGCCGGGGGCGAGCGCGGACAGGCGCGAGAGGGCGAGCATGAGCTGGTCGCCGCGCTTGGACTCGGCCAGCGCGTGGATCTCGTCGACGATGATGCGCTGGAGGCCCGCGAAGGTGCGGTGGGCGTCCTCGTAGGAGACGAGGAGGGCGAGCGACTCCGGCGTCGTCAGCAGGATGTGCGGCGGGTCGGCGCGCTGGCGGCGCTTGGTGTGGGAGGAGGTGTCGCCGGTGCGGTCCTCGACGCGGATGGGCAGGCCCATGTCGGTGATGGGGCCGGTGAGGTTGCGCTTGATGTCGGCGGCCAGCGCCTTGAGGGGCGAGACGTAGAGGGTGTGCAGGCCCGCGCGGCTGCCGTCGGCCAGTTCGGCCAGCGTGGGCAGGAAGCCCGCCATGGTCTTGCCGCCGCCCGTGGGCGCGATCAGGAGCTGGCAGGGGGCCGCGGCCCTGTCCAGCATGGCCTGCTGGTGGGGGTGGATGGACCAGCCGCGGGCGGTGAACCAGCCTGTTATGGCGGGGGGCAGGGGGCGCGTCATGCCCCCCTAGATAACCGTTGCCGCGCGATTGGCCACCGGGGGCGTCTTGCTGCAGCAAGTCGAAGGGGAAAACTGCAGTTTTCCGTGCCGCGAAACTGCAGTTTCGCGCGCCTTCAGTGGATGATCTTCTCCTGCTTCACGAACAGGTTCTCCCAGGCGCGGTCGATGAATTCGGGGCGCATCTGGTAGGGGATGCCCTCGAATTCGCAGATCGCCTTGATCTGGTCGCACAGGAACACCGGGTGGTAGTTCGCGTAGATGTGGTCGATCGTGGGGTACTTGGTCTTAAGCAGGTGGATCAGCGACGCCTCGTCCAGCGGCACGCCCTTCTTCTTGGCGACCATGGCGAAGATCTTGAGGAACTGCTCCTGCGTCGGGCCGTCGATCTTGACCTTGAAGAAGATCCGGCGCAGCGCCGCCTGGTCGAAGATGTCGTTGGGGTGGAAGTTGGTCGAGAACACCACCAGCGTGTCGAAGGGCACCTCGAACTTCTCGCCCGACTGCAGGGCGAGGATGTCGTAGCCCATCTCCATCGGAACGATCCAGCGGTTGATGAGCGCCTGCGGCGGCTCTTCCTGGCGGCCAAGGTCGTCGACGATGAACACGCCGCCGGTGGACTTCAGCTGGAGCGAGGCCTGGTAGGTACGGCTGACCGCGTTGTAGTTGAGGTCGAGCATCGACAGCGTCAGTTCGCCGCCCGTCATCACCGTGGGCCGGGTGCACAGGATGTAGCGGGTGTCGAAGCGCGCCGAGGCCTTGCGCAGCGGGCTGGTGCCGGTGGCGTCCTCGTCCTGCTTGACCGGACTGTGGACGATGGGGTCGAACAGCGTGATGACCTGCCCCGCGTAGGACAGCGCGTGGGGGACGAAGATGTTGTCGCCCATGGCCTTGCGGATGCCCTCGGCGATGGAGGACTTGCCGTTGCCGGGCGGGCCGTACATCAGCACCGACCGCCCCGAGCCCACGGCCGGGCCCAGCTGGTCGATCAGGCCCTTGGGCAGGATCAGGTGGCCCATGGACCGTTCCAGCATGTCGCGGGTCAGCTTGATGTCGCGGATCGACTGGCGCTTGACCTGCGCCTTGTAGTCCTCGAGCGGCACCGGCATCGGCCCGTAGTATTCCGACTGCGACAGCGCATCGAGCGCGCGCGCCTTGCCGCCGTCGGTCAGCTGGAAGCCCATTTCCGAGCTGGAGGTGGCGTGCAGCGTGCCGGTGGCCTGCATCAGACCCATCTCGCGCAGGTTGTCGATCAGCTCCTGCGTCAGCGGGATCGGCAGGGCGACGGCCCGGGCGATCTCGGAGGTCTTTTCGACGTTCTTGCGGAAGACGGTCTTGAGCAGGATGTCGCGCATCATCACGGGCGTCAGCCCGGTGTCCGCGAGCCGGCGCAGCGGCGGGGGCGCCATGGGCTCGGGCTGCGTGACTTGCATGTTCATGTGGTCAAACCCCTTGTCTCGACGCGCATGACCCTGCCGGGCGATTGCGGCGGATTCGGGGCGCGGCGGGGGAGGCGGCGGGGCTCAGAGCCCCGCGGACAGACCCAGCGCCAGGTAGATCGCCAGCGCGCCGGCCAGCGCCACGCCCATCGGGAACAGCTTGCCCTGGTCCCAGGACGCCCAGTCGGCGGTGGCGCGCCGCAGCGCCGGCACCCGGCCCGCGGTGCGGTGCGTGACCCAGGACCCGATCAGCACCAGCGCGAAGAGCATCAGGAAGAACAGCCCGTCGCCCGGCGCCACGAAGGGCGCCATCGCGGCCGCGAACTTGGCGTCGCCCGCGCCGACGAGGCCCAGCGACGAGATCACGAAGCCGATCACCAGCACGACGCCCAGCGCCGCGAGGCGCCACAGGTAGGTCTCGAAGGTCCAGGCCCCGACGCCCAGCACCAGCACGAGCCCGATCCCGAGGAACACGCCCGCCAGCGCCAGCACGGCCACGTTGGGGATGCGCATGGCGCGCAGGTCCGACAGCGCCACCCAGATGCAGATCGGCAGCACGAAGGGCAGGAACCAGAGGGCTTCGGTCAGGGTCAGGGACAGCGTCATCAGCCGCGAACCTCCGTGTCGAGGGCGTCGAGGGCGCGCACGGCGGCCTCGAAGTGCTGGGGATGGGTTTCGATCGCCTCGGCCAGCAGGGCGCGGCCGATGTCGGTCTCGCCTTGCCGGATCGCGGCCAGCGCGGCGGTGTGCAGCAGCTGCGCGCGCTCGATCTCGGTCATGCGGACGAGGGGCAGCTGGTAGTTGCCCTGCGCCGCGCGGGCGAGCACGAGGTTATTCTTGGCGGTGAACAGGTCGGGGTCGTAGCGGATCGCCTCGAGGAACAGCTCCTCGGCGCCCCGGTACTCGCCCCGGCTCAGGCGCGAGTAGCCCCAGTTGTTCAACACGTTGGCCGGCCGCGTGGTCAGGCCCACGGCGGTTTCGTAGAAATGGTCGGCGCGGTCCCATTCCTGGTTCGAGTCCGCCACCATCGCCTCGAGCCGGTAGCGCTCGTAGGTCTCGAGGGTGGGCGGCACCAGGTCCAGCTGGCGCTCGGCCTCGTCCCAGTCGCCGGTGCGGATCAGCGCGCCGGCATAGTCGATGCGGTCCTGCTCGATTGCGCCGTCGCTGTCGACGATCTCGCGCCAGAGCGGCACCGCCTCGTCGGCACGGCCGGCGCGCACCAGGCTGGCGGCGAGGCCGCGGCGCAGGTCGACGCGGTCGGGCTGCTCGCCGACGGCGCGCTGGAAGTAGGCCACGGCCTCCTCCGGGGCGGCCGCGGTCAGCATGATGTCGCCGAGGTTCGACTCGTCGATGACGTTCATGGGGTCGAGTGCCCGGTCGACATCGGGCGAGCGGGCAGCGTCGCATCCGGCCAATGCGGCCAGTGCGAGCGCGACCACCGGAAGGGTCCGGGGGCGGAGCATCATGGGCGACCTCTTACTGCTCGGTCTCAAGGCCCCGATCCCTCTCACGGGTCGGCAAGGAGGACGTAGACCCCCCCACCGCGCCGGATCAGCCCGGGGCCATTCTGGTTATTGGCTTCACTATAGACGTTATTTTCCATTCGCGCGATAGCCAGTCGCAGGTTGTCGCGAATCGCGTCCGAACGGCCACTATCCAGCGCGAAGGCCTGCTCGAACACGCGCCGCGCCTCGCCGTATTCGCCCTGCTCCATCAGCGCGACGCCCAGGTTGTTCCAGGCCGGCACGAAGCGGTCGTCGTCGTCCAGCGCCTGGCGGAACTGGTCCTCGGCCTGGCCGACCCGGCCGAGGCGCAGGTTGGCCGACCCGATCGCGGTGAGGATCTCGGCGTCGAGCCCGCGCTCGGCGGCGGCGCGGTAATAGGCCCGCAGCGCCAGCTGGTGCTGGCCCGCGTCCATCAGCCGGTCGCCGACGAGGAGCTGGTCCACGCCCTCGCGCAGGACGACGGTGCCCTCGGGGGCGGCCACCTCCATGGCCTGCTCCAGCGGGTCGAGCCGCGCCGGGTCCGATGTGCCGACGCAGGCCCCGAGGCCTGCGCAGGTCGTCAGGATGATGAGCCCCCTCATCATGCCCTCCATGTCAGCGCGGGGGCGCCCCGCGTCGGACCGTCACGGCCCGACGCCCCCCGACAGGTTCTGGGCGATGCCGTAGACCGACGGCCCGATCAGGATGATCAGCAGCGGCGGCAGGCAGAACATCATCGTCCCGAGCGTCAGCTTCGTGGGCAGCTTGTTCGCCTTTTCCTCGGCCCGCATCACCCGTTTGTCGCGCATCTCGTCGGCGTAGACCCGGAGCGCCTCGGCGATCGAGGTGCCGAAGGTGGCCGACTGGATCAGTGTGGTGACGAAGCTGTTCACGTCCTGGATGCCGACGCGCTCGCCCATGTCGCGCAGCACCCGCGACTTGTCCTTGCCGGCCTTCATCTCGTAGGCGACGATCTCGAATTCCTCCGACAGCGCGGGATAGCCGGCGCGGATCTCCTTGGCGACGCGGATGATCGCCTGGTCGAGCGACTGGCCCGCCTCGACGCAGACCAGCATCAGGTCGAGCGCATCCGGGAAGCCGGCCGTGATCTCGCCCTCGCGGCTCTGGACCCGGCGCTGCACCCAGTATTTCGGGGCATAATAGCCGACGGCGCCGGGGATGAGAACGGTCATGATCGAGCTCTGGGCCGTGCCGCCGCCCGACAGGATCACGAACAGCGTGCCGAGGAGCAGCCCCCCGATGCCGAGCGCGAACTGGGCGAAGTGGAAGGTCTGCACCGCGCCCTTGGAGCGGTAGCCGGCGCGCACCAGCGTCATCTGCGCGGCGCTGTATTCGGCCTGGTTCTGCGGTTCGAGATACTGGGCGAAGCGGTTCAGGCGCTCGTCCTTGCCGCCCCGGCGCAGGGCGTGCGGCGTCTCGGACACGTCGGTGCCCAGGCGCATCGCCTTGATCTTGTCGAGCGGGTCCTTCTTGCGGAACAGCATCGAGGGCAGGGCCACGATGATCAGCAGGAGCCCCAGACCCCCGGCCACGATCAGCGGCCCCATCTCGCCCAGCTGCGCCACGAGGAAGGCGTTGGCGTCGTCGAAGAGGCTTGTGAGAAAGTCCATCGCGTAGCCCTCCGTTCACACCTTGATGTTAACGAGCATCTTCATGAACATCATGTTCATGAACAGCATGACCGCCACCACGGCGCAGGCCGGGATGAAGACGGGCGTGCCCATGACCTCGTCGTAGTAGTCGGGCTGCATCACGTTGATGCCGACCAGCGCCAGCAGCGGGAACACCGACAGGAAGGTGCCCGACCACTTGGCCTCGGCGGTGATCGCCTTGACCTTGCGGAACAGCTTGAAGCGGGCGCGGATCACGCTGGCCAGGCCGGCGAGGATCTCGGCGAGGTTGCCGCCCGATTTCTGCTGGATGCCCACGGCCACCGCGAGGAAGCGCAGGTCCTGGCTGTCCAGCCGCTCGGCCATGGCGCGGATCGCCTCGGACACGTCGCGGCCATAGGCGGCCTCGTCGGCGATGACGCCCAGTTCCGAGGCCAGCGGGTCGGCGATTTCCTTGGCCACGGTGTTGATCGCGGACACGAAGGGGTGGCCGACGCGCAGGCTGCGCACCATCAGTTCCACCGCGTCGGGCAGCTGTTCGTCGATCATGGCCATGCGTTTCTTGGCCTTGCTGTTGACCCAGTAGTAGACGCCGCCGACGCCCATGGCTACCGCGACCAGCAGCCGGATCGGGAACGACGCCGTGGTCATGATCGTCAGCATCAGGAAGGCCGCGACGCCGAGGCCCAGCATCACCAGCATCAGCTGGCCGGGGGTGAAGGCGATGTTGGCCTTCTGCGCCTTGTCGGCGATCAGCGCGTAGAGCGGCAGCCGGACCGAGCCCTTGTGCTGGTTCATCTCCTTGCGGAGCTTGGCCAGCACGTCCTCGCGCGAGGTGCCTTTTTCCAGCATGGCGAGGCGTCGGTTGACGCGCGCGTTCAGGCTGATCGACTTGCCGAAGATCGCCAGGTAGACGCCTTCGACCAGCATGATGACGCCGACGAAGATGCCGATGTAGATGAGCGGTTCGATGGAGAGCTGCATGTCGCGTTACTCCGCCGCGATGGGTTCGTAGATCGACGCCGGCAGGTCGTAGCCCCACTGCCGGAAGCGTTCCGAATAGTGCGAGCGCACGCCGCAGGCCGTGAAATGGCCGATGATGGTGCCGTCGGGTTTCAGGCCGGTGCGCTGGTAGCGGAACACCTCCTGCATCGAGATGACCTCGCCCTCCATACCGGTGATCTCGGTGATCGAGACCATGCGGCGGCTGCCGTCCTGCAGGCGGCTGGCCTGCACGATCAGGTTCACGGCGCTGGCGATCTGGGCGCGCACGGCCTTGAGCGGCATCTCGATGCCGGCCATGGCGACCATGTTTTCCAGGCGCGAGCAGGCGTCGCGCGCGTTGTTGGCGTGGATCGTGGTCATCGACCCGTCGTGGCCGGTGTTCATGGCCTGCAGCATGTCGATCACTTCCTCGCCGCGGGTCTCGCCGACGATGATGCGGTCGGGACGCATCCGCAGCGCGTTCCTGAGACAGTCGCGCTGGGTCACGGCGCCCTTGCCCTCGACGTTCGGCGGGCGGCTTTCCATCCGGCCCACATGGACCTGCTGGAGCTGAAGTTCCGCCGTGTCCTCGATCGTCAGGATGCGTTCCTTGTTGTCGATGAAGGAGGACAGCGCGTTGAGCGTCGTCGTTTTACCGGAACCGGTACCGCCCGAGACGATCACGTTCAGCCGGGTGGCGACGGCGGCCTGGAGGTAGGCGGCCATTTCCTCGGAAAAGGCGCCGAACCGGACCAGGTCGTCGATGCCCAGCTTTTCCTTCTTGAACTTCCGGATCGAGACCAGCGAGCCGTCCACCGCCACCGGCGGCACCATCGCGTTGAAGCGCGAGCCGTCCTTGAGGCGGGCGTCGACGTAGGGGTTCGATTCGTCCACGCGGCGGCCCACGGCCGACACGATCTTGTCGATGATGCGCAGCAGGTGGCGCTCGTCCTTGAACCGGACGTCGGTCAGTTCCAGCCGGCCCTTGCGTTCCACGAACACGCGATTGGGGCCGTTCACCAGGATGTCGTTGACGCCCTCGTCCTTCAGCAGCGGCTCGAGCGGGCCCAGGCCCGTGACCTCGTCGAACAGCTCGACGTTGAGGGTCTGGCGGTCCTCGCGGTTCAGGACCACGCCCATCTCGGTCAGCTGTTCCGAGACGATGGCGGTGATCTCGGCGCGCAGCTCGTTTTCCTTGGCGGATTCGAGCGCGGAGAGGTTCAGGTTGTCGAGAAGCCGCGAGTGCATCTCGGTCTTGATCTCGTCGAGACGCTGGCGGCGCTTCATGTCCTTGTCGCCGTCGGCGGGCTGCGCGGCGGTCTTCGGCACCTCGGACACCACCATCGGCTTGCGCCGGATGCGCGACATCGCCGAGGGCGCGTCGTCGGCCGCGGCGTGCGAGGGGGCGGCGGCGCGGTCGTCGTCGGCCTCGGGCATCCCGGGGCGCTGCGGTTTCTTGTACTTCCCGAACATCCGAGACCCCTTTCAGATCACTTCGCGGCCGCGGCCTCGCCCAGCATGGCCTTGTGCAGGCCCGCGGCGAGCTTGGCGATTTCCTTGCGGAGCACGTTCTTGCGGGCGGTGGCGGCCAGAGGCTCGCCGTGGTCGCCGGCCTGCATCACCTGCTTGCCGCCGTCGGGCAGCTGGGTCGCGATCTTGACGCCCAGGCTTTCGGCCAGCTTCTTGACCCGGCCCTTGCCGTTCAGGTCCGTCAGGCCCGGCGCCCGGTTCAGCACGAAGTTCAGCTTTTCCACCGGCAGGTTCTCGGCGCGCAACGCCTTGATGAAGCGCATCGCGTTCTGGGCCGAGCGCATGTCCAGCTCCATCGTGGTGAAATAGACGTCCGCGCGGTGCAGCACGGTCTCGGTCCACATCACCAGGGTGTGCGGCATGTCGACGACGACGATGTCGAAGCACTGGGTGGCGAGGTTCAGGAGCGCCTCGACCTCTTCCGGGCCGATCAGGTCCAGCGGCAGCAGCTCGGGCGGCGCCGGGAAAACCGACAGCTTGTTCTCGTAGCCCAGAAGCGCCTGCTTGAACGCCTCGACATCCATCGTCTGCGCGTCCTGCAGCACCTCGATCACGGTGTCCCGCCGGGGCAGGTCGAGGTAGGTGGTCACGGTCCCGGCCTGCAGGTCGAGGTCGAGAAGGCAGACCGACGGCGCCCTCTGCTTGTCGATATTGGCCAGTTCCCAGGCCAGGTTCACCGCCAGCGTCGAGGCGCCGGTGCCGCCGGCCAGGCCCTGCACCGCGAAGACCGCGGCCTTGCCCCCGATGCGGGGCGCGATGGCCATGGGGGCGGCGGGTTCCGGCTGTGCGGCGACGACCGGGGCCACCGGGGCGGCGGCCGCGGCCGGCTCGGGGGTCGGCTGCGGGGCCCGGACCCGGGCGATGGCGTCGTGCAGGGCGCCCTCGGCCAGCGGGTAGGGCACGAAATCGTCGGCGCCGAGGCGCAGCAGCTCGTGCAGCGCGGCGGGCCCGAGGTCGTGGGCGACGAGGATCGTGCGGATGCGGCGCGCCTTGGCCGCGACCACCAGTTCGCCCACCATCCCGAGATCGAGGTCGTCCTCCGCCGTCACCGCGAGCGCCAGGAACTGGAGCGCCGAGGCGTCGGGCTGGTCGAGAAAGGCGCGCGCCTCGTCGAAGGTGAGATCGCCCCACGCTTCGCCGAGCTCGGCCTCCATGTCCTCGATCAGAAGATCGAAGTGATGGACATTCTGCGAAACGGTGCACGCCAGGACGGGCGCCGGTTCGGATCGCAAGGCAAGTCCGCTACTCATTTCCTCAAGTCCTTCACTGCCCGGGTTCCCCGGATCGTCTTTCTGGCCCGACGGCCTGCACCGTCGTGGCACCCGGCGCCCTGCTCCGGGCGGAGTCGGGGCGGTCGGGCTCAGTCTCGGACGATGGTGGGGAAAAGAGGCAACAATAGGACGAAACGGGGGGATTCGTTTGCAGCCTGGGACCTGTAGGTCGGGCCGGGGCGACCGTGGCCGCCCGGGCCTGCGGCGTGGCTCAGGAGCCGCCGCCGCCGCCGCCGCCGGTCGTGTAGGACCGGTAGACGATCTGGGCATAGCGCCCGTCCAGCACCAGCGGGTTCGTGGCGACGAAGCCCGACACCTCGGTCACGGTGCGGCGGTTGCGGCGTTCCTCGGCCTCGGTCGCCACCAGGGGCTGCGATTCCCCGAAGGACACCAGCGCCTCGAGCCGGGACCGGTCGATGCCCTGGCTGACGAGGAAGTCGACCGCGGCCCGCGCCCGGCGCAGGCCCAGCCGGTGGTTGTAGGCGCGGCTGCCGACCAGGTCGGTGTGGCCGTAGACCGAGAACCGCACCTCGGGGAAGTGCCGGATGAAGGCCGCCTGCTGGCGCAGGACGGCGCGCGCCTCCTCGTCCAGCGTGGCCGAGTTGAAGGCGAAGTTGATCGTCGTCGGCACCTCGCGGGCGAAACGCTCGCTCAGCACCTCGGCATACTGCAGCTCGCCCGAGTGGTAGAGGATGTTGTTCATCGTCGGGTTGCCGAACCCGCCCTCGTCGAGCTGCGATCCGAGCGGGGTGTTGCCGCAGGCCGACAGCGCCAGCGCGGCGGCCACGGTCAGGGCAAGGGGGCGGGCAGTCCTGGTCATGGGGCGCATCCTCTCACTCCATCACGTAGCCGTAGGAACCCGAAAAGTCCTGCCGCGCGACATCGCCCGCGGCGCCCGCCTGGGGCGTGCCATAGAGGCGGCCCTGCAGGAACAGCTGGTTCGCGGTGGGGATCGTCACCCGGTCGGTGGGCAGGGCCAACGCCTCGCCGCGGACCGGCGTCACCATGTGGGCGGTGACGATGATCACGAGTTCGGACTGCTCGCGCTGGTAGCTGGCCGAGCGGAACAGCGCGCCCAGCACGGGCAGATCGCCCAGCCACGGCACCTGGCCGATCGAATCGCGGAAGTCGTCCTGCAGCAGGCCCGCGATGGCGAAGCTTTCGCCGTCGCGCAGCTCGACCGTGGTCGATGCCTCGCGGGTGCGCAGGCCCGGAAGGCCGCTTTCGTTGCCCGGGATCTCGGCGTCGATCGAGCTGACCGTCGCGCCCAGGCTGAGGTTGATGATGTCGTCGTCCACGACCGTGGGCGTGAATTCCAGCTCGACGCCGAAGGGCTGGAACTGGACCGCCACCGAGCCGTCCTCGTCCCGGGTCGGCACCGGGAACTCGCCGCCGGCCAGGAAGCTGGCGGTCTGGCCCGACAGCGCGGTCAGGTTCGGCTCGGCCAGGGTGCGCACCAGGCCCTCGGTTTCCAGCGCCTCGAGCATGATGTTCATGCGCACGTTGCCGAAGGTCGAGGCGACGCTCAACACACCGCTCGGCGGGGCCGAGGAGCCGCTGAAGGTCGACCCGGTGCCGCCGGCGTCCTCGGTCAGGCCGAGGCGGACCCCGAGTTCCTGCCGGACTGTGCGGCTCATCTCGGCGAAGCGGACCTGCAGCATGACCTGCTGGCTGCCGCCGACGAGCATCAGGTTCGACACCCGGCCGGGCGCGTAGCGGTCGGCCAGTTCCATCGCGCGCTCGACCACGCGGCCCGAGCTGACGGTGCCCGACAGGACGATGCCGTCATTGGCGGTGCGCACCTCGATCTGTTCGCCGCGCAGGATCTCGCGCAGGCGTTCGCGCAGTTCGGCCACGTCGGGGACGACCTGCACCTCGATGTTGGCGATCAGCGCCCCGTCGGCGCCGAGCAGCGTCATGGTGGTCCGCCCCGGTGCCCGGCCCAGCACGTAGATCGTGCGTTCCGACAGGGTGGCGATGTCGGCGATCGAGGGGTTGGCGACGCTGATCTCGGCGAAGAGCAGGTCGCTCTCGACGACGACCGCCCGGTTCATCGGCACCGAGAGCGTGGCCGAGGTCTGACCCTCGACGACCCTCAGGCCCTGGGCGTCGGCGCCGGCCGCCGGAATGACGGCGAGCGCGCAACCCACCACGCATGCGCGCAGAAAATGCTTCAGGGACATGGTGATCCTGCCTCTATGACTGCTCTGCCGGCGTCTTGACGCGCCATCTTTCATCGCACCCTGCCTCAAAAACGGATTCCGCGCAAGAATCAGTCAATTGACGCGGCCTGTTCATGTGCTTTTTCCACAACTGCCTCGGAAAATCGGCAGCGGCCCGGCAGGGGTTAGCCTGCCGGGCCGCGCGGGATGTCGGGGGCGGGGTCAGTTGGTGCAGGGCACCTGAACCACCACCACGTCGGCGCCGTTGCGCTGGCGCACGGTGCAGATGCGCGGGCCTTCGACCGCCTCGGCCACTTCCTCGCGGGCGCCGAGCAGCGCGTCGCGGGACACCTCGACCGGCTCGATCTCGGTCTCGTCGTTCAGGCCCACCAGCGCCAGCGTCAGCCGGCCGGCGGCCTGCGCCTGGGTCAGCGCCGCGATGTCCTCGGGCTGGGCGGCGAAGGTGATGGTGCGCGCGATGATGGGGTTGTTGCGCTCCTCGTCGGCGGTCTGGTCGAGCGCCATGATCTGCAGCGACGAGCGCAGCAGGCGGGTGACGCTTTCGCCGTTCCGCCCGGTGCCCGTCCAGTAGACGTCGACCCGGTCGCCCGGCCGCAGGAAGCCCGACACGCCCGCGATCACGTCGATCTGCAGGGTGAAGGCGCGGGTGCCGGCCTCGAGGCGCGAGGCGACGCCGGCGTCCTCGCCGGGGCCCGTGACCTTGCTGATCAGCAGCGGCTCGTGCTGCTCCATGGTGCGCAGGACGGTGCGGGAGCCCTCCTCGCCGGGCGGGAAGATCGCGTCCGCCTCGGTGAAGGCGCCGAAGGGCACGAAGTCGGCCGGCCAGCGCACGGCCTGCACGTCCGCCGGGGTCAGCCGCTCGCCGTAGCGCAGCTGGCGCGTGACGACGAAGACCTGCGTGGTCGGCACGATCGCGGTCTGCTGCTGGGCCAGCGCCGCCTGGTACTGCTCGAAACGTTCCATGGCGACCTTCACGGCAAAGCCCGCAAGGCCAACGCCGAGGATCAGCACCAATCCGAAAACCAGTCTCATTGCATCGGTCCTTTCCTGTATTTGCCCCGACCGGCCGCAGATACGGCGCCGGGACTGAACCTGCCTCGCCAAGGCTGTTCCGAAAATCTGGCGTTTTCGTGGTGCTGCGGCGGAATTGTTTCGCCTGCGGACGGAATGGGCCGGGCACCCACGGCCGGCCCCGTCATGCGGCGGGCCGCGCGATCGCCGCGCGGCCCGCTGCCGTGTCGGGGGATCGAGGATCAGTCGGCCAGCGTGTCGCCGCCGCCGATGATCGGGTTCACGAAGAAGGTGCCGTCGCCCGGATCGGTCGCGCCGAGGGCGGCCTGGACCTCGCCCGAGAGGTCCTGGACGCCGCCGGACACCACGGCCATCACGGCCAGGCCGAGGCCCACGAGGGCCGCGGTCAGGACAACCCAGTCGACGGTGACGGCGCCGGATTCGGACGTGGCGAAGGTCTTGAGGTAGGTAATCATGGTGGTGCTCCGTTTTTCGTACTGCACAGATCGCCTGCCCGGCGGGGGCCGGGGCCGAGGGATGCCCATACGTCCCATGGAATTTGGGCCTAATTTGGCCCGGTTCGGGAAAACCCGGAGACAAGGGCCCCGATGATCGGGCGGCGGGCGGGGCGATCGTCAGACGCCGGCCGCCGGGGTGGTGCGCCATGCGAAAGGGCCGCGAGACATGCTCGCGGCCCGATCGTGAAGTTCTGCTGGGAAAGACCCGGGATCAGTCGGCCAGGGTGTCGCCGCCGCCGATGATCGCGGTGCCGAAGGCCGGAACGCCATCGGTGCCACCGGGGTTCTGGGCGCCGAGCGCGGCCTGCACTTCGCCCGAGAGGTCCTGCACGCCGCCCGAGACGACGGCCATCACGGCGAGACCCAGGCCCACGAGGGCGGCGGTCAGCACGACCCAGTCAACGGTCACGGCGCCGGATTCGGACTTGGCGAAGTTCTTGATCAGGTTGGTCATTGTTTACTCTCCAGGTTCAGGTTCGAGCGGGGCGTGACGGTGTGGTGCGTGCCGCTCTGGTTGCGATGACCCTGTTTTGCCGGCCGATCAGGGCGGGAATGGGGCCGCGCCGGGAAATGTTTGCGATTTCTGTAAGGATGTTTCGGGGCGTTTGCCCTGCCGCCGGGCCTGTCCGACAGGCCCCGGGGCTGACCGGCGCGCGCGGGGGCCAGGCGCGCGGGCGGGCGGCGGAGACACGTCCGGGGCGCGAGCTGCGCCTGCGCCCGGGACGGCCGCGCCGCGGGGCGCGCGGGCGCATCCCGGACGCGAAAAGGCCGCGAGCGGTGCTCGCGGCCAATTCGTGAACTGGTGTTGGGCCAGCCCGTCCGGGATCAGTCGGCCAGCGTGTCGCCGCCACCGATGATCGCGGTGCCGAAGGCGGGGACGCCATCGGTGCCACCGGGGTTCTGGGCGCCCAGGGCGGTCTGGATTTCGCCCGAGAGGTCCTGCACACCGCCCGAGACGACGGCCATCACGGCCAGGCCCAGGCCCACGAGGGCGGCGGTCAGCACGACCCAGTCAACGGTCACGGCACCGGACTCGGACTTGGCGAAGTTCTTGATCAGGTTGGTCATTTGTCTACTCTCCAGGTTTTGCGTTCTGCGTTTGCCTCACCGGTCTCTTGCGTGTCTGCGCCGGTTCGGATGAGCCTGTTTTCCCCTCGGATCGGGGCGGGAATTGGGCTGCGCCGGGAAATGTTTGGGAATTGTGTGCGGAAGTTTCGGGGCAGATCGGCCGTCCGGGATGTGCTATCTTGCGCCTCGCAGGCAGTCCGACACCAAGAAAACAAGGGCCCTGCGGGCAGGATCGAGCAGGCAGGCAGACGAATGGGCATGTTATCCGCGCGGCTTGGCGCGATGTTTCTGGCCGTGACGCTGGGCGGCGGTGCCGCGGCGCAGGAGGCGGCCGCGCCCGGGGCGTCCCCGGGGATTCGCCGCGTCGTGGCCCCCACGGCGGGCCAGACCGGGCCGCGCATCACCATCCAGATCACCGCCGAGGAGCACGCGCGGAACACCACGCCGCCCGGGCCGCGGGCGGTGTCGCCCCTCACGCCCCCGCCCGACGACGCGCCACGGGCCGCGGCGACGGACACCGCGGCCTGGTTCTGGTCGGCGATCTCGCCCGCGCTGCCCGCCGATCCCGGGCGGTTCCACACCGCGCAGGAGCTGCTGGCCGCCGCCCCCGAGACCGCGGGCCTGCGCGTGCCGCGGCTGGCCACGCTGCACGGCATCGTCGAGCGCCACGGCACCGAGATCCTGATGGCCAGCATCGGCACCGAGGTGTCGCCCGCGCTGGTGCTGGCGGTCATGGCCGTCGAATCGGCCGGCCGGGCCGAGGCGGTCAGTCACGCGGGCGCGCAGGGGCTGATGCAGCTGATCCCGGCCACGGCCGAGCGATTCGGGGTCGATGACCCCTTCGACCCGTCCCAGAACATCGCCGGCGGCGTCGCCTATCTCGACTGGCTGCTGGGCGAGTTCGGGGGCGACCCGCTGCTGGCGCTGGCCGGCTACAACGCGGGCGAGGGCGCGGTGCGGCAGGCCGGCGGCGTGCCGCCCTATGCCGAGACACGCGACTACGTGCCCAAGGTGCTGGCGACCTGGATGATGGCGCGCACCCTGTGCCGGACCCCGCCGGAACGGGTGTCGGACGGCTGCGTCTTCACGCCCATCGCGGTGAACTGACGGATCAGTCGAACACGTCCGCCCATTCGGGGTGCCGCCGCGCCTGCGCCTTCACGAAGGGGCAGAGCGCCACGATCTTGACCCCCTCGGCGCGGGCGTCGGCCACGAGGCGCTCGACCAGCTGCCGGCCCGCGCCGGTGCCGCGCATCGCGTCGGGCACGCCGGTGTGGTCGGCGATGATGCGGGTCGGCGACAGGATGGAATAGGTCAGCTCGGCCTCGGCGCCGTCCGCGCGCAGGACGTAGCGGCCCTTGGTGCCGGTGATCTCGCGCGCGATCTCGGTCATGCGGGGGTCTCCGGGGGCAGGGGGCGGGTCACACCCGATTCGGCGATGGCGACGAAGGTGAAGTCGCCCTCGGTCACCAGCATCTGCTGGCCGGTGCGCTGGCGGCGCACCCAGGCCTCGACATGCATGGTGATCGAGGTGCGCCCGGTCCGTGTCACCTGGGTGAACACGCTGAACAGGTCGCCCACCAGCACCGGCGCGTGGAACCGCAGCGCCTCGATGGCGACGGTGGCGCAGCGGCCCTGCGCGCGGTCGGTCGCGGTGACGCCGGCGGCGATGTCCATCTGGCTGACGACCCAGCCGCCGAACACGTCGCCGCCCGAGTTGGTGTCGCCCGGCATCGGCACGGTCTGCAACGTCAGGGTGCCCGCCGGGCGGCGCTCAGACAAGCGTCGCCTCGGTGGCGGCGCGGAGCTCGGCCTCGGTCACGCCGTCGGCGAGTTCCAGGAGCTTCAGGCCGCCCTCGACCACCTCCAGCACGCCGAGGTTGGTGATGATGAGGTCCACCACCCCGGTGCCCGTCAGCGGCAGGGTGCAGTCCTTGAGCACCTTGCTCTCGCCATGCTTGTTGGTGTGGTCCATCACCACCACCACGCGGCCGACGCCGGCAACGAGGTCCATCGCCCCGCCCATGCCCTTCACCAGCTTGCCGGGGATCATCCAGTTGGCGAGGTCGCCCTTTTCCGACACTTCCATCGCGCCGAGGATCGCCATGGCGATCTTGCCGCCGCGGATCATGCCGAAGGACGTCGCGCTGTCGAAATAGGCGGTGTGGGGCAGTTCGGTGATCGTCTGCTTGCCGGCGTTGATCAGGTCGGGGTCCTCCTCGCCCTCATACGGGAACGGGCCCATGCCCAGCATCCCGTTCTCCGACTGCAGCGTCACCGTCATCCCCTCGGGGATGTAGTTCGACACCAGCGTCGGGATGCCGATGCCGAGGTTCACGTACATGCCGTCGCGCAGCTCCTGCGCGGCGCGGGCGGCCATCTGGTTGCGGTCCCACATGGGCGTCACTCCTTGGTATCCGGGGTCGGGAATTCTGTCGCGGCAAGGGCTAGCGCAAAGGCGCGGAAAAGCGAAGCGCCAAACGCCGCGTTCATGTGCCGGTGATCGTCAAGAATGCGGCCCTCGGCGCGGAAATCCATCGCGCCCACCGCGTAGGCGGGCTTGGTCAGGAACGGCGCCGCCACGGTCTCCTCGGGCTGCGGCACGAAGGTGATGCCGCGCCGCGCCAGCGCGTGGGTCAGCGC
This sequence comes from Roseicyclus persicicus, assembly GCF_012395815.1. Classification (GTDB taxonomy): domain Bacteria; phylum Pseudomonadota; class Alphaproteobacteria; order Rhodobacterales; family Rhodobacteraceae; genus Roseicyclus; species Roseicyclus persicicus. The sequence goes on from NZ_JAAZQQ010000002.1 coordinate 227,075, forward strand.
CGCGCGGTAGAGCGTGTGGACGCGCCCGATCTCGGGCGCGCGGGCGGCCGAGGCATAGGGTTCCTGCCGGTGCGGCCCGGTGCGGGTGACGGCGACAGACGGGTAGGGGGCCAGCGCGGCATAGAGGGGCGCGACGCCGCGGAACTGCCGCGCGAGGAGGTCGACGCGGTCGGCGATGGCGGTCTCCATCGCGGCCTGGAAGCAGGCGGCCGAGATCAGCGGCAGGTCGCGCCGCGTCGGCCAGTCGACCACGTCGCAGCGGGCCGCGAGGAACAGGGTCTGCGCCATGCCCAGCGTGTCCGAGATGACGAAGGTCGCGTCGATTTCGGTCAGGTCCAGCGCCTCGGTGCCGTTGATCCGCGCGGCGAGGCGGGCGGTCTCGGCGTCGCCGGGGGCGGGGCGGAACCGCCCCTCGGCATCCACCGCGGCCTCGGCGAACTTGCCGCCGGGCAGGCCGTAGAAGGTCACGGCGAGGTCGGGAAACTCGGCCGCGATGGTGTCGGCGGCGTATTTCAGCGCGCCGGTGTTCGAGGTTCCGACGACGGCGATCCGGCGCGGCGCGGTCATGGGCGGAAGGCATCCAGCAGGATGTCCTCGCAGATCGCCGCGTCGGCGGCGTCCGGCGTCCCGGCGGGTGCCCCGGCCTCGGGCAGCGGCGCAAGGCCGTGGGCGGCGAGGAACAGGCCCATGATCCCCTCCACCACCTCGGGCCGCACGCTGCGCAGGTCGCCCGTGAAGGCGCCCGACGGGTGGGCGGGCGACATGACCAGCTCGTAGGAGGGGAAGTAGTCGATCCGCTCCGAGCTGTCGCGGAGGATGTCGCAGACCACCCGCAGCACGGCCTTGGACCGCGCCGTGGCGGTCAGCACGTGGTCGTCGGTGGCCGTCGCGGCCAGCGGCACCGGCGACACCGTCAGGAGCCAGCGCAGATCCGGGTTCACCTGCGCGAGCAGCCCCTCCAGCGCCGTGAAATCCTCCAGCACCTCGGCCACGCCGTGGTTGCGGAACGCGATGGTGTCGGGGTCCCACGCCCCCGCGATGGTGCCGGGGGCGGTGGGGTAGACGGTGCCGGTCTCGCGGTGCTCCCAGGCTTCGGTCAGGCCCAGGGTAAAGACGATCACCTCGGCCTCGCGCAGCGCGCCGGCCAGCGCGGCAAGGTGCTGGGCGCGCATCTCGGCGACCTGCTCGGGCGACGCCAGCCCCTCGGGCTCCACCCCGGGGCGCAGCGCGTCCCAGTGGCGGCCGTCCTTTTCCCAGACGGGCAGGGCGGGGGTGCGCAGGCCCAGCACCTCCTCGACCAGCTGGCGGAACTGCCGCACCGTGTAGATGTTGCCGAAGCGCGCCGCGTAGACGCCGTAGCCGAAGCGCCGCGCCACCTCGGGCGGCATCCCGCGCGGGGCGGGCTCGGCGTCGATCACCTTGAGCCCCGCGCCCTTCAGCGCCGCGCCGACATGGCTTGCGAAACAGGAGCCCGCGGTAAAGACGCGGGTCTCGGGCGTGATCGGAAAGCGCGGGCGGTAGAGGTCGGGCAGGTCGAGGGGCCCCACCCCGGCCACGCCCCCGCGCCAGAAGGCACGCTGGGGCCGGCCGCTGTAGGGGGAGGCGCCCACGGGCTCAGGCGGCGCGCGGCCGCGTGGTGCGCTGCTCGATGCGCTTCTCGTGCTCGCCCTGGATCAGGCGGTGCACGTAGATGCCCGGCAGGTGGATGGTGTCGGGGTCGAGGCTGCCGGTCGGGACGATCTCCTCCACCTCCATGATGCAGACCTTGCCGCACATGGCCGCCGGCGGGTTGAAGTTGCGGGCAGTCTTGCGGAACACCGCGTTGCCGGTCTCGTCGGCCTTCCACGCCTTGACGATGGACAGGTCGGCGAAGATGCCCCGCTCGAGGATGTAGGTCTGCCCGTCGAAGTCCTTGTGCTCCTTGCCCTCGGCGATGACGGTGCCGACGCCGGTCTTGGTGTAGAAGCCGGGGATGCCCGCGCCGCCCGCGCGCATGCGCTCGGCCAGCGTGCCCTGCGGGTTGAACTCCAGCTCCAGCTCGCCCGACAGGTACTGGCGCATGAATTCCGCGTTCTCGCCCACGTAGGACGACATCATCTTCTTCACCTGCCGGGTCGCCAGCAGCTTGCCGAGGCCGAAGCCGTCGATGCCGGCGTTGTTCGAGGCGACGGTCAGGTCCTTGACGCCCGACTCGACGATGCCCTCGATCAGCAGCTCGGGGATGCCGCAGAGGCCGAAGCCCCCCGAGGCGATCAACATGCCGTCGAACAGAACCCCGTCGAGCGCCTCTTTCGCCGAGCCGTAGACCTTTTTCATCTGGGCGATCCTCTGCTTGTCCGATGTTGGGCCGCAACCTGCCGTCCGGGGCGGGCGAAGTCAACGCGGCCCGCGGTGCGGCGCTCAGGGGTCGAGCGCGGCCTCCATCTCGGCCAGAAGGGTCGAGCAATAGGCCTCGAAACGCGGCCCGGGCTGCTGGCTGTCGAGCCGTTCCTTCAGCGGGTCTGGGGCGGTGATGTCGCTGCCCGACAGCGCCTCGAGCACCGCGTGGCCGCAGAACGGCACATGCGCCTCGGAATAGCCGCCCTCGTGGGTCAGCACGAGCTTGCCTTCGCACAGGTCGCCGGCGGCCTCCATCGTCATCTCGGTCAGCGCGCGGAAGGTGTCGGACCCCGCCATCATGCGGCCCAGCGGGTCGACCCCCGAGGCGTCGAAGCCGCAGGCGACCACGATCGCGTCGGGCTGGAACGCGTAGAGCTGCGGGATCACCAGCCGCTCGAACGCCTCGAGATAGGTCGCGTGCCCCCCGCCCGGCGGCAGCGGGATGTTGAGGTTGCAGCCCGCGCCCGCGCCCGCGCCGCGGTCCTCGAAATCGCCCGAGTCGCGGGGGTAGTTGCGTTCCTGGTGGATCGAGATCGTCAGCGTGTCGGGCCGCTCGTAGTAGATCGCCTCGGTGCCGTTGCCGTGGTGCACGTCCCAGTCGATGACCGCAACCCGGTCGGTCAGCCCCGCGGCCCGGGCCGATTCCAGCGCGATGGCGATGTTGTTCAACAGGCAGAAGCCGTTGGGGAAATCCGGCAGGCAATGGTGCCCCGGCGGGCGCGACAGGGCATAGGCGTTGTCGAGCCGCCCCTGCAGCACGTCGAACAGCGCCGCCTTGGTCAGCCCCGCCGACAGCGCCGCGATCTCGAAGCCGTCGGGGCCGAAGGGGGTGCGCAGGCCGAGCTCGCCCCCGCCCTCGGCGCTTTTCTGGCGGAACAGGTCGATGTAGCTCCGGGGATGGATGCGCAGCAGGTCCTCCTCGGTCGCGGGCTGCGCGCTGGGCGTGGCCAGTTCGGCCATCAGCCCGGTCACCTCGACGAGGTTCTTGAAGCGCCGCTTGGTCTCGGGGTTCTCGGGCAGGCCGCCGGCCGCCGGGGGCTGCATCAGCCCGCCGACCCGGACCAGAAAGCTGTAGTTGCCGCCCGAATGCCAGAAGCAGCGCTCGTTGACGTAGAACCCGGTCGCCATCTGGCCCTCCCCGTCCCGTTCGGCCACAGTATGGCGGGCGCCGCAGGGCGCTGTCCATGGCCGATGCGGGGGTGTGGACAGGTCTGGGGAAAGGTTGCGGAATGAAAAGGGATCTGCCGGATCTCAGCGCGCTTGCCGTGCCCGGCGCGGTGTTCCTGATACGCGCCACCCCCAAGGCCTCGCGCGACCGGATCGAGCCCGGCACGCCCCTCCGCATCCATGTCACCGCCCCCGCCGACAAGGGCGCGGCCAATGCCGCGATCCTCGCGCTGATGGCCGAGGCGCTGGGCGTGTCAAAGTCGCGGTTGACGTTGATCCGGGGCGCGACGGGCCGCGACAAGGCCATCCGGCTCGACTAGTCGCCGCGCTCCAGCCGGTAGACCCCTTCGGGCAGATCCAGCGCCGCGGCGAGGTCGCGCAGCTGCGCCATCGACAGCGTCACCACCTGCTCGCGGTCGGTGCGGGCGTCGTACTGGGTGACGGTGACGCATTCGGCGAAGGCCGCGATGGTCACGTCTTCCTGCAGGGGTTGCCCGGCCTCGCCGTCGTCGACGAGGGTGATCACGGTCGCGTCGAACTCGTGCTCGATGGTGAACATGGGGCCGAGCCTAGGCCCCGCCGCCCGTCCCCGCAAGCCCACGCGCCTCGCGCCGCATCTGGCGGCGGTAGAGCCAGGGCGCCGCGACCCGGTTGTACAGCAGGTCGGCCACCCCCCGCACCCCCGGCAGCATCACCAGCCGCGCCAGCCACCCCATGCCGGGCAGCGCCGCCCAGATGGCCGCGAAGGCCGGGATGCCGCTCACGATGGTCCCGTCGGGCAGGGCCGCGTGCATCCGGCGCCTGGCCTGGTCGGGGGTCAGACGCCAGCCGCCCAGGTCGGCGCGGTTCAGGTCCTCGAACACCAGCGCGGCGCCCGTCGTCTCGGCGCGGCGGCGGTAATGGGCGATCTCGGCCCGGCAGATCGGGCAGCGGTCGTTGTAGAGGATGCGGGTCTGGCTCATGCCATGGCACCTATGCGGCGGTGACCCGCCGTCAACCGCGACGCCGCGCCACAAGCCCGTGATCGGGGCTGGACCCCGCCGGCCGCGCCTCTACGGTCCGCCCGAGCAGACAAGAGGGCCCCATGCGCCTCCCCGCCCTGATTCTCGTGGCCGCCGCCGCCCTGTCGGCCTGCGTCCCGGCCCTGTCCCCGCCGCCGCCCGGCCCGCCCAGCGAGGCGGAGCTGGCCGCCCGCGCCCGGCAGGCGGTGCGCAACTTCGACGAGGTGGTGGCCCGGGTGGAACCGGTGGCCGAACAGGTCTGCCGCGAGGAAACCCCCGACCAGCCGTGCGATTTCGCCATCTACGTCGACCGGGCGCCGGAAAGCGGGGTGAACGCCTTCCACCTGATCGACCCCAACGGGCAGCCGGCCATCATCTTTACCCTCGGCCTGATCGCGGTGGCGCGGAACACCGACGAGCTGGCCTTCATCATGGGCCACGAGGCCGGCCACCACATCGCCCGCCACATCCCGCAGGCGCAGGCCCGCGCGGCCGAGGGCGCCCGCGTTTTCGCGGAACTGGCCCGCTCGGGCGGCGCCAGCGCCGCCGAGATCGGCGAGGCCGCCCAGATCGGCGCCTTCGTCGCCAGCCGCGAGTTCGGCCAGCAGGCCGAGCTGGAGGCCGACGCAGTCGGCACGATCATCGCCGTCCGCGCCGGCTACGACCCGCTGGTGGGCGCCGAGTTCTTCACCCGCATCCCCGACCCGGCGCGCGAGTTCCTGTCGACGCACCCGCCGAACGCCGCCCGGATCGAGGTCGTCCGCCGCACCCTCCGCGCGCTCGCCGCCCCCGGCACTTGATCTGCGTCAAGGCGCCCCTTGGCGGCCCGCGTAGCGTGGGGGTCGGGAAGGGAGCCCTTGGCACCGACAACAGAGGGGATGCGCCCATGCAGGGCAAGACCACGCGCGACCGACACGAGGCGCTGATGACCCGGATGGCCCGGACGCTGGGCGCCGATCTCGACGATGCGGAGCTGCGCGGCGACCTGCCGCCCGAGCTGCGCGAGGAGATGCTGCTGGCCTGCACCGGCTGCGCCGACCCGACCGGCTGCGCCCACTGGCTCGACCGCCACAAGGAGGCCGACGCCGCGCCGGGCTACTGCCGCAACGGCGACCTCCTGCGCGGCCTCGCCGCCGAATGACCGGCCCCGATCCCCGCCCGCAGCCGCTCGGCGACGAGAAGCGGCACTACTGGCTTGCCGTCACCATGGCCCACAGGACCGGCGCCGACATGCAGCAGGCGCTGGAGGCCGGCGTGATCTCGTCCGGCGACTGGGCCGGGCTGGTGCAGGCCTGCCGCGGCTGCGGCTGGACCGAGGGCTGCGACTGCTGGATGGCGCGGCAGGAGGACGGCGCGGCCGACCCGCCCGCGGCCTGCCCCAACGCCGATGTCTTCGCCCGGGTCCTGGCGTCGCAGGGCGGCTGACCGCGCTCAGCGGGTCTCGCGGGCGAGCCAGGCCGCCGCGTCGGGCGTGGTGTCCAGCCGCTCCCAGGTGATGACCGGCACGTCATAGGGGTGTTCCGCCTCGAGAAAGGCGACCAGCGCCGGCCGCGCTGCCTCGGAGGTCTTGAAGATCACCATCACCTCGTCGTCCTCGGCGATCTCGCCCTGCCAGTGGTAGAGGCTGCGCACCCCGCCAAGGATGTTGGCGCAGGCGGTGACATGCTCGGCCAGCGCGGCGCGGGCCAGCCGCTCGGCGCTGGCGCGGTCGGGGCAGGTGGTGGTGACGTGGATCATGGCGCCAGCCTAGCCGCGGCGCGGGGCGGCCTTCAAGCCAGCCGGCGACCCCAGAGGTCGTACTCGCCCGCCTCCTCCACCTCGACCTCGACGAGATCGCCGGGCTGCAGCCCCTCGAAGCCCGCGTCGATGTAGAGGTTGCCGTCGATCTCGGGCGCGTCGGCCTTGGTGCGGCAGGTCGCGCCCTCGTCGTCGACCGTGTCCACCAGCACCGTCATGCGCTGCCCGACCTTGGCGGCCAGCCTGGCCTCGGAGATGGCCTGCGCCTTTTCCATGAAGCGATGGAACCGCTCCTCCTTCACCTCGTCGGGCACGTGGTCCGGCAGCGCGTTCGACCGGGCGCCGGCGACGTTCTCGTAGCGGAAGCAGCCCACCCGATCGAGCTGCGCCTCGTCCAGCCAGTCAAGCAGCGTCTGGAACTCGGCCTCGGTCTCGCCGGGGTAGCCGACGATGAAGGTGGAGCGCAGCGTGATGTCTGGGCAGTCGCGCCGCCAGGCCGCGATCTCGTCCAGCGTGCGCGACGCCGCGGCGGGGCGGGCCATGCGCTTCAGCACCTCGGGGTGGGCGTGCTGGAACGGGATGTCGAGGTAGGGCAGGAGGCCGTTCGCGGGGTCGGCCATTAGCGGGATCAGCTCGCGCACATGCGGGTAGGGATAGACATAGTGCAAGCGAATCCATGCGCCCAATGTGGACAACTCTCTGGATAGATCGAGAATCGGAAACTTCGAGTCCCTCCCTTTCCAGTCCGTGCCATAGGCCGAGGTGTCCTGCGAGATCACCAGGATCTCCTTCACGCCCGCCTCGACCAGCTTTTCGGCCTCGCGCATCACCGCCTTGACCGGGCGCGAGACCAGCCGGCCGCGCATGTCGGGGATGATGCAGAACCGGCACTTGTGGTCGCAGCCCTCGGCGATCTTGAGGTAGCTGTAGTGCCGCGGCGTCAGCTTGATGCCGGCGGGCGGCAGGAGATCGATGAACGGGTCGGGCGCGGGCGGCACGGCGCCATGCACCGCGTCGAGCACCTGCTCGTATTGCTGGGGGCCGGTCACGGCCAGCACCTTGGGGTGCGCGCCGGTGATGTAGTCGGGCTCGGCGCCGAGGCAGCCCGTCACGATCACGCGCCCGTTCTCGCGCAGCGCCTCGCCGATGGCGTCGAGGCTTTCGGCCTTGGCGCTGTCGAGGAACCCGCAGGTGTTCACGATCACCGCGTCCGCGCCGGCATAGTCCGGCGAGATCGCGTAGCCCTCGGCGCGCAGCCGCGTCAGGATGCGCTCGCTGTCGACCAGCGCCTTGGGGCAGCCGAGCGAGACCATCCCGATACGGGGCTGGCCGGGGCGGGCGGCATCGGGAACTTGGGCGCGCGCGAGGTCGGGGCGCAGGTCGGGCGGGTTCTGGCTCATGCGCGGCAGATAGCCCTTGGCGGGCCGGAGGGGAAGGGAGGCCGCGAAAACGGGTGCACAAGCCCGCCCGCTTCGCGCTAGAGTGGTGCAAAACAACGGGCAGAGGCGGTTCCCATGCGGTGGATCATCCGGATCGTCGGTGTGGTGGTGCTGGTCGCCGCGCTGGGGCTTGTCGCGCTGGTGGTGATGCCCACCGAGCGGATCGCCGCGCTGGCGGCCGACCGGCTGGGTCAGGCGCTGGGCCGCGAGGTCAGCCTGTCCGGGGAGGTGCGCCCGACGCTCTGGCCCGCGCTCGGCGTCCGGGCCGAGGGGCTCCGGGTGGGCAACCCCGACTGGGTCGCCGAGGGCCCGCTGATCGCGGCCGAGGCGCTGTCGATCCGGGTGCCGTGGTCCGCCGCGCTGTCGGGGGCCGTGCAGATCGACGAGGTGACGCTGATCGCCCCCGAGATCACGCTGGTCCGCGCCGCCGATGGCCGCGTCAGTTGGGCGATGGGCGGGAACGCCGCCGCGCCGGCCGCGGACGGCGGGGCGGGCGGCGGTGCCGCGCCCGCCATCGGCATCACCGCGGCCCAGATCCGCGACGGCGCGCTCACCTACCTCGACGCCGGCACCGGCGAGGCCCTGCGCATCTCGGGTCTGGACGCGGAGCTGAGCCTGCCCACCGGCGGCCCCGCCACCTTGTCGGGCCGCGCCGTGGTGAACGGCACCGCGCTGGGCCTCGAGGCCGAGGTCGCCGCGCTGCCCGCCCTGCTCGACGGGGCGCTCAGCGCCGTCACCGCCGCGCTCGACTGGCCGGGCGGCACCGCGCGCTTCGATGGGCAGCTGGGCCTTGCCCCGGCCCTCGACGGCACGATCGCGGTCGACACCACCGACCCCGGGCCGCTCCTTGCGCTGCTGGGGGCCGCCATGCCCGACCTGCCGCAGGGCTACGGCCGCGACCGAATCGCGCTGACGGGCCGGGCCACCCTGACCAGCGAGGGCAGCGCGCATCTGCGCGACGGGCGGCTCAGGCTGGACGACACCGACCTTGCGCTGGCGCTCGACGTGACACCGGGCGCCGAGCGCCCGCTGATCCGCGGCACCGTCACCGGCACGCGGCTGGCCCTGCCCGACAGCGGGGGATCGGCGGGCGGCGCCCCGGCCGCCGCGACCCCGGGCTGGTCCCGCGCACCGATCGACGTGTCGGGCCTGTTCGCCGCGGATGCCGAGGTCGCGCTGGCGGTGGCCGAGCTGCAGGGCGCCGGCGTCACCGTCGGCCCGGTGGACCTGCGCGCCACGCTGACCCGGGGCCGGCTCGTGCTCGACATCGACCGGGTCGGCGCCTACGGCGGCACGCTGACCGGGCAGTTCGTGGTGAACGGGCGCGGCGGCCTGTCGGTGGGCGGCGACCTGCTGCTGGCCGGGGTCCAGCTGGCGCCGCTCCTGACCGATCTGGCTGACTACGACCGGCTGGAAGGCACCGGCAGCGCCAGCCTGCAGTTCCTCGGCGTCGGCAACGACATGTCGACGATCATGGACGGGCTGAGCGGCGAGGGCGACCTGGCGCTGGGCGCCGGCGCGATCCGGGGCCTGGACCTGGCCGGCATGATCCGCACGCTGGACACCTCCTACCAGGGCGAGGGCGCGCGCACCGTCTACGACCAGGTGTCGGGCAACTTCACCATCGCGGACGGCATCCTGCGGAACGACGACCTGTTCCTCGACGCGCCCTGGGGCGAGGTGCGCGGCGCGGGCAGCGTGGACCTGGGCGCGCAGACGCTGGACTACCGGCTGATCCCGGGCGTGATCACGGGCGCCGAGGGCGCAGCGATCCGGGTGCCGATCCTCGTGCGCGGGTCCTGGGCCGACCCGTCGATCCGGCCCGACCTCGAATACCTGGCCGAGCAGAACCTTGCCGAGGAACGCGCCCGCCTGGAGGCCGAGGCGCAGGCCCGCCTTGACGCCGAGGCGGCGCGGCTGGAGAACGAGGCGCGCACGCGGGCAAACGAGCTGCTCGGCACCCAGTTCGACGCCGGGACCACGGGCGACGCCGCCCGCGACGAGATCGAGCGCCGCCTGCGCGAGGAGGCGGAACAGCAACTCCTGCGCCTGCTCGGGCAGGGCAACTGACGGGGGTCAGGGACATGCGGATCACCACGGCGCTGGTCGCGGGGGCGATGGCCCTCCTGCTTGCGGGATGCGGCGGGCGGGCGCCCTCGGCCTCCACCTCGGCGGGGCTCTACCCCGGCGAGACGCCGCAGATGCGCGCGCTGGTGCAGCGCTACGCCCGCATCCACGACATCCCCGAGCCGCTCCTGCACCGGGTGATCCAGCGTGAGAGCGACTACCGCGCCGATGCCCGCAACGGGCCCTACTACGGCCTCATGCAGATCCTGCCGCAGACCGCGCGGACCATGGGCTTCGACGGCCCGCCCGAGCGGCTGCTCGACCCCGAGGTGAACCTGCAATACGCCGGCCGCTACCTGCGCGGCGCGTGGCTGGTCAGCGACGGCGACATGGACGAGGCGGTGCGCTGGTACGCGAGCGGCTACTACTACGAGGCGCGCGACCGCTGCCTGCTGGTGGAAACCGGCCTCAACGACCGCGAGATCGCGCGGCACTGTCGCTGACGGGGTCGGCCATCGCGGGGGGCGCGGACAGGTCCACGCCGGCGAGATAGCCGAAATCGGGCATCAGCCCCGAGGCCGGGAAGGGCGCGCCGCCATCGGGCGCGCGGGCGATCTGCCCCTCGATCAGCAGCATCGCGTAGCCGTGCACCAGGCTCCAGAGCATCCATTCGGTGCGCCAGGGCGCGCCGGGCGCGCCGGCCTTGTCCCAATCGAGACCGTGGGCGATGCCGCGCAGCACCTCGTAGCTGGCGCGGGAGGCGCGCCGCAGCTCGGGGTCGTCGTGGTTGCACAGCGTCCGCGAGAACATCAGCCGGAACAGCTCGGGGTGGGCGAGGGCGAAGCGCAGGTAGCCGTCGCAGGCGGCCTGCAGCCGCGCCTTGCCGGGCGGCTCGGCCTCGGCACCCCGGCGCATCTCGGCGGCGTGGCGGCGGAACCCCTCGGTGGCGATGGCGGTCAGGAGGCCCTTGAGCCCGTCGAAGTGATTCTTCGGCGCCGTGTGGCTGACCCCGACCTCCGCCGCGATCGCCCGGAGCGAGAGTGCCTCCAGCCCCCGATCCTCCAGAAGCCGAAGCCCCGCCGCGATCAGCGCCGGCTTCAGGTCGCCGTGATGGTAGGTCTTTCTCTTTTCTTTCAGCATGATGTCCCTTCCATGTTTCCAATGTAAATTTTTCTGCTGGACTCCGCAAGGGATCGGTGCCCATAAATCACCAGTGGAAATTTACAGCGGAGATATTCCGATGACCCCCGAAGACCTCTTCTCCCTCGCCGGGACGGCCGCGATGACGGGGTGGGCGCTGCTCATCCTCGGCCCGCGCCGCTTCGGCTGGCTCAACGCCATCCCGCTCTGGGTGATCCCGGCGGGCCTGTCGGCCGTCTACGGCCTGCTCGTCTTCAGCCGGTTCTCCGGCATCGGCGGCGGCTTCGACAGCCTGGCCTCGGTGGCGACGCTCCTGTCCGACGACTGGGCGCTGCTGGCGGGCTGGGTGCACTACCTTGCCTTCGACCTCTTCGTCGGCGCGGTGATGGCCGCGCGGATGGACCGGGCCGCCGTGGGCCGCATCGTGCAGGCGCCGATCCTCGCCGCGATCTTCCTGCTCGGCCCGCTCGGCTTCCTGATCGCGGGGCTGACCGAACTGGGGCTGCGCGCCCGCCTCGTCCCCACGCAGATCCATGCCCTGAAAGGAGCTTCCCATGTCGCTGCTTGATGCCAACCTTCCCGCGGTCCGTACCGAGGTGCCGTCGCAGTTTCACGTCCTGACGGTGGTCGCGGTCGTTCTCCTGGCGCTGTCGGCCGCCTGGGGGCTGGTCGACCCCCGCCTCGTCGACGGCGCCCCGGTCTGGATGAAGCCGCTCAAGTTCGCGCTCAGCTTCGCCGTCCTCTTCGGCACCCTTGCGCTGGTCGAGGCCCGCCTGTCGCCCGCCGTCCGCGACGGCTGGCCGCTGCGGATCACCGGCTGGGTCATGGCGGCGGCCTTCCTGTCGGAAATGGCCTACATGATGTACCAGGGCGCGCGGGCCGAGCCGTCGCATTTCAACATGTCCACGCCGTTCCACGAGTTCATGTACACGGTCGTCATGGCCGCCGGCGCGGTGTCGCTGGTGGTGGCGGTGGGGGTGATCGGCTGGATCGCCCGCCGCGACCGTGGCGCCGACCTCGGGCCCGCGCTGCGGGAAGGGGTCTGGCTGGGCTTCGGCCTCAGCTTCGTGCTGACGCTGGTCGTGGCGGGCTACATGTCGGGCGGCACCGGCCATTTCGTGGGCCTCCACCGCGAGGGCGCGCCGACCCTGCCGCTGATGGGCTGGTCGGGCGTCACCGGCGACCTGCGGCCGGCGCATTTCGCCGCGCTTCACGCGATGCAGGTGCTGCCGCTGCTCGGGCTCTGGCTCGACCGGCGCGGCACGGTGGGTGCGGTGCGCACGGTGCGCCTTGCGGCGGCGGGTTACGCGGCGGTCACGCTGGCCGTCTTCGTCCAGGCGCTCATGGGCCTGCCGCTGATCCCGCTGGCCTGATCCCCCGCGAAAAGAAAAAGCCCCGGTCCTCGCGGCCGGGGCTTTGCCATGTCTCGCGGCGGCCTCAGCGGCGGCGGTCGCGGCGCGAGGACATCGGCTGGAACGCCACGCCCACATGCGCCTCGCAGTAGGGTTTGCCCTGCTGCACCGGCAGCCCGCAGAAATAGAAATCCTCGGTCGCGGGGTCGCCGATCGGCCATTTGCAGGTGCGCTCGGTCAGCTCCATCAGGCTGATGCGCTTGGCGGTCTTTTCCACCTCCTGCACCTTGGCCAGCGCCTCGGGGCTGATCTCGTTGGCCGAGGGCTGCGGCGGCAGGGGCTGGCCCGCCGGCACGATCGGCTTGCGCAGGGGCGTCACGTTCGACGGGCGCGGCGCGGGATCCGCCTCGACCTCGACCGCGGCCTCGGGACGCTCGGGGTCGGCCTGCGGCTCGTCCTTCTTCGGCTTCGGCGCCGGCTTGGCCTCGGCGGCCTCGCGCGCGGGCGCGGGCTTGGCGGGCGCGGGGGCCGCGGCCGCCGGCGCCGGGGCGCCGCCGACGCGGTTCGACAGGCCCAGGCGGTGCACCTTGCCGATCACCGCGTTGCGGGTGACGCCGCCCAACTCCTTGGCGATCTGGCTGGCCGATTGCCCCTCGGTCCACATCTTCTTCAGCAGCTCGACGCGTTCGTCGGTCCAGGACATGCCCGTCTCCTGATCATGGGGCCGGCACGGCCCATCCTGAGCCCACCCATATGGCCGTTTCCGCGCTGGAATTGAAGCCCCATTCTAGCCGCGACCCCGCCCCGCGCAAGGGCGCGCGACCCTCAGCGCCGCCTTCGCCGCGCCACGGCCTCGCGCCAGGCCAGCAGCGCCGCCCCCGCCACGACGGTCAGCGCGCCGACAAGGCCCACGGGCGTCGGCACCACCCCGAACAGCGCCGCGTCGTAGGCCGCCGCGAAGACAAGGGTCAGGTAGGAGAAGGGCGTGACGAAACTGGCGTCCGCCCGCGCCAGCGCGCTGATGAAGAAGCCCTGCGCCCCCGCCATCACCAGCCCGATGCCGACCATCCCCGCCCATTGCGCCGGCGTCGGCGGCTGCCAGACCCAGACCACCGCCGCCGTGGCGAGGCACAGGCCGATGGAGTTGTTGACCAGCAGGATCTGCAGCGGCCGCTCGCGCCCGGACAGCCGTTTCATGAAGATCAGCTCCATCCCAAGCGCCAGCGCCGCCCCCAGCGCCAGGAGCGCGCCGGCCTGCATCGCCGCGGTGCCGGGCCGGATCAGGATCATCGCGCCGGCCAGCGCGATCGCCGCCGCGGCCCAGCGCCAGGGGCCCACCCGTTCGCCCAAGAGCGGGATCGCCAGCAGCATCGCGAAGACCGGGTTGACGAAGGAGATCGCCGTCGCCTCGGCCAGCGGGATCGCGGCGGCGGCGGCGAACATCAGCGTGACGCCGGACCAGCCGCAGACCGTCCGCAGCGCGTGGGCCTTGAGGTCGGGCCGCGTCAGCCGGGGCCGGAGCGCCGCGGCCGTGGCGAGGATGGCGACCCAGGCGAAGAGGAACCGCCCAAAGCTCACCTGCAGCGGGTGCAGCGCGGGCCCCAGCGTGTCGGTGCCGAGCGCCTTGGCGATCAGCGTGGTGGCCGCGATCAGCGCGGTCGCGCAGATCATCAGCCCGACGGCGAGGCCGGGCGCGGGCCGGTGCAGCGGCGGCGGCAGGGCGGCGGGCGGCACCTGCCCCTGCGGGGTGAAGGGCGCGGTCATCGCGGGGCCAGCAGGACCCCGGCGATGGCGGGCACGAGCACGTCATGCAGCGGCAGGGACGGGTCGGCGTAGGTCGCAAGGCTTGCCGCGGTCAGCGCCGCGGCGCTGTCGTCGGCGGGGGCCGCGCGCTTGAGCGTGTGGGTCATGCCCGGCAGCGTGATCCTTGGGGCGTCGGGCCGCGCGGCGGCGAGCCGGTCGCCCTCGGAGGGCGGCACCTGGATGTCCGCGTCGCCGTCGAGGATCAGCACGGGCAGGTCCGTCGCCGCCAGGAGCGCGGCGGGGTCCGTCGTCACAAGCTCGCGCAGGTAGCCGCGCGTGGCCGGGCCGAAGATCGCGGCCAGCGGCGGCGGCAGGCCGGCGGTGTCGGGCGCGCCGGTTTCCACCAGCGCCGCCAGCGCCGTCTCGAAGGCGGGCAGGGCGGGGGCCAGCGCGGGCTGCTGCGCGACCTGGTCCCGCATCAGCGCGCCGAGGTCGCGGCCCGGCGCGGCGAGCAGCACGAGACCGCAGACCCCGGGCAGGCCGGCCGCGTCGAGCGCCAGGAGGCCCCCCTCGGAATGGCCGATCAGCCAGGCGCAGGGCGCCCCCGTCTCGGCCCGGATCGCGGCGATCCAGGCTTCGGTGTCGGCGCGATAGGCCGCGAGGCTGACGGCGTCGGGGTCGCCGGCGCTGGCGCCGATCCCGCGCTTGTCGATCCGCAGCGTGGCGATGCCTTGCGCCGCCAGCGCCTCGGCCAGCAGGCGGTAGGCGTCGGTCCTGAGGCCGAGGGGCGAATTGCCGTCGCGGTCGGTCGGCCCGGAGCCGGGCAGGATGACCGCGGCGGCCCGCGCCGGGCCCGGGGCCGTCTCCAGCGTGCCGTGCAGCGCGCCGAAAGGGCGGTCGACCGACAGCGCCACGGGCTCCGCCGCGGCGGGCAGGGCCGACAGCGCAAGGATCAGCGCGGCGCGGCGCATCGGGTTGGGGTCAGACGCCGAGGCACCAGCGCAGGATCGCCTTCTGCGCGTGGAGCCGGTTTTCCGCCTCGTCGAACACCACCGACTGCGGCCCGTCCATCACCGCGTCCGTCACCTCCTCGTTCCGGTGCGCGGGCAGGCAGTGCATGAACAGCGCGTCGGGTTTCGCGTGTTTCATCAGCGCCTCGTTCACCTGGTAGGGGCGCAGCTGGTTGTGGCGCCGCTCGCGGGTGGACTGGCTGTCGTGCATCGAGATCCAGGTGTCGGTGACGACGAGGTCGGCGCCCTGCACCGCGCGGACGGGATCGCGGATGATCTCGACGCTTGCGCCCTTGGCGCGGGCCTCCTCGAGGAACACGCGCTCGGGGTCGAGCGTCTCGGGCCCGCAGAAGGTGAGGTCGAAGCCGAACTGCCCCGCCGCATGGGCGAAGCTGGCGAACACGTTGTTGCCGTCGCCGCACCAGGTCACCTTGCGCCCGGCGATCGGGCCGCGGTGTTCCTCGTAGGTCAGGATGTCGGCCATGATCTGGCAGGGGTGAGTGCGGTTCGTCAGCCCGTTCACGACCGGCACGCTGGCGTGGTCGGCCATCTCCAGCAGCACGTCCTCCTCGTAGGTGCGCAGCATGATGAGGTCGACGTAGCGGCTGAGGACGCGGGCGGTGTCGGCGATGGTCTCGCCGTGGCCGAGCTGCATCTCGGAGCCGGTCAGGACCATGGTCTGCCCGCCCATCTGCCGCACGCCCATGTCGAAGGACACGCGGGTGCGGGTGGACGGCTTCTCGAAGATCAGCGCCACCATGCGCCCGGCGAGCGGCTGGTCGTCGTCGGGCGCGCCCTTGGGTCGGCCCGCGCGGGCGGATTTCATCGCCGCGGCCTGGTCGATCATGGCGCGCAGGTCGGCCGGGTCGGTCTTGTTGATGTCGAGGAAATGGGTCATCGGCGGGGCCTTTCTGCGGGCGGCGGCGAGGGGGGCTGTCTGCCCCCGTCGCCATTGTCTCTCGGACCAATGGCGCGACAATGGCGACCCCCCCGAGAGTATTTCAGAAGCAAAGATGGGGCGGGGTCAGGCGGCCGCGATCTTTCGGCTGACGGCGACGGCGGCGGTGTCGAGGCGCGCCACGCCCTCGGCGATCTCGTCCTCGGTGATGGTCAGCGCGGGCAGGATGCGCAGCACGTTTTCCGCCGCGGGCACGGTCAGGACCTGGGCGTCGTAGCCGGCGGCCACGATGTCGGTGTTGGGCGCCTTGCACTTGAGGCCCAGCATCAGGCCGGCGCCGCGGACGCCCTCGAACACGTCGGGGTGGGCGGCGACGAGGCCCTCGAGCTTCTGGCGCAGGAAGCCCGACTTGGCGCGCACCTCCTCGAGGAAGCCGTCGCGGGTGATCTCGTCCATCACGGCGGCGCCGACCGCGCAGCCGAGCGGGTTGCCGCCGTAGGTGGAGCCATGCGTGCCCGCGGTCATGCCCTTGGCGGCGTTCTCCGTCGCCAGCAGCGCGCCGATCGGGTAGCCGCCGCCGATGCCCTTGGCGACCATCATGATGTCGGGCGCGATGCCCGCCCATTCATGCGCGAAGAGCCGCCCGGTGCGGCCGACGCCGCACTGGATCTCGTCGAGGATCAGCAGGTGCCCGTGCTCGTCGCAGAGGTCGCGCAGGCCCTTGAGGCAGACATCGGGCAGGAGGCGGATGCCGCCCTCGCCCTGTAGCGGTTCGACCATGATCGCGCCGACGCTCGGGTCCCTGGCCGCCTCGCGCAGCGCGTCGTGGTCGCCGAAGGGCAGCTGCCGGAAGCCGGGCAGGAGCGGGCCGAAACCCTTGGTCAGTTTCTCGGACCCGGCGGCCGAGATCGCGGCGATGGAGCGGCCGTGGAAGGCACCCTCGAAGGTCAGGATCGTGGTGCGCTCGGGCGCGCCGCTCTCGTACCAGTATTTCCGGGCCATCTTGACGGCGAGTTCCGTCGCCTCGGTGCCGGAATTGCAGAAGAACACCGTGTCGGCGAAGGTGTGTTCCACCAGCCGGCTCGCCAGCGCCTCCTGCTCGGGGACGGTGTAGAGGTTCGAGGTGTGCCAAAGCTTGCCGGCCTGCTCGGTCAGGGCGCGGACCAGCGCGGGGTGCCCGTGGCCGAGCGCCATGACCGCGATGCCCGAGCCGAAATCGAGGAAGCGTCGCCCGTCGGCCTCGATCATCCACGAGCCCTCGCCTTTCACGAAGGACAGTTTCGACCGGTTGTAGCTCGGCAGGACAGGCGAGATCATCTCCGTCTCCCATGGGAAAAAAGGAAGGCCCTGCATTGGCGCAGGGCCACCCCCATGTCAATTCAGGAGCGGTGATGGGGTCAAGTGCCCATCTTCATGGGCGGCTACCTCAGGCGACCTCGGACAGCGAGACGCGCGGGGCGACGCCGAGGGCCGCGCAGACGTCGCGGGTCAGGTCGGGCGAGTTCAGGGTGTAGAAGTGCAGGTCCTCGACCCCGCCCTCGATCAGGTCGGTGCAGAGCTCGGTGGCGAGCGCCGTGGACAGGAGCGCCTCGCGCCCGTCGCGGGCGGCCTTGTCATAGGCCTCGTCCAGCCAGGCGGGGATCGAGGTGCCGCAGGCGGCGGCGAACTTGCGCACGCCCGACCAGCTGTTGATCGGCAGGATGCCGGGGATGATCGGCGCGGTGATGCCGGCCGCGGCGCAGGCGTCGCGGAAGCGGAAGAAGGTCTCGGCCTCGAAGAAGAACTGGGTGATGGCCGAGGACGCGCCGGCGTCGATCTTGCGCTTGAGGAAGTCGACGCAGTCCTGCATCGACGCGGCCTCGGGGTGCGGCTCGGGGTAGGCGCCCACGCGCAGGTGGAACTTGCCCGTGGCGGCCAGCGCCTCGATCAGCTCGATCGAGGAGGCGAAGCCCTCGGGATGCGCGGTGAAGCGGCCCTGGCCCTTGGGCGGGTCGCCGCGGAGCGCGACGATCTGGGTCACGCCGGCCGCGGCGTAGCTGTCGGCGATGGCCAGCGTTTCCTCGCGCGTGGCGTCGACGCAGGTGAGGTGGGCCGCGACCGCGACGCCGTAGTTGGCGTGGATCGTCTTGACCGCGTCATGGGTCAGCGCCCGCGTGGTGCCGCCCGCGCCGTAGGTCACCGACACGAAGCTGGGCGCCAGCGGCGCCAGCACGTTCAGCGTTTCCCACAGGCGGAAGGAGGCCTCGAGCGACTTGGGCGGGAAGAACTCGAAGGAGACGCGGGGGGAGGCCATGGCGATTCCGATGCTTGATGTGTCGGGATCGGATGTCGCATAGAGTGGGCCTTGCGACAAATTCATAATCCTCAAGATCAATATGAGTCTCACATGCATCTCGAGTTCCGCCACCTGAGGACGATCAAGGCGATCCACGAGGAGGGCGGGCTGGCGCGCGCGGCCGACCGGCTGCACATCACCCAGTCGGCGCTGAGCCACCAGATCAAGGGGCTGGAGGACCAGGCGGGGCTGGAGCTGTTCGTGCGGCGGTCGAAGCCGATGCGCCTGTCGGCGGCGGGGCTGAAGCTGCTCAGGCTGGCCGAAGAGGTGCTGCCGCGCATCGACGCGCTGCAGGAAGAGTTCGACTCGCTGCGGAAGGGGAAATCGGGGCGGTTGCACATCGCCATCGAGTGCCACGCCTGTTTCGACTGGCTGCTGCCGGTGCTGGAGGCGTTCCGGGTCGCCTGGCCGGACGTGGACGTCGACATCCGCCCGGGCCTCCAGTTCGAGGCGCTGCCGGCGCTGATGCGCGAGGAGGTGGACCTGGTGGTGTCCTCCGACCCCGAGAAGCTGGCCGGCGTCGATTTCACGCCGCTGTTCGACTACGAGCCCGTGTTCGTCTGCGCCGCCGACCACCCGCTGGCCGCGAAACCCTGGATCGAGGCGCAGGATTTCGTCGACCAGGCGCTGATCACCTACCCGGTGGAACGGTCGCGGCTGGACGTGTTCAGCCAGCTCCTCTTCGCCGCCGGGGTGGAGCCGAAATCGATCCGGCAGGTGGAGCTGTCGGCGGTGATCCTGCTGCTTGTCGCCTCGGGGCGCGGGGTGGCGGTGCTGCCCGACTGGGTGGTGCGGGACAGCGCGCGGCACCCCTCGCTGGTGACGCGGCGCCTGACCGAGACCGGCATCACCCGCAGGCTCTACGGCGCGACGCGGGCCGAGGATACGGGCAAACCCTTCATGGCGCAGATGCTGAAGCTGTGCCGGACCGAGCCGCCCAAGCTGCAGCGCCGCGCCTGACCCCGGCCCGCGCAACAGCCTTGCAAGGCTGTTGCCAGAGGCTTGCAAGCCTCTGGCCAATTCCTTGCAAGGAATTGGCCCCCTTGGCACGCCGGGGCGCGGGGTCTATAGGCTCGCCCCTGTCCCCGCACCCGAGGAAGTCCCGATGCAAGGCTCTGCCAACCTCAACATCATGCTCAAGGCCGCCCGCAAGGCCGGGCGCAGCCTCGTCAAGGATTTCCGCGAGGTGGAGAACCTGCAGGTCTCGGCCAAGGGCCCCGGCGATTTCGTCAGCCGCGCCGACCGCGCCGCCGAGGAGATCCTCAAGACCGAGCTGATGGAGGCGCGCCCCAACTACGGCTTCCTCGGCGAGGAAGGCACCGTGATCGAGGGCAAGGACCCGACCCGCCGCTGGATCGTCGACCCGCTCGACGGCACCACCAACTTCCTGCACGGGATGCCCCATTGGGCCGTGTCGATCGCGCTGGAGCACAAGGGCGAGATCGTCGCCGGCGTCGTCTACGACCCCGCCAAGGACGAGATGTTCTACGCCGAGAAGGGCGCCGGCTGCTGGCTCAACGACAGCCAGCGCCTGCGCGTCTCGGGCCGCACCCGCCTGATCGAGAGCGTGTTCGCCACCGGCGTGCCCTATGGCGGCGGGAAATACCTGCCCGCCACGCTGCAGGACCTGGCCCGGCTGATGCCCACCTGCGCCGGCGTCCGGCGCTGGGGCTCGGCCGCGCTCGACCTCGCCTATGTGGCCGCGGGCCGCTACGAGGGCTACTGGGAACGCGGGCTGCACGCCTGGGACATCGCCGCCGGCATCCTGCTGGTGCGCGAGGCGGGGGGCTTCGTGCAGCCGATCCGCGAGGGGCAGGACATGCTGGTGGACGGCCATGTCGTCGCCGCCGCCGAGCCGATCTTCGACCAGTTCGCCGCGATCATCCGCGACCGCGAGTGACCCGCCGGCCTATGCGCGCCGCGGCGGCACCAGCTGCTGGGCGATGCCGGCGAGCAGCAGGTAGAGCGACGTCGCCGTCACCACCCCGGTCAGGAGCGGGTTCGACGTGAACCCCGTCCAGGCGGCGCAGGCGATGGCGAAGGTCCAGACCAGCGCCACCGGCAGCGTCACCGCCTGCCAGCGCTTCGTGCGCACGGGGTGGACGAATTTCAGGTTCAGGAACTGCGCGATGCACAGCGCCACCACCAGCCCCAGGATCACCTCCCAGGGCGGCACGATGACCAGCAGCGCCAGCGTCACCATGTTCCAGCAGCCGGGAAAGCCGCGGAACGACTTGTCCTCGGTCTTCATCCGCGTGTCCGCGAAATAGAGCGCCGAGGCGAAGGGGATCAGCAGGACCACGATCCAGCCCGACCACCCCGGCAACAGACCCGAGCCGTAGAGCGCGTAGGCCGGGATCATGACGTAGGTCAGGAAGTCGATGATGAGATCGAGCAGCACCCCGTCGATCACCGGCGCGTTCTCGGTCACCGCATATTTGCGGGCCAGCGGCCCGTCGATGCCGTCGACGATGAAGGCCACGGTCAGCCAGATCGTCATCATCGCCCAGTCGTGCTGCACCGCCTCCAGCAGCGCCAGCATGGCCAGCGATGCCCCGATCGCGGTGAAAAGGTGGACGGAATAGGCCCGTTTGGTCATGCGGCTCAATTGACGGGTTCGGGATCGCTTGGCAACAGGGTCGTGACCGTTTTGTGACGTCAGGCCTTGGGGTGGGCGGCGGCGTAGACCTCCAGCAGCCGCGCGGTGTCGACGGCGGTGTAGGCCTGGGTGGTGGACAGCGAGGCGTGGCCGAGCAGCTCCTGTATGGCGCGCAGGTCGCCGCCCGCGTCCAGCAGGTGCGTGGCAAAGCTGTGGCGCAGCGCGTGCGGCGTGGCCGTGGCGGGCAGGCCCAGCTGCATCCGCGCCTGCTCCATCACCTTGGCCACCAGCCGCCCGTTCAGCGGCCCGCCCCTGATGCCGCGGAACAGCGGCGTTCCGGGCGCCAGGTCGTGCGGGCAGAGCGCCGCGTAGCGCGCCACCGCCGCCCGCGCGGCGGGCAGCACCGGCACCTCGCGCTCCTTGCCGCCCTTGCCGCGGATGCGCAGCGTGTCGGACAGGGGCAGGGCGCGGGCATCCAGCGTCAGCGCCTCGGACCGCCGCAGGCCGCAGCCGTAGAGCAGCGTCACGATCGCCACATCCCGCGCAGCCACCCAGTCGCGCGCGTCCTGTTCGCCCACCGTCTCCAGCATCCGCGCCGCGCCCTCGACCGACAGGGGGCGGGGCAGGCGGCGGCCGTGCTTCGGCGCCCGCATCGACAGCACCGGCGTCGCGTCGAAGCCCTCGCGCTCGGCCCACCAGCGGTAGAAGCCCTTGACCGCCGACAGCCGCCGCGCCAGCGACCGCGATCCGACGCCGCGGTCGCGCTGGGCGGCCATCCAGGCCCGCATGTCGGACGCCGTCAGGCCGCGCAGCGCGGCGGGCCCCAGCGTCTCGCCCGCGTGCCGGGCCTGGAAGTCGAGGAAATCGGCCAGGTCGCGCCCGTAGGCGTCGACCGTGGCGTCGGAGGCCGCGCGCAGGCTGGCCAGCGTCGTCAGCCAGCCCTGCATCAGGTCGCGCAGCGCGGGGCTGAGCGCGAGGCTCATCTCAGTCGAGCCAGCGCCGCATCAGCCGCTCGAACACGCCGGCAAAGAAGGTCAAAAGGTCGGTGCCCTGGCTCGGGCGGAACTGGTGCGGGTCTTCCGCGCCCATCACCAGCATCGCCGGCAGACGCCCGCGCCCGAGGTCGAGCACCAGGAGCGCCTCGGACTTGATCCAGTCCGCATCGGCCCCGAAGATCAACGCGCTGCCGTCGCCCACCTGCCGCAGCGTGACCTGCCGGTGCGGCACCGGCCGGCCGCCCGTGACGTAGCCCTCGACGAAGCCGGGCGCGACGATGGTCAGCACGTCCTCCAGCTTCTGCACATGGGGCGCGGCGGTGGCCGTCGCCTCGGGGCTTTCCAGCACCAGACGGATGCGGTCGACCCTGAGGGTGGCGGCCACGTCGGTCGCCAGCACCTTGAGGAACCCCGTGAACTCGCCCTGGTCCAGCAGCCGCAGGATCGCCCGGTGGATCTGGTTGGTCCCCGCCAGGTTCTCGTAGGCCGCGGCGATGACCGAGCGGTGGGTGTCCTCCAGCCGGTCGAGCCGGTTTTCCAGCCGCTCCATCGCGATGCCGCGCATGTCGACGATGTTGCCGCCCATCTGGCGGTCGTTCGCCGCGATCAGCGCGCGCATCAGGTCGCGGTCGTCGAGGATCAGGTCGGGATCGGCAAGGATCCGGTCCCGCCAGTCGTCCAGGTCGTAGGATGCAAGGTCTTGGGCTTCAACGCTGCTCACGGGGCTTGCCTCTTGGTGCTCTTTTTCGTGTTCCCGCGACCTTACACCAAGGTTACAGGATTTTCTGCCCCGTTTTTGCCCAATCCTTCAGGAACCCGTCCAGCCCCTTGTCCGTCAGCGGGTGGGCGGCCATGGATTTGATCACGCTGGGTGGCGCGGTGGCCACATCGGCACCGATCAGGGCGGCCTGTTTCATGTGGTTCAGCGTGCGGATCGAGGCTGTGAGGATCTCTGTGGAGAAATCGTAATTATCGTAGATCTCCCGGATCTCGGCGATCAGTTCCATGCCGTCGAGGTTGATATCGTCCAAGCGCCCCACGAAGGGCGAGATGAAGGTCGCGCCGGCCTTGGCCGCCAGCAGCGCCTGGTTCGCCGTGAAGCACAGGGTCACGTTCACCATGCGCCCCTCGCCGGTCAGCACCTTGCAGGCCTTCAGCCCTTCCCAGGTCAGCGGCACCTTGATGGTGATATTGTCGGCGATCTTGGCGAGCTCCCGGCCCTCGGCGATCATGCCGTCGGCGTCCAGCGCCACCGTTTCGGCCGACACCGGCCCCGGGATCATCTCGCAGATCTCGCGGGTCACTTCCTTGATGTCGCGTCCCGACTTGGCGATCAGCGACGGGTTCGTCGTCACGCCATCGACCATGCCGAGCTCGTGCAGCTCGCGGATCGCGTCCACGTCGGCGGTATCCACAAAGAATTTCATCTGCGCCCTTCCTTTCCATCGGTGGTCATGGTGAGTTGCGGGCCTTCTACCGCAGCGACCCCCGGGCGTGAAGGCATGAGCGACAGCTATTTCGAGGAAGGCAGCCTCGTCGGCGTCCTGACGCCCGAGCCGCTGGACCGGGTGCTGGACTACCGCGCGCCCGAGGGCGGCTGCTGGCTCGGGGCCTTCGTCGAGGTGCCGCTGGGCCCGCGCCGCGTGCTGGGCGTGGTCTGGGGGCCGGGGCGCGGCGACTGGGATCCCTCCAAGGTCCGCGCCGTCTCCCGCGTGCTCGACGCCGCGCCGATGCGCGAGGAACTGCGGGTGTTCCTCGAACGCGCGGGCGCCTACACGCTGACGCCGCTGTCGCAGATGCTGCGGCTGGCCACCCGCGTGCCGGGCCTCAGCGACCCGCCGTCGATGCGCAAGATCTACCGGCTGGGGCAGGGGGCGCCCGACCGCCTGACCGACGCGCGCCGCCGCGTGATCGACACGCTGGTCGAATACGGCGGCCTCGGCTTCACGCTCAAGGAACTGGCCGACCTCGCGGGCGTCACCCCCTCGGTGGTCAAGGGCCTCGCGCAGCAGGGCGCGGTCGAGGAGGCGGACACCCCCCGCGACGCGCCGTTCCTGCCGCTCGACCCCGACCTGCCCGGCAAGGCCCTGACCGGCGACCAGTCCGCCGCCGCCGACAGCCTGCGGCAGGCGGTGCGAAGCGGTCGCTACGGAACCACGCTGCTGAAGGGCGTCACCGGGTCGGGCAAGACCGAGGTCTACCTCGAGGCGGTCGCCGAAACCCTGCGCGTGGGCCGGCAAGCCCTTGTCCTGCTTCCTGAAATCGCGCTCACCTCAGAGTTCCTGACCCGCGTCGAGGCGCGGTTCGGCGCGCGGCCCGCCGAATGGCATTCGGGCGTGACGATGACCGAACGCCGCCGGGCGTGGAAGATGATCGGGCAGGGCGACGCGCAGCTGGTGGTCGGCGCGCGGTCGGCCCTGTTCCTGCCCTTCCGCGACCTCGGCCTGATCGTCGTCGACGAGGAACACGACAGCTCCTACAAGCAGGAGGAGGGGGCGCTCTACAACGCCCGCGACATGGCCGTGCTGCGCGCCTC
Source organism: Roseicyclus persicicus (assembly GCF_012395815.1). GTDB lineage: Bacteria > Pseudomonadota > Alphaproteobacteria > Rhodobacterales > Rhodobacteraceae > Roseicyclus > Roseicyclus persicicus. Next base: position 251,473 of record NZ_JAAZQQ010000002.1, read on the forward strand.
GCTCACCTCGGCGCAGGTGGTGCTGGCCTCGGCCACCCCGTCGCTGGAAACCTGGGCCAATGCCGAGGCCGGCAAATACGCCCGCCTCGACCTGACCGCCCGTTTCGGCGAGGCCGTGCTGCCCGAGATGCGCGCCATCGACATGCGCGCCGAGGACCTGCCGGGGCAGGCCTGGATCTCGCCCACCCTGCAATCAGAGGTCGGCCGCCGCCTGCAGCAGGGCGAACAGGCGCTCCTGTTCCTCAACCGCCGCGGCTATGCGCCCGTGACCCTCTGCCGGGCCTGCGGGGCGCAGGTGGGCTGCGACCATTGCGACGCGCGGATGGTGGAACACCGGTTCCAGAAACGCCTCGTCTGCCACCAGTGCGGCGAGACGAAGCCCCTGCCCACCGCCTGTCCGGCCTGCGGGGTGGAGGGCAAGATGGCCGCCGTCGGCCCCGGCGTCGAACGCATCGCCGAGGAGGCCGCGCGCGTCTTTCCCGACGCGAAGCTGGCGATCCTCAGTTCCGACCTGTTCGGCTCCGCCCGCGCGCTCAAGGCCCAGATCGAGGAGATCGCGCAGGGCGAGACCGACATCATCATCGGCACGCAGCTGGTCGCCAAGGGCCACAACTTTCCCCGGCTGACGCTGGTGGGCGTGATCGACGCCGACCTCGGCCTGCAGGGCAGCGACCTGCGCGCCGCCGAGCGCACCTTTCAGCTGATGCGGCAGGTCTCGGGCCGGGCGGGCCGGGCCGAGGCGCGGGGCCTGGCGTTGTTGCAGACCTTCCAGCCCGAGCACCCGGTGATCCGCGCGATCCTGTCGGGCGACGAGGAGGGGTTCTGGCGCGCCGAGGCCGCGGAACGCGAGGCGACCGGAATGCCCCCCTATGGCCGGCTGGCCGGCATCATCGTCACCGCCGACGAGGCGGCGGCCGCCTTCGACCTCGGCACGCAGCTTGCGCGCAACGATGCCCCCCTGCGCGAGATCGGCGCCCTGGTCTACGGCCCCGCGCCCGCCCCCATCGCGCGGGTCCGCGGCAAGCACCGGGTGCGCCTTCTGGTCAAGGCGCCCAAGGGCGCGCCCCTGCAGGCGGCCATCGCCCGCTGGCTGGCGCCGGTCAGGACATCGGCAAAGCTCCGCCTCGCGGTCGATATCGACCCGCAAAGCTTCTACTGATTGCGGTTTTCTCGGGCGGAGAACCCCGCTAGAGAAACCCGACCAGACCAGACCCCGGTGCACCCCATGTCCGCTCCGATCCGTCCGCAGCCCGGCATCCTCGACATCGCCCTCTACCAGGGCGGCCAGTCCGCGCTGGAAGGCGTGGCCCATCCGCTGAAGCTGAGTTCCAACGAGAACCCCTTCGGCCCGTCCCCCGCCGCGCTCGAAGCCATGGCCCGCGCGCTGCCCGACAGCCACCGCTACCCGTCCACCGACCACGCCAGCCTGCGCGCCGCCATCGCCGAGGTCGAGGGGCTGGACGAAGGCCGCATCGTCTGCGGCGTCGGCTCCGACGAGATCATCCATTTCCTCTGCCAGGCCTATGCCGGGCCGGGGACCGAGGTGCTGCACACCGCCCACGGCTTCGCCATGTATCGCATCAGCGCGCTGGCCGCGGGCGCGACGCCCGTCGAGGTGCCCGAGCGCGACCGCGTGGTCGACGTCGACGCCATCCTGAACCGCGTCGGGCCCGACACGCGGCTGGTGTTCATCGCCAACCCCGCCAACCCCACCGGCACCTTCCTGCCCATGGAGGAGATCACGCGGCTGGCCGACGGGCTGCCCGAGACCTGCCTGCTGGTGCTCGACGGCGCCTATGCCGAGTTCGCCGAGGGCTACGACGGCGGCGCGGCGCTCGTCGACCAGCGCGAGACCGTCGTGATGACCCGCACCTTCTCCAAGGCCTATGGTCTGGGCGGCCTGCGCGTCGGCTACGGCTATGCGCCGCGGGACATCGTGGACGTGCTGAACCGCATCCGCGGCCCCTTCAACCTGTCGGGCGTGGCGCTGGCCGGCGCCGAGGCCGCGATCCGCGACCGCGCCTGGGTCGCCGAATGCATCCGCGTCAACGCCGCCGAGCGCGCCCGTCTGACGGGGGGCCTGCGCCAGCTCGGGATCGGCTGCGACGACAGCGCGGCGAATTTCGTGCTGGCCCGCTTCGCCGACCCGGCCGAGGCGCTGGCCGTCGACACCCACCTGAAATCGCGGGGGATCATCGTGCGCCACCCGAAATCCTACGGCTTCCCCGAGGCCCTTCGCATCACCGTCGGCCGGCCCGAGGACACCGCGCGCGTGCTCGACGCGCTGGCCAGTTTCCGGGGGGCGGCATGAGCGTGATCTACACCCGCGTCGCCCTGATCGGCCTCGGCCTCATCGCCGGGTCCATGGCCCACGCCATGCGCCGCGCGGGGCTCGCGGGCGAGATCACCGGCTATGCCCGCTCGGCCGACACCCGCGCCGTGGCGCGCGAGATCGGGCTCTGCGACCGCATCACCGACACCGTGGCCGAGGCCGTCGCGGGCGCCGACCTGGTCGTGCTCTGCGTGCCCGTGGGCGCGATGGGCGCGGTCGCCGAGGAAATCGCCCCGCATCTCGCCCCCGGCGCCACCGTCACCGATGTCGGCTCGGTCAAGCGCGACGTCATCACCCAGGTCGGCCCGCACATCCCCGCGGGCGTGCATTTCGTGCCCGGCCACCCGCTGGCCGGCACGGAACATTCCGGCCCCCGCTCCGGTTTCGCCGAGCTGTTCGACAACCGCTACGTCCTGCTGACGCCCGAGCCGGGCACCGACGCGGACGCCATCGCCCGGCTTCGCGCGCTGTGGGAAGGCTGCGGCGCCAAGGTCGAGGAGATGGACGCCGACCACCACGACCTCGTGCTGGCCGTCACCTCGCACACCCCGCACCTGATCGCCTACACCATGGTGGGCGTGGCCGACGACCTGCGCCGCGTGACCGACAGCGAGGTCATCAAGTATTCCGCCGCCGGTTTCCGCGACTTCACCCGCATCGCGGCGTCGGACCCGACCATGTGGCGCGACGTGTTCCTGACCAACAAGGACGCGACGCTGGAGATCCTCGGCCGCTTCACCGAGGAGCTTTTCGCGCTGCAGCGCGCGATCCGCACCGGCGACGGCGACCATCTGCACGCCTATTTCACCCGCACCCGCGCGATCCGGCGCGGCATCATCGAGGCCGGGCAGGACACCGACGCCCCCGACTTCGGCCGCGTCCAGCGCAAGCGCGAGACGCCCGCCACGTGAGGCGGGGGGCGGCATATGTCGCGGCACTGGCGGGGCTTCTCTGCGCCCTGTCCGCGGCGGCCGATGCGCCCGACCGATCCCCCCGGCCCGACCTTCGGCCCGGCCCCGCCGCGGCCCCGGTTGCGGCCGCGCCCGCCCCCGTCACGGCCGACCCCGCCGCCGACGTCCAGCCCGGGGTCGCCCGCGTCGTGGTGACCGCCACCGCGCTCGCGCCCCGCGCGTCCCTGCGCCCCGCGGGCCGCCCCGGCAGCGGCATCGCCGAGCCGGAGCCGGCACCCGCCGCCGTGGCCGCCGTCGCCCCGCCGCCCGCGATCGAACGGCGCGGGCTCTTCGGTGGCATCTTCCGCCCGCAGGACCAGCCCCGGCCCGGCGTCCCCGCCGTCGCCGGCACTTTCGCCGCCGACCGTTCGCCGCGCCCCGAGGTCCGCCCGGACGGCCTGGAACAGCGCGTGCGCGCCGCCGCCACCCGCCAGACCCCCAGCCGCGTCGCCCAGTCGGGCACGCGCGGCGCGCTCTGCGGGGTGCCGGGGCTGGTGGGCGACCGGCTGGAGCCGATCACCGGCCGCATCAGCGGCTGCGGCGTGGCCGACCCCGTCCGCCTGCGCGAGGTCGACGGCATCGCCCTGTCGACGCCCGCCACCGTCAACTGCCAGACCGCCCGCGCCCTGCAGGAATGGGTGCAGCGCAGCCTCGTGCCCACGGTCGGCCGGCGCGGCGGCGGGGTCTCGTCGCTGCGCGTGGTGGCCTCCTACGCCTGCCGGACCCGCAACAACCAGGCGGGCGCGCGGATTTCCGAGCACGGGCGCGGCAACGCCATCGACATCGCGGGCATTGGCCTCGCCAACGGCACCGAGCTGACCGTGCTGGGCGGCTGGCGCGACAACCGCACCGGGCCGATCCTGCGCGAGCTGCACCGCGGCGCCTGCGGGCCCTTCGGCACCGTGCTGGGGCCGAACTCGGACCGCTTCCACCAGGACCACCTGCATTTCGACACGGCGTCCTACCGGTCGGGGCCCTACTGCCGCTGACGGCTAGCGCAGCCGCAGCCGCGGCCCCTCGCCGATCGGCAGCGGCCCGAGGTAGAGGAACCCGTCCGCCATCCGCAGCGTCACGTCGAGGTCCTCGGCCCGCCCCGACAGGCCCGACAGGAACCCCAGCGCCCGTTCCGCCGCGCGCCGCGCCGTCTCGGTCAGGAGCCCGCCGCGTTCCGCCATCGCCAGCATTTCGGGCCAGTTCTCGGCCCGGATCGCCACCTCGCCCGTGGGCCGCCCCTCGGCGTCCACGTCCACCGTCCCCGACATCCGCAGCATCAGCGTGCCCCACTCGGCCCGCGCCTCGGACAGCTCGATGCGCACCGGCTGCGGCCGCGACACCTCGATCGCCGACAGGTCCCAGCGCCGGTCGAAGGTGACGACCGCGTCCGACCGCACCACCGGGATCGCCGCGGGCAGTACGCCGGCGGGGTCGAGCGCGCGGGCGACATCCTCGGGCGGGGTCAGCTCGGTCGCCTCGAAGCGGAGGCTGTAGGTCGCCTCGGTCCCCTCCTGCCGCAGCATCTCGATCCGCCCCGCGGCCAGGTGCGCGCGCCAGCCCAGCGTGCTGTCCACGCTCAGGTCGCGCATCCGCGTCTCGGAGGCGTCGAGCGCCAGCTGCGCCGCCGGCTGCACGTCCAGCACCGCGGCCAGCTCGGCCGCCCGGATCGTCAGCCGCTCGAAGGGCGAGGCCAGCGCGTGCTCGGCGGGCCAGACCGCCTCCATCCGCGACAGGTCCCAGGCCGCCTGCCGCACCGTGAAGACCGGCGCCGACCACACCAGCCCGGTGGCCGGATCGGCCAGCGACAGCCCGTCGAACCGTGTCACGAAGGCGGTGGGGAAGCCGCCGACCGACACCGCCTCGCGCGTGACCACCCAGCCCTCGGCCTCGCGCGCGTCGAGCCAGGCCACCACCGTGCGCTCGGTCAGCATGGCCCAGCCGACCCACGCCGCCGCGGCCAGCGCCAGACCCCCCACCAGACCGCCCAACAGCCGTTTCATCCCGCCGATCCCCTATCCTCCGCGCGCGCGCCCCGCTATAGCCGCCCTGCGCGCGGCTGACCATGCAGGAGGCGACAGGACGGCGAATGGGCGATCTCTGGGTCTTCGGCTACGGCTCGCTCCTGTGGAACCCGGGCTTTCCGGTGGCCGAGCGGCGCGTGGCGCGGCTCCACGACTGGCACCGCAGCTTCTGCATGTCGTCGATCCACCACCGCGGCACGCCCGAGGCGCCGGGGCTGGTGCTGGCGCTCGACGCCAAGCCGGGCGCGGTGTGCCACGGCCTCGCCTTCCGCGTCGCGCCCGAGCACGCCGAGGCGACCGTCCTCTACCTGCGCGAACGCGAGCTGATCTCGTCGGCCTATCTCGAGACCCGGCAGGAGATCGCCTTTGCCGACGGCGGCGGGCAGGGCGACGTGCTGACCTACGTCATCGACCCCGACCACGAGCAATACCGCGGCGACCTCAGCCTCGAGGACCAGGCCCGCATCATCGCCGATGCCGTCGGCGGCCGCGGGCCCAACGACGAATACCTCGAGAACACCGCGCTGCACCTGCACGAGCTGGGCCTGCCCGACCCCGACCTCGACTGGCTGCTCGACCGCGTCCGCCAGCTCAAGGGACGCTGACGGCCACGCGGCATTGCGGCATTGGCTTATGCCGCCAGCGCCTGTAGATTGCCGCCCACAAGGCAAGAACCGGGCCGGAGCCATGGCGAGCAGACCAGACACGGGCGCCGAGGCGCGCGCCCCGCGGATCACCCGACCGACCCAGCAGATCGTGCTGATGCTGATCATCTGCGCCGCCGTCGCGGCGGGCGCGGTGCTGATCTGGCCGCGGGTCCAGCCGGTGTTCCTGTCCTCGCCCTTCCTGAACGGCACCATCGGCGTCGTGTTCGTGGTGGGCGTGCTCGCCTGCTTCTTCCAGGTGTTCCAGCTGTTCTCGTCGATCACCTGGATCGAGGCCATCGCCAGCGGCGCCCCGCAGGATCCCGGCGACGGCCCGCCGCGCCTTCTGGCTGCCATGACCGGGATCGCGCGGGTGCGCGGCAGCCGGATGCAGGTCACCGGGCCCGCGGCGCGGTCGATCCTCGATTCCGTCGGTGCGCGGATGGAGGAAAGCCGCGACATCACCCGCTACATCGGCAACCTGCTGATCTTCCTCGGGCTTCTCGGCACCTTCTTCGGCCTCGCCACGACCGTTCCGGCGGTGGTCGACACCATCCGCTCGCTGCAGCCGACCGAGGGCGAGGAGGGGATGGCCGTGTTCGGCCGGCTGATGAACGGGCTCGAGGACCAGCTGGGCGGCATGGGCACGGCCTTTGCCTCGTCGCTGCTCGGGCTGGCCGGGTCGCTGGTCGTGGGCCTTCTGGAGCTTTACGCCGGTCATGGCCAGAACCGGTTCTACCGCGAGCTGGAGGAATGGCTGGCCTCGATCACGCGCGTCAGCTTCGCCAGCGGCGAGGGCGAGGGGGGCGGTGTCGACCGCACCGCCATCGCCACGGTGCTCGACCACATGGTCGACCAGATGGAGACGCTGCAGTCGCTGTTTTCCCGCGCCGAGACCCGCCGCGCCGAGACCGAGGCGCGCCTGGTGCAGCTGACCGCCGCCGTCGGGGCGCTGACCGACAAGCTCGGCCCCGGCCCGGTCGAGGCGACCGAACGCCTGGCCGCCGCGCAGGAACGGCTGTCCGAGGTGCTGGAGGCCGGACAGTCCACGGGCGGCATCGACGAGGAAAGCCGGATGCGCCTGCGCTCGATCGACGTGCAGCTGCTGAAGATCTACGAGGATCTGGGCGCCACCCGCGACGCCGAAATCCAGCTGTTGCGCGCCGACATCACCGACCTGACCCAGGCGCTGCGCGACCTCGTCGCCGCCGCCCGCGCGCCCGCCCGCCAGCCGCGCGCCGCGGCGCCTCGGCCCGTCACCCCCCCGGCGCCGGGCGGGGAGTGACGCGCGATGGCCTTCCAGCGCCGCGCCGGAAACCGCTTCTCCGCCTCGATCTGGCCGGGCTTCGTCGACGCGATCACCTCGCTCCTGATGGTGATGATCTTCGTGCTGACGATCTTCATGGTCGTGCAGTTCGTCCTGTCCGAGGAGATCACCAGCCAGGATGACGAGCTGAACGCGCTGAACGCGCAGCTGAACGCGCTGTCCGAGGCGCTGGGGCTGGAGGAGGCGCGCGCCGCCGCGCTGGAAAGCCGGGTCGCTACCCTGTCGGGCTCGCTCGCCGGCGCCCAGGACGAGATCGCGGCCCAGGCCGCGCTGATCGGGTCGCTGACCGCCGAGGCCGAGGCGCAGGCCGCCCGCATCGCCGATTTCGAGGCGCAGGTCGCCTCGCTCATCGCGGCCAACACCGAGCTATCGGCCGAACGCGACGCCACCGCCGCCGAACTGGCCCAAAGCCTGTCGGCCGCCGAGGCGCTGCAGCTGGCGCTGGCCACCGCGCGGTCCGAGATCGACGCGGCCGCCGAGGAAGCCCGCCTTGCCGCCGCCCGCCGCGCCGCGCTGGAGGCGCTGATCGCCGACCTGGAGACCGAGCGCGACACGCAGGCGAGTACCATCGCGTCGCTCGAGGCGCAGCTGTCCGAGGAGGAGGCCGGGCGGCTGGCCGAGGCCGCCGCGGCGGAGCTGCTGCGCCAGCGCCTGCAGGACGCCGACGCCGAGCTGACCGCGATGACGCTGGCGCTTGAGGAACAGCGCCGCCGCGCCGAGGAGACGCTGACGCTGCTGGCCGCGGCCCGCGCCGCCGAGCAGGATCTCACGACCCGCCTTGCCGCCGCGCTGGCCGCCACCGAGGGCCGGGCCGACCTCGAGGCGCAGCTCGCCGCCGCCGAGGCCGAGGCCGCCCGGCTGGAGGCCGAGGCCGGGGACACCGCCCGCAGCCTGACCGAGGCCGAACAGGCCCTCGCCCTCGCGCTGGCCCGGATCGAAAGCGCCGAGGCCAGCGCCGCCGCGCGGCTGGCCGAGCTGCAGGCCCGCATCGCCGCGCTGGAGGCCGAGGCCGCCGCCCAGGCCGACACCGCGACCAGCCGCGGCACCGAGCTTGCGACGCTGCAGCAGCAGCTGGAGGACGCGCTGTCCGCCCGCCTTGCCGCCGAAGCCGCCAGCGCCGAGGCCCTGACCGAAGCCGAGCGCCGCGCCGCGCTGCTGGCCGAGGCCAACCGCAACATGGAAACCGCCGAGGCCGCCTCGGCCGAAAGCCAGCGGCAGGTCGCGCTCCTGAACGAACAGGTCGCGGCGCTCCGCCAGCAGCTCGGCGTGCTGCAGGCGCTGCTCGATGACGCCGCCGAAAGGGACGCCGCCGCCGAGGTGCAGATCGCCACCCTCGGCGCGCAGCTGAACGCCGCGCTGGCGCGGGTCGCCTCGGAGCAGCGCCTGCTGGCCGCCGAACAGAGCCGCGTGGCCGAGTTCGAGGCCGCCGAGGCCGCCCGCCTCGCCGCCGAGGCGCAGGAGCTGGAGCGCTACCGGTCCGAGTTCTTCGGCCGCCTGCGGGAGCTGCTGGAAGGCCGCGAGGGTGTGCGGATCGAGGGCGACCGCTTCGTCTTTTCCTCCGAGGTGCTGTTCGAGGTGGGCTCGGCCGACCTTGCGCCCGAGGGGCTGGACCAGATCCGCAACGTGGCCGAGCTCCTGTCCGAGATCGCGGACGACATTCCCGACACCATCGACTGGATCGTCCGCGTCGACGGCCACACCGACGACCAGCAGATCCGGCCCGGCGGCGCCTTCGGCTCGAACTGGGAACTGAGCCAGGCGCGCGCCCTGTCGGTCGTGCTCTACATGTCCGAGCAGCTGGGCTTTCCCCCCGACCGGCTGGCGCCCACGGGGTTCGGGGAATTCAGCCCCATCGCCTCGAACGCCACTGCCGAGGGCCGGGCGCAGAACCGCCGGATCGAGCTGAAGCTGACCGAGCGCTGAGCCGTCAGCGCGTGATCGCCACCACCGTCGTGCCCCGGTCCACCTCCTGCCCGTCGCGGATCAGCCGCGCCTCGCCCCGGTAGAGCCCCGGCGCCCAGCCGCCCTGCGGCGTGCGCCGGCCCGAGGCGCGGAAAAGCTGCGCCTGGGTGCGTTCCAGCACCGCGTCCTGCGCGTGCACCTCGGCCCCGTCCGCGTCGAGGATGCGCAGCGCCACCACGTCGCCCGCCCGCCCGCCGTGGACGAAGGCCCAGACCACCAGCGCCTCGGCCCCCGCCGGGATCGCCCCGGTGCCGGCCGCGCCCGCCGCGATGGTGTCGAGGCCGGGGATGCCGGTGGAAAAGCCGACCGACAGGATGCCACCGCCGGGGTTCGGCACCGGGTCGGCCCAGAGCGCCGGCGCCGCACCGCCGCAGCTTGCGGGGTCCGAGGGGTCGAACGGGTCGACCACGCGGCCCTCGTGGCGCAGCAGGAATTCGAGATGCGGGAACTCGGTGGTCCCCGAATAGCCGATCAGGCCCAGCACATCGCCCGGCGCCACGGCCTGTCCTTCGGCCACCGCGATGCTGCCCTCGAGCAGGTGGCAATACTGGGTCTGCCAGCCGCCGGCATGGTCCACGACCACCCCGTTGCCGCAACCCTGCCCCTCGGGCGCGGCCGCCGTGCCGCCGTCGGGCACCCCGTCGCGGAACGCCCGCACCACGCCGTCGGCGGCGGCCAGCACCGCCACGCCCTCGGCCAGCGCCGCCATGTCGGCCAGCCGGATGTCGGTGCCCTCGTGGCCGTCATAGCTTTGCGGGCCGCAGTCGAAGGCCCGCGCGCTCGGCCCCGGGTCGCGGTCGACGAACTGCTGCAGGAAACAGGTCTCGCCGAGCGTGCAGTCGACGGGAAAGGCCAGCCGCGGCGCGTCCTGCGCCAGCGCGGGCAGGGCGAGCGCGACCGCGCCCGCCAGCACGGACAAGGCCCGACACCTTGCGGGGCCGGGCCTTGTCCTTGTGTCGCTCATGCCGGTCAGTCGGCGGTCAGCAGCGGCGGCTTCTTGGTGCCGATCCGCGGGTTGGCCGGCGCCTCGATGCGCAGGTCGATCTTGTCGTCCTTGAGCCCGACCTTGACCGCGCCGCCCTTGAGCAGCTTGCCGAACAGAAGCTCCTCGGCGAGCGGCTTCTTGATGTTCTCCTGGATCACGCGGCCCAGCGGGCGGGCGCCCATCTTGTCGTCGTAGCCCTTGTCGGCCAGCCACTCGGCAGCGGGCCGGGTCAGCTCGATGGTGACGCCGCGGTCCATCAGCTGGGCCTCCAGCTGCAGGACGAACTTCTCGACCACCTGGAGGATGACCTCCTTCGGCAGCGGGCGGAAGCTGATGACGGCATCGAGGCGGTTGCGGAACTCGGGCGTGAAGGTCCGCTCGATGGCGGCCGTGTCCTCGCCCTCGCGCCGGTCACGGCCAAAGCCGAGCGCCGCCTTCTGCATGTCCGCCGCGCCCGCGTTGGACGTCATGATCAGGATCACGTTGCGGAAGTCGACCTTGCGGCCGTTGTGGTCGGTCAGCGTGCCGTGGTCCATCACCTGCAGCAGGATGTTGAACACGTCCGGGTGCGCCTTCTCGATCTCGTCGAGCAGGAGCACGCAGTGCGGGTGCTGGTCGACCCCGTCGGTCAGCAGGCCGCCCTGGTCGAAGCCGACATAGCCCGGAGGCGCGCCGATGAGGCGGGAAACCGCGTGCTTTTCCATGTATTCCGACATGTCGAAGCGCAGGAGTTCCACACCCAGCGTGTCGGCCAGCTGTTTCGCAACCTCGGTCTTGCCGACGCCGGTCGGGCCCGCGAACAGGTAGTTGCCGATGGGCTTTTCCGGCTCGCGGAGGCCGGCGCGCGCCAGCTTGATGGACGAGGACAGCGCCTCGATGGCGGCGTCCTGCCCGAAGACCACGCGCTTGAGCGTGACCTCGAGGTCCTTGAGCACGGCGGCGTCGTCCTTGGAGACGTTCTTGGGGGGGATGCGCGCGATCTTGGCGACGACCTCCTCGATCTCCTTGGCGCCGATGGTCTTGCGCCGCTTGCTCTCGGCCACGAGGTGCTGCGCCGCGCCGGCCTCGTCGATCACGTCGATGGCCTTGTCGGGCAGCTTGCGGTCGTTGATGTAGCGCGCGCTCAGTTCCACAGCCGTCTTGATGGCCTCGGCGGTGTACTTCACGTGGTGATGCTCTTCGAAATAGGGCTTGAGGCCCTTGAGGATCTTCACCGCGTCCTCCACCGAGGGCTCGTTCACGTCGATCTTCTGGAACCGGCGGGACAGGGCGCGGTCCTTCTCGAAGTGCTGGCGGTATTCCTTGTAGGTGGTGGAGCCCATGCAGCGCAGCTTGCCGCCCTGCAGGGCGGGTTTCAGCAGGTTGGAGGCGTCCATCGCCCCGCCGCTGGTCGCGCCGGCACCGATCACCGTGTGGATCTCGTCGATGAAGAGGATCGCGTCGGGATGCTCCTCCAGTTCCTTCACGACGGCCTTCAGCCGCTCCTCGAAGTCGCCGCGATAGCGCGTGCCGGCAAGCAGCGCGCCCATGTCGAGCGAGTAGATCGTGGAATGGGCTAGAACCTCGGGCGTTTCGCCCTCGACGATCTTCTTGGCGAGGCCCTCGGCAATGGCGGTCTTGCCGACGCCGGGGTCACCCACGAGGAGCGGGTTGTTCTTGCGCCGGCGGCACAGCACCTGGATGCAGCGCTCCACCTCCTGCGCGCGGCCGATCAGCGGGTCGACATCGCCCTTGCGCGACTTGGCGTTCAGGTCGACGCAGTATTTCGCAAGCGCGGATTCCTTCTGCTCGCCGCCCTCGCCGGGGGCGCTGGCGCGCGTCTGTTTCTCTTCCTCGGCCTCGGAGGCGCCGGTGACCGGGCGGCTTTCGCCGTAGGACGGGTCTTTGGCGACGCCATGGGCGATGAAGTTGACCGCGTCGTAGCGGGTCATGTCCTGCTCCTGCAGGAAGTAGGCGGCGTTGCTCTCGCGCTCGGCGAAGATGGCGACGAGCACGTTGGCGCCGGTCACCTCGGTCCGGCCCGAGGACTGGACGTGGATCGCGGCGCGCTGGATCACGCGCTGGAAGGCGGCGGTCGGCACCGCCTCGGAGCCCTCGACATCGGTTTCCAGCGTCGACAGGTCGTCGTCGATGAAGGTCACCAGCGTCTCGCGCAGCGCCTCGATGTCGACCGAACAGGCCAGCATCACCTTGCGCGCCTCGGGCTCGTCGATCAGCGCGAGGAGCAGGTGCTCCAGCGTCGCGAGTTCATGGCGGCGTGCATTCGCGTTGGCCAGCGCCGCGTGAATGGCCTGCTCCAGTGTGGGCGAAAAAGACGGCACGGGCGTGCTCCTTTCCTCGTGCATCGGGCCAGGCAGGGCCTGTCCCCGATCATGGCCTCATGGTGTTAAGCTTTGCTTTCTGTCCGCGCGTTTCAAGGAGAAACTTCGCAAGGTTTCGTGTGCGATGCCCGCGCGGCCCTCTATCCCTTGGCCCGGACGGGTCTGCCTAATTCTTGTGCAAACGCCACGTTCCGTCTCAGAACGAATCCTTGAGGCTGCGGATCCGGGCAAACACGTCGGCGGGGTCGGCACCCTCCATCCCGAGCCGGCGGGCGAGGACCGGATCGGCTGCGCGGAGGAACGGGTTGGTGGCCAGCTCCTCGCGCAGGGACGAGGGCACGGTCGGCCGGTTCGCGTCTCTGGCGGCCTGCACCGCCTCTGCACGGGAGATAAGCGCCGCGTTGTCCGGGTCAATGGTGAGGGCGAAACGGGCGTTGCCCGCGGTGTATTCGTGCCCCGAGCAGACCAGCGTGTCCGGCGGCAGCGCGGCGAGCTTCGACAGGCTCGCCCACATCTGCTGCGCGCGGCCCTCGAACAGCCGCCCGCAGCCCAGCGCCATCAGGCTGTCGGCGGTGAACACCGCGCCCGCATCGCGGAAATGGAACGCGACATGCCCCAGCGTGTGCCCCGACACGTCGATCACCCGGCCTTCGAGCGCCCCGACCGTCACCGTGTCGCCCTCGGCCAGCGCGCGGTCGAGCGGCGGCAGCCGGTGCGCGTCCGCCGCCGCGCCCCAGACCCGCGCGCCGGTCGCGGCCTTAAGCGCGGCGACCCCGCCGATGTGGTCGCCGTGGTGGTGGGTGATCAGGATGTCGGTCAGGGACCAGCCGCGCGCGGTCAGCGCCGCCTGGATCGGGGCGACTTCGGGCACGTCCACCACCGCCGTCGCCCCGGTGGCGGGGTCGTGCAGCAGGAAGGCGTAGTTGTCCTGCAGGCAGGGGACGGTCACGATTTCGGGGCGGGGGCCGGTCTCGGGCATGGCTTTCGCTCCTCGGTTGGGTACAGTCGGCAGGACAGCCACCCTCGCGCATGGATCAAGCGAGCGCAATGCACCTCGACGTCACCGACCTGCGCCAGTTCTATTACCGCACCCGGCTGGGCCGGATCGCGCAGAAGGCCGTGCGCGACCGGATGCTGTCGCTCTGGCCCGAGGCGCAGGGGCAGACGGTGGTGGGCTTCGGCTTTGCGGTGCCGCTGCTGCGCCCCTATCTCGGGCAGGCGCGGCGGGTGATCGGGCTGATGCCGGCCGAGCAGGGCGTGATGCCCTGGCCCGCGGGGCTCGACAACGTGTCGGTGCTGTGCCGCGAGGGGCTCTGGCCGCTGCAGACCGGCGTCGCCGACAAGATCGTCTGCCTGCACGGGCTGGAGACCTCGGAACACCCCGCCGCCGTGCTGGAGGAATGCCAGCGCGTGCTGGGGCCGGGGGGCAAGGCGCTGTTCATCGTGCCGAACCGGTCGGGCATGTGGGCCCGGCGCGACGCGACGCCCTTCGGCTTTGGCCGGCCCTATTCGCTGGGCCAGCTCGAGGCGCAGATGAAGCGCCACGACTTCATGCCCGAACGCCATGCCGCCGCGCTGTTCGCGCCGCCGTCGGACCACCGGTTCTGGCTGCGTTCGGCCGACCTGATGGAGCGCTTCGGCGCCCGCATCTCCAGCCGCTTCGCCGGCGGCGTGATCCTGCTGGAGGTGTCCAAGCGCGTCTACGCGCCGACCCGTCCGGGCCTGGCCGAACGGGTGCGCCAGCCGCTGAAGGTGCTGGAGGGCACGCCGACGCCCGCGGGCCTGCGCAACCGCGGCTGAGGCGTCAGGCGAAGATCGCCGAGGCCGTCACCACCGCCCGGTTCGACACGATCTCGGGCAGGTCCAGCTGGCGTGCGTCCTCGACGATGATCTCCTCGCCGGTCACCGCGTCCACCGCGACCGTGACATGGCCGAGATCCACCGTCCCGATCTTGATCAGGCCCAGCTCGGCCACGAGATCCTCCTCGCTGCCTTCGGGCAGGGCGTCGGGCAGGGCCTGGTCCTCGGGCAGGATGTAGAGGCCGAGCGCGAACTGCGTCTCCATGGCGCCGTCCGCGCCACTGGGGAGGTGGTTGGCGGTCTCCAGCACCAGCAGGTCGCCCTTCACCTCGTCCGACAGCGTGATCTCCATCACGTCCGACCCGTCCAGCCGCGCGACGAACCCGTCGTCCTCGCCGTCCATCGGGTCGTCGACGATCCGGGCAAAGGCGGCCTCGGTGATCTCCAGCTCGATCACGTCCATGTCGTCGTCGGAGGTGGTCAGCGCGGGCAGGGCAGGGGCCGCCGACATCGGCGCGGCCACCAGGGCGGCCAGCACCTCGAAGGCGCTGCCGCCGCCGAGGTCGGTCACCGGCGGGTCCTCGGGCGGCGCCGGGTCGGGCGCGGCGGACGCGGCGTCGAGATCGTTCACCGGCGGTTCGGGCTCGGGGGGCGGTTCCTCGACCGGCGGCGGGTCGGGCTGCAGGTCGGGCGCGTCCTCGGCCGGGGCCGCATCGTCGCCGTCGCCGAACAGCGCCACCGCGGCACCCGCGATCAGCAGAAGGGGCAGAAGTGCCGCAAGTTCAATCATGTCACTGCCTCGGGCCCGGACTCCCCCAGGGTCAAGTCTAGGCATCTTTTCGGAAATCCATCCACAGCGCGTGTCGAAAAGGAGTGTTCCCGGATCGTGGAAACCGGCCGCATTTGCGCCACAGTTCAGAATCGTGACAGACGCAGGGCAAAGCGTCGCAATCGCTAGCTTCAAAGCGTCGCATTTCGCGCCGAAGCGGCCTTCCGATTGACACCAAACGATTTTTCACCGAAGGGGCGCGGGTCTATCGCGGTTGCAGCATGACAGGCCCTCTGCTACATCACCCGCGATTTAACGGAATACGGCTGCCATCCGCTGCCGAGACGCGACTTGCCCGGGGGCGCGCCCGCGCCCTGCCCGGGCTACCTATGTGAGAAAGGGTGGACGTGAGCGAACCTGCTTCAATCTCGACCGGCATCGCCGCCCGCTATGCGACCGCGATGTTCGACCTCGCCGAAGAAGAGGGCGCTCTGGCCGCGCTCGAGGCCGATGTGGGCACCCTGGAGGCCGCACTGGCCGCCAGCGCCGACCTGCGCGACGTCATCACCTCGCCGCTCTACGGGCGCGAGGCGACCTCCGCGGCGATGGGCAAGCTGGCCGCGGCGATGGCGCTGAACCCCGTCACCGGCAACACCCTGCAGCTGATGGCGTCCAAGCGCCGTCTGTTCGTGCTGCCCGCGCTGCTGCGCACGCTGCGCGAGAAGATCTCGGCCCACAAGGGCGAGGTCACCGCCGAGGTGGTGTCGGCCAAGGCGCTGACCAAGACGCAGTCCGACAAGCTGGCCAAGGTTCTGGCCGCCACCGTCGGCCGCGATGTCATTCTCAATGCGACCGTGGATGAAAGCCTCATCGGCGGTCTTGTCGTCAAGGTTGGCTCGACGATGATCGACACCTCGATCAAGTCCAAGCTCAACGCACTCCAGAACACGATGAAAGAGGTCGGTTAACATGGCGATCCAAGCTGCAGAAATCTCTGCGATCCTCAAGGACCAGATCAAGAATTTCGGCCAGGACGCCGAAGTGGCCGAGGTCGGCCGCGTGCTGTCGGTCGGGGACGGGATCGCCCGCGTCTACGGCCTCGACAACGTGCAGGCCGGCGAGATGGTGGAATTCCCCGGCGGCATCCGCGGCATGGCGCTGAACCTCGAAGCCGACAACGTCGGCGTCGTGATCTTCGGCTCGGACCGGGACATCAAGGAAGGCGACACCGTCAAGCGGACCAAGTCCATCGTGGACGTGCCCGCCGGTGACGCGCTGCTCGGCCGCGTGGTCGACGGCCTCGGCAACCCGCTGGACGGCAAGGGCCCGATCGCGGCCACCGAGCGCCGCATCGCGGACGTGAAGGCCCCCGGCATCATCCCGCGCAAGTCGGTGCACGAGCCGATGGCGACCGGCCTCAAGGCCATCGACGCCATGATCCCGATCGGCCGCGGCCAGCGCGAGCTGATCATCGGCGACCGCCAGACCGGCAAGACCGCCGTGGCGCTCGACACCATCCTGAACCAGAAGGTCTACAACGAGCGCGCCGGCAGCGACGAGAGCAAGAAGCTCTACTGCGTCTACGTCGCCGTGGGCCAGAAGCGGTCCACCGTGGCGCAGCTGGTGAAGAAGCTCGAGGAAACCGGCGCGATGGAATACTCCATCGTCGTCGCCGCGACCGCCTCGGACCCCGCGCCGATGCAGTTCCTCGCCCCCTACGCCGCGACCGCGATGGCGGAATACTTCCGCGACAACGGCCGTCATGCCCTGATCATCTACGATGACCTGTCCAAGCAGGCCGTGGCCTACCGTCAGATGTCGCTGCTGCTGCGCCGCCCGCCGGGCCGCGAAGCCTATCCGGGCGACGTGTTCTACCTGCACTCCCGCCTGCTGGAGCGGTCGGCCAAGCTGAACGAGGACAACGGCTCGGGCTCGCTGACCGCGCTGCCGGTCATCGAAACCCAGGGCGGCGACGTGTCGGCCTTCATCCCGACCAACGTGATCTCGATCACCGACGGCCAGATCTTCCTCGAGACCGAACTGTTCTTCCAGGGCATCCGCCCGGCCGTGAACACCGGTCTGTCGGTGTCGCGCGTGGGCTCCTCGGCCCAGACCAACGCGATGAAGTCGGTCGCGGGCTCGGTGAAGCTGGAGCTGGCGCAGTACCGCGAGATGGCGGCCTTCGCACAGTTCGGTTCCGACCTCGACGCCGCCACCCAGCGCCTGCTGAACCGCGGCGCGCGCCTGACCGAGCTGATGAAGCAGCCGCAGTATTCGCCGCTGACCAACGCGGAAATCGTCTGCGTCATCTTCGCCGGCATCTCGGGCTACCTCGACAAGCTGCCGGTCTCGGCCGTTGGCCGCTTCGAGCGGGGCCTCGTCACCTTCCTGCGCACCAAGAAGCAGGACGTGCTCGACTGGATCACCACCGCCGACCCCAAGATCAAGGGGGATGCCGCCGACAAGCTCAAGGCCGTGATCGACGAATACGCCGCCGATTTCGCCTGAGGGATTTGAGCGATGCCCAGTCTCAAGGACCTCAAGAACAGGATCGGGTCGGTCAAGTCGACCCGAAAGATCACCAAGGCGATGCAGATGGTCGCCGCCGCGAAACTGCGCCGTGCGCAGGAAGCGGCGGAGATGGCGCGCCCCTACGCCGAGAAGATGGAGGCCGTCATGGGCGGCCTCGCCCGCGCCGTCGGCAATGCCGAAGGCGCGCCGCGGCTTCTCGCCGGGACGGGCAAGTCCGACGTGCACCTGCTGGTCGTCATGACCGCCGAGCGGGGCCTCTGCGGGGGCTTCAACTCGACGATCGTGCGCCTGGCCCGCACCCGGATCGCCGCGCTGCTGCGCGACGGCAAGACGGTCAAGATCCTGACCGTCGGCAAGAAGGGGCGTGAGCAGCTCCGGCGCGACTATGCCGACAAGATCGTCGGACATATCGACCTGAGCGACGTCAAGCGCCTCGGCTATTCCAACGCCGCCGACATCGCGCGCGACGTGCTTGGCCGCTTCGACGCCGGGGAATTCGACGTCGCGACGATCTTCTACAACCGCTTCCAGTCGGTGATCAGCCAGGTTCCGACCGCGACGCAGATCATCCCGGCCCAGTTCGACGCCCCCGAGGGCGCCGAGGAGGGCGGGGCGCAGTACGACTACGAGCCCTCCGAAGAGGCGGTGCTCGAGGACCTGCTGCCGCGCGGCGTGGCGACCCAGATCTTCACCGCGCTGCTGGAGAACGCCGCCTCGGAGCAGGGCGCGCGCATGTCCGCGATGGACAACGCGACCCGCAACGCGGGCGACATGATCGAGCGCCTCACCATCGAATTCAACCGTTCGCGTCAGGCCGTCATCACCAACGAGCTGATCGAAATCATCTCGGGCGCCGAAGCGCTCTAAGAACCGGAGACACGACACATGGCAAATGCAGTCGGAAAAATCACCCAGGTCATCGGCGCCGTCGTCGACGTGCAGTTCGACGACCATCTGCCCGAGATCCTGAACGCGCTGGAAACCGACAACGGCGGCAAGCGCCTCGTGCTCGAGGTCGCCCAGCACCTCGGCGAGGGCACCGTGCGGACCATCGCCATGGACGCGACCGAGGGTCTGGTCCGCGGCCAGAAGGTCACCGACACCGGCGGCCCGATCATGGTGCCCGTGGGCAACGCCACGCTCGGCCGCATCCTGAACGTGGTCGGCGAGCCCGTGGACGAGGGCGGGCCGGTCGTCGCAGACGAATACCGCGCCATCCACCAGCCCGCGCCCGAGTTCAACGACCAGTCGACCGAGTCCGAGATCCTCGTGACCGGCATCAAGGTCGTGGACCTGCTGGCCCCCTACGCCAAGGGCGGCAAGATCGGCCTGTTCGGCGGCGCCGGCGTGGGCAAGACGGTTCTGATCATGGAACTGATCAACAACATCGCCAAGGTGCACTCGGGCTTCTCCGTGTTCGCCGGCGTGGGCGAGCGGACCCGTGAGGGGAACGACCTCTACCACGAGATGATCGAATCCAACGTGATCAAGCCCGACAACCTGTCGGAAAGCCAGGTGGCGCTGGTCTACGGCCAGATGAACGAGCCCCCGGGCGCCCGCGCCCGCGTCGCGCTGACCGGCCTGACGCTGGCCGAACAGTTCCGCGACCAGTCGGGCACCGACGTGCTGTTCTTCGTCGACAACATCTTCCGCTTCACGCAGGCGGGCTCCGAGGTGTCGGCGCTTCTGGGCCGGATCCCCTCGGCCGTGGGCTACCAGCCGACGCTGGCCACCGACATGGGCGCGATGCAGGAGCGCATCACCTCGACCAAGGCCGGCTCGATCACCTCGATCCAGGCCGTCTACGTGCCCGCGGACGACCTTACCGACCCCGCGCCGGCCACCACCTTCGCCCACCTCGACGCCACGACCGTGCTGTCGCGCGCGATCTCCGAGCTTGGCATCTACCCGGCCGTGGACCCGCTCGACTCCACCTCGCGCCTGATGGACCCCCAGATCCTCGGCGAGGAGCACTACCAGGTCGCCCGTGACGTGCAGGGGATCCTCCAGCGCTACAAGTCGCTGCAGGACATCATCGCGATCCTCGGGATGGACGAACTGTCGGAAGAGGACAAGCTGACCGTGGCCCGCGCCCGGAAGATCCAGCGCTTCCTCAGCCAGCCCTTCGACGTGGCCAAGGTGTTCACCGGCTCGGACGGGGTGCAGGTGCCGCTCGACGTCACGATCTCGTCCTTCAAGGCCGTGGTCGCCGGCGAGTACGACCACCTGCCCGAGGCCGCCTTCTACATGGTCGGCGGCATCGACGAGGTGATCGCCAAGGCGGAACGCATGGCGGCCGAGGCCGCGTAAGGGGGCCGTCATGGCTAAGCTTCAGTTCGATCTGGTCTCGCCCGAACGGCGTCTCGCCTCGATGGCGGTGGATGCCGTGCAGATCCCCGGCGCCGACGGGGACATGACGGCGATGGCCGATCACGCGCCGCTCATCACCACGCTGCGCCCCGGTGTCCTCAAGGTCGAGGGCGCCGACGGCGGGGCCGAGACGGCGTATTTCGTCACCGGCGGCTTCGCCGACGTGGCGGGCCCCTCGGTCACCGTGCTGGCCGAGCGCGCCCTGCCGGTCAGCGAAGTGACCGCCGAGATGATGGACGGCTTCATCGCCGAGGCCCGCGAGGCCCACGACAAGGCCCGCGCCGCGGACCAGCCGCAGGGCGTCGCCGATTCGGCGGCCAAGCTGCTGGCCGACATGGAGGCCGCAAAGGGCCACATCATGGGCTGACGCCCCGCCGGGGCGACATGACGACAGAGTGACCCCCGCGGCCCGCCCGCGGGGGTCTTTTTCATGGTGTTTCCGCCGGATTTCCCGGTATCACTCCGCCACAGAGGCAGGAGACCGGAGCCGGCGGGCTCCCACAAGATGGGCACGACCAACCGCATGAAGCGCCTGAGCCATCACCTGATCGGGGCCGAGCAGGGGTCCCTCGTGCTGTTCAGCGATTTCGAGGAGAACGGCCCGATGTGGACGGGCGACGGCCCGCGCGAGGCGCGCCGCCCGGTGCGCTTTTCCGAGCCGTTCCGCGCCGCGCCGCTGGTGCAGGTGGGCATCTCGATGTGGGACACCGGCGGCGACACCAACCAGCGCGCCGACCTCCGCGCCGAGGACATCACGCCCGAGGGGTTCAGCCTAGTGTTCCGCACCTGGGGCGACAGCCGCGTCGCCCGCATCCGCGCCGACTGGATGGCGCTGGGCGAGCTCCGGGCCGCCGACGACTGGGACATCGCCTGAGCGGGGCACCGCCCGCCATCACGCGCCCCGGGGTGATGGGCGTTTACCGCCCCCACATGCCCTTGGGATACAGGCCCTCGTAGATCGGCACCAGCGACGCGGTGTCGAACAGCGACGACACGCTGGTGCCGTTCCAGATGTTCACGATCGCCTGCGCGAACATCGGCGCCGTCGGCACCACGCGGATGTTGGGGCAGGCCTTGGCCGCCGCGGTGGCCTCGATCGTGTCGGTGATGACCAGCGATTTCAGGACCGACCCCGTGATCCGCTCCACCGCCGGCCCCGACAGAACGCCGTGCGAGGTGTAGGCATGGACCTCGGTCGCGCCGGCCTCCATCAGCACGTCGGCCGCCTTGCACAGCGTGCCGGCGGTGTCGCAGATGTCGTCGACGATCACGCATTTATGGCCGGAAACGTCGCCGATCACGGTCATCCCCGCGACCTCGCCCGCCTTCTCGCGGCGCTTGTCCACGATGGCGAGCGGCGCGCCGATCCGGGTGGCAAGCTCCCGCGCGCGGGCCACGCCGCCCACGTCGGGCGAGATCACCATCACGTCCGACATGTCGCCGTTGAACTGGTGCAGGATGTCCAGCGCGAAGACCGGCGAGGCATAGAGGTTGTCCACCGGGATGTCGAAGAAGCCCTGGATCTGGGCCGCGTGCAGGTCCAGCGTCAGCACCCGCTCGATCCCCGCCGTGACCATCATGTTGGCCACCAGCTTGGCCGAGATCGGCGTGCGCGCCTTGGTCCGCCGGTCCTGCCGGGCATAGCCGAAATAGGGGATCACCGCGGTGATCCGCGCCGCCGACGACCGCCGCAGCGCGTCGGTGATGATCAGCAGTTCCATCAGGTTGTCGTTGGCGGGCTTGGACGTCGGCTGGATGATGAACATGTCCTCGCCGCGGACGTTCTCGAACACCTCGACGAAGATCTCGCCGTCGTTGAACCGCTCCACCCGCGCGTCGACCAGCCCCACCTGCATCCCCCGGTGCATCGACATCCGGCGCGAGATCGCCTCGGCAAGCGCGCGGTTGGCGTTCCCGGAAATGAGTTTCGGGTCTTGTGCAGGCATGGTGATGGTGTCCCTCGTGGCAGCCGTCCCGCCCGGTCCCCTCGGGCGGATGTTGACACCCCCTAGCACCCGTCTAGGCTCCGCGCAAAGCCGAAAAGGGGAGAGGCGCCAGCATGGCCCACATCGACTACTACTTCTCGACCGTATCGCCCTACACCTACCTCGCGGGCACCCGGATGGAGGAGGTCGCCGCCCGCCACGGCGCGACGATCGCCTACAAGCCGATCGACCTGACCGGCGGCATCTTCCCCCGCACCGGCGGCCTCGCGGTCAAGGACCGGCACCCCGCGCGCCTCGACTACCGCCTGCAGGAACTGCACCGCCAGTCGAAGAAATACGGCCTGCCGCTCGACCTCGACCCGCCGTTCCGCGCGGTGAACGCGGCGCCCTCGTCCTACGCCTTCATCGCCGCCATCGGCGCGGGCGGCGGCGATCTCGGCCAGCTGGTGCATGAATTCACCGGCGCGGTCTGGCGTGACCGCCGCGACATCGCCGAGGACGACGTCATCGCCGACTGCCTCGCCGCCGCGGGCTTCGACCGCGGGCTGGCCGGCATGGCGATGCTGGCCGGCGCCGACCAGTACGTCCGCAACAGCGAGGAGGCGGTGACCGCCGGCGTCTTCGGCGCGCCCTTCTATATCGTCGACGGCACCGAGAAGTTCTGGGGCCAGGACCGCATCGAGGATCTGGACCTGTTCCTGTCCGGCAAGCTGTGACGGGGTTCGCCCGCCGCTGGGGGCAGGGGGGCGATGCCGCCCTGCTGCTGCACTGCTCCCTCGCCCATTCCGGGGCGTGGGACGGCGTGGCGCGCGCGCTGGCGGACCGGCTGACGCTGACGGCGCCTGACATGGTCGGTCACGGCCGCGGCCCCGCCCGCGACCCGCGCGCCGACTACCATGACCAGTGCACCGCGCTGGCCGAGGCCCATCTGCCCGCCGCGCCCTGCCACCTCGTCGGCCACAGCTTCGGCGCGACCGTCGCGCTCCGCCTCGCGCTCGATCACCCGGCCCGCGTGGCGAGCCTCACGCTGATCGAACCCGTCCTGTTCCCCGCCACCCGGGGCAGCCCCGGCTGGCACGCCCACCGCGCCGCGATGGCGGGCATAGACCCGCTGGTCGAGGCCGGCGACACCGAGGCCGCCGCCCGCCTGTTCCTGTCCGCATGGGGCGGCGGCGTCC
The DNA here is from genome assembly GCF_012395815.1 of Roseicyclus persicicus. Classification (GTDB taxonomy): domain Bacteria; phylum Pseudomonadota; class Alphaproteobacteria; order Rhodobacterales; family Rhodobacteraceae; genus Roseicyclus; species Roseicyclus persicicus. The sequence goes on from NZ_JAAZQQ010000002.1 coordinate 274,604, forward strand.
CGCTCGATGCCATGCCCGAGGCGCAGCGGCGCTACATGATCGACCGCATCTGGGTGGTGCCGGCCAGCGCGCCGGCGCTGGAGGAGGACAGCGCCGGCCTGTTGCCGCGCCTGCCGGGGCTCGCCTGTCCCGTGCTGCTGATCGAGGGCGAGCGTTCGCCCGCGGTCGTCGCCGAGATCCAGTCGGCCCTCGCCGCCGCGATCCCGCAGGCCCGCCGCGCCGTCATCCCCGGCGCGGGCCACATGGCGCCGATCACCCACCCGGCCGAGGTCGCGGCCGAGATCCGGGGCCTGCTGTCCTGAGCCAAGCGGAAAACCCGGGTTTTCCGCACGGGAAACCTCCAGGTTTCCCGTGCGTTTTCCTCGAGGAAAACGCTACCCCGCCCAGGCCGCCAGCAACCGCTCCACGTCCTCGGCCGGCTTGGCCCAGTCGCACACGATCCGGCAGCGCAGCGGCGCCTCGGGCGCCCCGTCCTCGACCGTGCCCCCGAACAGGTAATACTGCGCCCCCGCCGCGAAAGCCCGCGCATGGGCCGCCCGCGGCAGGTCGATAAAGGCCAGGTTCCCCGCCGCCGGGTGGCAGACCCGCGCGCCGTCGACCCGCGCCAGCCCCTGCACCAGCTGCGCCGTCCGCGCATTGGCCGCCTGCGCCATCTCCAGCCACAGGTCGTCCGCGACATAGGCCGCCATCTGCGCCGACAGGTAGCGGTGTTTCGAGAACAGGTGCCCGCCGCGCTTGCGCCGCAGCTCCAGCTCGCGCCCCTTGGCGGGGTCGAACAGGATCACCGCCTCGACCCCCATGCAGCCGTTCTTGGTGCCCCCGAAGCTGACGGCATCGACGCCCGCCTTCCACGTCATCTCGGCCGGGCTGCACCCCAGCGCCGCGCAGGCATTGGCGAACCGCGCCCCGTCCAGATGCACCGGCAGCCCATGCGCGCGGGCCACCTCCACCAGCGCCCGGATCTCGGGCAGGGTGTAGACCGTCCCGCGCTCGGTCACGTTGGTGATCGTGACCGGCCCCGGCTGCGCGCCATGCACCCCGCGGGCGAGGCACTGCTGGATCGCCGCCTCCAGCGCCTCGGGCGAGAACTTCGCGTCCGCCCCGTCGATCAGGATCGTCTTGGCGCCCGAGTAGAAATCCGGCGCGCCGCACTCGTCCTCCTCGACATGGGCGATGCGGTGGCAGAACACCCCGTCCCAGGGCTTGGCGAGGCAGGCCAGCGCCAGCGCGTTCGCCACGCTGCCCGTCGCCACGAACTCCACCGCCGCGTCCGGCGCCTCGAACAGCGCCCGCACCGCGTCGCGCGCGGCCCGCGTCACGTCGTCGTTGCCGTAGGGCATGGCGTAGCCGTCATTCGCCGCCATCACGGCGGCCATGATCTTCGGATGCACCGGCCCGGTGTTGTCGCTGGCAAAGATCACGTCCCCGGCTCCTCGATGATGTAGTCTTCCCACTCCTCCTCCGGCACCTCGAATTCGGGCACCGAAAGGCCGCGCACGCTGACCCCGGCGGTGTGCACCGTTTCCGGGTCGCCCGACACCAGCGGGTGCCACCAGAACAGCGGCTTACCCTCGTGCAGTAGGCGATAGGCGCAGGTCCGGGGCATGAAATAGGCGACATCGCCCATGGTCTCGGGCGTCAGCCGGATGCATTCCGGCACCAGCGTCTTGCGGATCGCGTATTGCCCGCAGCGGCAGGTCTCGTCGTCGAGGAGGCGGCAGGCCACGCGGGTCAGCGCCACCTCGCCCGTCTCCTCGTCCTCCAGCTTGTTCAGGCAGCACTTGCCGCAGCCGTCGCAGAGCGCCTCCCACTCCTCGGGGGTCATCCGCGCCATCGGCACGCGCTCCCAGAACCGCTCCCTCATGACCGTGCCAGCGCCTCGCGCGCGGCGGCGCTGTCGCGGTCCATCTGCGCGATCAGCGTGGGCAGCCCGTCGAACTTCGCCTCGCCGCGCAGGTACTCGACCAGCCCCACCGACAGCGGGCAGCCGTAGAGGTCGCCCTTGAAGTCGAACAGGAAGGTCTCGAGGTTCGGCGTCTGCCGCTCGAACATCGGCCGGATGCCAAGGTTCGCGACCCCCTTGTAGGTGCCCTTGTGCGGCCCCTCCAGCACGTCGACCAGCACGGCATAGACGCCCAGCTTCGGCACATGCAGCCCCTGCAGCCCCATGTTCGCGGTCGGATAGCCCAGCTCGCGCCCCCGCTTGTCGCCATGCAGCACCGGCCCCTCGATCCGGTGCCAGTGGCCCAGCATGTCGGCGGCCTCGCGCGGCCGCCCCTCGGACAGCGCGGCCCGGATCGCGGTCGAGGATACGGCGCCGGCCTCGGCCGTCAGCAGCTCGGCCACCGTGACCTCGAACCCGTAGCGCGCCCCGAACTCCCGCAGCATCGCGGCGGTTCCCTGCCGCCCCTGGCCGAAACAGAAATCCGCGCCCACGACAACGTGGGACAGGCCCAGCCCCCCCGCCAGCACGTCGCGCGCGAAGGCCTCGGCCGACAGCCCCGCCAGCCGCGCGTCGAAGGGCAGCTCGGCCAGCACCTCCACCCCCAGCTTTTCCAGCCGGTGCGCCCGCGCGGCCGCGTTCATCAGCCGGAAGGGCGGCGCGTCGGGGGCAAAATGCTCCCGCGGATGCGGCTCGAAGGTGACGACGCCCAGCGGCACGCCCGGCCGTCGCGCCAGGCCGATCACATGCCGGTGGCCGCGGTGGACGCCGTCGAAATTCCCGATCGCGGCACTCGCGCCGCGGTCTTGGGGACGGGTATACTGGGGGTCGCGCAGGATCCGCATGGCGCAGGGCGTAGCCGCCCCCGCGGCGATGCGCAAGCGGGCGGCGTCAGTCGAACTTGCGCGACGGGGCCAGCACCACGGCCTCGCCCTTGAGGACGACGGTGTTGCCGACCTTGCAATGGGTCGCCAGCGTCACCCGGCGACGGGAATGGTCGATCTCCATCACCTCGACCTCGGCATGGACCATGTCGCCCGGCCGCACGGGGGCCATGAACTTCAGCGTCTGGCCCAGGTAGACCGTGCCATGCCCCGGCAGCTGCTCGCCGATCACGGCCGAGATCAGCCCCGCGGTCAGCATCCCGTGCGCGATGCGCCCCTCGAAGATCGTGTCGCGCGCGTAGTCGTCGTCCAGGTGCACCGGGTTCCGGTCGGTCGAGACCTGCGCGAAGAGCTCGATGTCATGGTCGGTGATCAGCTTCTGAAGCGACCGCTTCATCCCGATCTCGAGATCCTCGATGACGATCGTGCCGGTCATGATGTTGTCGAGCATGGGGGGCTCCTGCTGCATCCTGCCGCCCTTCTACGCGATTCCGGGGGTATTCTGCAATGCAGAAAGAAACAAAGCTGCGTGAAAAACCGCAAATGCCGCAACTATGTTGCGCAGCCCCTCCTTCATCTTTCCTCAAATACGCCCTTCGGGAGCACGCTCACCCCAGGACGCGACGCCCGCCCATCGCCGTAGGGCGGGCCTCGGCCCGCCCCCCGGTCGCCGCCCGCGGGCGGCGAAACCCCTCTCAGCGCAGCATCCCGATGCAGTAGCTCGGCTCCAGCTCCGCGTCGGTCAGGAACCGCGCGAGCTTTGCGGGATCGGGCTGCTCCGCCGTCCCGGTCTCCTCCCGCGCGAGGCCGCCGGTGATGAACAGCGTGTCGATGTTCTCGCCCATGCCGCCCAGCACGTCGGTGCGGATGCCGTCGCCCACGGCCAGGATGCGGTCGTCGGACACCGGCCGGCCGATCTGCTGCAGCCGGCGCCGCGCGAGGTCGTAGATCGGCGGGTGCGGCTTGCCGAAATAGAGGCTCTCGCCGCCCATCTCGGCATAGAGCTGCGCCAGCGCGCCGGCGCACCATTCCCGCGTCTCGCCGCGGTCGACCACGATGTCGGGGTTTGCGCAGAGGAGCTTCAGGCCGCGGGTCTTGGCCAGCAGGAACTGCGGCCGCATCACGGCGGGGTCGGCATGGGGGTCGAAGGGGCCGGTGCAGACGATGCCCTCGGCCTCGGCCAGCTCCACGCGCTCGATCTCGACCGGGTGTTCCAGCAGCTGCATCTTCTCGAAGAAGGGGGCGTCGTGCGCCTCGCCGATGTGCCAGACGCGGCGGCCGACCACGCCCTCGAACATCGCCGCCCGCGCGCTGTCGCCCGAGGTGGCGATCACGTCCCAGCAATCCTCGGGCACGCCCAGCCGGTCGAGCTGCTTCGCCACGCTTGCCCGCGGCCGGGGCGCGTTGGTCAGCAGCACCACGGCGCCGCCCTGCGCCTTGAAGGCCCGGAGCGCCTCGACCGCAGCCGGAAAGGCGCGGACGCCGTCATGGACGCAGCCCCAGAGGTCGCAGAACAGCGCGTCGTAGCGCTCGGAGATCTCGGCGAGGCTGTCGATGATGCGGGTCATGGGCGCGCGCTCCTGTGCTGGGGTCAGGGGCGGTTTAGGCGGTCGTGCGCGGGGCGTCGAGGGATTGCGCCGCCTGCGGCGTCGCCCGGGCGCGATTTTTCGTACGAAAAATCGCATCTCCCTGACAGGCGATGCGCGCGGCTGGGGCTGGGGCAGGGGGGCGCTGCCCCCGCCGCGGCCCCTGCAGGGCCGCGCCTCCCCCGGAGTATTTCGGAAGCAAAGATGGCAGGGGCACCTCGGTGGCGGCGCGCCGTCCGGTCAGGGCGCGATGCGGGAGCGGGCGAAGCGGTCGGGATCCGCTATCCTGCGTCTGCCTGCGCGCACCGGGGCCGGGATGCCGGCGGGGTCGCGCGCAAAGGAAAAGGGCGGCCCGAAAAGGCCGCCCCTGTCCCGGTCCGCGTGGCCCGGCCTCAGAGCGCGAGGTTCGGGATGATCTGCTTCTTCCGGCTGACGACGCCCGGCAGCACCACGGTGTCGGCGTCGCCGCAGAGCGTGGCGAAGCTCTTTTCCGCGACCTGCTTGACCAGCGCGTTCGGCACCAGCAGCGTCGACTGCTCGCGCAGGATGTCGACGACGAACAGCAGCACCTGGTCGGCGCCGTCCTCTTCGGCGACCTTGGGCATGGCGGCGACGAGGCTGTCCTTGCGCGCCAGCACGGTCTCGGGCGAGGTGGTTTCCAGCACGCTCACGCGGAAGGTCTTGCCGCCCACCTCGTAGGTCTTGCTGTCCATCCGCAGCAGTTCCGCATCCGAGAAGGCCGACACGTCGGATTTCGCCGCGAACATCTCGGCGGCGTAGGACGGGATGTCGACGCCGAGGTCGGCGGCCAGCGCCTCGGCCACGGCGCGGTCCTCGGGTGTGGTGGTGGGCGAGCGGAACTCCAGCGTGTCGGACAGGATGCAGGACAGCATCGCGCCCTTCACGGCCTCGGGCGCGCGGGCCAGGTCGTCGCCCATCATCTTGCGCATCAGCGTGGCGGTGCAGGCGAGCGGCTCGATGCGGATGTCGATCGGGCCCTTGGTCTCCAGCCCGCCGACCAGCTTGTGGTGGTCGATGATGGCGCGGATGTCGGCGGCGTTGATGCCCTCGGGCAGCTCGGCGGGGTTGTTGGTGTCGACGATCACCACCGGCTGGCCGGCCTCGACGCCGTCGATGATGCGCGGCTTGGGCAGGTTCCAGCGGGCCAGCATGAAGGCGGCCTCGGTGTTGGGTTCGCCCAGCAGGACGGGCTCGGCGGCCTCGCCTTTGACCTCGGTCAGGTACCAGGCCCAGATGATGGGCGAGCCGGTGGAATCGGTGTCGGGGGATTTGTGGCCGAAGACGAGCGTGGACATGCGGAACCCTTTTGGCGATCGGTGCGTCGGATCGCGGGCCGCTTAGCAAACGGCGGGGGCGGTGTCACGGGGTCAGGCGGTCGCGGAAGCCCGGCGGCCGGTCAGGCGGCCCGGCGCGGCGGCGTCGCACCCGTGTCGGTCCCGGTCGCGGGAACCCCGATGCGGTAGCTCGACCAGGCCCGCAGGTCCCGCCGCAGCAGGAGCGGGCGGGCGCGCTCCCGCATCTCGGGCAGCGTCCGCTCCGCCAGCATCAGCGCCAAGAGCGGGTCCGAGGCGATGGCCTGCGGCCCGGTGAAGATGGTCTCGGTCCAGACGCCCTCGGCCTCGATCAGGTGGTGGGCGTCGAGCAGCAGGTGGACATAGGTCGCCGAGCGCCCCGGGGCCTCGGGGCCGAGATCGGCGCAGCCCAGGTCCTCGGCCAGATGCGCGGCGCGGATCAGCACCTCGCCCCCGCCGGGGCGCGTGTCGGCGGCGAGGAAGGCGTGCTGGCGCGAGACCTTCATCTCGGCGTGCGGCAGGCCGCCGCCGAAGGCCCCGGCCGGGATCGTGACCGGGCGCAGGGCCTTGTTGCCGGGCATCTCGTGTGCGGGCACGGTGTGGCGCAGCACCGCCCGCACCGGCTGCCAGCCGGCGTCGAGCGTCCGCACCAGGTCACCGGCCCGCAACCTCGCAGCCGGAACCTGCCCGCGCGCGGTGGTGACGCGCACCCGCGCCGTCAGGCAGATCGGAACATCGTAGGGGTTGTCGGGGATCGTCGCGTCCGCGTCGGTGATCACCCGGTCCAGCAGGTCCTGCGCGGTCAGGCCGTTCGACGAATTGCCGTTGAGGTCGATGGTCAGGGAAATGCCGGGCTTTCCCTTGACCGTGAGGACCCAGAGATCGGGGTTCGACGTCGGCGTCAGGATCACGTCCTCGAGCGGGATGTTCCCGACATAGATGGAATCGGTCTCGGGGTCGAAGCCGTCGACCGTGTCGTTCCCGAAGCCGGGGCCGAACACGATGGTGTCCGCCCCCTTGTTGCTGGTGATCAGCAGGTCGTCGCCCGCGCCGCCCGACAGCCAGTTGTCGCCGTCGCCGCCGTCGAGGGTGTCGTTGCCGGCCGCGCCGAACAGGGAATCGTCGCCCTTGTCGCCGAGGATCAGGTCGTCGCCGGTGCCGCCGTCGATCAGGTCGTCGTCGTCGCCGCCGTCCAGCGTGTCGTTGCCGTCGTCGCCGAAGATCTGGTCGTCGCCCTTGTCGCCCTCGACAAGGTCGTCGCCCGCGCCCGCCTCCAGCGTGTCGTCGCCGTGGTCGCCCTCGATGGTGTCGTCGCCGTCGCCGCCCTCGACGAAGTCGTCGCCGTGCCCGGCGTCGATCTCGTCGTTGCCCGCGCCGCCGAGGATGGTGTCGTCGCCGTGGTCGCCCTCCAGCACGTCGTTGCCGTCGCCGCCGTCGATGAAATCATCGTCGTGGCCGCCGTCGATGGTGTCGTTGCCGGCCCCGCCGTAGATCGCGTCCTTGCCGTGGTCGCCGTCGATCTGGTCGTTGCCGTCGCCGCCGAAGATGGTGTCGTCGCCGTGCTCGCCGTCGAGCTCGTCGTCGCCCGCGCCGCCGTCGATCAGGTCGTTGCCATGGCCGCCGTCGATCTTGTCCACGCCGGCCCCGCCGAGCAGCGTGTCGTTCCCGTCCTCGCCGTCGATGTCGTCGTTGCCGTCGCCGCCGTCGATGCTGTCGTTGCCGGCGCCGCCCTTGAGGTCGTCGTTGCCCGCGCCACCCAGAAGCGTGTCGTTGCCGTCGCCGCCGTCCAGCTTGTCGTCGCCGGTGCCGCCGTCCAGCAGGTCGTTGCCGGCGTCCCCGTTCAGCTCGTCGTTGCCCGCGCCGCCGCGCAGGGTGTCGTTGCCGTCGCGGCCCGATATCCGGTCGTTGCCGCCGAGACCGTTGATCTCGTCGTTGCCGGACGTGCCGGTCAGCCGGTCGTTGCCGGAGCCTCCGTTGATCGTCGCCATGGGCGCTGCGTCGTCCTGCCTCGTGCGCGGCTCGTTTTTCGGGTGGTTCCGCGCTTGGCCGGCATCATGACACCAAATCGCCCCATTTCATAGGGGGTGCCCGGTTTCGGCGCCGGTGGCGGCACCTGCCCCGTTGACAGTCCGGCGCGGCCTGCCTATGTCCCCGCTGCTAGCACTCGCCAACGCCGAGTGCTAACGGCACAGACATAACCGAACCCGAGAGGAGAGTTCGAGAGATGGCATTCAAACCGCTGCACGACCGTGTTCTGGTCCGCCGTATCCAGTCCGACGAGAAGACCAAGGGCGGTCTGATCATCCCCGACAGCGCCAAGGAAAAGCCGTCCGAGGGCGAAGTGATCGCCTGCGGCCCCGGCGCGCGCAAGGATTCCGGTGAGCTGATCGAGATGGCCGTCAAGGCCGGCGACCGCATCCTGTTCGGCAAGTGGTCGGGCACCGAGGTCACCATCGATGGCGAGGAGCTCCTGATCATGAAGGAGTCGGACATCCTCGGCATCATCGAAGGCGCCAAGGCCGCCAAGGCCGCCTGATCCGGCCCAGGCCGAACCACCAGACACAAGATACATGTGAAGGGAGCTATCAGAGATGGCTGCTAAGGACGTCAAGTTTTCCACCGATGCCCGCAACCGTATGCTGCGCGGCGTCAACATCCTCGCCGACGCGGTGAAGGTGACCCTCGGCCCGAAGGGCCGCAACGTCGTGATCGAGAAGAGCTTCGGCGCGCCCCGCATCACCAAGGACGGTGTGTCGGTCGCCAAGGAGATCGAGCTCGAGGACAAGTTCGAGAACATGGGCGCGCAGATGGTGAAGGAAGTCGCCTCGCGCACCAATGACGAGGCCGGCGACGGCACCACCACCGCGACGGTTCTGGCCCAGGCCATCGTCAAGGAAGGCATGAAGTCGGTCGCGGCCGGCATGAACCCGATGGACCTCAAGCGCGGCATCGATCTCGCCGTCAGCAAGGTCATCGAGCACATCAAGGCCGCCGCCCGCGACGTGACCGACAGCGACGAGGTCGCGCAGGTCGGCACCATCTCCGCCAACGGCGAGGTCCAGATCGGCCGCATGATCGCCGACGCGATGCAGAAGGTCGGCAACGACGGCGTCATCACCGTCGAGGAGAACAAGGGCCTCGAGACCGACGTCGAAGTCGTGGAAGGCATGCAGTTCGACCGCGGCTACCTGTCGCCCTACTTCGTGACCAACCCCGACAAGATGGCCGTCGAGCTGGAAGACGTGTTCATCCTGCTGCACGAGAAGAAGCTCTCGTCGCTGCAGCCGATGGTCCCGCTGCTCGAGTCGGTGATCCAGTCGGGCAAGCCGCTGCTGATCATCGCCGAGGACGTCGAGGGCGAGGCGCTGGCCACCCTGGTGGTCAACAAGCTGCGCGGCGGCCTCAAGATCGCCGCCGTCAAGGCGCCGGGCTTCGGTGACCGTCGCAAGGCCATGCTGCAGGACATCGCGATCCTGACCGGCGGCCAGGTGATCTCGGAAGACCTCGGCATGAAGCTGGAGAGCGTCACGCTCGACATGCTCGGCCGCGCCAAGAAGGTCGTCATCAAGAAGGATGACACCACGATCGTCGACGGCAACGGCGAGAAGGCCGAGATCGAGGCCCGCGTCTCGCAGATCCGCCAGCAGATCGAGGAAACCACCTCGGACTACGACCGCGAGAAGCTGCAGGAGCGCGTGGCCAAGCTCGCCGGTGGCGTCGCCGTCATCCGCGTCGGCGGCATGACCGAGGTCGAGGTGAAGGAGCGCAAGGACCGCGTCGATGACGCGCTGAACGCGACCCGCGCCGCGGTGCAGGAAGGCATCGTGGTCGGCGGCGGCGTGGCCCTGGTTCAGGGCGCCAAGTCGCTGAGCGGCGTCAAGGGCGACAACCCCGACCAGGACGCCGGCATCGCCATCGTCCGTCGCGCCCTCGAGGCCCCGCTGCGCCAGATCGCGGACAACGCGGGCGTCGACGGCTCGGTCGTCGCGGGCAAGATCCGCGAATCGAACGACCTGAAGTTCGGCTTCAACGCGCAGACCGAGGAATATGGCGACATGTTCAAGTTCGGCGTGATCGACCCGGCCAAGGTGGTGCGCACCGCGCTGCAGGATGCGGCCTCGGTCGCCGGCCTGCTCATCACCACCGAGGCGATGGTGGCCGACAAGCCGAAGAAGGACGAGCCCGCCGGCGGCGGCATGCCCGACATGGGCGGCATGATGTAATCAGGCCCGTCCTGACGAGATCCCGGAAAGGGGCCGCCTTGCGCGGCCCCTTTTCTATTGCGCGCCCGCCTGCAGGGCGTGGAGCACCTCCAGCGCACGTTCTGCCATCGCCTCGGGGACGAAGACGTGGTCGTGGTGGAACGCCGCCACCATGTTGCAGGGGATGCCTGCCGCGGCCAGCGCGCCAGACACCGCCGCGGTCAAGCCCACCCCGTCCAGCGCCGAGTGCACCGTCAGGGTGATCTGCCGCATCGCCAGCCCCTCGGCCGCCCAGACCGGCAGGATCATCGACGTGCCCTCGGCTTCCGCGAAACTTGCCAGCGAATGCGGGTACAGCCGCTCGGCCAGCTCGGGGTCGGGGATGCTGGCGAAGACCCAGGTCTCCGGCATCAACTCGGGCGACATGCCGCCGATCATCTCGGCGGCGCTGCGGGCGATATCGGGCATGGCGTCCTCCCCGGTTCGGGCCGGGCCATCCTGTCCGCACCGGCGCGCCGCCGGCAAGCCCGCTGTTGCGGCCGGTCAATGCGGCCCCGCCGCCGCGCCGCCAGATTGCGGCCATCCCGACCCCATGCCCCGGACAGGAGACCGTCCCATGCGCACCGCCGGACTTACCCTTGCGCTTGCCCTCGCCGCCGCCCTCGCCGCGCTGCCCGCGCCGGCGCAGGAGGTCGACGACACCGCCCGCCTGACCTTCGGCGGCGACAGCTACGCCGCGGGCGACGACCTGCGCCTCGACACCGCGACCGAGGGCGACCTTTTCGCCGCGGGCGAGGTGCTGGAGCTGACCGCCCCCGCCGGTGGCGCCATGCATCTTGCCGGCCGCCGGGTCGAGGTCGAGGCCGCCCCCGGCGGCGCCCTCTACGCCGCGGGCTACGCCGTCACCGTCCGCGCCGACCTGCCGGGCGCCGCGACCCTGTTTGGCGCCGAGGTCACCGTCGCGGGCGCCGTCGGCGGCAACCTGCGCCTCTTCGCGCAGGAGGCCGAGATCACCGGCGCCGTCGCAGGCTCGGCGCTGGTCGCCGCGCGGGAGCTGCGGCTCGACGCCCCGGTGGCGGGCGACCTGATGCTGTCGGCCGACGAGATCGACTGGGGCCGCGACGCCCGCGTCGACGGCCGCCTGATCCTCTACGTCGAGGAACCGGGCGCCCTTGCCGTGCCCGCCTTCGTCGCTCCGCCCGAGCGCGTGGAGGAGCGCGAGATGGCCGAGTTCCGCGGCGATGTCGGCCCCTCGCTCACCGACGTGCGCCGGAGCGCCGTGCGCAGCGCGGTGCTGGGCTTCCTGGTCAGCGTGCTGGTCGTCGCCGCACTCGCAACCGCCGCCGTGGCCGTCGCGCCCGACCGCGTCGCCCACTGGCGCGAGACCGCGCTGGCGCGCCCCGGCCGCAGCCTCGGGGCGGGGTTCCTGCTCCTGTCCACGCTGGTCGGCGCGGGCTTCGTCCTCGCCCTCACCCTGATCGGCCTGCCGCTCCTGCCGGCCTTCCTGCTGGCGGCGGGGCTTGCCGGCTACGCGGGCTACGTGCTCGGCAGCTACATCCTTGGCGTCGGTCTCTGGCTCCGCTTCGGCAACGCCGCGCCCGAGGGCGTGGTGCAGAAGGCCGCGCTCGCTGCGCTGGGGGCCTTCGTCGCGGGGCTGATCGGGCTGATCCCGCTTCTCGGCTGGCTCGTCGTCCTCGCGCTGTCGCTCGGCGGGCTTGGCGCCATCGCGCTGCACACCCGCGAGGCGCGCGCCGCCTGAGCCCCGGGCGGTTGCCGCCCGCGCGGCCCCGTGCCAAGGTCCGCCGCGACCGGACAGGGGGCTGCGCATGGACAGGATCGGGGTGATCGGGCTGGGCCGGATGGGGGCCGCGATGGCGGCGCGCTTCGTCGCGCAGGGCGTTCCCGTGACCGGCTGGACCCGCAGCGGCCGCGCCGTCGACAGGGTGCCCGCCGCGCCCGATCTCGCGGCGTTGGTCGCGGTCTCCGACGTGCTCGTGCTCAGCCTTTTCGACGATGCCGCCGTGGCCGAGATGCTGGACCGGCTGCTGGACATGGACCTGTCGGGCCGGCTGGTCGCCGACACCAGCACCGTCGTGCCCGGCCACGTCACGTCCCGCGCCGACCGCTTCGCCCGCGCCGGGGCCATGCTGGTCGACGCGCCGGTCTCGGGCGGGCCCGAGATGGTCGCGGCGGGCACCTGTGGCGTCTTCATCGGCGGCACGCCCGAGGCCGCGGCCCGCGCCGAGGCGGCGCTGGCGCCCCTGTCGGCCCGCATCTTCCACGTCGGGCCGCTCGGCACGGGCCTGGTGATGAAGACCGTGAACAACGCGCTGATGCAGAGCTACACGGCGGGCCTCGTCGAACAGCTGCGGATCGCGGCCCGCGCGGGCCTGCCGCTCGAGACCGCGCTGACGATCCTCTGCGGCGGCCCCGCCGGCCTGCCGATGGTGCGCGACCGGGTGCCCCGCATCCTCGGGGACGATCCGAGCGTCGGTTTTCCGGTCAGCGGCGTGGCCAAGGACAACGCCGTCTTTCGCCGCGTCGCTGCCGAGGCCGGGGTGGCGGCCCCGACGCTCGACGCCTTCGCCGCGATCCTTGCCGGGGCGATGGACGACGGGCTGGCGGGCGACGACATCGCGGCGATCATGCGCCGGGCGTACCGCGATGCCTGACCTGCCGCCGCTCCGCTTCACCGGGGCCGAAATCCTGTTGCCGGAGGGCTTCGCGCGCGAGGCGCTGTCGATTGCCGGGGGCCTGATCGTCGAAGGTGGCGGGCGCGAGATCGATCTGACCGGCTACCGCATCCTGCCCGGCATCGTCGACCTGCACGGCGACGGGTTCGAGCGCCACATGGCGCCCCGCCGCGGCGCCGTCGACACGCCCGCCGCGGGTCTGGCGGGCCTCGACGCCGAATGCGGGGCGAGCGGGATCACCACCGCCGTCCTCGCCCAGTTCTGGAGCTGGGAGGGCGGGATGCGCAGCCCCGAGTTCTCCGCCGTGCTGGCCGAGACGCTGGCGGGCGCGGACACGCTGACCGACCTGCACCTGCAGCTGCGGGTGGAGACGCACATGACCGACAGCTTCGACGCGCTGGCCGATCTCGTGGCGCGGGCGGGCGTGACCTATGTCGTCTGGAACGACCACCTGCCGCACAAGGAGCTGGCGGCGGGCAAGCGCCCCCCGGGCCTGACCGGGCAGGCGCTGAAGGCCGGGCGCTCGCCCGAGGCCCATGCCGCCCTGCTCAGGTCACTGCACGAGCGGGGGCCGGGCGTGATCGACGCGCTCGCTTCGCTGGCGACGCGGCTGGCGGCCCGGGGCGTGCGGATGGGCAGCCATGACGACCACACCGCGGAGGATCGGGCCAAGTATCGGGCGCTTGGGGCCGATATCTGCGAGTTTCCCGAGACGCTGGCCGCCGCCGAGGCGGCGAAGGCGGCGGGCGAGCCGGTGATCATGGGCGCGCCCAACGTGGTGCGGGGCGGCTCGCACAGCGGCAAGGTGCCGGCCGAGCGGCTGGTCGAGGCGGGGCTCGTCGATGCGCTGGTGTCGGACTACCACTACCCCACGCTTGTCCGCGCCGCGGCGAAGCTGGGCGACCGCATGGGCTGGGCCGCCGCGTGGCGACTCGTGTCCGGGGGGCCCGCGCGGCTGATGGGCTGGGACGACCGCGGGCGGATCGCGCCGGGGCTGCGCGCGGACCTCGCTCTCCTTGGCCCGTCGGGCCGCGTCGAGGGCACCATCTGCGGCGGGCGGGTCTCGTTCCTGTCGGGCGCGCTGGCCGCGAGGATGCTGGCATGAGGCTGATCGGGCTGACCGCCCTCGTCATGGTCGCCTTCGCGGCCAATTCCGTGCTGAACCGGGCCGCAGTGGGGGCGGGGGAGATCGGCGCGCTCGACTTCGCGCTGGTCCGCGCGGTGGCGGGCGCGGCGGTGCTGGTGCTGCTCCTGCGCCTCCGCCACGCGCGCGTCCCGCTGCTGGAGCCGCGCCGGGCGCTCGGCGGGCTGATGCTGACCACCTATCTGGTGGGCTTTTCGCTGGCCTACCTCGCCATGGATGCCGGCCTCGGCGCGCTGATCCTGTTCGGCGGTGTGCAGGTGACGATGTTCGCGGGCGCGCTGGCGCTGGGTGAACGCCCGCCGGCGCGGCGCTGGGTCGGGGCGGGGCTGGCGCTGGCGGGGCTCGGCTGGCTGGTCTGGCCGGGGGGCGACGTGGCCGCACCCCTCTGGGCGGTTGCCGCCATGGGGGCGGCGGCGGCGGGATGGGGGGTCTACTCGCTCCTCGGGCGCGGCTCGGCGGACCCGCTGGGCGACACCGGGGCGGCCTTCGTCTGGGCGACGGCCGCCTGTTTCCTCGCCGTGCTGGTGCAGACCGGGGGCGCGACGGCGAACGACGCGACGGCGCTGGGCCTTGCGCTGGCGGTCATCTCGGGCGCGGTGACCTCGGGGCTGGGCTATGCGCTCTGGTACGCGGTGCTGCCGCGGCTCGGGGCCTCGGTCGCGGGGCTGGTGCAGCTGTCGGTGCCGGTGATCGCGGCGCTGGGCGGGGCTGTGCTGCTGGCCGAGGCGCCGGGCCTCAGGATGCTGGCCGCCGGCGCGCTGGTGCTGGGCGGGATCGCCTGGGGGCTGATGCCTCAGCGCACCAGGGGTTCCAGCGCGTCGTAGTAGATGATGTCGGACCAGGCCACGTCGGGCAGGCTGTCGGGCTTGTAGCGGTAGCGGCCCATGTCCTGGCGCGCGATCAGGTGGCGCTCGGTGACGATGCCCTCGGGGTCGGTCCAGGGCGCGGTCGGGTCGCCGGCCAGCAGCGTGACGCGGAAATAGATGTCGACCTGGTGGAAGCCGTGACCGGGCGCGTGGAACTCGTTGACGAGGCAGGGCGCGCCCACGGCCACGGTCAGGCCGGTTTCCTCGTGGAACTCGCGCACCAGGTTGTCGGGCAGCGAGCTGTGCGGCTCGACCCCGCCGCCGGGCGCGCAAAGGAGATCGCTCTTGCCCCCGCCCCAGGCGTTGACGAGCAGAAGCCGGTTCTCGACCAGCAGGAGGCCGCGGACGGCGAGGCGGATGCGGGGCGTCGACATGGGCGCGACAGTGGCGTGGGCTGCGGGCGGGGGCAATCCCCCCTCGCGCCGGGGCCGGCCGCCGCCTATCTTGGGATCATGCGTCGCGTGGTTCTCTCCCTGCTCGGTGTCCTCGTCCTCGCCGCCCCGGCGCGGGCGGAGGAGTGCGTGATCCTGCTGCACGGGCTGGCGCGGAGCGAGGTGTCGCTCCTTGTCATGGAGGAGGCGCTGGAGGCCGAGGGCTACCGGGTGGTGAACCGCGGCTACCCGTCGACGCGGGCCTCGATCGCGGAGCTGGCGCCGGTGACGCTGCTGCCGGCGATGGCGCGCTGCGGCGCGGAGCGGGTGAATTTCGTCACCCATTCCATGGGCGGCATCCTGCTGCGCTACTGGCTGGCGCGGCACCGGCCGGCGAACCTGGGCCGGGTGGTGATGCTGGCGCCGCCGAATTCGGGCTCGGCGCTGGTGGACGTGCTGGGGCCGCTCGAGCCCTTCGAGTGGATCAACGGGCCCGCCGGGCAGGAGCTGGGCACGGGGCCTGCCGGCCTGCCGAACCGGCTGCCGCCGGTGGATTTCGAGCTGGGGGTGATCGCGGGCAACCAGACGATGAACCCGCTTTATTCCGCGCTGATCCCGGGCGAGGACGACGGCAAGGTGGCGGTGGAGAGCACGCGCGTGGAGGGGATGGCGGATCACATCGTGCTGCCGGTGACCCACACCTTCATGATGAACAACCCGCTGGTGATCGCGCAGACCATCGCCTTTCTGCGCGATGGCGCCTTCGACCCGGACATGGGGATCTTCGGCGCGATCGAGACGATCGTGGAGTAGGCGCCTTCTCGGGCCCTCGGCGGCGGAGGCGGGCGCGCCGTCCCCCCGGCCGGGCGCGGGGCGGGGGGCGGGTCATGCGTATTTGGGGAAAGATGAAGGGGAGGGGCCGGGCTCAGGCCGGGCCGGTGACGCGGTTGACGTGGCCCATCTTGCGGCCCGGGCGGGCCTGGGCCTTGCCGTAGAGGTGGACCTGCACGCCGGGTTCGGCGGCGAGCGGGACTGCGCGGGCGACATCGGCGCCGATAAGGTTCTCCATCACCACGTTGGCGTGGCGCGCGCCGTTGCCCAAGGGCCAGCCGGCGATGGCGCGGATGTGCTGCTCGAACTGGTCGACGGCGCAACCCGCCTGCGTCCAGTGGCCCGAGTTGTGCACGCGCGGGGCGATCTCGTTTACCACGAGGCCCTGCGGCGTGACGAAGAGCTCCACCCCCATCACGCCGGTGTAGTCGAGCGCGGTCAGGATGCGCGAGGCGACGAGGACGGCGTCGGTGCGCAGCTTGAGCGGCAGGGCGGCGGGGACCGTGGTGGTCGACAGGATGCCGTCGACGTGGACGTTCTCGCCCGGGTCATAGGCGGCGACCGACCCGTCGCGGCCGCGGGCGGCGATGACGCTGATCTCGCGGGAGAAGCGGACGAAGCCCTCGGCGATGGCGGGGGCGCCCTGCAGGGTGGCGAGCGCCGCGGGGGCGTCCTCCGGCGTCATCACGCGGGCCTGGCCCTTGCCGTCGTAGCCGAAGCGGCGGGTCTTGAGGATCGCGGGCGTGCCGGTGGCGGCCAGCGCCGCGGGCAGGTCGTCGGGCGTGTCGATCGGGGCGAAGGGGGCGGTGGCGAGGCCGAGGCCGGCGAGGAAGGTCTTTTCGGTCAGCCGGTCCTGGCTGACCTCTAGCGCGCGGCGGTCGGGGAAGAGCGGCGTCGTCTCGGCCAGCACGTCGAGCGAGGCGGCGGGGATGTTCTCGAACTCGTAGGTGATGAGGTCGCAGGATTCCGCGAAGCGCCGGAGCGCGTCGAGGTCCTCGTAGGGGGCCTGGGTCCGGGCGTGGGCCACGTCGGCGGCGGGCGCCGCGCCGGGTTCATAGATGTGGCAGCGGTAGCCGAGGCGGGCCGCGGCCATCGACAGCATCCGGCCGAGCTGGCCGCCGCCGAGGATGCCGATGGTCGATCCGGGGGGGAGGGGCTCAGTCATCGGACGGGGTCTCGGGGATGGAGGCCGAGAGCGCCGCGCGCCAGGCGTCGAGGCGCTGGGCCAGCGCGGGGTCGGAGGTGGCCAGGATCGCCGCGGCCATCAGCCCGGCGTTGGCCGCGCCCGCGGCCCCGATGGCCATGGTGGCGACCGGGTAGCCCTTGGGCATCTGCACGATGGAGTAGAGCGAATCGACGCCCGACAGCGCCCTGGTCTGCACCGGCACACCGATCACCGGCACGCGCGTCTTGGAGGCCATCATGCCCGGCAGGTGCGCCGCGCCGCCGGCACCCGCGATGATGACCTTGAGGCCGCGGTCCGCGGCGGTGCGGCCGTAGTCCCAAAGCCGGTCGGGGGTGCGGTGGGCCGAGACGATGCGCGCCTCGTAGGGCACGCCCAGCTCGTCGAGGATGGCGGCGGCCTCGCGCATCGTGGGCCAGTCCGACTGGCTGCCCATGATGATGCCGACCTCGATCTCTGCCATGGCCCTTGCCCTCGCGCCGCCCCGGATGGAGCGCCGCACTATAGCCGCGCGCGGCCCGGGCGCAATCCGCCCTCAGGCGATGATGTCGGGGGTCAGCTCGTCCTCGATCCGGGCGATCCGGTCCTTGAGCTGAAGCTTCTGCTTCTTCAGCCGTCGCAGCGTCAGCTGGTCGGGGTTCACCGCGTCGTGCAGCGCGGCGATGGCGTCGTCGAGGTCGCGGTGTTCGCGCCGGAGGACCTCCAGCTTCACCCGCAGCACGTCCTCGTGCGTCATCTCGGTGGGGCCCTTGGGGGCGTTCATCTGGCTGCGATCCCCGCGCTGTCCATGGCCCGGGCAGACCCGCGGGCGCTGCAGTCTAGCGCGCTTGCCCCAGCCCGCCAAGACTTGCAGGGGGCCGGACCGCGCCCCATATCGGTGCCGAGGACGGGCCGCCGCGACCGGGGTCCGCCCATCGTGCAGATCGCTTGATGCAAGGATGTGCCCCGCATGACGAAACTGACCCTTGGCTCGCATCCCTTCCTTCTGGGGTTCGACCAGCTGGAGCGCCTGGTGGAACGGACGGCCAAGTCCGACGCCAACGGCTACCCGCCCTACAACATCGAACAA
The DNA here is from genome assembly GCF_012395815.1 of Roseicyclus persicicus. Taxonomy (GTDB): domain Bacteria; phylum Pseudomonadota; class Alphaproteobacteria; order Rhodobacterales; family Rhodobacteraceae; genus Roseicyclus; species Roseicyclus persicicus. The sequence continues at coordinate 292,688 of NZ_JAAZQQ010000002.1, forward strand.
TACGGCGAAAATGCCTACCGCATCACGCTTGCCGTGGCGGGCTTCGCCGAGGACGATCTGGCCATCACGCTGGAGGACCGGCAGCTGGTGATCCGCGGCCGGCAGCGCGACGAGGCCGGCGACCGCGTGTTCCTGCACCGGGGCATCGCCGCGCGGCAGTTCCAGCGCAGCTTCGTGCTGGCCGAGGGCGTGGAGGTGTCGGGCGCGTCGATGGAAAACGGGCTCTTGCACATCGACCTCAAGCGCAGCCTGCCCGAGACCGTGGTGCAGACCATCCGCATCAATGGCGGACGGAAGGGCTGAGAGGAGGGTGACAGCATGACCAACGAACACGACGCGGCCGCCGTCCAGAGCCGGCCCATCGTCTATATCCGGCCCGTCGCCGTGGCCGACCTGCCCGCCGAGCTGCGCCAGCAGGCCCGGGGGGTCGACACGCTCTACGCCATCGGCAGCGAGACCGGCGAGCAGCTGGCGCTGGTCAAGGACCGCCAGCTGGCCTTTGTGGTGGCGCGCCAGAACGACATGGAGCCGGTCAGCGTGCACTGACCCGCGGCGCGGCAGGTGCCCCTGTCGGGCGCAGGGCCCCTGCCGTCCCGCACAGCCTTCGGGCGGATGTCAGCTTTCGCCTGACCCGTCGCGCCAGCGGTTCACGATCGGGTAGCGGCGGTCGAGCCAGAACGCCCGCTCGGTCAGCCGCGCGCCGGGCGCGGACTGGAAGCGCTTGTATTCGCTGATGTAGATCAGGTGCTCGACCTTCTTCACCGTGGCCCGGTCATGGCCCATCGCCACCACGTCCGCGACCGACGCCTCCTTGTCGATCAGCATCTCGAGGATCACGTCCAGCACCTCGTAGGGGGGCAGGCTGTCCTCGTCCTTCTGGTTCTCGCGCAGCTCGGCGGTGGGGGGCTTGTCGATCACGCGGGGCGGGATCACCTCGCCCGCGGGGCCCTTCATCCAGTCGAAATGATGGGTGTTGCGCCAGCGGCAGGTCTCGAAGACACGGGTCTTGTAGAGGTCCTTGATCGGGTTGTAGCCGCCCGCCATGTCGCCGTAGATCGTGGCGTAGCCCACCGCGACCTCGGACTTGTTGCCCGTGGTCAGGAGCATCTCGCCGAACTTGTTGGACAGCGCCATCAGCATCACGCCGCGCAGGCGCGACTGGATGTTCTCCTCGGTCAGACCGGGCTCGGTGCCGGCGAACAGCGGCGCCAGCGTGTCCAGCACGGTGGCGTGCGCCGCCGCGATCGGCACGGTATCCAGCCGCGTGCCCAGCCGCCGCGCCACCTCGGCCGCGTCCTCCAGCGAGACGGCGGAGGTGAAGCGCGAGGGCAGCATCACGCAGCGTACGTTGTCGGGGCCCAGCGCATCGGCGGCCAGCGCCGCCACCAGCGCCGAATCCACCCCGCCCGACAGGCCCAGCACCGCCTTGGAAAACCCGGTCTTGCCGAAGTAGTCGCGCAGCGCCTCGACCATGACGCGGTAGTCCGCCTCCCAGTCGTCGGGCAGCGCGACCTTGTCGCCCGGCACCGCCTGCCAGCCCCCGGGCCCGCTCTCGAAATCGACGTGGGTCAGGCAGGGCGCGAAGGCGGGCATCTGGTGCGTCAGCACGCCGTGCGGGTTCAGGACGAAGCTTGCCCCGTCGAACACCTGGTCGTCCTGCCCGCCGATCAGGTTCAGGTAGACCAGCGGCAGCCCGGTCTCGATCACCCGCGACACCATGATCGCCTGGCGCTGGTGCATCTTGCCCCGGTGGTAGGGCGACCCGTTCGGCACCAGCAGGATCTCGGCCCCGGTCTCGGCCAGCGTCTCGGTCACGTCCTCGAACCAGGCGTCCTCGCAGATCGGGATGCCGATGCGCACGGGCCCCACCCGCACCGGGCCGGCCGGGTCGCCGGCGTGGTAATAGCGCTTCTCGTCGAAGACGTTGTAGTTCGGCAGGTGATGCTTCAGCACCTGCGCCGCGACCTTGCCGCCCTGCAGCACGAAATAGGCGTTGAAGGGCTTGTCGCCGCCCGGCAGCGGCCCGCCGATCCCCAGCGCCGGGCCATCGGCGCAGTCGGCTGCGAGCCGCGCCAGCACCCGGCTCACGTCGGCGTCGAAGGCGGGCTTCTTCACCAGGTCCTGCAGCTGGTAGCCGGTCAGGAACATCTCGGGGAAGGCCACCATGTCGGCGCCCGCAGCCTTCGCCTCGGCCCAGGCGGCGCGCGCGAGCGCGGCGTTGCCCTCCAGGTCTCCGACCGTGGCGTTCAGTTGTGCGAGGCTCAGGCGGAACCGCTCGGCCATGGGGCGCCCTTTCGTCAGGTGGTCCGGGGGCACATGTAACAGAATGCGCCCCGAGGCCAAGGCCGGGCGGCGCCCCGCCGCCTGCCTCCAAAGCCGTTGCGCGGGCGCGCCCGACCCCCTAGCTTTGCGGCAACAAGATCAACAGCTGCTCCGAGCAACAGGGGGGCAAGACCCGTGTCCAGGTTCACCCACGCCATGGCGGCCTCCGCCATGATCCTCTCCGCGTCCGTCGCGCTGGCGCAGGACACCGAGACCGTCGTCGACATCCAGCAATACGACAACGGCGGCATCTACGAGGGCGAGTTCCGCAACGGCGTGCAGCACGGGCAGGGCACCTACCGCCTTCCCAACGGCTACGAATACACCGGCCAGTGGGTCGACGGCGAGATCCGCGGCACCGGCCGCGCGACCTTCCCCGACGGCTCGGTCTACGAGGGCGAGTTCGTCGCCGGCCGCCCGCAGGGCACCGGACGGATCACCTTCTCGGACGGGTCCACCTACGAGGGCGAATGGGTCGAGGGCCGCATCCAGGGCACCGGCACCGCGGCCTATTCCAACGGCGTCGGCTACACCGGCCAGTTCCAGGACGCGCTGCACCACGGCCAGGGCGTGATGACGGGGCCGAACGGCTACCGCTACGAGGGCCAGTGGGAGGCCGGGCTGAAACAGGGGCAGGGCACCATCACCTACCCCGACGGCGCGACCTACACCGGCGGCTTCGCGGCCGGGCAGCGCTCGGGCACCGGGCGCCTCGTGATGCCCGACGGCGTGACCTACGAGGGCGAATGGGCCAACGGCCAGATCAACGGCACCGGCACCCTGACCCAGCCCAACGGTGACGTCTATACCGGCACGCTGGTGAACGGCCAGCGCCAGGGCACGGGCACGGTGCGCTACGCCAACGGCGACGTCTACGAAGGCGAGTTCGCCGACGACCAGCGCCACGGCGCCGGCACCTTCACCGCGACCGACGGCTACACCTATGTCGGGCAATGGGCCGAGGGCCGCATCTCGGGGCAGGGCCGCGTCACCTATCCCGACGGCTCGGTCTACGAGGGCGCGTTCCAGAACGACCTCGCCCACGGCACCGGCACCATCACCTACCCCGACGGCTCCAGCTACGCGGGCGACTGGGTCGAGGGCGTGATCCAGGGCACCGGCACCGCGACCTACGCCAACGGGCTGACCTACGTCGGCCAGTTCCTCAATGCCCGCCAGCACGGGCAGGGCGTGATGAGCCACCCCGACGGCTACCGCTACGAAGGCCAGTGGGAGGACGGGCTGCGCCACGGGCAGGGTCGCGCGACCTATTCCGATGGCTCGGTCTACGACGGCACCTTCGTCGCGGGCGACCGCGCGGGCCAGGGCCGGCTGACCATGACCGACGGCTTCTCCTACATCGGCGAATGGGCCGACGGCGAGATCAACGGCTTCGGCATCGCCACCTATTCCAACGGCGACGTCTACGAGGGCCGCTTCGTCAACGGCCGCCGCCAGGGCGAGGGCACCATGCGCTACGCCTCGGGCGAGGTGCTGCGCGGCACCTGGGAAAACGGGCTGCCGACCGAGGGCGGCGCGGTGGACGGCCCCGCGCCGGCCGCCGACCCCGACACGACCGAACCGGCCCCGGGCGAGGGCACCGCGCCGGCCCCCACCCAGTGACGCGGCGCGGCTGACGGCGCGATAGGGGCGCTCCAACCCCCTCATCTTTGCTTCAGAAATACTCCCGCCGGAGGCTCCCGCACGCCCAACCCGCGCGAGGCCCGACAGGCTCTCCCCCAGAAACACGCACGCGCGCGCCCCGCGTCAGCGGGGCGCGCCCGGGCGCCGGCGAAGCCGGCGTAACCCCGGCAGGGGCGATCAGGCCGCGATCAGCCCCATGCTCTCCAGCTTCAGCAGCACCTGCTGCGCGCAGTAGTCCACCTCGGTGCCCTCGGTATCCACCACCAGCTCGGCGTTGGTCGGGGCCTCGTAGGGGTCGGAAATCCCGGTGAACTCCTTGATCTTGCCCTCGCGCGCCAGCTTGTAGAGCCCCTTGCGGTCGCGCCGCTCGCATTCCTCGATCGAGGTCGCCACGTGCACCTCGACGAAGGCGCCGTAGGCCTCGACCATCTCGCGCACGGCGCGCCGGGTGGCGGTGTAGGGCGCGATCGGCGCGCAGATGGCGATGCCGCCGTTCTTGGTGATCTCGGAGGCGACATAGCCGATGCGGCGGATGTTGATGTCGCGGTGCTCCTTGGAGAAGCCCAGCTCGGACGACAGGTGCTTCCGCACCACGTCCCCGTCGAGCAGCGTCACCGGGCGCCCGCCCATCTCCATCAGCTTGACCATCAGCGCGTTGGCGATGGTCGACTTGCCCGACCCGGACAGGCCGGTGAAGAACACCGTGAAGCCCTGCTTCGAGCGCGGCGGCGAGGTTCGGCGCAGCTCCTTGACCACCTCGGGGAAGGAGAACCATTCCGGTATCTCCAGCCCCTCGCGCAGCCGGCGGCGCAGCTCGGTGCCCGAGATGTCGAGCACGGTATCGCCCTCGGGCACCTCGTTGGCGGGGTAGTACTGCGCCTTCTCCTGCACGTAGACCATGTGCTTGAAGTCGACCATCTCGAGCCCGATCTCGGCCTCGTGCTGCTTGAACAGCTCCTGCGCGTCGTAGGGGCCGTAGAAATCCTTGCCCTGGCTGTTCTTGCCCGGGCCGGCATGGTCGCGGCCGACGATGAAATGGGTGCAGCCGTGGTTCTTGCGGATCAGGCCGTGCCACACGGCCTCCCGCGGGCCGGCCATGCGCATGGCGAGGTTCAGGAGGCTCATGGTGGTGGTGGCCGACGGATACTTGTCCAGCACCGCCTCGTAGCAGCGCACGCGGGTGAAATGGTCCACGTCGCCGGGCTTGGTCATGCCGACCACGGGGTGGATCAGCAGGTTGGCCTGCGCCTCCTTGGCGGCGCGGAAGGTCAGCTCCTGGTGTGCGCGGTGCAGCGGGTTGCGGGTCTGGAACGCGACGATGCGGCGCCAGCCGAGCTTGCGGAAATAGGCGCGCAGCTCGTTCGGCGTGTCGCGGCGGGCGCGGAAGTCATAATGCACCGGCGGCTGGATGCCGGTGATCGCGCCGCCCAGGTAGACCGGCCCCGCGCGGTGGTGCAGGTAGTAGACCGCCGGGTGCGCGATGTCGTCGGCGCCGAACACCATCTGCGCCTCGCGCGCCTTGTTCGGGATGTACTTGTCGCTGATCGACAGGATCGCGAGGATCACCCCCTCGGCGTCGCGCAGCGCGATGTCCTGGCCGGGCTCGACCTTGGCGGCGAAGTCCTCGGACACGTCCAGCGTGATCGGCATCGGCCACAGCGTGCCGTCGGCCAGCCGCATGGTTTCCACCACGCTCTCGTAATCCTCCTTGCCGAGGAAGCCCTTCAGCGGGTTGAACCCGCCGTTCATCAGCAGTTCCAGGTCGCAGACCTGGCGCTGCGTGAGGTCCCAGGACACCAGGTCCGCCGCCTCGCGCTTCAGCTTCTGCGCGCTGTCGGGGGAAACGTAGAGCTCCTGAATGGGGGCGAGGTGGGGCTGCATCACTTGTGTCCTGTGCTTGGTGGAAAGAAGGCCGCTCGACACGCCGGTCAGCTCGGCGTGCAGGGCGTCGTATTCGGCGAGCTTCCGGGCGAGGAAGCGGTCGGTCAGGCGCGCCTTCTCGGCGGCGCCGTGGGGGGTGAGGGCGTAGGCGAAGCGGCTCCGGCGGTCGACGCTGTCGCGGCCGGTGACGCGCACCAGCCCCGCCTCGGTCACCGCGCGCAGCTGCGCGTTGAGCCGACCGAGGCTGATCCCCAGCGCCTCGGCGGTCGCGCGCTGCGACGCCTCGGGCGCCAGGTCGAGCTGGCGCAGGAGGCGGAAGAGCAGCTCGTCTTCCGGAAGCGACAGGGAGGGGAGTCGGGTCATGCCTGTACCTTTGTTCGGGAATGAACATACCTGGTCCGGGCGGTCTTGAAAAGAGGAATGTTCACGGATGAACAAATATGGTGAACGCCCCCTCGGCGCGGCTTCGGGCACGTCCTTGCCGCGCGGGGACCGCCGGTCTATCGTTTCGGCAACACGGGCCCGCCGCCGTCTGGTCCGACCTGACCGGAGACGGACAGCTGGCTGAACAAGCGATCCTCCATATCGGGATGCACAAGACCGGATCGAGCACGATCCAGGGCGCGTTGGCACGGGCCGGGGCCGGACCCGGCTGGCGCTATGTCTGGCAGGGGTCGCCGAACGGGTCGTTCTGGGTCAAGGCCGTCCTCGATGGAGAGGCAGGCGGGCATCACACCCTTCCCTTCCCGCCCGCCGAAGCGCGCGCGCGGTTCATCGAGGCCTTCCGCCTGGTCGCCGAACGCCGCGCCATCTTCTCCGGCGAAACCATGTCGACGCTGTCCGCACCGCGGGTGGCAACGATCGTCGAAATCCTGCAGGCCGCGGACCTGGCCGTCGCGGCGATCGGCTATGTCCGTCCCATCCAGTCCTACATCGACAGCAGCTTCCAGCAGCGCCTGAAGGGGGGGCGTGTCGCGCTCGCCGACGCGGTGCGTCCGAAGGCCATAGCCTATGACCAGCGCTTCGGCGTGTGGGACGCGGCGCTGGGGCAGGCGGCCGTGACCTTGGTGCCCTTCGAGCGCCAGCGCTTTCCGGGCGGCTCGGTCCTCGGCGACATCGCTGCCCGGCTTTCGCTGGGGCCGATTCAAGATCCCGCCTCGCACGCGAATACCGGGCTCAGCGCCGAGGCGGTGCGTCTGCTCTGGATCTGGCGGCAACGCCAGCCTCGGAAGGGGCAGGGCGATGAGCACCGCATCCGCCTCCTGCAGACGCTGGAAGGGCCGGGCTTCGTGCTGGCCAACCGGGTCGTCGACCCGTTTCGCGCCACGATCCGGGCTCAGGCGGAGTGGGTGGAGCGGCGCACGGGATGGCGGATGCCGACCGATCCCCCCGAGGATCAACCCCACGCCGTCGGCGCCGAGGCGGACTTCCTGACCCTTGCGCCGGACACCCTGGACTGGCTCGGGGCGCAGACGGGTGTGGCCCCGGCGCAGATGAAGGACGACCCGGACGCCGTCGCCGCGGCCATGGCGGTGTTGGGCCGCCAACCGCCCGGGCAAGGCGCGTCCGCGCTCGGCAAGGCGAGCCGGGCCCTCGGAGCCCGGATCTGGCCCTGGTCGCGCTCGGGGCGCCGCGTCTGAAGCCGGTCTATCTCACGGTGTCCAGCGGGGCCGCGGCGGCAACCTCGGCCGCCGGTTCGGCCTCGTGCTCGGCCAGCCACTTCTCGGCGTCGAGCGCGGCCATGCAGCCCATGCCGGCGCTGGTGACGGCCTGCCGGTAGACGTGGTCGGTCAGGTCGCCCGCGGCGAAGACGCCGGGGATGCTGGTGCGCGTCGTGCCCGGCTCGACCTTGACGTAGCCGCCGTTGTGCAGCTCCAGCTGGTCCTTCACCAGGTCGCTGGCGGGCGCATGGCCGATGGCCACGAAGAAGCCCTTGCAGGGCACCTCGGTGATCGCGCCGGTCTCGACGTGGCGCGCGCGCACGGCCTCGACCCCGCGCGGGTTGTCGCCGCCCACCACCTCGGCGATCTCGTGGTTCCACAGGATCTCGACCTTGGGGTTCTTGAACAGGCGGTCCTGCATGATCTTTTCCGCCCGGAGCGAGTCGCGCCGGTGGATCAGCGTCACCTTGGACGCGAAGTTGGTCAGGAACAGCGCCTCTTCCACGGCGGTGTTGCCGCCGCCGACCACGACGATCTCCTGCCCGCGGTAGAAGAACCCGTCGCAGGTCGCGCAGGCCGACACGCCGAAGCCCTTGAAATGCTCCTCCGACGGCAGGCCCAGCCACTTCGCCTGCGCCCCCGTCGCCAGGATCACCGCGTCGGCGGTGTAGGTCGTGCCACTGTCGCCCTTGGCCACGAAGGGCCGCCGCGACAGGTCGAGCGACTGGATGTGGTCCGAGATGATCTCGCAGCCCATCTCCTTGGCGTGGTGCTCCATGCGCACCATCAGGTCGGGGCCCATGACGGTGGCGTCGCCCGGCCAGTTCTCGACATCCGTGGTGATGGTCAGCTGCCCGCCGGGCTGGATTCCCTGCACCAGGATCGGGTTCAGCATGGCCCGCGAGGCGTAGACGCCCGCCGTGTAGCCGGCCGGGCCCGACCCGATGATGAGCAGCCGGGTGTGGCGGTTTCCGTCGGTCATCGTGTCCCTCCTTCGATGGTCCGGGCCCGGGCAGGCGGGCGGCGGTTGCCTTCCGGATATATTTCCGGCAAGCCCCGGGTGAAAGCCCTGCGGCACGGGGTTGCACGCCGGGCTGGAATGTTCCATTTATTGCGCGGGTGCGAAATAAAGTTGCGCGAGCAGGAGTGCCGCGGTTTGAATCGCAAACCGCGCGAGGGGGACCGGACCAGATGCCACAGACCAAGCTCGACCCGATCGATCGCAAGATCCTTGCCGAGCTGCAGGACGACGGCCGCATGACCAACGTCGAGCTGGCCAAGCGAGTCGGCATCTCGGCGCCGCCCTGCCTGCGCCGCGTGCGCACGCTGGAGGAAGCGGGCTACATCCGCGGCTACCACGCCGACGTCGACCCGCGGATGCTGGGCTTCGAGGTGCAGGTCTTCGCCATGGTCGGGCTGCACAGCCAGGCCGAGGCCGACCTGCTGGCCTTCGAGGACCGCTGCCGGGCCTGGCCGCTCGTGCGCGAGTGCCACATGCTGAACGGCGAGATCGACTTCATCCTGAAATGCGTCGCGCCGGACCTGTCGACCTTCCAGAGCTTCCTGACCGGCCAGCTGACCGCCGCGCCGAACGTGGCCAGCGTGCGCACCTCGCTGGTGATCCGCCCGTCCAAGGACACGCCCGGCGTGCCCTTCGACGTGATGGAAGAGCGGCTGAACCAGACCGCCTGAACCGCCGGGGGGACCGCGCGATGCCGCCTGCCGCGGGCAGCCTGACCGAGCGTTACCAGCAGGCGCTGACGCTGGCCGCGCAAGGCGACCGGGCCGGCGCCCTGTCGATCCTCGCGGCACTGCGGCTGGCCCGGCCCGACAGCCCGGAAATCCTGTTCCAGATCGGCCGGCTGGAGGCCGCCGGGGGGCGTGCGGACGCCGCCGAGGCCGCGCTCCGGGCGGCGCTGGCGCTCAGGCCGAAGGAGCCCGCGATCTGGCATGTGCTGCACCTTGTGCTGACCGGCGACGCCCGGCGGCGGCTGGAGCGGGACGCGGCGAAGGCGCGGGTGACGCTGGGCTCCGAGGCCGACTGCGCGCCGGTCTACGCGGCCCTCAAGGCGGGCAACCCCGACCGCGCCGAGGCGCTGGCGCTGGCGCTGGTCAAGGCCGCGCCCGAGGCCGCCTGGCCCGCGCTGGCGCTGGGCGAGGCGCGTATGGCGCGGGGGGCCTGGGGCGGGGCGCTCGGGCCGCTCGACAAGGCGGTGGAACGCGCGCCGGACCTGCCCCGCGCCCGCGCCGCGCTGGGCGAGACGCTGCTGCAGCTGGAGCTGTTCGCCCGGGCCGAGCCGCTGCTGGCGGAACTGGCCGAGGGGCGCAGGCCCGCGAAACTGCCACTTGCCCGCCTCCTGCGCCGCACGCTCCGCCCCGAGGATGCCGCGCCGCTCCTCCAGCGGGCGGTCGCGGAGGCCCCGCAGGACCGCGCACTGCACGAGGAGCTGGCGCTGGCGCTGGCCGATCTGGGGCAGGGCGAGCCCGCCCGCGCCGCCGCCCGCAAGGCCGCCACCGGCGGTGCCCGGCTGCACCTGATGCGCCGCGTCGCCGACGGGTTGCAGGGCGCGGGCGCCATCGCCGAGGCCGAGGCGACCATCGACGCCGCGCTGGCCGAACGCCCCCGCGACGCGGGCCTCCTGACCCACCGGGCGCAGTACCGGCAATCGGCGGGCGACCTTGCCGGTGCCGAGGCCGACCTGCAGGCGGCCATCGCCGCCGACCCCGACGCCGCCGAGGCGTATCGCGCCTATGTCAACGGCCGCACCATCGCTGCGGGCGATCCCGTCGCGGCGCAGATTGCCGCGCGCCTCGCCCGCCCCGACCTGCCGCGCGCCGCCCGCCGGGTGCTCCACTTCGCCGCCGCCAAGGCCGCGCTCGACCGCAAGGCGCCCGACGCCTTCACCCATCTCCACACCGCCAACCGCCTGACCGCCGAGGCCTTTCCCTACGGCTTCGACGCCGACCTCGCCGAGGCCCGCCGCCTCGTCGCCGACTGGCAGACGCTGAAAGGCTGGGCGCCCGAGGGCCCGGCCGACCCGGTGCTGTTCGTCACGGGCCTGCCGCGCTCGGGCACCACGCTGGTGGAAACCATCCTGGCCGCCCACCCGGCCGTGACGGCGGGGGGCGAGCTGCCCTTCCTGTCGCGCGCCATGGCGCCGGCGCTGGAGCGGCTGCGGGCGGGGCAGGGGGACGCCGCCGGCTTCGCCGAGGCCGGGCGCCGCTACCTGCGCGCGGCCCGGCGGCGGACGGGGACGGACGGCATCTTCACCGACAAGGCGATCTCGACCTTTTCCCGCGTCGGCCATGTGGTCACCGCCTTGCCCGGCGCGCGCGTCGTCATCCTGCGCCGCGACCCGCGCGACGTGGGCCTGTCGCTCTACCGCAACCTGTTTCCCGAGGGGCTGCACCGCTACGCCTACGACCTGGCCGCGATGGGGCGCTACATCCGGCTGCACGATGCGCTGGTGGCGTTCTGGGCGCAGGCGCTGCCCGACCGGGTGCATGTCATCGACTACGAGGCGCTGACGGCGGACCCCGGGCCGCAGATCCGGGCGCTGGTGGACTTCTGCGGTCTGCCCTGGGACGACGCCTGCCTTGCGCCCGAGCGGGCCGAGCGGCGGGTCGAGACGCTCAGCTTCGCACAGGTCCGCGCGCCCATCGGGCGGCAGGCGGTGGCGGGCTGGCGGCGGCACGAGGCGGAGCTTGCGCCGCTGATCCGGGCGCTGGAGGAGACGCGGATCGACCTCGGTGCCTGACGCCCCGAAATAGAAAAGGCGGCCGTTCTGGCCGCCCTTCTGCAAGCATCCGCGATCTGTCGCGTGTCCGGCCCGCCTTATCCGGCGGCCTTGACCGGCGCCGGCTTCGCCGCCCGCCGCTTGGCCCGTTTCGCCCGGGACCAGGGCATCTCGACCTGTTCCTTCTTGGCCTCTTCCAGAACCGCCTTCATCCAGCGCCGCGTCTTCATCTGCCTCGTCCTTTTTGCCGTGTTGTTTCTGGTGCCTGCCCGCTTCCGGGCTTGAACAGAACCTGCACCGGCTTTCCGGCAGGGATACGGCAAAACCCTCAACGCCCGGTAAATTCTCGCGGCGTTTTTGTGGCAGGGGGCGGGGCGATCCCGGGCCTGTTTCCTTGGGTTTTCCGAAAATCCGCGCGACCGGCGCGGGCGGATTGGGGCAAGTCCGGGGCATCTGTCGCCCTGCCCGTGCCCAGATCGGGAATGTCGGGGAACAATTCGGGCCGAACCGCCCGATTTTCCACGCCTCAGAGACGAATCACGGAGATCAGCCGGCCGTAATCCGCCTCGCCCCGGTGGACCGACCGGCGGTAGGAATAATAGCGCGCCGCCTCGGCATAGGTGCAGGCCCGCGTCCATTCCGCGCCCGCCACGCCGGCCGCGCGCAGCCGCATCAGCCCGTAGCCCGGCAGGTCGAACAGGTATTTCCCGTCGACCCCGTTCACGAAGTAGCGGCCGTTGGCCGGATCGGCGTCGAGGAAGCGCTCGAAGAACTCCTGCCCGACCTCGTAGTTGCGCTGGCTGATCGTCGGCCCGATCACGGCGTGGATGCGCCCGCGGTCGGCGCCCGCGGCCACCATCGTCTCCACCGTCGCCTCGAGCACCCCGTCGAGCGCCCCGCGCCAGCCGGCATGGGCGGCGGCGACCACCCCCGCCTCGCGGTCGGCGAACAGCACCGGCTGGCAATCGGCGGTCAGCACCGCGATGGCCAGCCCCGGCGTGGTCGTGACGATGGCATCCGCCCGCGGCCTGTCGCCCGGCGCGGCGTCCAGCGTCACGGCGGTCGCGGAATGGACCTGGTGCACCGTGACCAGCCTGTCGCCCGGAACGCCCATCGCGTCGGCCACCCGGTCGCGGTTCATCGCCACGATCTCGGCCTGGTCGGACGATCCGCCGCCGCAGTTCAGCCCCTCGAAGATGCCCGAGGACGCACCGCCGCGCCGGCCGAAGAAGCCGTGGCGCACGCCGTCGAGGAGCGGCGAGGTCTGGATGTCGAGGGTCAGCGTCACGGTCATGGGGGGCCGGGGTCAAGGGCGGGGGGCAGCGGGCCACCCGGCGGCGTCAGGGCGAGCACGCGGAAAAGGTGGCCCATCTCGTCGGGGTGCGTCAACCGCCTGTGGGCGGCGACATGGGCGTCGAGCGCGGGGCCGGCCAGCCCGCGGGCGAGCGCCTGCGCCCGCTGCGTGATCCCCAGGCGTTCGAGAAACACGCCCTGCGGGGTCAGCGCGCTGGCCCGCGCCGGCGCGGCGGCCCGGGCGAGGGGGGCAAAGGCGACATGCGCGGTCAGGTCGGCCTGCCCCGGTGTTTCGAGGGGATCGACGGGCACGTGGGCCCGGAGCGCCTGGAAGGTGTCGCCACGGCTCTCCCAGCCGCCGTAGTCGACGATCAGCGCGGCGCCGCCATGGGCCGCGATCCGCCGCCCGATCTCGCCCGCGATGGCCTCGGCCGGCGCGCAGGTCTCGACGATCTGGCCCTCGGTCACGCTGGCCGCCCTGTGGGCCAGCATCGCCACCGGGGCCGGCGGCGCCAGGCCCCAGACCAGCCGGCCGCCGTCCGCGCCGATCATCCGCTCGGACCAGTCGGCGCCGCGGGCCTTCAGGAACTGGCGGATGGGCAGGGCGTCGAAGAACTCGTTGGCGATCAGGAACAGCGGCCCGTCGGGCAGGTCGGCCACGCTGTCGTGAAATCTCGGCGCATGGGCGGCCAGCCGATCGGCCTGCGCTGCCCTGAGCGTCGGCGAGGCCTCGACAAGGTGCAGCCGCAGCGCCGCGTGGAAGCCCGGCACGCCCCGCGTCGCCCGAAGCGCATCGGCCATCAGCGTGCCGCGCCCGGGCCCCAGCTCCGCCAGCACGACCTGCGCCGGCGCGCCCTGATCCATCCAGACCTGCGCGAGCCAGAGGCCGACGAGTTCCCCGAACATCTGGCTGATCTCGGGGGCGGTGATGAAGTCGCCCCCGGCCCCCAGCGGATCACGGGTGGCGTAGTAGCCGTGCGCCGGGTGCAGCAGGCAGTCCGCCATGTAGTCGGCCACCGTCATCGGCCCGGTCCGGGCGATGCGGGCGAGGAGCCGGTCCTTCAGCGCCGTCATGCCGCGCGCCGCCGCGTCACCACGAGCCAGAGCCCCAGCGCGATCATCGGCAGCGACAGGAGCTGGCCCATGGTCAGGCCGAGGGACGGCGACAGGGCGAGGGCGAAGCCGACCGGGTTGTCCGGCCCCACGAACTGCGCGTCCGGCTGGCGGACAAACTCCACGGCGAAGCGGGCGAGGCCGTAGATCGTGAAGAACATCCCCGTCAGCGCCCCCGGCGTTTTCAGCCAGCCGCGCGCCCAGGCCAGCCACAGGAGCACGGCGCCCATCAGGAGCCCTTCGAGCCCCGCCTGGTAGAGCTGCGAGGGGTGGCGCGCGCACATCTCGCCGAGGTCGGTCATCACGATGCCCACCGGCCCGCGGCAGGCCTGCGCCGCCTCGCCCGGGAAGATCACGCCCCAGGGCAGGTCGGTCGGCCGGCCCCAGAGCTCGGCGTTGACGAAATTGGCGAGCCGCCCGAGGCCGAGGCCGATGGCCACCACCATCGCCATGGCGTCGGCCACCTGCAGCGGCGGGATGCGGTTCATGCGGCAGAAGAGGAAGGCCGCCACCGCGACCCCGATCAGACCGCCGTGAAACGCCATGCCGCCCTGCCAGATCCGCAGGATCTCGGCGGGGTTCTGCAGGTAGTAGCCGGGCTGGTAGAACAGCACGAAGCCCAGCCGCCCGCCGAGGATGACGCCCAGCACCACCGCCGTCAGCAGGCCCTCGACCTGTTCGGGGCGCATCGGCGCGCTGTCGCCGGGCCAGAGGGCGGGGCGCTTGACCGCCTGCACGATGAGCCACCACCCCGCGACGAGCCCCGCGATATAGGCCACCGCGTACCAGCGCAGGGCGAACTGGAAGTTGCCGATGGTGAGGGTGAAGATCTCGGGGCTGAGATCGGGAAAGGGGATGGCGAAGGGCATGGCTCGGGTCCGGCATCGGTCGGTCGCGGCCATGGGTGGGCGGGGCCTGCGGCGAAGTCAACCTTGATCCGGGCCGGTGCGGGGGCCATATCCGGTCCGACAGCCGAGGAGCCAGCCCATGCAGACGCGCAACAAGATCATGGAAGACATCAGCCAGCTGATGACCAACGCGATGGGCGTGGCGCAGGGCGCCAAGCAAGAGGCCGAGACGGCGATGAAGTCCATGATGGACCGCTGGCTCGCCGACCGCGATTTCGTGACCCGCGACGAGTTCGAGGCGGTCCGCGCCATGGCCCAGAAGGCCCGCGAGGAGAACGAGGCCCTGAAGGCACGCCTCGCGGCGCTGGAGGGCAAGACGGGGGCGTGACGGGGTAGGGTGCGCCCGAGGCTTGCGCCGGCGCCCTACTTTCGTCCCGGGTTTTTCCCGAGCGTTCCCAGATCTGTCGGCAGTCCTGCGTGCGGTTTCGTACGGAGGTGCCCATGTTTGATTCCCCCGCGTTCCCCTTGCCCGGTTTCGCACCTGTTGCCGTGGCGGGGGTCGTCATCCTCCTGCTTGCCTTTCTTGCGGCCGTCCAGGGGCGGAAGAAGCGCAGATCCAAAGCGCCCGGCAAGGCGGGGCGCGGGTCCGAGCCGCTCCTGACGGGGCAGGTTCGCACGCGCCTCGAACCGCTCCTGAACGCGTCTGAACGCCGGGTCTTCACCTCGGTCGAGACGCTCATCCGGCAGGTCGGCGGCGATTATCGCCTCTTTGCACAGGTTGCCCTCGGAGAAGTGATCAGGGTGGACGCCCGCGAGGCCGATCGCTCGGTTCGCCAGAGCACGTTCAACCAGATCAATGCCAAGCGGCTGGATTTCCTGATCGTGGACCGGGATTGGACCCCGAAAGTGGCCCTGGAATACCATGGCTCCGGGCACTTCCGTGGCGACGCGGAAAAGAGGGATGCCATCAAGCGGGCTGCCTGCCGCTCGGCCGGCTTGCCCTTCATCGAGATCGACCAGCAGGGGCTTTCGGAGGAACAGGCCCAGCTTCTGCGGCGCCACCTCGGGGCAGCGTCGTCTCTGGCGGCCGAGTAGCGTCGCACGCGGGCGGTGCAAATCGACCGGCCGACACGTCTGTGCGGTCGGTCGTCGCCACGGGGTGCGCCGGCTCACCCCCCTGGGCAGGGTTGCGCCGGCCGCCGCCCACGTCCATCCCCCGCACCCCGTCCCGGTGGATCGAGGACTGCGGCCAGTCGAACGGGTCCGACACCAGCCCGTGGCGCACCGGGTCGGTCCAGCACCATCGCGTCAGCCTGTCCCGCCCCGCCGCGTCCTCCACCCGCCGGGCCCTGACCCCGGGGCGCCAGAGCCCCGCCGCCCGCCCCTCGGGCAAGGCGGCGAGGAACCGGGACTGGATCATGTCCCACCGCGTAGCATAATCGCTGTCGCCCGCGGGCAGTGTCCAGATCATGTGCACATGATCGGGCAGCACCACGCCCGCGTCGATGACGAACGGGCGCTCGGCCATGGTCTGCCGCAGCGCGACCCGCAGCGCCTCGACTTGCCGGGTCAGCGTGTCGGCCCCGCGCCGGGCCAGGGCGGCGGTTAAGAAGAGGGTGGCGCCGGGCAGGCTGGGGCTGACAGAGCACGACATGCCCGCCAGCCTGCCCCCACTTGGTTAAGGCATGGTTTACGCCGCCACGGGCCATCGCCGGGCCCCAGCGCGGCACCCCACAGCCGCCTGTGGGCCGTTTCGCCCAAACCGCGATATCTTGTGGATACCCCGTTTTCTCGCGGACGCCCGCCTTTCGGTCACAAAAATACTGCTTTACAGAAAGGCCCAACCGCCGCACCATATTTCGTAGGTGAGGGACATCCTTCCCCACCCAATTGAAAGACACCCAGCCAATAGCGGGCGTCTTGGACAGTGACCCAAGGCCCGCACGGCTGCCACAACATGAGGCCTGGGCAATGTCGCATTCCGAGCAGTATCTGGACATCGAGGACCTGCATCCCATCGACATCGTGGAGACGCTGGCGAGCCACCACGACTGGGATTTCGACCGCATCGCCGATGACCAGATCGCCATGGCGATCGAGGGGCAGTGGCGCACCTACTCGGTCACGCTCGCCTGGTCGGCCTACGACGAGACGCTGCGGATGATCTGCACCTTCGACATGGAGCCGCCGGCCGACACGCTGCCGACCCTCTACGAGACGCTCAACCTCGCCAACGACCGCTGCTGGGCCGGCGCCTTCACCTACTGGCCCGCGCAGAAGCTGATGGTCTACCGCTACGGCCTCGTGCTGGCCGGCGAGCAGCTCGCCAGCCCCGACCAGATCGCCTGCATGGTGGAAACCGCCGTGCTCGCCTCCGAGCGCTACTACCCCGCCTTCCAGCTTGCCTGCTGGGGCGGCCGCACGCCCGCCGACGCGCTGCAGGTCGCCATTGCGGAGAGCTACGGCCGCGCCTAACCTCCGCCCCCGGAACGAAACGGGGGACGCGATGGGGTTCGAGGATATCTCGCGCCGCGGGCTGGTGATGCTGGGCTGCGGCAAGATGGGATCGGCCATGCTGGAGGGCTGGCTGAAGCGCGGGCTGGACCCCGCAGCGGTGCACGTGATCGACCCCCACCCCTCCGACTGGCTGCGCGCGCAGGGCGTGTCGGTGAACGCGGCGCTGCCCGACGCCCCCGCCGTCCTGATGATCGCGGTCAAGCCGCAGATGATGCAGGCCGCGCTGCCGCAGGTGGCGGGCTTCGGCGGCGGCGGCACGCTGGTCCTGTCGGTCGCGGCCGGCACCCCCATCGCGGCCTACGAGGCGGCCTTCGGCGCGGGCACCCGCGTCGTGCGCTCCATGCCCAACACGCCCGCCGCCGTGGGCAAGGGGATCACCGCGATCATCGGTAACGGCGCGGCGACGGCCGCCGACCTCGACACCGCCGAAAGCCTGCTCAGCGCCATCGGCCAGGTCGTCCGGCTGGAGACCGAGGACCAGATCGACGCCGTCACCGGCGTCTCGGGCTCCGGCCCCGCCTACATCTTCTACATGATCGACGCGCTCGCCGCGGCGGGCGAGGCCGAGGGGCTGCCCCCCGCGCTGGCCATGCAGCTCGCCAAGGCAACCGTCGCGGGCGCCGGCGCGCTCGCCGAACAGGCGGGCGAGACCCCTGAACAGCTGCGCATCAACGTGACCTCGCCCAACGGCACCACGCAGGCCGGCCTCGGCGTGCTGATGGACGCGGGCACCGGCCTGATGCCGCTGATGCGCGCCACCGTCGCCGCCGCCACCCGCCGCAGCCGGGAGCTGCGCGGATGAGCGACACCATCGGCTTCGACGACTTCCTCAAGGTCGACATCCGCGTCGGCACCGTGATCCGCGCCGAACCCTTCCCCGAGGCGCGCAAGCCCGCGATCAAGCTCTGGGTCGACTACGGCCCCGACATCGGCACCCGGAAAAGCTCGGCCCAGATCACTGCCCACTACGCGCCCGAGGCGCTCGTCGGCCGGCAGGTGCTGGGCGTGGTGAACTTTCCCCCGCGCCAGATCGGCCCCTTCATGTCCGAGGCCCTCGTCCTCGGCCTGCACGACGAAAACGGCCGCGTCGTGCTGATCGCCCCCGACCATCCCGTCCCGAACGGAGAAAAGATGTGCTGAGCCTCCTGATCTCCCGCCCCCTGCCCAAGGCCGTGATGGCCGAGGCCGAGGCCCGCTTCGCCGTCACCTGCCGGCCGGTCACGACGCCGATGGACCACGCCGAATGCGTCGCCGCCCTGCAGGACCACGACCTGATCCTGCCCACGCTGGGCGACGCCTTCCGCGCCCCCGCCTTCGCCGCCGTCCCGTCGCCGCGGGCACGGCTGCTGGCCAACTTCGGCGTCGGCTACAACCACATCGACGTCGCCGCCGCCCGCGCGGCCGGCCTCGAGGTCACCAACACGCCGGGCGCCGTCACCGACGCCACCGCCGACATCGCGCTGACCCTGATCCTGATGACCGCGCGGCGCGCCGGCGAGGGCGAGCGGATGCTGCGCGCGGGCCAATGGACCGGCTGGCACCCGACCCAGATGCTGGGCCTCCACGTCTCGGGCAAGACGGTCTGCATCGTCGGCATGGGCCGCATCGGGCAGGCCATCGCCCGGCGCTGCCACCATGGCTTCGGCTGCCGCATCGTCTACGCCAACCGCTCGCCGAAAGCGATGGATTTCCCCGCCGAGCAGATGGACCTTCCCGCCGCGCTCGCCGCCGCCGACATCGTGGTGCTGGCCACCCCCGGCGGCGCGGACACCCACCACCTGATGGGCGCGCCCGAGTTCGCGGCGATGCGGCCCCACGCCATCTTCGTCAACATCTCCCGCGGCGACGTGGTGGACGAGGCGGCACTGGTCGCGGCCCTTGAAGCGGGCACGATCGCCGGCGCGGGCCTCGACGTCTACGAGTTCGAGCCGCAGGTCCCCGCGGCGCTCATGCGGATGGAGAACGTCACCCTTCTCCCCCACCTCGGCACCGCCGCGCTCGAGGTCCGCGAAGCCATGGGCCGGATGGCGCTTGCCAACTGCATCGCCTTCGCCGAGGGGAAAGCCCTCCCCAACAGGGTCTGACCCCCCCTCATCTTTGCTTCGAAAATACTCCGGGGGGTCCGGGGGGCTGGCCCCCCGGCGGGTCGCCGCCAAAGGCGGCGATCCCTACGAAAGACTCCGATCCCCCGTCGCCTCGCGGAAATGCCGCCGGCAGAGCGATACGTAACGGTCGTTCCCCCCCACCTCGATCTGCGCCCCCTCGGTCAGCGCGCGGCCCGCGGCGTCCACCCGGATCACCATGGTCGCCTTCTTCCCGCAATGGCAGATCGTGCGCACCTCGCGCATCTCGTCGGCCAGCGCCAGCAGCGCCGCCGACCCGGGGAACAGCTCGCCCCGGAAATCCACGCGCAGCCCGTAGCACATCACCGGCACGTCCAGGTCGTCGACCACACGCGCCAGCTGCCAGACCTGCTCGCGCGTCATCCACTGCGCCTCGTCCACCAGCACGCAGGCGCAGGGCCCGGCCTCCAGTCGCGCGGCGATCTTGGCGAACAGGTCGGTGCCTTGCGTGTAGGTATCCGCCTCGGCGTCGATCCCGATGCGGCTGGCGATCCGGCCCGGCCCCGCGCGGTCGTCGAAATCGGCGGTCAGCAGGTAGGTCCGCATCCCCCGCTCGATGTAGTTGTAGGAGGCTTGCAGCAGCAGGGTCGATTTCCCCGCGTTCATCGTCGAGTAGTGGAAGTAGAGCTTGGCCATGGCCCGGTTCTGCCCCAGCCCCGCGGGACGGGCAAGATTGACCGCGCGCGGCAAACCGCGTTTGCTGGGGAAAACGGCGGGGGCGGCATGGGCGACGCGGCGAAACTCTACCTCAAGCGGCACACCGAGCGGCTGATCAAGGACGTGGGCTATGCCGCGGCCTGCGCGCTGACCGGGCGGTCCAAGGCGACGCTCGGGCGCTACTTCTCCGAGGACGGCGACCACGCCGACCGCTTCATGCCGGTCGACGCAGTGGCCGCGCTCGAGGCGGCGGCGAGCTTTCCCCATGTCACCGCCGCGCTGGCCGAGCTGAACGGCGGGCAGATCGCCCATGGCCGCGACCGGCGCAACGCGCCCAGGGGCGCGGACGAGCGCGGCGTCAACGGCCATGTGATCGCGCTCAGCCAGCGCTTCGCGATCCTGATGGCCGAGTATCACAGCGCCATCGGCGACGGCATCATCTCGGTCAACGAGGCGCGGCGTCTACTGGAGGAGACGCTGGAGCTGCAGAAGGTGCTGGTCGAGATGAAGCTGCGCCTCGAGGCCGACAGCGCGGGGTGAGGCCATGGCGCGCCTTCAGGCGCACCGGCCACGGATCACCCCAGCCGCCGCTCCACGATCACCGAGCCCACCGAATACCCCGCCCCGAAGGAGCAGATCAGCCCCATCTGCCCGTCGGTCATGTCGGCCGAATGCTGGGCGAAGGCGATGATCGACCCCGCCGACGAGGTGTTGGCATAGTCCTGCAGGATGTTCGGCTGCTCGCCGGGCAGCGGCTCGCGGCCCAGCACCTTCTTGCCGATGTAGTCGTTCATCGTCTTGTTGGCCTGGTGCAGCCACAGCCGTTTCAGGTCGGCCGCGGCCACGCCCTCGGCCTCCATGTGCGCCGCGATATGGGCCGAGACCAGCGGCAGCACCTCCTTGAACACCTTGCGCCCGTTCTGCATGAACTGCATGTCGCGCCGGTCCTCCATGTGGCCCGGCCGCGTCCGGCGGAGGAAGCCGTTGTTGTTGCGGATGTTGTTCGAGAACTGCGTCGCGCAGCGGGTGGAGCGGATGGTGAAGCGGGGGCCGGTCGCGTCCTCCTCGCGCTCGATCAAAACCGCGGTCGCCACGTCGCCGAAGATGAAGTGGCAGTCGCGGTCGCGCCATTCCAGGTGCGCCGAACAGATCTCGGGGCTGACGACCAGCGCCTTGCGCGCAGATCCCGCCCGGATCATGTCGGCGGCGGCCTGAATGCCGAAGGTGGCCGACGAACAGGCGACGTTCATGTCGAAGGCGAAGCCGCCCGCCCCGAGGAGCTGCTGGATCTCCACCGCGATCGCCGGGTAGGCGCGCTCGTGGTTCGACGCGGCGCAGAGGATCAGGTCGACCTCCGCGCCCTCGACCCCGGCCATGGCCAGCGCCTGGCGGCAGGCGTCGACGCCCATCTCGGCCATCACGCCCGGCTCCTCGTCGCGGCGCTCGGGCAGCCAGGGGTGCATCACCGCGGGGTCGAGCACGCCCGACTTGTCGAGCACGTAGCGCCGTTCGATCCCCGAGGCCGCGACGATGAACTCGGCCGAGGAATGCTGCATCGGCTCGGCCGCGCCGGCGGCGATGGCGGCGGCATGGTCCGCGTTCCAGCGGTCGGCATAGGCGTTGAAGGCCGCGACCAGCTCGTCGTTGGTGATGACCTGCGACGGGGTGAAGACCCCGGTTCCGGTGATGGCGGGCTGATGCATCTCACTCTCCCCCTACGTCGCGTCACTTGCGCGTGAAACCGCGCAGAGGTCAAGCCGCGCCCCTGCGTCACGGCCCGGGCGCGGCTTGACAGGGGCGGCAAACTCGCCACGGTGCCCCCGGACCGCAGAGGAGACCCCGGCGTGACCCGCACCCCCCCGCCGTTTGCCCGTTTCGAGCTGATGATCGCCTGGCGCTACCTGCGCGCCCGCCGCGCCGAGGGCGGGGTCAGCACCATGACGGTGATCAGCTTCCTCGGCATCATGCTGGCCGTCGCCGCCCTGATCGCCACCCTGGCGGTGCGGTCGGGGTTCCGGCACGAGTTCGTCGGCACGATCCTGGGCGCGAACCCGCACATCAGCGTCTACGACCGCATCGAGGTGGACGACGCGGGCCGCAGCGACCGCAGCTTCGAGGACTACGAGGCCGCCGCCGCCGCGGTCGCCGCGGTGCCGGGCGTGGCCCATGCGGCCGCCGTGATCCGCGGGCAGGTGATGGCCACCAACGCCGGCCGCAATGCGGGCGTCGAGGTGATCGGGATCGAGGCGGCGGACCTTGCCACCGTTCCGCTGGTGGCCGAGCCCGAGGCCGCCATGGGCGACCTGGCCCGCTTCGGCGAGGGCGAGGGCGTGGCCATCGGCATGGGGGTCGCGCGCGAGCTGGGCCTGTCGGTCGGCGACCGGGTGCGGCTGATCTCGCCCGACGGGGCGCGCACGCCCTTCGGCACCTCGCCGCGGGTGTCGGCCTACGAGGTGGTCTACATCTTCCAGGTCGGGCGCTGGGACATCGACCGGGTGCGCGTCTACATGCCCTTCGCCGAGGCGCAGAGCTACTTCAACCGCGACGGGGTGGCCGACGAGATCGAGGTGTTCCTCGACGACCCCGAGGCGGTCGACGGCATGGTGCTGCCCGTCCTGATGGCCGCGGGCGACGTGTCGGTCTGGACCTGGCGGGACAGCTCGGGCGCCTTCCTCCAGGCGCTGCAGATGGAGGACAACATCATGTTCATCATCCTGTCGATCCTCGTGCTGATCGCCACGCTGAACATCGTGTCGGGCCTGATCATGCTGGTGAAGAACAAGTCGCGCGACATCGGCATCCTGCGGACCATGGGCCTGTCCGAAGGCTCGGTCCTGCGGGTGTTCTTCCTCTGCGGGTCCTCCATCGGGGTGGCGGGCACCATCGCGGGCGTGGCGCTGGGCTGCGCCTTCGCGATCTGGATCGACCCGATCTTCGAGTTCGTGAACTTCATCGCCGGCGGCGGGGTCTGGGACCCCTCGATCCGGCTGATCTCGCGGCTGCCGGCGCGGCTCGAGGCGGGCGACGTGCTGTCGGCCGTCGCCCTGTCGCTGGGCCTCAGCTTCGTCGTGACGATCTTCCCGGCGCGGCGGGCGGCGCGGATGAACCCGGTCGAGGCGCTGCGCTATGAGTGAGACGGTGCTGCGCCTGACGGGGATCGAAAAGGGCTACAAGCTGGGCCGGCCGAACGAGGTGCGGGTGCTGCGCGGCGCCGACCTGACGCTGGCGGCGGGCGAGGTGGTCGCGCTGGTGGCGCCCTCGGGGGCGGGCAAGTCCACGCTCCTGCACATCGCGGGTCTGCTGGACACGCCCGACGCAGGGCGGGTGGAGATCGGCGGCCAGGACCTGTCTGCGGCCTCCGACCGGGCCCGCACGGCGGCGCGGCGGGGGATGGTGGGGTTCGTCTACCAGTTCCACCACCTGCTGCCCGAGTTCACCGCGGCCGAGAACATCGTGCTGCCGCAGCTGGCCAACGGTGCCGGGCCGGCCGAGGCCGAGGCGCGCGCGGTGGCGCTGCTGTCCGCCGTCGGCCTTGCGGCGCGCACCGACCATCGGCCCGCGGCCCTGTCGGGGGGCGAGCAGCAGCGCGTCGCCTTCTGCCGGGCGCTGGCGAACGCGCCGCGCCTGCTGCTGGCCGACGAGCCCACCGGCAACCTCGACCCCGCGACCTCGGACACGGTGTTCGGCACGCTGATGGGGCTGGTGCGCGAGACCGGGCTGTCGGCGCTGATCGCCACCCACAACCTCGACCTCGCGGCCCGGATGGACCGGGTCGTGCGGCTGGAGGCGGGGCGGCTGGTGCCGGGCTGAGCCCGCTCAGGCGTCGGCGAACAGCGCCAGGATCGCGTCGAGGGTCTGCCGCCGCCGGGCGGGGCTTTCCATCAGCACCTCGTGCTCGGCGCCCTCGATGACCAGCAGGCGCCCGCGCGGCCAGCGCTGCATCCGCTGCGCCACCGCACCGGGTTCGACGATCTTCTCGCGGCTGCCGACGATGCCCAGCGCCGGCAGGTCGGGGGCGGGCCGGCGCATCAGCGCCTCGGTCTCGCGCAGCGCGGCGCGCACCCAGAGCGTCGAGGGGCCGCCCAGCGTCAGCTCGGGGTAGGCGCGCATCTGCCGCGACATGTAGTCGAACTGGTCGCGGTCGGTGGTCAGCGGGTTGTCGTCGAACTCCATCGGCACGTAGGGGCCGGTGGTCGGCGCGAAGCTGCGGCCGAAGCCCAGCGGCCCGGCCAGCCCCAGCACGATCCCCGAGATCGACTTGAGGAACGGGGTCATCTGGATGCCCCACATCGGCCCGGTGAAGGCCGCGGCGACGACCGGCAGCCCGTCGTGCAGCGCGCGCAGGCCGATGGCGCCGCCCATCGAATGGCCGATCAGGTACCAGGGCCGGGGCAGGTCGAGCGTGTCGAGCGCGGCGCGAAACGCCGCCACGTCCTCGCGGTACTCGTCGAAGCTGACCACGTGGCCCATGTCGCGGCGGTGCTGCGGCCGGTCGGCCAGCCCCTGGCCGCGCCAGTCGAAGGCCACCATGCCATAGCCCGCCGCCGCGAACTCGGCCGCGACGCGCCCGTATTTCTCGCAATACTCGGTGCGGCCCGGGAACAGGAGCACGGTGCCCCGCGCCCCGCCCGGCCAGACCGCGAACCGCAGCCGGGTGCGGTCCGCGCTCTCGACCCACCAGGCGCGCGCGCCCTCGGGCCCCTCGGCGACGTCGTCGAAGAAGGGCGCGGGCTCGAGGGCCGGGAGGGGGCGCGCGGCGGCCTGCATCAGCCCAGCACCGATCCGAGCTTCATCGCCGTGCCCATGTCGCCGTCGAGCTTGAGCCGGCCGGTCATGAAGGCGGTGGTCGGGTTCACGTCGCCCGACAGGATGCCCTGGAAGGTGTCGACATCGGCCGTCATCGTCACGTCGGCCTCGTCGTCCTCGGTCGCGGCGCGCACGCCGCCGCCGTCGACCATCACCGCGCCCTCGCCGGAGATGACGAACTTGACCGACCCGTCGAAGCCGTCCGACAGCTTCTCCGACAGGGCCGCAACCGCCGCATCAATCACGCTCATATCGCCTCGTTTCCTTTCCCAATCCATGTCCCGGAACGCTCGCACGGGATTGATATGGACCCCCCGCGCGAACATGCTAGCTTGCCCAACATGAGGTTCCTGCGCGCCCTTCACAACAATGCCCTTGCGGCACTCCTCTGCGGGGTTCCCTTACTTGCCTCGGCACAGCATTCCGCACGCGCCGACGAGCTGCTCGACCGGCTGGCCCAGCCCGACCTGCGCAACTGGCAGGTGGTCGAGGAGGAACTCCTGATGCTGTGGTCGCGCTCGGGCTCGGCCTCGGCGGATTACCTGCTCGACCGTGGCCGCGAGGCGCTGGCGGCGGGCGAGATGGACGACGCCTACCAGCACCTCACCGCGCTGACCGACCACGCCCCGGACTTCGCCGAGGGCTGGAACGCGCGGGCCACCCTGTTCTTCCAGTCGAATCGCTACGGCCCCTCGATCGCCGACATCCAGCGCGTCCTGGCGCTGGAGCCGCGGCATTTCGGGGCGCTGACGGGCCTGGGCTTCATGCTGGAGGAGATGGGCGAGCCCGAGCGCGCGCTGGAGGCGTTCCGGGCGGCGCAGGCTATACATCCCCACCGCGAAGAAATAAACGAGGCCGTGGCCCGGATCGAGCGGGCGCTGGGCGGCCAGGCGCTCTGACGCACGGCTGCCTGCGGGCGAGGGGACGGGGGCCCCGAGGATGGACGGCAGCATGACCGGCAAGGGCCGCATCGCCGCGGTTCTGGGCCCGACCAACACCGGCAAGACCCATTACGCCATCGAACGGATGCTGGCCCACCGCACCGGCGTGATCGGCCTGCCGCTGCGGCTGCTGGCGCGCGAGGTCTATGACCGGATCGTCGGCCTGCGCGGCCCCTCGGTGGTGGCGCTGGTGACGGGCGAGGAGCGGATTGTCCCCGAGCGGACCCAGTACTGGGTCTGCACGGTCGAGGCGATGCCGGTGGGCATCGGCGCCGATTTCCTGGCCGTGGACGAGATCCAGCTCTGCGCCGACCCCGAGCGGGGGCACGTGTTCACCGACCGGCTGCTCCATGCCCGCGGTCTGCACGAAACCCTGTTCCTCGGGGCGGCCACCATGCGCAACGCCATCGCCGCGCTGGTGCCGCGGGCGCAGTTCCTGAGCCGGGAGAGATATTCACAGCTTGTGTATACAGGCTCGAAAAAGATCAGCCGGATGCCGCCCCGCAGCGCCATCGTGGGCTTTTCGGTCGAAAATCTCTACGCCACCGCGGAGCTTCTCCGGCGCCAGAAGGGCGGGGCGGCGGTGGTGATGGGCGCGCTGTCCCCCCGCACCCGCAACGCGCAGGTGGAGCTGTACCAGAACGGCGACGTGGACGTGCTGGTGGCGACCGACGCCATCGGCATGGGCCTGAACCTCGACATCCGGCACGTCGCCTTTTCCGGCCTGCGCAAGTTCGACGGCCGCCGGATGCGCGACCTGCAGCCGAACGAGCTGGCCCAGATCGCCGGCCGCGCCGGGCGCTACACCCAGGACGGCAGCTTCGGCGTGACCGGCGAGGCGCCGCCGCTGCCCGACGACCTCGCCCAGGCGATCCAGGAGCACCGCTTTGCCCCCGTGCGCAAGCTGCAGTGGCGCAACGCCGAGCTCGACTTCGGCTCGGCCGGGCGGCTGATCGCCTCGCTCGAGGCGCCGACCGACGACGAGTGGCTCACCCGCGCGCGGGAGGCCGACGACCTGATGGCGCTCAAGACCATCTCGGGGCGCGACGATGTCACCGGACGGCTGCAATCGGCGCGCGACGTGCGGCTGTTGTGGGACGTCTGCCGCATCCCCGACTTCCGCGGCATCAGCCACACCGAGCACGCCGAGCTGCTGGGCCGGATCTTCGAGTTCCTGCACGACCTCGGCCGGGTGCCCGACGACTGGCTCGCCCGCCAGGTCAAGCGGATCGACCGCAGCGAGGGCGACATCGACACATTGTCGAAACGTCTCGCCTATATCCGCACCTGGACCTACGTCGCCCAGCGCGAGGGCTGGGTGGACGATGTTGCCCATTGGCGCGGCGCGACCCGTGCCGTAGAAGACCGCCTGTCCGACGCGCTGCACGGCGCGCTGACACAGCGATTTGTCGACCGGCGGACCAGCGTCCTGCTCCGCCGGTTGAAACAGAAGGAGAGCCTTGTGGCCGACGTGAACGACAAGGGTGAGGTGACGGTCGAGGGGCAAGTCCTCGGCCGGATCGAGGGCTTCCGCTTCCGCCAGGACAAGACGGCGAGCCCGGACGAGGCCAAGACCCTGCGGCAGGCCGCGATGGCCGCGCTCCGCCCCGAGTTCCACCTGCGGGCCGACCGGTTCTACAACGCCCCCGACACCGAGTTCGACCTGACCGAGCAGGGCGGGCTGATGTGGGGCGACCAGGCCGTGGGCAAGCTGGTCAAGGGCGACGACCCGCTCAAGCCGACGGCCGAGGCCTTCGCCGACGATGAGGCCGGCCCCGAGGTCATCACCAAGGTGCAGCGCCGGCTGCAGCATTTCATCGACCGCCGCATCGCGGCCCAGTTCGAGCCGCTGCTCGCGCTGTCGCGCGACGAGGCGATCACGGGGCTGGCGCGCGGGGTGGCGTTCCGGCTGCTCGAGGGCTTCGGCATCGTGCCGCGGGCCGAGATCGCCGACGACATCAAGGCGCTGGACCAGGACGCCCGCGGGCTGTTGCGCAAGCATGGCGTGCGCTTCGGGCAGTTCACGATCTTCCAGCCGCTGCTGCTCAAGCCCGCGCCGACGCGGCTGCGGCTGGTGCTGTGGGGGCTGTGGCAGGGGCTGGACGCGTTCCCCGAAAGCCCGCCGCCGGGCCTCGTGACGATCCCCCACGACGCGCAGCAGCCGCAGGGCTACTACGCGATGTCGGGCTACCGGCCCGCCGCGGCCCGCGCGATCCGCATCGACATGCTGGAGCGGCTGGCCGACATGCTGCGGTCCAAGGACACGCGCGGCGGCTTCGAGGCGACGGCGGACATGCTGTCGATCACCGGCCTGACGCTGGAGCAGTTTGCCGACCTGATGGGCGGCCTCGGCTACCGCGCCGAGCGCGGCGAGCGGGCCAAGGTCAAGGCGGCCCCGGCACCGGCGGCCGAGCCCGCGGCGACGGACGCGCCGGAAACGGTCGACGAGACGGTGATCGACTCGGCCCCGCCCACCGGGCTGGAGACGGCCGAGGCGCCGGAAGCGGCGGCTGCGCCCGAGGTCGTGGCGGATGCGCCCGCCGAGGCCGACGCGCCGGCCGAGGAGGAAGGCCCCGCGCCGGCCGAGGCCGCGCCCGCCGAGATGGAGGTGTTCTACACCTTCACCTGGGCACCGCGGCGGCAGGGCGGCGGCAACCGCGGCCCGCGCCGGGCCGAGGGCGGCAAGCCCCGCGGCGAGGGCCAGAAGGCCCGCGGCGACGGCCCGCGCCAGGACGAGGGCAAGCCGCGCGGCAAGGGCGGCAAGCCCAGCCGCGGCAAGGGCGGCAAGCCCCCGCGCGAGGAGACCCCGCGGAGCTTCTCGGCACGGCCCGAGAAGAAGGACCGGATCGACCCCGACAACCCCTTCGCCCAGGCGCTGGCCGGCCTCAGGGACAAGCGCTGACCGACCCTCGCCCCACCGACCGGCTGGACAAGTGGCTCTGGCAGGCGCGTTTCTTCAAGACGCGCAGCCTCGCCACCCGGCTGGTCGCCGACGGGCAGGTCCGGGTCAACGCGGCCCGCGCGGTCAAGCCCGCGACGGCGGTGGGGCCGGGCGACGTGCTGACCTTCGCCCAGGGCGGGCGCATCCGCGTGATCCGCATCTTGGCGCTGGCCACCCGCCGCGGCCCCGCGCCCGAGGCGCAGGCGCTCTACGAGGACCTGACGCCGCCGGAGGCCCCCGAGACCCCGCGCACCGGCCCGCGCCCGACGAAAAAGGACCGTCGCGCGCTCGACGCGCTGCGCGACCCCGAGGACGGGCCCGCATAAGGCGAAAACGCCGCAGAGAATCCGCTTGAAATGTGTCAACTCAAGTTTACACTTGGATGACAGATCAAGGGGCGGGCCCGGTCTTGCACTGGCCTTGCCCGCCCTGTAGCAGACAGACTGACAGACCGACCAGCCGAGGATGACCGATGACCTACGTCGTGACGGAGAATTGCATCGCCTGCAAATACACCGATTGCGTGGAGGTCTGCCCCGTGGACTGTTTCTACGAGGGCGAGAACATGCTGGTGATCCACCCCGACGAGTGCATCGACTGCGGCGTCTGCGAGCCCGAGTGCCCCGCCGACGCGATCCGGCCCGACACCGAGCCGGACATGGAGAAATGGGTCGAGTTCAACCGCAAGTACTCGGAGCTGTGGCCGGTCATCATCACCAAGAAGGACCCGCTGCCGGACGCCGACGCCAATGACGGCAAGCCCGGCAAGATGGACGTCTTCTCGGAGGCCGCCGGCGAGGGCGGCTGATCCAAGGCCCCCGATTCGCGGCCCGCGGGCCGCTGCGGGGCAGCATCCTGCACGGCTGACGTCTGCAAATGCAGGGGTTTGGGCCTGCTGCATGGCACGCATCTGGAAATGAGGTGCGGCCTGTGCTATGTATTGGGCACTGTAATCTGTCTGTCGGCACCCAACAGCAGGTCTGCCAACCTGCCCGGTTCTCAACGCGACCGCAAAGCCCTGGTGGAAAACATCCGTTTTCCGCGGGCCCTTTTTGTCGCGTGTGACCGGGGGAAGGAAAGGAACCAGGAATGACGAAGGCCCGGAAGTCGCAAGAGTTCAGCCCCAATGATTATGTCGTCTACCCCGCCCACGGGGTCGGCAAGATCGTGTCGATCGAGGAGCAGGAAATCGCTGGCCTCAAGCTGGAACTCTTCGTGATCTCCTTCGAGAAGGACAAGATGACGCTGCGCGTCCCGACCGCCAAGGCGGCCGAGGTGGGCATGCGGTCGCTGTCCTCTCCCGACATCGTGTCGAAGGCGATGGACACGCTCAAGGGCAAGGCCCGGGTCAAGCGCGCCATGTGGTCCCGCCGCGCGCAGGAATACGAGCAGAAGATCAACTCGGGCGACCTGATCTCGATCGCCGAGGTGGTCCGCGACCTGCACCGGGCCGACGACCAGCGCGAGCAGTCCTATTCCGAGCGCCAGCTCTACGAGGCCGCGCTGGAGCGGCTGACCCGCGAGCTGGCCGCCGTCAAGGGCATGGACGAGGCCGGCGCCCAGAAACAGGTCGACGCCGTCCTGACCGCCCGCGCGGCGTAATCCCGCCTGCGTCAGAAAGTATGGCCCGCCGTACCTTTGGTGCGGCGGGTTTTCTGTTATGCTCGCCCCCGGGACCTGACCCAGATGCGCCGGCCCCCGGCCGGCATTGACGAAGGATTGACCATGAAGCTCAAGATCACCGCCGCCCTGTTCACGGCCGCGCTTGCCCTCGCGGCCTGCCAGCCGACGCCGCAGAACCAGGCGGCGCTCGGCGCCGTCGTCGGCGGCGCCACCGGCCTTGCCATCGCGGAACTGACCGACGCGAACCCGCAGTGGACGGCCGTGGCCGTCATCGGCGGCGCCGCCGCGGGTTCTGTCATCGCCCAGAACCAGACCACCCGCGAATGCGCCTACGCCGACGGGCG
The DNA here is from genome assembly GCF_012395815.1 of Roseicyclus persicicus. Taxonomy (GTDB): domain Bacteria; phylum Pseudomonadota; class Alphaproteobacteria; order Rhodobacterales; family Rhodobacteraceae; genus Roseicyclus; species Roseicyclus persicicus. Next base: position 323,139 of record NZ_JAAZQQ010000002.1, read on the forward strand.
CGGCGGCTACTACACGGCACCCTGCCGCTGACACCGCCCGCGCGGCCCGTGCCCGGTGGGCGCGGGCCTTGCCTCAGGCCTCCCGCCCGCCCGGCCGGCGCGGCGGCACGCGGCTGTCCATCGTGCCGCGGAGCGCACCCGCGTCGCCCGGCCGGCGCGGTGGCGCGGCCTCCGCCCCCGGCTCGGCCGCGGTGCGGGCCATCTCGTCCAGCTGCGACACCAGCGCCAGTTCCACGTTCGCGTTCAGCTCCCGGGCCCGGGCGACATAGGCCTCGTTCTCGGTCACCGGCACGCCGGGCTTCCACAGCTCGGCCAGTTCCCGCAGGGTCTGCCGGTCGTGGCGGTAGAAGGCCATCTCCAGCTCGTGCGCCTCGTAGTCGCTGAGGCCCATGTCCTCCAGCACGTAGCGCGCCGCGCGCAGGCTCGAGTCGAACATCTCGCGCACGATGTGGTCGGCGCCGGCCTCGTACAGCTCGTAGACATGCAGCCGGTCCTGCGCGCGGGCGGTGATCGACAGGTCGGGGCGGAGCTTGCGGGCGTAGCGCACAAGGTTCACCGCCGCCTTGCGGTCGTCCACCGCCACCACCAGCACCCGCGCCGTGTCCAGCCCCGCCGCGGCCAGAAGCTCGGGCCGGGTCGGGTCGCCGAAATAGCCGTGGAAGCCGAAGCGCCGCATCAGCTGGATCGTGGCAAGGTCGCTGTCCAGCACCACGGTGCGAAAGCCCGACGCCTGCACCATCCGCATCACCACCTGCCCGAAGCGCCCGATGCCGGCGATGATGATCGGCGCCTCCTCGGCGATCTCGTCGGGCTCCGGCGTCTCGGGCGCCTCGACCAGCCGCTTGCGCAGGTAGTCGGACGCGATGAAGCTGAGCGGCGTCAGCAGCATCGACAGCGCGATGATGAGGAGCAGGATCTCGGCCACCCGGTCGGGGAACACCAGCTGCTGCACCCCGAAGGCGATCAGAACGAAGCCGAATTCGCCGGCCTGCGCGAGCCCGAGGGTGAACAGCCAGCGGTCCCCGCCCCTGAGCCCGAAGGCGAGCGTGATGCCGAGGAGCACGAGCCCCTTCAGCACCATCACCGCAAGGGTCAGACCGAGGATCAGCACGGGGTTGGCGAACAGCGTGCCAAAGCTGATGCCGGCGCCCACGGTGATGAAGAACAGGCCGAGGAGCAGGCCCTTGAAGGGCTCGATGTTGGCCTCGAGCTCGTGCTTGAACTCGGAGTTGGCCAGCACCACGCCGGCGACGAAGGCCCCCAGCGCGGGGCTGAGGCCGACGAGGATCATCAGCACCGCGATGGCGACCACGATCACCAGCGCCACGGCCGTATACATCTCGCGCAGCCGCGACATGTGGATGAAGCGGAACAGGTGCGGCGACAGGTAACGCCCGGCGAGGATCACGGCGGCGACGGCCCCGAGGGTGACGAGGGTCACGCCCCAGGCGGGCAGCCCCTCGACCAGCGAGATGGCGTGGTGGGCGTCCTCCTCGGCGTGGCGCTGGATCGAGCCGTCCTGGGCAAAGCGGGGGAACACCGCGGCGCTGGCCAGCAGCGGCAGGAGCGCGAGGAAGGGGATCACGGCGATGTCCTGGGTCAGCAGCACCGAAAATGCCGAGCGCCCGCCGTTCGTCTGCATCAGCTGCTTTTCGTTCAGCGTCTTGAGCACGATGGCGGTGGAGGACAGGGCCAGCGTCATGCCGATGGCGACGGCCAGCGGCAGGGGCAGGCCGATCGCCACGGCGCCCGCCGCAAGCACCGCGATGGTCACGACGATCTGCGCGCCGCCCAGCCCGAACAGCTTGCGCCGCATCTCCCACAGGCCCTTGGGGTCGAGTTCCAGCCCGATCAGGAACAGCATCAGGACGACGCCGAACTCGGCGTAATGCTGCAGGTCCGCGGCCTCGGACCCGACCAGACCCAGCACCGGCCCGATGGCGATGCCCGCGATCAGGTAGCCCAGCACCGACCCGAGGCCGAAGCGCACCGACAACGGCACGGCGATGACCATGGCGGTCAGGTAGATGGTGGCCTGCAGAAGGATGCCTTCCATGGCGGCTCCGCGTGATGGGTGTCCGTCCCCACCCTAGGGGGCCGTTCCCGGGGCGTCCATGCCCAGCCCCGTGCGGCAGGGTGCGCGAGCCCCTTGAGCCGCACCCCGGAATCGGCGCAACTGGGCCGTCAGCCTCAGGAGGTCACGGGCGATGAAACGGTCGGAGATCAACGCAATCATGGCGGAGGCAGAGGCCTTCATGGCCGCCTTCGGCTTCGTGCTGCCGCCCTTCGCCTACTGGACACCCGACGACATGCTGGCCCGCAAGGACGCGGCCCGCGCCATCATCGACGGGCGCATGGGCTGGGACATCACCGATTACGGGCAGGGGCGCTATGCCGAGATGGGGCTGTTCCTGTTCACGCTGCGCAACGGCCGGCTGGCCGACCTGCAGCGGGGCGGGGGCATGTGCTATGCCGAGAAGCTGCTGATCTCCAAGAAGAACCAGCTGTCGCCGATGCACCGGCACTACCTCAAGGCCGAGGACATCATCAACCGCGGCGGCGCGACGCTGGCGGTGGAGCTCTACGGCTCGGCGCCCGACGGCTCCTTCGACGGCGATGCGGGCGGGCGCGTGATGTGCGACGGCATCGCGCGGGACTTCGCACCCGGCGACGTGCTCAGGCTGGCGCCCGGGGAAAGCGTGACGCTGATGCCCGGCGACTGGCACGCCTTCTGGGGCGAGGGGGGCGATGTGCTGATCGGCGAGGTGTCGACCGTCAACGACGACGAGACCGACAACTGGTTCCGCGAGCCCATCGGCCGCTTCGCCGCCATCGAGGAGGACGTGGCGCCGACGCACCTCTTGGTGTCGGACTACGCGCGCTGGCTGTAGCGGAGCGGAAAACCCGGGTTTTCCGCATGGGAAACCTCGAGGTTTCCCGTGCGTTTTCCTTGAGGAAAACGCGCTAGAGCGCCCGCCACCCGATATCCCGGCGAAAGACCCCCTCGGGCCAGTCGATCGCCTCGACCATCCCGTAGGCCCGGTCCCGCGCCTCCTGCAGGCTCTCGCCCCGGGCGGTGACGTTCAGCACCCGCCCGCCGTTGGCCCGCAGGGTGCCCTCGGTGACGACCGTCCCGGCGTGGAACACCATGTGGTGCGAATCCTCGGGCAGCCCCTCGAGGCCCCGGATCTCGGACCCCTTGGCATAGCTGCCCGGATACCCCTTTGCCGCCATCACCACGGTCAGCGCGTGGTCGTCGGCCCAGGTCACCTGCATCTCGGCCAGCCGCCCCTCGGCGCAGGCCAGCATCAGGTCCAGCGCCTGCCCCCCCAGCCGCATCATCAGCACCTGGCATTCCGGGTCGCCGAAGCGGACGTTGTATTCCACCAGCCGCGGCTGCCCGTCCGCGATCATCAGCCCGGCATAGAGCACGCCCCGGAACGGTGTCCCCCGCCGCGCCATCTCGGCCACGGTCGGCTTGACGATCCGCTCCAGCGCCGCCGTGGCCACCGCGTCGGTCAGCACGGGCGCGGGCGAATAGGCCCCCATGCCGCCCGTGTTCGGCCCGGTGTCGCCCTCGCCGATGCGCTTGTGGTCCTGCGCGGTGCCGATGGGCAGCACCGTCTCGCCGTCCGACAGCACGAAGAACGACGCCTCCTCGCCGGCCATGAACTCCTCGATCACCACCTCGGCGCCGGCTGCGCCAAAGGCGCCGCCGAACATCTCGTCGATGGCGGCCTCCGCCTCGGCGACCGTCATCGCCACGACCACGCCCTTGCCGGCCGCCAGCCCGTCGGCCTTGACCACGATGGGCGCGCCCGCGGCCCGGACATGGGCCCTGGCGGCCGCCGCGTCGGTGAACCGCGCCCAGCCCGCCGTGGGCGCGCCGCAGGCGTCGCAGATCTCCTTGGTGAAGCCCTTCGACGCCTCCAGCCGCGCGGCCTCGGCCGAGGGGCCGAACACCAGGATCCCCGCTGCCACCAGCGCATCCGACACCCCGGCGGCCAGCGGCGCCTCGGGCCCGACGATGACGAAGTCGATCGATTCCTCCACCGCGAAGCCCACCACGGCCTCGCCATCGGTGACGTCGAGGTCGGCGCATTCCGCGATCTGGTCGATCCCGGCATTGCCCGGCGCCACGATCAGCCGGTCGCACTTGGGGTTCTGCAGCACCGCCCAGGCCAGCGCGTGTTCGCGCCCGCCGCCACCGAGGATCAGGATATTCACGCGGGTCTCCCGGCTTGCTAGTCTGCCCCCGCAATACAAAGCGGCAGAGGCAGGCACAACATGCGCAACCCGGACCCTTCGTCACGCCTCGGGGCCTTTGCGCGGTCCAGCGCGGGCTCGGTCACGACGGCCGTGGCGCTCTTCGCGGTGGCCCTGCTCGCGCTGGCCGCCTTCGCGCTGCTGCAGGCGACGGGCCGGATGCAGGCGCCGCCGCTGATCTTCGCCGTCCTCGGCGTCGCCGTGCTGGCCGCCGGCTGGGACCTGCTGCGCGAACGCCGCAAGGGCCGCTGAGCGCATGGACGACCTGATCGAGGACGCCGGCCCCGGCAACGCCCCCGAATTCACCGTCTCGGAGATCTCGGGCGCCGTAAAGCGCGCCATCGAGAGCGGCTTTTCCCATGTCCGCGTGCGGGGCGAGGTCGGCCGCCTGTCGATGCCGCGCTCGGGCCATGTCTACCTCGACCTCAAGGACGACCGCAGCGTTCTGGCGGCCGTGATCTGGAAGGGCACCGCCACCCGCCTCGCCCACCCGCCCGAGGAGGGGATGGAGGTGATCGCCACCGGCCGCCTCACAACCTTCCCCGGCCAGTCGAAATACCAGCTGGTGATCGAGGACCTGCGCCCCGCCGGCGCTGGCGCCCTGATGGCGATGCTGGAAAAACGCCGGGCGATGCTGGCCGCCGAGGGGCTGTTCGACGCCGGCCGCAAGAAACGCCTGCCGTTCCTGCCCGAGGTGATCGGCGTCGTCACCTCGCCGTCCGGCGCCGTCATCCGCGACATCCTGCACCGCCTGCGCGACCGCTTCCCGCGCCGCGTCCTGATCTGGCCGGTCGCGGTGCAGGGCGCCAACTGCGCCCCCGAGGTCGCCCGCGCCATCCGCGGCTTCAACGCGCTGCCCGAGGGCGGGCGCATCCCGCGGCCGGACCTGCTCATCGTCGCCCGCGGCGGCGGGTCGCTCGAGGACCTCTGGGGCTTCAACGAGGAGATCGTGGTCCGCGCCGCCGCCGACAGCGCGATCCCCCTGATCTCGGCGGTGGGCCACGAGACCGACACCACGCTGATCGACCACGCCGCCGACTGGCGCGCGCCCACGCCGACGGCGGCGGCCGAAAAGGCGGTGCCGGTGCGGCTGGACCTGCTGAACTGGCTCCGCACGCAGGACGGCATCCTGACCCGCGGGATGACGCAGGCGCTGGACCGCCGGCGGCAGCGCCTTGCCGACCTCTCCCGCGCGCTGCCCCGGCCCGAGAGCCTGCTCGACCAGGCCCGCCAGCGCCTCGACCTCGCCGCGGCCGGCCTCGCGCCCGCGCTGCGCCACCGGGCGGCGACGGCGCGCGGCCGCCTCGACGGCGCCGCGGCGCGGCTGGCCCCGGCGCTGGACCGCGCGGTGGGCAGGAAACGCCTTGCGCTGGGGCAGGGGGCGGCGCGGCTCAGCCCCGCCGCGCTGCAGGGGCTGGTGCGGCAGGGCCGGCGCGATCTTGCGGCGCTCGACCGGCGGCTCGACCCCGCCCGGCAACAGCGCCGCCTCGCGGACGCCCGCGCCCGGCTCGACGACCTGTCGGCCCGCTTCGCCCGGGTGGCCGAGACCGGCCTTGCCGCCCGCCGCGACCGCCTCGCCGCGCTCGACCGGCTGCACCAGACGCTCGGCTACACCGAAACCCTCCGCCGCGGCTACGCCGTCGTCCGCGCCGGCGAGGCCGTCCTGACCCGCAAGACTGAGGCCGAAACCCACGCCGCGCTCGAGATCGAGTTCGCCGACGGCAAGCTCGCGGTCACCCCCACGGGCGCCACGCCGCGCCCCGCCCCGAAACGCCAGAGCGGCCCCAGCGAACCGGGGCAGGGCAGCCTCTTCTGACCACCCCCCCCCCTCATCTTTGCTTCAAAAATACTCCGGGGGGTGCGGGGGGCTGGCCCCCCGCGGCGCTACCTCACCCCACCTCGGCGAACACCTTCCTCAGCGCCGCGTCCAGCTTCTCGAACATCTCGTCCATCTGCGCGTCGGTCAGGGTGAAGGGCGGGCACAGCACGATCGACTGCCCCAGCGGACGGCAGATCAGCCCGTGGTCGGTGCAGGTGTTGGCGATCCGCTCGGATACCGACAGCTTGCCGTCGAAGGGCACCTTGCCCTCGCGGTTCTTCACGGCCTCCAGCGCCCACATGTAGCCGATGCCGCGCAGCTCGCCGATGTTGGGGTGCTTGGCGATCTCGCGCAGCCCCGCCTCCATCCGCGGGGCGCCGGCGCGGACCATGTCCATAAGCCCCTCGTTCATCACCACGTCGATGGCCTTGAGCGCCACCGCGCAGCCGACCGGGTGGCCGGACGCCGTGAAGCCGTGCGGGAACTCCTCGATCGGGTCGATGGCCGCCTGCAGCCGGTCGGTCAGCTCGGGGCCGAGGATCACCGCGCCCATCGGGAAATACCCCGCCGTCAGCGCCTTGGACGAGATGATGGCGTCGGGCACGAAGTCGTAGGTCTGGCAGCCCCAGGTGTTGCCGGTGCGCCCGAAGCCGCAGATCACCTCGTCGGCGATCAGGGGAATTCCGTGCTTCTTCAGGATCGGCTGGATCGCCTGGAAATACCCCGCGCTGGGCGGGATCACGCCGCCCGCGCCCATCACCGGTTCCGCGAAGAAGCCCGCGATGGTGTCAGCGCCTTCGCGCGCGATGACGTCCTCCAGCTCCTGCGCCAGCCGCGCGGTGAACTCCGCCTCGGTCTCGCCCTCCGCGCCGTAGCGCCAGTAATGCGGGCAGCCGAGGTGGAGGAAGCCCTCCAGCGGGAGGCCGAACACGCTGTTGTAGGGTTTGCCGGTCATCGAGGCCGAGACCACGGTGACGCCGTGGTAGCCGTTCCAGCGGGTCAGGATCTTGCGCGCCTGCGGCCGGTCCTCGGCGCGGTTCAGGAACCACAGCATCTTGACCATGGTGTCGTTCGCCTCGGACCCCGAGTTGGTGTAGAACACCTTGCCGCGGGGGAAGGGCGAGACCTCGACCAGCTTCTCGGACAGCGCGACGGTCTGGTCCGACATCCGGCCGAAAAAGGCGTGGTAGCCCGGGAACCGGTCGTATTGCGCCTTGGCGGCCTCGGCCAGCCCCTTGTGGTCGAAGCCCGCGATCATGTTCCAAAGGCCGGCGTTGGCGTCGAGGTACCGCTTGCCGTTGGTGTCGACGACGTAGGGCCCCTCGCCATGGGTCAGCACCACGGTGCCGCGCTCGCGGACCGAGGGCAGGTCGGTGAAACCGTAGAGGGAATGCGCCTCGGCGCGGGCTTCCCAGGAATTCGGGGCGTGGTCCTTCATGGCGGTCTCCTGTTCGGGTCTGGCGCGCAGGCTAGACGGGCGGAGGCGCCGCTGCAATCGGGGCCGGCGAAGTGACTGCGGCCATCGTCAGAAATGCGAAGCGGGCAGAGTTTTCCTGAAAACTCTGCCCGCGGCCAGGTCTTCTGAAAGACGTGCGGATCAGGTCCCGTAGGCGCGGGTCTCGCCCTTCACGTCCTCGGCGGCCGCGATCAGCGCGTCGGCGATCACGTCGAGCTCGGGCTTGGTCAGCCGCACGGGCAGGCGCACGTCGCAGGCGCGCATCAGCATCGCGCGGGTCTGCGGCAGGTCGGGCCGGTCGCCCGGGATGAACTGCCAGTTCCAGAAGGCGCGCGCGTTGTCGGTGGACAGGCCGAAGATCTGCACCTTGACGCCGCGCGCCTCGGCGGCGGCGGCGAAGGCGCGGGCCTCGGCGTCGGTCTCGAAACCCACGAGGTTGAACTGGATCGAGTCCGGCGCGCGGGTCTCGGGTGCCAGCGGCGGGGGCACGTGCAGCCAGGGCGTCGCGTTCAGGAGGTCGGCCACGTAGTCGTGGTTCTTCAGGCCGTCGCGCACGCGCCGTTCCAGCTCGGGCAGCTGCGGGCGGATCACCGCGGCAGACAGGTTCTGCAGCCGCATGTTGTAGAGCGGCAGCCGGTTCTGCCAGCGCGCGAAGGCCAGCGCCAGCTCGGGGTCGTTCTGCCCCTCGGGGCCCTTGTGCTTCTTCCAGTTGTGCTCGTAGGCACCCGACATGATGACCGCACGCGCCACCAGGTCGGCGTCGTCGGTGATCAGGATGCCGCCCTCGCCCGCGTTCACCATCTTGTAGGACTGGAACGAGAAGCAGCCGATCTTGCCGATGGTCCCGATCTTGCGGCCGTGCCAGAGGGTGCCGAGCGAATGGGCCGCGTCCTCGATCACGGGGATGCCGCGGGCGTCGCAGAGCGCCATGATGGCGTCCATGTCGCTGGTGTGGCCGCGCATGTGGCTGATGATGACGGCCTCGATGCCGTCGTCGAGCTTGGCCTCGAAATCGGCCATGTCGATGCGGTAGTTCTCGCCGACCTCGGCCAGCACCGGCTGGCAGAAGGCGTGGACGACGGCCGAGGGCACGGCGGCGAAGGTGAAGGCCGGGATCAGCACGCGGGCGCCGGGCGCCAGGTCCAGCGCGCGCAGCGACAGGAAGATCGCGGCCGAGCAGGACGAGACGGCCAGCGCGTATTTCGCGCCCATCAGGTCGGCGAATTCGCGCTCCAGCAGAGCCACGGGCGCGTCTGCGGGGGCGGTGTAGCGGAACAGGTCGCCCGACTGCAGCAGGCGGTCGATCTCGGCCCGGGCGGCCTCGGGGATCGGTTCCGCGTCGTAGACGTTCGGGGCGGGGGCCGTGGCCATGTTGCTCGCCATGGTTTCACCTTTTTGAAATCTAGTCTTTCAAGAATCTTATCCTGTTAAGCGCGGGGAATCCAGCGCGCTGTGCCGGTGTCACGAAAGCTTCGTGCGGCGGGATGCGGCGGGGCGCGGAAAACTCGAGTTTTCCGCGCCGAAAAACTCGGGTTTTCGGCATCTTCCCGGTGGCCGGCGTCTGGCCTCAGACCCCCAGCCGGTCGCGCAGCGCGTACCAGGTCATCGCCAGCGTCAGGAGCGGCGCGCGCAGCGCCGTGCCGCCCGGAAAGCGCGGCACCGGCAGCGCCTCGAAACTCGCCAGCCCGTCTTCCTGCCCCATCACGGCCTCGGCCATCACGCGGCCCGCCATCCCCGACAGCGCCACGCCATGCCCCGAGAACCCCGCCCCCGACAGGATGTTGGGCGCCACCCGCACCACGTGCGGCAGCCGCGTCATGGTGATCCCGAGCGAGCCGCCCCAGACATGGTCGACGCCCACGCCGCCCAGCTGCGGGAACAGCCGCTGCATCCGGGCGACCAGCGGCCCCGCGATGTCGCGCGGGAAGCCGAGGCCATAGCTTTCGCGGCCGCCGAACAGGAACCGGCGGTCGGCCGAGAAGCGGTAATAGTTCACCACGAACTTGCTGTCCGACACCGCGATGTCCTCGGCCAGCACGTCCTGCCAGCGGTCGGACAGGGGCTCGGTCGCGGCGATGAAGGAGTTGATCGGCATCACCCGCGCGTTCACCTGCGGCAAGATGTTCGGCAGGTAGCCGTTGCCCGCGATGATGGCATGGCCCGCCGTGACCTGCCCGCGCGCGGTCTTGAGCACCAGCCGGGGCCGGGTGACGACAGCCGTCACCTCGCTGGTCTCGTGGATCACGGCGCCCGCGACCTCGGCGGCGCGGGCCAGCGCCTGGGCATAGGCGAGCGGCTGGATGTGGCCGGCCGAGCGGTCGAGCATCCCGCCGACGTAGAGCGGCGACTTGACCAGCGCGGCGAAGGCGTCGCGCTCCATCACGCTGACCTGGTGGCCGTAGCGCTGGGCCATGTGGTCGGCCTCGGCGCGCAGGTGGTCGAGGTCGGCGCGGGTGTATTCCCCGTGCGCCACGCCGGGGCGATAGGCCGCCTCGGGCGCGTGCGACAGGCAGAAGTCGCGCAGCTGCGTCTTGGCCTCGACCGACAGGTCCCAGAGCGCGCGGGCGCGGGCATCGCCCAGCTGCGCCTCGAGCCAGCTCTGTTCCTTGTTGAAGCCCGACTGCACCTGTCCGCCGTTGCGCCCCGAGGCGCCGAAGCCCACCCGGTGCGCCTCGAGCACCACCACGCGGCGGCCCGCCCGCGCCAGCGTCAGCGCGGCCCAGAGCCCGGTGAAGCCCGCGCCCAGGATCACCACATCGGCCTCGACCGCGCCGGTCAGCGCCGGGCGTGGCGCGGCCTCGGGCAGGCTGGCCGCGTACCAGGACGGCGCGTGCACCCCCGCCCGGTCGTTGCGGTAGAGCGGGTTCACGCCGCGCTCCCGCCCGTGGCGAAGGCGGGCGCGAAGGCCCAGGCCAGCAGCAGCGCGCCCAGCGTGGTGGCGAGCACCACGAGCAGGATCGTCAGCGACCGCCCCATCACACGTTGAGGAGCAGGTGCTCCCGCTCCCAGGGGCTGATGACGTGCAGGAACTCGTTGTATTCCAGCTCCTTCACGGCGGTGTAGACGCGGCAGAATTCCTCGCCCAGCACCTGCTGGATGGTCGGGTTCGCCTCCAGCAGCCCCAGCGCGTCGCCAAGCCCGCGCGGCACGCCGCTTTCCAGCTGGTAGGCGTCGCCCGCGAAGGGCTCGGAGGGTTCGGTCTTTTCCAGGAGCCCCACCAGCCCGCATGCCAGCGACGCGGCGATGCCGAGGTAGGGGTTGCAGTCCATCCCCGGCAGCCGGTTCTCGACCCGCCGCGCGGACGGCTCGGACACCGGCACGCGCAGGCCCGTGGTGCGGTTGTCGCGGCCCCATTCCAGGTTGATCGGCGCGGCGAAGTCGGGGACGTAGCGCCGGTAGCTGTTCACGTAGGGCGCCAGCAGGGCGATCACGGCGGGCAGGTTGCGCTGCATCCCGCCGATGAAATGCATGAACTCGGGCGTTTCCGACCCGTCGGGGTTGGAAAAGATGTTCTCGCCGGTCTCGAGGCTGACCACCGAGTGGTGGATGTGCATCGCGCTGCCCGGCTCGCCCTCGATCGGCTTGGCCATGAAGGTGGCGTAGGTGTCGTGGCGCAGCGCCGCCTCGCGGATCATGCGTTTGAAGAAGAACATCTCGTCGGCGAGCTTGACCGGGTCGCCGTGGCGCAGGTTCAGCTCGATCTGCCCCGAGCCGCCTTCCTGCAGGATGCCGTCGATTTCCAGACCCATGGCCTCGGCGAAGTCGTAGATGTCGTCGATGACGCGGCCGTATTCGTCCACGGCCGACATCGAATAGGCCTGCCGCGCCGCCGCGCGCCGGCCCGAGCGGCCCATGGGCGGTTCGATCTCGCGGGCGGGGTCGGTGTTCGGGGCGACGAGGTAGAATTCCATCTCGGGCGCCACGATCGGCTTCAGCCCGCGCGCGTTGTAGAGGCCGACCACCCGCTTGAGCACGTTGCGCGGCGCGTAGGGCACCGGGTTGCCCTTCTGGTCGTCGATGTCGTGGATCACCTGCAGCGTGGTGTCCGCGGTCCAGGGCGCGGGCGTCGCCGTCTCGTAATCCGGCGTCAGGATCATGTCCGGCTCGGTGAAGCCGTCGGCCACCTCGTCGGCCCAGTCGCCGGTGATGGTCTGGAAGAAGATCGAGTTCGGCAGGTAGAAGAACGGCTGCCGGGCGAACTTCTGGCCCGGCATGGCCTTGCCGCGGGCGATGCCCGCCAGGTCGGCGACGATGCATTCCACCTCGTCGATGGAGCGCCCGTGCAGGTAGGTCTGCGCGATGTCGGGCAGCTTCTCGATCAGGTCGTTGACGGGGCTCGAGCTCATGCGCCGGCCCTCTCTGCAAAGGGCACCCGGGTGGCGGGCTGGCCCTCCAGCACGTCGGCCAGCCAGTCGGCGATCAGGTGGCTGTCGGTGGGTGCCTCCAGCGCCTCGCGCGCGGCCTCGACCAGCGGCGCGGGCACGGCGCCCGAGCGGTGCTCGATCAGCGCCTCGACGACCGAGGCGGGAAATTCCGGGTGCGGCTGCACGGTCAGGATGCGGTCGCCATGGGCCAGCACCGCGTGGCGGGTGAACGGGTTCTCGCCCAGCACGGTCGCGCCCTCGGGCAGCTCCACCACCTGGTCCTGGTGCCAGGCGTTCAGCGCCAGCTCGCGCCCGCCGATGCTGTAGTGGCGCCGGCCGACGGCCCAGCCGCCGGAAAACTTCTCGACCCGGCCGCCGAGCGCCTGGGCGATGATCTGGTGCCCGAAGCAGATGCCGACCAGCGGCTTGCCCGCGTCGCGGATGGCGCGGATCAGCGCCTCGAGCGGCGGGATCCAGGCGTGGTCCTCGTAGGCGCCGTGGCGCGAGCCGGTGATGAGCCAGGCGTCGGCGGCATCTGGCCCCTCGGGGAACTCCATGTCGACGACCGAATAGGTGCGCAGGGTGAAGCCGCGGTGGGCGAAGAGGCGGGCGAACAGGTCGGTATAGGTTCCGTCCCGTGCCGCGACTTGGTCGGGAACGTGGCCGGTCTGCAGGATGCCGAGGATCATGGGGTACTCGTGGGCTTGGATGGCGCCAAGCTATGCCTGCCCGCGCCGGCGGGCAAGGGGGCGGGCGCGGGCCGCGGCGTCACACGATGTCGAGGTAGAGCTCGGTCTGCTCCTCGGGGCCGAGCCCGGCCATGTAGTGCAGCTCCTGCCGCTTGGTGGCGAGGAAGTTGGTGATCAGCTCGGGCGCGAAGATGCGCGCGATCTCGGGGCTGGTGGCAAAGGCGTCGACCGCCGCGGCCCAGCTGTCGGGCAGCTGCGGCAGCGCCTGCTGGTAGGCGTTGCCGGTGATCGGCGGCGGCGGCTCGGCGGCGTCCTCGATCCCGTTCAGCGCGGCGCCGAGGATGGCGGTGATGAGCAGGTAGGGGTTGATGTCGCCGCCCGCGACGCGGTGCTCGATCCGCCGCGCGGCGGGGCTGCCCGAGGGGATGCGCAGCGCGGTGGTGCGGTTCTCGTAGGCCCAGGCGATGCCAGTGGGGGCGTGGGCGCCGGGGACCAGCCGGTCGTAGCTGGTGGCGTGCGGCGCCAGGATCAGCATCGAGCCCGGCATGGCGGCGAGGCAGCCGGCCACCGCGTGGCGCAGCGCGGCCGACCCCTGCGGCGTGCCGTCGTCGAAGATGTTGCGCCCCTCCGCGTCGAGGATCGAGAAATGCGTGTGCAGCCCGTTGCCGGAATATTCCGGGTAGGGCTTGGCCATGAAGCTGGCGGCGAAGCCGTGCCGGCGCGCGAGCCCGCTGACCAGGAGCTTGAAGAACCAGGCGTCGTCCGCGGCCTTGAGCGCGTCGGACTGGTGCATCAGGTTGATCTCGAACTGCCCCGGCCCGGCCTCGGAGATGGTGGTGTCGGCGGGAATGTCCATCGCCTCGCAAGCGTCGTAGAGCGCGGTGAAGAAGGCGTCCCAGGCGTCGAGCTGGCGCAGCGCGAGGATCTCGGCCTGGTGGCGGCGCTTGCCCGAGCGCGGGCTGGGCGGCACCCGCAGCTCCTTGCCGCGGTCGTCGATCAGGTAGAACTCCATCTCGGTCGCCACCACCGGCGTCAGGCCGCGGGCGGTGTAGCGCTCGACCACGCGGGCCAGCGCCTGGCGCGGGTCGCCGGCGAAGGGGCGGCCGTCCTCGTGGAACATCCAGATCGGCAGGAGCGCGGTGGGCGCGTCGATCCAGGGCATCGGGACGAAGCCGCGCTCGGTCGGCTTGAGGATGCCGTCGGGGTCGCCGGCGGCGAAGACCAGCGGGCTGTCGTCGATGTCCTCGCCCCAGATGTCGAGGTTCAGCACCGAGAAGGGAAAGCGCGTCCCCTCGGTGATCGCCTTGTCGGCGTAGCGGCGCGGGATGCGCTTGCCGCGGGGCTGGCCGTTGAGGTCGGCGGCAGCCACGCGAATGGAGCGCACCTCGGGGTGCTCGAGAAGATAGTCGTCCGTCATCTTATGACCTGGGGCCTGATGCGAAGGCGCTGCCGGCGCTCGGCGGGCAGGTGCCGGTTGAGGCGCGTGTTGATCGCGCCGAAAACCCAGATGATGACCAGCGTCAGGGCGACGAAGTAGAGCGCCACGATCGGGTAGGGGATGAAAGGGTTGAAGGTGCGGTCGGCGAAGTAGTTGGCGTAGTAGAGCGCGTCGCCCTGCTGCCGGAAGGCGGGGAAGGACGAGAAGAACACCAGCGCGGTGGACTGGAACAGGAAGATCGCCTCGTTGGTGTAGGCGGGCCAGGCCAGCCGCATGGTGGTGGGGAACACGACGCGGCGGAACTTGGCCCAGCCCGACAGGCCGTAGGCGTCGGCGGCCTCGAGGTCGCCCCGGGGCACCGAGCGCAGCGCGCCGTAGAAGATCTCGGCGGCGTAGGCCGAGGTGTTGAGGAACAGCACGATCAGCGCGCCGAGCCAGGCGCGCGAGAACCAGCGCGTCTCGGCCGCGATCTCGATGCCGAGGAGCGTGAACTCGATGCCGACGCGGGGCAGCATCACGAAGGCCTCGTAGGCCATGAAGAACTGGATGAAGAGCGGCGAGCCGCGGAACACGAAGATGAACCATTCGGCGGGCTTGCGCACCAGCCAGCGGCGCGACGCCTTGGCCACCGCGAGGGCCACGGCGAAGAAGAAGCCGAAGGCGAGCGCGAGTACACCGAAATAGACGTTCCAGATCATGCCCGAGCCGATCAGCACGATCTGTTCGCACAGCGTGATCTCGGATTGCGGCAGGAGGCGCTCGCCGATCCCGAGCGAGCGCAGGGCATAGGCCTGTATCGCCTCGGCGCAGGTCATCGCGCGGCCTCCGGGTCGGGCAAGACCCTTGCAAGGGTCTTGCCACGCCCTTGCAAGGGCGTTGCCAGAGCCTTGCAAGGCTCTGGCCGGTTTCTTGCAAGAAACCGGCGCGGCGGGGTCCGGTGAGTCATGCCGCGGCCTTTCTGAGCTCTTCGCCCGCCGCGGTGGCCTGCCCGTGCGACAGGCGCCGGGTGAGCCGGCCGAGCACGATCTCGGAGACCCGCGTGAAGCAGAGGTAGAAGACGAGGAGGCCGAGGAAGTACCAGAAGCGCCAGTCGGGGTGCGGGTACTGGTAGGCCGAGGTCCGGCTGCCGCCCAGTTCGCGGGCCCAGTAGACGATGTCCTCGATGCCGAGCAGGAACAGCAGCGGCGTGGCCTTGATCAGGATCATCCAGATGTTCGACAGGCCGGGCAGGGCGTAGATCCACATCTGCGGGACCAGCACGCGCCAGAACACCTGCCGGCGCGACATGCCGTAGGCCTCTGCGGTCTCCAGCTGCGGCCGGGGCACCGCCCGCATCGCGCCGAACAGGACGTTGCCGCAGAACGCGCCGAAGACGATGGCGTAGGTGAACACCGCCAGCGCGAAACCGTAGGCCTCGTGCACCCATTGCGGCGCGTTGCCCGCGGGCGTGCGCGCCTCGGGGCAGACGAGGAAGTTCGCGCCCTGCCGGATCGGGTCCGTCCAGTCGGGGCAGGAGATGCGGTGGCGGGCGTACTCGATGGCCTGGTCGAGCACGAGCACGAAGAACAGGAAGAACACGATGTCCGGCACGCCGCGGACCATGGCGGTGTAGAGCTTGCCGGCCCAGGCCAGGGGCGGCACGTGGCTGCGCGACGCGGCGGCGGCGGCGAAGCCGAAGGCGAGCGAGACCGGGGCGGTGACGGCGAGCAGCGCGAAGACCACCAGGAAGGACTGGTAGAACAGCATGTGCGCGCCGTTGGTCAGGTAGCAGCCGAACCAGCGGGCCGTGTCGAGGGTCGAGGGGTCGGTGCAGTACTCGAACATGCGGGGGCCTTGCGGCGGCGGTCTTGCGTATTTGGGGAAAGATGAAGCGGCAGGAGGGAAGGGCGGGGGCGGGCGCCGGGCCCGCCCCCGTCCGGTCGGGTCAGGTCACCAGGTGGCGGCCTCGGGGCCGAACCACTCGAGGATCAGCGCGTTCAGGGTGCCGTCCTCCTTCATCGCGGTGATCGCCGCGTTGAAGGCGGCCAGCCGTTCGTCGCCCTCGCGCAGCGCCATGCCGACGCCGCCGCCCAGTTGAACGGGCTCGCCCACGATCATCAGGTCGGCGTCCTCGTCGGCGATTGGCAGCAGGTAGTCGCCGTCGGCGAAGACCGCGTCGGCCTCGCCGTTGCGCACCGCGGCCACGGTCTCGTCCGGGGTGGCGAACTCGATCAGGGTCGCGCCCGAGGCGGCGATGTAGCCGGCCTGGATGGTGTTGGTCTGGGCCGCGATCACGCCGCCCGCCAGGTCGGCATCCTCGCTCAGCGCCATGAACAGCGACGAGGCCGGCGGGATGTAGGGCTGGGTGAAGTCGACGACTTCCTCGCGCTCCTCGGTGATCGACATGCCGGCGATGATGGTGTCGTAGTTGCCCGAGGTCAGGTTCGGGATGATCGAATCCCAGTCGTTGGTGACCCATTCGCAGGTCAGCTCGGCGCGGGCGCAGAGCTCGTCGCCGAGCGCGCGCTCGAAGCCGTCGACCTCGCCGTTGTCATTGATGAAGTTGTACGGAGGGTAGGCGCCCTCCGTGCCCATGCGGACGACATCCTGCGCGGCGGCGGCGCCGGCGGAGATCGCCAGCAGGCTGGCAGTCAGGATCAGGTATTTCATCGGTATCTCCCTGGAGTTTTCGGGTGGTCTTGCCTCAGTCTCACGCCGCCTGGCTGTGGCTGAGGAACTGTTGCAGGCGCTCGGAGCTGGGCGCGCCGAACAGCGCGTCGGGCGGGCCCTCCTCCTCGATCTTCCCCTGGTGGAGGAAGATGGTGTGGGTCGACAGGTCGCGCGCCATGCGCATGTCGTGGGTGACGAGGATCATGGTGCGCCCCTCCTCGGCCAGCGCCCGGATCACGCGCACCACCTCCTGTTCCAGCTCGGGGTCGAGCGCGGAGGTGGGTTCGTCGAACAGCAGCGCCCGCGGCTCCATGCACAGCGCGCGGGCGATCGCGGCGCGCTGCTGCTGGCCGCCCGACAGCTGCGCCGGCCAGGCATCGCATTTCTCGCCGATGCCGACCTTGTCGAGATAGGCGCGGGCGCGGTCCTCGACCTCGGCGCGGTCCTGGCCTAGCACGGTGACGGGGGCCTCCATGACGTTCTGCAGGATCGTCATGTGGGACCAGAGGTTGAACTGCTGGAACACCATCGACAGGTTGGTGCGGATGCGGCGCACCTGCTCGGCGTCGGCGGGGCGCCGGTGGTGGCCCGTGCCCTTCCAGTGGACCGGTTCGCCCTCGAAGATGATGTCGCCCTTCTGGCTGTCCTCGAGCAGGTTGGCGCAGCGCAGCAGCGTGGACTTGCCCGACCCAGACGAGCCGATCAGCGACACCACGTCGCCCGCCCGCGCGGCCAGGTCGACCCCGCGCAGCACCTCCAGCGTGCCGAAACTCTTGTGCAGGCCGGTGATCTGGATGACCGGCGGTGTGGCAGACATGCGGGCCCCGTCCCTGTCTTGGTCTGCGGATTTGTGCCGATGGAACGCGCAAATGCAACGGTCTTGTGCAGGCTGACCTTGGGGAAACGCGCCTGCCGAGGCCGAATCGCGGGCGATTGGTCAGGGATTGGGCGGGATCGGGACGGCCCGGTAGGCGTCGGCGCCGATCTCGACCACGCCGCGCAGCCCCAGCGCGGACAGGGTGGCGGGCGGCAGGGCGGCCAGCGCCTCGGCCAGCGCGGCGCGGATCGGGCCGGGGTCGCGGGTGGCCGCCGTGACGTAGGGCAGGGCCGGGGTCGGCGCCGTCCGGTCGATCTCGAGGCCCGCGTCGGCGCCGTCGAAGCGCAGGAGCAGGCGCCAGGTCTGGGCGTCGATGGCGGCCAGGTCGGCGGCGCCCGTCGCCACCGCCCGGGCCGAGGCGGCGTGGCTTCCGGTCAGCGTCACCGGCCCGGGCGCAATGCCCCGCCCGCCCATCCAGGCGTGCAGCGCCGCCCAGCCCGACTGGCTGAGCGGGTCGTTGACGGCCAGGCGCGGGCGCGGCGGCAGGCGGCCGTCCCGGGCCAGCACGACGGAATTGTAGTGGCCGGCCGGGCAGCCGGGCAGCGCGAAGTCCGGCGTCGCCACGAGGCTCACGGTCCCGTGCAGCCGGGCGCGGAAGGGCAGGCCGCAGGTCTGCGCGAAGACGAGGCCGGGGTCGGTCCAGACCGCCCACGGATCGCGGTCGCGGGTCAACGCCTCGGGCGCGTCGATGCCCCGGCGGCGGAGCGCGTCGCGGATGGCGGCCCAGAGCGCGTCGGTCTCGGCGCGCAACTCGGGGCGGTCGTACATCGGCAGGGCGGCGATCATGGCCGCGCGCTCAGTCGCCGTAATGGGCGTCCTCGACCCGTTTCCGGGCGAGGTTCGAGTCGCGGTCGTTCACGCCCAGCATGGGCGCGATCATCCGCAGGAGCGAATCCTCCTCGCTGTCGCGCGCGCCGTCGGCCAGCACGATGAACCACAGCGCCTCGATGACATGGACGCGGTCCTCGTAAGGGACGCTGTCCTTGATCGCGCGGGTGAAGCGGACGGTGTCGGGCGCCTCGGCCTCGAGCCGTTCGGATTCGGCCCGCAGCGCGGCGGCCTCGGCGTCGGACAGGCCGTAGCGGTGGGCAAGCACGCGGTCGATCTGGGCCTGCTCGATGCCGGCATAATCGCCGTCCGAGCGGGCGATGCGGACCAGCAGCGCGCCGAGCGCCAGCCGGGCGTCGTCGTAGGGCAGGGGTTCGGGGTCGGGCGCCGTGAGGCGGCGGAGGAGGTCGCTGAACATGGGGTCCGATATAGGATGGCCGGGGCGGGGTGGAAAGCGCGGGCTCAGGGGATGCGGATCGTCCCCTCGGCGATCTTCACCGCCGACCCCGCGACGCGGATCGCGGCGATCGCGCCGGCGTCGACGTCGACGGTCAGGCGCAGGTCCGACGGGCGGCCCATCTCGACGCCCTGTCGCAGCCGCAGCGTGGTGGTGCCGCCGGGCAGCGCCCCGTTGGCCAGCAGCTGCCCCGCGAGGATCGCGGTGGCCGATCCTGTGGCCGGGTCCTCGGGGATGCCGGCGGTGGGTGAGAACATGCGCGACCGGATGCCTTCGGGCGTGGCGGTGTAGAGATAGGCGCTGTCGACCCGCGCCGCGGCCATCAGTTCGGACCAGACGGGCTCGATGGGGCGGGCGGCGGCCAGCGTGTCCAGGTCGGTGACGGGGACGTAGAGGAAGGCCGGGCCGCCCTGCCAGACGCCGGGGTCGTGCGGGCCGATGCGGGCCGGGGTCAGGTCGAGCGCGGCGGCGATCAGCGCGTGGGGCGGTACGGGGGCGTGGCGGACGGGAAGCCTCGGGGCGGTGAACTCGGCCAGCGTCGCGCCGCCGTCGCGGGTGATGGTGACGGGCACGAGGCCCGCGACCTCCTCCAGCGTGATCTCGCTGGCCGTGTCGCCGGCGAGGTGGAGGGCGCAGCCGATGGTCGGGTGGCCGGCGAAGGGGATTTCCGCCGTGGGAAAGAAGATGCGCACCTTGGCGGTGTGGGCCGGGTCGTCCGGGGGCTGGACGAAGATCGTTTCCGACAGGTTGAACTGTCGGGCCAGGGTCTGCATCTGCGCCGTCGTCAGGCCGCCCGCGCCCTCGACGATGGCGAGCGGGTTGCCGGTGAAGGGCGTCGTGGTGAACACGTCGTAGATGTGGAAGCGAAGCATGGCGCGGTCCCTGCCGTGGGTCGGGGCCGAGGGGACCACCGCGGGGCGGCGGTGGCAAGGGGGCGTTTTCCTGCGGGAAAACGATGGCGCGAAGCCGCAGCTTCGCGGGACGGAAAACTGCGGTTTTCCGCAACCGGCCCGCGAATCCTTTGACAGCCCGGCGCCCGCGCGGTATGAATTGAACAAGCGTTCAATTAACGGGAGGGTTGGCGCCATGTTTCTCGGTTCGATGACCTTCGACCTGGGCGACGAGGTCAATGCGCTGCGCGAGATGGTGCACCGCTGGGCGCAGGAGCGGGTGAAGCCGCTGGCCGCCGAGACCGACCAGACCAACCAGTTCCCCAACCAGCTGTGGCGCGAGATGGGGGAGCTCGGGCTTCTCGGCATCACGGTGGATGAAGAGTATGGCGGGGCCGGCATGGGCTACCTCGCCCATATCGTCGCGGTGGAGGAAATCAGCCGCTGCTCGGCCTCGATCGGGCTCAGCTACGGGGCGCACTCCAACCTCTGCGTGAACCAGATCAAGCTGAACGGCACGGCGGAGCAGAAGGCGAAATACCTGCCCGGGCTGATCTCGGGCGAGCATGTCGGCGCGCTGGCCATGTCCGAGGCGGGCGCGGGGTCGGACGTGGTGGGCATGAAGCTGCGGGCCGAGAAACGGAACGACCGCTACGTCCTGAACGGCACGAAATACTGGATCACCAACGGGCCGGACGCCGACACGCTGGTCGTCTATGCCAAGACCGACCCCGAGGCGGGATCGAAGGGGATCACCGCCTTCCTGATCGAGAAGACGATGAAGGGCTTCTCCACCTCGCCGCATTTCGACAAGCTCGGGATGCGCGGGTCGAACACGGCGGAACTGATCTTCGACGACGTCGAGGTGCCGTTCGAGAACGTGCTGGGCGAGGAGGGCAAGGGCGTGCGCGTGCTGATGTCGGGCCTCGACTACGAGCGCGTGGTGCTGTCGGGGGTCAACATCGGGATCATGGCGGGCTGCCTCGACGAGGTGATGCCCTACATGCGCGACCGCCACCAGTTCGGCCAGCCGATCGGGAATTTCCAGCTGATGCAGGGCAAGATCGCGGACATGTACACCGCGATGAACTCGGCCCGCGCCTATGCCTACGAGGTCGCCAAGGCCTGCGACCGGGGCGAGGTGACGCGGGCGGACGCGGCGGCCTGCGTGCTCTACGCCTCCGAGGAGGGGATGAAGGTCGCCCACCAGGCGGTGCAGGCGATGGGCGGCGCGGGGTTCCTGGCCGACGCGCCGGTGGCCCGCATGTTCCGCGACGCCAAGCTGATGGAGATCGGCGCCGGCACGTCGGAGATCCGGCGGATGCTGGTCGGGCGCGAACTGATGGCGGCGATGGGGTGAGGGGCGATGCGGCGCGGGCTGATCCTGCCGCTTGCGGGGCTGGTGACCGCCGCGGGGGCCTTCGGGCTCTGGCAGGGGCTGCGGGCCGTGCCGCCGACCGAGACCGAGATCATCCTGGCCGCGGCGGCCCGCTACGTCGCCGAGACCGGCGGGGCCGCGACCGACTGCGCGGGGCGGCCCGCGGCGGTCGAGGGGGTGCGGCTGGTGGTGACCTGCGGCGCGGACTGGGCGCTGGCGGTGGACCTGTGGGGGCGGCCGGTGGCGCTGCCCGGCGCGGGGCCGCGGACATGAGGGCGGCGGCGCTCATCGCGCTTGCGCTCTTCGCCGCGCCGGCGGGGGCCGGGGCGCTGGAGGGGTTCGACACCTGCTTCGCCCGCGCCATCGCGCATTTCGAGATGGAGGCGGCGCGGCTCGGCACCGCGGGCTTGGTCGAGGATTTCGAGCTGGTCACGCGCGACCGGGTGCACCACTGCGGCTCGCTCGCCATCGTCGCCTGCGACCGGGGCCCGGAGCCGCAGGCCTGCCAGCGCCGGCTCGCCGCCGCGCAGCTGGCGCTGCGCGACCGGGTGCTGGCCGGGCTGCCCGCGCCGGAGGACGTGACCGCGGCCGCGCCCTTCGGCGCCGCGCTCTACCCCCGGCTCTGGGCGGTGGCGCGGGGCGCCTCGGCCGGGGACGACTGCGCGGGGGCCGAGGACCCGGTGGCGGCCTGGTGCGAGACGCACGAGGCGCGGCTGCAGCTGACCGAGGCGGTGGCCGCCTGGCAGGTCGCGCGGCTGATCGGGATGGCCGCGCCGGCGGTGGCGCTGGGCTCGGTCGACAGCGCGATGCCCTTTGAGCCGGTGCCCCGGCCGGGGCGGGAGGAGGACGAATGAGGCTGACATCGCAGCTGGTGGCCGGGTCGGAGGAGGCGCGCGCCAACCGCGCCGCGCATCTCGCGGCGCTGGCCGAGATCGAGGCGGCCGCGGCGCTGGCCGCAGCGGGGGGCGGCGACAAGGCGCGCGAGCGGCATGTGAGCCGCGGCAAGATGTTGCCGCGGGACCGGGTGGCGGGGCTGCTCGACCCCGGCTCGCCCTTCCTCGAGGTCGGCGCGACGGCCGGGCACGGCCTGTACGACGGCGCGGCGCCCTGCGGCGGCGTGATCGCGGGGGTGGGGCTCGTCGAAGGCCGGCAGGTGATGGTCGTCTGCAACGACGCGACGGTGAAGGGCGGTACCTACTACCCGGTGACGGTCAAGAAGCACCTGCGCGCCCAGGAGATCGCCGAGGAGTGCCGGCTGCCCTGCGTCTACCTGGTCGACTCGGGCGGCGCCAACCTGCCGAACCAGGACGAGGTGTTCCCCGACCGCGACCATTTCGGGCGCATCTTCTACAACCAGGCGCGGATGAGCGCGGCCGGCATCGCGCAGATCGCGGTGGTGATGGGCTCCTGCACCGCCGGGGGCGCCTATGTGCCGGCCATGTCGGACGTGACCATCATCGTGAAGGAGCAGGGGACGATCTTCCTCGCCGGGCCGCCGCTGGTGAAGGCGGCGACGGGCGAGGTGGTGAGCGCCGAGGAGCTGGGCGGCGGCGACGTGCACACGCGGCTGTCGGGCGTGGCGGATTACCTGGCCGAGGACGATGGGCATGCGCTGGCCCTGGCGCGGCGGGCGGTGCGGTCGCTGGGGGCGGGGGCCGGGCTGAAGCCCGGCCTACCGGGTTTGGGTGGGCGTGCGCCGGCCTACGACCCCGACGAGCTGTTCGACGTGGTGCCGGCGCGGCTGACGACGCCCTACGACATCCGCGAGGTGATCGCGCGGATCGTGGACGACAGCTGGTTCGACGAGTTCAAGCCGCGCTTCGGCGAGACCATCGTGACGGGCTTCGCGCAGGTCATGGGGATGGACGTGGGGATCGTGGCGAACAACGGCGTCCTGTTCTCCGAGTCGGCGCAGAAGGCCGCGCATTTCGTGCAGCTGTGTTCGCAGCGCCGGATCCCGTTGGTGTTCCTGCAGAACATCACCGGCTTCATGGTGGGCCGGAAATACGAGAACGAGGGCATCGCCCGGCACGGCGCCAAGATGGTGACGGCGGTGGCGACGACCGCGGTGCCGAAGATCACCATGCTGGTCGGCGGCAGCTTCGGCGCGGGGAACTACGGGATGGCGGGCCGGGCCTACAGCCCGCGGTTCCTGTGGACCTGGCCCAATTCGCGGATCTCCGTCATGGGCGGCGCGCAGGCGGCGGGCGTGCTGGCCACCGTCAGGCGCGAGGCGATGGAGCGGGCCGGGCAGGACTGGTCGGCCGAGGCCGAGGCCGAGTTCAAGCGGCCCACGATCGAGATGTTCGAGCGGCAGTCGCACCCGCTCTATGCCTCGGCGCGGCTCTGGGACGACGGGGTGGTGGACCCGCGCAAGTCGCGCGAGGTGCTGGCCCTGTCGCTGGCCGCCGCGCTGAACGCGCCGATCGACGAGACGCGGTTCGGCCTGTTCCGGATGTAGGCGCGGGGCGGCGGGCCGGGTTTGCGTATTTGGGGAAAGATGAAGCGGATGGGTCAGAGTCTGGATGAGCTGCGGGCGCGCTACCCCGGCGCGGTCGCCTACCGCTTCGGGGCGAGCCCCGAGGGGTCGGCGGCGCTGCTGGCGCTTGTGCGGGCGGGCAGGAAACGGGCGACCTGCCTCGCCGAGGCGGAGGTCGAGGCGGGCGAGGCGCCGCCCGTGGTCGGGCGCTGCGACATCGCGGTGGATTTCGAGGGCGTGCCGCAGCTGGTGACGCGGACGCTGGAGCTGCGCCGGGTGCGGTTCTGCGACATGACCGAGGAGATGGCGCTGGTCGAGGGCGAGGACGAGGACCTTGCCGGCTGGCGCGAGGGTCACGAGCGGTATTACCGGCGCGCGGGGATCTTCCATCCCGAGATGGGGCTGATCTGGGAGCGCTTCGAGCTGGTGGAGGACCTGGCGTGACCGGCCGGGCGGGGGAGGGGCGCATGTTCCGCAAGATCCTGATCGCGAACCGGGGCGAGATCGCCTGTCGCGTCATCGACACCTGCCGGCGCATGGGCGTGGCCACGGTGGCGGTCCATTCCGACGCCGACGCGGGCGCGCGCCATGTCGCCATGGCGGACGAGGCGGTTCGGATCGGCGGCCCGGCCCCGGCCGACAGCTACCTGCGCGGCGAGGCGATCATCGCGGCGGCGCAGGCCACGGGGGCAGAGGCGATCCATCCGGGCTATGGCTTTTTGTCGGAGAACCCGGATTTCGTCGAGGCGGTGGAGGCGGCGGGGCTGGTGTTCATCGGGCCCTCGGCGGCGGCGATCCGGGCGATGGGGCTGAAGGACGCGGCCAAGCGGCTGATGGCCGAGGCGGGCGTGCCGGTGGTGCCGGGCTACCACGGCGACAACCAGGACCCCGAGCACCTGGCGGGGGCGGCCGACGCCATCGGCTACCCGGTGCTGATCAAGGCGGTGGCGGGCGGCGGCGGCAAGGGGATGCGGCGGGTGGACCGGCCGGCGGACTTCGCCGCGGCGCTGGCCTCGGCGCAGGCGGAGGCAAGGGGGGCCTTCGGCAACGCGGCGGTGCTGGTCGAGAAATACGTGGAGAAGCCGCGCCACATCGAGGTGCAGGTCTTTGGCGACGGCACCCGCGCCGTGCACCTGTTCGAGCGGGACTGCTCGCTGCAGCGGCGCCACCAGAAGGTGATCGAGGAGGCGCCTGCGCCGGGCATGACGGCCGAGATGCGCGAGGCGATGGGGGCGGCCGCCGTGCGTGCGGCCGAGGCCATCGGCTACAGCGGCGCGGGGACGGTGGAGTTCATCGTGGACGGCAGCCGGGGGCTCAGGCCCGACGGGTTCTGGTTCATGGAGATGAACACGCGCCTGCAGGTGGAGCATCCGGTGACGGAAGCCGTCACCGGCGTGGACCTTGTGGAATGGCAGCTGCGGGTCGCGGCCGGCGAGCGGCTGTGGGTCCGGCAGGAAGACCTGGCGATCACCGGCCACGCCTTCGAGGCGCGGCTCTATGCCGAGGACGTGGCGGCGGGGTTCCTGCCCGCGACGGGGCGGCTGGCGCATCTTGCCTTCCCCGAGGGCGTCAGGGCCGACACGGGCGTGCGGACGGGCGACACGATCAGCCCCTGGTACGACCCGATGATCGCCAAGGTGATCGTGCATGGGCCGACGCGGGCGGTCGCGCTGGCGCGGCTGGCGCGCGCGCTCGACCAGACGCAGGTGGCGGGCACGGTGACGAACCTGGCCTTCCTCGCGGCGCTGGCGCGGCATGAGGGGTTTGGCCGGGGCGAGGTGGATACGGGGCTGATCGCGCGTGACCTCGAGGCGCTGACGGCGGAGCGGGAGCCGGATGACCTGGACCGCGCGATGGCGGCGGCGGCGGTGCTGCAGGCGGCGGGGCTGCCCGAGGGGCCGCTGGCGGGGTTCAGCCTGTGGACGCCGTCGCGGGTGCGGGTGGAGCTCGACGGGGTGTCGGGCCTCCTGTGGATGACCGGGCCAGACGCGGCGCAGGTGGTGGTGGACGGGATCGAGCTCGCCGCGTGCCGCGACGCGCAGGGCTGGGCGATCGCGGGGCGCCGGCCGCAGGTGGTGGAGGCGGGGGGCGTGATCCACGTCTTCGCGGGCGGGCGGACGGCCAGCTTCCGCCGGGTCGATCCGCTGGCGCGGGCGGGGGCCGTGGCCGAGGCCGGGAACGTGACGCGGGCGCCGATGCCGGGGCTGGTCCGCGAGGTGACGGTGACGGCGGGGCAGAGGGTCGCGGCGGGCGACCGGCTGGCGGTGATGGAGGCGATGAAGATGGAGCACGTGCTGACGGCCGCCCGCGACGGGGTGGTGGCCGAGGTGCTGACGGCGCCGGGCGCGCAGGTCGAGGCGGGCGCGGCGCTGATCCGGCTGGAGGAGGAGGCATGAGCGGGCAAGACCCTTGCAAGGGTCTTGCGACGCCCTTGCAAGGGCGTGGGCAGAGCCTTGCAAGGCTCTGGCCGGTTTCTTGCAAGAAACCGGTGCGGCGGCCATGATCCGGCTGCACCACGTCCCCTGGGGCCGCTCCTTCCGCGTGCTGTGGCTGCTGCAGGAAATGGGGATCACCCCCGACGAGATCGTCCGCTACCGGATCGGCGACCGGGCGATGCGCGGGGCGGGGCTGCTGGGCGTCTCGCCCGCCGGCCGGATCCCGGCGCTGGAGATCGACGGCATCACCATCTTCGAAAGCGCCGCGATCCTGCAGTATCTCTGCGAGAGCCGCCCGGAGCCCGGCTTCGGCCGCCCGCCCGGCCACCCCGAGCGGGTGCGCTACCTGGAACTGATGGGCTTTGCCGAGACGCAGGCCTCGCTGGTGGAGCAGCTGAACCTCAACCACCTGTTCCTGCGCCCGCCCGCGAAGCCGTCGCCCACCGTGGTCAAGCTCAACACGCTGCGCCTGGCCGACACGCTGCGCGCGCTCGAGGGCATGGTGGAGGGGGAGTACCTCCTGCCGTCGGGGTTCTCGGCGGCGGACGCGATGCTGGGCTTCAACCTCTTCGCCGCGCCCTTCTACGTGAGGATGGACCCGTTCCCCCGTTTGCGCGACTACTGGGGGCGGATCTCGGCGCGGCCGGGGTTCCGGGCGGCCGCGGCGATCGAGGGGCCGCAGGATTTCTATGCGCGGGACTTCTACGAGGTGCCGGGCGATGGGTGACAGGGCCGCCGCGACGCGGTCACGGGGAGGGATCGGCAGATGACCGGGTTCGTGGAGATATTCGAGGTCGGCCCCCGCGACGGGCTGCAGAACGAGAAGCGCCCGATCCCCGCGGCCGAGAAGATCGCGCTGGTCGACGCCCTGTCGGCGGCGGGCTTCCGGCGGATCGAGGTGGCGAGCTTCGTATCCCCGAAATGGGTGCCGCAGATGGCCGACGGGGCCGAGGTGCTGGCCGGCATCGCCCGGGCCGATGGTGTCCGCTACGCGGCGCTGGTGCCGAACATGCAGGGCTACGAGGCCGCCGTCGCGGCCGGGGTGGACGAGATCGCGATCTTCGCCGCGGCTTCGGAGGGGTTCTCGCGCGCCAACATCAACGCCACCATCGCCGAGAGCCTGGAGCGGTTCCGCCCCGTGGTCGCGGCCGCCCGCCACATCGACCTGCCGGTGCGCGGCTACGTCAGCTGCGTCACCGACTGCCCCTATGACGGGCCGGTCGCGCCCGAGGCGGTGGCCCGCGTGGCCGACGCGCTGTTCGCGATGGGCTGCTACGAGATCTCGCTCGGCGACACCATCGGGGCGGGGACGCCCGACAAGATCGCAAGGATGCTCCTGAAGGTGCGCGAGGTGGTGCCGGTGGGGCGGCTGGCCGGGCATTACCATGACACCGGGGGGCGGGCACTGGCCAACATCGACGCGTCCCTGAGCCTCGGGGTGCGGGTGTTCGACGCCGCGGTGGGCGGCCTCGGCGGCTGTCCCTACGCGCCGGGGGCGAAGGGCAACGTGGCGACCGAGGCCGTGGCGCGGCACCTGGAGGCGCTGGGCTACGACACCGGGCTGGACCTGGACGCCGTGGACCGCGCGGCGGCGCTGGCGAGGGGGATGCGCGATGGACACGCTTGAGTTGCAGGTCGACCGGCGCGGGGTGGCCTGGCTGCGCCTGAACCGGCCCGACAAGCACAACGCGATGGACGCCGCGATGATCGCGGAGCTGACCGAGGCGGCCGGCCGGCTCGGGCGCGACCCCGCCGTGCGGGTGGTGGTGCTGACGGGCAACGGGCGGAGTTTCTGCGCCGGCGGCGACCTCGGCTGGATGCGGGCGCAGATGGCGGCCGATGCCGCGACGCGGGCAAGGGAGGCGCGGAGCCTGGCCGGGATGCTGGGCGCGCTCGACCGGATGCCGAAGCCGCTGATCGGGCGGGTGCAGGGGCAGGCCTTCGGCGGCGGCGTCGGGTTGATGAGCGTCTGCGACGTGGCCATCGGCGTGGACAGCGCGAAGTTCGGGCTGACCGAGGTGCGGCTGGGGCTGATCCCGGCGACGATCGGGCCCTATGTGGTGGCCCGCATGGGGGCCGCGCGGGCGCGCCGCGTGTTCTTCTCGGGGCGCGTGTTCGACGCGGCCGAGGCGGTGGCGCTGGGACTTCTGGCCCGGGCGGTGTCGGACGAGGAGTTGGACGCGGCGGTGGAGGCCGAGATCGCGCCCTACCTGAGTGCCGCGCCGGGGGCGGTGGCGGCGGGCAAGCGGCTGGTGGCCGATCTGGCCCCGTCGGTGGACGAGGCGCAGGTTGCGCTGACCATCGAGGCGCTGGTGGCGCGCTGGGAGAGCGCGGAGAGCGCCGAGGGGATCGGGGCCTTCTTCGACAAGCGGAAGGCGGCCTGGGTGGAGTAGGGGTGCCGCGGCGTGGCCGTCGCGGGATGCAGGGATTGCGCCGGCTTCGCCGTCGCCGGGGCGCGCGCCGCTGGCGCGGCGCGGGCGCGAGGTTCGGCCCGCTGTGCGGGGTGGGGATGTGGTTTGGGGGGCTCTGCCCCCCGGCCTGCGGCCTCCCCCCGGAGTATTTGGGAAGCAAAGATGAGGGGGCCTTGGTCCCGGTGAGGGAGGGATGCGCATGAAGGCGGTGTGGTACGAACGGTTCGGGCCGGCGGTGGAGGTGCTGCGCGTCGGCGAGATGCCGGAGCCGGTGGCGGGGCCGGGCGAGGTGCTGGTGCGGCTGCGGGCGTCGGGGGTGAACCCCTCGGACGTGAAGCTGCGCGCCGGCGCGCGGCCGGGGGCGGTGATGGCCTTCCCGCGGATCGTGCCGCATTCGGACGGGGCGGGCGTGATCGAGGCGGTGGGCCCCGGGGTCGACCCGGGGCGCGTGGGCGAGCGGGTCTGGGTCTGGAACGCCGCCTGGCAGCGGGCGATGGGGACGGCGGCGGAGCATGTCGCGCTGCCCGCCGAGCAGGCGGTGCGGCTGCCGGACGGGACCGGCTTCGCCGAAGGGGCCTGTTTCGGCATCCCGGCGATGACGGCCTGGTACGCGGTGATGGGCGACGGGCCGGTGGCGGGGCAGACCATCCTGGTCACGGGTGGCGCGGGCACGGTCGGGCGCTACGCGGTGCAGATGGCGCGGGCGGGGGGTGCGCGGGTGATCGCGACGGTCTCGTCCCCCGAGAAGGGCGCGCATTCCACCGCGGAGGAGTGGATCAACTACCGCGACACCGACGTGGCGGGCGCGGTGATGGACCTGACCGGGGGCGCGGGCGTGGACCGCGTCGTCGAGGTGGATTTCGGGGCGAACCAGGCCGTCGACCTGGCGCTGGTCAAGCCCGGCGGGGTGATCGCCGCCTATGCCAGCGCCGCCGAGATGGTGCCGCGGCTGGAGTTCTACCCCTTCATGTTCAAGAACGTGCGGCTGCACATGCTGATCGTCTACCAGCTGGCGGGCGCGAAGCGGCGCGAGGGGGAGCGCCAGCTGACCGAGTGGCTGGAGGCCGGCGCCCTGACCCATGCCGTGGTGCCGGGCGGCGGGCTGGCCGATTGCGCGGCGGCCCATGACATGGTGGCCGCGGGCGCCAAGCTCGGGACGGTTGTGCTGGACATCTGACCCCGCGCCCGTGCTAGCCTGCCGCAAAACGGGCGGTGCGGCGGGAGGGCCGGAGACCGCGCGAGGGGAGGACATCGCGATGACGGGATACCCGAGCCTTTACGGCACGGTCGAGGTTGCGCCGATCAGCATCACGGAAAAGCTGTTCGAGGGGCTGGTGGGCCGGGAGGCCGAGCCGGCGATCATCGACGGCCCCACGGGCCGCGTTCTGACCGCGGGCGACCTGATCGACCGCATCCGGCGGCTGGCCGGCGGGCTGACCGAGCGCGGCGTGCTGCCGGGCGGGACGGTGGCGATCCTGGCCCCGAACATGCCGGAATACCCGGTCGTGTTCCACGGCGTCGCCTGGGGCGGCGGCACGGTCACCACGCTCAACCCGACCTACACCGCGCCCGAGATCCATCATCAGCTGAACGATTCGGGCGCCGTGATGCTGGTGACCATCCCCGCCTTCGCCGAGGTGGCCCGCGCCGCGGTGGAGGGCACGGGCGTGCGCGACATCGTGGTGATCGGCGGGCAGAACTGCCTGTCGCTCGACGACGTGATGGGGGTGCCGCTGCTGGCCCAGGCGCCGGTGGACGTGGCCGAGCATGTCGTCGTCCTGCCCTATTCCTCGGGCACCACGGGGCGGCCCAAGGGGGTGATGCTGACGCACCGCAACATGGTGGCCAACGTCACCCAGGCGGGCGCGGTGGCGGGCGTCACGGAGAAGGACGTGGCGATCGCCTTCCTGCCCTTCTTCCACATCTACGGCATGACCGTCCTGATGAACCTGTTCCTGCAGCGGCGGGCGAAGCTCGTGACCATGCCGCGCTTCGAGCTGGAGATGTTCCTGCGGCTGATCCAGGACCACCGGGCGACGCGCCTCTACATCGTGCCGCCGGTGGCGCTGGCGCTGGCCAAGCATCCGATGGTGGAGCAGTTCGACGTCTCGAGCGTCGAGGAGATCTTTTCCGGCGCCGCGCCGCTCGGCCCCGAGACCGAGATCGCGGTGGGCGAGCGCTTCGGCGCGCGGTCGGTGCAGGGCTACGGCATGACCGAGATGGCGCCGATCAGCCACATGACCGTGGGCGGCGACGTGCGGCATGGCTCAAGCGGTCGGGCCGTGCCCTCGACCGAGTGCCGGATCGTCGACCCGGTGACGCTGCAGGACGTGCCGTCCGGGCAGGAGGGCGAGCTGTGGGTGCGCGGGCCGCAGGTGATGAAGGGCTACCTCAACAACCCCGAGGCCACCGCGACCACGCTGACGCCGGACGGCTGGCTGCGCACGGGCGACCTCGCGATCATCGACGCCGACGGCTTCATGTTCATCCGCGACCGGCTGAAGGAGCTGATCAAGTACAAGGGCTTCCAGGTGGCGCCGGCCGAGGTGGAGGCCGCGCTCTGCGCACATCCCGGCGTCGCGGACGCGGCCGTGGTGGGCAAGCCCGACGAGGCGGCGGGCGAGGTGCCGGTGGCCTTCGTGGTGCGCGCGCCCGGGTCCGAGGTGGCCGAGGCCGAGCTGCAGGCCCATGTCGAGGGCTGCCTCGCGCATTACAAGCACCCGGGCGAATACCGCTTTGTGCCGAGCGTGCCCAAGAGCGCCTCGGGCAAGATCCTCCGGCGGGAGCTGCGGGCGGGGCTGTAGGCCGCCGGCGGGGGCAGGGAAACCACCCTTGAGGCGCCGCACGCGCCGGGGCACTCTGAAGGCCAGGCCGGTTGGCCGGGGCGGAGGATGGGCGGCGATGCGGGTGGTCTTGGGTGCGATCCTGATGGTGCTGTGGGCGCTTCCCGCGCTGGCGCAGGAGGCCGGCCGCATGACGGTCGAGACCGGCGGGGAAACCCACGGCTTCGTCGCGACGGGTGTCTGGTCCGAGGTCTACGGCTACGCCGCGCCCGCGCTGCAGATCGAGGTCGACGCCGAACACCCCGACGGCACCGTCGTCTACCTGCGCTTCGTCGCGGTGGAGGGGCAGGTGAGCGACATCCTGTTCCGCTTCCGCGAGCCCGACACCGCGGAGGTCTACGGGCGGGAATGGACCGAGGCGCCGGGCTTCCGCGTCACGCTGGCCGAGCTGCGCCGCGAGGGTGACACCGTGGCCGTGTCGGGCGCCTTTCGCGGGCCGATCCTCGACCCCAACGCGCCCGACGGCCGCGCCCGCATCCGGGGCAGTTTCGCCGTGACGCTGGTCGAGCCGATCTGGCCGTCGCGCTGAGGGGCCGCTACCGGCCGCGCTGCATCATCATCTCGTGCACCGCCGCCATGCCGCGGTCGGCCATGGCGCTGACCTCGGCGGCGTGGACCTGCAGGGCCGTGACCAGCTCGGGGTCGGTGCTGGTCTGGGTCACGACGAGGCACGCCTCGGTCATCTCGATGATGGTCTCGATCCGGTCCCCGCGCTGGAAGAAGATGTCGAGCGTCGGGCTCTGGATGAAGATCTGCGGGTCGCGCCCCTCCTCGACGCGGGCGATCATGCCGACCACGTGGGAGGTGAGCGCCGCCATGACCCCGGGGTCGGCCGAGCCGGTGACGGTGCGGATCCCGTCGGGCAGGTTCTCCACGCTGCGGTGGATCGCGGGGAAGTGGTGGAACATCACCGCCAGCTCGGCGCTTTCCTCCGGCGTCGCGTCGAGACCGCGCAGGCCGGGCATCCCCATGCCGCCCGGCCCGTGGCCGTGGGGGCCATGCATCATGCCCATGCCCGTGCCCATCCCGTGGCCCATCATCTGCGCCACCGCGCCGGGGGCCACGGCCCAGAGCAGCCCGCCCGCGACGATCAGGGTGCCGAGGACGGGCAGGGCGAGGCGGCGGACGGACATGGCGGGGGCCTCCGGCTGGGTGATGATTGGCAATGTCATGTAGCACGGCCGGCCCGCGCTGTCGCGCCCTGACCGCGACCGGCAGGCCCCCGTTTTGCCGCACCCCGCCCCGTTGACCCCTTCCGGCGCGGCGCGTAAATCAACCAGCAAGCGACCGGACCGGCCGGGGGGCGCAGCGCGCCGCCGGGCAACAGGCCATTCCAGGGAACGAGCCAAGGGACACCCGATGTCAGAGCTCCTGTCAAACTACGCCCCGATCCTGATCTTCCTGGCCCTTGCGATCGGGCTGGGGCTGGTCCTGATCCTCGCCGCGGTGGTGGTGGCGGTGAAGAACCCCGACCCCGAGAAGCTGTCGGCCTACGAGTGCGGGTTCAACGCCTTCGACGATGCGCGGATGAAGTTCGACGTGCGGTTCTACCTGGTGTCGATCCTGTTCATCATCTTCGACCTCGAAATCGCCTTCCTGTTCCCCTGGGCCGTGGCCTTCCCCGGCCTGTCGGACGTGGCGTTCTGGTCGATGATGGCGTTCCTCGGCGTGCTCACGGTCGGCTTTGCCTATGAATGGAAGAAGGGGGCGCTGGAATGGGAGTGATGACCGGCACCAACACGGCGGGCGTCGACCTCGACGTCAGCGCCGCCGCGCTGAACCGCGACCTGCAGGACAAGGGGTTCCTCGTCACCTCGACCGAGGACATCATCAACTGGGCCCGCACCGGGTCGCTGCACTGGATGACCTTCGGGCTCGCGTGCTGCGCGGTCGAGATGATGCACACCTCGATGCCGCGCTACGACGCCGAACGCTTCGGCATCGCGCCGCGCGCGTCCCCGCGCCAGTCCGACGTGATGATCGTCGCGGGCACGCTGACCAACAAGATGGCGCCGGCGCTGCGCAAGGTCTACGACCAGATGCCCGAGCCCCGCTACGTCATCAGCATGGGCTCCTGCGCCAACGGCGGCGGCTACTACCACTACAGCTACAGTGTGGTGCGCGGCTGCGACCGGATCGTGCCGGTCGACATCTACGTGCCGGGCTGCCCGCCCACGGCCGAGGCGCTGCTCTACGGCATCCTCCAGCTGCAGCGGAAGATCCGCCGCACCGGCACCATCACGCGCTGAACGCCCCCGGGCGAAGGAGATGGACATGAACCTGGACGCTCTCGAGGAACTGGGCGCCTACATCGCCGAGAAGCAGCCCGATGCCGTGCTCGGCACGCAGGTCTCGGCTCATGGCGAGCTGACGGTCGAGATCACCGCGGCCTCGGTCGCGGGCTTCATCGAGTGGCTGCGCGCCGACCCGACCTGCAAGTTCTCGACGCTGATCGACATCACCGCCGTGGACTGGCCCGAGCGCGACCGCCGCTTCGACGTGGTGTGGCATTTCCTCAGCATGTACCAGAACCAGCGCGTCCGCGTGAAATGCGCGATCCGCGAGGATGACATGCTGCCCTCGATCACGCAGGTCCACATGTCGGCCGGCTGGTACGAGCGCGAGATCTACGACATGTTCGGGATCCTGTTCACCGGCCACCCCGACCTGCGCCGCATCCTGACCGACTACGGCTTCCGCGGGCACCCGCTGCGCAAGGATTTCCCGACCACGGGC
Organism: Roseicyclus persicicus; assembly: GCF_012395815.1. GTDB lineage: Bacteria > Pseudomonadota > Alphaproteobacteria > Rhodobacterales > Rhodobacteraceae > Roseicyclus > Roseicyclus persicicus. The sequence continues at coordinate 357,154 of NZ_JAAZQQ010000002.1, forward strand.
TACACCGAGGTGCGCTACGACGAGGAGCTGAAGCGCGTCGTCTACGAGCCGGTCAAGCTGGTGCAGGAATACCGGCAGTTCGACTTCATGTCGCCCTGGGAAGGCGCCGACTACGTGCTGCCCGGCGACGAAAAGGCCAAGGAGGCCGCGAAATGATGGGCTTCGGCGGCGGCGGGTCCCTGTGGTTCCTGATCCTCGCGGTGCTCGTGGTGGTGCCGCTCTGGCGGCTCCTGCCGCAGTACGGCATCCCGTCCTGGGTCGCGCTGGCCGCGCTGATCCCGTTCGGGCTGGTGGTGCTGCTGTGGGTGATGGCGTTCCGCGACAAACTGAACGGAGGTGCGCGGTGATGGACGGCTCCAAAGGCTTCCAGGACGCCCAGACGGGCGAACAGAAGATCCGCAACTTCAACATCAACTTCGGGCCCCAGCACCCGGCGGCCCACGGCGTGCTGCGCCTGGTGCTGGAGCTGGACGGCGAGATCTGCGAGCGCTGCGACCCGCATATCGGCCTGCTGCACCGCGGCACCGAGAAGCTGATGGAAAGCCGCACCTACCTGCAGAACCTGCCCTACTTCGACCGGCTCGACTACGTCGGCACGATGAACCAGGAACACGCCTGGGTGCTGGCGATCGAGAAGCTGACGAACACCCCCGTGCCGCGCCGGGCGCAGCTGATCCGCGTGCTCTACTGCGAGATTGGGCGCATCCTGAACCACCTGCTGAACGTGACCACGCAGGCCATGGACGTGGGCGCCCTGACGCCCCCGCTCTGGGGCTTCGAGGAGCGCGAGAAGCTGATGATCTTCTACGAGCGGGCCTGCGGCGCGCGGCTCCACGCGGCCTATTTCCGCCCCGGCGGCGTCCACCAGGACCTGCCGCCCGAGCTGATCGACGACATCGACACCTGGGCCGACGAGTTCCCCAAGGCGCTGGCCGACATCGACACGCTGCTGACCGAGAACCGCATCTTCAAGCAGCGCAACGTCGACATTGGCGTGGTGACCGAGCGCGACATCCAGGACTGGGGCTTCTCGGGCGTGATGGCCCGCGGCTCGGGCCTCGCCTGGGACCTGCGCCGCGCCCAGCCCTACGAGTGCTACGACGAGTTCGAGTTCCAGATCCCCGTCGGCAAGAACGGCGACTGCTACGACCGCTACCTCTGCCGCATGGCCGAGATGCGGGAATCGACCAGGATCATCAAGCAGGCCTGCGCCAAGCTGCGGCTGCCCGAGAACCAGGGCGACGTGATGGCCCGCGGCAAGATCAGCCCGCCCAAGCGCGGCGAGATGAAGACCTCGATGGAGGCGCTCATCCACCATTTCAAGCTCTACACCGAGGGCTTCCACGTCCCCGCCGGCGAGATCTACGCCGCCGTCGAGGCGCCCAAGGGCGAGTTCGGCGTCTACCTCGTCGCCGACGGCACCAACAAGCCCTACCGCGCCAAGCTGCGTGCGCCGGGCTACGCGCATCTGCAGGCGATGGACCACCTGTGCCGCGGCCACCAGCTGGCCGACGTCTCGGCGATCCTCGGCTCGCTCGACATCGTGTTCGGCGAGGTCGACCGGTGACGCCGGACGCCTGCCCATCTTTGCTTTCCAAATACTCCCGCCGGAGGCTCCCGCAGGTGACGCCTTCGCGCGGTCCGTCAGACCGAGGACCCGCCCGATGCTGAGACGCCTCCACCCCGAGCAACCCGCCAGCTTCGCCTTCACGCCCGACAACCTGGCCTGGGCGCAGGCGCAGATCACCAAGTATCCCGAGGGCCGCCAGGCCAGCGCGATCATCCCGCTGCTGTGGCGCGCGCAGGAGCAGGAGGGCTGGCTGACCCGGCCCGCCATCGAATACGTCGCCGACATGCTGGGCATGGCACATATCCGCGCGCTCGAGGTGGCGACCTTCTACTTCATGTTCCAGCTGCAGCCGGTGGGCTCGGTCGCCCATGTGCAGATCTGCGGCACCACGTCGTGCATGATCTGCGGCGCCGAGGACCTGATCGCGGTGTGCCGCGACAAGATCGCGCCGCGCGCGCACCAGCTCTCGGCCGACGGCAAGTTCAGCTGGGAAGAGGTCGAGTGCCTCGGCGCCTGCGCCAACGCCCCGATGGCGCAGATCGGCAAGGACTACTACGAGGACCTGACCGCCGAGAGGCTGGCCCACATCATCGACGAGATGGCCGCCGGCCGCGTGCCCACCCCGGGCCCGCAGAACGGGCGCTACGCCTCCGAACCGCTGGGCGGGGCGACCTCGCTCAAGGATCACGAGGCGGGCCGCGACCCGCTGAACGCCTCGGCCCGGCTCGCCGCCGACATCGGCGACACGATCAAGCGCATCGACGGCACCGAGGTGCCGCTGCTCGCGCCCTGGGGCCGCCAGTCGGGCGGCGACGTCGCCGTGGCCGAGCGCCCCGCGCCCGCCCGCCCCAAGGCCCCCGCCGAGGAGACCGCGGCCCCCGCCGCGGTCGAGGAGGCCGCCCCCGAGCGCCTGTCGGCCCCGCGTCCCGGCCGCCAGCCCGACGACCTCAAGCGCATCAGCGGCGTCGGCCCCAAGCTCGAGGCGCTCCTGAACGAGCTGGGCTTCTGGCATTTCGACCAGATCGCCGCCTGGACGCCCGCCGAGGTCGCCTGGGTCGACGCCCGGCTCAAGTTCAAGGGCCGCATCGCGCGCGACGGCTGGATCGACCAGGCCCGCGCCTTCGCCGCCGAGGGCTGACGGGGGCGGCGCTCTGTCGCGCCCCGGCGGCTCGAAGCGCGCCGCCCGCCCGCTAGCTCCCCGACTGCACCACAGTTGGGGAGAAGCAAGACATGACAACAAGATACAGGTTCGTGGCCCTCGTGACCGTCTGGACCGTCGCCGCTATCAGCGGCCTGACCGTGGCCCTGGCCGCGGTGGGCTGGCTCGGCCTCTGGGTCGCCATCGGCGCTTTCGCGGGGCTTGGCACCACCATCGTCGGGGGCTGGCTGGGCCAGCTTCTGTTCGCCACCGACCTCGACGCCCTCGCGGCCGCGCGGGTCGAGACGCGGGACCGCGACATTTCGTCCTGAATCGGCGAGACGAATCCTTTTTCCCCGGTTAAACATGCGCAAAGACACGTGAAGACAGGGGGGACCTGCGATGAAGTCGACTTCGGCAAGCCTGATCAGCCTTGCGATCGTCTGGGGCGTGGCCTCGGCGGTCGGGTTCGTGGCGATGGCCATGCTCATGATGCTCGGGGACTGGACGCTGCTGCAGGCGCTGTTTGCGGCGGCGGCGGTGTTCTTCGTGCTGGGCTCGGTGCTGTCGCTGATGTTCCTCGCGCCGTTGCCGGGCCCGCAGAAGCCCGGCACCGCCGGCTGGGCCGCGCGGGGCGCCGCGCCCAAGGCCCATGGCAAGCCCGTGCACGCCGCTCCTGCCGCCGCTCCGGCTCCGGCTAAGGCCCCGGCCGCCGCCGCTGCCCCGGCTCCGGCCGCCCCGGCGTCGGCCGAGGGTGCCCGCCCGGCGGGCCTGTCGGCCGCGCGCGCGGGCGGTGCCGACGACCTCAAGCGGATCAAGGGCATCGGGCCCAAGCTGGAGCAGCTGTGCAACAGCCTCGGCTTCTACCACTTCGACCAGATCGCCGCCTGGACGCCCGCCGAGGTCGCCTGGGTCGATGACAACCTCGAGGGCTTCAAGGGCCGCGTGACCCGCGACAACTGGGTCGAGCAGGCCAAGCTTTTGGCCGCAGGCGGCCAGACGGAATTCTCGCGCAAAGTCGACAAAGGTGACGTATACTGACCTTCGGGAGGGTTGATGACCACGATTCCGAAGGAGCGGGTATGACCATCGCCGAAGATCTGTGGCTGCGCGGCCAGGCTGCGCAGCGAAACCTCCTGCACATTGCCAGCTACAACAGCGCCTTCGCGGGCACCGCTGCGCTGCAGGGCCTGCACATGGGCCTGACCGCGCCGCAGGCGTTCTGGGCCGCCATCGCCCGCGCCGCCGCCAAGCCGTCCCCCAGGGCCCGCGCCCGGGCCGCCGCCGAGGTGGTGCCGCTGGTCGCGGAACCCGCGCCCGTGGCCGTCGCCCCGGCGCCCGCGCCCGAGCCCGTGGCGGCCGATCCCGCGCCCGCCACGGTGATCCCGCTGGTTCCGGCGGCCGAGCCAGTGGCGGCGACGCCCTCGCCGCTCCTGCTGGACGAGCCCCGCGACGGCAAGCCGGACGACCTGACCGTGCTGGCCGGCGTCGGCAGGAAGCTCGCCACCGCGCTGAACGAGTTCGGCATCTACCACTTCGACCAGATCGCCGCGCTGGACGAGGAGGGGATCGCCTGGCTCGACGCGCAGCAGAAGGGCTTTCGCATGATCTGCGCCCGCTACGACCTGGTGGGGCAGGCCAAGGCGCTCAGCTGACCGGCCGGGGATTGCAACGCGCCCGCCCGATCCGCTAGGCAGGCGGCGACCCGACGCCACAGGCCGCCGCCATGCCCCTGCCGCCCGAACACAGCGAAACCGAACGCCGCCGCCGCGGCCAGATCCGCTTGGCCGCCATCGTGATGGCGGCGACCATGGTGCTGTGGATGGGCGCCAGCTTCGTCGGCGGGCAGCTGGGGCTGCCGCCGCGCTTCGCCTTCCTGTTCGACCTTGCGGCGATTGCCGCACTGGTCTGGGCCCTCGCGGTGACGTATTGGGTGTGGAAAGCGCGGCGCGAGGATGCCTCGGACCGCTGACGCGAAGCCACAGTCGGCCCGACTGACCCGGGCCCGGACGACACGCGAGAGAGGCCAGATGCTTCAGGACAAAGACCGGATCTTCACCAACATCTACGGCATGCACGATCGCACCCTGGCCGGGGCCAAGGCGCGCGGCCACTGGGACGGGACCAAGGACCTGATCGGCCTCGGCCGCGACAAGATCATCGAGATCATGAAGGCGTCGGGCCTGCGCGGCCGCGGCGGCGCGGGCTTCCCGACCGGCCTCAAGTGGTCCTTCATGCCCAAGGAATCGGACGGCCGGCCCAGCTACCTCGTGGTCAACGCCGACGAATCCGAACCCGGCACCTGCAAGGACCGGGAGATCATGCGCAACGATCCCCACACGCTGATCGAGGGCTGCCTGATCGCGTCCTTCGCGATGGGGGCGCACGCCTGCTACATCTACATCCGCGGCGAATACATCCGCGAGCGCGAGGCGCTGCAGGCCGCCATCGACGAGGCCTATGACGCGGGCCTTCTGGGCAAGAACGCCGCCGGCTCGGGCTGGGATTTCGACCTCTACCTGCACCACGGCGCCGGCGCCTACATCTGCGGCGAGGAAACCGCGCTGCTGGAATCGCTCGAGGGCAAGAAGGGCATGCCGCGGATGAAGCCGCCCTTCCCGGCGGGCGCGGGCCTCTACGGCTGCCCGACCACGGTGAACAACGTCGAATCCATCGCCGTCGTCCCCACCATCCTGCGCCGCGGCGCCGAGTGGTTCGCGGGCTTCGGTCGGCCCAACAACGCGGGCACCAAGCTGTTCGCGATCTCGGGCCACGTGAACCACCCCTGCGTCGTCGAGGAGGCCATGAGCATCCCCTTCGACGAGCTGATCGACCGCCATTGCGGCGGCATCCGCGGCGGCTGGGACAACCTCAAGGCGGTGATCCCCGGCGGATCGTCGGTGCCGATGCTGCCCGCGCACATGATGCGCGAGGGCGCGATCATGGATTTCGACTGGCTGCGCGAGCAGCGCTCGGGCCTCGGCACCGCGGCGGTGATCGTGATGGACAAGTCCACCGACATCATCAAGGCGATCTGGCGCCTGTCCAAGTTCTACAAGCACGAAAGCTGCGGCCAGTGCACGCCCTGCCGCGAGGGCACGGGCTGGATGATGCGGGTCATGGACCGGCTGGTGAAGGGCGAGGCGCGGGTCGAGGAGATCGACATGCTGCTCGACGTGACCAAGCAGGTCGAAGGCCACACCATCTGCGCGCTGGGCGACGCGGCGGCTTGGCCGATCCAGGGCCTCGTGCGGCATTTCCGCTCCGAGATCGAGGACCGCATCCGCGTCAAGCGCGACGGCAGCGTCGGCATCGCCGCGGAATGACCGGCGCGCGCGCGTCGCGCGTCGGCCTTGTCGCCGCGCTGGCCCTGTCGGCCTGCGCGGCCGAGGCGCCGTCGGCCTACCTTGTCACGGAAACCAGCTTCGACGCAGGCGCGCGCGTCGGGGCCCCGCTGCCCGCGATCGAGGTGCGCCGCACCGACGGCACCGCGCTGACCCGCGAGGACTGGACGGTGGCCGAGGCCGCCGCGCGCGACCACTGCGCCGCCCGCGGCGCCGGCTACGACCGCCTGCCGCCCGCCCGCGACTACACCCAGATGCGGCTGGAGGAGGGCGTCTTCACCTTCCTCGCCCGCTGCACCGGCTGAGGGCGGGGCGCGCGGCGGCGGATGCTTGACGCACGGGACCGGATCGGCGAGACCGGGGCAGGGCCCCTGCTTGCGAACGGAACAGCCATGACGACCCATATCCTGCGCCTCGCCCTCGTGGTCGGCCTCGTGGCCGCCCTGTCGGCCTGCGGCTGGCGCGATCCGGGGCCGCGGGGCGTCGGCCTGCCCTTCGACGCGCGGCTGGCCACCGGCGAAACCTGGCGCGACTTCACCGTCCGCGTGGTCGCACCCGGCGCGACGCTGGTGCAGGCCCGCGAGAGCGCCCGCTACGAGGCGACGCGCCATTGCCTCGAACGCACCGGCTTTTCCGACGTCGACTGGGTGATCGACCCGGCCACCGCCGACTGGGCCGTGGCCCGCACCGAGGCCGGCGAGCCCATCGTCTCGGGCAGCTGCGCCCGCCGCTGAGCGGCCGGGGCGCGGCAAAGCTGCCACAGCGCGCGCGGTCGCGTGCCACCCCCGCGTTGCGAAAAAGCCCGCGATTCCGTACTCTTCCCCAAAACAAATGATCCGGGCCGCCACCGGCGCCCGGACTGGGGTGTGGCAAGAAGGGCAGCGGTTCATGGTACGCATGTATTGGTATGGGCTGGCGATCATCTACCTCGCGGCATGTGTCACGGGGATGATCCTCGGCTACACCTGGGGCATCGGCGGCTCGATCCTCGGCATCGTCGTCGGCGCGATGGTCGCCTCGGGCGTCGCCATGGCGCTGAACACCCCCGAACGGATGGAGGCGGCCTTCTACGGCATCCTCTCCGTCGTCTTCGTCACCGGGCTGGTCTGGCTGATCGTGACCTTCTGGGGCGTGCGCCTGTGATCCCGCGCCCGCGTCGGCGGCGGCCCGCCGACCACGGGCCCCGCGCGGGCGGGCGTTATTGAATAACCGCGGCCGCGGGCCCCATGTCTGACCCCGGGACCAGACGCTGAGAGGCAGATTCACGATGAAGACCTATGCCAGGATCATGGCGATTTCCGTGCTGGTGACGGCCACCGGCCTGTTGACCACGCTTGGCGCGGCCCGCGCCGACCAGTTCGAGACGCTGCGCACCGACGAACGGCTGCACAACGGGCTGCTGGCGATCACCATCGGCCGCCACATCGAACGCACCTGCCCGTCGATCGAACGGCGCGACCTTGCGGCCAACGCCTTCCTTCTGGGGCTTGCGACCCACGCGATGGGCCTCGGCTACAGCCGCGCCGAGGTCACGGCCTATGTCGAGGACGACACCGAGCAGGACCGCTACATCACGCTCGCCCGCCGCTACTTCGCCGAACGCGGCGTGATGACCGAGGATGACGTCGAGGGCGCATGCCGCGTGGGGCGCGACGAAATCGCCGCGGGCTCGCCCATTGGCAGACTGCTCCGCGGGGGCTAAAAGCGGCGGCAACCGCGAACGTGCCCGGGGGGGATCGGCCAGACCCGATCCCGCCGACCCCGCGCCGGAGAGAGGACCGCACCCCATGAGCGACTTGCGCAAGATCATCATCGACGGCCGTGAGGTCGAGGTCGATCCCGCGATGACGCTGATCCAGGCCTGCGAGGTCGCCGGCATCGAGATCCCGCGCTTCTGCTACCACGAGCGCCTGTCGATCGCCGGCAACTGCCGCATGTGCCTGGTCGAGGTCGTGGGCGGCCCGCCCAAGCCCGCCGCCTCCTGCGCGATGCAGGTGCGCGACCTGCGCCCCGGCCCCGACGGCGCGCCGCCGGTGGTCAAGACCAACAGCCCGATGGTCAAGAAGGCCCGCGAGGGGGTGATGGAGTTCCTGCTCATCAACCACCCGCTGGATTGCCCGATCTGCGACCAGGGCGGCGAATGCGACCTGCAGGACCAGGCGATGGCCTACGGCGTCGACTTCTCCCGCTACCGCGAGCCCAAGCGCGCCGCCGACAACCTCGACCTCGGCCCGCTGGTCAAGACCGAGATGACGCGCTGCATCTCCTGCACGCGCTGCGTGCGCTTCATCACCGAGGTCGCGGGCGTGCCCGAGATGGGCCAGACCGGCCGCGGCGAGGATTCCGAGATCACCTCCTACCTCGGCCAGACGCTGGAATCGGAGCTGCAGGGCAACATCGTCGACCTGTGCCCGGTCGGCGCGCTGACGTCCAAGCCCTACGCCTTCACCGCCCGGCCCTGGGAACTGACCAAGACCGAATCCATCGACGTGATGGACGCGCTGGGGTCCAGCATCCGCATCGACACCAAGGGCCGCGAGGTCATGCGCATCCTGCCGCGCAACCATGACGGCGTGAACGAGGAATGGCTGTCGGACAAGTCGCGCTACGTCTGGGACGGCCTGCGCCGCCAGCGGCTTGACCGGCCCTACATCCGCGAGAACGGCAAGTTGCGCCCGGCCAGCTGGGCCGAGGCGCTGTCGCTCGCCGGGGCCAAGGTCAAGGGCGCGGCGAAGCTCGCGGGCCTCGTGGGCGACCTCGCCCCGACCGAGGCCGCCTTCGCGCTGAAGCAGCTGGTCGAGGCCAGGGGCGGCCACGTGGAATGCCGCACCGACGGCGCCAAGCTGCCCGCCGGCAACCGCGCCGCCTATGTCGGCACCGCCGCGATCGAGGACATCGACACCGCCCGCGCGATCCTGCTGATCGGCACCAACCCGCGCGCCGAGGCGCCGGTGCTGAACGCCCGCATCCGCAAGGCCTGGAGCCGCGGCGCCGAGGTCAAGCTGATCGGCGAGGCCGTCGACCTGACCTACCCCTACACGCATCTGGGCACCGACCGCGCCGCGCTGGCCGCGCAGATCGACGCCGCGCACGCGGCCGCCGAGGGCGTGCCCAGCCTGGTGATCGTGGGGCAGGGCGCGCTGCGCGAGGCCGATGGCGCCGCCGTTCTGGCCCATGCCCGGAAGATCGCCGAGCAGTCGGGCTCGGGCCTGCTGGTCCTTCACACCGCTGCGGGCCGCGTCGGCGCGATGGACGTGGGCGCCGTGACCGAGGGCGGCCTGTCCGCCGCGGTCGAGGGCGCCGACGTGATCTGGAACCTCGGCGCCGACGAGATCGACATCGAGGCCGGCCCCTTCGTCATCTACCAGGGCAGCCACGGCGACCGCGGCGCGCATCGCGCCGACCTGATCCTGCCGGGCGCGGCCTGGACCGAGGAGCAGGGCCTGTTCGTGAACACCGAGGGCCGGCCGCAGCTGGCGCTGCGCGCGGGCTTCCCGCCGGGTGAGGCCAAGGAAAACTGGGCGATCCTGCGCGCGGTCTCGGCCGAGGCCGGCGCGCCGCAGCCCTGGAACACCCTGGCCGAGCTGCGCCGCGCGCTGGTGGCCGCGGTGCCGCACCTCGCCATGATCGACGAGGTGCCCGAGAACACGGGCGACGACCTGCCGCTGGGCACGCTGGGCAAGGCGAGCTTCGTCTACGCCGTGGCGGACCATTTCCTGACCAACCCCGTCACCCGGGCCTCGGCCCTGATGGCGGATCTGTCGGCGCGCGCCAAGGCGCGGGCCGAGACCAGGATCGCGGCGGAGTAACGGCCATGGCGTGGGCCCGGGGAGGCGTGTCGGCCCTCGCGGGCCTGCTCGCCGTTGCGTCCTGCACGGCGGGCGAGGGGCCGCGGCCCGGCTCCATGCCGCCGGCCACCTACGACGGCGTGGAAACCCGGCTTCTCGACGATGATCTGGTGAATTTCCGGGTTCGGATGACCGGCGTGGCGACCCGCGACGACGTGGCCGCTTACGCCCGCTGCGCGGCTGCGCAATACGCCCTCATCCGCGGCTTCGGCTTTGCGCGACATGTCCGCACAAGCGTGCAGGAACAGGGTGGCGTTTGGGTCGGAGATGCGGTTTACACCATCTCGCCGGCGCTCCCGCGGGGGTTGCAGACGCTCGACGCCGAAGTCGTGGCGGCCGCGTGCGCCGAACAGGGGATACCGACGGTTTAGGGAACGACCCATGGACGGATTCTTTTCGACCACGCTGGGCCTGATGGCGATCATGGCGGCGCAGAGCCTGCTGGTGATCGGCTTCGTCATGGTCAGCCTCCTGTTCCTCGTCTACGGCGACCGCAAGATCTGGGCCGCCGTGATGATGCGGCGGGGCCCCAACGTGGTGGGCGTGTTCGGCCTGCTGCAGACCGTCGCCGACGCCCTGAAATACGTTGTGAAAGAGGTGGTTATCCCCGCCGGCGCCGACCGGCCGGTGTTCCTGATGGCGCCGATGACCAGCTTCGTTCTGGCCATCCTCGCCTGGGCCGTGATCCCCTTCAACGACACCTGGGTGCTGGCCGACATCAACGTCGCCATCCTCTACGTCTTCGCCATGTCCTCGCTCGAGGTCTACGGCGTGATCATGGGCGGCTGGGCGTCGAACTCGAAATACCCGTTCCTCGGCTCGCTCCGGTCGGCCGCGCAGATGATTTCCTACGAGGTCTCGATCGGCCTCATCATCATCGGCGTCATCATCTCGACCGGCTCGCTCAACTTCGGCGATATCGTCGCGGCGCAGGATACGGGCTGGGGCCTGTTCGGCTGGTACTGGCTGCCGCACCTGCCGATGGTGTTCCTGTTCTTCATCTCGGCGCTGGCCGAGACCAACCGCCCGCCCTTCGACCTGCCCGAAGCGGAATCCGAACTCGTGGCCGGCTATCAGGTCGAATACTCGTCCACGCCGTTCCTGCTGTTCATGGCGGGCGAATACATCGCCATCTTCCTGATGTGCGCGCTGATCACGCTGCTGTTCTTCGGCGGCTGGCTGTCGCCCATCCCCTTCATCCCCGACAGCCCGTTGTGGATGGTGGCCAAGATGGCGTTCTTCTTCTTCCTCTTCGCGATGGTGAAGGCGATCGTGCCGCGCTACCGCTACGACCAGCTGATGCGGCTGGGCTGGAAGGTGTTCCTGCCCTTCTCGCTGGCCTGGGTGGTGCTGGTCGCCTTCTTCGCCAAGTTCGAGCTCTTCGGCGGGGCCTATGCCCGCTGGGCCATCGGAGGCTGATCCATGACTCAGATCGACTGGAACCGCGCCACGAAGTACTTCCTGCTCGGGGATATCTGGGCGGGGATGCGGCTGGGGCTGAAGTATTTCTTCTCGCCCAAGGTCACGGTGAACTACCCGCATGAAAAGGGGCCGCTGTCGCCCCGGTTCCGCGGCGAACACGCGCTGCGCCGCTATCCCAACGGCGAGGAACGCTGCATCGCCTGCAAGCTCTGCGAGGCGATCTGCCCCGCGCAGGCCATCACCATCGACGCCGAACCGCGCGAGGACGGCAGCCGCCGCACCACGCGCTACGACATCGACATGACCAAGTGCATCTACTGCGGCTTCTGCCAGGAGGCCTGCCCGGTCGATGCCATCGTCGAGGGCCCGAACTTTGAGTTCGCCACCGAGACCCGCGAAGAGCTCTACTACGACAAGGACAAGCTCCTCGAGAACGGCGCGCGCTGGGAGGCGGCCATCGCCCGCAACCTCGAGCTGGACGCGCCCTACCGATGACCGACACCCCCGCCAACCCCTTCGAGGCGCTGATGCGCCAGACCCAGAGCATGGCCCAGGACTGGGTCAAGGCCGTCAATCCCGCGCTGGCGAACTTCAACCCCGCGCAGATGGACAAGCTCTGGCCGACGGTGCCCGCCGAGATGCTGGAGGCCTTCTTCGGCAAGCAGTTCAACCCCGAGGGGCTGGATGCCAAGACGCGGCTCCTGCTCACGCTCCTCGGCCTGACGATCCAGGGCGCGGTGGCCGAGGCGCAGATCCGCCTGACCGTGCGCCACGCGGTCGAGGCCGGCGCCACCAAGCAGGAGGTGGCCGAGACCATCGGTCTCGCCGCGCTGTTCGGCGGCGTGCCCGCGATGAACAAGGCGATGGAACTGGCGACCGAGGCGCTCGACCGGGGCGAGGAGGATTGAGATGAACATGGCCGATTTCACCTTCTACCTCTTTGCCGTGTCGGTGGTGACCGGCGGCCTGCTGACCGTGACCGCGAAGAACCCGGTGCACTCGGTGCTCTGGCTGATCCTCGCCTTCCTGTCGGCGGCGGGCCTGTTCGTGCTGGTTGGCGCGGAATTCGTCGCGATGCTGCTGATCATCGTCTACGTGGGCGCGGTCGCGGTGCTGTTCCTGTTCGTGGTGATGATGCTCGACATCGACTTCGCCTCGCTCAAGGCCGAGATGGCCAAGTACATGCCGCTGGCGGGGCTGATTGGCGTCGTGCTCCTGATGCAGCTGGCGCTGGCCTTCGGGGCGTGGGAGTTTTCCGACGGCATCGACGCGCGGCTGGGCAACCCGATCCCGCCGCTGACCGAGGCGCACAACACCGAGGCGCTCGGCCTCATCCTCTACGACCGCTACTTCTTGCTGTTCCAGCTGTCCGGCCTGATCCTGCTGGTCGCCATGATCGGCGCGATCGTGCTGACGCTGCGCCACCGCCAGGACGTCAAGCGCCAGGACGTGATCGCCCAAATGATGCGCGACCCGGCCAAGGCGCTGGAACTGAAGGACGTGAAACCGGGGCAGGGCCTCTAGGCCCCGCCCGCAACCGCCACGAGACCGCGGGCCTCACCGCGGCACGGACCGAACGACGATGCGGGGCACCAGGCCGCCGCGGAGGGACGCGATGAACGACCGGACGGGACAGACCCGCAGCCGCGCCGCCTTGGCGCTTGCGGCCTGCTGCGTCGCCGGAAGCGCCGCGGCGCTGCCGCCGCCCGCGCCCTGCGTCTGGAACGAGGGCGCCGGCCGCCTTGAGCCGGTGGTCGACGGGGTCTACGCCCCCGGCCTGCAGGAGGTGTTCCCCGCCGCGGCCGGCGACGGCTTCGTCACTTGGGTCCTCTACGGCGGGACCGGCGACGGCTACGGCCCCGAACGCTTCGTCCTGCAGCACTGCCCGACCGGGCAGGACCTGCTGATCGTGCTGCCCGAGGGCGACGTGACCCGCCTCGAGGCCGCCTACGACGAGATGATCCGGGGCGAGGCGCCCTACACGATGCGCCAGATCGGCGAGGCGATGGCGCAGCTCGGCGCCGGGGTCCGGCGCGTGCAGAACGAATTCGGCAGCTGCGGCTGCGATGTGATCTGGGGAAATGGATAGGCCATGACCATCGGACTGGAACACTACCTGACGTTCGCCGCGGCGCTCTTCGTCATCGGCATCTTCGGCATCTTCCTGAACCGCAAGAACGTCATCATCATCCTGATGTCGATCGAGCTGATGCTGCTGGCGGTGAACATCAACCTCGTCGCCTTCTCGGCCTTCCTCGGGGATCTCACCGGGCAGGTGTTCACCCTGTTCGTGCTGACCGTCGCCGCGGCCGAGGCCGCGATCGGCCTGGCGATCCTCGTGTGCTTCTTCCGCAACCGCGGCACCATCGCGGTGGAAGACGTCTCGAACATGCGGGGCTGATCGGCATGACGCGGACCCGCCCCTTCCTCCTCTGCGCCGGGATCGCCGCCGCCACGGGGCTGACCGCCCAGGCGGCGCTGGCCTGCATGCCCGTGCCGCTGGAGGTGACGGCGGGGCCCGTGGCCGGCGAGGGCTGCAGCCAGAGCCAGGTCCTGGACGAGTATCGCGCCGTGGGCCTGTCGTCGGTGACCGCGGCCGCGGGCGGGCTTCTGATGCAGGACATCTATGACGGCAACGCCTGCTACCTCGAGGCCAACCTGCTGGTGATCGACTGCGCCGCCGGGCAGATGCTGGTGATCGGGCCCGACCAGCGCAGCCTCGAGACCGAGCCGCGCGAGACCGGCATCGACCGCATCGCCGCCTGGCTGGGCACCGAGGGTCCCGCGCCGGGCTTCGACGAGATCGCCGCGCGGGCCATGCGCGAAGGCTACGACGCGCCGCTGCGGGCGGCGGCGGGGGCACGGCTGTCGATCAACGGGGCGGGGGTCGACACGACCTGCGCCTGCCGGGGCTGAGACGACCGATGCCCCAGGACAAGACACACGGGACCAAGACCCGGAGGGACAAGATGACGACCGGACTGGAGCAGTTCCTGACCCTGGCAGCAGCAGGCGCCACCGCGGCGCGGATCGAGGGCTGAGCGACCGATGGAAACGATCCTCCTCTTCTCCCCGCTGGTCGGCGCGATCATCGCGGGCTTCACCTGGCGGCTGATCGGCGAGACCGGCGCGCAGGTCGCGGCCACCGCGCTGCTGTTCCTGTCCTGCCTCCTGTCCTGGGTGGTGTTCCTGTCCTTCGACGGGACGACCTACACCCACAGCCTGTTCACCTGGATCGAAAGCGGCACGCTGTTCACCGACTGGGCGATCCGCATCGACCGGCTGACGGCGATCATGCTGATCGTGATCACCACGGTGTCGGCGCTCGTGCACCTGTATTCCTTCGGCTACATGGCGCATGACGACAACTTCAAGCACGGCGAAAGCTACCGGCCGCGCTTCTTCGCCTACCTGTCCTTCTTCACCTTCGCGATGCTGATGCTGGTGACGGCGGACAACCTGCTGCAGCTGTTCTTCGGCTGGGAGGGCGTGGGCGTCGCCTCCTACCTCCTGATCGGCTTCTACTACCGCAAGCCGTCGGCGGGCGCGGCCGCGATGAAGGCCTTCATCGTCAACCGCGTCGGCGACTTCGGCTTCCTGCTCGGCATCTTCGGTCTGTTCTGGATGGCCGACAGCATCCAGTTCGACGTGATCCTGCCGATGGGCGCCGAGTTCGCCGAGATGACCATTCCCTTCCTGGGCATGGAGCTGAACGCGGCCAACACCATCGCGATGCTCCTGTTCATCGGCGCGATGGGCAAGTCGGCGCAGCTCATCCTGCACACCTGGCTGCCCGACGCGATGGAGGGCCCGACGCCGGTGTCGGCGCTGATCCACGCCGCCACCATGGTGACGGCGGGCGTGTTCCTGGTCTGCCGCATGTCGCCGCTGATGGAATACGCGCCCTTCGCCACGAACTTCATCATCGTGCTCGGCGCCGCCACGGCCTTCTTCGCCGCCACGGTCGGCCTCGTGCAGAACGACATCAAGCGCGTCATCGCCTATTCGACCTGCTCGCAGCTGGGCTACATGTTCGTCGCCGCGGGCGTGGGCGTCTACTCGGTGGCGATGTTCCACCTGTTCACCCACGCCTTCTTCAAGGCGATGCTGTTCCTCGGCGCGGGCTCGGTCATCCACGCGATGCACCACGAGCAGGACATGCGGAACTACGGCGGCCTGCGGAAAAAGATCCCCTACACCTTCGCCGCCATGATGATCGGCACGCTGGCGATCACCGGCGTCGGCATCCCGACCACCTATTTCGGCTTTGCCGGGTTCTTCTCCAAGGACGCGGTCGTTGAATCCGCCTACGCCTTCGGCGGCGACCTCGGGCAGTATGCCTTCTGGGCGCTGATCGTGGCGGCGGTGTTCACCAGCTTCTACTCCTGGCGGCTGATGTTCCTGACCTTCTTCGGCACGCCGCGGGGCAACAAGCACACCCACGACCACGCGCACGAGTCCCCCTGGACCATGCTCGCGCCGCTTGGCGTGCTGGCCGTGGGCGCGGTGTTCTCGGGCGTGGTGTGGTACAACTCCTTCTTCGGCCACACCGACACGGTCGCCCGCTTCTTCGGCGTGCCCTACGCCGTCGAGGGCCATGCCGAAGAGGGCGCGCATGGCGCGGCCGACGAGGCGCATGGCGCGGCCGACGCCCACGCCGCAGCCCCGGCCGCCGACGCCCATGCGGCTGCGCCTGCCGCCGATGCCCACGCCGCCGAGGCGGCCGCCGACGACCACGGCGGCGGCTACGCCCACTACGTGTTCACCGGCGCGCCGGGCGAGGGCGCGATCCACGCCGCCCCCGGCAACACCATCCTGAACGACGCCCACGAGGTCCCGAAATGGGTCAAGTGGAGCCCGTTCTTCGCGATGCTGCTGGGCTTCGTCACGGCGTACTGGTTCTACATCGTGAACCCGTCCCTGCCCAAGCGGCTCGCGCAGGCGCAGCGCCCGCTCTACCTGTTCCTGCTGAACAAGTGGTACTTCGACGAGGCCTACGACTTCCTGTTCGTGCGCCCCGCCCGCTGGCTCGGCCGCTTCCTGTGGAAGGGCGGCGACGGCGCCGTCATCGACGGCGGCATCAACGGGCTCGCCATGGGGATCATCCCCTTCTTCACCCGCCTCGCGGGCCGGGCGCAGTCCGGTTACATCTTCACCTATGCCTTCGCCATGGTGCTGGGGATCGTCGTCCTCGTCACCTGGGTCACCCTGAGCGTCGGAGGCTGAGAGACGACCCATGGACAACCTTCTCTCCATCGTCACCTTCCTGCCGCTGGTCGCCGCGATCATCCTCGCCGTGTTCCTGCGCGGCGACGACGCGGCCGCGCAGCTGAACGCCAAGCGCCTGGCGCTGGCCGCCACCACCGCGACCTTCCTGATCTCGCTCGCGATCCTTGTGGAGTTCGACCCCGCCAACACCGGCTTCCAGCTGGTGGAGGAAAGCGAGTGGCTGTTCGGCCTGACCTACAAGGTCGGCGTCGACGGGATCAGCGTGCTGTTCGTGCTGCTGACCACCTTCCTCATGCCCATCACCATCGCGTCGTGCTGGGGCGTGACGCACCGGGTCAAGGAATACATGGTCGCCATGCTGGTGCTGGAAACGCTGATGCTCGGCGTCTTCGTGGCCCTCGACCTCGTGCTGTTCTACCTGTTCTTCGAGGCCGGCCTGATCCCGATGTTCCTGATCATCGGCATCTGGGGCGGCAAGGACCGGATCTACGCGTCCTTCAAGTTCTTCCTCTACACCTTCCTCGGCTCGGTGCTGATGCTGGTGGCGATGATCGCGATGTATGTCGATGCCGGCACCTCGGACATAGAGGCGCTCCTGCGCCACCAGTTCGACGCAGGCCCGCTGTCCCTGATGGGCTGGCAGATCGCGGGCGGCATGCAGACGCTCCTCTGGCTCGCCTTCTTCGCCAGCTTCGCGGTCAAGATGCCGATGTGGCCCGTCCACACCTGGCTCCCCGACGCGCACGTGCAGGCGCCGACCGCGGGCTCGGTCGTGCTGGCCGCGATCCTGCTCAAGATGGGCGGCTATGGCTTCCTGCGCTTCAGCCTGCCGATGTTCCCCGTCGCCTCCGACATCATGGCGCCGCTGGTGCTGTGGCTCAGCGTCATCGCCATCATCTACACCTCGCTGGTGGCGATGGTGCAGGAGGACATGAAGAAGCTGATCGCCTATTCCTCCGTCGCCCACATGGGCTTCGTGACCATGGGCATCTTCGCCGCGAACCAGCAGGGCGTCGATGGCGCGATCTTCCAGATGATCAGCCACGGCTTTGTCTCGGGCGCGCTCTTCCTCTGCGTCGGCGTGATCTACGACCGGATGCACACCCGCGACATCGACGCCTACGGCGGCCTCGTCGTGCGGATGCCGGCCTACGCGCTGATCTTCATGCTCTTCACCATGGCGAACGTGGGCCTGCCGGGCACCTCGGGCTTCGTCGGCGAATTCCTGACGCTGATCGGCGTCTTCCAGGTCAACACGTGGGTCGGCGTCTTGGCCGCGACCGGCGTGATCCTGTCGGCCTGCTACGCGCTGTGGCTCTACCGCCGCGTGGTGTTCGGCGACCTGATCAAGGAAAGCCTCAAGTCCATCACCGACATGGACCGGCGCGAGCGCGCGATCTTCGCGCCGCTGGTCGTCATGACCCTCCTCCTGGGCGTCTACCCGAGCCTTGTGACCGACATGATCGGCCCCTCGGTCGAGGCGCTCGTCACCCGATACGACGTGGCGGTCTCGGCCTACGTGCCCGACACCCATGTCGCCGCGAACCACTGAGGTGATCCGATGATTGGCGCCGACCTGACCATCCTGATCCCCGAGATCATCCTGGCCCTCTTCGCGATGGCCGCCCTTCTGGCGGCCGTCTACACCACCAAGGACGGGCTCGCCCCCGCGCTGACCTGGGGCACCGCGCTGCTGTTCGCGGTGATGGCCTTCTACATCGCCGTCACCGGCGAGGGCACCCGCGTGGCCTTCGGCGGCATGTTCGTCGACGACGCCTTCGCCCGCTTTGCCAAGGTCACGATCCTGCTGTCCGCCGCCGCCATCCTGGTCATCAGCCACGACTACATGCAGCGGACCGACCTCCTGCGCTTCGAGTACCCGGTGCTGGTCACGCTCGCCACCATCGGCATGATGATGATGGTCTCGGCCGGTGACCTGATCGCGCTCTACATGGGGCTCGAGTTGCAGTCGCTGGCGCTCTACGTCATCGCCTCGCTCCGCCGCGACAGCGTGCGCTCGACCGAGGCGGGCCTGAAGTACTTCATCCTCGGCGCGCTGTCCTCGGGCCTCTTGCTCTACGGCGCATCGCTGACCTACGGCTATGCCGGCACCACGCTGTTCTCGGGCATCGTCCAGACCGCGACGGCGGGCGAGATGCCGCTGGGCCTCCTGTTCGGCCTGGTCTTCGTGCTGTCGGGCCTGGCCTTCAAGGTCTCGGCCGCGCCCTTCCACATGTGGACGCCCGACGTCTACGAAGGCTCGCCCACGCCGATCACCGCGCTTTTCGCCACCGCCCCCAAGGTCGCCGCGATGGCGCTCTTCGCCCGCGTGGTCTACGACGCCTTCGGCGGCGCGGTCGGCGACTGGCAGCAGATCGTCGCCTTCCTCGCCATCCTGTCCATGTTCGTCGGCGCCATCGCCGCGATCGGCCAGACCGACATCAAGCGGCTGATGGCCTATTCCTCGATCTCGCACATGGGCTTTGCCCTGATGGGCCTCGCCGCGGGCACCGAGCAGGGCGTGCAGGCGATGCTGATCTACATGGCGATCTACGTCACCATGAACATCGGCACCTTCGCCTTCATCCTGACCATGGAAAAGGACGGCCGCCACGTCACCGAGATCAGCGCGCTGTCGTCCTTCGCCAGCCGCGAGGGGACCAAGGCGCTGGCGCTGCTGGTGCTGATGTTCAGCCTCGCGGGCGTGCCGCCGCTGGTGGGCTTCTTCGGGAAATACGCCGTGCTCTGGGCCGCGGTCGAGGCCGGCATGGCCTGGCTCGCCATCGCGGGCGTGATCGCCTCGGTCATCGGCGCCTACTACTACCTGCGCATCGTCTACCTGATGTATTTCGGGGCCGACCGCGAAGGGCTGGATGGCCGGATGGGCGTGCTGCAATACGGCGGGCTCATGGTCATGGCCGGGCTGATCGCGCTGGCGTGGCTGCCGGGGATCAACCTGCTGGGCCTCGAGGGCATGGCGGCGCAGGCCGCGGAAACCCTTGTCCGCTGACACGGGCTGGCCCGCCGGCACCGCCCGGCAGGTCCTGATCACCACCGACAGCACCATGGCCGAGGCCGCCCGCCAGGCGGCCCGGCTGCCCGGCCCCACCTGGATCTGCGCGCTGGAGCAGACCGCCGCCCGCGGCCGCCGCGGCCGGGCCTGGGCCATGCCGCCGGGCAACTTCGCCGCCTCCCTCGTGCTGCGCCCCGATGGCCCGCCGGGGCAGGCCGCGCTCCGGTCCTTCGTGGCCGCGCTGGCGCTGCGGGACGCCTGCGTCGCCGCCACCGGCCGGCCCGGGGCCTTCACCCTCAAATGGCCGAACGACGTGCTCCTGAACGGCGGCAAGCTGGCGGGCATCCTGCTCGAATCCATGGGGCAGGGGGGGCGCGTGGACCACCTCATCATCGGCATCGGCGTCAACCTCGCCGCCGCCCCCGACCCCGCCACGCTGGAGCCGGGCGCCGTGCCCCCCGTCAGCCTCGCGGGCGAAACCGGCGTCACGGTGACGCCCGAGGCGTTCCTCGACCTCCTCGCGCCTGCCTACGACGCCCGCGAGCGGCAGTTCACGACGCTCGGCTTCGCCCCGATCCGCACGGCCTGGCTGGCCCATGCCGCCCGGCTGGGGGACACTGTCACCGCCCGCACCGCGCGGGACGAGACCACCGGCATCTTCCGCGACGTGGACATGGAGGGGCATCTCGTGCTGGAAACACCGAAAGGGCCCACGCGCATCGCCGCGGCCGACATCTTTTTCTGACCTGGGGGGCATGGCCCATGCTGCTCTGCATCGACTGCGGCAACACCAACACCGTGTTCAGCGTCTGGGACGGGACACGGTTCCTGTGCACGCTGCGCACCGCGACCGACCACCAGCGCACGGCCGACCAGTACTACGTCTGGCTGTCGACCCTGATGGCGCACCACCGGATCGACGCGCAGATCACGCAGTCGATCATCTCGTCCACCGTGCCGCGGGTGGTGTTCAACCTGCGCGTCCTGTGCGACCGCTACTTCAACACCCGGCCGCTGGTCGTGGGCAGGCCCGACTGCCTCCTGCCGCATCCGCCGCGGGTGGACGAGGGCACGCAGGTCGGCCCCGACCGGCTGGTCAACACCGCGGGCGCCTACGACCGCCACGGCGGCGACCTGATCGTGGTCGACTTCGGCACCGCCACCACCTTCGACGTGGTGGCCCATGACGGCGCCTATGTGGGCGGCGTCATCGCGCCCGGCGTGAACCTCAGCCTCGAGGCGCTGCACCGCGCCGCCGCGGCGCTGCCGCATGTGGACGTCACGAAACCGCAGCGCGTGATCGGCACGAATACGGTTGCGTGCATGCAGTCGGGTGTGTTCTGGGGCTACATCGGCCTCGTCCGGGGCATCTGCGAGCGCATCCGCGCGGAACACGAGCGCCCCATGCGCATCATCGGCACCGGCGGCCTCGCCTCGTTGTTCTCGCAGGGCGACGTGCTATTTGACCGGATCGAGGACGACCTGACCATGCATGGCCTCACGGTCATCCACCAATACAACAAGGACCACGGCACCTTATGACGGACCGGAACCGGCTGATCTACCTCCCCCTCGGCGGCGCGGGGGAGATCGGGATGAATTGCTACGTCTACGGCTACGGCCCCGCCGATCAGGAGCGCCTGATCGTGGTCGACCTCGGCGTGGCCTTCCCCGACATGGACGGCCAGCCCGGCGTCGACCTGATCCTGCCCGACGTGGCATGGCTCGAGGCGCGGCGCGACCGGATCGAGGCGATCTTCATCACCCACGCCCACGAGGACCACGTCGGCGCCGTCGGCCACCTCTGGGGCCGACTGCGCGCGCCGGTCCATTGCCGGCCCTTCACCGCGCTCCACGCGATCCGTAAGATGGAGGAGGCGGGCCACTCCACCGACCACGTCAAGACCGCCCCGGTCTGGCCGGGCAAGGTCGAGGCCGGCCCCTTCACCGTGCAATTCGCCCCGGTCAGCCACTCGATCCCCGAGGCCTCCGCGCTGGTGATCGACACGCCGGCGGGCCGCATCGTGCATTCGGGCGACTTCAAGATCGACCGCGACCCGGTGGTGGGCGAACCCTTCGACCCCGAGCTCTGGGCCCAGATCGGGCAGGACGGCGTGCTGGGCTATGTCTGCGATTCGACGAACGTGTTCACCCGCACGCCGGGCCGCTCGGAAAGCCAGCTGCCGGCCCCGATCGGCGAGCTGGTCGCGGGCGCGAAGGGCATGGTGGTGGCGACCACCTTCGCCTCGAACATCGCGCGGCTCAAGACGCTGGCCGAGGCCGCGGTGGCCAACGGCCGGTCGGTCTGCCTGATGGGGCGCGCGATGAAGCGCATGGTCACGGCGGGCGAGGAATCGGGCGTGCTGCGGGGCTTTCCCCGCACCCTCAGCCCCGAGGAGGCGTCCGAGGTGCCGCGCGAGAACCTGATGCTGATCGTGACCGGCAGCCAGGGCGAACGCCGCGCGGCCTCGGCCGCCCTGTCGCGGGGCAGCTACCTGGGGCTGGAGATGAAGGAGGGCGACATGTTCCTGTTCTCCTCCAAGACCATCCCCGGCAACGAGGTCGCGGTGGCGCGGATCAAGAACGCGCTGGCCGAAAAGGGTGTCGACGTGATCGACGACAGCCACGGCTTCTACCACGTGTCCGGCCACGCCAACCGCCCCGACCTCGAGGCGATGCACGACATCCTGCGCCCCCGCATCCTGATCCCCAACCACGGCGAATACCGTCACCTGCGCGAACATGCGCAGCTGGCGCTGTCCAAGGGCATGACCGGGATCGTGGCGGCCAACGGCTCGATGGTGGAGCTGTCGGGCAACGCGCCGCGCATCGTGGAATTCATCGAGGTGTCAAAGACCTACCTCGACGGCGCGGCCTTCGTCGGCGCGCTGGACGGGGTGATCCGCGACCGCATGAAGCTGGCGCTGAACGGGCTGGTCGCGGTGGCGCTGATCGTCGACGAGGACGACGTGCTGCTGGAAGACAGCTGGGTCGCGCTGCGGGGCCTGCCCGAGACCGCCGGCAACGGCGCCGACCTCGCCGAGATGATCGAGGACGAGCTGGCCGAGGCGATGCCCCGTTTCGACGGCAAGACCGTGAACGACGACGACCGGCTGGAGGAAGCCGTGCGCCGCGTCGTGCGCAACCTCTGCCTCACCGAGATCGGCAAGAAGCCCGAGGTGACGGTCCTGATTTCCCGGCTGATGGCGGCCTGAGCAGGGCGCGCGCGGGCGTCAGCCCGCGGCGTCCTCCGGCGTGGCCTCCTCGGCCTTCTTCGTCACGCGCTTGCGGCGCTTCGGCTTCGGCTTGGCCGCGTCCTCGGCCACGGGGGCCTCGACGGTCTCCACCGCGGCGACGGTCTCGGGCGCCTCGTCCTCGACTTCGGGCGTTTCGGCCTCGGAGGCCGCGGGCCCGCCGCGGCGTTCCTCGAAGCTCAGCGCGATGAAATCGGGCAGGTGATCGCCCATGCCGACGATGCGGTCGCCGTCGCGGCCGCGGCCCCGGCGGTCGCCGTCGCGGTCGCGCGGCGGGCGGCGGTCGGTATCGCGGTCGCGGGTCCGGGGCGCCTCGCGCTCGCGCTCAGGCTCGGCGCGCGGGGCGGCGGCGGCCTCCTCGGGCGCCTTGCGGTCGCCCTCCTCGGGGCGCCCACGCCCGCCGCGGCTGCGGCGCGTGCGGCTGCTGCTGCTCTCGCGCGGGGCGGGGCGCTCCTCGCCCTCGGGCCGCGCGCCCGGCGACCACGGCGCCTCGGCGCGCGGGATCTCCTTGGCGATCAGGTTTTCGATGGCGGTCAGGTACTTCTCGTCCGCCGGCACCGCGATGGAGATCGCGACGCCCGACCGGCCCGCCCGGCCGGTGCGGCCGATGCGGTGGACGTAATCCTCGGCATGGCTCGGCAGGTCGTAGTTGAACACGTGGCTCACGCTCGGGATGTCGAGGCCGCGGGCGGCCACGTCCGAGGCAACGAGCAGCCGCAGCTTGCCCTCGCGGAAGCTATCGAGCGTGCGGGTGCGGTGCGACTGGTCGAGGTCGCCGTGGATCGGTTCGGCGTTGAAGCCGTGCTTCTGCAGCGACTTGGCGACGATGTCGACGTCGACCTTGCGGTTGCAGAAGATGATCGCGTTGGTGCAGCGCTCGCCCTCGGCGGTGATCGCGGCGCGCAGCATCTCGCGCTTTTCCGCGGCGCTGGTGTCGCGGCGGGTCGGCTTGAACTGCAGCAGGCGCTGCTCGATCGTCTCGGACGCCGTCGCCTGCCGGGCCACCTCGATCCGGGCGGGGTTCGACAGGAAGGTGTTGGTGATCCGCTCGATCTCGGGCGCCATGGTGGCCGAGAAGAACAGCGTCTGGCGCGTGAAGGGCACCAGCCCGAAGATCCGCTCGATATCGGGGATGAAGCCCATGTCGAGCATCCGGTCGGCCTCGTCGACCACCATGATCTTGACGTCGTTCAGGATCAGCTTGCCGCGCTCGAAATGGTCCAGCAGCCGGCCCGGCGTCGCGATCAGCACGTCGACACCCTTGTCGATCAGGACGTCCTGTTCCTTGAAGCTGACGCCGCCGATCAGCAGCGCCTTGGTCAGCTTCACGTGCTTGGCGTAGGTGTCGAAGTTCTCGGCCACCTGCGCCGCCAGTTCCCGCGTCGGGCAGAGCACCAGGCTCCGCGGCATCCGCGCCCGGGCCCGGCCGCGCGCCAGCTGCGTGATCATCGGCAGGGTGAAGCTCGCCGTCTTGCCGGTGCCGGTCTGGGCGATGCCCAGCACGTCGCGCCCTTCGAGCGCGGGGGGGATGGCGCCGGCCTGGATCGGGGTGGGGGTTTCGTAGCCGGCTTCGACTACGGCTTTCAGAACCTTGGGGTTAAGGTTGAGGTCGGAAAAGCTCGTCATGTGCGTCCAGTCTGGCCGGGACGGTCCCGGCGGATGATGTCTGGAGCGCATGTCGTCCGGCGCGCTCCGCGGATCGGGGCCCCCGCGCGGATCGCGGGATTGCGTGGCACATAGGCGAAAAGCGGCCCCGCGTCAAACGCGGCGGTCAGCGCGCAGCGCGCGCCGTCGCGTCGCGGAACAGCGAGGCGGGCGCCGCGATGTCGAGCGTGCCCGAGCGCTCGACCAGCCGGAAGGCCAGCCCCGCGACCACGGCCCGGTCGAACAGCGCGGCGGACAGGTAGACCATCCCCAGCGCCCGGTCGCGGCAATGCCCGTGGGTGCAGCCCAGCCCCGCCTCGCGGCGGAAGGGCAGGCGTGTGCCGCCGGCCCAGGCCTCGGCATAGCTCAGCCGGTGCACCCCGTCGTCCCGGTGCCTGAGCACCAGCGCGCGGACCGTCTCGCCGTCGCGGGTGACGATCAGGACATGGCCCATGATCACGTGATGCGGATGCGCCGACACGCGGACCTGCGCGGTGTAGACGCCGGAGACGCCGGTTTCCGTCACCTGCAACGCGCCGCCCCCCTGCGCCGCGGCCGGCAGGGCCGGGAGGAGCAGGAGGGCGAGCGCGAGGGCGTGCCGAAGGACCATGACGGGCAGTCTGCCCCTGCAGCGGTTAACGCACGGTTAAGCCGTGGCGGTCGGGTGCAGCGCCGGCCGGTAGCCCGCGGCCAGCACGGCAAGGCTCGGCCGCGGGGTCAGCACCGTCGCCGCGCCCATGGGCCGGGGCCGGGGCGCGCCGTAGCCCGTGACGCCGAAGGGCCGGATCGCGTCGCCCGTCACCAGGTGCGCCGCGCCCTGCCAGAGCACGAAGGCCCCGTCCGGCAGCGCCGCCGCCTCGGCCTCGTGCCGCACCTGCGCCCGCGTCCGCGTCACCCGCGCCGGGTGCAGCGCCGCGTCCATCTCGGGCGCGCGGGGCAGGGCGCCCGTCGCCCCGGCCCAGGCCGCGCGGAACCGCTCGTAATCGGCCCGCCGGCACTCCGCGCAGGGCCGGTGCCCGGCCGCCAGCGCCACCGCCTCGTCGAGGAAGAACAGCTCGGTGTAGCGCCCCGGGCTCATCGGCACCCGTTTGCGCCCCTTGAAGGACAGCGCGCAGCACACCCAGCCCCGGAGCTTCCACCGCGCGGTGCCGAGGCGCTGGTGCTCGTCATGCAGAATGCCACGGTTGCCCATGAGGGTGCCGCGATAGGCCGCGTCCGCCACGATCTCGCCCGTGGGCAGGACGCGGTTCTGAAGGGTCATGAGGGAACCTCTTGTGATATCAATGTTCTTCGCGCAACCTGATGTTCCGTAATTGGTGGTGAGAGAAGAATGGATTTTCGGGACAGGGTAAAGGAACTGGCAATCCGGTCAAAGCACGCCTCAGAGCATGCGATGACAGAAGAGGCAACAAAGACGTCGGTGGTCATGCCTCTCCTGCAGGCATTAGGGTTCGACGTTTTTTCGCTGACCGAAGTTGTCCCGGAGTTCGTGGCCGACGTCGGCACGAAGAAAGGGGAAAAGGTCGACTACGCCCTCAAGATCAATGGTGAGATCGCCATTCTCGTGGAGGTCAAGCCGATCTCATCCTCCCTCGGAACTGCGCAGTATTCCCAGCTCTATCGGTACTTCTCGGTGACGAATGCACGGCTCGCCATTCTCACCAATGGCCGTGAAATCTGGTTCTTCTCCGACACCGACGACCGCAACCGAATGGACAAGAAGCCGTTCTTCGTGTTCGACCTGCAATCCTTCGACGACGAGCAAGTCGAGCATCTCTCGAGGTTCCAGAAGTCCGGGTTCGATGTCGAACGGGTCTTGGAAGCCGCATCCAGCCTAAAATATGTCAAGGCGGCTGCCGCGTTCCTGACGAAGCAGATCGAAGCGCCCACGGACGATTTCGTGCGCTTCATCGGGCGCCACATCCACGAAGGAATGCTCACGAAAGCGGTGGTTGATCAGCTTAGGCCGGCCATTCAGTCGGCGCTTGACGAGGTGATCAGAGATCGCATTCAGGATCGCCTGAATATTGCATTCACGACCGACAAACGGCCCGCGGCACCGGAGACAGCCGCGGTTGAAGATCAGCAGCAGGCCGAAGGTGGAATCGTCACTACCGACGAGGAGACGCAAGCGTTCTTCATCGTTCGGGCCATCGCGGCAAAGGAGATTCCTATCGAACGCGTCACGATGCGGGACGCCAAGAGTTATTGCAGCGTCTTCATCGACGACAACAATCGCAAGCCGCTCTGTCGCTTCTACTTCAATGCCAAGAAGGCAAAGGCGATCGGGGTGTTCTCACCCGACAAGGAGGAGACGCGTGTGCCGGTCGAGTCCTTGGGCGAAATCTACAAGCTCAGCAAGGAACTCGAGGCGACGGCCGCGCACTACCGCTGAGGGTCACACCATCAATTCCTTCGTCGCCGACAGCCGGATGTCCGGGTAGTCGCGCGCGACGCGGTCGATGTCCCACTGCAGGCGCGTCAGGTAGACCGGGTCGCCGTCGTTGTCGGCGGCCATGTGCTGCTTGTTCGCCTGGCTGAACTTCTCCACCGCCTCCTTGGGCCCGTGGACCCAGCGGGCCGAGGTGAACTGGGACGACTCGAAGCGGACGGGCAGGCCGTATTCCAGCTCGATCCGGCTCGCCAGCACCTCGAACTGCAGCGCGCCGACGACGCCGACGACGAAGCCCGAGCCGATCATCGGCTTGAACACCTTGGCCGCGCCTTCCTCGGCGAACTGCATCAGCGCCTTGTCGAGGTGCTTGGCCTTCATCGGGTCGCCCGCGCGGCAGGTCTGCAGCAACTCGGGCGCGAAGGACGGGATGCCGGTGAAGCGCAGCCCCTCGCCCTCGGTCAGGGCGTCGCCGATGCGCAGCTGCCCGTGGTTCGGGATGCCGATGATGTCGCCGGCCCAGGCCTCCTCGGCCAGCTCCCGGTCGGAGGCAAGAAACAGAACGGGATTGCTGATCGCCATGGGTTTTTTCGAACGGACATGGGTCAGCTTCATACCCCGCTGGAAATGCCCCGAGGCGAGGCGGACGAAGGCCACCCGGTCGCGGTGCTTGGGGTCCATGTTGGCCTGCACCTTGAACACGAAGCCCGCGACGCGGTCCTCCTCGGGGGCGACCTGCCGCGGCTCGGCGGGCTGCACCTGCGGGCCGGGGCCGTATTCGGCGATGCCGTCCATCAGCTCCTTCACCCCGAAGGAGTTGATGGCGGAGCCGAACCAGATCGGCGTCATCGAGCCTTCGAGGAAGGCCGCGCGGTCGAAGGCCGGCAGCAGCTCGCGCGCCATCTCCAGCTCCTCGCGTAGCTGCGCGAGCAGGTCGGCGGGGACGTGCTGGGCCAGTTTCGGGTCGTCGAGGCCCGCGATCTTGATCGATTCCGCCACCCGGTTGCGGTCGGCGCGGTCCATCAGCTCCAGCCGGTCGTGCAGGATGTCGTAGCAGCCCACGAAGTCGCGGCCCATGCCGATGGGCCAGCTGGCCGGCGTCACGTCGATGGCGAGGTTCTGCTGGATTTCGTCAATGATCTCGAAGGTATCGCGGCCTTCGCGGTCCATCTTGTTGCAGAAGGTCAAGATGGGCAGGTCGCGGAGGCGGCAGACCTCGAACAGCTTTCGGGTCTGGCTTTCCACGCCCTTGGCCCCGTCGATCACCATGATCGCGGCATCGACCGCGGTGAGGGTGCGGTAGGTGTCCTCGGAGAAATCCGAGTGGCCGGGCGTGTCGACGAGGTTGAAGCGCCACGCCTTGTAGTCGAAGGACATGGCCGAGGCCGAGACCGAGATGCCCCGGTCCTTCTCCATCTGCATGAAGTCCGACCGGGTGCGCCGCGCCTCGCCCTTGGCGCGGACCTGTCCGGCCATCTGGATTGCGCCGCCGAACAGCAGGAATTTCTCGGTCAGCGTCGTCTTGCCCGCGTCGGGGTGCGAGATGATCGCGAATGTCCGCCGACGGGCGATCTCGGGCGGCAGGGCGGGGCGGTTCTTGGGCGCGGTGTCCAGCATGGGCGCGGATATAGGCGAGGCCGGGGGCCGGGGCAATCGCGGCGTCGGCGGTCGCGCCTCAGCCCTCGTCGCCGCGGCTGGCGCGGGTGAGGCGGGCGGCGGCGTCGACCGCGTCGCCGAGCGCGCCCTCGTCCACCTCGAACTCGGTCGCGCTGCGCTGTTCCTGCAGCGCGGTGTCGAGGCGCAGCGCCTCGGGCAGGCGGGCGCGCACGTCGGAGGTGACCAGCAGGCTTTCGACCGCGATGCCCTCGGCGAAGATGATCTCGTGGCCGTCGAACAGGATCTGGTAGCTGTCGACATGGCCGCCCTCGGCGCGCGTGACGGTGGTTCCGTTCACCAGCAGCTCGGCCTTGACCAGCACCTCGGAGCGCCCGGTGCCGAGCGCGTCGCGGCGCTGCCAGATGAACAGGCGGTGCTGCGGGCTGAGGTAGAGGTCGCGGGCGGTGTTCAGCGTGCCCTCGGCGATGCGGATGGGCGCGGCGGCGCCGATGGCGCGGCGGGTCTGGTGGCCGATCCAGCGGATCGGCTGGGGCCCGTGGTCGCGGGTCAGCAGGAGGTCGCCCACCTTGAGGTCCTCGACCCGGACCTGCGCCCCGCCGGCCAGCGTCAGGTGGGTGCCGGCGAAGAAGCTGACCGAGGCGATGTCGGCGAAGCGCTCCGGCGCGGCGGCGGCCGAGGAGCCGATCAGCTCGTAGTTCGTGCCCGGGCGCAGCGGCGCCAGCGGCAGGAGGTGCAGGGTGGTGCCGTCGGCCGCGGAGCCCCGGCGCAGGACCAGCATCTCGATCATCTCGCCGGCCTCGCCCATGAAGCTGTGGCAGGCCGCGATGGTCAGGGCGTCGCCGGGCCGGCCCACTTCGGAGCCGGTGGCCACCACCTGCCCGCCGTCCGGCCCGTCGCAGATGGCGAGCCGCCGCGCCCGCGCGTCGCGCGCCAGCCGGTAGGTGTCGCCCGGCAGCGCCGCGTCGCCCAGGCCGATCGGGTCGCCCTCGTTCGCGCCGGTCAGCGCGCGCACCGCGCCCACCGGGTAGGTCGCGAAGCGGAAGAGCGGGGCAAGGTCGGTCATGGCGGGTCCGGTCCGGCGCGGGTGCCCCTCTCGGTAGGGCGCGGGGCCGGTCCGGTCAAGGCTGGCGGCGGGCGCGGGGCGCTGCTAGGACGGGCCCGACACGCAAGAACAGGGGAGATACCGTCATGGATCTGGGGATTGCCGGGAAGCGGGCGCTGGTCTGCGCCTCGTCCAAGGGGCTGGGCCGCGGCTGTGCCGAGGCGTTGGCCGAGGCCGGGGTTGACCTGGTTCTGAACGCGCGCGGCGCCGCGGCGCTGGAGGCGACCGCGCAGGACATCCGCGACCGCTACGGCGTCAAGGTGACCGCGGTGGCCGCCGACATCACCGACGCGGCCGAGCGCGCCCGGGTGCTCGAGGCCGCGGGCGACGTCGACATCCTGGTCACCAACGCCGGCGGCCCGCCGCCCGGCCTGTGGTCGGACTGGACGCGCGATGACTTCATCAAGGCGCTGGACGCCAACATGCTGACGCCGATCGCGCTGATGACGGCGCTGATGCCGAAGATGATCGACAAGGGCTGGGGCCGGGTGGTCAACATCACCTCGCAGTCGGTGAAGGCGCCGATCCCGCAGCTGGGCCTGTCGAACGCGGCGCGCACGGGCCTGACCGGCTATGTCGCGGGCACCGCGCGGCAGGTCGCGGCCCACGGGGTGATCGTGAACAACATGCTGCCGGGCATCCACGCCACCGACCGCGCCGATGCGCTGGACGGCAACGTGGCGCGGCAGCAGAACATCTCGGTCGAGGAGGCGAAGGCCCGGCGCGAGCAGACCATCCCGGCCCGGCGCTACGGCACGGCCGAGGAGTTCGGCAAGATGTGCGCGTTCCTGTGCTCGCAGCACGCGGGCTTCATCGTGGCGCAGAACATCCTGGTGGATGGCGGCGGGACGAACGCGACGATCTGACCGCCCGGCGCGGCAGACCCTTGCAAGGGTCTGCCCAAAGCCTTGCAAGGCTTTGGCAACGCCCTTGCAAGGGCGTGGTCAGATCCTTGCAAGGATCTGCCCCGGCTGATACCTGCCACTCCGACTGAATTGATCGGGTATCCCCGGACCATGGCCGACGCCCCCCGCCTCGAGGTCGACCACGTCACCTGTCGCTTCGACGGGCGCGAGGTGGTGCACAACGTGAGCTTCGCGGTGCGCCCGGGCGAGGTGCTGTGCCTGCTGGGCCCCTCGGGCTGCGGCAAGTCCACGACGCTGCGCGTCATCGCCGGGATCGAGCGGCAGGTCGCCGGGGCGATCCGGGCCGACGGCCACACCCTGTCCGACGGGCATGTCCACCTGCCCCCCGAGGACCGGGGGGTGGGCCTCATCTTCCAGGATTTCGCGCTGTTCCCGCACCTGACCGTCGGGCAGAACGTCGCCTTCGGGCTGCGCGGAGGGCGCGCCGACAGCACCCGGCGGGTGGCCGAACTGCTCGAGCGGGTGGACCTCGGGGGCTACGCCGACAAGGCCCCGCACATGCTGTCGGGCGGCGAGCAGCAGCGGGTGGCGCTGGCCCGGGCGCTGGCGCCGCGGCCGCGGATCATGCTGATGGACGAGCCCTTTTCCGGCCTCGACAACCGGCTGCGCGACGGCATCCGCGACGAGACCCTGCAGCTCCTGAAGGAGGAAGGCACCGCCGTCGTCCTCGTCACCCACGAGCCCGAGGAGGCCATGCGCATGGCCGACCAGATCGCGCTGATGCGCGACGGCCGGATCGTGCAGAAGGGCGCGCCCTACAACATCTACAACGCGCCCTGCGACAAGGCCGCGGCCGCCTTCTTCAGCGATGTCAACGTGATCCGCGGCACGGTGCAGGGGGCGCTGGTGGACACCGCCTTCGGCCAGTTCCTCGCGCCGGGCCATGCCGACGGCACCGCGGTCGAGATCGTGTTCCGCCCGCAGCACGTGAAGATCGACTTCGACCGCGGCGGGCGCGGCCCCAACCCCACGCCCCAGGACGGCACGCCGGCCCGCGGCGTCGTCGAGCGCGCGCGCTTCATGGGCCACGAGAGCCTGGTGGAATTCCGCATGGACTTCGACGGCGGCATCCTCAAGGCCACCGTGCCCGCGGTGTTCCTGCCCAAGCCCGGCACGCCGCTGTGGCTGACCGTGCGGCGCGACCGCTGCTTCGTCTTCGCGAAAAAGCGCTGACGCAGGGGCAAAGCTGTGCGTTTTGGGGCTTTGAACTGCGGCCCGGAACGCATACCTATGGGGTCCAGAGACCAGCAGCCAGCCGCGCGCCCGCCCTCGGGCCCTGCGCGGCGTCAGGGAGAGATCCATGCTCAACAATATCGGACCGGCGGGCCTTCTGCTCATTGCCATCGTGGTCCTCGTGCTGTTCGGCCGCGGCAAGATCGCGAGCCTGATGGGCGAGGTCGGCAAGGGCATCACCGCCTTCAAGCGCGGCGTGAAGGACCAGGCCGAGGAAATCGAGAACGCCTCGACCACCGCGCCCGACGACGGCAGCCGCGCCCGCGACGTCACCCCCCGCGCCGAGCGCGACAACGCCTGACCGGCGCCGCAGCCCCCCTCGCGTGCCGCCCGGGGGGCCTTCGCCTTGAACCGGGTCGGCCCGTGACCAGGGCTTTGAACAGGGACTGCCATGCCTGATATCGGCTGGATGGAGCTCCTCGTGATCGGCATCGTGGCGCTGATCGTCGTGGGGCCGAAGGATCTTCCGATGATGTTCCGGAAGCTCGGCCAGTTCACCGGCCGGATCCGGGCCATGGCCAAGGATTTCCAGCGCGCCATGGACGAGGCCGCCGACGAGAGCGGCATGTCCGACCTGAACCGCGACCTGCGCAAGGCGACCAACTTCGCCAAGAACCCAAGGAAGGCCGGGATGGACGCGCTCAAGGACACCCTTGGCGACGACTTCGACATCGATCCCACGAAATACGAGGAAGGCACCGAGACCCGGCGCATCGCCGAGGAAAAGGCCGCCGCCCGCCGCCAGTTGCGCGAGGAGATGGACGCCCGGCGCCAGGCCAAGATCGACCAGACCATCGCCGACAAGCAGGCCGCCGCCAGCGCCGCCGCCAAGGCCCCGCTTGAGGCGCCCGCGCCCGACGTGGTGCCCGGGCCGGCGCCCGAGGCCACGCCCGAACCTGCGCCCGCGCCGGCGCCAGCCCGCACCGGAACCGCGCAGAAATGAGTGCAGAAGACCCGATCGAGGACAGCTCCGCCCCGCTGATCGAGCACCTGGCGGAACTGCGCACCCGGCTGATCCGGTCGGTCCTCGCTTTCGTCGTTGGCATGATCGCCATGTTCACGGTGGCCGAGCCGATGCTGGAGTTCATATCCCAGCCGCTGGCCGAGGTGCTGCGCGCCCGCGGCGAGGACGCGCGCCTGATCTTCACCGCCCCGCAGGAGAAGTTCTTCGTGCTGGTGCGGATCTCGATCATCATGGGCTTCGCCGTGTCCTTCCCGGTGATCGCCCACCAGCTCTGGCGCTTCGTCGCCCCGGGCCTCTACAAGTCCGAGAAGAGCGCGATCCTGCCGTTCCTCGTGGCCTCGCCGGTCCTGTTCATGGTCGGGGCGTCCTTTGCGCATTTCGTGGTCACGCCGCTGGCGATGACCTTCTTCATCGGCTTCTCCGACGCGATCCCGGCGCTGGCCAACCTGATCGCGGGCGACGGCACCTTCCAGGCGCCCGCCGGCCCCGAGAGCGGCATCCAGACCGTGTTCCTCGGGTCCGTCCGCGAAAGCCTCGACCTCGCGCTCAAGTTCATCTTCGCCTTCGGGCTGTGCTTCCAGCTGCCCGTCCTTCTGACGCTGCTCGGCAAGGCGGGGCTGGTCACGGCCGAGGGCCTGGCGAACGTGCGCAAATGGGCCGTCGTGGGCATCCTGACGCTGGCCGCCATCGTGACGCCGCCCGACGTGATCACCCAGCTGATCCTGTTCACGGTGGTCTACGGCCTCTACGAGATCTCGATCTGGCTGGTGCGGATCGTCGAGCGCAAGCGCATCCGCCGGCTCCGGGCCGAGGGCATCCTCGACGAGGGCGAAGAGCTCTGACCGCATGACCGAGGCCCTCCTGACCCGCATCGCCGAGGCGCTGGAACGGCTGCGCCCGCCCCCCGCCGCGGCGCCCGACTGGCACGCGGCCGAGGCCTTCGTCTGGCACGCCGACCCCGACCGGCTGGACCCGGTCGCGCAGGTGAACCGGGTCGACCTGACGCTCCTGCACGGCATCGACCGGGCGCGCGACACGCTGCAGGCCAACACCGCGCAGTTCGCCCGCGGCCTGCCCGCCAACAACGCGCTTCTCTGGGGCGCGCGGGGGATGGGGAAATCCTCGCTGGTCAAGGCGGTCCATGCCGCCTGCCTGTCCGACGCGCCCGACCTGAAGCTCGTCGAGGTGCAGCGCGAGGACCTCGGCTCCATCGGCCGGCTGCTCACGCTCCTGCGCGCGGCGCCGGTGCGGGTGATCCTGTTCTGCGACGACCTGTCCTTTTCCCACGACGACCACCACTACAAGTCGCTCAAGGCGGTGCTGGACGGCGGCGTCGAGGGGCGGCCGGCCAACGTGCTGTTCTACGCCACGTCCAACCGGCGCCACCTGATGCCGCGGGACATGATCGAGAACGAGCGGTCGAGCGCCATCAACCCCTCCGAGGCGGTCGAGGAGAAGGTGTCGCTCAGCGACCGCTTCGGCCTCTGGCTCGGCTTCCACCCCTGCAGCCAGGACGAATACCTGACCATGATCCGCGGCTACTGCGCGGCCTACGGGCTGCAGGTCGCCGACAGCGCGCTGGTCGCCGAGGCGATCGAGTGGCAGGCGACGCGCGGGTCGCGGTCGGGCCGGGTGGCGTGGCAGTTCTTCTGCGATCTCGCCGGGCGCCACGGCGTCGCGGTCTGAGCGCCGCGGTTACTCGGCCGCGCGGCGCGCCACGCGGCTGAGCAGGTCGTCGGTCTCCGGTTCGGACTCAGACACGGCGGGGCGGACCTCGCCCCGGGGCGCCGGATGGCGCGGGCGGATGCCGCCGCCCTCGGCCAGCCGGGCCTGCGCGGCCTCCATCACCCTCAGCGCGCGGCGGTCCATCATCCGGTGCCAGACCGGCGGGATCGTCGCCAGCACCGCCATCACCGGCAGCGACCAGGGCAGGGTGGGCACGTCGGCCTGCGGGTCCAGCCGGTCATAGGGCCGGTCGGGGTGCAGGTGGTGTTCGGAATGGGCGGGGGCGTTCATCATCAGGTAGCTGGAAAAGCCCCGCGGCGCGTTCCAGCTGTGGTGCGGGCCCACGGGTTCGCGCCGGCCGTTGGGCAACTCCAGCCGCTGCAGGCCGTAGTGCTGGATGTAGTCCGACATCAGCACCTGCGCACCGAACAGCGCCGCCAGCCCGATCCAGGCCAGCCCGCCGCCCAGCCCGCCCAGCGCGAAGGCCGCGACCAGGGCGAGGGCCGCGCCGCCGACCCAGGCGACATAGGGGTTCCGTAGGCTCTGCGCCGGCAGGCCGCGCCGCTCCAGCCGGTCGGCCTCGGATTGCAGCCCGGCCTCGAAGGACCCGCGCCAGGCGCGCGGCAGGTAGGTCCAGAAATCCTCGCCCGGCAGGGGGGTGTTGGGGTCTTCCTCGGTGCCGACGTGGCGGTGGTGCACCAGCCGGTGCGCCGAGACGTGGTGGCCGAACCCGACGGAGGTGTAGACCGCCGCCCCGAGGCCCCGCAGGAGGGGGGGCTTGCGGTGGATCAGCTCGTGCGCGTTGGGGTGGCTGACCTGCCCGAAGAAGGAGGCGGCGGCGAAGAACAGCGCCAGCGTCTCGCCGAAGCCGAAGCGCGGGTCGCCGAGCGCCGCCAGCACCAGCGCCAGCAGCCCCAGATGGACCACCCCGAGCCCCGCGGCCAGCCGGTCCGACCAGGGTGCGTGGTCGTGGTCGTCGAGTCGGGGCGGCGCCAGCAGCCGGTCCATGCCCGCGGCGATGAGCGTCAGCCACAGGAGCGCGAGCACGGACGCGAACCCCCAGACCGTCGCGCCGAGCGCGATCAGGAGGGCCGGAACGAGGGTGACGAGCGCGTAACGGGCGATCACGGGCATGGCGGCATCGGGGGCGTCTGACTGTCCTTTCACCATATCTGGCACGGGTTCTGGGCGAAACCATGACCTTTCTTTCCCATCCGCCCCGTATTAGGTCAGGGAAAGCCTCAAGAAACCGTGAAAGGCCACGCGCCCATGTCCTTTTTCAAGAAACTGAAGGACCGGATGCTCAAATCCTCCTCCAAGATCGACGCGGGCCTGGACGCGATCATCGAGGAGGGGGCGGAGGCCGCGGTCGAGGCGCCCGAGCCGGCGCCGCAGGTCGAGGCGCCGCCGGCGCCCGCGCCCAAGGTTGAAGCCCCCGCCGCACCCACGTCAGGGCCCGCGCCCGCCGCGAAACCGGGCCTTCTCGGGCGGATCATGGGCCGCACGGCCGAGCCGCGCCGGGCGCTCGACGACGAGATGCTGGAGAGCCTCGAGGAGCTGCTGATCGCCGCCGACATGGGCGTCGAGACCGCCCTGCGCGTCACCGCGAATATGGCCGAGGGGCGCTATGGCCGCATGATGTCTGCCAGTGATATCAAGGATTTGCTCGCTACCGAGATCGCCCGCGTGATGGAGCCGGTCGCCCGCCCGCTGCCGATCTACCGCAAGACGCCGCAGGTGGTGCTGGTCGTCGGCGTGAACGGGTCGGGCAAGACCACGACGATCGGCAAGCTGGCGAGCCAGTTCAAGGCGGCGGGCAAATCCGTGGTGATCGCCGCCGGCGACACCTTCCGCGCCGCGGCGGTGGAGCAGCTGCAGGTCTGGGGGCAACGCGCCGGCGTGCCCGTCCTGACCGCGCCCGAGGGGTCGGACCCCGCGGCGCTGGCCTTCGACGCCATGGGCCGGGCCGAGGCCGAGGGCGCGGACCTGTTGCTGATCGACACCGCAGGGCGGCTGCAGAACCGCGCCGACCTGATGGAGGAACTGGCCAAGATCGTCCGCGTCATCCGCAAGAAGGACCCCGACGCGCCGCACAACACGCTCCTGGTGCTCGACGCCACCACGGGGCAGAACGCCCTGAACCAGGTCGAGATCTTCCAGAAGATGGCGGATGTGACCGGCCTGGTGATGACCAAGCTCGACGGGACCGCCAAGGGCGGGGTGCTGGTGGCGCTGGCCGACCGTTTCGGCCTGCCGATCCATGCCATCGGGGTGGGTGAGCAGATTGATGATCTGCAACCTTTCGACCCGCAGGACTTCGCCAATGCCCTTGTCGGTGTTGAGAATTCCTGACATCCATCCACAGCCCCTGTGAGCAGAATGCCCGCTGACGCCCCATGAGCGCCTGGATCACCTCGATCGAGGGCACCGCCGCCGCCGGAACGGTCGCCACGATGCTGGCGCTGCTGGCCGCGCTGCTCCACGCGGTGTTCGGCGCGCTGCAGAAGGGCCGCCACGACCCGCTGCTGGCCCGCGGCGCCATCGACGCAAGCTACGCCGCGATGGCCGCCCCCTTCGCCTTCTTCGTGGTGCCCTGGCCCGAGCCGCACATGTGGCCGATCTTCGCCGGCGCCTTCGTCATCCACGTGCTCTACAAATGGGCGACGCTGGCGAGCTACCGCCGCGGGGCCTATACCGTCGTCTACCCGGTGATGCGGGGCACCGGGCCGCTGTTCGCGATCATCGGAGCCTGGCTGATCTTCGGCGAGACCTTCGCGCCGCTGCAATGGCTGGGCGTCGCGGTGCTGCTGGCGGGGCTCTACGGGCTTGCGGCCTACAACATGATCCACGTCACGGTGGCCCGCGACACGCTGGTGCCGGCGCTGGGCTTCGCCGTGCTGACGGGCCTCTTCGTCGCGCTCTATACCACCTACGACGCCTATGGCATCCGGGCGACGGCCGACCCCTTCACCTTCCTCGCCTGGTTCTTCCTGATCGACGGGCTCCTGTTCCCGGTGCTCGCCTGGCGCTTCTACAGGCGCCTGCCCGAGAAACCGCCGGCCGGGCCGCTGGCGCTCCGCGGCCTCTTCGGAGGCCTTGTCGCCTTTGCCAGCTTCGGCTCGATCATGCTCGCCACCCGCCTCGACCAGGTCGGCGAGGCCGCGGTGCTGCGCGAGACCTCCACCGTATTCGCCGCGCTGATCGGCTGGCTGTTCCTCGGCGAACGGGTCGGG
Organism: Roseicyclus persicicus; assembly: GCF_012395815.1. Lineage (GTDB taxonomy): Bacteria > Pseudomonadota > Alphaproteobacteria > Rhodobacterales > Rhodobacteraceae > Roseicyclus > Roseicyclus persicicus. The sequence continues at coordinate 394,808 of NZ_JAAZQQ010000002.1, forward strand.
CCGCGGCGGCTGGCCCTGATGGGGTTGATCGCGGCGGGCGCGGTGATAGTTGAGGCGGGCGGATGAAAGGAGCCCCGATGCGACAGGAGAAAGCCGTCAACCCCTGGCTCCGGCAGGGCCTGGAACTCGGGCCGCCGATCCTGTTCTTCCTGGCCTACATGCGGTTCCAGGACGTGACCTGGACGATCGGCGGGCGCGACTACGACGGCTTCATCCTGGTGACGGCGGGCTTCGTGCCGCTCCTGCTCCTGTCCATGGGGATCCTGTGGAAGCTGACGGGCCGGATCTCCCGCATCCAGGTCTTCACGGCGGTCATGGTGGTCGTGTTCGGCGGGCTGACCGTGTGGCTGAACGACGAGCGCTTCTTCAAGATGAAGACGACGCTGGTCTACGGGTTCTTCGCGGTGACGCTGGGCATCGGGCTCCTGCGCGGGCAGGGCTGGCTCAAGGTGCTGATGGGGGAGATGCTGCCGATGTCGGACCGCGGCTGGCTGATCCTGTCGCGGCGCATCGCGGCCACCTTCGCGCTGATGGCGGTGGCGAACGAGGCGGTCTGGCGGACGCAATCGACGGAATTCTGGGTGACCTTCGAGACTTTCGGCCTGCCCGCCTTCCTGTTCGTGGCCTTCATGGCCCAGTCCCGGCTGATCGAGCGCGAAAGCCTCAGCGCGGACGACGGGGAGCGGAAGGGCTAGGCTTCTTGCGGAACGGCCGCTTGGGCTTCGCCACCGCGTGCCCCTCCACCGCCGCCTCCAGCCCCAGCTGGTCGCGCAGGACCCGCGGCTTGACCTCCTCGACCTCGCCGGGCTTCAGCTCGTTCAGGCGGAAGGGGCCGTAGGAAATGCGGATCAGGCGGTTCACGTCGAGCCCGATCTCGGCCATCGCGCGGCGGATCTCGCGGTTCTTGCCCTCGCGCAGGCCCACGGTCAGCCAGGCGTTGGCGCCCTGCTGGCGGTCGAGGCGCACCTCCATCCCCTGGAAGCGCTCGCCCTCCACCTCGATCCCCTTGCGCAGCGGCTCGAGGTCAGCGTCGGTCGGCGTGCCCTTGACCCGCACCCGGTACTTCCGCAGCCAGCCGGTGGCGGGCAGTTCCAGCTTGCGCTTCAGCCCGCCGTCGTTGGTGAGCAGCAGCAGCCCCTCGGACGTCAGGTCGAGCCGCCCCACGCTCATCACCCGCGGCATCCCCTCGGGCAGCTTGTCGAAGACCGTCTCGCGGCCCTTCTCGTCCTTGGCGCTGGTCACGAGGCCCGCGGGCTTGTGGTAGAGCCAGAGCCGCGGGCGCTCGGCCTCGGGCAGCGGCTGGCCGTCCACGGTGATCCGGTCGTGGTCGGTGACGTTGAGGGCGGGGCTGGCGATCAGCTTGCCGTTCACGGCGACGCGGCCGGCCTCGATCATGCGCTCGGCCTCCCGGCGCGAGGCGACCCCGGCGCGGCTCAGGCGTTTGGCGATGCGTTCAGGCTCGGACATGGACCCCTCCTAGCGGTTTGACAGCGCCGGCGAAAGGCGGGATCAGGGGCGCATGACCGGTTTCCTCTCCTTCATGGACGCCGCGCTGGAGGAGGCGCGGGCCGCCGCCGCCGCGGGCGAGGTGCCCGTGGGCGCGGTGGTGGTGAAAGACGGGGCGATCGTCGCCCGCGGGCGCAACCGGATGCGGGAACGCACCGACCCCACCGCCCATGCCGAGATGCTGGCGATCCGCGCGGCCTGCGCGGCGCTGGGGTCGGAACGGCTGACGGGCTGCGACCTCTGGGTGACGCTGGAGCCCTGCCCGGCCTGCGCGGGCGCCATCGCGGCGGCGCGGCTGTCGCGGCTCTACTACGGGGCGAGCGATCCGAAATCGGGGGGCGTGGCGCAGGGGCCGCGGGTCTTCGACCATCCGCAGGCGCATTGGGCGCCCGAGGTCTATGGCGGGATCGGCGAGACCGAGGCGGCGGCGCTCCTGAAGGACTTCTTCGCGTCGCGGCGGTAAAGGGGTTGCGCCGGCTTCGCCGTCGCCGGGGCGCGCGCCGCTGGCGCGGCGCGGGCTCCTGATCGCATGTTGCAAAGGGAAGAAAGCGAGAGGGGGGCCAGCCCCCCGGCGCCTTTGGCGCCTCCCCCCGGAGGTATTTGGAAAGCAAAGATGAGGGGAGGTGCCGCCCTGGTCATCTTTGCTTTTCAAATACTCCCGCCCGCCGCCCGACAGGCGGCTTTGCCGCCGAAAGGGGAGGCTCCCGCACACGCAACCCGCGCGCGGGTGCACAAGGGGCGGCGGCGGCACAGGCGATTTGCGCGGAGGGCCTGTAAGCCGGATTCTGTCCAAGGGGGTCGCCCCCCTCTGGATGGCCATTCCTCTGGACGCGGGGTTGCCCCCGCGCCTCAAGCTGCCAACCCGGATGCCTGGGGGCGAAGCCGGCCCCCGGGGTCGCCCCCGCGGCATCCCTATTCGGCATTGCTCCCGGTGGGGCTTGCCGTGCCGCTCCGGTTGCCCGTCGCGCGGTGGGCTCTTACCCCACCGTTTCACCTTTTCCCCTGCGGACAAGGGTAGTTTCATTTCTGTGGCGCTGTCCGTCGGATCGCTCCGCCCGGGCGTTACCCGGCACCGTGGCTTCAGGGAGTCCGGACTTTCCTCGAGCGGTCGCCCGCCCGCGGCCATCCGGCCCTCCGCGCCCCTGTCAGCTACGCGCCCCGGCGCCCCGGTTCAAGCCCCGAAGCGCGCCGCCATCTCGGCGAGCAGGGCGCAATCGCGCCCGTCGAGCGGCCCCCGCGCGCCGGCGCGGAAGCGCAGGCGCACGGCCTGGAGGAGCAGGTCGTCATCCACATCGGGAAAGCCGAAGGCGCGGGCGTCGGCGCGGAACCGCTCCGGGTCGACCGGGGCCGTCCCCGCACCCCTAGGCCAGACGGCGAGGCCGGATCGCCCCAGCCGCCGCCAGTCGAAGCGGGGGCCGGGGTCGATCTTGCGCCCGGGCGCCATGCAGGAATGGCCGATCACCCCCTCGGGCGGGATTGACCAGCGCGACAGGATTCCGGGCAGGAGCGCCTCCAGCGCGTCCATCAGCGGCGCGGCGAAGGGCGAAAGCCCGTCATTGTCAAGCTCGATCCCGATCGACCGCGAGTTCACGTCGCCGCGCCCGCGCCATTCCCCCGCACCCGCGTGCCAGGCGCGCATCGCCTCGTCGACCAGCGCCACCACGCGCCCGTCCCGGCGGATGAGGTAATGCGCCGAGACCTCGCGCTCGGGCGAACACAGCACCCGGAGCGCCGCGTCGCAGTCGGCCATCGCCGTGTAATGCAGCACCACGAGCTCGGGGACGAGCCCGTCGCGGCGGGGCCCGAAATTGGGCGACAGGCTCAATTCCGGGCGGCCGCCGCGGCGGCGCGGTAGACCGCGGGGTTCCAGGCGCAGGCGTAGCCGTCGCCGTCGGGGTCGAGACCCTGCCGGTCGCGCCCCGGCCCGCCGTTCTGCAGGAACCATTCCTGCGCGAGGTCGGCCGAGCGGAAGGCGATGCAGGCGCGCTGGTGGCGTGTCTCCGAGACCGGGCGGCGGCTGTAGCGCGCCTCGCCGACCGGGTGGGTGGTGGCCAGCGCGTAGTCGATGATGTTGGGGCCGAGGCCCTCGGGGCGGTCGGGCACGGCGGTCGGCTGGATCACCACGCGCTCGGCCTGCATCCGGGCCAGGCGCTCGGCGTCGCTTTCGATGGTTTCGCGGCCCGAGACGGCGGCGAAATCCTGTTCGTCCGAGATGCCGGGGTTGGCCACGGCCGCGGCAGGCAGGGGGGCGCTGGCAAGCGTCACCGGGACGGGCGCGGCGGCGGGGGCAGGGGCCGCGCGCGGCGCGGCCTCGGCCGCGGCGATGGCGGCGGCGGCGCGGGCGGCGATCGGGTCGGGGGTCGTCGGGGCGGGTGCGGTGGCCACCGTGACCGGGGCGGGGGCCGGGGCCACAGGGGGCAGGGTGGCGGCCAGCGGCGCCGAGGGCGGCACCACGGCGGCGGCGACGGGCGGCGGGGCCTCGCCGCGGAGCTGCGCGCGGCGCGCCTGCCAGGCGGCGTAGTCCTGGAACCCGACGCCCTCGGCCACGTCGTTGGGGGGCGCGCCCCCGCCGCAGGCGGCGAGCGTCGCAACGGCAACGAGGAGCGCGGCTGCGCCCGAACGGATCCTGATCATGTGCCTGCCTCGAAAGCTTATCGTTTCGGGCAGGTTACCACCATTTCGCGGGTTTCGCCACAAATCCGGCGGCCTGCTCCAGCGCGTAGCCGATGTTGAGCAGCTCGCCCTCTTCCCAGGGCTTGCCGATCAGCTGCAGCCCGAGCGGCAGGCCGGCCGCGTCGAGCCCCGCGGGCACGGCGAGGCCCGGCAGCCCGGCGAGGTTCACGGTCACGGTGAAGACGTCGTTCAGGTACATCTCGACCGGGTCGCTGTGTTTCTTGCCCAGCTCGAAGGCCGCCGACGGCGTCGCGGGCGTCAGGATCGCGTCGACGCCGGCGGCGAAGGCCTCTTCGAAGTCGCGCTTGATGAGGGTGCGGACCTTGCGGGCGCGGTTGTAGTAGGCGTCGTAGTAGCCCGCCGACAGGACGTAGGTGCCGACCATCACGCGGCGGCGCACCTCGGGGCCGAAGCCCTCGGCGCGGGTCTTCTCGTACATCTCGGTGACGCCGTCGCCCTGCGCGAGCTTGGCCCGGTAGCCGTAGCGGACCCCGTCGTAGCGGGCGAGGTTCGACGACGCCTCGGCCGGCGCGATGACGTAGTAGGCGGGCAGCGCGTATTTCGTGTGCGGCAGGCTGATGTCGCGGATCACGGCGCCGGCGTCGGCCAGCATCTCGCGGCCGCGGGCCCAGAGCGCCTCGATCTCGGCGGGCATCCCGTCCATGCGGTATTCGCGCGGAATGCCGATGACCTTGCCGCGGATGTCGCCGGTCAGCATGGCCTCGAAATCGGGGACGGGCAGGTCGGCGGAGGTGGAATCCTTCGGGTCGTGGCCCATCATCGCCGCGCCCATGATGGCCGCGTCGCGCACCGTCTTGGTCATCGGGCCCGCCTGGTCGAGCGACGAGGCGAAGGCGACGATGCCCCAGCGCGAGCAGCGGCCGTAGGTGGGCTTCAGCCCCACGATGCCGGTGAAGGCGGCGGGCTGGCGGATCGAGCCGCCGGTGTCGGTGCCGGTGGCCGCGAGACAGAGGTCGGCGGCCACGGCGGCGGCGGACCCGCCCGAGGACCCGCCCGGCGTCAGCGCGGCGTCGGAGTTGCCGGCGCGCCAGGGGTTCACGGCGTTGCCGTAGACCGAGGTCTCGTTCGACGAGCCCATGGCGAACTCGTCCATGTTCAGCTTGCCCAGCATGACGGCGCCCGCGTCGCGCAGCTGCGCGGAGACGGTCGATTCATAGGGCGGGCGGAAGCCTTCGAGGATCTTCGAGGCGGCCTGGGACGGCACGCCCTCGGTGCAGAACAGGTCCTTGATGCCCACGGGGATGCCGCACAGGTCGGGCGCGTCGCCCGCGGCCAGCCGCGCATCGGCGGCGCGGGCGCGGTCCAGCGCGATCTCGGGCGTCTTGTGGACGAAGGCGCCCAGCGCGTCGGCGGCGTCGATGGCGGCGAGGCAGGCCTCGGTCAGCGCGACGGCGGTCGTGTCGCCCCGGCGGAGCGCGTCGCGGGCCTCGGCGATGGTCAGTTTCGTCAGGTCGGACATGGTCACTCCACCACCTTGGGCACCGCGAAAAAGCCCTCGCGCGCGTCGGGCGCGTTGGCCAGCACCTGCGCCTGCCGGTCGCCATCGGTCACCGCGTCCACGCGGCGGGCGAGCCGCATCGGCGTCACGCTGACCATCGGCTCCACGTCGCTCACGTCCAGCTCCTGCAGCTGCTCGATGAAGCCGAGGATGGCGTTGAACTCGTCGGCGAGCGCGGGCAGGTCGGCCTCCTCGACCCGGATCCGGGCGAGCTTGGCGACCTTGGCGGCGGTGGCGCGGTCGATGGACATCTCTCGGGGCCTCCAGAGCGGGAACAGGGCGCGGTTTAGCGGCGTGCCGCGCGGCCCGCAAGCATGTGTCCGGGCCCGGCCCGCGGCGCGGGCGATTTTCGCGGCCGCGGGACGAAATCACCCCACACCTGCCGCATTGTTGCCGGGATCGAAAGCGAAGCTGACCGGGCAACGTCACCGTCACCGGTCCCAGCCAGCGGGGTATCCGATCATGCTTTTCCTGCGCGCCGTCGCAAACATCCTGTTCCCCGCGGTGGCGGGCTTCGTCATCACGATCCAGTTGCTCCTGCCGCTGTCGATGTCGATGTTCCCCGCCCTGCAGCCCACCGCCCTCGCGCTGATCCCGGCCTCGGGGCTGGTGACGGCGCTGTTGTGCCTCGGCCACCTCGCCGTCCGGCGCCTGCTGGCCCGCGCCGGGGCCTGAGCCCTTTCCCCCCGGCCCGACGCGCGGCTATCCTGCGGCGACGCACTGGCCGCACGGAGGGCAACCGACATGAAATACACCTGGCTGGGACACGCCGGCGTTCGACTGGAGATCGCCGATCAGGTCCTGCTGATCGACCCCTGGGAGCCGGGAAACCCGATGTTTCCCGCCGACCGCCGCGCCGCGGTGTTCGAGGGCGTCACCGCGATCTTCATCACCCACGGGCATGACGACCACACCGGCGGCGTGGCCGAGCTGGCGCGGTCGCTGGACGTGCCGGTCTACGGCATGGTCGAGCTGATGGGCCGCTGGGGCGCGGCGCACGGGCTGAAGGCCAACGGCTTCAACAAGGGCGGCACGGTGCGGCTGGGCGAGGTCGCGGTGACGATGGTGAACGCCACCCATTCCTCGTCGATGTCGGGGCCGGACGGCCCGGTCTTCGTCGGCACCGAGGCGGGCTACATCATCGAGGGTGCCGGCCGCGGCGTCTACGTGTCCGGGGACACCGACGTGATGGCCGACATGAAGGTCTGGGCCGACATCCACGCCCCCGACGTGGGCATCCTGTGCGCCGGCGGGCACTACACCATGGACATGAAGCGGGCGGCCTACGCGGCGTCGAAGCTGTTCAGCTTCAAGACGGTGATTCCCTATCACTACCGGACCTTCCCGCTGCTGGAGCAGTCGGCGGCCGCGCTGAAGGCGGCACTGCCGGGGGTGCGGGTGCTCGACCCCGACCCGGGGGTGACTGTGGAGCTGTGAGCCGCCAGTCTCTTGCAAGAGACTGGCAAGGCCCTTGCAAGGGCCTTGGCAAGATCCTTGCAAGGATCTTGCCCGCGCGCCGGTCAGAGCAGGCGCTCCATCTCCACCGCCGGGAAGGTGATGCCGGGGGCGAGGCGCACGGCGATCTCGCCCCGGGTGCGGAACCCCATGGCGGTGTAGAGGGGCACCGCCGTCAGGGTCGACTGGCACACCATCCGCTCCACCCCCGCGGCCAGCGCCTCGGCCAGCACGCGGGTCAGGATCGCCTGCGCCAGCCCCTTGCGCAGGTGCGCGGGGTGCGTCGCCACGTGGCGGACGTGCCCGATCTCGGGCCGGCCCGCGCCGCCCTGCGGCGCCCCGCGCGACCAGCCGCCCGCCGCCAGCGCCCGGCCATCGCCGTCCTCGGCCATGTAGTAGCTGCCCGAGCGCAGGAGCGCCGGGTTCGCGCGGGAGATGATGGGCAGCGCCGTGACCAGCACCGAGGGCGCGTAGTCGCGCTTCAGGATCGACGGGTAGCTCGCCGCAAGCAGGGCGTCGACGGCGGCAAGGTCATGGGCGTGGGTCGGTCTGATCGTGATCTCGTCGGCCATCTCGGGGCCTCCTGACGGTCGAAAAACGAAAAAGGGCCGCGTCGGTGTCCCGGCGCGGCCCTCAGGTCGGATATGGAAGCGCAGATTACTTGATCTTGCCTTCCTTGTATTCGACGTGCTTGCGCGCCACCGGATCGTACTTTCGTACGGTCATCTTCTCGGTCATGGTGCGGGCGTTCTTCTTGGTCACGTAGAAGTGGCCCGTCCCGGCGGTCGAGTTGAGGCGGATCTTGATGGTCGTCGGCTTCGCCATGGGTCGGGCTCCTGCGGTCAATTCGGGGCGCGGCGGCGGCGCCGCGCGGAAACTCTCTTGAGACCGTGCCTTTTACTTGGCGCGGGCGGCGAGTCAACACCTCAAATCCCGGTCGTGGCCCAGCTGAGGCCAAGACCCGCCAGCGCCATCAGCGGCAGCACCTTCAGAAGGTCGAGCCGCAGGCCCCAGAGCAGCCCCGCGGCCAGCACCGTCAGCCCCAGCGCGGCGACATCGAGGCTGGCGAGCACCGGCAGGCGCAGCCCGCCAGGTCCGGGGGCGTGCTCGGCGAACAGGACATGCAGCCCGAACCACAGCGACAGGTTCAGGATCACCCCCACCACCGCCGCCGTGATCGCCGACAGCGCCCCGGTCAGGCGCGGCCGGGTGGCGATCCAGTCGACGTAAGGCGCGCCGACGAAGATCCACAGGAAGCAGGGCGCGAAGGTGACCCAGAGCGTGACCACCGCGGCGGCGAGGCCCATCGCCCAGCCCCCCGCCTGCGCGCCGGCAAGGAAGGCCACGAATTCCGTCACCAGGATCAGCGGCCCGGGCGTGGTCTCGGCCAGCCCCATCGCGTCCATCATCTGCGCCGTGGTCAGCCAGCCGTGGGTGCCCACCACCTCCTGCACCATGTAGGCAAGCACCGCGTAGGCCCCGCCGAAGGTGACGACCGCGAGCTTGGCGAAGAACAGCCCGATCTCGGCCAGGAGGCCCCCCGGCGCCACCACCCACAGCGCCGCCAGCGGCAGGAGCCAGATCGCCCCCCAGACCGCCACCACCCGCCCCGTGTCGCGCAGCGCCACGCGGGGCGGCGCGGGGCCGTCGGCCGGCGCGGTCCCCAGCGTCAGCGCGCCCAGCACCGCGGCGGCCAGGATCACGACGGGGAAGGGCACCTGCCCCACGGCCAGCGCGAGGAAGGCCGCCCCCGCGATGGCCCAGGCCAGCGGCCGCGTCAGCGCCTTCTTCGCGACCTTGCGCAGCGCCTGCAGGACGATCACGATGACCGCGGCCTTGATCCCGAGGAACAGCGCCTGCACCAGCGGCAGGTCGCCGACGCCCGCGTAGAGCGACGCCAGCGCCAGGATCACCGCCGCCCCCGGCAGCACGAACAGGAGCCCCGCGATCAGCCCGCCGCGCAGCCCCGCCAGCCGCCAGCCGGAATAGGTGGCCAGCTGCATCGCCTCGGGGCCCGGCAGCAACATGCAGAAGCTGAGCGCGGTCAGGAACTGCCGCTCGGTCAGCCATGGCCGGTCCTCGACCAGCTCCTTGTGCATCAGCGCGATCTGCGCCGCGGGCCCCCCGAAGGACAGCACGCCGATCCGCGCGAAGACGCGGGTGATGTCGGCCAGGCCCGGCGGGGCGACCGGCGGGGCGGCAGGGGCGTCGGCGGGGCCGGAGGCAGGGGCAGGGGCAGGCGTGTCCGTCATGTCGCAGCCATATGGCAAGGGGCCGGGCGCCGCCCCGTGAAGTTTCCGTGACGCCACGAAAAAAGGGCCGGGAGTGTATCCCGGCCCTGTTCGGAACGCTGTGGCGCAGGGGTTATTCCTGCTGCCCCATGAACATGAGCAGGAACTGGAACATGTTCAGGAACGAGATGTAGAGGTTCAGCGACCCGTCGATCGCGGCCTTGTCCAGCCATTCCTGGTCGCCGTGCACGGCGTGCGCGACGTAGGTCGACTTGATCTCCTGGGTGTGGAAGGCGGTCAGGCCCGCGAAGATCAGGATGCCGATGGCCGAGATCGCGAACATCATCGCCGGCGACTGCAGGAAGATGTTGATGATCATCGCCACGATCAGGCCGATCACGCCCATGATCAGGAAGCTGCCCATGCCCGACAGGTCGCGCTTCGTGGTGTAGCCCCAGAGGCTGAGGCCTGCGAAGGCGATGGCGGTCACGAGGAAGGTCTGCACGATCGAGTAGGACGTGAAGACGAGGAAGATCGAGCTCATCGACACGCCCATGACGGCCGCGAAGACGAAGAAGCCCAGCGACACCGCCGCGGCCGAGCCGCGCCGCATCAGGGCGCCCCAGCCGAACAGGATAAACGCCAGCGGCGCGAACATCACCACCCAGCGCAGCGGCGTGGTGTAGAGCAGCTCGCCCAGCCCCGTCAGGTACTGGCCGTCGCGCAGCGCGACGGTCGCGCCGGTCGGGTCGCTGGTGACGGCGAGGTTGGCGATCGCCCAGGCGGCGCCGGCCGTGATCAGCATGCCACCGGACATGGTGGCATAGACCTTGTTCATGTGGGCGCGCAGGCCCTCGTCGATCTGGGCGGCACGGGCGCCGGAGACGCCGGCCCGGATCGTCTGGTAGTCAGCCATGTATCCCTCCTAAAGACACTGTACGGGCAGGGCCGCCGGCGCGATCGCGCGCGCGGGCCACCCATCCTTGAGTCGAATATTGGCGACATGGCCTTGGTTTTCAAGAAAGTGACGCCGCAGCGGGGGGCTGCGGCGCCATAGTTTTTTCCTATCCCTTCGGCGGGAAAGACGGGGCAGGCCCCGTGTCAGCGCAGGCCGAGCAGGCCCACGTCCCAGCCGGGCTGCACGTCGACCTGGGCGGCCGCGGGCTGCGGCAGGCCGAAGTCACGGCGCTGGCGGGCGTCGAGCCGGCTCAGGCTGCGGCGGCTTTGCCAGGCGGCGAGCCAGGCGCCGAGCCGGGTGAGGGGGGAGGCGGCACCGCCCATGGCGGCCGCCCCATGCGATGCCATGATGTCGGTCATCGGGTAGTCCTTTCGCGAGTCGTGATCCAAGAACAGGGGGAGATTTCGATGCTTGATATATGTGAGCAGTTATGCATGTTGAAAGTGAATGTTTCTGATTTTTGAGATCACAGGACGTGATATGCCGCGCAACCTCGACCTGACCGCCCTCCGCGCCTTCGTGGCCGTCGCCGACGCCGGCGGCGTGACCAAGGCCTCGGGCTACCTGAACCTGACGCAATCGGCGGTTTCCATGCAGATCAAGCGCTTGGAGGAGATGCTGGACGTCGGCCTGTTCGACCGCTCGACCCGCCGGCTGGTGCTGACGGGGCCGGGCGAACAGATGCTGGGCTATGCCCGGCGGATGCTGGAGCTGAACGACGAGGTGCTGCAGCGCCTGACCGCGTCGGATTACGAGGGCGTCCTGACGCTGGGCGTGCCGCACGACATCGTCTACCCGGCGATCCCGCAGGTGCTGCACCGGCTGGCGGTGGATTTCCCGCGGGTGAAGGTGCAGCTGATCTCGTCCTACACCGAGCGGCTCAAGCGCATGTTCGCCCGTGGCGAGCTCGACGCGATCCTGACCACCGAGGCCGATTGCGACGCCGGCGGCGAGACGCTGATCACCCGCTCGCTGGTCTGGGTGGGGGCCGAGGGCGGGCAGATGTGGAAGCAGCGGCCGCTGCGGCTCGCCTTCGAACATGCCTGCATCTTCCGGTCCTCGGTGCAGGCGGCGCTGGACCGGGCGGGCATCCCCTGGGAGATGGCGGTGGAAAGCGATTCGACCCGCACGGTCGAGGCGTCGATCTCGGCCGACCTGGCCGTCCACGCCTGCATCGAAGGGACCGAGCCGCCCTACGTGGAACGCGTGTCCCACGGCGGCGCCTTGCCGATGCTGCCGCAGATCCGCATCAACCTGTACCGTTCCGAGCTGAACCAGGGCCGCCCGCTGGATGCGCTGTGCGAACTGACGCGGGCGTCCTTCCGCAGCCTCTGAGCGGTCACATCGTGACGACCACCTTGCCCGTGCTGCGCCGGCTTTTCAGGAGCGCCAGCGCCTCGGCGGCCCGCTCCAGCGGGAAGGTGGCGCTGACATGGGGGCGGATGCGGCCGGCCGCGTAGAGCGCCATCAGCTCGGACAGGCTGGCCGTCAGCACCTCGGGGGCAAAGCGCAGGTAGCCGCCCCAGTACAGGCCCAGGACGGAAATGTTCTTGACCAGGAGCAGGTTGGCCGGGATCTGGGGGACCTCGCCGCTGGCGAAGCCGATCACCAGCACCCGCCCCTCGGGCCGCGCCGCCCTGAGCGCCGCGTCGAAGGCCGCGCCGCCCACCGCATCGTAGACCACGTCGACCCCGCCCAGCGCCTTGAGCGCGGCGCGCAGGTCCGCCGTCTCGCTGTCGATCAGGTGGGTCGCGCCCGCGGCCCGTGCGACGGCCAGCTTGTCGGCGCCGCGGGCCACCGCGATCACCTCGGCGCCCATCACCGCCCCCAGCTCCACCGCCGTCAGCCCGACGCCCCCCGCGGCGCCCAGCACCAGCAGACGCTCGCCCGGCTTCAGCCCGGCGCGGTGCGCCAGCGCCAGGTGCGAGGTGCCATAGGCCACCAGGAACCCCGCCGCCTCCTCGAAGGTCATCGCGTCGGGGATCGGCACCGCGCGGGCCGCCTCGAACACCCCGTATTCGGCCAGCCCCGACTTGCCGGCGAACACCGCGACGCGGGTGCCCGGCGCCGGCCCCCCGACGCCCGGCCCCAGCGCATCGACCACGCCGGACAGCTCCATGCCCAGCGTGAAGGGGGCGGGCGGCGTGTCCTGGTACTGGCCCTTGATCATCAGCAGGTCGGCGAAGTTCAGGCCGCAGGCCGCGATCCGCACCCGGATCTCGCCCGGCCCCGGCTCGGGCAGCGGCAGCTCCGCCAGCCCCGGTTCCGCCCCGATCTCCTGCACCTGAAAGGCCCGCATCGCTTGTCTCCGCCGTGGTTCGGCCCAGCCTAGCCGCCGACCGGGGGCGCGGCCAGAGGGGCGCAAAGGTTAATGCGAGGTTGCGGGACACGCATAAGGCGAGTATGGTTGCCAGAGTGCGCGTTTAAGGGGTCGGCCCGGCCGGAGTGCCCCCGCAAGGTGAACGTGGCGGGGCCGACTCTCCAAAGGATTGATTTCCGACCTCGGCGCGCTATCTGCCAGTCGTCGCCGGTGTCCCGGTGGTGGCTTGCGCCCGGGGTTCGTGTGGCAGGGTGGCAGGTTCTTGGTTTGGCAACAACAGGAGGGGGTCTTGAAGCACCCTGTAGACGTTCATGTCGGAAAGCGGGTCCGACACCGCCGCTGGATGGTCGGAATGACCCAGCAGCAGCTGGCCGAAAAGGTCGGCATCAAGTTCCAGCAGATCCAGAAATACGAGACCGGCATGAACCGCATCAGCGCCTCGCGCCTGTGGGACATCGCCGAGGCGCTCTCGGTGCCGGTGGCGTATTTCTTCGAGGGGATGGACGGGGCCGACGCCGCGCAGACGACCGATGCGGGCATGGCCGGGGTTCCGGGCGACATCCTTGGCGACAAGGAAGCGCTGGAGCTGGTCCGCTCCTACTACGCGATCCCCGAGAACCAGCGCCGGCGGCTGTTCGAGCTCGCCCGCGTCCTGTCCGACGCCGCCGCCTGACGGCGACCGGCGCTTGACCCCGGTCAGGGGATCGTGTCCCCTCCGCGATGCGTTCCAGACCCGCATCCCCCGGAGGCCCCATGATGGATCCCCTGACCGGAGCCTTGCGCCCCCGGCATGACCAGCCCGACCCCGCCGCGCTGATCGCCGCCGCCCATGCGGTGGCCGACGCCGCGCGGGCCGCGATCCTGCCCCATTTCCGCAGCACGGGCCTCGTCACCGAGGACAAGGGCGTCGGCCGTTTCGACCCTGTGACCGAGGCCGACCGCGCCGCCGAGGCCGCGATGCGCGCCGTGCTTGCCCGGCTGCGCCCCGACGACGCCATTCTCGGCGAGGAGGAGGCGGCGAAACCCGGCACCAGCGGCCTGACCTGGGTCATCGACCCCATCGACGGCACCCGCGCCTTCATGTCCGGCACCCCCAGCTGGGGCGTGCTGATCGCGCTGACCGATGCCGACGGCCCGATCTACGGCCTGATCGACCAGCCCTACATCGGCGAGCGGTTCGAGGGCGGCTTCGGCCGCGCCGCGCTGTCGGGGCCGCAGGGTGCCCGCCCGCTGGCCACGCGCCCGCCCCGCCCGCTGTCCGAGGCGGTGCTGTTCACCACCTTCCCCGAGGTCGGCACGCCGGCCGAGCGCGCGGGCTTCGAGGCGGTGCGCGACCGGGTCCGCCTGACGCGCTACGGCATGGATTGCTACGCCTATGCCCTGGTCGCGGCGGGGCAGGTGGACCTTGTGATCGAGGCCGGCCTCGCCCCTTACGACATCTGCGCCCCCATCGCCGTGATCGAGGCCGCGGGCGGCGTCGTCACCGACTGGCGCGGGCGCCCCGTGCATGGCGGCGGCCGCGCGCTCGCCGCCGCCAACCCCGAGATCCACGCCGCGGCGCTGGCGCTCCTGTCGCAGGTGCCCGATGCCTGAGCTGCTGCTGCGCCGCGCCTCCGTCCTCGTCACGATGGACGACGCGGGCACGGACCTGGCCGGCGCCGACCTCCTGATCCGCGACGGCGCCATCGCGGCGGTGGGGCAGGGGCTGCGGACCACCGGCGAGGTGCTGGACTGCGCCGGCTGCGTGGTGACGCCCGGCCTCGTGAACACGCACCACCACCTCTACCAGTCGTTGACCCGCGCGGTGCCGGGCGCTCAGGACGCGGCGCTCTTCGGCTGGCTGACCACGCTCTACCCGATCTGGGCGCGCTTCACGCCCGAGCACATGCGCGTCTCGGCCTTGACCGGGCTGGCCGAACTGGCGCTGTCGGGTTGCACCCTGTCGTCCGACCACCTCTATCTCTACCCCAACGGCGCGCGGCTCGACGACACCATCGCCGCGGCGGCCGAAATCGGCCTGCGCTTCCACGCCACCCGCGGTGCCATGTCGATCGGACAGTCGCAGGGCGGCCTGCCCCCCGACACGCTGGTCGAGGACGAGGCCGCGATCCTGAAGGACTGCCTCCGCGTCATCGACGCCTTCCACGATCCCGCGCCCGCCTCCCTCATCCGCGTCGGCGTCGCGCCCTGTTCGCCCTTTTCCGTCAGCCGCGAGCTGATGCGAGACGCGGCTCTCCTTGCCCGCGACAAGGGGGTGATGCTGCACACCCACCTCGCCGAGAACGACGAGGACATCGCCTATTCGCTGGAAAAATTCGGCTGCCGCCCCGGCCAGTATGCCGAGGATCTTGGCTGGACCGGCCCCGATGTCTGGCACGCCCATTGCGTGAAGCTCGACGCGGGCGAGATCGACCTTTTCTCCCGCAGCCGGACCGGTGTCGCCCATTGCCCCTGTTCCAACTGCCGCCTCGCCTCGGGCATCGCGCCGGTGCGCGCGATGCGGGACGCGGGCGTGCCGGTGGGCCTTGGCGTCGACGGGTCGGCCTCGAACGACGCGGGCAACCTCGTGGCCGAGGCGCGCATGGCGATGCTGTTGCAGCGGGTCGCGTCGGGGCCCAACGCCATGTCGCCCCGCGAGGCCCTGCGCCTCGCCACCCGCGGCGGCGCCGAGGTGCTGGGACGCGGGGCCGAGCTGGGCCAGCTGGTGCCGGGCTACCGCGCCGACATCGCGGTCTGGGACGTGTCGGGCGTCGAGGCCGCTGGAAGCTGGGATCCCGCCGCGCTGCTGCTGGCCGGCCCGACCCGGGTACGCGACCTCTTGGTCGAGGGGCGCCGGATCGTGGCCGAGGGGCGGATCACGACGCTAGACCTGCCCGTCGTGCTGGAGCATCAGCGGCGTCTTGCCGATGCGCTTGCGCGCGGTGAGTAGCCCAATTCAATTGCATTGACGCTTGGCCAGGGCCGTTTCCGGCTAATTCCTTGCACTTCTGCAAACAACTCCCAATTCCATCCACAGCCTGCCGCCTTGACGCCCCCGGCGGCCCTTACGCCCCCCTTGTGCGGCGCGCGCGCCGGGCTCATCCTGTGGGAAAACACCCCGAGCAGCCCAAAGGCAGACCCATGACCCCCCGCATCCTTGCGTTCGTGCTCCTGTCCGCGCTCGCCGCCTGCGCGCCTGCGCCCGGCACCGAGCGGCTTTCGGCCGGCGCCACCGTCGACATCGCCTCGGCCGGCACCCAGCTTTCGGCGCGGCGCGCCACCCAGGGCATGATCCGGCCCCTGATCCACTCGCCCGCGCTGCAGGCCGCGGCCCAGGCGCAGGCCGACGACCTGCACCGCTCCGGCCGCCTCGGCCATATCGGCGCCGACGGCTCCACCCTGACCGACCGGCTGCAGCGGGCGGGCTACAGCGCCTGCACCTCGGCCGAGAACGTGGCGAACGGCACGCCCGACATCCGGTCCACCGTGGCGCTCTGGATGGACAGCCCCGATCACCGCGCCAACATCCTCAACCCGCAGGTCACCCAGTTCGGCTTTGCCGGCACCGGCGAGACCTGGGTTCTGGTCCTCGCGCGCCCCTGCTGACATGAAAAAGGCGGCCCCGGGTCCTCCCCCGGGGCCGCCCTGCCTCCGCCGCGGCGGGGGCGTCAGTTCTTGGCGCGGTCGACCATCTTGCCCTTGGTGATCCAGGGCATCATGCCGCGCAGCTTGGCGCCGACTTCCTCGATCTGGTGCGCGTCGTTGTTGCGGCGGATCGCCTTGAACGACGGCTGGCCCACGGCGCATTCCTGCATCCAGTCGCGCACGAAACGGCCCTGCTGGATGTCGTCCAGCACCGCCTTCATCCGCGCCTTGGTCTCGTCGTAGGGCAGGATGCGCGGGCCCGAGACATACTCGCCGTACTCGGCGGTGTTCGAGATCGAGTAGTTCATGTTGGCGATGCCGCCCTCGTAGATCAGGTCCACGATCAGCTTCACCTCGTGCAGGCACTCGAAATAGGCCATCTCGGGGGCGTAGCCCGCCTCGACCAGCGTCTCGAAACCCATGCGGATCAGCTCCACGAGGCCGCCGCACAGAACCGCCTGCTCGCCGAAGAGGTCGGTCTCGCACTCTTCCTTGAAGTTGGTCTCGATGATGCCCGAGCGCCCGCCGCCGATGGCCGAGCAGTAGCTGAGGCCGATCTCCAGCGCCTTGCCCGAGGCGTCGTTGTGCACCGCGACCAGGCAGGGCACGCCGCCGCCCTTGACGTATTCGCCGCGCACGGTGTGGCCGGGGCCCTTCGGCGCCATCATGATGACGTCGACGCCGGGCTTCGGCTCGATCAGGCCGAAATGCACGTTCAGGCCGTGGGCAAAGGCGATGGCCGAGCCTTCGCGCAGGTTGTCATGCACGTATTTGCGGTAGGTCTCGGCCTGCAGCTCGTCGGGCATGGTGAACATGATCAGGTCGCACCAGGCCGCGGCCTCGGCGATGCCCATGACCTGCAGCCCCTCGCCCTCGGCCTTCTTGGCCGACGGGGAGCCGGGGCGCAGCGCCACGACCACGTTCTTGGCGCCCGAATCGCGCAGGTTCAGCGCATGGGCATGCCCCTGGGAGCCGTAGCCCAGGATCGCCACCTTCTTGTCCTTGATCAGGTTCACGTCGCAGTCGCGATCGTAGTAAACGCGCATGTCTCTCTCCACTTTGCGTGAGTCGTCTCTGGCGCGCACCATGCCCGTCGGGACCTTGGTCCGCTGCAACGGAATTGGCAAAATCCGGCCCCTGTGTTAGAAAATCATTCGTCTAATTTATCTTTCCGAAAATACGCATGCTCGACGACAGCGACAGGCGCCTCCTGCGCCACCTGCAGGCCGACCCCGGCCAACCCGTGACCCAGCTTTCCGAGGCCGCAGGCCTGCCGCTTGCCACCACCTACAAGCGGCTGGAGCGGTTGCAGGCGCAGGGCATCCTCAAGGGCCAGCGCGCCACGATCCACTGGCCCGCGCTCGGCTACGCGGTCGAGGTCTCGCTCCGCATCACGCTGGACAAGACCGAGCCGCGCGCCTTCGACGAGTTCCTCGCCGCCGCCCGCGCCGTGCCCGAGGTCACCGAGATCCAGACCTTCCTCGGCCGGGTCGACGTGCGGCTGGCCGTCATCGCCCGCACCATGAGCCATTACCAGGACATCTACCGCGACCGCATCCTGACCCTGCCGCACATCGCCGACATCGAGGCGCTGATGCAGGTCGCCACGATCAAGAACCAGCAGACGTTGCCCCTGTGATCGACCTCGACGCCACCGACCGCGCGATCCTGCGCGCCCTGCAGGCCGACGCCACGCTGAAGGCGTCCACGCTCGGCCGCCGCCTCGGCCTCAGCCAGCCCGCCACCTGGCGGCGGGTCAAGCGGCTGACCGATGCAGGCGCGCTGGGGCCGCGCCGGCTCGACCTCGACCTCGAGAAACTGGGCTTCGGCGTCACCGTGTTCCTCGGCGTGAAACTCGCGCTCAAGGGCCGCGTCAGCCTCGAGGATTTCGAGCGCGCGGTGTCCGCGATCCCCGAGGTGCAGACGGTCGAGCATGTGCTGGGCCTCTACGACTACCGCCTGCGCGTCGTCGCCCGCGACCTGCCCGATTTCGAGCGCGTGCTGCGCCGCCGGATCATGACGCTGCCGGGCGTGGGGCAGGTCGAGGCCAACGTGCTTCTGTCCGAGGAACGCCGCCCCGGCCCCCTCGGCTGACGCGGATCGGAAACGCGCGCGCCGATCCGCGCCCGGTCCCGGCCCGCCGCACCGCCCCCGCGACGAAAGACGGTCTGGGCGCGCGCGCCCCGGCCCGCTATCCCACGGGCAGGATTAGGAGGATGCGCCGATGACCGCCCTGCTCGATACCGTCGATCCCGACGGGCTGCTCGAATACTCCGTGGTCTTCACCGACCGCTCGCTCAACCACATGTCCGCCGCCTTCGGGCAGGTGATGCGCGACATCTCGGACATGCTGAAGGAGGTCTACGGCGCCTCCCACGTCGCCCTCGTGCCCGGCGGTGGCACCTTCGCGATGGAGGCCGTCGCGCGCCAGTTCGCGGGCGGGCAGGACGTGCTGGTGGTGCGCAACGGCTGGTTCTCCTTCCGCTGGTCGCAGATCCTGGACGCCGGGCGCTTCGCGGGCGAGGTCACGGTGATGAAGGCGCGGCCCACGGGTAACAGCGCCCAATCGCCCTATGCCCCGGCGCCGATCGAGGAAGTCGTGGCGAAGATCCGCGAGACGCGCCCCGGCATCGTCTTCGCGCCCCATGTCGAGACCTCGGCCGGCATCATCCTGCCCGACGCCTACATCGCCGCGCTGGCGGACGCCGCGCACGAGGTGGGCGCGCTGATGGTGCTCGACTGCATCGCGTCGGGCTGCGCCTGGGTCGACATGGCCGCCACGGGCGTCGACGTCCTGATCTCGGCCCCGCAAAAGGGCTGGTCGGCGCAGCCCTGCGCGGGCCTTGTGATGATGTCCGACCGGGCCAAGGCGCGGTTGGACGAGACGTCCAGCTCCAGCTTCGCCGGCGACCTCAAGGCCTGGGCGGGCATCATGGCGACCTACGAGGCCGGCGGCCATGCCTACCACGCCACCATGCCCACCGACGCGCTGCGCGTGTTCCGCGACACCATGCTGGAGACCCGGGACTACGGTTTCGACCGGCTGAAACAGGCGCAATGGGCGCTGGGCGACGGGGTGCGGGCGATGCTGGCCGAAAAGGGCGTGCGGTCCGTCGCGGCCGAGGGCTGGGGCGCGCCGGGCGTGGTCGTCAGCTACACCGACGACCCGGCGATCAAGTCGGGCGCGGCCTTCCTGGCGCACGGGATGCAGGTGGCGGCGGGCGTCCCGCTGCGGGTGGACGAGCCCGACGGCTTCATGACCTTCCGCATCGGCCTCTTCGGGCTCGACAAGCTCTACGACGTGCCGGCGGCGCTGGCGCGGCTCAAGGCGGTGGTCGACCGGGTCTTTCCCTGAGCCTCAGCCCCGCGCGCCGAGCCCCGCGCGCATCATCACCCGGCGCACGGGCGTGACCGAATAGATCGCGTTCAGCGCGCGCAGGCGCAGGTCGCGCAGCCCCTGCGCCTCGGCCATCGAGGCGCGGTTCAGCGCATCCACCCCGGTGACGCGGGCCAGCACCTCGGCATGCCGTGCCCGGTGGTATCGCTGCAGGAGCGGGCGCGCGCCCGGATCGTCCCGGTGCGCCTCGGCGAGGTCGAGCAGCACGCGCAGGTCGGCGAGGCTCATGTTCAGCCCCTGCGCCCCGATCGGCGGCACGACGTGGGCGGCCTCGGCCACCAGCGCCACGCGCTCGGCCTCCATCCGGTCGGCGATCTGGCTGATGATCGGCCAGAGGGTGCGGCGCGTGACCAGCGTCAGCGGGCCGAAGAGATGCGCCGACCGTTCGGTCATCTCGGCGTTGAACTGGTCCTCGGGCAGGGCGGCCAGCCGCAGCGCCTCGGGGCCGCGCTCCATCCAGACGACGGCGGAACAGGGGCGGCCCTCGTGGTCGGGCAGGGGCACCAGCGTGAAGGGCCCACCCGAGCGGTGGATCTCGGTCGACACGTTCTCGTGCGGGATCGGGTGGGTCACGGCGAAGGCCAGCGCCTTCTGCCCGTAGCGGAGCGTGGTGACGCCGAGGCCCACCGCCTCGCGCACCGGGCTGCCGCGGCCGTCGGCGGCGATCACCAGCTTGGCGCCGATGCGCGCGCCGTCGCTCAGCGTCACCCGCGCCTCGGCCTCGCGGGTCATCACCTGCGCGGTGCCGGTGCCGGCCCGGAAATCGACGTTCGGGAGCGTGGCGAGGTGCGCCACCATCTCGCGCCGCAACAGCCAGTTGGGCAGGTTCCAGCCAAAGGGCAGCTCCGAGATGTCGGCGGCGTTGAAGTCATGGGCCACGCGCGGCTCCGCCACCTCGCCGCCGGCGTCGACGATGCGCATCACCTGCAGCGGCGTGGCGTAGGGGGCGAGGCGGTCCCACAGGCCCGCGCGGGCGAGGAAATCGCGCGAAGGCTGCAGGAAGGCGGTGGTGCGCAGGTCCGAGCCCTCGGCGGCCGCGTCGGTGACGGGCGGGGCGGGGTCGGCGCAGATCACGGAAAAGCCCGCGGCCCCGAAGGCCGCCGCAGCGGTCAGGCCGGCGACGCCGCCGCCCGAGACGAAGATGTCGGTGTGTTCGAGGTCACGCATGGGCGAAAGCTAGGGCGGCGGGGGCGTGGCGGCGACGCGACAGGCTGTCCCAAGCGGCGAGCAGGGTTTTCGTACGAAAACCCTGCGGGTGCGAAAATTCGTACGATTTTTCGGGGGCTCACACCAGCCGCGCGAGGAAGGCCCCGAGGTCGTCGGTGTGGTGCTCGATGAAATCCGCGGGCTCCGGTGCCGGCGCCACATGCACCGTGCGCATCCCCATCGCGTGCGGCACGGCGAGGTTGCGGGGATCGTCCTCGAACATCGCCGCCCGGCGCGGGTCGAGGCCGTCGGCGGCAAACACCGTCTCGAAGGCCGCGCGCTCGGGCTTCGGCACCAGCCCCGCGTGCTCCACCCCATAGACCGCGTCGAACAGGCCCGAAAGGCCGCGGTGCGCGATCACCTGCTCGGCATAGGGGCGCGTGCCGTTGGTGTAGACGATCCGCCGGCCCGGCAGCGCCGCGATGGCGGCGGCCAGCGCCGGATCGGGCGTCAGCACGGTGAAGTCGATGTCGTGCACCTCCACGAGGTAGGGCCCCGGATCGACCCCGTGGTGCCGCATCAGCCCGGCCAGCGTGGTGCCGTGGTCGCGCCAGTAGCGGTGGCGCAGCCGGTCGGCCTCGGCGCGGTCGACGCCCAGCACCCGCATCACCCAGTCGGTCATGCGGATGTTGATCTGGTCGAACAGCGCCATCTCGGGCGGGTAGAGCGTGTTGTCGAGGTCGAAGACCCAGGTCTCGACATGGGAAAAGCGGTCGCGCGGCATGGCGCAAGGCGTAGGCGCCGGCGCGGGGATGCGCAAGTCTGGACAGGGCGCGCGGGCGGCCCTAGCGTCGTGCGGCATACCGAAGGATACCGCCCGCCCATGGCCCAGAAGACCCATGTCGAACCCAACAAGGACGCCTATGCCCTGATCCTCGACGCGATCGACCAGGGCATCTACCGCCCCGGCGACCGGCTGGTGGAATCGGAGCTGGCCGACCGCTTCGGGGTCAGCCGCACGCCGATCCGCGAGGCGCTGCAGCGGCTGGAGACCCAGAGCCTGCTGACCCGGGACGGGCGGTCGCTGATCGTGGCCTCGCTCGACCACGCGCAGATGGCCGAACTTTATGCCGTGCGGCAGGAGCTGGAGGGGCTGGCGGCGAAGCTGGCCGCCCAGCATGCCGCCGCCGAGGAGGTGCAGGTGCTGCGCGACATGGTCGAGGCCGACCGCGCGCTGCTGGGCGACCCGCAGGCGCTGGCCCGCGCGAACCGGCGGTTCCACCACCAGATCCACCTGGCCAGCCACAACCGGTTTCTCGTGCAGCAGCTCGACCTCGTCTACCGGTCGATGGCGCTGATGGCGCGCACCTCGCTGGCGGCGCAGGGCCGGGGCGAGAAGGCGTTGGCCGAACATGCCGACATCGTCGAGGCGATCGCCGCCCGCGACGGCGACCGCGCCGCCCGCGCGCTGCGCGACCACCTGTCGACGGCCTTCGTCGTCCGCCTCAAGGAGGTGGCGCAGACGGGCAAGGCGTGACCGGCCCGACCCCGCCAAAGCCGCCATGGGTGGTCTTGGCCCACCAGAACGGCCTGAGCAGCATCTCGGCGGCGGCGCGGAAGGCGGAGAGGGTGGCGAGCAGGAAATACACCTCGGACAGCAGGATCCAGGGCCGGAGCGCGCGCAGGTGCGGCGCCCGCGTGGCGTGCAGCGACAGGGCCAGCGACAGCACCACGCTGGCCACGAAGACCACGGCCAGCGCCCCGTAGCCCAGCGGGCCCACCACGGCGTCGAGCGGGTGGGCGAGGCCGAAGGGCTTGATCATCAGCGACCACAGCAGCGGCGCGACGAGGAAACCGGCGACCGCGAAGAGCATCTGCACCTGCAACGCGATGAAGCGCAGCATCCCGAGGTCGCGCCGGAGCGCCCCGGGCGCGCGCATCGCCACGGCCCAGGTCATCAGGTAGCCCTTCTGCCAGCGCGACCGCTGCCGGATCCAGGGCAGGACGGCGGCGTTGGCCTCCTCGAAGGTGGTGGTCTCGACGATCTCGGTCCGGTAGCCGCGGCGGGCCAGCCGCAGGCCCAGCTCGGCGTCCTCGGTGACGTTGTGGGCATCCCAGCCGCCCAGCTCGGCCAGCGCCGCGCGGCGCAGGAACAGGGTCGTCCCGCCCAGCGGCACCACCAGCCCCAGCCGCTGCACGCCGGGCAGGAGGACCCGGAACCACGCCGCGTACTCGATGGCGAAAAGCCGGGCGAGCGGGTTGTGGCGCGCGTTGTAGTAGTCGAGCCGGCCCTGCAGGCAGGCGGTGTCCGGCCCGACCTCGGCAAAGCGCTGCACGACGCGGGCGATCTGGTCGGGCTCGGGCCGGTCCTCGGCGTCGTAGATGCCGACGATCTCGCCACGGGCGAAGTTCACGGCGAAGTTCAGCGCCCGCGGCTTGGTCCGCGGGGTGCCGGGCGGCACGGCGATGACCCGGATCCAGGCGGGCAGGGCGGTGGCGGCCAGCGCGGCGCGGGTCATCGTGTCGTCGGCCTCGACGGCGAGCAGCACGTCGAGGCGTTCGCGCGGGTAGTCGAGCCGCGCGAGCCGGGCGATCAGCGTCGTCGCGATCTCGCGCTCGTGGTAGAGCGGCACAAGGATCGTGACCACGGGCAGGCGCAGGGGTGTCGGCGCGGGCGGCGACAGGTCTTGCGCCCCGCGGCGGTGTTCGGCGCGCAGGGTGACGGCGAAGGCCGCGATCTTGAGCGCCATGTTCCCCAGGAACACCAGCAGGGCAAAGCCGAACACCGCGGCGATTGCGACGCGGGGAAGGACCAGCGCGAGCAGCAGGACGGCGAGGGCGGCCGCCGCGAGGGCGGTTGCGGCCCGGCGCGGGCGCCAGCCGCGGCAGCTGTCGCGCTGCGGCGCCTGCCCCTCGGCCAGCCGCGCGAGCCCGTCGCCGTACAGCGCGATCTGCGCGGCGGTGACCTGCGCCCGCGATGCGAGCGTCAGGATCGCGCGCGCACCGGGTGGCAGGGCCAGCGCCGCGGCGATGTCATCCGCGCGGTCGGGGCGGCAGGTGGCGACGATGACGGCGCCGCCGGCGCGGGCGACCGGCACCGCCTCGAGCGACAGGGCGTCGGCGGCGGGCAGGTGGGCCGCGAGCCGCGGATCGGGCGCGCCGCGCCCCGGCCCGTCCCAGAGCCCCAGCCCGTGCACCTCGGCCAGCGCCGGCAGAAGCTCGGCCTCGGTCAGCGCGCCGCGGGCGAGGAGGATGTCGCCGATCGGGCGGTCGAGGCTGCGGGCGGCCTGCCGCGCCTCGGCGAGATCGGCCAGGCCGATGGCGCCGCGGGCCAGGAGCAGGGCCTCCAGCGCCTCGGCCGGGACGCGGCGGCGGGTCCGCGCCCGCAGGCCCGCGGCGGCCGCCGCCATCTGCCGGGCGTCGGGCGCCGCGCCGTCCGCCCCGGAGACAAGGCGCGGCGGTGCGGCGTCCCCGGCGCGCCCGCTGTCGAGTGATGCGTCCATCTGTCCCCCGCGGCGGCGTGTGGCCGTCAGACCCGGACACACTGGGCCACGGGGGGTTAATGCGGGGTTAACGGACGCGACCTCGCGCGCCTGCGGGATGCCGCGGCACGCGCGCCGCTCAGCCCGCGGCGCGGGCGCGCACCGCGTCGGCGAAGCGCTCGAACAGGTAGAAGCTGTCCTGCGGCCCCGGGCTTGCCTCGGGGTGGTACTGCACCGAGAACACCGGGCGGTCGGCCATGCGGATGCCGCAGTTGGACCCGTCGAACAGCGAAACATGGGTCTCGATCACGCCGGCCGGCAGGGTCTGGCTGTCCACGGTGAAGCCGTGGTTCATCGAGGTGATCTCGACCTTGCCGGTCTCGAGGTCCTTCACCGGATGGTTCGCGCCGTGGTGGCCGTGGTTCATCTTGATGGTCCGGGCGCCGAGCGCCAGCGCCAGCATCTGGTGGCCGAGGCAGATGCCGAAGACGGGCAGATCGGCGGCCAGCACGCCCTGGATCATCGGCACGGCATAGGCGCCGGTCGCCGCCGGGTCGCCGGGGCCGTTCGACAGGAACACCCCGTCGGGGTTCAGCGCCAGCACCTCCTCGGCGGTGGTGGTGGCGGGCATGACGGTCACGTCGCAGCCCACGCTGGCCAGGCAGCGCAGGATGTTGCGCTTGGCGCCGTAGTCCAGTGCCACGACGCGGGGCGCGCGCCCCTCGCGGCGGGTGTAGCCCTCGGGCCAGGCCCAGCGCTTCTCGTCCCAGCGGTAGGACTGCGCGCAGGTCACGTCCTTGGCAAGGTCGAGCCCGACGAGGCCCGGGAACCCGCGCGCGGCCTTGACCAGCGCCTCGATGTCGAAATTCCCGTCCGGGTCATGGGCCAGCGCCACGTGGGGCGCGCCCTGCTGCCGGATCGCCCGGGTCAGGCGGCGGGTGTCGATCCCGCCGATGCCGACGCGGCCGGTCTTGTTCAGCCATGTCACCAGGTCGCCCGTGGCGCGCCAGTTCGACGGCTCGGTCGGATCCCACTTCACCACCATGCCCTCGGCCACCGGGTCGGCCGTCTCGTCATCCTCGGGGGTGACGCCGGTGTTGCCGATATGGGGGAAGGTGAAGGTCACGATCTGCCCCGCGTAGGACGGGTCGGTCATGATCTCCTGGTAGCCGGTCATCGCCGTGTTGAAGCACAGCTCGGCCACGCGCATCCCCGTCGCGCCGAACCCCTTTCCGTAGAAAAGCGTTCCATCGGCAAGGGCGAGGCAGGCGGTGGGCTTGGCGGGCATGGGGGCAGCTCCCGTGTTGCGGGTCGGCAAATTGGCGGTGGCATACGGGGGTGCGCGCCCCCGGTCAAGCCACGGGCGACGCCGGCGGACAACGGGCGGTTGTTGCCGCCCGCACTCTGCCCTATCTAGGCGCCTCGGGACATCGCAGAGGGGGCCACCATGCCCATGGATCTCAGGGAACGGATCGGCGCGGGCCTCAAGGAGGCGATGCGCGAGAAGGACACGACGCGGCTGGGGACGCTGCGCCTGATCAATGCCGCGATCAAGGACCAGGACATCGCGCTGCGCGGCGAGGGCCGGGGCGACCAGGTCGACGAGGCCAGCGTGCTCGCCATCCTCGGCAAGATGGTCAAGCAGCGCCAGGAAAGCGCGCGCGCCTACGAGGAGGGCGGCCGGCTGGAGCTGGCCGAGAAGGAGCGCGCGGAAATCGCGGTGATCGAGGGCTACCTGCCCCGGCAGCTGAGCGCGACCGAGGTCTCGGCGGCGATCGACGCGGCCATCGCCGACACCGGGGCCGAGGGCCTGCGCGACATGGGCCGCGTGATGGCGGCGCTCAAGGCGAAATACACCGGCCAGATGGATTTCGGGGCCGTCGGGCCCGCGGTGAAGGACCGGCTGGCCTGACGGGCCACGCCGGGCGGCGCGTGGGGGAAGACCGCGCCGCCCGGGCCGCGCGCCTCAGCGGCCGGCCTCGCGGGTCACCGGTTCGGGCGGCGGGCACAGCGTGAACAGGCCGCAGAAGGTGCCCGCGGCGGGCCAGTCGCCGGGCGGGGTGGGGATGTCCTGCGCGGGGGCGGCGGTGGCGCCGAGGGCGAGGGTAGCAGCAAGGATCAGGCGACGCATGGGGGTGGCTCCTTCGGGGTTCTGGGTCGATGCCCGGAACATGGAGCGCCCCGGCGCGGCCCGCGCGCCGGCTTTGGAAATCAGTGCAGGCTTGCAGGGATCGGCGCGGGATTGCGGCGATCGGCGGGCGCGCGCTCCAGCGCCGCGCGGCGGTATTCGGTCGGGCTCTGGCCGGTCTCGGCCCGGAAGGCGCGGTTGAACGGCCCGAGCGAGGCGAAGCCGGTCTCGTAGGCGATCTCGAGCACGGTGCGCCCCATCTGCGCGGGGTCCGACAGCGCCGCCTGCGCCGCGGCGATGCGGGCGCGGTTGATGAAGCTGGAAAAGTTGCGGTGGCCGAGCCCCTGGTTGATGGCGCGCCTCAGCCGGTGCTCGGGCACCTTCAGCCGGGCGGCCAGCGCGCCGATGGTCAGACCCTCCTCGCGCCAGATGCCGGCCTCCATCGCCGCCTCGATCCGGGCGATCAGCGCGGCCTCGAAGGGGTCGGCGCCCGCGCCGGGCTCCGCGCCCGGCTCCGCCGCCGTGGCGCGGGGCGCAGTGCCGGTGTCGGCCTCCGCGGGTTTCGGCCCGGGCCAGCGGTTGGCCACCGGGCGCAGGATCCAGCCCGCGAAGGCCAGCGCCAGGGCCAGCGTCCCCGTTGACGTCAGAAGCGCGAACCACCCCGCCGCGTGCGTCGCCACGCCGAGCGCCTGCAGCCCCGTGATGCCCAGCCCGTAACCCGCGATGGCCATGGCGAATCCGGGCCGCGCCCGGCAGCGGTCCTCGACGAGGTCGCCCCGCGCGCTGTCGAGCGCGAGACCCAGCAGCCCCGCATACAGAAGCGCCCCCGCCGCGCCGCAGACCGTCGGGCTGACCAGCCCCGCAAGGCTGCCCACCAGCAGGGCCGACACCACCGCCGAGGCCGCGACCCAGGGCGCGCGCGGCGTCGGCGGGTCGAGGAAGATCGTCAGCAGGAGCCACGTCACCGCCAGCGGCACCAGCCCCGCCACCGCCCCGACCGCCAGCATCAGCGCGGCCGGGCCGCCCGCCAGCAGCGGCGCCGAGGCGGCGAGGAACGCCGACTTGGTGACCGCGACGGCCAGCACCGACCACCGCGCGTCGCGCCCGATCGGCGCCCGCCCCATCAGCACCGCCAGCAGCAGGAGCAGGGCCGCCGCGCCGCCGCGCAGGGCAAGGTCGATCTCGGGAAGCATGGTCCGGGTCTCCGGGGCTGGGGTTGGGTGCTGGGCGCAACATAGGGGCGCCCGCGCCGTTTCGCCCGCCGATTCCCGAGGATCGGCGCGCCGATTCCGAAAACCCGGCGCGCCCGGTGTCAGCCGCGCAGCGCGCGCTCCAGCGTATCCTTGAGGCCCAGCCGCTCGGGCGGGGTCAGGAAGGCGCCCAGCTCCACTTCGCGGTCGCCGCCCTGCAGGGTCAGGTAGTTCGGCACCGGCCCGCCGCGCTCGTGCAGCGCGACGCGCACCCAGTAGGGGTTGGCCTCCCAGTCGCGGGGCGGGCGCCGCGCCTCGTGGCGTTCGAGGCGGATCAGGTCGTCCCAGACCAGCACCTCCTCCCAGATGTCGTGGTCGCGCCAGCTGCGCTTGAGCGCGGCCCAGACCCCCCAGACCGCCGCGGCCAGGAAGGGCAGCAACGCCCAGAACACCTCGGTGCCGAGGATCGAGAACAGCGGCACCGAGATCAGCGCCGCCGTCAGCCCGATGAACCAGACGAATCCCTCGGGCGTCAGCGATTTGTGGGGCGTCAGCAGGACGCGCAGCCGCGGCGTCCCGTGCCCCTCACGGAAAAGGGCCCCGGTGGTGTCCGGGGCCCCGTTCAGAGTTTCGATCGTTACCGGCATGGGGCCATCAGTGATGCGGCTGGCGGTCCCACATCTCGCGCGTCGGCAGCTCCTCGAAGGTGTGCTCCGGCGGCGGGTTCGGCAGCGTCCATTCCAGCGTGTCGGCGTGCTCGCCCCAGTAGGCGGGCTCGGTCACCTTGCGGCCGTAGAACAGCGCGTAGAACACCATCCCGATGAACAGCAGGAACGAGGCGAAGGAGATGAACGCGCCGATCGACGAGACGTAGTTCCAGAGCGCGAAGGCGTCCGGGTAGTCGATGTAGCGGCGCGGCATCCCCTGGCGGCCCAGGAAGTGCTGCGGGAAGAAGGTCAGGTTGGCGCCGAGGAAGAACATCCAGAAGTGGATCTTGCCGATGATCTCGGGGTACTGCCGGCCCGACATCTTGCCGAACCAGTAGTAGACCGCGGCGAAGATCCCGAACACGGCGCCCAGCGACATCACGTAGTGGAAGTGCGCGACCACGTAGTAGGTGTCGTGGTAGGCGCGGTCCACGCCCGCCTGGCTCAGGATGATCCCGGTCACGCCACCCAGCGTGAACAGGAAGATGAAGCCGATGGCGAACAGCATGGGCGTCTTGAACTCGATCGAGCCCTGCCACATCGTGGCGATCCAGCTGAAGATCTTGATGCCGGTCGGCACCGCGATCACCATCGTGGCCACCATGAAGTAGGCCTGCTGGGTCAGGGTCATGCCCACGGTGTACATGTGGTGCGCCCACACGACGAAGCCGAGGCCGCCGATCGCCACCAGCGCGTAGACCATCGGCAGGTAGCCGAAGATCGGCTTCTTCGAGAAGGTCGAGATCACGTGGCTGATCACGCCGAAGGCCGGCAGGATCACGATGTAGACCTCGGGGTGCCCGAAGAACCAGAAGATGTGCTGGAACAGGACCGGGTCGCCGCCGCCGGCCACGTCGAAGAACGTGGTGCCGAAGTTGCGGTCGGTCAGCAGCATGGTGATCGCACCCGCCAGCACCGGCAGCGACAGCAGCAGGAGCCACGCGGTCACGAACACCGACCAGGCGAACAGCGGCACCTTGTGCAGCGTCATGCCCGGGGCGCGCATGTTGAGGAAGGTGGTGATGAAGTTGATCGAGCCGAGGATCGAGCTGGCGCCCGACACGTGCACGGCGAAGATCGCGAAGTCCACCGCGCGGCTGGTCGGCGCGTCCTGCCACGACAGCGGCGGGTAGAAGGTCCAGCCCGGGCCGGCGCCGCCGTCGATGAACACGGCGCAGAAGGCGAGCGCGGTGCCGGCGACATACAGCCAGTAGGACAGGTTGTTCAGCCGCGGGAACGCCATGTCCGGCGCGCCGATCATCAGCGGCATAAAGTAGTTGCCGAAGCCGCCGAACAGCGCGGGGATGACGACGAAGAACATCATCAGCACGCCGTGACCCGTGATCATCACGTTCCACAGGTGGCCGTCGGGGGTGCACTCGCCCTCGGCCGCGGCCGACAGGACGCGCGCGCCCTCGGCGCACATGTACTGCACGCCCGGTTCCATCAGCTCCATCCGCATGTAGACGGTGAAGATGACCGAGATCAGGCCCACGAACCCTGCCGTGAACAGGTAGAGGATCCCGATGTCCTTGTGATTGGTGGACATGAACCACCGGGTGAAGAAGCCCGGGCGCTCGTGTTCATGCCCCTGAAGGGCGGCATCTGCCATGTGTTACTCCTGTCAGTCGCTCGTCAGCGGCGGCGCAGGGCCGAAGCCGCGCACCCGCGTATCCTATGGACCCGTTCTAGAGCCGTCCTTCCGGTCACGCAATGTTGCAGGCGTCAATCAGCCGCCCCTGGGGGTGAGGAAAATTGTCTCAGATCAAGGTGCGTCGCGCCGCACTGTGCAGGGCCGCCCGGATCAGTCGACGACGCGCGGCGCGGGGGGCGTGTCGGGCCAGATCTCCTGGTCCAGCCCGGGGTGC
The DNA here is from genome assembly GCF_012395815.1 of Roseicyclus persicicus. Lineage (GTDB taxonomy): Bacteria > Pseudomonadota > Alphaproteobacteria > Rhodobacterales > Rhodobacteraceae > Roseicyclus > Roseicyclus persicicus. The sequence goes on from NZ_JAAZQQ010000002.1 coordinate 425,012, forward strand.
TGGACGATGACGACGGCCACGCCCACGACCAGCACGGCCAGCAGCCCGGCGATGGCCGACCAGAGGACCATGGCCTGAAACCCGGCGCCCTCGGGGGGGCCCGGAAGGAAGTCTTCGTCGGTGTCCGACTGCGGGCGCATCGCGGGGAATCCATGCTTGGGCACCGCGCCGGGCGGTGCGTTCTGCATCCCGGTCTGCGCCGGGAACCCGGCAGGAATGGGGCAATCGCCGCAGTGCAGCGCGAACACATCGTTTCCCGGGCACGGACAGCGCCCCGGACGGCTCGGTCCGGGACGAGGCTTCCGCAGCGCCCTCGCGGTGCGAGGGTGGGATCTTCCGTCGCGATCACCCTTCCCGGGCGGCGCGGGGGGGATGGGGCACACCCCCGCGCTCTGGCGCGAATCGGTCCTGGGATCGGGCAGTCAGCAGGTCATTGAGGTCGAGTCCGGTATCTCGATGGGCAGGGCAGGGGGCGGTTTTCCCCCCGTCCGGCAATTCTGGCGCGGCATCGCGGCAGCAAGACGTCCCCGATGGCCCGGTCCGCAAACACACTGTTTCCGGTCCGGCATCACCGCCGCGCGGCCACGCCGCCGCGCCGGTCCGGGCTTGATCCATGTCAAACAATTGCGATTCCTTTCAATTTACAGAACACATGATGGCGGGCTGCAATTGATCCCGCTGAGGCTGGACAGGACGGAGGACCGGGAATGATGACGAAAACGGGGCGTGGAGCCTGCCTGGCGGTGGCAATGGCGCTGGCCCAGCCGGTCGCGGCGCAGGACTGGGCCGGCCCCTATCTCGGCCTGAGCGTCGGGCAGGCAACCGGATCGGCGACCCTGACCTCGGACGGGGCGACCTCGCCCTTTGGCACCGCGGATCTTTCGGGCAGCGTCGTGGCGATCACGGCGGGCCATGCCTGGCAGCTGGGCGACTGGGTCCTCGGGGCCGAGCTGTCTGCGGGCACGGCCGGGGCCAGCGGCCGTTTCACCCACCCCTCGGGCTCGGCGATGCGCTACGAGGACCAGGCGATGGCCACCGCCGGTCTGCGCGTCGGCTACGCCTTCGACCGCGTGCTCCTGTCGGCGACGGCCGGCTGGGCCGCCATCCGAACCGATTTCAGCTTCGACACCGCGCCGCCGGTGCGCAGCCTGACCTTCGAGGACGACCTGCGCGGCCACTATGTCGGGCTGTCGGTCGACCTCGCCCTCGATGCGGGCTGGGCGGTTCGGGCCGAGGCGCGCCGTTACGCGGGGCTGTCGGCCCGCAACCCCGCGGCGACCTTTCCCGGCGGCCCGCCCGTCATCACCCTGTCGGCGGCGACGCGCGACTACGACCGGAGCGAGGTCCGCCTATCCGTGCTGCGCCGGTTCTGAGGCGCGGGGCAGCAGCGCCTCGAAGGTGGCGAACTGGCGCCGGAGCGCGAGGTCGAGGTCGTCCATCGTGACCGGCAGCCCGAGGTCGACCAGGCTCGTGACCCCGTGGCCGGTGATGCCGCAGGGCACGATGCCGCCGAAATGCGACAGGTCGGGGTCGTGGTTCACCGAGATGCCGTGGAAGCTGACCCATTTCCTCAGCCGCACGCCGATGGCCGCGATCTTGTCCTCGCGCGGGGTGCCGTCGGGCAGGGGGGCCTTGTCGGGCCGGGCGACCCAGACGCCGACGCGCCCCGGCCGCACCTCGCCGCGGACGTTGAACTCGGCCAGCGCGGCGATCACCCACGCCTCCAGCGCGGCGACGAAGGCGCGCACGTCGCGGCCGCGGGCGTTGAGGTCGAGCATCACGTAGACCACCCGCTGTCCGGGTCCGTGGTAGGTATACTGCCCGCCCCGCCGGGTCTGGAACACCGGGAAGCGGCCGGCGTCCTTCAGGTCCTCGGGCCGCGCCGAGGTGCCGGCGGTGTAGAGCGGCGGGTGTTCCAGCAGCCAGACCGCCTCGCCGGCCTCGCCGCGGGCGATGGCGTCCGCGCGCGCCTCCATCTCGGCCACGGCCTGCAGGTAGTCGACGGGGCTGTCCGAGGTGATCCACTCGACCATGGGGGGCCTTTCGTCAGCGCGGCAGCAGGCCCGCCGCCTTCAGCGCGGGGATATGCGCGCGCGACGCCGGAATGTCACCCCCCACCGTCATCGTCAGGACGGCGCGGTCGCCCTCGCGGCGCACGGCGGCGACGGCGTCGGTGGCCACCCAGTGCGAGCGGTGGACCCGCAGGCCCGGCACCGGCGCGGCCTCGCGGATCGCGTCGCCGAGGCGCATCAGCAGCATCGCCTCGCCACGGGTGGTCCGCACCCGGACGTAGTGGTCCTCGACCGACAGCGCGACCAGCGCCCCCCGCCTGTCGACCGGCAGCCGGTCCAGCAGCGGCGGCGGCCCCGCCACGGCGGCCGGCTCGGCCCCGGGGCCGGCAAGCTGCAGCAGGAGGCTGGCGATCGCGGCGACCGCGAAGATCGCGCCAAGCGCCCCCGCCGCGCCGTGCGTGCCGGGCGCCCGGCCGAGCAGAGCAAGGTTCAGCGCGACCACCACCCCCGTGACCGCCAGCGCCGTGGCCAGCGTGATCGCCCCGATGCGCGCGGCGTGGCCCAGCCCCGACAGGCGCGGGCGCAACAGCACGTCCACCGCCGTGCCGGCCGCGTAGGTCGTCAGCACCACCGCGCCCCAGTAGCCCACCCGCGCCGCGGCGCCGAGGCTGTCGAGCGTGCCGAAGGGCCCCGCCAGCACCAGGAGCGCCGTCGCCCCCGCCAGCGCCGTCAGGGTGGCGGGCTGGCCCAGATGCGCCCGTATTTCACGAAGCGCGGACTGCGGGGCGGGGCGGTTCACGACGTCTGTCCGTTCCTTGCGCAGGCGCGCTGGCAGCGCGGCCCGGGGGTCTGTCAGGAGCCTGCCAAAGCTGCGCCGCCCCGGCAAGCCGGGCGCGCGCCCCGAGACCGGAGAGACCCCGCCGATGACCCTTGCCCCGCTCGCCGACATGCCCCTTGCCCTGCACCTGCACCTCTGGCCCGCGCTGCTGGCGCTGGGACTCGGGCCGGTCGCCCTCTACCGCCGCCGCTGCGACGCGTGGCACAAGGCGGCGGGCTACGCCTGGGTCGCGGTCATGGCGCTGGTCGCCGGCAGCGCCTTCTGGCTGCAGGCCGGGGTTCTGCCGGTCGCCTTCGGCTTCGGGCCGATCCACCTGCTGTCGCTCGTGGTGCTGCACGGCCTGTGGCGCGGGGTCGCCGCGGCGCGGGCGGGCGACGTGGTGGCGCACCGCGGCTGGATGCGCGGGCTCTACTGGCAGGCGCTGATCCTGGCCGGCATCCTGACCCTGCTGCCCGGCCGGACGCTGAATGCCGTGCTGTTTCCCGGGCACCCCTGGGCCGGGGTCCTGGCCATCGCCGCGGTCGCCGCCGGGCTGGCCCTGCGGGGGTGGCGCGGGCGGCGCGGCGGGCCGGGGCGCAGAGCGGCGGGGTAAGGTTTTCCCGATCCGCCGGGATTTCCGGCTGAGAGAGGGGCCGTCCTGTGGTAGTCTGTGACAAGATCGTGATCGGCCGCGCGTGTTGCGGCCAAGCACCACCTGGAGGGAAATGACATGTTTGCACGGTTCCTGACCTCGGCCAGCCTCGTGGCCGCCCTGGCCCTGACCCCCGCCGAGCGCGCCGAGGCCGACGCCGCCGAATTCCTCGGCGGTGCCCTGATCGGGGGCGTCATCGGCCACGCGCTGGCGACCCAGGGCAACCGCAACAACGGCGCCGGCACCACCACCCGCGTGGTGCGCCCCGGCATCCCCGCCACCCAGCAGGGCCGCGAGACGCAGCTGGCGCTGAACTACTTCGGCTTCAACGCCGGAGCGGTGGACGGCCAGATCGGCAACGGCACCCGCGCCGCGATCGAGCGTTACCAGCGTGCGATGGGCTATCCGGTGGATGGGCGCGAGTTCTCGTCCTACCAGTTCGACTACCTGATGGACGCCTACTACTGGGCGCAGAACGGCGGCTCGGCGCAGACCGGGCTGGCGGGCCAGCCGCTCCTGTTCGCCTACCGCGACAGCCGCGAGGGCCGGATGCTGCCCGCCGCCGCGCCGCAGCCGGTCGCCCCGCAGCCGCCCGCGACGACGGTCATCGTGAACCCGCAGCCGGGCCTGCCCGCGCCCACGGTCTCGGCCTCGGCGACGCCGGCGGTGCCGAATCTCTTTGCCAACGCCGCGCCCACCGTGTCGCTGGCCAACACCTGCAACGGGGTCATGCTGCAGACCTCGACCAATGGCGGCTACGTGACGCTCGCCACCATGACCGACCCCGACTTCGCCCTGTCCGAGCAGTTCTGCGTCGCCCGCACCTACGCCATGGCCCGCGGCGAGGAGCTGATGCGCGGCATCGTCGGCCTGACGCCGCAGCAGATCAGCGCCCAGTGCACCCAGTTCGCCGACATGCTGTCGGCGCAGGTCGAGCTCGCCTCGGTCTCGGGGCAGGGCGAGGTGGTGCCGCAGGTCGCGGGCATCGCCACTTCGGCGGGCGTGCCGCTGGCCGACCTCGCCGCCACGGCCCGGGTCTGCCTGTCGGTCGGCTACGCGCAGGACAACATGCGCATGGCCGTCGCCTCGACCCTGATGCTTGTCACGCTGGGCGAGCCGGCCTACGGCGAGCTGATGGGCCACCACCTGCGCGAGGGCTTCGGCACCGCCGAGCGCCCCGACCTGGCGATGGCCTGGTACAACGCCGCGCTGACCTCGCTGGAGCAGGGCGCGCAGCCCGCCTTCATGCCCGGCCAGCCCGAGCGCACCATGCTGCTGCGGCAGGCCACGATGCGGATGCAGTCCCAGCCGGTCGCGGTGCCGGTGCCGGCGGCGCAGCCCGTCCCGGCGCAGCCGGCGCTGCCGACCTTCCGCGTCAACCAGTAACGCCGGCCCCCCGGCCGGCGCCCACGGGCCCCCCGCGCGGGGGCCCGTTTCCGTTCCGGGGGCGCCCGAAAAAATCCGCCCGCCCCCTCTTCACAAGCCCCAACGCCTCGGCTAAACGACCGCGACTACCTGACACGTGCGGTCGTGGCGGAATTGGTAGACGCGCAGCGTTGAGGTCGCTGTGGGGTAACTCCCGTGGAAGTTCGAGTCTTCTCGACCGCACCATTCTCTCTCTCCAGTGCCGGACAGGGGCCCTTGCGCCCAGGCGGGCCCGTGCCCGCGCTGACCCCGTGACAGCGCCGCGCCGCTGTGCATAGTCCGCCCCCGGGACAATCAGGGGAGACCATCACATGCGTTTCATGCGGATCGGAGAGGCCGGGGCCGAGCGACCGGCGATGCTGGCACAGGACGGGACCTGGCGGGACATCTCGCGGCTGGTGCCCGATCTCGGGCCCGAGACCCTCGCCACGGCGGCCGAGGTGCTGGCCGGGGCGGACCTGTCGCTGCTGCCGGCGCTCTCGCCCGACAGCCAGCGCGTCGGCCCCCCGATCGCGCGTCCGCGCAACATCTGGTGCATCGGGCTGAACTATTCCGACCACGCCGCCGAGGCGGGGATGGCCGTGCCGGCCGAGCCGATCCTGTTCACCAAGCCCGGCAGCACGCTGTCCGGGCCGACCGACCCGATCCTGCGCCCGGCCCATGCGCGCAAACTCGACTGGGAGGTCGAGCTGGGCGTGGTCATCGGCAAGCCCGCGCTGGGCATCGCCGAGGCCGACGCGATGGATCACGTCTTCGGTTACGTCGCGGCCAACGACGTGTCGGAACGCGAATGGCAGATCGAGCGCGGCGGCCAGTGGTCCAAGGGCAAGGGCTACCCGTCCTTCTGCCCCGTCGGCCCGCTGCTGGTCACCCGCGACGAGGTGCCCGACCCGCAGGCGCTGGCGATGGAGCTGACCGTGAACGGCGCGGTGATGCAGAAGGGCACGACCGCGACCATGGTGTTCGGCGTCGCCCATATCGTCGCCTACCTCAGCCGCTTCGTGCTGCTGGAACCCGGCGACCTGATCGTCACCGGCACGCCGCCCGGCGTCGGCATGGGCTTCAAGCCGCCGCGCTACCTCAAGGGCGGCGACGTGGTCGAGCTGACGGTCGAGGGTCTGGGGCGGCAGCGCACCGTGGTGCAGGACGTCTGACGCAGGTCAGAGCGGGGGCAGCACGCCGGCCGACTGCAGCGCCTCGAGCCGCGCATAGGCGCCGTTCGCGGCCATCAGCTCGGCGTGGCTGCCCTGCTCGATGACCCGGCCCTTGTCGAGCACGAGGATCCGGTCGGCGTCGCGGATCGTCGACAGCCGGTGCGCGATGACAAGGGTCGTGCGCCCGGCGCTCAGCCGCTTCAGCGCCTCCTGCACCAGCTGCTCGGACCGCGCGTCCAGCGCCGAGGTCGGCTCGTCCAAGAGCAGGATCGGCGCGGCCTTGAGCATCGCGCGGGCGATGGCCACCCGCTGGCGCTGCCCGCCCGACAGCGCCGAGCCGCGCGGGCCGACCGGCGTGTCGAGGCCCAGCGGCAAGGCGTCGGCGAACTCCAGCACCGAGGCGGCCTCGGCCGCGGCGCGGACCTCCTCGGGCGTGGCGTCGAGCCGCCCCAGCCGGATGTTCCCGGCTATGGTCGTGTCGAACAGCGCCGTCTCCTGCCCCACCACCGCGATCGCGTCGCGCAGGCCGTCGAGGTCGAGCGCCCCGATCTCGGTGCCGGCCAGCGTGATCCGCCCCCCGGCCGGATCGACCAGCCGCGTGAGCAGGCCGAAGACCGTGGTCTTGCCCGCGCCGGACGGGCCGACGATGGCCGTGGTCCGCTCCGCCTCGGCGGTGAAGCTGAGGCCGCGCAGCACCGGCGTGCCCTCGTAGCCGAACTCCACGTCCTCGAAGCGGATCTCGCCCGGCACCACGGGGCGGGGATTGGCCGGCGGCAGGATCGTCGGCCGCGCCTCCAGCACCTCGTAGAGCCGTTCCAGCGACGCCAGCCCCGCCTGCAGCTGCCCCGCGATGTTCGACAGCCGCCGGAGCGGGTCGAAGATCAGCGCGAGTGCGGTGAAGAAGGACATGAACTGCCCCACCGTCTTTTCGCCCGCGATGATCTGCGCGCCGCCGTAGTAGAGCACTGCCACGAAGCCCGCGGCCGCGATGATGTCGATCATCGCGGGGTTGGCCGCCATCCCGCGCTGGGCGCGGATCGCCTGTTTCAGGAAGTGGCCGACCTCGGCGCCGAAGCGGTCGGTCTCGTGGCGCTCCAGCCGGTTCAGCTTGATCGACTGGATGCCGTGGAACATCTCGTCGAGCTGCCCCGACAGCCGCGCCGCCGCCTCGCGGCTGGCCGTCGTCGTGGTGCGGATGTAGCGCTGCAGCGCGACCACCGGCAGCACCAGCAGCGGCAGGCCGATCAGCGCCAGCAGCGTCCAGCGCCAGTCGTTGACGAACATCACCGTCAGCAGCGACACGAAGGTGATCGTGTCGCGCCCGAGCGACATCACCACGTTCGACGCCAGCCCCTGCAGCGCCAGCGTGTCGCCGCGCACCCGCTCGATCAGCGCGCCGGGCGGGGTGTCGCGGAAATAGCCGAGGTCGAGCGACAGCAGGTGGCCGACCAGCCGCGACTGCAGCCCGGTCGTCACTTTCAGGCCCACCGCCACCACGATCAGCCGCTGCCCGAAGCCCGCCACCGCGCGCAGGACGAAGACCCCGGAAATCGCCAGCGCGACCCAGCCGACGCCCGACATGCTGCCGGCCGAGAACAGGTCGTCGAACAGCGGCTGGATCAGGTAGGCGAAGGCCCCCAGCGCCGCGCCCTCGACGCTCATCAGCAGCGCGGCGAACAAGAGCCGCGGCCAGTAGGCCGAGACATGCTCGCGCCAGAGCCGGCCGATCAGGCGACCGGCGGGCGCGACGGGGCGCGCGGGCGGCGTGGTGAGGGGGGACGGGTCTTGCAGGGCGGTCCGCTCCGGCGGCTGGGGGCTGGTCCATGCGGGTGGGTTCCCGCTTACGCGATGGCGGCGGTGCAGACAAGCGAGGCCCGCCGCGCTGCCCCAATCCCGCCGCAATCGGTCCGCATTCCTGCCCCGGACATTGACGTAGCGTTACCGTCAGCCTGAAGCTGCCATGAGGGATAGCCTGCCATGTCTGCCCCGATCTTCCGCGTCGGTTTCGAGGGAAGCAGCCCCGCCGACCTTGCCCCCGACGTCGATGGCGTCACCGTCCTGCCGGTCCGCGGCCTCGGCATCGGTTTCGTCGCCGGCGTTCGCATCGCCACGCCGATGGGCTATGTCGCGGTCGAGCGGCTCGCGGCCGGCGACGCGGTGCTGACGGCCGACGGTCGCCACGCGCGGCTGGCCTGGGTCGGCAGCAGTTGCGTCGCGGGGCGCGGCGCCCATGCGCCGGTCCGGTTCGAGACCGGGACGCTGGACAACATCCGGCCGCTGCGGCTGGGCCAGGGGCACCGGCTGCGGGTGACGGGGCTGCGCGCCGACCTCCTGTTCGACGCCAGCGCCGTGTTCGGGCTGGCGCGGAGCTTCGTCAACGGCGAGGACGTGGTGGTCGAGCCGCCCGCCGAGACGGTGACCTACGTGCACCTGATGTGCGCCCGCCGCGAGGTCGTGCTGGCCGAGAACGTGCCCTGCGAGACGCTGCCGCCAGGCCCCGACGGGCTGGAGCGGATCGAGGCGATGATGCGGCTGGCCGGAGCCGGGGCCGGGGCGCGGCCCGCGGCCTTCGCCATCGGCGACGGCGAGCGCGGCGCCCTGTCGTCCGCGCCCGACCGCGACGCCTGAGCCCGCGCCCTCAGCCCAGGACCCAGATCCAGGCCGAGGCGGTCAGGATCGTCAGCGCCGTGCCGATCAGGATCGACGACGCCACCACGCGCCGCGCCACGCCGTACATGTCCGCGAAGATGTAGGTGTTGACCCCCGGCGCCATCGCCGCCGTCAGCACCGCGCCGCGCAGCTGCTCCTGCGTGAGCCCGCCCACGGTGCTGCCGAGCCCCCAGGCGATGGCCGGGTGCAGCACGAGCGAGACGCCGCAGATCAGCGCGATCACGCCCGCGTCGCCCTCGGGCTTGTAGCGGCAGAGCACGCCGCCCAGCCCGAACAGCGCCGCCGGCAGCGCGGCGCGGATCATCAGCTCCAGCGCCTCGTCGACGACGGCCGGGATCGGCAGCCCCGACAGGTTCACCGCGAAGCCCAGCCCGATTCCGATCATCAGCGCGTTGCTGAAGATCGCGCGGGTCACGGTGACGGCCAGCTTCGCCCCGCCGGCCTCGGCGCGGACGATCTCCATCGCCACGATCCCGAGCAGGTAGCAGAACGGCGCGTGCACCGCGACGATGGCGTAGTTCGGCCCCAGGCTTTCGATGCCGTAGGCGCGTTCCCCGATGGCGAGGCCCAGCAGCACCGAATTGGCGAAGAGCGCGCAGAACCCGATCGCCACGCTGTCGGTCCAGGGCCGCCCGAACATCAGCCGCGCCCCGAACATCGCGGCGAAGAAGCTGACGGTGGAGCCCGCGTAGTAGCTGGCCAGCAGCGCGAGGTCGAAATCGGCGCCGAGGTCCAGCGTGGCGATGGCCGAGAACAGCAGGCAGGGAATGGCGAATTTCTGGGTGAAGCTCATCAGCCCGTCGACCGCGGCGTGCGAGAACATCCCGCGCCAGACGGCCAGGTAGCCCGCGCCCACGACGAGGAAGACGGGCAGCACGATGGCAAGGATGTCGCCCACCCGTTCAGACCTCGTAGGTCAGGGTCATGCCGTCATGGGCGGGCAGGACGTGGTCGGGGGTCTCGGCGGCCACGGTGGCGTAGTCGAGGTCGATGTGCATGTTGGTCAGCACCGCGCGGCGCGGGCGGGCGCGCTCGATCCAGCCCAGCGACTTTTCCAGGTGCGCGTGCGACGGGTGCGGTGTGCGGCGCAGCGCGTCGAGGATCCAGCAGTCGAGGTTGTCGAGCACCGGCCACACCCCGTCGGGGATGTCGGACACGTCGGGCAGATAGGCCAGATCGCCGATGCGGAACCCCAGCGCGTCGATGTTGCCGTGTTCCACCTCGAAGGGCGTCAAGGTGATCGGCCCGCCGGGGCCGTCGATGGTCACGTCGCCCTCGATCGCGTTGAGGTCGAGGATCGGCGGGTAGGCCGAGCCCGGCGGCTGCACGAAGGCATAGCCGAAGCGATTGAGCAGGTCATTCTGCGTCGGCCCGTCGGCCCAGACCGGCAGGCGCTGGCGCATGTTGAACACGATCATGCGCAGGTCGTCGAGGCCGTGGACATGGTCGGCATGGGCATGGGTGAAGACCACCCCGTCGAGCCGCCCGATCCCGGCGTCCAGCAGCTGCGCGCGCAGGTCGGGCGAGGCGTCGATCAGGACCGCGGTTTCCGCGTCCCCGTCGCGCCGGCGGATCAGGAGCGAGCAGCGCCGCCGCGTGTTCTTCGGCTCGGCCGGGTCGCAGTCGCCCCAGTGCCCGCCGAGGCGCGGCACGCCGCCCGACGACCCGCAGCCGAGGATGGTGAAGATCAGCTGGGCCATCGTCTCACGCGGCCTTGGCCCAGGCGGCGGCCTTCCAGAACAGCCGGTCGAAATTGGCCGAGGTCTGGCGCGCGAAGGCCTCGTAGGACAGGCCGTAGACCTCGGCGCCGACGCGCGCGGTGTGCGCGGTGTAGGCGGGCTCGTTCCGCTTGCCCCGGTGGGGCGGCGGGGCGAGGTAGGGGCTGTCGGTCTCCAGCAGGATCCGGTCGACCGGCGCGGCGGCGAAGATGTCGCGCAGCTCCTGCGATTTCGGGAAGGCGGCGATGCCGGACATCGACAGGTAGAAGCCGAGGTCGAGCGCCGCCTCGGCCAGCCCGCGCCCCGAGCTGAAGCAGTGCATGACGCAAGCGTAGGCCCCGGCGCGGTGTTCCTCGGCGAGGATGCGGGCCATGTCCTCGTCGGCGTCGCGGGCGTGGATGATGAGGGGCAGGCCGGTGCGCCGTGCGGCCTCGATGTGCAGGCGCAGGCTGTCTTGCTGGATCGCCTTGCTGTCCGCCGTGTAGTGATAGTCGAGGCCGGTCTCGCCGATACCCACGAATTTCGGGTGCCGCGCCAGCGCCTCCAGCGCCTCGACACTCGCCAGCGGCTCCTCGGCCGCGCTCATCGGGTGGGTGCCGGCGGCCCAGAACACGGGCGCGTGGGCCTCGGCGATGCCGCGCACGCTGTCGGCGTTGCGCAGCCGGGTGCAGATTGTGACCATGCGGGTGACGCCCGCCGCGCGGGCGCGCGCGACCACCTCGGGCAGCTCGTCCTTCAGCGCGTCGAAGTCGAGATGGCAATGGCTGTCGACGATCTCGGGCGTGGTCTCGGGCATGGCTAGGCTTTCGCGGGGTCAGGCCGCGGCAAGCTCTGCGGCGGTCCGGTCGAGGTCGAGGAACATATCGAACGTGAGCGCGGCAGGGTCAAGGTTGACCGCCTTGCCCCGCCGGGCCCGCGCCGTCAGGGTCGCGGCCAGCTGCGCCCAGGCCCGCGCGGCGCGCGGATCGGGGGCAAGGCGGGCGAGCGTCCGGCCCTCGCCGGGCAGGATGTCGGGCGGCGCCGCCCCGGTCGCGCCGGTGCGGGCGAGGCGGGCAAGCGCGGTGTCGAGCAGCGACAGGGTCAGGTCGAAGCGCGCCTCGCCGGTCTTGCCCACCGTCGCCTCGGCCAGCTTCAGCGCCAGCGGCCGGTCGAGCCGCGGCAGCCCCTGCAACAGCGTGAGGAGCTCGGCGTAAAGCCCGAGCCCGTCGTGGGAAATCAGCCGCACCGCCTCGCCGACCGAGCCGCCGGCAAGTTCCGCCAGCCCCGCGGCGTTGTCGGGCGCGGCCAGCCCCGCCTGCGCCAGCGCGGCCTGCAGGTCGTCGGCCCCGAGCGGCTGGAACCGCAGGGTGCGGCAGCGCGAGCGGATCGTGGGCAGGAGGCCCGAGGGCCGGTGCGAGATCAGGAACAGGACGGCGTCCTTCGGCGGTTCCTCCAGCTCCTTCAGAAGCGCGTTGGCGGCCGAGGGGTTCATCTCGTCGGCGTTGTCGACGATCACGACCCGCCGCCCGTTGCCGCCGGCCGACAGGGCGAAGAAGCCCTTCAGCCGGCGCACCTCGTCGACGCGGATGACGTCGGACAGGGCCTTGCCGTCGGGGCGCGGGCCGCGGCGGATCAGGCAGAGGCCCGGCTCGGACAGGGCGCGCAGGCGCGCCGCGACCGGGTGGGCTGGGTCGATGTCGAGGCTGGCGGGCGGGGGCGGGGCGCCGAAGAGGCCGTCGCCCTCGTCGCGGGGCGTGGCCAGCAGGAAGCGGGCGGCGCGCCACGCGAAGCTGGCCTTGCCGGTGCCCGCGGGGCCGGTGAGGAGCCAGCCGTGGGGCAGGCGGCCGGAGGTGTAGGCCGACAGGAACGCGGCCTCGGCGTCGGCCTGCCCGAACAGCCGGGCGGTCTCGCGCGGGTGGGGCGCGCCGTCGAGGCGGTCTGGCTCGGGCAGGAGGGCGTCGTCGCTCATGGGCACGGGTGTAGCACCGCGGCGGGGGGCGGAAAACTCGAGTTTTCCGCGTGGGAAAACTGCAGTTTTCCCATCCGAAAAACTGCAGTTTTTCGGCGCCGGTCAGAGCCGCGCGGCCACCGCGTCCCGGATCGCTGCGGCGATGGCGTCGGCGTCCCGCGAGGCGTCGATCAGCACGCAGCGCCCCGGCGCCTCGGCCGCCAGCGCGCGGAACCCCGCCCGCAGCCGGTGCTGGAACTCCAGCCCGAACTCCTCGAACCGGTCCTCGCCCGAGCCGCGCGCGAGGCCGCGCGTCAGCGCCACCTCGGGGTCCATGTCCAGCACCAGCGTCAGGTCCGGCTCGATCCCGATGACCCGGGCGTGGATGTCGTCGACCAGCGCCCGCAGGTCGCCCCGCGTGGCACCCTGGTAGACCCGGGTGGAATCGGCAAAGCGGTCGGTCACCACGTCGCGGCCCGTGGCGAGCGCGGGGTGGATCGTGCGCTCCAGGTGGTCGCGGCGGGCGGCGGTGAACAGGAGGATCTCGGTCTCGGGCGACCAGCGGTCGGGGTCGCCCTCGACCAGCAGGCGGCGGATCTCCTCGGCCCCCGGCGCGCCGCCCGGCTCGCGCGTCAGGACCGGGTCGCGGCCCTGCGCGCGCAGCCAGTCGGCCAGCCGCCGCGCCTGCGTGGACTTGCCCGAGCCGTCGATCCCCTCGAGGCTGAGGAACAGCGCCTGCGTCGCGGCCATCACCCGCCCACGGCGGTGGGGGGCGGGCCGAGCAGCTCGTGCAGCACCGCGCGCGCCGCGGTCCCCAGCCGGATGCCGATGCCGCCCTGCGGCACCGCCTCGGTCGCGACCATCGGGATGCGGTGCTCGACCGCCGTGTCGCCCTCGCCGACGCGCACGACCAGTTCGCCCAGCGTGGCCCCGGCCTCGATCGGCGCCGGCACCGGGCCGGTGTAGGTGATCTCGGCCTGCAGCCCCGTCTCGCCCGTGGCGGGCAGGAGCAGCGTCAGGTCCCCGGCGGCGGCGAGGCCCACGTCGGCGGCGGTGCCCATGAAAACCGGCGCGCGGGCCAGCTCGGTGCCGCCCGTCACCACCTGCCGTTCGACGAACTGGCGGAAGGCCCAGCTGAGGATGCGCTCGCTTTCCCGCGCGCGGGCCTCGGCGCTGGACAGGCCGGTGATGACGAAGGTCACCCGGCGGTTGCCCTGCACCGCGGACCCGACGAGGCCATAGCCCGCCTCCTGCGTGTGGCCGGTCTTGAGCCCGTCGGCGCCGATGCCCATGGCAAGCAGCGGGTTGCGGTTGAACCGGTTCGCGGGCGACCGGTTCTCGTAGTCGAACTCGGTCTCGGCGAAGTAGCGGTAGTATTGCGGGTGCTCGGTGATGATCTCCTCGGCCAGGATGGCGAGGTCGCGCATGCTCATCACGTGGCCGGGCGCGGGCCAGCCCGAGGCGTTCATCAGCGTGGTCGACGACATCCCCAGCTCGCGCGCGCGGTCGGTGGCGATGCGGGCAAAGCCGGCCTCGGTGCCGTCGGGGCTGAGCGCCTCGGCCAGCGCCACCGAGGCGTCGTTGCCCGACACGATGATGATGCCGCGGATCAGGTCCTCGACGGTGGGGCGGTCGGTGGTGTTCAAGAACATGGTCGAGCCGCCGAAGCTCATCGCGTGGGCGCTGACCGGGACGCGGGTGTCGAGCGTCAGCCGCCCGTCGCGCAGCGCCTCGAAGGCCATCAGCAGCGTCATCAGCTTGGACATCGACGCCGGCGGCAGCGGCACGTCGGCGTTGCGCGAGAACAGCACCTGGCCGGTGCCGTGGTCGATGACATAGGCGGCGGTGGCCTCGGTCTCGTAGCCCTGGGCGTGGGCGCCCGGCGCGGCGGAGATCAGGCAAACGGCGACCGCCGCCACGAGGGCGGCGGCGCGTCGGATCAGGTGGGATAGGGCAGCAGGCATTCTTTCCCCGTCGGTCTTGGCGTCACCTCGTGACGAAATAGGCGTCCTCGAAGCCCAGGCCGCGGACGGTGGCGAGGATCGCGTCGCGGTCCGCGCTGGTCTGGGCCGGGCCCACGACCACGCGCCAGAAGCGGCGGCCGTTCGAGCTCTGGTCGTAGATTGTCGGCACCAGCCCGGCGTTGCGCAAGGCCTGCCCGGTGTTGTTGGCGTTTTCCTGCACAGAGAAGATGCCGATCTGGATGAACGGCCGGTCCAGCGCCGAGGCGGCGGCGGCCGGGGCGGCGGCGACGGGCGTGGGCGCCGGCGTGGCGGAGGGCGCGGCAGGTGCGGCCGACGCGGTGGCCGCGGCGGGCAGCGGGCGGGCGGGGGCCGCCGCGGTCGCCGCGGCGATCTCGCTCTGGGTGATGGCGGCCTCGGCCGCGGCGATCGGGTCGCCCAGCGGCGTCGCGGTGATCGCGGGCGTCGCCACCTCGGTGCCTTCGGCGGCGGCCGGCAGGGCCTCGGCCCCCTCGGCGGGCTCGATCACCGGGTCGGACACCTCCTCGCGGCGGAGCGCGGTGACCTGCAGCAAGGTCGGGTCGCCCGCCAGGATGTTCAGCGCCGCCGCGGCGTCCGAGGACACCATCAGCTCGGGGCCGGGATGGTCGCGTTCGCGGCGGAACAGGGCGCCGATCACGAAGCGGCCGTTTTCCTCGTTGCGGATCAGCACGCGCTCGGGGTCGTCGGCGGTCGGGTGCGCCACCCAGACCCCGCCGAGCGAGGGCCGCCCGTCCCAAAGCCCCTCCTCGGTGACCTGGAACACCTCGGGCGCCTCGACGTCGCGCTCCACCAGCCGGGTCGCGCCGATCGGCGCCGGCCCGTCGCCGGTGGCGTTTCGGGTGCCCGCATCACCGAAGGGCCGGAAGTCCTCGCCGCAGGCCGCGAGGGCCAGCAGCGCGCAGAGCGCAAGCCCAAGCCGGGCACGCGACGGAATCGGGTGGAAACGTGTCATTTGCTGCTCTGTCCGCACTCAAGGGGCACCCACGGGATGCCACGGTTATCCGGCGGGTCCCTTCTGCCGGGGACCGCTCCGTCTTTGTTTTGACGCAAGATAGCCGGTTTCGGGGCATCTGAAAACCCGCTTGAAGCGGCGTCGGCAGACCGTTGCACGCCGCGCGCGCCGCCCGACGCCCCCGGACCGGCCCCGACGGGCCCCGGGTGCGGCCGCTCAGTCGTAGCCGGTCATCTCCAGGTAGCCGCGCCCGGCGTGGCTCCCGGCAAAGCGGATCGGGCCCTCCCAGTAGGACACCGACACGTCCATCCAGCTTTGCGGGTTCAGGGGCAGGGTGACGATGTCGACCCCCTGCGCGGGCAGGGCGATGCGCCACTCGGTCGGCACGGTCCGGCCCGCCACCTGCGTCTCGGCCAGCGGCGTCATGGTCAGCGCGCCGTCGGGGTAGGCGGTGGTGGTGCCGTCGGGCGCGATCCAGGTCGCGGCGGTGAAATCGGCCCCGCCACGGGCGCGCAGGGTGAAGCCCATCAGCCGCGCGCCGTCCTCGAACTGGAGCGAGACCCAGTCCCAGCCCTCCTGCGTCTCGGACAGGGGCTGCGACGACCATTCCCGGTCGAGCCAGGCGGTGCCGGTGACGGGCACCGCGCCGCCGGGCAGCTCGAGCGTGCCCGCGACGTCGTAGAAGGGCTGCGAATAGTAGTAGCTGGCCTGGCCTTCGGGCGACTTGACCGAATAGCCGCCCTCGCCGTGGAAGATCAGCGGCCCCGTGGCCCGCAGCGCGAGGTCATAGGCGAACCCGTCCCCGCGGGCGGTGACCCGCAGCGCGTCGAGCGCGTCGGCGCCGCCCGCCGCGGTCGACACCATCGCCCAGTCGTCGATCCAGGCCTCGAAGGGCTCGGCCTCGGCGCCCGCCTGCCCGATGCCGCCGCGGGCCAGCCGCTCGGCGCTGTAATGCGCCGCGGGCGTGGTCAGCCCGGCGTGGCCCATCCACAGCTGCGTCGCCTCCCAGCCCGCGGCGGGGCGGGGGGCCAGCGCCGAGCGGAACAGCGTCCACTGCGCGCCGTAGTCGGTGCCGTCGGGCCCCGTCAGGGTGGCGGTCAGGTACCACCATTCGATGCGGTAGGCGGGATGGGCGCCGTGATCGGCGGGAAAGGCGAACGCGGCCGGCCGTTCGGGGATGGCGAAGCCCTCGGCCGCGGTGCCGAGGCCCGCGAAGCCCTGCGCCCCCGCCGGCCCCGCGGCCAGCCACAGCGCGGCGAGAAGGATCCTAGCGTTCATGGGCAAAGACCTTGAGCAGCGTGGTGGGCGCCATCCGCCACAGCCGCAGCGCCGGCAGCGCGGCGGCCAGCAGCGCGGCGATCAGCGCCAGCGCCAGCAGGCGCAGCCAGTCGGCCGGGAACAGCTGCATCGGCAGGCGCCAGCCGAAGGCCTCGACGTTCACCACCGCCAGCAGCACCCAGGCCAGCACGAGCCCCACCGGCAGCGCCAGCGCGAAGGTCAGCGCGGCGAGGACCACGCTGCGCAGAAGCTCCAGCACCGCCAGCCGGCCCCGCGTCAGCCCCAGCGCCCAGACCGGCGCCAGCTGCGGCAGGCGCAGCCCCGCCAGCGTGGTCAGGCTGGTCAGGAGCGCCACGGCGGCCACCCCCAGCGTCAGGATGTTCAGCGCGCCCGTGACCCGGAAGGTCTGCTCGAACACCTCGAGCGAGAAGCGCTTGATCTGCGCCTGGTTCACCACCGCGTCGGCGGGCAGGCCGAAGTCCTCCCGCAACGCCGTGGCCAGCGCCGCGGCCTGATCGGGCGGCACGCGCAGGGCAAAGCGGGTGGCGGCGACCTCGGGCCAGGTCGCGGCAAAGACGGGCAGGGTGACGATGGCCTGCGCCATCGGGTTGCCGTAGTCGGAATACACCCCCACCACCGGCAGCGTCAGGCCCGGCGCAAGGCGCAGGGGCTCGCCCAGCGCGAGGTCGCCGAAGCGGAACAGCTGTTCGTTCACCAGCACGCCCGCGCCGGCGGCCAGCCGGTCCCAGGCCCCGGCCTCGGCGGCGATCAGCGGCCAGTTCTCGCGGAAGGTGGCGTGGTCGGCCTGCCCGTAGACGGCGCCGAGCCGGCCCGCCAGCGTGGCCTCGGCGCGCACGATGGGCAGCACCGCCTCGGCGCGCGGGGCGAGCCAGGCCTGCAGGCGCGCGGCCTCGTCGACGTCGGTGGCGGTGAGGTAGAGCTCGGCGGCCAGCCTCTGGTCGAGCCAGCCGAGGAAGGTGCCGCGGAAGCTGCCCACCATGGTCGACACGCCGATGTTCGCCGCCAGCGCCAGCAACAGCGCCATCAGCGCCAGCGACAGGCCGGGCAGCTGCTGGCGGGTGTCGGCAAAGAGCCACTCGGCCAGCGCCCCGCGGGCGCCACGGGCCGCAAGCCTCAGCGACAGCCCCAGCAGCGCCGGCAGCGCCAGCGCGGCCCCGAGCAGCAGCGCGGCCAGCGTGGCGAAACCCGTGACCAGCGAGCCGCCCCAGAGCGCAAGGCCCAGCGCCGCCGCGGCCAGCACCCCGGCCGCCGCCGCCTGCAGCCGCATCGCCCGGGCCGAGGCCTGCGCCCAGGCCCGCGGCTGGGCCGGGGCGAGGATCGGCAGCCGCGCGGTGCGGCGGAGCGCCTGCGCCCCGGCCAGCCCCGCGCCCGCCAGCGTCATCGCCAGCCCCGCCAGCGCCCAGCGCGGATCGAAGGACAGGCCGCCCGCCACCTCGGCCCCATACAGCCCCCGCAGCGTCCCCGCGACCCCCGGCATCAGCGCCGCCGCGATGGCGTAGCCCAGCGCCAGCCCGGCAAGCCCCGCGAGGATCGCCAGTGCGGCCAGTTCCAGCCCGAAGGCCAGCAGCAGCGTGCGCAGCGGCAGGCCCAGCGCCCGCAGCGTCCGCATCGTGGCGCGGCGCTGCTCGAAGGCGAGGCCGATGGCGGCATGGACGATGAACAGGCCGACCGCGAAGGACAAAAGCCCGAAGGCGGTGAGGTTGAGGTGGAAGCTGTCGGTCAGCCGGGCCACCCCGCTGTCGTCGCCGGGCGGCACGAGGCGCAGGCCGGTGGCCTCGGCCAGCGGCGGCAGGTGCGCGGGCTGGTCGGGCGCCACCAGCAGGAAGGACGGGTCCGCCTGCCCCAAGAGCCGCGCCGCGGTGCCGATGTCGGTGTAGGCGACGCCCGGCGGGATGCCGTCGCGGACCAGCACCGGGGGCAGGTCCGGGGGCAGGGGCCCGGCCTGCGTCGCGGGGCTCATCAACAGGACGCCCGGCGCGGTGAAGAAGGCGGCAAGATCGATCCCCTCGCCGCCCAGCGCCGGCCCGCCGGCGTCTGGCGGGGCCGTCAGCAGGTCGAGACCGAACAGCCTGAGCCGCGCCGCGCCGTCGCGCAGCTCGCCCGAGATCACCGGCGACACCGCGTGGCCCGCGCGCCGCAGCGCCACGTGCTCGGCCAGCGGCACCGGCCCGCCGTCGGGCGCCACCAGCCGCGCCAGCCGGTCCTGCCCCAGCGCCGCGGCGGCCTCGGCGTAGGAGCTGCGCGCCTCGGCGTTGATCGCCTGCACCCCCGACCACAGCGCGGTGGCCAGCGCCAGCCCCGCGAGCAGCGTGACCAGCTGCCCCGGGTGGCGCCGCCAGTGCGACAGGAGCGTGGCGAGGGCGGTCCGCAGCATGGCTCAGGCCGCGTCCGGGGCGCCGAGCCGCCCGCGCGACAGGTGCAGCCGCCGCCCGAGCCGCGCCGCAAGCCGGGTCGAGTGCGTGACCATCATCAGCGCCGCGCCGGTTTCCGCCACCAGCTCAAGGAGCAGCGCCAGCACCGCGTCGCCGGTCGCCTCGTCGAGGTTGCCGGTGGGCTCGTCGGCGAGGATCAGCTCGGGCCGGTGCGCCAGCGCCCGGGCGATGGCGACGCGCTGCTGCTGGCCGCCCGACAGCGCCTCGGGGTAGCGCGCCTCGAGGCCCGACAGGCCCAGCCGCCCGACCAGCTCGGCGCAGAGCCGCGGGTCGTGGCGCCCCGCGAGCCGCGCCTGGAACGCGATGTTCTGCGCCACGGTCAGGGACGGCACGAGGTTGAACTGCTGGAACACCAGCCCGATCCGGCCACGCCGCACCGCCGCCCGGCCGGCGTCGTCGAGGGCCCCGAGGCTTTGGCCGCCGATGCGGATCTCGCCGCTGTCGGGCGCGTCGAGCGCGGCGGCGAGGTGCATCAGCGTGCTTTTTCCCGACCCGCTTTCGCCGGTCAGGGCAAGCGCCTCGCCCCGGTCCAGCGCCAGCGACACGCCGCGCAGGACCTCCAGCGTGCCATGGGCCTTGGTCACGTCCGTGATCTGGAGAAACTCGGTCATGCCCCGCTACCTAGCAGGTCCGCGCGCCGGTGGTAGGGGCGGATGGCGCAGGGAGCGCCGCGGCGCCGCGCCCCGGCCCGGGCGGCGCGGACACGGGCGCCGGGCGCGGGGCCGGGGCCGGCACGCCATGATTTGTCCTTGTTCCAGACCCGAATTGACCACGTTCGGACGGCCGAATCCGGTTGATTCCCTTCCGCGTGCGGAAACGTGGCCAGGCGATCGGCCGAGCCGCACGCAAGGGGCCTGGGGCATCACGAGCGAGGACGATGGACTCCGCGCGGACGGACAGACGTGGCGATGAACTCCCGCCGGGGTCGACCCTCTGTGGCGGGCAGTACACCATTGACGGCTACCTGAACGCCGGCGGCTTCGGCGTGACCTACCTGGCGGGCGACAGCCTCGGGCGCCGGGTGGTCATCAAGGAATGCTTCCCCGGCGCCGTCTGCTACCGCGACAACGCGCAGGTCTGGCCCCGCTCGCGCAGCACCGGCGGCGAGTTCGAGACCATCCTCGGCCTGTTCGAGAAGGAGGCGCAGGCGCTGGCCGCCCTCCAGCACCCCTACATCGTCGGCGTGCACCAGTATTTCCGCGAGAACGGCACCGCCTACATGGCGATGGACTTCATCGAGGGGCGGACGCTGCTCGACGTGATCGAGACCGAGCCGCACCGCCTGACGCCGGACGAGGTCAAGCAGCTGCTGATCCGGCTCCTGCAGGCGGTGCAGTACATCCACGAGCACGACATCCTGCACCGGGACATCTCGCCCGACAACATCCTGATCGACCGCGACAACCTGCCGGTGCTGATCGACTTTGGCGCGGCGCGCGAGGGCGCGACCCGGGTCAGCCGGGTGCTGTCCAAGGTGCTGACCGTCAAGGACGGGTATTCGCCGCAGGAATTCTACCTCGCCGGCAGCGACCAGGTCCGCTCGAGCGACCTCTACGCGCTGGCGGCGACCTTCTACCACGTCGTTGGCGGCCAGCCGCCCCCCAGCAGCCACAAGCGCATGGCCGCCGTCGCCCGCAACCTCGCCGACCCGTTGCGGCCGCTCGAGGGGGTCGCGGGCTACGACGCGCATTTCATCGACGCGATCAACCAGTGCCTCAGCATCTTTCCGCAGCAGCGCCTGCCCAGCGCGGCGGCCTGGCGCGACGTGATCGACCGCGAGCGCCGCATCAAGCGGGCGCTGGAACAGGCCGCCCGCGACGAGGAGCTCGACCGCCGCATCCGCGCGCTGGTGGCCGAGTTCCGCCGCGACTTCGTGCCGGTCGCCCCGCCCGCGCCGGCACCCGCCGCCGCCCCGACCCCGCCCCCGACGGCGCGCCCCGAGCCCGACACGGCAGGGCCAGCCGCCTCCGACGAGGTCGTCGCCATCGACCTGGCCGAAGCCGCGGCCGCGGAGGCGCCCGGCCCGGCGGACGACCCGGCCGACGCGCCCGCGGCGCCCGCCGCCCCGGCGAAACGGCCGCGCGGCCGGCTGTTCTCGCGGATCATCCGCCGCCGGACGGGCGCTGCCGCACAGGACACGAGCTGGAGGACCTCATGAACATCAGGAGCCTGAGAAACGTCGCGGTGCGGATGCGGCCGCTGGGCTCGGCCGGTGGGGCCGAGCCGCCCTCGGACGATCCGCCCTGGGGGGACGAGCCGCCCCTGCCGGTCCGCTCGGCCGCGCCCGACCCGGCACCTGCGCCGGCCGCGCCGGAGATCCCCGCGCCCCCCGCCGCTGCCGCCACCCCGCCGCGCCGCAACATCTGGGATCTCGACCCCGAACCGCCCGCGGACCCCGCGCCGGCCCCCGCCCCCGTCCGCGCCGAGCCGCCGATGCCCCCCGAGGTGGCGCGCCCGCCCCGGCGCCCCGACCTCGGCGCAGCACCGGCGGCCCCCTCGGCCCGGGCCAAGACGCGCATCCTGGGCTTTCACGCGCAGGAGCTGGAGGCCGACGGCCTGGCCCCCGGCGCCGGGGCCGCGCCGCGCGGACCGTCCTTTCCGGCCGGCTGGCTGGTGGTGGTCGACGGGCCCGGCCGCGGCGCCTATTTCGCGGTCTCCACCCATGTCTCCAGCATCGGCCGCGGCGCCGACCAGGATGTGGCGCTGGATTTCGGCGACATGAGCATCTCGCGCAGCGGGCACGCCTCGGTGCTCTACGACGAGGAGCAGAACCGCTTCTTCATCGGGCACGGCAACAAGGCCAACGTGGTGCGCCGCAACGGTCAGCCGGTGCTCGCCACCGAGGAGATGCACGACGGCGACCTGATCCGCATCGGCAAGACCACGCTGCGCTTCGTGGCGCTGTGCGGCGCCGATTTCCGCTGGAACACCGGCGAGGGCGGGGAGGACGCGGATGCCTGACAGCCTGTCGTTCCAGATCGACGCCGCGGCGGCGCTGGCCCAGGGCGCCCGCACCCGGCAGGAGGACGCGCTGGCCGTCGCCTTTCCCGACGGCGCCGAGCGCGGCTTTGCCGTGCTGTCGGACGGCATGGGCGGCCACGCGGCGGGGGATCTCGCCAGCCGGATCATCGTGGCCGAGGTCTTCGCCGAGCTGACCATCGGCCAGGCGGCGCGCGACGGCGCGGGCCCCGACATCCGCCGCCTGCTGCGCAAGGCGGTGGACCAGGCCAACGCCTCGCTGCAGGCCCATGCCGAGGCGCGCCGCGCCGACCAGGGCATGGGCGGCACGGTCATCGCCACCATCCTCGACGGCGACGGGCTGCACTGGATCTCGGTGGGCGACTCGGTGCTCTACCTGTTCCGCGACAACGCGTTGAGCCGGCTGAACGCCGATCACTCGATGGCCCCGCAGATCGACCTGATGGCGGCCCAGGGCATGATCTCGGTCGAGCAGGCGCAGGCGCACCCGCAGCGCAACTGCCTGATCTCGGCCCTGACCGGCGACGAGATCGAGGCCATCGACTGCCCCGACCAGCCCCTGCGCCTGCGCGAGGGCGACGTGGTCATCCTCGCCTCGGACGGGCTGCAGTTCCTGCCCGACCCGATCATCGAGGCGGTGCTGCTGCGCGCCCGGCAGGAGGACAGCCGCACCATGGCGCAGGACCTGCTCGACGCGCTCGCCAGGATGGACGACCCAGAGCAGGACAACACCTCGATCGTGGTGCTGCGCGTGACCGCGCTGCGCCCGCGCGACCGCGCCGCCCGCGGCTGGATCGCGCGCAGCGGCCTGTTGCGCGCCTGGCGCCGCACGGTCGCGCCGCCGGTGCACCTCAGCCAGCGGGGCCGCGCATGAGGGACTGCGTCGAGGTCGACATCTCCGGGCCGGTGGCGCAGCTCGAGGGGCTGTTGGCCCGGGCGACGCTGTCGCCCAAGGACGCGGCGCGCTGCGCAAGGCTGGCCGAGGCGCTGCGCCGCCCGGCGCGGCTGTGCCTGCTCGGGCCCGACCCGGCGCTGCTGCACTGGCTGCTGGCGGGGCTGATCGGCGAGGCGCCGGTCGCGGCGGGGCAGATGCCGCCCGCGCTGGAGGTGTCGCACGGCGAGGCGCCCCGCACCGTCGCCACGCTGGGCGACGGCAGCACGCTGGCGCGGCCGGGGCTGCCGCAGCCCGACATGCTGGCCCGGGCGCCGGTGTTCCTGGCGGTCGAGGCGCCGGTGGCGCTCCTGCGGCGGATGTCGGTGCTGGCCGTCTGCCTCGACGTCGACCCGGCGCAGCATGTCCCCGCGCTCGCCTGGGCCGCCCGCCGGAGCGAGATCGCGCTGTGGTGCACGGCCAGCTTCGGGCCGGCAGACGCGCGGATCTGGGCCGCGGCCCCGGACCGGTTGCACAACCACGCGGTCCTCGTTGAACGGGCGCCGGCCCCGACGCCGCCCCGCCTGCCCGCGGGGGCGGAGTTCGTGGCGCGCTTCGCCGCCGGGCCTGCGCCCGACGACGGCGCGGCCGCCCCCCGCGCCCTGGTCGCGGCGCTGCAGGAGCGGCTCCTGGCCGACATGGACGAGGCCCGCGCCGCCGACCTCGACGCGACGCGGCTGTTCCTGCACCGCCTCGGGTCCGCCGTGCCCGCGCCGGCGGCGGCCGTGGCGCCGCGCGCCGCGCCGGCCGCCGATGCGGCCCCCTCCGCCGGGATGCGCGCGCTGGTTTCCGAGCCGTTGCTCTACCTCACGCGGCGGGCGCGGGCGCTGGCGCAGGCGCTGGCCTGGCCGGACGAGGGCGGCGACTGGGCCGCCGAGGTGCTCGACGGCTGCTGCGAGACCGCCGAGGGGCTGCGCGACCGGGCCGCCGACTGGCCCGAGGACGACCCCGCCGCCACCGCGCTGCGGCAGGCGATCGAGGAGATGGGCGACACCGCGCTGCTCCTGCAGATCGAGGGCGGTGCCGAGGCCGCCGAGACCGCGGCGGCGCTCATGGGACAGATGCGGTGGGAGCTTGAACAGGCGCTGGCGCGGTCGCCGGCGCCGGACCTTGAACCGGGAGTGGGCCGATGAAACAGGACCGTCACGCCAAGACCCCGCTGGCGGGGGACCCCGTGGGCGACCCGCTGATCGCGGCGACCTACCGGGGGCTGGAGCCGCTGGTGACCGACATGGCCCGGCTGGACGAGGCGCTGCGCCTGCTGCTCGAGGTCGGCGACACCGCGCGCGAGCCCGAGATCCGCAAGCTGCGCCAGTCGCTGCGCGAGGTCGAGCCGACGGTGACGATGATCGGCCAGGTCAAGGCCGGCAAGACCACGCTGGTCGACGCCTTGATCGGGCGGCCGGGCCTGCTGCCCGCCGACATCAACCCCTGGACCTCGGTGGTGACGTCGCTGCACGTGTCGCCGCGGATCGCGCTCGACGCACAGAAGTCGCGGTTCCGTTTCTTCACCGACGACGAATGGTCGAACCTGCTGCGCAAGGGCGGCCGCGTGGGCGAGCTTGCCAGCCGCGCCGGCGCCGACCAGGAGCTGGAGAAGGTGCGCCGCCAGCTCGAGGAGATGCGCGAGAAATCCCGCCAGCGCCTCGGCAGCCGCTTCGAGATGCTGCTGGGCCAGACCCACGACTACGGCTACGTCGATGCCGACCTGATCCAGCGCTACGTCTGCCTCGGCGACGAGCCGGACATCGCCGCCGCGGCCGGCGCCGACAGCGGGCAGGGCCGCTTTGCCGACATCACGCGGTCGGCCGACCTGTTCCTGTCGCAGCCCGCCCTGCCGATGCCGGTCTGCCTGCGCGACACCCCCGGCGTGAACGACACCTTCATGGTGCGCGAGCAGATCACGGTGAACGCGATCCGCGCCAGCCGGCTCTGCGTCGTGGTCCTGTCGGCGCACCAGGCGCTGTCGACGGTCGACCTCGCGCTGATCCGGCTGATCGCCAACATCCGGTCCCGCGAGGTGGTGCTGTTCGTGAACCGGATCGACGAGCTGTCCGACCCGGTCCGCGAGATCCCCGAGATCCGCGACAGCATCCGCGCCACCCTGCGGGCCCACAGCGGCCCGGCCGACGCCGAGATCCTGTTCGGCAGCGCGCACTGGGCGGTGCACGCGCTGCGCGGCGAGCTGGACCGGATCGGCGAACGCAGCGCACGCGCCCTGATCGCGCTGGCCGAGGACGAGGTGCGGCGCGGGATGGTCGAAACCGATGCCGCGGCGATGGTGTGGCACCTGTCGGGCCTGCCCGCGCTGGGCCGCGTGCTGGCCGACCGGATCACCCATGGCGAAGGCGCCGAGGTGGTGGACCGCATCGCGCGGCAGGGGCGCAACCTTGCGCAGGGCGTGTCGGCGGGCGTGCTGCTGGCGGCGCGCGGCGGCGGCGCCCGCGGGCCTGGCCGTCCGGTGGATGCCGCGGCGCTGGCGCACCGCTTCGACGCCCTGGCGCGCAAGGCCGAGGCGGATCTTGCGGGCCGTCTCGACGGGGTGCTCGCCGCCTTCGAGGGCCGGCTGCAGTCGTCGCGCGGCACCTTCGTGTCGCGCGCCACCGGGGCGCTGCTGCAGCATCTGGAGACCGAGGGCGACACCGAGGTCTGGACCTACGACCCCTCAGGGCTGCGGGCGCTGCTGCGGTCGGGCTACCACCTGTTCACCGGCAAGGCCACGCGCGCCGCCGAGGCGGTCTTCGCCGAGACCGCGCAGGCGGTGGCCGAGATCGGCGCCGCGGGGCTGGACCTCGAGCCGGGCACCTTCGCGCTCGACCCGCCGTCGCTTCCCGAACCGCCGGTGCCGGTCATGCTGGGCCAGACCATCGCCCTCGATATCCGCGGCAACTGGTGGACGCGCTGGTGGCGCCGCCGGCGCAGCCCGCAGGCCTATGCCGAGGAGTTCGCCGCCCTGATCGACGCCGAGATCGCGCCGGTCATCGCCGAGCTGCAGACCGGCCATGCCGCCGCCCATGCCGACCGGCTCAAGGCGCTGCTGGGCGAGTTCCTGGCCGCGGAACGCGCCAGCCTGATGGACCTCGCGCAGCGCAGCGCCGGCGACCTCGCCGCGCTGCGCCGCCAGCAGGACGAGGACCGCCTGCGCATCGAGGCCCGGATCGACCGCGCCCGGCTGCTGCTTGCCGGGTTCCACAAGACCGAAGTGAAGGAGGCCGCAGAATGACGGACCAGGACGTGACGGCCCGCGCGGCCGCGAAACCGCGCATCGCGCTCCTCGGCGAGTTCAGCGCCGGCAAGAGCACGCTGGCCAACGCGCTGCTTGGGCAGGACAGCTCGCCCGTGCGCGTGACGGCGACCCAGGTGCCGCCGATCTGGTACAGCGCCGGGTCGGACGATCCCGTCCATGTCGGCATCGACGGCACCGAGACCGTCATCGACCACGACGAGATCAGCCGCATCCCGGTGCTGGGCACGCGGGCGGTGCGGGTGTTCCTCGAGGCCGATCTGCTGGACGCGGTGGACCTGATCGACATGCCCGGCAGCTCCGACCCGAACATGTCGTCCGACATCTGGGATGCGCTCCTGCCGCTGGCCGACATCGTGCTGTGGTGCACGCCCGCGTCGCAGGCCTGGCGCCAGTCCGAGGCCGCGATCTGGGAGGGCGTTCCCGAAGAGCTGCAGGCGCGCAGCCTGCTGCTGCTCACGCGTATCGACACGGTGCGCAACGAGGTCGACCGCGCCCGGCTGCTGGCCCGGGTCCGCCGCGAGACCGCGGGCCAGTTCCGCGCCGTGCTGCCGGTGTCGCCGCTCCTTGCGATGGAGGCGGGCGACGACGCCGACCTGCAACGCGCCTCGGGCCTGCCGCGCCTTATGGACGTGCTGGCCGAGGTGGTCGCCGATCTGCGCGCCCCCGCCCGCCGCACCGCCGACATCGCCGCCGACCTGCGCCGGGCCCGCGCCGGGGACAGCGGCGCGCCCGGGCCGGACGGGGCCGGGGACGGGGCAGGGGCCGAGCCTCAGGTGCCGCAGGGTGCCCCGTCGGGCGTGATGCCCCGCCGGATCCGTCCCGCGGGCGGGGCCGCGCGCCCGGGCCGCCCGCGCGAAGCGCTGATCTGACCGGCGCCGAGACCCCCATGACACCGGAGCGCCCCGCATGACCCCCGACACCCTCGCCCGTCTCCGCCGCGCGGTGCCGGCCTGCTCGCTGGTGGTCTGGGCCGACATCGACAAGGGCACGGTGCTGGCCGCCGACGGCGACCTGGCCTATCCGCAGGAACATCTCGACGCGCTGGGGGCCTGCGCGGCGCAACTGCTGGAGGTCGCCGCCCCGGGCTCCGGCCGTCAGCCCGACAGCGCGCTGTTCGCCGGGCCGACCGGCTGCCGGGTGTTCTTCCGGGTGCCCGGGGCGCCGGCCGAGGCGATCTGCTGTCTCGGCGGGCCGGTCGCGGACCCCCCGGCGCTGCTCGACCGGCTCCGCGGGGCGCTTGCCGCCGCGCCGCACCCGGAGGCCGCGGCATGAACCCGCGCGGCGCGGTGCGCGCGCGGCTGATCCAGGCGGCCCTCGACGGCCCGCCGCCGCCGATCCCGGCAACGCCGGACGACGCGCTGCGGGCGGTGCTCGACCGGGTCGACACGACGGTGCTGGCGCGGCGGCTGACGATCCGCGGCGCGGGCGGCCGGGCCATCGCCCTTGACGCGGCGAATCGGCGTCTGCTGTCGCTTGCGGGGGATGCGGGCGGCGGCGCGCTCGGCCCCGGCGACGCGGCGGCGGTGGCGGCGGCCCTGCGCAGTGCGCTGGCCGGGGGCGGGCCGGTGACGGTCCGGTCCGGCCCGGCCGCACCGGGCGCGGGGGCGGGGCAGGTGGGCCTGACGCCGGCGGCCGTCCTGTCCGCTGCGGGCCTGGCCCCCCTTCCGGCCGCGGCCGCCTGCGCGCCGTCGCCCGAGGCCCTGTGCACGGTCCGCCTTGGCGAAGGCGCGCCCGATCCCGCCGTGCCGGAGGACGCGGAGACCGCCGAGCTGGCCGACTGGGCGGCCGGGGCGCTGGACCAGCTCCTGTCCGACACCTTCCCGCTGGCCGCGAGCCTCGAGACGGAGGGCACGCTGTGGCTCGACTACGGCGCGGAGGGGCGCATCCGCATCGCGGGCGACCTGGGCGGTTTCGACGTCAGCGTCCTTGGCCCCGACCCGGACGCGCCCCGGCCCCGGTCCGGCGGCGCGGCCTGCGGGTGACGCGGCGGGAGGCCCAGATCACCGCGCGCCGTCCGGGGCGAGGCCGGCCTGCCCTGCGGGGACGGGTGGCGGCGTTGTGGCGGGGTCATGGGGCGTGATGCGCAGGGCGCGCAGCGCGTTCAGGATCACGGCGACGTCGATGACCTCCTGCAGGAGCGCGCCCTGCACCGGCGTAAGGTAGCCGAAGGCCGCCGCGATCATTCCCAGCACCGACAGGCCGATCCCGGCGACGACGCTTTCGACGGCGATGCGGCGGGCCCCGCGCGCGATCTCGATCCCCGGACCCAGCCGGTCGATGCGGTCCACCAGGAGCACCACGTCCGCCGCCTCGGCCGAGGCCGCCGCGCCCCGCGCCCCCATCGCCACGCCCACGTCGGCCGCCGCAAGGGCGGGCGCGTCGTTGACGCCGTCGCCCACCATCATCACGGGCCCGTTCTTGCGCTCGGTCAGCACCAGAAGCACCTTCTGGTCCGGCGTCAGGCCCGCGCGCAGCCCGTCGAGGCCCAGCCCCTCGGTCACGCGCTCGGCCACGTCCGCCCGGTCGCCGGTGGCGAGCAGGATGCGCGAGATCCCCTCCCGCCGCAGCCCGTCCAGCATGGCGCCCGCACCCTCGCGCAGCGGGTCGGACATGACGAGGTGCCCCGCCATGCGGCCATCCACGGCCACCGCGACGAGGACGGAGCCCGCGGCCATGGCGGGGTGATCGCCCGGCCGCCGCCCGACGCGCGACGCGACGAAGCCGTCCCCGCCGACGATGACCTTGCGGCCCTCGACATGGCCGAGGACGCCCTCGCCGGGGATCTCCGCCACCTCGGACGGCACGGCGAGGGGCAAGCCGCGCGCCTTGGCGGCCGCGACGATCGCCTGCGCGACCGGATGCTTGGACGCCTGGTCGAGCGCCGCGGCGAGGCGCAGGATGTCGTCCTCCGCCATGCCGTCGTGGCTGTCGATCGACACGATCTGCGGGCGGCCGTCGGTCAGTGTGCCGGTCTTGTCCAGGATCAGCGTGCGGATGCGCGCCATCGTCTCCAGCGGCCCCGCGCCCTTGATCAGCACCCCGAAATGCGCCGCCCGCGACAGCCCCGCGACCAGCGCGACCGGCACGGCGAGGATCAGCGGACAGGGCGTGGCCACCACCAGCACGGCGACCGCCCGGATCGGGTCGCCGGTGGCCCACCAGGCGGCGACGGCGATGCCCACGGTGACGGCGAGAAAGCCCAGCGACCAGCGGTCGGCCAGCCGCGACATCGGCGCCTTGGATGCCTGCGCCGCCTCGACCAGCCGGACGATCCCGGCGTAGGTGCTGTCCTTCGCCTCGCGCGTGGCGGTCAGGTCGAAGGCCTCGCCCGCGTTGGTCGCGCCGCTCATCGCCTCGGCCCCCTGCGCCAGCCGCACCGGCAATGACTCGCCCGTCAGCGCCGAGGTGTCGACGAAGGCCGCCGCCGAGGCCACCGCCCCGTCCACCGGCACCACGTCGCCCTGCCGGATCAGCAGGCGGTCGCCGGGGGCGATCCGGTCCAGCGGCACCTCCTCCAGCCCGCCGTTGCGGTGCCGGGTCGCGGTCCGGGGCACGCGGGACAGCAGGTCGTGCATCTCGGCCCTGGCGCGGCCCTCGGCGAAGGCCTCGAGGAAGGTGCCGCCCGAATACATCACCGCGACCACCGCCGCCGCGAGCGTCTCGCCGAAGACCAGCGCCGCGGACATGGACAGCGCGGCGACGATGTCGAGGCCGACCTCGCCCGAGCGCAGGCTGCGCAGGATCTCGACCACCAGCGCCGCCAGCGCGGGCACGACGCCGGCGATCCAGACCATGTCCGCGAGGGCGCCCCGGCCGGCGACGGAGAACCCCAGCCCCGCCGTCAGGCCGGCCGCGGCCAGCACCAGGATGGCCGTCTTGACGCGATCGGTGCGGGTCCTGTCCATGCGGCTCATGCTTCCCGGGCCGGGGCGGCGGTCGACTGCGCTACGGAAATGGACCGTCCGACGCCGAGGCCGCCGGCCCGGGCCGCATCATCGCGCAGGAGGGCCGGGGCGTCGAGCCTGCTTCGCCATCCCCGCGCCGCACCTGCCACGCCGCGGCGGTCCCGGTCGGATCGCCGCCCCTTGGCGCATGGCCGGCGTCCGTGCAGGCGGATGACCCCGACACGCCCGTCCCGCTGCCGTCGGCGCAGCCGTGCCTGCGCCCCGCGAAAAGGGCCGCGTCCCGGAGGACGCGGCCCTGTCGGTCGAGGTGGGGCAGGGCGCCTGTGGGCACCCTGCCGGGGGGGGGTCAGAGCGCGCCGGCCGACATCTGGCGGGCGATGTGGTCGGCCTGCCGGATCGCCAGCGCCACGATGGTCAGCGTCGGGTTCTCCGCCGCGCCGGTCGTGAACTGCGAGCCGTCCGAGACGAACAGGTTGGCGACGTCGTGCGTCTGGCCCCAGCGGTTGACCACCCCGTCGCGCGGGTTCTCGGACATCCGGTTCGTGCCGAGGTTGTGCGTCGACGGGTAGGGCGGCGTCGGGAAGGTGCGGGTCGCGCCCACCGCCTCGTAGATCGCCTGGCCGCGGGCATAGGCGTGGTTGCGCATCGCGACGTCGTTGGGGTGATCGTCGAAATGCACGTTCGCCACCGGCAGGCCCCAGCGGTCGGTGACGTCGTGGTTCAGCGTCACCCGGTTGGTTTCCTGCGGCATGTCCTCGCCCACGATCCACATGCCGGCCATGTTCTGGTAGCTGTCGAGGGCCGAGGTGAACTCGCGCCCCCAGCCGCCCGGATCGAGGAAGGCCGCCATGAAGGGCAGGCCCAGCGCCAGCGTCTCCAGCTCGTAGCCCGCGACGAAGCCGCGCGAGGGATCGTGCCGCGCCTCGTCCTGGATGATGCCCGCCATGGTCGTGCCGCGCCACATGCGCACCGGCTGGTCGAACACGCCGTAGACCGAGCCGGTGACGTGGCGCATGTAGTTGCGCCCGACCTGGCCCGAGGAATTGGCGAGCCCGTCGGGGAACATCGACGAGGCCGAGTTGAGCAGGAGCCGCGGGCTCTCGAAGGAGTTGCCGGCGACGCAGACGATGCGCGCGCGCTGGAACTGCAGGGCGCCGTCGCGGTCGAAGTACTCGACCCCGGTCACCAGCCCGCGGTCGTCGTGCAGGATGCGCGCGACATGGGCGTTCTCGCGCACCTCGAGGTTGCCGGTGGCCTCGCCCCGCGGGATGTCGGTGTAGGCCGCCGACCACTTGGCGCCCCACTTGCAGCCCTGGAAGCAGAAGCCCGTCTGCTGGCAGGCGGGCCGGCCGTCGAAATCGGCCGAGTTGATCGCCATGCGCCCGGTATGCACCTCCTCGTAGCCGACCGCGCGGGCGCCGGCCTCGAAGACCTTGTAGTTGTTGTTGCCGGGCAGGCCCGCGCGGCCGCCGGTGCGGGTGACGCCCAGCTTTTCCTCGGCCAGGTCGTACCAGGGCGCCATCTCGACCTCGTCGATCGGCCAGTCGAGCAGGTTCGCGCCCTGCACGCGGCCATAGGTCGTCGCGGCCTTCCACTCATGCGGCTGGAAGCGGATCGAGGCGCCGGCCCAATGGGTCGTGGTGCCGCCGACGGCCTTCACGATCCAGGCGGGCAAGCCCGAGAAATCCCGCGCGACGCGCCAGTCGCCCGAGGTGGTGCGCGGGTCGGTCCAGGCGAGCTGCCCGAAGCTGTCCCACTCGTCGTTGAGGTAATCCTCGGGCAGGTAGCGCCCGCCGGCTTCGAGGGCCACGACGCTGACGCCGCGCTGGGCCAGTTCGTTGGCCAGCACGCCGCCGCCCGCGCCGGTGCCGATGATGACGACCACGCCGTCGTCGTTGAGGTCGAATGGAGCTGCCATGGTGTGTCCTCCCTTTCAGATCACAGCCAGGTGATGTCGTCGAAGCCGCGGTGGAGGTATCCACCCTGGCTGAAGCTTTCGCCCTCGTAGCCGAACAGCGGCCAGACCTCCTTCTGGTTGTAGAGGCCGGTCACGAGGCCGCCGCGGATCTGCTGGAAGAAGGCGCTGTCCTCCATCGACCGCAGGATGTCGACGCGGTCGCGTTCCCAGCCGGTGCCGACGTAGCTGGGAAAGCCGCGCCCGCGCGCCGCCGCGTCCAGCGCGGCGATGCCGGCGGTGATGGCCGCGGCCTGCTCGGGGGTGTCGTAGCCGCGCACGGCGACGACGTAGTATTCGTCGGCGACGTAGTCGTGCGGGTAGATGTCCCGCGCCATCTGCACCAGTGTGGCGAAGGTCTCGGAGTCGAGATGGGTGGTCTCGATCGCCCAGGCGGCGTTGGGCGCGGCGATGAAGCCTGCCCCCACCACGAAGGCACCCATGGCGCTGGCCCGCGCCAGAAGCTGACGGCGTGTCAGGCCACGTGGAGTCTCGTGCTTGCTCATGTCTGTTCCTCCCTTGAACCGTTGACGGCGCAGGACGCCGCCGCAGGCCGCCCCGATCACAGGAAGCGGCCACCTCTTTGCAGGACCTCGATCTGGTAGCCGTCGGGGTCCGCGACGAAGAAGAAGCGGGCGATCACCTCGCCCGCGGGCGCGAAATCCACCAGCCGGCGCGGCGCCAGCCCCGCGGCCTCGAAGCGCGCGTGTTCGGCGGCGGCGTCAGTGACGGACACCGCGAAATGCCCGTAGCCGTCGCCGAGGTCGTAGGGGTCGGTCCGGCCCTTGTTGACCGTCAGTTCCAGCTCGAACGTGCTTTCCCCGTTCGACAGGTACACGAGCGTGAAATCCGGGAAATCGAGCCGGTCCGCCACCGTCAGGCCAAAGGCCTCGCGGTAGAAGGCGACCGATCGTGCCTCGTCCAGCACGCGGATCATGCTGTGGATTGCCTTGGCCAACGCTCTGTCTCCTGTCCGTTGTCTGGGGTCGGAACAGGATAGACTCGGGTGGGCCGGGGGCGGGTAGTATCGGGATACTACCCCGTGCGGAATGGCCCGCGGCGCGCTACTCCGCGGCGATCTGCGCGGCCCGCGGGCGTTCGCCCGAGGCCATGAACACCAGGCAGGCCGTGCGCAGGAGCGAGGTGAAATTCGGCGGCTCGCCGCGCAGGATCAGCACCTCGGAGTGCAGCTGCGAGATGAAGGCGGGCGTGCTGAGCCCGTCGCGGGCCGAGATCTGGTCAAGCAGGTCCCAGAACGCGTTTTCCAGCCTGATGCTGGTGCTCTGACCATTGATCCTCAGCCGCCGCGTCGTCAGGGCGTAGCGGTGCGGGTCCTGTCCGGCAAAGACTTCACACATGGCTTCCTTCCCCTTCTTGTACAAGATGGATGGGACCCGCCGGTCTGGGGGCGGGTGCCGCAAGGTGACCGAAAAAGCTTCGGCGCGGCGACGGGTGCTGTCCAGAACAATCGTCGCTGCACCTGCAAAGGTTTCAGTCGAACATGTCGGGCTGATCGACCACCAGCTGGTTCCAGATCGTCTGGAAATGCAGCCAGCCGATGTACTCGCTGCCGACATGCTCGCGCGAATAGCGGGCGCGGTCGGCGGGGATGCGGATGGGCTCGATCCCCGAGGCGGCGATGGCCAGCTGCTGCTGGCAGCAGCGCTCCAGCGCGATGAACCAGAAGGCCGCGCTTTCGATGGAATGGCGGCTGGCGGTGAGCAGGCCGTGGTTCTGGTGCAGCGCGGCCTTCACGCCCTTGAACGCCTTGGCCACGTCCGAGCCCGCGTGGTTTCCCACCGCCACCGCGCCGCCCTGTTCGCCGATCACCACGTGATCCTCGAAGAAGGCGCAGGCGTCCTGCGTGATCGGGTCGATCGGCCGGCCCGTCGCGCACCAGGCGGTGCCGTAGGTGGTGTGGGCGTGGCACATGGCGATGATGTCGGGGTGTTCCTCGTGCACGTTCGCGTGCAGCACGAACCCCGCGCGGTTGACCGCATGGGTGCCCTCGATCACCCGGCCGGCATGGTCGACGAGGATCAGGTTCGACACCTTCACCTTGTCGAAATGCACGCACATCGGGTTGGTCCAGTAGAGCTCGGGCCGCTCGGGGTCGCGCACCGTCAGGTGGCCGGCGAACCCGTAGTCGAAGCCGTGCAGCGCGAAGGCCCGGCAGGCGGCGACGAGGCGTTCCTTGCGGTGGCGGCGCTCGTCCTCGACGGTGTCGAAGTCCGGCAGTACCGGAAAGATCAGCCCGTCCTGTTCGGGCTGGTAGATCGAGACGCGGTTTCCGAGATCGAGCATGGCCTTGGTCCTCCCTTCGGCGTGATGATCGGGCGGGGACACGCGCGGCCTCCTCCCCGCCGCGCGGTCGACCCGCCCTCGGCGCAGTATTGAAACCGCGCGCAGGACCAGCAATTCTGCGGTGGCAATAACTGTTATCGTGATGGGGGCGCATGAAGGACGACCGCCTTGTCGAGATGCGGGTGTTCCGCGCGGTGGTGGAGACCGGGGGCTTCACCGCGGCGGCCCATGCGCTGGGCGCCAGCCAGCCCTTCGTCAGCCAGACCGTGCAGCGGCTCGAGGCGCGGCTGGCGACCAAGCTGTTGCACCGCACGACGCGGGGCCAGCGGCTGACCCCGGCCGGCGAGCGCTACCTCGAGGCGGCGCGGCATGTGCTGGAGACGGTCGAGCGCTCCGAGACCCTCTGGCAGCAGGAGGCGGCCCAGATCGACGGGCGGCTGCGCGTCACGGCCCCGATCGCCTTCGGGCTGGACCGCGTCACGCCCCTGATGCCGGGCTTCCTGTCGCGCCACCCGGGCCTGTCGCTGGACCTGCGCCTGACCGACGATCACGAGGACCTGATCGCGGGCGCGATCGACGTCGCCATCCGCATGGGCCCGCTGACGGATTCCAGCCTGCGCCACCGGCGCCTGTGCCGGCTCCGGCGTCTCGTCGTCGCCGCCCCGGCCCTGGTGCAGGCCCATGGCCGGCCCGCCACGCTGGACGACCTGGGCCGGCTGCCCTGCCTCGCCTGGGACGCCAACCGGGACCACCTCAACCGCTGGGCCTTCGATCGGGGCGGGGACCGCGTGGTGTTCCAGGCCCGCAGCCGGTTCCGCGGCAACCAGGGGATGTCGCTGTTCCAGATGTGCCTGGCCGGGGTGGGGGTGATGCGGGTGGCCGAGCACCTGGCGCGCCCCGCGATCCGCGACGGGCGGCTGGTGGAACTGCTGCCCGACCACGCGCCCGCCGACGACACGGCCATCCAGGCCGTGTTCCTGCCCGACCGCGACATGGTCCCCCGGATCCGCAGCTTCATCGACATGCTGGTCGCCGCCTTCCGCGCCCCGGATTGGGAGGCCGACGGCCCCGCGCCGGGGGCGTGACCGGGCCGGCCGTGCCCGGCCGCGGCAAGGGCGGCCGCGCCTGGCCCCGCCGCAGGGGCCGCGTCGTCCTGCCGGGCCGGTGCCCGGACCCGGCGGAGACCGCCCGCCGGGAGGGCCGCGATGGGCAACCCAGCCCAGGGCCTCGCCCGGGTTCCGGGCCGCATCACAAATTGGGCGCTTCGGCCGCGATCTGCGCAGGAATCGGGCGGCTTGCGTCCCGCCCCGGGCAGGCGCGCGGCGCAGCCCTTGCCAGCCCCGTCGCCGCCCCTCATCGCCGTTCCATGCCTACCCCTCTTTCCATCGTGGTGGTCGAGGAAGACCGGGATCGCGCCATCGCGATCGTGGACGCGTTGAAGGACAGCGGCGACTATGACGTGCATGTCATCGGCAACGTCACCGGGCTGGCGCGGAAGATCGCGGCGTTCCTGCCCGACATCGTCCTGATCGACATCGACAACCCCACCCGCGACATGCTGGAGGAACTGACGCTGGCCTCGGGTCCGCTCGACCGCCCGGTGGCCATGTTCGTCTCGGGCGCGGCGGGCGGGCTTGCCCGGGCCGCCGTGGAGGCGGGCGTGTCCGCCTACGTGGTCGACGGCCTGCAGCCCGAGCGGCTGAAGCCGGTCCTCGATACCGCCATCGCCCGGTTCCAGATGATGCGCCAGATGCGCACCGAACTGGACGAAACCCGCCGCGCGCTCGAGGAGCGCAAGGTCATCGACCGCGCGAAGGGCCTGTTGATGAAGGCCAAGGGCATCGACGAGGACGAGGCCTACGCCATCCTGCGCAAGGCCGCCATGGACCAGGGCCGCAAGGTCGTGGATGTCGCCCAGGCGCTGGTGACGGCGGCGGGCCTGCTGCGATGAAGACCGTCACCCTGCCCGTCGCCTACATGCCGCTGGTCGATGCGGCCCCGCTGATCGTGGCGCAGGAAATGGGTTTCGCCGAGGCCGAGGGCCTGTCGCTCGACCTGGTGGCCGCCCCGTCCTGGTCGTCGGTGCGCGACATGCTGGCCTTTGGCCGCGTCGATGCCGCCCATCTGCTGTCGCCGGTCCCGGTGGCGATGGCGCTGGGTCTGGGCGGGGTCACGACCGCGATGTCGGCCGTGTCGGTCCTGTCCGTGAACGGCGACGTGATCGGCGTGAGCCGCGACCTCGAGGCGCGCCTGCGCGACACCGGCCACGGCTTCGACTTCGCCGATGCCGCGGCGGCGGGCGCGGCGCTGGCGCGGGTCGCGCCCGGCGGGCTGAAGATCGGGGTGCCCTTCCCCTTCTCCATGCATGTCGAACTGCTGCATGTCTGGTGCGCGGCGACGCCCCTGTCGCGCATCCGCATCGACATCCGCACCGTGCCGCCGCCGCTGATGGCGCAGGCGCTGGCCGCGGGCGAGATCGACGCCT
Organism: Roseicyclus persicicus; assembly: GCF_012395815.1. Taxonomy (GTDB): domain Bacteria; phylum Pseudomonadota; class Alphaproteobacteria; order Rhodobacterales; family Rhodobacteraceae; genus Roseicyclus; species Roseicyclus persicicus. The sequence goes on from NZ_JAAZQQ010000002.1 coordinate 461,878, forward strand.
TCTGCGTGGGCGAACCCTGGGGGTCGGTCTCGGTCGAGGGCGGCGCCGGGGCGCTGTTGCTGCCGGGCAGCGCGATCTGGGCCTTCGCGCCGGAAAAGGTGCTGGCCACGCGGACGGACTGGGCCGAAACCGAACCGCACCTGCTGGGCCGCCTGATGCGCGCGGTCTGGCGGGCGGGCCGCTGGCTGTCGCTGCCCGACAGCCGCACGGCGGCGGCCGAGATGCTGTCGCGGCGCAGCTGGCTGGACGTGCCGTCCGAGGTGGTCGACCGCGCGCTGTCCGGGTTCCTGACGGTGTCCCCCTCGGGCGAGGTGCGCGAGGCGCCCCGGTTCCTCGAGTTCCATCGCGGCGCGGCGACCTTCCCGTGGCGCAGCCAGGCCAAGTGGATCGGCGGCCAGATCGCCCGCCGCACGGGTCTGGACCCGGCGATGGCGATGCAGCGCGCGGCCACGGTGTTCCGCAGCGACCTGTACCGCGCGGCCATGCGCGGCACCGGCGCCGACCTGCCGGGCGCCTCCGAGAAGCTCGAGGGCTCGCTCGCCAACGCGACCGCCGTCGCGTCGGGCTCGGGGCGGCTGATTCTCGAGCGGGACGTGTTTTTCGATGGTCGGGTTTTTGATCCTTCGCCGGATTGATGCACGGATCTTGTGCAGCCTTGCGCTGGAATTGCGGCGCTGCAGCATTTTTCAACCGGGGTTCCGCAGGCGGCACTTGCAGCCCCGGGCGTTCGACGGCACGGTGGCCTTGCGCATGGACAATGGCGTCCGCGCACCGAGTTTTCCCACCGACCGGGATGTCCGAGCAGAGCCGCTCGATCGTGTCGCCAGATGGCGACGGGATCGGCGGCTTTTTTTCGTTTTTCCGGCGTCCTCCCCCCGCCGGATACCAGCCAGGAGACACTGCCCATGAAACGCCTCATCGGTACGCTCGTCGCCACGACGGCGCTTGCCGGCCCGCTGGCCGCGCAGGAGCTGGAGGTCGACGAACTGACCTTCGGCTTCATCAAGCTGACCGACATGGCCCCGCTCGCGATCGCCTACGAGATGGGCTACTTCGAGGATGAGGGCCTGTTCGTCACGCTCGAGGCCCAGGCCAACTGGCGCGTGCTGCTGGACGGCGTGATCGACGGCACGCTGGACGGGGCGCACATGCTGGCCGGCCAGCCCATCGCGGCCACCATCGGCTACGGCACCGAGGCGCATATCGTCACCCCCTTCTCGATGGACCTGAACGGCAACGGCATCACCGTGTCGAACCAGGTGTGGGAGCTGATGCGCCCGCACATCCCCTCGATGGAGGATGGCCGCCCGCAGCATCCGATCAGCGCCTCGGCGCTGGCCCCCGTGGTCGAGCAGTTCCGCAACGACGGCATCCGCTTCGACATGGGCATGGTGTTCCCGGTCTCGACCCACAACTACGAGCTGCGCTACTGGCTGGCCGCCGGCGGCCTGCACCCGGGCTACTACAGCCCGCAGGACATCAGCGGGCAGATCGGCGCCGACGTGTTCCTGTCCGTCACGCCGCCCCCGCAGATGCCCGCAACCCTCGAGGCCGGAACGATTTTCGGCTACTGCGTGGGCGAGCCCTGGAACCAGGCCGCGGTGCAGCGCGGCATCGGCGTCGCGGTCATCACCGACTACGAGATCTGGCCGAACAACCCCGAGAAGGTCTTTGGCCTGACCGCGGAGTTCGTCGAGGAGAACCCCAACACCACGCGCGCCATCGTGCGGGCGCTGATCCGGGCGGCGATGTGGCTCGACGCCGACAACAACGCCAACCGGATGGAAGCGGTCGAGATCCTGTCCTACCCCGAATACGTGGGCGCGGACGTGGAGACCATCGCCGCCTCGATGACCGGCACCTTCGAGTACGAGCCGGGTGACGTGCGCGAAGTGCCCGATTTCAACGTCTTCTTCCGCTACAACGCGACCTATCCCTACTACTCGGACGCGGTCTGGTACCTGACCCAGATGCGCCGCTGGGGCCAGATCTCCGAGCCGCATACCGACGAGTGGTATCACGAGGTCGCGCGGTCGGTGTATCGCCCCGACATCTACCTGGAGGCCGCGCGCAGCCTGGTCGAGGACGGGCTGGCCGACGAGGCGGATTTCCCCTGGGATACCGACGGGTTCCGCCCGGTGGCGACCGATCTGATCGACGGCATCCCCTACGACGGCCGCACGCCCAACGCCTACATCGACAGCTTCCCGATCGGCCTGACCGGCGGGCAGCTGGTGGTCGACGGCGAAGTGCAGGGCTGACCCCCCGATCCCTGCCGCGGGCGCCCCGACAGGCGCCCGCGGCGCGGCCCGGACGCCGGGCGGGGCACAGCGCGTACACCGCGCGTACACAGCCGGTACACCGGCGCCCCCGCCCGACCGCCCCGAGCCGCCCATGCCGCAGCGCAGAAAAGGATGCCAGACATGACCACCGCAGACCCGAATTTCGATGCCGAGCGCGAGGCGCGCCGCGAACGCCGCTTTGCCGCGATCACCAAGGCCGATACCTGGTTCCGGGTTCTGGGCCTGGCCTGGATCACCCCCGTCCTGCGCATCGGCGCCGGTGACAACCCCAGGGCCCAGATGGGCGAGATCTGGCGCCTTCTGGGGGTGCCGGTGCTGGCCATCCTCGGCTTCCTCGTGCTGTGGGGCACGCTTGCGCCGCAGGTGCAGACCTCGCTGGGCGCGATCCCCGGCCCCGCGCAGGTCTGGGACCAGGCGCAGAACCTGCACGCCGACCACCTGCGCCAGATGGAGCGCGCCGCCGATTTCTACGCCCGGCAGGACGAGCGCAACGCCGAGCGCATCGCCGCGGGCGACGAGCCGCGCTACCGCGAGTTCACCGGCGCGCCGACCTTCTACAGCCAGATCTGGACCTCGATCCGGACGGTGTTCTTCGGCTTCCTGCTGGCGACGGTCATCGCGGTGCCGCTGGGCATCATGGCGGGCCTGAGCCAGACCGCGAACGCCGCGCTGAACCCGCTGATCCAGGTGTTCAAGCCGGTCAGCCCGCTGGCCTGGCTGCCGATCGTGTCGATCGTCGTCTCGGCGGTCTACGCCACCGACGACGGCTGGTTCGAGAAGTCCTTCCTCGTCTCGGCGATCACGGTGACGCTGTGTTCGCTGTGGCCGACGCTGATCAACACCGCGCTGGGCGTGGCGTCGATCGACAAGGACCTGGTGAACGTGTCGAAGGTGCTGAAGATGGGCACCTGGACCAAGATCCGCAAACTGGTGCTGCCCTCGGCCCTGCCGCTGATCTTCACCGGGCTGCGGCTGTCGCTCGGCGTGGGCTGGATGGTGCTGATCGCGGCCGAGATGCTGGCGCAGAACCCGGGCCTGGGCAAGTTCGTCTGGGACGAGTTCCAGAATGGCAGCTCGGACAGCCTGGGCCGGATCATGGTGGCGGTCTTCACCATCGGGATCATCGGCTTCCTGCTGGACCGGCTGATGTTCACGATCCAGTCGCTCTTCACCTTCACCAACAACCGTTGAGGGCCGGGACCATGGCGTTTCTCGAACTGAAATCCGTGTCCAAGAGCTACGGCGAGACGCCGGTCTTGAAGGACATCGACCTGGCGGTCGAGGAGGGCGAGTTCCTCGTGCTCCTCGGCTTCTCGGGGACGGGCAAGACGACGCTCATCAACCTGATGGCGGGGCTGGAGATGCCCACGCGGGGCGAGGTGCTGTTCAAGGGCAGGCCGGTGACGGAGCCGGGCCCCGAGCGCGGCGTGATCTTCCAGAACTATTCGCTGATGCCCTGGCTGACGGTGAGCGGGAACGTGGGCCTGGCCGTCGACACGATGTTCCCCGGCCTGTCCAAGGCCGAGCGGGCGGCGAAGGTCGCGCATTACGTCGCCATGGTGGGGCTGAGCCACGCGGCGGGTCGGCGCCCGGCCGAGCTGTCGGGGGGGATGCGCCAGCGGGTGAACGTGGCGCGCGCCCTGGCGATGGACCCCGAGATGCTGCTGCTGGACGAGCCGCTGTCGGCGCTGGATGCGCTGACGCGCGGCAATCTGGCGGAAGAGATCGAGAAGATCTGGGAGGCGGACAAGAAGACCTGCGTCCTGATCACCAACGACGTGGACGAGGCGATCCTGCTGGCCGACCGGATCATCCCGCTGAACCCCGACGGGACGCTGGCCGAGGCGATCCGGGTCGACATTCCCCGTCCGCGCGACCGGTCGGCGATGAACCACGACGCCACCTTCAAGCGGCTGAGGGCGCGGGTGACGACCTACCTGATGGACGTCGGCATCGAGGCCAAGGTCGAGGGCACGCGCGTCCTGCCGAACGTGACGCCGATCCACGGCGTGCCCGCGGCCGTGGCGACGGCGGCGCAGTCGGCGCTGGACGAGAAGTACCTGGAGTTCTCGCAGCTGCACAAGATCTACCCCACGCCCAAGGGGCCGCTGACCGTGGTCGAGGATTTCGACCTGAAGCTGCGGAAGGGCGAGTTCATCAGCCTGATCGGGCATTCGGGCTGCGGCAAGTCCACGGTCCTGACCATGGTGGCGGGCCTGAACGAGGTGTCGAAGGGCGCGATCAAGCTGGACGGGATGGAGGTGCGCGGCGCCGACCCCGAGCGCGCGGTGGTGTTCCAGTCGCCGTCGCTGTTTCCGTGGCTGACCGCGCGGGAGAACTGCGCCATCGGCGTCGACCGGGTCTATCCCCGCGCCAGCCAGGCCGAACGGCAGGACGTGGTGGACTACTACCTCGAACGGGTGGGGCTGGCCGACGCGATGGACAAGCCCGCGGCCGACCTGTCGAACGGGATGAAGCAGCGGGTGGGCATCGCGCGGGCCTTTGCGCTCAGCCCCAAGCTGCTGCTGCTCGACGAGCCCTTCGGGATGCTCGACAGCCTGACGCGCTGGGAGCTGCAGGAAGTGCTGATGGAGGTCTGGAGCCGCACCAAGGTGACGGCGATCTGCGTCACCCATGACGTGGACGAGGCGATCCTGCTGGCCGACCGGGTGGTGATGATGACGAACGGGCCGCGCGCCACGATCGGCAAGATCACCCATGTCGACCTGCCGCGCCCGCGCACGCGCAAGGCGCTTCTGGAGCACCCCGACTACTACGCCTACCGGCAGGAGGTGCTCGATTTCCTCGAGGAATACGAGCACGGGCGCGAGGCGAAATCGAAACCGGCCCCCAAGGCCCTGGCGGCGGAGTGAGCAAGATGGGCAAGCAGAAACTCGTCGTGATCGGTGCCGGCATGGCCAGCGGCCGGGTGCTGGAGCACCTGACCGACGCGGCGCCGGACGCCTGGGACATCACGCTGTTCAACGCGGAGCCGCGCGGCAACTACAACCGGATCATGCTGTCGCCGGTGCTGTCGGGCGAGAAGACCTATGCCGACATCGTCACCCATGACGACGCGTGGTACGCCGCGCGCGGCATCGCCTGCCGCTTCGGCGAGCACGTGACCGCCATCGACCGGGAGGCCCGCACGGTGACCGGGCAGCAGGGCGCCGTGGCCTACGACAAGCTGCTGATCGCCACCGGGTCGGCGCCCTTCATCATCCCGGTGCCGGGCAAGGACCTGCCGGGGGTCATCACCTATCGCGACCTCGACGACACCGAGGCCATGGTGGCGGCGGCCGAGCGCGGCGGCACCGCGGTGGTGATCGGCGGCGGGCTTCTGGGGCTGGAGGCGGCCGCGGGGCTGCGGCTGAGGGGCATGGACGTGACCGTGGTTCACCTGATGGGCCACCTGATGGAACGCCAGCTGGACGAGGCCGCCGGCTACCTGCTGAAGAAGGATCTGGAGGCCAAGGGGATCACGGTGCTGACCCGCGCCTCGACCAAGGCGATCCTCGGCACGGACCGGGCCGAGGCGGTCCTGCTCGAGGACGGCACGACCCTGCCGGCCGACCTGGTGGTGATGGCCGTGGGCATCCGCCCCGAGACCCGGCTGGCGACCGCCGCGGGCCTCCGGGTCGCCCGCGGGATCGAGGTGGATGCGCAGATGCGCAGCTCGGACCCCGACATCCACGCCGTCGGCGAATGCGTGGAGTTCGACGGGCACCTGTTCGGCCTGGTGGCGCCGCTCTACGACCAGGCGAAGGTCGTGGCCGACAGCCTGCTGGGCCGCGAGAACGCGTTCCAGGTCAGGGACGTGGCGACCAAGCTGAAGGTCACGGGCTGCGATCTGTTCAGCGCGGGCGATTTCCGGGACGGGCCGGGCCGCGAGGACATCGTCTACCGCGACCCCGCGCGCGGCATCTACAAGCGCCTGGTGATCGAGGGCGACCGGCTGGTGGGCTGCGTCATGTACGGCGACACCGCCGACGGGAGCTGGTTCTACGGCCTGATCCGGGACGAGACCGACATCGAGGAGATGCGCGAGACGCTGATCTTCGGCCCCGCCTTTCAGGGGGGCGCCACCGCGGACCCTCTGTCGGCCGTTGCAGCCTTGCCGCCTGAGGCGGAGATCTGCGGCTGCAACGGCGTTTGCAAGGGCACCATCGTGGCGGCCATCGAGGGCGGCGCGGGCGACCTGGGCGCGGTGCGCGCCCGCACCAAGGCCAGCGCGTCCTGCGGCACCTGCACGGGGCTGGTGGAGCAGCTGTTGCAGGCGACGCTGGGCGAGGGCTACGCGGCCCCCGCGGTCCAGCCCGTCTGCGGCTGCACCGACCACACCCACGAGGATGTGCGGCGGCTGATCAAGACCATGCCGCTGAAAAGCCAGGAGGCCGTCTGGCAGGAGCTGGGCTGGAGCACGCGGAACGGCTGCCATGTCTGCCGCCCGGCGATCAACTTCTACCTGCTGGCCGACTGGCCGCTGGACTACCGCGACGACCCGCAGAGCCGGTTCATCAACGAGCGCAAGCACGCCAACATCCAGAAGGACGGCACCTTCAGCGTCGTCCCGCGCATGTGGGGCGGGATCACCACGCCGGACGAGCTGCGCGCGATCGCGGACGCGGCCGACAAGTACAAGGTGCCGACGGTCAAGGTCACGGGCGGGCAGCGGATCGACCTGCTGGGCGTCCGCGGCGAGGACCTGCCGGCGATCTGGGCCGACCTGAACCGGGCGGGCCTGGTCTCGGGCCACGCCTATTCCAAGGGCCTCAGGACCGTGAAGACCTGCGTCGGCACCGACCATTGCCGGTTCGGCACGCAGGACAGCACGGGTCTGGGCATCAAGCTGGAAAAGGTGCTGTGGGGGTCGTGGACGCCGCACAAGGTGAAGCTGGCGGTCTCGGGCTGCCCGCGGAACTGCGCCGAGGCGACCTGCAAGGACGTGGGCATCGTCTGCGTCGACAGCGGCTACCAGGTGGGCGTCGCGGGGGCCGCGGGCATGGACGTGAAGGAGACCGAGCGCCTGGCCGACGTGCCGACCGAGCAGGAGGCGATCGACCTGACGGTGGCCTTCATCCAGCTTTACCGCGAGAACGCCAAGTACCTGGACCGGCCCTACAAGTGGGTGGCGAAGGTCGGGCTCGACTGGGTCAGGGCGCGGGTCGTCGACGATCTGGAGGAGCGCGCGCGGCTGATCGCGGCCTTCGAGCTGAGCCAGTCCATCTACCGCAAGGACCCCTGGGCCGAGCACGCGGCGACGCGGGCGGACAGCTATGCGCCGCTGGCCGACCTGACGCTGGAGGCGGCGGAATGACGGGGCGGTTCGTCGCCTTCGGCGCCGACCCGGTGGGGGCCCTGCCCCCACACCCCCGGAGTATTTTCGAAGCAAAGATGGAGGCGGGGTCGTGAGCTGGATCGACATCGGATCGCTGGAGGATGTGCCCCTGCGCGGCGCGCGGCTGGTCAAGACGCGCCTGGGCTGCGTCGCGGTGTTCCGCACCGCCGAGGCCGAGGTCTTCGCGGCGTCGAACGCCTGCCCCCACAAGGGCGGCCCGCTGGTCGAGGGGATCGTGCACGGCACCCGCGTGACCTGCCCGCTGCACAACTGGGTGTTCGACCTGGAGACGGGCGCGGCGGTGGGCGAGGACGCCCGGATCGCCACCTACCCGGTGCGGGTCGAGGCGGGCCGGATCCTGATCGACGGCACGGCGCTGGGCCGGCGGAGCGCGGCCTGATGGACGGCGGGTCGCAGGGGCCGGGCCTACCCGAGACGCGGTCGACCTGCCCCTATTGCGGGGTGGGGTGCGGCGTGCTGCTGCGCCCGAACGGCGCGGGCGGGCTGGCCGTGCGGGGCGACCCGGCGCACCCGGCGAACTACGGGCGGCTGTGTTCCAAGGGCTCGGCGCTGGGGGAGACGGTGGGCCTGGGGCACCGGCTGACCGCGCCGCGGGTCCACGGGGTCGAGACCGGGTGGGACGACGCCCTGCAGCTGGTGGCCGACCGGTTCCGCGAGACCGTCGCGGCGCACGGGCCGGATGCCGTGGCCTTCTACGTGTCGGGGCAGCTGCTGACCGAGGACTACTACGTCGCCAACAAGCTGATGAAGGGGTTCATCGGCTCGGCCAACATCGACACCAACTCGCGGCTGTGCATGGCGTCGAGCGTCGCGGGGCACCGGCGGGCCTTTGGCACCGACACGGTGCCCGGCACCTACGAGGACCTCGACGCGGCGGACCTGGTGGTGCTGGTGGGATCGAACCTGGCCTGGTGCCACCCGGTGCTGCATCAGCGGGTGATGGCCGCGAAACAGGCGCGCGGCACCAGGGTGGTGGTGATCGACCCGCGCCGCACGGCCAGCTGCGACGGCGCCGATCTGCACCTGGCCATCGCCCCCGGGGGCGACGCGGCGCTGTTCAACCGGCTTCTCTGCGCGATCCACGCGGGCGGCGCGACCGACGCGGCGTTCCTGCGCCATACCGAGGGGTTCGACGCGGCGCTGGCGGCGGCACGGGCGGATCGCGGCGAGACCGGGCTGAGCGAGGCCGAGATCGCGGCCTTCTGCCGGCTCTGGATCGGGACCGAGCGGGTGGTGACGGTCTATTCGCAGGGCGTGAACCAGTCGACGAGCGGCACCGACAAGGTGAACGCGATCCTGAACTGCCACCTGGCGACCGGGCGGATCGGGCGGCCGGGCAGGGGGCCCTTCAGCGTGACGGGGCAGCCCAACGCCATGGGCGGGCGCGAGGTGGGGGGGCTGGCCAACATGCTGGCCTGCCACCTGGACCTCGAGAACGCGGACCACCGGGCGGCGGTGCGCGGCTTCTGGCGGGCGCCCGCGATGCCGGACGCGCCGGGGCTTAAGGCGGTCGACATGTTCCGCGCGGTGGGCGCGGGGCGGGTCAAGGCGCTGTGGATCATCCACACCAACCCGGCGGTTTCCATGCCCGAGGCCGATGCCGTGCGCGACGCCATCGCCGGCTGCGACTTCGTCGTGGTCAGCGACGTGACCGGGGCGACCGACACCGCGCGGCTGGCCCATGTCCTGCTGCCCGCCGCGGCCTGGGCCGAGAAGGACGGGACGGTCACGAACTCGGACCGCACGATCAGCCGCCAGCGCGCGGTGCTGCCCGCGCCCGGGGCCGCGCGGCCCGACTGGGCGATGCTGGCCGAGGTGGGGCGGCGCATGGGCTGGACGGCGGCCTTCGACTACGCCGGCCCGGCCGAGATCTTCCGCGAATACGCCGCGCTGTCGGGGATCGCGGGGCGGCTGGGGCGGGATTTCGACATCTCGGGCCTGTCGGGGCTGGACGACGCGGGCTACGACGGGCTGGCGCCGCTGCGCTGGCCGGTGACGGCGACGCGCGAGGGCGGCCGGTTCTTTGCCGATGGGGCGTTCTTTCACGAGGGCGGCAGGGCGCGCCTCGTGGCCGTCACCAGCCGCGCGCCGGCCGCGCAGACCTCGGCCGACCACCCGTTCCGGCTCAACACCGGGCGGGTGCGCGACCAGTGGCACACGATGACGCGGACGGGGCTGAGCGCGAAGCTGTCGGCGCACCTGGCCGAGCCCTTCCTCGACATCCACCCCGCCGACGCCGCGCGGCTGGGGCTGGCGGCCGCCGACCTCGCCGAGGTGACGAGCGCCCATGGCCGGGCCATCCTGCGGGTGCGGATCACCGACGCGGTGCAGCCGGGGCAGCTGTTCGCGCCGATGCACTGGACCGGCGAGACCGCGCCCTCGGGCCGGATCGACGCGCTGGTCGCGGCGGCGACGGACCCGGTGTCGGGGCAGCCCGAAAGCAAGGCCGCGGTCGTGTCGGTGCGCCGGATGCAGGCGGCGTGGTACGGCTTCGCCGTCTCGGCGGGTCCGATCCGGCCCGATTGCGCCTACTGGGCGCTGGCCACCACGCGGCAAGGCACCCGGGCCGAGCTGGCCGGCCGCGAGGCCCCCGCCGACTGGGAGGCCGAGGCGCGCCGGCTGTTCGACCTGCCCGGGGCCGATGCGACCTCGATCATCGACACCGCGCGCGGCACGGCCCGGATCGCGCTGGAGGAGGACGGGCGGCTTCTGGCGGCACTCTTCGTCTCGCCCGCGCCGGTGGCGGTGATGCGCGACTACCTGGCGGCGCTGCCCGGCACGGGGGCCGCGGGCGTGCTGACCGGGCGGCCGCCCAAGGACATGCCGGACCCGGGCCCGGTGCTCTGCGCCTGTTTCGGCGTCGGGATCAACACGATCGTCGCCGCGATCGAGGCGCGCGGGCTGATGAGCGTGGACGCGGTGGGGGCCGCGCTGGAGGCCGGCACGAACTGCGGCTCCTGCCGCCCCGAGATCGCGGCGCTGCTGGCGCGCGCACCACACAGGGAGGCGGCGGAATGAGCCCCGACGCCGACCTCGCCGCCCATGTCGCCACGCTGGGGCGCGGCCCCGGCCGGTCGCGGTCGCTGACCCGCGCCGAGGCGGCGGAGGCCATGGCCGCGATGCTGTCGGGCCGGGCCGCGCCCGAGGCGGTCGGCGCGCTCCTGATGCTGCTGCGGGTGAAGGGCGAGACGGCGGAGGAGATCGCGGGCCTTGCCGATGCGGCGCAGGCGGCCTGCCCGGCCCTGCCGCGCGCGGCGCTCGACTGGCCCAGCTACGCCGCGGGGCGCACGCGGGGGCTGCCCTGGTTCCTGCTGTCCGCGCGGCTGGTGGCGCGGGCGGGGCACCCCGTGGTGCTGCATGGCTGGAACGGCTCGGACGAGACGGTGCGGGCGCACCTGGCCGCGGCGGGCATCCCGGTGGCGGACGCCGTGGGGACGCAGGCCGCGCTCGACCGGGCGGGGGTGGTCTACCTGCCGCTGGAGGCGCTGCACCCGGCGCTGTTCTCGCTGCTGTCGCTGCGGGGGGTGCTGGGGCTGCGGTCCTGCGTCAACACGGTGTGCCGGATGCTGAACCCTGCGCGCGCGGCGGCAAGCGTGCAGGGGGTGTTCCACCCGTCCTACCGGCTGTTGCAGGCGGATGCGGCGGGCCTCCTGGGGTGGCGGGCGCTGACGGTCATCAAGGGCGGCGGCGGCGAGTTCGAGCGGCACCCGGGCAAGGGGGTGGCGGGCTTCGGCCTGCGCGGCGGCGCGGCGGTCGACCGGTCCTACCCGGCCAGCCTCGGCGGGGGCGAGGCGGTGCGCCTGGCCGACGGGCCGCGGCCGGGCACGGGCCTGGCCGGGCTCTGGGACGGCACGACGCCCGACCCCTTCGCCGAGGCGGTGGTGATCGGCACGGCGGAACTTGCGCTCGACACGCTGGGGGTCGCAAGGCCCGGCGCGGTGGCGCGGCAGGCCTGGGCGACGCGCCTGGCCGGGACGGAGGCGGCGGCATGAAGAGCTTTCCCATGTTCATCCGCACCACGGGGCGGCGCGTGGTCATCGCGGGCGGCGGCGAACAGGCGGCGCAGAAGGCGCGGCTGATCCTCAAGACCGACGCGCGGATCGTGCTGGCGGCCCCGACGCTCGACGACGAGCTGGCGGCGCTGGTGGCCGCGGGCCGGGCCGAGGCCCATGCCGGGCCGGTCACGGCCGCGCTGTTCGAGGGGGCCGCGATGGCCTTCGTCGCCACGGGCTGCCCGGGCTGGGACGCGAGCCTGCACGCGCTGGCGCAGGCGGCGCGCTGCCCGGTGAACGTGGTCGACCGGCCCGAGCTGTGCGACATCACCACGCCCTCGATCGTGGACCGCGACCCCGTCGTGGTCGCCATCGGGACGGAGGGCACGGCGCCGGTGCTGGGCCGGGCGTTGAAGACGCAGATCGAGACGATGCTGCCGGCGAACATCGGCGGGCTGGCGGCGTTGGCCGGGCGGCTGCGCGCCAGCGTGGCGGCGGCGGTGCCGCGGGCGGGGCGGCGCGCGTTCTGGGCCTGGGTCTTCACCGGCGCCCCGCGGGCGGCCTGGGCCCGGGGCGCCGAGCGCGAGGCGGCGCAGGCGATCAAGGCGGCCATCGCCGCCGGCGGCGCGCCCGGGGCCGAGGCGGCCGGGTCCATCGCGCTGGTGGGCGCGGGGCCGGGGGCGCGCGACCTGCTGACCCTGCGGGCGGTCGCGCGCCTGCAGGAGGCCGACGTGATCTTCTACGACCGGCTGGTCGACGAGGAGGTGCTGGAACTGGCGCGGCGCGATGCGGACCGGGTCTTTGTCGGCAAGCATGTCGGCGCCCATGCCTGGCCGCAGGACCGGATCAACGCGGTCATTGTGGCCGAGGCGCGCAAGGGCCGCCGGGTGGTGCGCCTGAAATCCGGCGACCCCGGCATCTTCGGCCGCGCGGGCGAGGAGATCGACGCCGCGCGGGCGGCCGGCATCCCGGTCGAGATCGTGCCGGGCGTCACCGCGGCCTCGGCCGCCGGGGCGGCGCTGGGCCACAGCCTGACCGAACGCGGCGTGTCGGACACGCTGGTCCTGTCGACCGGCACCGGCCGGGCCGAGGACCCGCTGCCCGACTGCACGCGCTTTGCCGGGCCGGGCACGACGACGGCGATCTACATGGGCGTCCGCCAGGCCGACCGGATCTGCGCCGCGCTGAGGGCGCGGGGATTGCCCGAGGCGGCCCGGATCGAGCTGTGCATCGACGTGTCCAAACCGACGCAGCGGCTGGTGGCGACGACGCTGGCCGGGCTGTGCGACCGGATCCTGCACGATGGCATCAGCGGCTGCGCGATCCTGCTGATCACCTGGCCGGTGCCGGCCGCCTGCGCCGGGGCCGACCCGGTGCGCCCGCGCGCGGGGCTTGCCGTGGCCTGACGCAGGCGCGCGGTCGGGCGGCGGCGCGCGGGCGTTGGACGGTGCCGGGCAAGCCGTAGCGGGGCATGAGGACCGCTGGCGCAGGGGCGGGGGCCGATGGGTCTCTTGTTCTCGAAGCCACCGAAAGATCCGATATTTCAGTGGTTTCTCAGCCGGGTCCGTTTCCCGACCGGGCCTGCCGTCCTGGCCGCGACTCCATCGGGAAAGACGCACGGCCTTGCATCCCGCGCGCCCGTCCCCGCGGAACATGGCGGAATCCGAGGGGTCTTTGTCCTAACGGTCACTTGGCGGAATGCCCTAGTGTCGGACCATGGCACAGGAACCGAACAACCAGACAGGGCGTCTGACGCGCAGGGTCGTGATGGTGACCTATCCCGAGGCGCATATTCTCGACGTCGTGGGCCCGCTCGAGGTGCTGACCGGCGCTAAGTTCTTTCTTCCCGAAGGCCCGGAGCCCTATGCCGTCACGCTGGTCGCGCCGCATGAAGGGCCGGTCTCCACGACGTCGGGCCTGAGCCTGATGGCCCACAGGTCCTTCGCCGCGGCGATGGCGGATGCCGATCCGATCGACACGCTGATCGTCAGCGGCGGCCACGGCACCACCGCCGCGCTGGAGGACGCCGAGCTGCTGGCCTTCGTGCGCCAGGCCGCCGGACGGGCGCGGAGGATCGTCTCGATCTGCACGGGCGCGATGATCCTGGCCGAGCTCGGGCTTCTCGACGGCCGGCGGGCCAGCACCCACTGGTGGTGGTGCCCGATCCTCGAACGGCGGTATCCCAAGGTGCTTGTCGACCGCGACGCGATCTTCGTCCGCGACGGCGACATCTGGACCTCGGCCGGCGTGACCTCGGGCATGGACCTGGCCCTTGCGCTGGTCGAGATGGATTTCGGTCACGCCATCGCGCTGCAGGTCGCGCGCTACAACGTGATGTACATGATGCGCCCCGGCGGGCAGTCGCAGTTCAGCGCGCACCTCGTGGCGCAGCGCGCCGAGGACCCGGCGATCAACGCGACGCTCGACTTCATCCTCGGGAACCCCGGCGATCCGCTGACCGTGACGGCGCTGGCCGCGCGCGCGGGCCTGTCGGAGCGGACCTTCGCGCGCCGGTTCAAGGACGAGACCGAGATGACGCCCGCCGCCTATGTCGAGACGGCGCGGGTTCAGGCGGCCCGCGTGGCGCTGGAGACGACGACGACCGGTGTCGAACAGATCGCGCTGCAGACCGGGTTTCAGAACGCCGAGCGGATGCGGCGCGCCTTTCAGCGGCATCTCGGTGTCTCGGCGACGGATTATCGCGCGCGGTTTCGCGGGTCCGAGGCGGCGGCCCTGATCCGCGACGGCCCCGACTGACGCGCGGCCTGTCCTGACACCCGACCATGCCCACGCGCCGCAGGCCCTGCGTTTGCGCGATCCTCTCCCCATGCCCGAAAATCCCGGTGATCCCCATGAAATTCAAGTTCCTTGCCCCCGTGCTGGCCGCCCTTCTGGCCGCCTGCGCCGACAGCGGCGCCAATCATGTCCCGATCCTCGACGGCCCCCCGACCGCCGCCTTTCAAGGCGATCTGGCCGCCTGCCAGGGCCTTGCCCGCAGCCAGCGCCAGTTCGACCATGAGACCGCGGGCGCGGTCGTGCTCGGGGCGGGCGCAGGTGCGCTCCTGGGTGCGGCGGACGACCACGGCGATGCGGCCGGCGGCGCGATTGCCGGGGGCCTCGCGGCAGGTGTCGCAGGCGCCGTCAACGCCGGCGAGCGGCGCGAGGCCATCGTTGTCGAATGCCTGCAGGGCCGCGGCCACCGGGTCGTCGGCTGACCCATCGCCCAGATCACGAAAGGACCGCGACATGCCCCCCATCGTCTTTCGCCGCCGTTCCCGGCTGTCCGGGCTTTGGGCCCTGCTCGGGTGGTCCCCGGTCGGGGGCGTTTCGGGCAACCGCGCCTCGCCGCTGCCCACCGCGCCCCGGCTCCGGCGGGATATCGGCCTGCCCGAGATCGAGCCGGCGCCGCCGATCTACCCCCAGTGTTTCCGCAGGTTCTGACGCGGGCAACGCGCAGCGCGCGGACCGAACAGGGAGGACCATCATGACGAGCCAGACCTTTGCCCTTTTCTACGCACTCCTCGCGGCCCTTCCCGCCGCGATGCATGTGGCGGTCGCCGCGGGGGCGCCCCTGGGGCGTTTCACGGTCGGCGGGCGGTTCCCGGGCCGCCTGCCGCCGCTCTGGCGGGGACTGGCGCTGGTGCAGGCCGGGCTGCTGGCCGGAATGGCGCTGGTCGTTCTCGGGCGGGGCGGCGCGCTGTCCACCGGGCTGCCACCGGGATTGTTCTGGCCAGTGCTGGGCCTGACCCTGCTCAGCCTCCTTGCGAACGCGGCCAGCCCCTCGCGCCCCGAGCGCCTGCTGTGGACGCCGGTCCTGCTGGGCATGGCCGCAAGCGCCCTCGGGGCGGCATTCCTGTGATCCCCCTTCAGCCTCGCCCGAAAGGACAGCCCGTGCGAACCGTCTTCATCGCCGGAGCGACCGGCTACCTCGGCCGCCACCTGTGTGCGGAATACCGCGGACGCGGCTGGCGCGTCCGGGCCCTGGTCCGGGACGTCGGGCGCGCGCGTGACCTCGACGCCGACGAGTTGGTCGAGGCCGAAGCCACCCGGCCGGACAGCCTTGGCGGTGTCATGGAGGGGGCCGACCTGGTCATCTCTGCCCTGGGCATCACCCGGCAGGCGGATGGGCTGGGGTATCGGGACGTCGACTACCAGGCGAACCTCAACCTGCTGGATGAGGCGCTGTCCGCCCGCGTGCCACGCTTTGCCTATATCCATGTGCTGAACGCCGAGCACATGGCGCATGTGCCGCTGGTCGCCGCCAAGGCGGCCTTTGTCCGGGCGCTGGAGGAGGCCGGGATTGCCTCGACCGTGATCGCGCCGTCGGGGTATTTCTCGGACATGGCCGATGTGCTGGCCACGGCGCGGTCGGGCCGGGCCTGGCTATTCCGGGGCGGCGCGCATCGGATCAACCCGATCCATGGGGCGGATCTGGCCAGGGCCACGGCGGATGCCATCGACCGGGGCCGGGATTGGCTGGACGTGGGCGGGCCCGACATCTTCAGCCAGGCCGAGCTGGTCGAGGCCGCGTTCCGCGCCGCCGGCAAGCCGGTGAAGATCACGTGGCTGCCGGACTGGCTCCGCCGCGCGGCCCTGGTGTTGCTGCCGCGGCTGACCCCGCGCCGCATCCATGGCCCGGCGGTGTTCTTCCTGAGCGCGCTCGGGCTGGACATGGTGGGCGCACCCCACGGCACCCGGCACCTCGACGCCTATCTCGCGGCGCTCGCGGACGGGCGTCCCGGGTGAGATCCTCCCAGGAAAGGACGGACCCATGACGCTACAGCGCATCGGCGGCCTCGCGGCGCTGGTTTGCGCGGCCACCTACCTGGCGGGCTTCGCGCTTCTGGTCACATGGCTCGCGCCGTTGGGATACGGCACGGCGGAGGTCGACGCGCGCGGGGTTGTCGACCTTGTCCACGCGCGCCCCGGCATCCTGATCGCCTGGAACACGACGATCTACGTCGTGAACGCGCTCGCGCTCGTGGTGCTGGTGGTGGCGCTGTCCGAGCGGCAGGCCGCGGTCACGCCGGGCTGGGCCGCCGTCACCCGGGCGTTCGGCCTGATCTGGGCGGCACTGGTCCTGGGGGCGGGCATGATCGCGAACATCGCGGTGGAGCGTGCGGCACCGCTCCATGCGGCCGATCCGCAGGCCGCCGCCGATCTCTGGGGCATCCTGCACGCGGTCGAGCTTGGACTGGGCGGTGGCAACGAGATCGCGGGCGGGGTGTGGATCCTGTGCGTCGGCATCGCCGGGCTGGTCGGACGTGGCCTTGCGCGGCCGGTCGCCATTCTCGGCGTCCTGACGGGGGTCGCCGGCCTCGTCACCATCCTGCCCGCGCTCGGCGACGCGGCAGGGGCGGTCTTCGGCCTCGGGGCGATCGCGTGGTTCCTGGGGGTCGGCGCCCAGCTTCTGTCGGGCACCCACCCGCGGCCGGGCATGGTCGGGGAGAGCGGGGAATGAGACGCATCCTGCGCTGGGTCATCGGCCTGACCGGAGCCGTCCTTGCCATCGGTGTCGGCCTCGTCCTCGCCACCCGGGGCGACTATCCCGTCCCGGCGCTGGTCACCGGCGACCCCTCGCTGCCCGCCCTTGAGATCGCCGGGATCAGGTTGCATGTCCGGGTGGTCGATGGCCCGCCCGGGGCGCCCACGGTCATCGTCCTGCACGGGGGGCCGGGCGGCGATTTCAGGTCGCTTCAGGCGCTTGCCGCCCTGTCCGACAGCCATCGCGTCGTGTTCTACGACCAGCGCGGCGCGGGCCTGTCCGAGCGGGTGCCGGCCGGGGCGCTGACCCTCGACGGGCACCTGGCCGAGTTGGCGGCGCTGATCGACCATGTGGCCCCGGGCGGGCCGGTCGCCCTGATCGGGCATTCCTGGGGCGCGATGCTGGCCACCGCCTACCTCGGCGCGCATCCGGGCCGGATCGACCGCGCCGTGCTGATCGAACCGGGGTTCCTTGATGCCGCGGGGCGCGATCGCTGGACGGAGGAAAGCCGTCGCTACATGTCCGGCCCAGGGTTTCTCGGCGCCGCCGCCCTGACCGGGGTCCGGGCGGTCCATGTCGACGGTCCCGACCGCCACGCGCGACAGGATTTCCTGATCGGGCGCATGGTGCGGCGCTTTGCCGGCCATCCGGACAACCCCTATCATTGCGGCCACGGCTACGACGCCCCGGGCTGGCGGTTCGGCGCGCTCTCGAGCGAGACGATGGGCAGGGCGCCCGCATCCCAGATCGACCGCATCGCCGCGGGCGCGGCCGCCTTCGACGGACCGGTGCTGCTGCTGGCGGGGGCCTGCGACGACTGGCTCGGCGCGCCGCTGCAATCCCGGCACGCCGCGCGTTTCGCCGACGCGCGCCTCGTGGTGGTTCCGGGGGCGGGTCACGACGTGGTCTGGGACAACCCCGAGGATGCCCTTGCCGCAATCAGGGCGTTTCTGGCCGAGGCTCCGCCAGGTCCGGCGCAGTGACGCCATGCCGCCCGCATCGTCACCCCGCCCTGGACCCCGGGACCGTTCCGACAGGCTTTGGTCGAGGACGACACCACGGGCCGGCGCGGTGGTGGGAAAGGGCGACCGGCAGCGGGAAGAGGACCGGGAGCCCCTGAAAGGCTCCCGGTCGAGGCGCGGGTCGGATGGGAGGCCGCGAGCCTCCCGCCCGGTCCGCGATGTCAGGCGGCGGTTCGCCGGTTCCGTGTCGACGCCGTCGACCAAAGCCTGTGGCGGAAGGCTGCCAGGCACAGCGCGGCGATCGCCAGTTCGAGGACCAGCGCGCCGAGGATGCCGCCCGACGGCATGCCATCGACGACCAGCCCGACCAGCCGCCCGGCCGGAAAGGCCAGGAAGACGGTCGATGCCGCGGTGATCGACACCGGGGCCCAGGCCCGGCGCAGGATCCCGGCCAGCATAATGACCCCGAGGGCGGCCAGGCAAGCGGCCGGGGCCCGCACCTCGCTCAAGACGCTGGCGTCGGTGCCCAGCGAAATGCCGTAGCTTGCGTAGAAGGCGTGCGGCGCGGCGAGGATGAAGCCGCCGATACCAAGCGCCGTGGCGCCGGCGATGCCGAGCGCGACCTGTTCAAGACGTGTGAGGCTCATCTGATATTCCTTCCGGATCGAACCTGGGAAAAGGTCAGGCCGCGACCGGCCATGTGCCCGCCCGGGCGGCGGCGTTCGCGAAGTCGGCGAAGTCCCGCGGCGGCCGGCCGAGCGCGCGCTGCACGCCATCGGCGAGCTGCGCGTTGCGCCCGTCCAGCGTCTCGCGCGCGATGGCGGTGAAGACGTCGGCCACGAAGTCGCCGCCCGCCTTGGCGATATTGGCGTGGAAGTCCTCGAAACCGATCGGGATGTGCCGGATCGGGCGACCGATGGCCTGGCCCAGTTCCCGGGCCATGTCGCCGAAGGTCATCAGGCGCGGCCCCGTCACCTCGTAGAGCTGCCCCTTGTGGCCCTCTTCGGTCAGCGCGGCGACCGCGACATCGGCAATGTCGTCGATGTCGATGATGGGTTCGGCGATGTCGCCGCCCGGCATCGGCAGCACGCCGGCAAGGACCGGGTCGCGCAGGTAGCCTTCGCTGAAGTTCTGCGCGAACCACGCGGCCCGCACGATGGTGAAATCGATGCCCGACTTGCGCACCACCTGCTCGCCCAGTCGGGCGTGGTGCTCGCCCCGGCCCGACAGCAGCACGAGGTGCCCGACGCCCACGTCCTTCGCCGTCTCGACGAGGGACCCGAGCTTTTCGACCGCGCCGGGGAAGGCGAGGTCGGGGAAGTAGGTGACATAGGCGGCGCGGGCCCCGCTCAGGGCCGGCGCCCAGGTTTCCGGCGCCTCCCAATCGAAGGGCGTCGCGGAGTGGCGCGAGCCGCGGCGCACCGGATGCCCGGCGGCCTCCAGTTTGGCTGCGACGCGGCGTCCGGTCTTGCCGGTGGCGCCGATGACGAGGATGGGGGTCGTGTGCATGGGTCGTGCTCCTTGGCTTCGGGTGAGGGCCAAGGCGTAGCAGCGGGGGCGCGGCGCGGTCTTGACCGGCCCTGCCACCGTTTTGACCGCCGCCGCCACGGCGGCGTCACCGGCCCATGCGATCCTTGCGGTAGCTCGCCGGTGTCGTGCCCACCCAGCGTTTGAAAGCCCGGGTGAACGAGCTCTGCTCGGAAAAGCCGGTCAGGAACGCGATCTCGGCAAGGGAATGGCTTTCGTCCCGCAAGAGCCCTTCGGCCAGGTCGCGGCGGGTGTCCTCGGTCAGGGTCTGGAAGCTCATCCCGTGTTCCGCCAGACGCCGATGAAAGGAGCGCGCGCTCAGGCCCAGGCCGCGGGCGATGTCCGGCATCCGGGGCGCGCCCCCGCTGAGCGCCTGTGCGATGGCGTCCTTCGCGCGGGCCACCAGCGGGGCCTCCTCGGCGATCTCCGACAACTCGGCATCCAGATGCGAGATCAGGTAACGCGAGATCCCCTCGTCGCCGAGGATGTTCGGCCGCGCCAGCGTCTCGCGCGAGAAGAGGATCGCATCGAGCTCCGCGCCGAAGCGGACGGGACAGCCGAAATGGTCGTCGTGACCTGCCGTGGACCTCGGGGCCGGATGCCGGACCAGCACCTCAAGGGGCGCGACGGGCACCGGGCAGACCTGCCGCGCGATCGAGACGGTGCTCGCCAGCGTCGCCTCGTTCGACAGCCGGAGGCCCAGCCGCCGCTCGCCGGAGCGGTGCAGGATGAAGAGCGTGCCGCGCCGATCGGGGCGCAGCTCGTATTCCACGACGCTGGTCCAGAGCCGGGCGTAACGCTCCACCCGCTGAAAGGACCCGCCCAGCGTCGTCGCCGCCTTGAACGCCAATCCCAGCGCCCCGTATTCGTCGAGCCGCATGGATGCGCCGACGCGCACCGGCAGATCGGTCACGTCCGTTTGCGCGGCGATGCGTTCCAGCAGGCCGTAGTAGCTGTCGGCGGGAAGCATCGCCTTCGGATCCGAAGGCCCCTCGGCATCGAGGCCGACCGAGGCAAGCAAGGCGGCCGCATCGACATGGGGGCCCGCCGCGGCGACCATCTTTCGCGCGAATAATGACGTAACGTAGCCCACGGGCCGGACTTTACGCCGAATGGGCGCGAGCTCCAAACGTGCCGGTTCCCGGCAAGGTCGCGTCACCGCCGATCCGGCAGTCGGGCGCCTTGCGACACGGCCCGGTGTTCCGCCGATCGACCCTTGCTCCCTCCGCCCGAGCGGGCGCTTGCCAAGCGTTGGCATTGGTTTCGGCGGGACGAGTTTGGGGGCAGAGTGCGCTCCGAATACCCCTCTAATACAACGAGAAATTCCGGCTACAGCCGGGAGGGGAGAACGCTTTCGCGGGGGCTGGTGGCGGAGGGGAGGGGCGGCGCTCAGACAAGCGTCGCCTCGGTCACGCCGTCGGCGAGTTCCAGGAGCTTCAGGCCACCCTCGACCACCTCAAGCACGCCGAGGTTGGTGATGATCAGGTCCACCACCACCACCACGCGGCCGACGCCGGCGACGAGGTCTATCGCCCCGAGGATCGCCATGGCGATCTTGCCGCCCCGGATCATGCCGAAGCTGGTCGCGCTGTCGAAATCGGCGGGGTGGGCATGAGCGTGTTCGTCCTCAAGGCCGTGCTGTCCGAAGTGCCGGTGGCCCGCATCTTCCGTGGCCTGGTGCCGTTCGTCGGGGTGGACCTGGTCCGGCTCGGGCTGCTCGTGGTTTTCCCCCCGATCGCGCTTTGGCTGCGCAACACGATCTGATCGCATCGTGGTCGCAGGGCGCAAGGCGCAAGTCCCGCGTCTCTCGCGGACCACGGATCAACCCGTGCGGCCCGCGACGGAGACCTCCTGACCGCTGGGGCAGGTCATGGCATGAACGATGTCGGGACAGGCAGAAACGATGGTCCGGTGAGGGGCGTGGATGACGGCGCGTGCGCCTTGGGGGGCAGCGGCGGCGAAATGCGCCCGGGTCGAAGGGCGCGGCGTGCAGCCCCTTGCCGCGCAGGCAGGATGCTCGGCGGTCCACCTTCGATCAAGTCCCTGTCGCTCCCTTGCGGCCGCGCGATGGGGACGGTGTTTCCGGTCTTGAGGGCATGCCCTCGTTTTCGGCGGCCCGGATCGACTGTTCGTCCCGCATTGCCTGGGCCGTTGTCCCCGAGGACGGCGCCGCCAGGTCGGGGTCGGGCGTCCCGTGGCCGGAGTAGAGGTTTCGCAGCTGCGCCTCTGAGACCCCGTCGGCCTTCATCACGAGGCGCACCATCGGATCAGCCAGCATTTCCTCGAGGAAGAAGTCGGACAACGCCCTGCCCGTCAACTTGTCCCTTGCCCGCGCGTGGTCGAGGTCGGCGAGGGAAACGGTGAGCGTCCGCACAAGTCCCGGATGCGATACGCGGGGATGAAGCCTTACGAGGACGGAGGCTTTCCAGGCGCCCGGATCCCGTTGGTCCGGGGGGGACGCCAGCTCCGTCTCGATCTCGTACTCCCCCGCCGGGAGCGTCTCGGCAAAGCCCGGAACGGTGAACGGCCGCGTGAACACCGCAACGGTCTTGCTCGTCAGGTCTTCCATCGGCGTGATCCTTTTCCTTGGTGCTGGGGGTGGTCCGCGCCCCGGGTTCGCACCGGGGCGCGCGACCTGTGATCGTGTCAGGACGTCTTGGATTTCGCCGGCGCCTGGGTGTCGGCAGCCTTGGACGCCTGCCCCTTGGCGGGGGGCGTCGCGGTCTCGGCAGGCTTCGGCTTCACGGCGGCCGCAGCCCTGGCGGTCAGGTCCTTGAAGGACATGTCATCGATCCCTTGATTGGCCGGCGCCAACTCCCCGTCCATGACGGACCGGGACGCCCGGCGTCGGTCCTAACTACATGGGGATCAGCGACCCGGTTTGCGATGGCGCATCGGACAGGAAGCCCGGCCGGATCACGGCAGGTCGTCCGTCCAGACCTGAAACCCGGTCAACGTGTTTTCACCGAATGTCTGGGTCAGAGGCACATCGGCGGCATCGCGCCCGCGCGCGATCAGGATCCTGGCGATCCGCGGCTTGTTGTTGCGCGGGTCGAACACGTGCCATTCACCGGCAAGAAAGACCTCCATCCACGCCGCGAAATCCCCGGGCGGGTGAGGAAGAGGGTCGCCGATGTCGCTCAGGTATCCGGTGCAGTAGCGGGCCGGGATGTTCATGCAGCGGCACAGGGCGATGGCGAGATGGGCGAAGTCGCGGCAGACACCCTGGCGCTCGGCCAGGGTCTGCGAGGCGGTTCGCGTCGCCTTCGCCTGCATGTAGTCGAAACGGACATGCTGGTGCACGAAATCGCAGATCGCCTGAACGCGGGACCATCCGGGTTCGGTGGTCTGGAATAGCCGCCACGCATCCTGCGAAAGAAGGTCGGTGTCGCAGTATCGGCTCCCTTGCAGGAACACGAGCGTGTCGGATGGCAGATCCTGCACCGCGTGCTGCTGCGCGCCCGGTGACACGGGGTCGGGCTGGCCCGTGTCGCGGATGATGCCATCCGTCGACAGGCAGAAGTCGCCCGCCGGAGCCACCAGGCGCGTGCACCAGTTGCCAAAGCCATCGCGGTAGCTTTCGAGCGGCACGCTTGGCGACGTCACCAGATGGTCGGGGCGCTCCAGGTCGCCAAACCGCGAGTAGTGCACGTTCAGCAGGGCGATCAGCGGCGTCGGCTGCGGGAAGCTGTATCGCAAACGGCACCCTATGCTGACGCGCATCCCGGACGCGCCAGGGTGCGATGCATCCCCATCACCGTGCAAGGCTGCACACCCCGTCGGAGAGCCGGAAGCCGCGGTCGCAGGTCCACCGGTTGCCGGACCGGTCGAGATGGGCGTTCGCCGGCAGAACCAGGGCGGCGCAGGCGCCGTTCAGCGGCTCGTACCCCCGCTCGCAGCGCCAGCCCGGTTCGTGGGAGATCGGGTCGAGAAACGCGTTCGCCGGCAGGGGTATGGCGTCGCACCGGTCGTCGTTCCTGACGAAGCCTCTTTCGCAGGCCCAGACGGGACCAAAGCTTGCGTTGGTCAGGTATGCGTTCGCCGGCACGGCAATCGGCAGGCATGTTCCCTCAAGGGCGGCATAG
Source organism: Roseicyclus persicicus (assembly GCF_012395815.1). GTDB lineage: Bacteria > Pseudomonadota > Alphaproteobacteria > Rhodobacterales > Rhodobacteraceae > Roseicyclus > Roseicyclus persicicus. The sequence continues at coordinate 485,591 of NZ_JAAZQQ010000002.1, forward strand.
CCGCGATCGCAGGTCCATCCTGTCCCCGCGGGGTCGTCCGTCAGATAGGCGTGCTCGGGCAGGAGGATCGGCACACATGCGTCGCGATCCCGCAGGTAGCCGCGGTCGCATTGCCATTCATGGCCGGACGACCGGAGAAAGGCGTTTTCGGGCACTGGGATGGGATCGCAGGACGCCCCGTTCGTCTCCACATAGCCCCGGTCGCATTCCCACCCCGTGCCGTAGGAGCGCCCCGTTGGATGGGAATGCGCAGGCATGTGCAGGGCGAGGCAGTCGGCGCCCTCCTGCCGGAAACCCAGGTCGCAGACCCAGCCGCCACCATGGCCGCGCGGCTGGGCATTCTCCGGGATCGGGCCGGTGCCATCCTGCGCAAGGACCGGGAAGGCGAAGGACGCGATCACCCCGGCCACGACGGCGACCCTTGCGATCAGCCGCGCGGGGGCGCGTCGTGCTGGTTCCTTGTGATGTCTCATCGCCGCTTGTTCGCTGGCGGACCAGAGCCCGCCGGCGGCCGCGCGCGCCATCGACGGCCCAAGCGTGAGCGTTCCGGTCAACCGTCGCGTGGGCGCGGGCTTTGGCGGGCGGCCCGTGGCAATCGACCTCGATGGCATCCCTTCGTTCTCGGCCACCTCGATCGCAAAGTCCCGCGGGGCTGTCGGATGTGTGCTGGCGGTCATCGGCTTGACAGCTTGACCAGCGCCGCAGCCGCCAGCGCGTGTTCCTTCTGGTGATAGTCACCGTGGAACCTGCCATCGACCTGCACTTCCCAGATCCCGTTTCTTTCGCGGACCTGCACCTCGCCTCGCGGCGCTGTCCGGTTCACGGTGGGCGCCTGGTCCCCCCTGGTGGTCGTCGGCATGGGCTTCCTGTCGGTCATGTCCGGCTCCTTCGCTGTGGGCGCACGCAATTCTCCGAGGAGCATCACGGCGCGAATGAATTCCTCCGCGTAGTCGTCGGTTCCGCGGTAGTCCTGTTCGTGGCGGGCCATGTCCATCGGTTCGACGAACCGTGCTTTCAGGTGATCGATGAAGCGCGGCTCCGTCCGGGCCATGAAGGCGATCAGCGCCTGCAGCACCTGTTCATGGGCCAGAACCCGCCGTTCGAGATCGGTCGTCTCGGGTGACGTGATTGCCATGACGGGGGTCATCCTTCTTGCACTCCGCTTTCCGCAGGCTCCGTCGATCCATCGACATCGAGGGCTGCCAGGCAGGCCTGTGCGAGGTCGCGGTCCGGGGCGTCGGTTCCGGGCATGGTCGCCCAGCCGGCGGTCATGAGCGCATCGCGCCGCTGGTAGGTCGGGGCTGCCCGTATCGCGGCCAGCTTGTCCGCCCGTGCCGGATCTGACCGTGCCATCTGGAGGCACACCGGGACCATGGAGGCGACGACATCGTGCCGGGACATCGCCATCGCCCTCTCGGTCGCGGTGCCGCCGGTGACCCAGCCGCCCCATGTGAACCCCGCGACACCGACGAACGCCGCGCCGAACAGCGCGCCGTAGATGCCGGGTTTGAGCCATCCGGGCCGGTTCATGATCTGTCCTCCTGCGGGGAAAGCGCCGCATCGCCGTGATCGTTCCTCTCGGTCGCGGCCTGGTCCCGGCGCAGCGCCTTTTCCAGGTCCCTGTCGGAAATCGCGCGCAACTCGGTGCGTCCCGCACGGCTGCCCCGTCCGCGCACGGTCAGGTAGGTTGCTGTCCGTCTGTAGGCCTCGAAGCTCAGTCCCTGGAGAAGCTCCTCCTCGACGAGGACCTCGTAGTCGCCGGCGGGCAAATCGCCCGGGTATCCCGACAGGGTGAACGCGTTCGAAAAGGTCACCGTCGATCTTGTCGACCGCAGGGTCATCTCTGGTCTCCGTGATGCAGGCAGATCCGTCGTCCGTCATTGCTGAATGCGCCTCGGATGCCGGGCCTGGTCAGTCGAACGATGTCTCCCCTTGTAGCCGAGGACCGTGCGACGCGCGCTGACACAGGTTAGTCCCGAGGGCCGCGTCGGTCGGAACAGCCTGTAGCAGTCGCCGGCACAGACCTGTGTAGGGGCCGCAGGGTCGACCCGCGCACAGCCGGCGCGAAACAGGGATGATCGCCGTTCCTGCAAGCCACGGACGGACCCGCGATGGCCGAACCCGATGTCCTCAATCCGCGCCCACCCGGACTGCGAGGGCACCGGGCCAAGTGACCGGGCCGCTGTCGGCGCGTGAACAGGCCGTGCGGTGGCGCAGCCCCCCGAAACAACCGGGAGGAGAGGCGCAGGACGAACCGGTTCCCGGCGCGCCCGTCGGTCAGGATCGCCGAAGAGCCGACGGGATAGATGCCGCTGTCTGGTGCGCGGCGGCCTGAACGTCCCGCGCTTCAGCCGCCAACGGTCATGCCGCGCATCCCGCCCAGCATGCCGAACGCACTCAGCAGCCACAGGACGACGGCGATCACGATCACGACGTTCAGGATGGATTTTATCTTCGAGTCCATCGGGATGTAGGTGTTGATGAGCCACAGCAGCACACCGACGACGATCAGCGTGACGACAAGATTGATGAGGGGCATGGCCAGCGTCCTTTTCCGTGCGCGGCACCGGCTTGGCATCTTCGCCACCGGGCCGTGCTGCACCCTAGGCCGCCACCGGCCGGGCGACGCTGATCGGGGTTAGTGGCCGGTGAAGGCCCTGCCGCTGATCTGCATCAGCCGCCCGGGCGGTCAGATCGGGTAGCCATGGGCGGCGGGCACGGCTTGCCCCCTTGCTCCACCACGATCAACGCGGCGCCGCGGCCCGGTTTGGGCCCGGGCATCCGGCGAAAGGATGACCACCATGTCCAGAATGGATTTCCTGCGCGGGGGCGTCACGCCCTTTGACGGGTTTCTCTATGCCACGCTTGGCGATGACCGGCGTGGCAACGCCGTCAGCGTCCTGTCCGCGCTTGCGCGGCTGGGTCTCGACCCATGGGACGAGGCGGCCGCGCTGTCCGGCCTGCCGCGTGGCGGCGCGGAGGCGCGGCTTGGCGATCGCCTGTCCCGGTTCCGTGACGTGCCGGGTCTTTCGGCCGAACAGGGCGCGATCCTGCAGCGGCTCTTGAGCCTGCTGCCCCGCGATGACACAGGGCGCGAGGGCGCAGACCTCGTCGACAGGGTGCGCGGGCGGCTGGGCGGGACGGGTCCGCTCATCGCGCTGCTTCTGCTGATCCTTTTCCTTGTGCAGACCCTGGTGTTGGGGTCGTCCGGGTCGGAGGGATGAGGGCCCGGGAATGACATCCGCACACGGTGGTGAAACCCGGCTCGGGCATCTCGAGGCCGCTTTGGACCGGTGGCAGGGCCGGGTTGGCGATGGTCGTCCAGCCGGCTGACGCAGGTTAGCGCCGTGTCCCCCCGGACCGGCGATCATCTTCGGCAGGGCGTGCGACGTCGCGGCTGATCGCCATTCCGGCAGCCGGTCGCCCCCAGTTCCTACCGAAAAGGATCTCGGACCATGGACAAGGACCGCGTCAAGGGCACCGCCAAGCAAGCCACGGGCAGTGCCAAGGAAAGCCTCGGCAAGATCACCGGCGACACCTCGCTCGAGGCGGAAGGCAAGGTCGAGCAGGCCGAAGGCACCATCCAGAAGGCCTACGGCAAGGCCAAGGACGCCCTGCGCAAGCTGTGACGCAGGCGCAAGACCACCATCAACAAAGGATCACCCATGATGGAAAAACCGGCCAAGAAGAAGGGCACGGGGACCAAGGCGGCCAAGACCCCGAGCGCCTACAAGGCGCGCGAGGCCGAGGGCAAGGCCAGCACCCCCAACGCCCAGTTTCGCAAGACGTTCGGCACGGCGAAGGACGCCCCGCGCAAGGGTTGATCTCGCCGCCGGAACGGCCCCGCCGCCTCGTACCTCGGGCGGCGGGGTTTCTCTTGTCCTGTTCGGGACCTGCGCCCTTCGGGGCCCAACGGGTCAGCGTCGGCGCACGGAATTACCCCCCGCGAGGATCCCGTTGATCAGTGCGGCCACGGCCTTGTGCATATCGGCCTGGTCGCGGCCCGGCGCGGCGTTATGCGCGGCGGCCGCGTCCTGCAGGATGCCGACGATCTCCTTCTCGGGCAGGATGTTGCGATCGTTCAGCGCCAGAAGCAGCGACTCACAGATGGACAGCGCGGCTAGTCCGGCGATGTCGGTGGGCACGGGCATGATCGGCGCTTTCTGTTGGGGGCGGGGCGAAACGGCCTGGCCGGATCCGAATGTGTCGCAACGATATTCAATGTCGATTATGATGAACTGACATAGAGCAGGATGCCGCCCATTTCCGGCAGGTACGGCTGGGCTAATGCGCACCCGCTCGATCAGCAGAGGGACCTGGTGATGCTGACCCTCCTCAGTCCGTTGACCAGAAAACTCTCGGCCTACGTGGCCCTTTCGCCCGGTGACCTCGACATCCTGGCGCGGTTTCACAAGCGCCGGCGGAGCTTCAGGCTAGGCCACGAGCTGGTCCACGAGGGACAGAGCCACGGGTCGGCCTTCGTCCTGGCAAAGGGCTGGGCCTGTTCCTACAAGATGCTTCCCGACGGGGAACGCCAGATCGTCGATTTCCAGGTCCCCGGCGATTTCATCGGCTTGCGCAGCATCCTGTTCCGCACCTCGGATCACAGCGCCGAGGCCGTGACGCGGATCGAGGCCTCCGAGGTGCTGGCCTCCGACATCCTCGACAGCTTCGCGCAGGCGCCGCGGCTGGCCACGGCGGTGCTCTGGGCTGCCTCGCGCGACGAGGCGATGGTGGTGGAGCATCTCGTCAATCTCGGCCGCCGTTCCGCCGACGAACGGATGGCGCATTTCATGCTGGAGCTCGGCGCGCGGCTGCGGCTGGTGGGGGTCGGGGATGCCACGGGCTTCGACTGCCCGCTGACGCAATACCACCTCGCCGATGTGCTGGGCCTGAGCGCCGTGCATGTGAACCGCGTGCTGCGCCACCTGCGGGAAGAGGGGCTGATGACCTTCCAGAAGGGGCGCGTCAGCTTCGACGACATCGCCCGGCTGAAGCAACTGGCCGCGTTCGATCCGGAGTATCTGGATCAGGGCCGGCCGTTCCTGCCCGCGCCCGGGGCCTGACGGCGCTCCCCCCGGGCCGTCTTGCCCGGGGGAAACACGTCCGGCGGTGGCCGTGGTCAGACGAGCGCGTGCCGCGCCGCCTCAAGCGCGCGGTTGCACTCCGCGTCGTTGTGGGCGGCCTGCGCCTTCTCGGCCGCGCGGAAATGCTTCAGCGCCGCGTCCTTCTTGGGGCCCGCGGGCGCGGCATTCCACGCCGCCTTGACCGTCTTCATCTTGTCGGCCGTGGTGGTGGAAGGGGTCTTGTTGTCCATGGGACAGGTCCTTTCGGTGCGGTTCACGGGGCAGCGGCCCCTCGGCCAGACTGGCCGGACGCCCCGGTCACAGGACCGGGTCGCTGGCGTCGCCGCGTGAACACAGGATCGACGGCGGGATGGTGTGCCGTCTGACGAAACCATGGCGGGGACCTGCATGGCCCGGACTGATGCAGGTTGGTGGCCCGCCATCTTTCCCGCCGACCGGCGGAAACCCACCGACAGGAGAAGGACGGGCGCGGGATTGGCCCGGCCTGTCCGCAGCGGTCCGTCAGCTGGGGGTGACGACGATCTCCACCCCGCGGCTATCCGGCCCCGCGGCGGGGGATCCTGCACGCCGACGCCCGCGCCCGCTTCAACGCCCTGTCCGGGGCCGCGCGGCCGTCGCCGATCATCCCATCGGCGCGTCCTCGTTGCCGGGAATGGCATGGAGCGAAGTTGGCGTGGCCAGGCGAGCGTCCACAGGCTCGGTTCCGATATTGACAGCCGGGCGGCGTTCCACGCGAATGCCCCTGCCAGATGGAAGTGGAGCAATGACCGGCCTTTACGTCGTTTTCTCGAAACGCCGGCAGGAGCAGCTGACCAGCCGTCGCAACGGCTACCGGCAATACATTCTGGACGACGGCTTCGGTTATGTCCGGGAAGAGCACGATACCGATTTCCTGGGTGACCGTCAGATCGACCGTGTCCGGATGTCGGACCAGTGGATCGCCGACATACTGTCGGTCAAGGAAGATCCTCACGCGACGTTCTTCTTCGTGGACAACAGGCACCGGGAATCCGTGCCCGATGCCATCAGACGGGGCCTGAACCTTCCGCTGGGCAGAACGCCAGACGGAACCGTACACATCGACCGGGCGCGGCATCTGGCTTCCGATCTGAGGACCGTCCCTCGCAGCCTTGACGAATAAGGCCGGATCCCGCCCGACCATCTGGGATCAAGGGACCTGGCCGCGGCCGGGTCGGGAGACCCGCACCGTCTGGTGGCTGATCTCGACGCCGCGCTCGTGCAGCAGGTCCGCGACATTGCGCAGCGACAGCGGGCACCGGACATGCATCATCACCGCGCGGCGAATGATTTCGGGGCGCGTCTTGAACCACTTGAAGGGGCTGGGTCGGGTCATGCGCCGACGCCAGACAGTCTCCTGCCCCAGAGCCCGGCAGACTGCTCGGCATGATGGTTGCCGCCTCAGCCATTCGGAACGCGCCTGAGGGCGGGGCGGCCGGCGCTGAACCGGTGCTCAGCCGTTCCAGACCACGGTGCCGAGACCGCTCAGGTCGTAGCCCCCCAGATGGGCGGCGCGCGAGGCAAAGGTTTCGGTCCTTGCGAAAGCCAGGAGCTTCTGGACCGGCGGATCGAAATAGGCGCGTCGGGTCATCACCAGATCGAAGCTTTCGTCCGAGATCAGCGGAAGGAAATGCAGCGCACCCGCCGCAGCCTGAAGCCCGAGGCCGCAATCGGCCTGCCCGGTGTCGATCAGGGCCGCCAGATCGGTATGGGTGTCGACGGCTTGACCGGCGGTCACGAGATCGGCGTGCGAAAGACCCTCGCGGGCGAGCAGCACCTCGAGCAGGCGTTGCGACCCCGCCCCCTCGGACCGGAGCGCGAAGCGCAGGCCGCGCGCCACGGCATCGGCCAGCCCCGTGACGCCCTTGGGATTGCCCGTCGCCAGCAACAGACCCTGGGTCCGGCGCGCCCAGTGGATCAGGACGTGGCGCGATCCGGGCAGATGCGCGTGCACCGCCGCGATGTTCCATGCCCCGCTCTGGGGATCGATCAGGTGCAGCCCGGACATGACCGCGCGACCCGCCGCCAGATCGTCGAGCCCCTGCGCCGAGCCGCGCGCCAGCACCGCCAGGCCGCTGCCCGATTGGCGCAGCGCCCATTCCAGCAGGGGATCGTTCGATCCGGCATAGATCGGCGGGGCCGGGGCGATGCCCGCATCGGGCAGTTCGGTCTGCGCCTCGAGCCAGGCGTCGATGAGCCGGCGCGGAAAGAGGATCTTTCCCGTGGCCCGGGTGAAGGGAATCGTCTGGCGGGACACCATCTCGTAGATCGTGCGCTCCCGCAGGCGCAGGTAGGTCGCGACTTCGCCGGTTGTCATGAGGGACGACGCCTCGGTGATCACCGAGAGAGAGGGGGTCACGTTCTGCATTTCCATGCACTTCCGTGCAAAAATTACGTTGTTGAACGATATTGCAGTTTGATCCTAATTTCCAGCGGGTCTTGGGGAGGAGTGCCTGTGGAAGGGCCGTTCGCGACCGCTTTCGGCCTGCTTCTGGCCGCCGATCCGGTGCTGATGCAGATCATCGGCCTGTCGCTGCGCGTGACGCTGACGGCGGTGCTGATCGCCTGCCTGATCGGTCTGCCGCTCGGGGCGGCGCTGGCCTTGGCGCGGTTTCCCGGTCGGGGGCCCGTCATCATCGTGTTCAACGCGCTGATGGGTCTGCCCCCCGTGGTCGCGGGCCTGATCGTCTACCTGATGCTGTCTCGCACGGGGCCCCTGGGCGATCTGGGCCTGCTCTTCACGCCCGAGGCGATGATCCTTGCGCAGGTCGTGCTGATCCTGCCCATCGTGGTGTCGCTGACGCGGTCGGTGGTCGAAGACATCTGGGCCGAATACCGCGAGCAGTTGCAGAGCCTTGGCGCCGGGCGGCTGCGTGCGGTGCCCACGCTCTTGTGGGACGGCCGGGTCAGCCTTCTGACCGGGGTTCTGGCGGGCTTTGGTCGGGCCAGTGCCGAAGTGGGCGCGGTTCTGGTCGTGGGCGGCAATATCGCGGGCCATACCCGCACCATGACGACCGCGATCACGCTGGAAACCAACCGCGGCAACCTCGGCCTTGCGGTGGCGCTGGGGATCATCCTGCTCACGCTGACCCTGACGCTGAACGCGGCCGCCTGGGGGGCCGGACAATGGGCGCGGGGGCGGTTGGGATGACCCATGTGCGCGCCTTCGTTCCGTCGATCCTGCCGCTCCGGCTCGAGGGGGTGGGGTATGCCGTGGGGGTCAAACCTCTGCTGTCGGATGTGTCGTTGACGGTCGAACCGGGACGGCGGCTGGTTGTCCTCGGCGCGAATGGCGCGGGCAAGAGCCTGCTCCTGCGGCTGTGCCACGGGTCGATCGCGCCGACATCGGGCCGGTTTTTCTGGGCTGATGGATCGCCCCGGCCCGAGGCACAGGCCATGGTGTTCCAGCGCCCGGTCCTGCTGCGCCGCACGGTGGCGGCCAACATCGACTATCCGCTGGCCCTGCGCGGCCTGTCCCGGTCCGACCGGCGCGCCATGGTCGCGCGCACGCTCGACCGCTTCGGGCTGGGCGCGATGGCCGAGCGGCCCGCGCGGCTCTTGTCGGGCGGCGAACAGCAGCGGCTGGCGCTGGCGCGGGCCTGGGCGATGCGGCCCGAGGTCCTGTTTCTGGACGAGCCGACATCGGCGCTCGACCCGTCGGCCACGCGGATCATCGAGGAGATGATCGAAAGCTTCTCGGCCGAGGGCATCACCATCGTGCTCACCACGCACAACCTCGGGCAGGCGCGTCGCCTGGCCGAGGACGTGGCCTTTCTGCATCGCGGCCGGTTGATCGAACAGGGACCTGCCGCGGCCTTCTTCGCGGGGCCGAAGACCACCGAGGCCCGCGCCTTTCTTGCGGGCGATCTGATCTGGTAAACAACGGGAGTGATCTACCATGACGCCGACACGGCGTTCGGCCCTTCTGGGTCTTGCATCCAGCCTCGCAATGCTGGCGGCGCTGCCTGCGGCCGCACAGGAGTTCATCACCGTCGCCTCGACGACCTCGACCGAGAATTCGGGGCTTTTCGGGCACATCCTGCCCATCTTCGAGGCCGAGACCGGGATCGAGGTCCGCGTCGTGTCGCAAGGCACCGGCCAGGCGCTGGAGACCGGGCGGCGCGGCGATGCGGATGTGGTTTTCGTCCATGCCCGCGCGCAGGAAGAGGCCTTTGTCGCCGAAGGCTACGGGGTGCAGCGCTTCGACGTGATGTACAATGATTTCGTCATTGTCGGACCGTCCGACGACCCCGCCGGCGTGCGCGCGACCGACAGCGCCGCCGGCGCCATGGCCGCGATTGCCGGGGCCGGGGCATCCTTTGCGTCGCGCGGGGATGACAGCGGCACCCATGTGGCCGAACAGGGTCTGTGGGCCGCCGCCGGGATCGCGCCTGCGGGGGATTGGTATCTGTCGACCGGTTCGGGCATGGGCGCCACGCTGAACACCGCGGCGCAGGTGCCCGCCTATGCGCTGACCGACCGGGGCACCTGGCTGTCATTCGCCAACCGTGGCCCGCTCGAGATCGTGTCCGAGGGCGATCCGGTGCTGTTCAACCCCTATGGCATCATCCTGGTCAATCCCGAACGTCACCCCCATGTGAAGGCCGATCTGGGGCAGGCGTTCATCGACTGGATCACCTCGCCCGAAGGTCAGGCCGCCATCGCCAGCTTCGAGGTCGGGGGCGAACAGCTGTTCTTCCCCTCGGCGCAGTAGGGCGGCGCACTGGCCTTTGCCGGCGCGGGGGCCTAAGTCATGCGGGATGAGCAGCCTTGTTCCCCTTGACGATTGCCTCGCGCAGGCGCTGGCGGGCGTGGTCCCCGTCGCGCCCGAGCGCGTGCCGCTGGCTGTCGCACGGGGCGGTGTATTGGCCGAAGATCTGGGTTTTCCGCGCGATACCCCGCCCGTGGCCGAAGCGCTGCGGGCGGGCTTTGCCGTGACGGCGCTGGATCTGACCGGGGCGAGCGCGGGCCTGCCCATCCCCTTGGGTGCGGCGGTCCCGGTTCTGCCCGGCGATCCCATGCCGCCCGGAACGGATGCCGTTCTGCCGCCCGACGGGGTCGAGCCGATCCCGACAGGCGTTGCCGCGGTCCGGCCGATCGCGCCGGGTGAGGGCATGCGCCGCGCGGGTCACGACGGGCGGGCGGGGGTGGTCCTTGCGCCGATGGGCACGATCCTGTCCGACCGGCTGTGCCGTGTCGGGCAGCTGGCGGGGATCGGCGAGTGCGGCCTGCGCCGCGCGCGGGTCGCGGTCGATCTGCCCGATCCGGCGCAGGCGGGGCTTGCCCGTGCGCTCCTGGGGGTGTTCGGCGATCCGGTCGCGCCGGATGCGGCGGACATGGTGCTGCGCCCGTCCTCGGATCAGGCGCCGCGCCTTGCCCTTGCGCCCGGTGACACGGCGTGGCTTGCGCGGGAGGGGGCGGCGCTGATCCTGTCGGTGCCGCGCCGGTTCGACGGCATGGTCGCGGCCTGCCTTGCGCTGGGCCGTCCCGCGCTCGACGCGCTGACCGGGGCGACCCGTTCCCCCGAGACCCGCGCGCTGACGCGCAAGGTCGCCTCGGGCCTCGGCCTGTCCGACCTGGTCCTGTTGCGGCGCTCGGGCGACGGCTGGGGTCCCGGCCCGGCGGGCAGTGTGACGCTTGCGGCTCTTGCCGCCGCCGATGCCTTTGCCATCCTGCCCCCCGGCAGCGAGGGCCTGCCCGCGGGCGCGATGCTCGCGGCGTTTTCCCTGTCCTTTCCCCCCGGGTGACCACGATGTCTGCACCGAACGCGCCAGGTCTTGCGGGGCATCAGCAGGAGCAGTTCCTGCAGGTCCTGTCCCGCGATGACGCCGAGGCGGCCTTCATGGCCGCGCTTGGCCCGCGGCCGTTGGGGGCAGAGGAGGTTGCGCTCGAGGCGCTGCTCGGGCGGGTGCTGGCGCGCGACATCGCGGCCCCGGTCGATGCCCCGCCCTTCGACCGGGCGGTGGTCGACGGCTTCGCCCTGCGCGCCGCCGACCTGTTCGAGGCCTCGGAGGCGGAGCCGGTGCGGTTGCGCCTGAACCCGGAGGTGATCCATTGCGGCACCGCGCCCGCGCTGCCCGTCGCCCCCGGCACCGCCACGCCCATCGCCACGGGCGGGCCCATCCCCCGCGGGGCCGATGCCGTGGTGATGATCGAGCATACCGAGCCGGAGGGCGACGGGATCGCGGTCGCCCGCGCCGTGGCACCGGGCAGTTTCATCGGCTTTGCCGGGTCCGACATCGCGCGCGGTCAGACGCTTCTGCGCCGGGGCGTCGTGATCGGGGCCCGCGAGGTGGCGATGCTGGCCGCCGTGGGGCTTGACCGCGCGCCGGTCTGGCGCAAGCCGCGGGTCGCGGTCCTGTCCACGGGCGACGAGCTGGTCCGGCCCGGCGATCCGCTGCGCCCGGCCGGGGTGTACGATTCGAACGGCCCGGTGATCGCCGCGGCGCTGGCCGAGAATGGCTGCGAGGCGGTGCATCTGGGGGCCATCCCCGATGACGAGGCGCAGCTGACCGAAGCGGTCCGCGCGGCCTTTGCCGCCCATGATGCGCTGATCCTGTCGGGCGGCACGTCCAAGGGTGCGGGCGATCTGACGACAAGGGTCATCGCCGGTCTGGGCGCGCCGGGGATCGTGGCGCATGGCGTGGCGCTCAAGCCCGGAAAGCCGCTCTGCCTTGCGGTGTGCGACGGCAAGCCGGTCGCGGTTCTGCCGGGGTTTCCGACATCCGCGATGTTCACCCTGCACGAGATGGTTGCCCCCGTGCTTCGGATCATGGCGGGGCTGCCGCCACGGGGCGCGGCCCGGATCGAGGCGGTGCTGCCCCTGCGCCTTGGCTCGGAACTGGGGCGGACGGAATTCGCGATGGTTGCGCTGACCGAGGGGCCGGAGGGGGCGGTGGCCCATCCGGTCGGCAAGGGATCGGGCGCGGTCACGGCCTTCGCGCAGGCCGACGGGTTCCTGACGGTGCCCGCCCTGGTCGACAGCCTCGCCGCCGGCACGCGGGCCGAGGTCACGCTGTTCGGCGTCGGTGTCGCCGCGCCCCGGCTGGCGGTGATCGGCAGCCATTGCGTTGGGCTGGATGCGGTCGTCGGGCGGCTGGCCGGGCAGGGGATGACGGCCCGCATCCTGGCCACCGGATCGCAGGGCGGGTTGGCCGCGCTGGCGCGGCGGGAATGCGACATCGCCCCGATCCACCTGTTCGATCCCGCCACCGACAGCTTCAACACGCCTTACCTGGCCGATGGAATGCGGCTGATCCCCGGCTGGCGGCGGATGCAGGGCCTCGTCTTTCGCGCGGGCGATGCCCGGCTCGCGGGGAAGGGCGTGGCGGAGGCGCTGGCCGCCCTGCTCGCCGATCCCGAGGCGATCATGGTCAACCGCAATCAGGGCGCGGGCACCCGCGTGCTGATCGACCGGCTGCTGGCGGGCGCGCGGCCGCAGGGCTACTGGAACCAGCCCAATTCGCACAATGCGGTCGCCGCCGCCGTCGCGCAGGGCCGGGCGGATTGGGGCGTGGCGATCCGGCCGGCCGCGGAGGCGCTGGGTCTGGGTTTTCTGCCCGTGGCCGAGGAGCATTACGACTTCGCCGTCTGGCAGGACCCGCGCGATGCCGCCGCGCTGGAGGCGTTCGAGGCGGCCCTGGCCCAAAGCAGGGACGAGCTGCACGCGCTGGGGTTCGATCCGCGCTGAGGGGCGGGATTGTTGACAATCCGTCGGGCGCTTGCCTAAGCACGCACGCGACCTCGCCGACGCGGCAGGTTTGCGCGGGGTGGAGGCACCGGCCCATGCTGGGTTACATGATCTCGACAGGGCGCGGCGCGGGCGACCGGCTGATGATCGCCGTGGCCGAAGGGCTTGCGGCAAGGGGTATCGCCGTTGCGGGGGCGGTGCAGCTCAACGTCGAACATGATCCCGAGCGGCATTGCCACATGGATCTGCACATCCTGGGTCGGGATGACGTGTTGCGCATCTCGGAGGATCGGGGGCGCCATGCGCGCGGCTGCCGGTTGGACCCGCGCGGTCTGGCCGACGCGGTTCATCGCGTCGAAACCGTGCTGGACGAGGGTCGGGCGGGCGTTCTGCTGATCAACAAGTTCGGCAAGCAGGAAGCCGAAGGCGGCGGGTTCCGCGAGGTGATCGGTCGCGCGCTGCTGGAGGGCAGGCCGGTCCTGACCACGGTGTCGCAGGGGAACCTGCCTGCCTTCCTTGCCTTTGCCGAGGGGCTCGCGGTCGAGATCGCGCCCGATGCCGAGGCGGCGGTCGGCTGGTGCGTTGCGGCGCTGGCCGGTCCGCCTGCGGCGCTGGCCGTCTAGCCCGAAGCGCCGCCCGTTACGCGGTCGGCCCCTCGTGCGGGTCGAAGCCTGCGATCACGACCTCCTTCGTGCGGCAATCGTCGCACATGGTCAGCAGGCGTTTGCGCGCCGCCCCGTCCTCGCCGCTGAACATCCAGTGACCCTCCAGCCGCTCCATCACCCGGCGGATGGACGAACCGGTGCCGAAGCCCTTGCCGCAGGAGGTGCAGCAGAAGGGTTCTTCTTCCTTGAGGATGCGCTTGGGGTTGGCCCAGGCGGCGAAATCCATCTGCGGCGTGATGGAAATGGCCTGTTCGGGGCAGGTCACCTCGCAGATTCCGCATTGCACGCAGGCGCTTTCGGTGAAGCGCAGCATCGGCTTGTCGGGGTTGTCGCCAAGCGCCCCCGTGGGGCAGGCCCCGACGCAGGCAAGGCACAGCGTGCAGCTGTCGAGGTTGAGGGTCACGGTGCCGAAGGGCGCGCCGTTGGGCAGGTCGATCCGCTGGGCGGGGCGGGGCGCGGTGCGGTTCAGCTCCTCCATCGCCAGGGTCAACAGCCCGCGCTTGTCCTCGGGCGGCAGGAAGGACGAGCGCGCGGGCCGCAGTGGCCGGGCCGGATGCCGAAGCGCGGTTTCGAGCGCGTCGGGGTCATCGGTCTGGATCAGCGCACAGGCATCGGCGGGGTGGCCGGTCGCCTCGCAGATGGCGGCCATCAGGTCGAGCGTCGTGGCCAGCCCATCGAGCGGATGGGCCGGGCGATCCTTGGCCAGAACGCGCACGCCGCCCGCCCCCCAGGCCAGGGCCGCGGCCATGATCTCGGGGCCGATCTGGCTGGGTTCGTTGACCTGAACCGGGATGACATGGGCGGGAAGGCCGCGCCCGAACCGGGCCGTCGCATCGATCAAGGGCGCGCCGTGCGCGTCGTCGTGGAACAGGATCACGGGGGCATTGCGCCCGCCCGCATCCACCCACGCCGAAAGGCCCGCACGCAGGCGGTCGGCCAGGCTGCCCACGGCGGGCAGCGCGTAGGAGGCCGCCCCGGTCGGGCAAGCCGCCGCGCATTGCCCGCATCCCGCGCAGATCGCGGGGTCGATGGCCACGCTGTCGCCCGCGGGCTGGATCGCGCCGGTGGGACACAGGTCGAGGCAGCGGGTGCAGCCGGTCTTGGTGTTGCGCGAGTGGGCGCAAAGTCCGGCCTCGAAATCGATGTATTTGGGCTTGTCGAAGATGCCGACCATCTGGCCCGCCTCGGCCACGAGGGCGGCGACCGCCGCGGGGTCGCGCGGATCGGCGCGCAGATAGCCCGGGCGCGTGTGGTGGAACAGGGGCTGGCCACCCGTCAGGTCCAGCACCAGATCGCAGCGGGACACCGCGCCATTGCGCGCCGGGCCGAAATCGAGCCTTGCGCGGGAGGACGGGGCAGGGGCCGCGTAGGCATCGACGGTCAGTTCGAAGGCACCCATGTGCCCCTTGGCCCGCGCGATACGGCCCTGAAGCACCGGCCAGGTTGTCCGGCGGGGCGGCGCCACATCGGCGCCGGGCAAAAGCAGCACGGTCAGGTCCAGAACATCCGACAAGTGACGCGCGGCCTCGATCGCGACCTCGTCCCGGCCCAGAACCAGGGCGATCCCCTTGCTTTCGAGGCTGACCGTCTCGAAGGACGACTCCTTCGTTTCCGCCATGGCCAGAAGGGCTGCCATCTTGGGTGCGGCCTTGGCCCCTTCGTCCGACCAGCCCGCGGTTTCGCGGATATTGGCGAAGCGGAGCGTGCCGGCATATTCCGCATCCTCGGCCACTTCGGAGAACAGCGGGGCTTCCTGCGTGCAGGCCACGGTGACCGAGGCAAAGCTGCCAAGCGCCTGCCGGAAATTGTCGAGCTGGGCGCGACAAAGCTGGCTGGACAGTTTGCCGGTGGCCCTCAACGTGTCGGCGTCGAGGGTCATGGTCCCTTCGCAGGTGCAGATCAGGCGGGCGTCGTTCCGGTCGTGCATGGGGCTTTCGTCGGGCTTTCGGCTGGACTATCTGACATCGGGTGTAATCTGAACCGCGTGGGATGGGTAGCGGTCTCGGGAGGGAAAATCGGATGACGCTGGTCGGGGAGGATCGTCTTGCCGCGCCGAAGGTGGTTCTGCCGCCGCCGTTCACGCTGCATCGCACCCTAGGGCGCGATGTGCTGGCCGAGGGGGTGGCGCTTGCGCCCAGCGAAGGGGCGGGGACGCTGGTGCTGCACCAGTCGCCCGGTCTCTTGGCCTTTGCGGTGGTTCTGGAACCCGAACAGGCACTGGTCGAGGCGCAGCTTGCCTTTCTCTTGGGCATGACGGCGCTGGGCGATGCGCTGGCCGCGCATTGCCCGCCCGACCGGCCCGTCAGGCTGAACTGGCCTGACGAGGTTCTGTTCGACGGCGCGCGCATCGGAGGCGGTCGTTTCGCCATTGCGCCCGGCACCGCCGAGGATGGCGTGCCGGACTGGATGGTCTTTGCCGCCGAACTGATCGCCGACCGCGACCACATCGCCGAGCCGGGCGCCTACCCGGACAGCACGTCGCTGCAAGAGGAGGGGTTCGATCCGGCCGAGGATATCGTGTCGACCTTCGCCTCCTACATGATGCTCTATTTCGACCGCTGGGCGCATGAAGGCTTTGCCGCCGTGTCGAACCGGTTCCTGATGCGGGTCGATCCGCCGCTGCTGCGCGGGGTGCGCCGGATCGAGGGGGATCGGATGCTGGAAATCACGCCGTCCGGCGGCGGGCGCCGGATGCCGCCGCTGCGCGAGGCCCTGGCCTTGCAGGCATGGCGTGACGAGACAGGGCCCAAGCTGTGACACGCCTGCCGCGCACGATCCGGCTTGACCCGTCGGACCGCCACATCTTCGCCCATGCCGCCGAACCGGGCGAATGGGCGGTGCCGGGCACCTTCCTGTTCTGGGGGCGTGCGCCCGACAGCCTTACCCGGAAGGAGGCCATCGCCTTTCGCTCGGGGTTTCTGGGCGTGGACAGTTTCGGCCATTCGACGCTTGTGACCGTGCAGGAGGCCCGCCCCGACGAACGCGCCGCGATGGTCGAGGCGCTGGCGGATCAACTGGTGGCGCAGCTGGGCGCACCGTCGCGCGACATTGCACGCCCTGCCGCCGAACAGGAGGTGGCGCTCGCCGAAAGCCTGTGCGCCGATCACGGCATCGGCACGCTCATCGCGCTGCATCGCAGGCATGGCGAGGATGGCGAGATCCGCGAGCAGTTCCGCACCCTGCGCCCGCGTGACGAAACCGCGTTTTCCGCGTCGCACCTGATGGGCCATGACCGGGCGTTTCAGTTCTTCGAGGAAGAGAGCGAGGATCACGTCGATCTGTTTCAATTGCGGGGGCAGGACTGATGCCGGAATTCTGGGTCGCCTCGGGGCATCATCTGGCGCGGCTGGACCGTGCAGGCCGGATGGTGGTGACGGACGAGCTTTTGCTGGCATGGCTTGCCCGCCCGGAAATCGTGCCGCCGCCCGAGGCCTGCGCGACCGAGCGCGCCGTTCATGCCCGCCTGATGGATCATCCGCGCGCGGCGGTGCCGGCGCTGGAACTGGCCGCGATGAAGGACCCGGATGCGCGCGAGAACTGGCAATTCTTCCTGACGCTGCGCGACCGTCTGCTGCAGGCGGGCACGATCGAGGACGGCTACGCCGCGATCATGCGCGAGGGGCTGCGCCTGCCGGTCGTGTTCCTGTCGCAGCTGGTGCAGCTGATCTTGCGCAACGCGCTGGACGGCTGCGGCGATCCGCAGGTGCTGCGCGCCGCCGAATGCCTGTTCCGGCCGCAGCGCGCCCATGTGAAGGACGGCATGGTCCTGATGGCCGACGAGGAGCTGGTGGCGCTGTTCGAGGCCGACATGCACGCCTCGCCGCTCATGGCGATGTTCTCGGGCGGGATCGACAGCCTCGACGTTCTGGGCGGCGGCAATGAATGGACCTACTGGTCGCGGTCGGACGCCCATACGATGATCTACAATTTCGGCGGCGACCCCGAGGCGCGGCGCGGCATGGCCGAGGCGCTTGCGGCCTTCATCGGCCATATGCTGGGCATGACGGTCAGCGTCACGCCGCAGACCCGTGTCGACGACGTGGACCTGCGCTGGTACGTTGGGCTTGACCCGAACGGCACGGCCATCGGCGATGCGCTCTGGCACGGTCGGCCGCTGCCTGCCAGCCTGATCGGGGTGTTCCGCCTCGAATTCGCCGATCCGTCGGTCCTACGGGCCGACATGGTGGGGCATCCGGTCTGGCTGTTGCTGGGGCTCGGGCAGGACGGAGCGGTGCGGATGAAGCCGCAGAACCTGTTGACCGGCCTGCCGCTGGCCGAACCGCATCTGCACTGAAACGGAGGGGATGACATGCCAAGGGAGATCATCCGAATCGGTGTGGTGGCGGAACGTCGCCCGCCCGTGACCCGGTGGAGCACCGGGGAATTGCGCCCGCTTCTGGTCCTGCCGGTCGAACCCGCGACGCCGCCCGGCACGCGTCTGGGCACCGAGGGCGGGGTCGAGACCTGGTATCTGGGGGGGCGCGACATGGTGCTCTGGTCCGGGGATGCCGGACATCACCGCGACAACCTGATGTCGGGGCGTCCGTCCGTCTGGGTCGCCCTGCGGGGCACGGACCCTGCGCGGGCCGAGGTCATGGCGGTCACCGTCGATCCCTACGAGGGGGAGGGGCTGGCCTCGGACCCAGAGTTGATCGTCGATGCGGTGCCGATGCCCGAGCCGGTCGCCCGCGCGGTTGCGGCCTTTTCCGACCGGCATTTCGTCGACATGCCCTTCAAGAAGCGCAAGCGCCTGCCAGCCGATCCCAATTCGATTGCGGCGCGCGCGCCCCGCGTGCTTCAGCCCGAGGACAAGTGGGAGAATCGCAAGGGCCGGAGGTCTGACCCATGAGCGGGGACGAACCCGAGGGTTTTCTGGGTCGCTGGTCTCGCATCAAGCGGACCGCCGCCCGGCCGGAACCGGAGCCGGAGCCCGAAAGTCTGCCCGACCCGGACAGTCCCGAGACCGACCCGGAGCCGGAGGGCGTGGCCGAGGCCGAGGCCGATCCTCCGACGCTCTCGGACGAGGAACTGGCAGCGCTGCCGAGGATCGAGGATCTTGTTCAAGGCAGCGACATCCGTCCGTTCCTGCGAGCGGGCGTGCCGCGGGCGCTCAAGAACGCCGCCCTGCGCCGCATGTGGATGCTGACGCCCGCCATCCGCGATCATCGCGACCCGGCGGTCGATTACGCCTGGGATTGGAACACGCCCGGCGGGGTGCCCGGCGACGGCGTTGCCCCATCCCCCGAACGCGCGGCAGAGATGCTCAAGTCGCTCCTGTCGCCGCGGCAGACCAAATCCGAGGCCGATGCCGAGGCCGAGGGTGCCGGCGACGGCGAGGCGGGTGCGGATCAACCGACGGAAGGCGCCGGGGATGAAAGGTCTTGCGAGGTCAAGACGATAGCCCCGACACCCGGGGCGCCATCATCGGAACAGCGACGCGATGAAGGGGGGCCAGGCGATCCCGAGTCGGTCGCCGAACCCGATCCGCCCGTGCGCAGGCGGCATGGATCGGCACTGCCGGGATAGCCGTTTTCGTGCCGGGCGGGGTGCGCGCGCCTTGCCGGTCTGTGGGTTCGAAAAAAACCGACCGGGGCATCCGGAAAAAATGCATGCATTTGACAAATTTCGCTTGACCAGACGGCCCCGCTGGCAATGCTGTTGGGCTAGGGCATGCGATCATATACAATGACCGCGTGAGGGAAGAGAACGCGACTCATGAAAACCAGCAAGCCGGAAAGCCGGCCAGCTAGTGATGTGGAGAACGCAGCACGAGGCGATACCTATCGCTTCGTGGCTACCCTCCTTGCGGCCGCGCCCTCGCAGGAGATCCTGAACGGTGTTGCTGGTCTTGCCGGCGACGCCACTGCCTTTGGGCAGGCCGTCACGGCCTTGGCCCGCGCCGCGCGCGCGACCGATGCGGCAAAGGTCGAGCGGGAGTTCTTCGAGCTTTTCATCGGCGTCGGTCGGGGCGAGCTGTTGCCTTATGCCAGCTTCTACCAGACCGGCTTCCTGAACGAACGGCCGCTGGCCGAGGTCAGGGCCGATCTTTCCCGTTTGGGGATCGCGCGAGCCGAGGGGCGATTCGAGCCCGAGGACCACATCGCGCTGCTGTTCGAGGTGATGGCCGATCTTGCCTCGGGGGCGGTGCAGACGCCGGCGACGATTCAGGCCGCCTTCTTCGGTCGGCACATCGAGCCGTGGGCGGCGCAGTTCTTCGACGATCTCGCCATCGCGCCGAGCGCATCCTTCTACCGGGCGGTCGCCGAGGTTGGCCGATTGCTCGTGGACATCGAGGCGCGGGCGTTTTCGCTCGCGGCCTGACGCAGGGACCGGCCATCGGTCCGACCATACGAATGAACGACACTCGGACAGGTCACGGGCCTGAACCGAAGCAGAAAGGGGAACGACATGACCAGCAAGACACCCACTCCGATCAGCCGGCGGGCTTTTCTCGGGACCACGGCTGTCGGCGCAACCGCATCCGTCGCACTCGGCGCCGGATCGGCGCGGCCTGCCTTTGCGCAGGAAACGGGCGATGAGCGCACGCGCGCCCGCTACCAGCTGACTGAACATGTCGAGACCTACTACCGGACCAACCGCTATTATCCCCGGGGTACCAACTGATGCTCGTTAAGCGCAGAAACGGTGACACCGCCTCGACCGGGCGCCTGTCACAGATGGCGAATGCCGTTTCGGCCCGCCCGCTCGATCGCCGCAGCTTTCTGCGGGCTTCTGGTCTGACCGTCGGCGGTCTGGCCGCACTGGGCACGCTGGGTGCCGGCATGACCCGTCGGGTGGAGGCCGCCGAGGGCTTCACCGACATGTCGCAGCCCATCGAGATCCGCACCAACATCTGCACCCACTGCTCGGTGGGCTGCACGGTGAAGGCCGAGGTCCAGAACGGCGTCTGGGTCGGCCAGGAGCCGGCGTACAACAGCCCGATCAACCGCGGCACGCATTGCGCCAAGGGCGCATCGGTGCGCGAGCTCGTGCATGGCGACCGCCGGATCAAGTATCCGATGCGGAAGGTCGGCGGCACCTGGGAACGGATCAGCTGGGACCAGGCCCTGACCGAGATTTCCGAGAAGATGACCGAGATCCGCGGCCGGTCGGGCGCGGATTCCGTCTACCTGCTGGGCTCCGCCAAGTTCTCGAACGAAGGCGCCTACCTGTTCCGCAAGTTCGCGGCCTTCTGGGGCACCAACAACGTCGACCACCAGGCGCGCATCTGCCATTCCACGACCGTGGCGGGCGTTGCGAATACCTGGGGCTACGGCGCCATGACCAACAGCTACAACGACATCCGCAACTCCAAGACCGTGATCTTCATGGGATCGAACGCGGCCGAGGCGCATCCCGTCTCGCTGCAGCACATCCTCGAAGGCAAGGAAACGCAGCGCGCGAATGTCATCGTGTTCGACCCGCGGTTCACCCGGACCGCGGCGCATGCGACCGAATATGTCCGCTTCCGTCCCGGCACCGATATCGCCGTGATGTACGGGATGCTCTGGCACATCTTCGAGAACGGCTGGGAAGATCGCGACTACATCGCGAGCCGCGTCTGGGGCATGGATCAGATCCGCGAAGAGACGCGGGCCTATCCGCCCGAGGTGGTGGAGCGGATCACCGGCATCGACGGCGAGACCCTGCGTCGCGCCGCCGACAAATTCGCCAATGAACGCCCCTCGACCTTCATCTGGTGCATGGGCGGCACGCAGCACACGGTCGGCACCGCAAACGTGCGGATGTACAACAACCTGCTTCTGGCCACCGGCAACGTGGGCGGCGAGGGCAATGGTGCCAACATCTTCCGCGGCCATTGCAACGTGCAGGGCGCGACCGACTTCGGTCTCGATGTGGGCAACCTGCCTTGCTACTACGGGCTGGGCGCGGGGGCGTGGCAGCACTGGGCGCGCGTCTGGGATGTGCCCTACGAGTATTTCGTGGGCCGGTTCGACGCCGTGGCCGCCAAGGGCGGGCGCGATGCGCGCACGCCGGAACAGAACATGGAAGTGGCCGGGATCACCTCGACCCGCTGGTTCGACGCGGTCACGATCGACCCCGAGGACATCGACCAGGCCGACAACATCAAGGCGATGCTCGTGTTCGGCCATGGCGGCAACACCGTGCCCCGGATGCAGGACGCGCAGCGCGGCATGGATGCGCTCGACCTGCTGGTGGTGGCCGACCCGCATCCGACGACCTTCGCGGCGCTGCATTCGCGCACCGACAACACCTACCTGCTGCCGATCTGCACGCAGTTCGAATGCTCGGGCTCGCGCACGGCGTCCAACCGTTCGGTCCAGTGGGGCGAGAAGGTGGTCGAACCCATCTTCGAATCCGACAATGACTATGCGGTGATCTACGGCCTGGCCGAACGCCTCGGGTTTGCGGACGAGATGTTCAAGAACTACGAGATGGTGCAGGGCAAGTTCGGCATGGAACCCACGCCGGAATCCGTGCTGCGCGAGATCAACCGGGGTGGCTGGTCGACCGGCTACACCGGCCAGAGCCCCGAGCGGCTCAAGGCGCATATGGCCAACCAGCAGCATTTCGACCTCGTCACGCTGCGGGCCCTGCCCGACGCGCCCGAGGAAATCCGCGGTGACTACTACGGTCTGCCCTGGCCCTGCTGGGGCACGCCCGAGCTGCGCCATCCGGGCACCCATATCCTCTACAACACGAACCTGCACCCGATGGAGGGCGGCGGTGCCTTCCGTCCGCGCTTTGGCCTTGACCGCGACGGGGAAACCCTGCTCGCCGAAGGCAGCTGGCCCGCAGGGTCCGAGATCGAGGACGGCTATCCGCAGTTCACCTATGGTGTGCTGCAGCAGCTCGGCTGGGATACCGACCTGACGCCCGAGGAGCTGGCCACGATCCAGAGCATCGGCAACAACGACCCCGAGGCGATGGCCGCCGTGTCCTGGTCGCTCGACCTGTCGGGCGGCATCCAGCGGGTGGCGCTCCAGCATGGCTGTGTGCCCTTCGGCAACGGCAAGGCCCGCGCGGTGGCGTGGAACCTGCCCGACCCGATCCCGGTCCACCGCGAGCCGATCTATTCGCCGCGCGCCGACCTGGTCGCCGAATACCCGACCCGCGAGGACGGCCGTCAGCAGCGGATGCCGAACATCGGCCTGACGCTGCAGACCGCCAACCTGGAAAACCGCGTGGCGGAACAGTTCCCGATCATCCTGACCTCGGGCCGTCTGGTGGAATACGAGGGCGGTGGCGAGGAAACCCGGTCGAACCCGTGGCTTGCGGAATTGCAGCAGGACATGTTCGTCGAGATCAACCCGGCCGACGCATCGTCGCGCGGGATCGTCGATGGCGGGTGGGTCTGGGTGACCGGCCCCGAGGGCGGATCGCGGGCGCGCGTCAAGGCGCTTGTGACCGAACGCGTCGGGCCGGGCGTGGCCTTCATGCCCTTCCACTTCGCGGGTTGGTTCCAGGGCGAGGACCAGCGGGGCAAGTACCCCGAAGGCACCGACCCCATCGTCCTTGGCGAATCCGTCAACGTCATCACCACCTACGGCTACGACCCCGTGACCGGGATGCACGAAGGCAAGGTCACCCTTTGCCAGATCGCCGCGGCCTGAAGGAGCAAATAGCAAATGGCACGTCTCAAGTTCCTGTGCGACGCCGACCGCTGCATCGAATGCAACGCCTGCGTCACCGCCTGCAAGAACGAGCATGAGGTTCCGTGGGGCATCAACCGGCGCCGCGTGGTCACCATCAACGATGGCCTGCCGGGCGAACGCTCGGTCTCCATGGCCTGCATGCACTGCACCGATGCGCCCTGCGCCTCGGTCTGCCCGGTCGACTGTTTCTACACGACCGATGATGCCGTGGTCCTTCACAACAAGGACACCTGCATCGGCTGTGGCTATTGCTCCTACGCCTGCCCCTTCGGTGCGCCGCAGTATCCGCAGACCGCCAACTTCGGCACGCGCGGCAAGATGGACAAATGCACCTATTGCTCGGGCGGTCCCGAGCCGGACATGAGCGAGGTGGAATACATCAAGTACGGCTCCAACCGCCTTGCGGAAGGTAAGCTGCCGCTCTGCGCGGAGATGTGTTCCACCAAGTCGCTCCTGGCCGGGGACGGCGACATCATCGCGGAAATCTACCGCGAGCGTGTCGTGACGCGTGGCTACGGTTCGGGTGCCTGGGGCTGGCGCACGGCCTATGGCGAAACCGTGACGGTCTGAAGGGAATGAAGATGGCACATAACATCCACCGTCTGGTCGTTGCGTTGGGGCTTGCCCTGACGCTCGGCCTCTTCGCGCCGCAGGCCATCGCGCAGGTCAATCCGACCGCGCAATCGGTGACCGAGGACGCGCTCTTCGAAGCGCTGGGCAATGGCGGCAGCGTCACCGGGCGCATCACCATTCCCGATGCACATGCGGGCCAGCTGATCGCGCCGGAAAACCGGGTTTGGGCGGCGCTGCAGGGCGAGACGCTGCACACGATCTCGATCTGGGCCGTCATCGGCATGGTCGCGCTTCTGACGCTGTTCTACCTCGTCCGGGGCAAGATCCGCATCGATGGCGGGATGTCGGGCCGCAAGATCCTGCGCTTCAACGCGATCGAGCGTTTCGCGCATTGGACCCTTGCCTCGACCTTCATCATCCTGGCGCTGTCGGGGCTCAACATCATCGTCGGGCGCACGGTCCTGCTGCCCATGATCGGTGAGGGCGCGTTCGGCACGCTGAGCGCATGGGGCAAGATCGCACACAACTTCCTGGCCTGGCCCTTCATGGTCGCCCTGGTCATGATCGTGGTGCTGTGGTTGATCCACAACATCCCCAACAAGGTCGACATGGAGTGGATCAAGCAGGGTGGCGGCCTTCTGAAGAAGGGCGTTCACCCGCCAGCCAAGAAGTTCAACGCCGGGCAAAAGCTGATCTTCTGGTCGGTCGTCCTGGGTGGCGCGGCGCTGTCCTTCACCGGCGTGATGATGCTCTTCCCGAACGAGGTGGCGACCTTCGCCGACTGGCAGTTCTACCAGACCATCCACGCCCTGACGGCCGCCGTCCTGTCGGCCATCATCATCGCGCACATCTACATCGGCTCTGTCGGGATGGAGGGCGCGTTCGATGCCATGGGCTCGGGCGAGGTCGACGAGAACTGGGCGAAAGAGCATCACTCGCTCTGGGTCGAGGAAGTGAAGGGCGACACCGGCTCCAAGGCGCGCCCGCACCCGGCCGAGTGATCGCGCCCTGACGAAACCATTGTTCGGCCCCGTGCGAAGGACGCATGGGGCCGATTTCGCCTCAAATCCGATGGACGGAACCCGTGTCGGACACGAACGACAACCAGGTGATCGAGGCATTGCAGGGCCTGACATTGCCCGATGGCACCCCGCTTGTCGCCTCGGACCGGCTGTCCGGGGCAACGGTCGACGGCCATCGTGTCAACCTGTCGATCCGCACGAGCCCGGCCGAGGCGGCCGCGCTTGCCGCGTTGCGCGATGAGGCAGAGGCCCGCCTGCGCCGTCTGCCCGGCGTGACCAGCGCCTTTGTCGTCCTGACCAGCGAAACGCAGGGTGCGAAACCCGCCCCGCCGTCGCTGACCACGCCCAAGGCCGAAAAGCCCGATCCGCTGGCCGCGGTGGGCCACGTGATCGCGGTCGCTTCCGGCAAGGGGGGCGTTGGCAAATCCACCACCACGGTCAACCTTGCGCTGGCGCTTCGGGCGCAGGGCCTGTCTGTCGGCATTCTTGACGCCGATATCTACGGGCCGTCGCTCCCCACACTTCTGGGCCTGCATGGCAAACCGCAGGCTGCGGGCCGCAAGCTCAAGCCGATGCAGGCCTATGGCCTCAAGGCGATGTCGATGGGCCTGCTGGTCGAGGCCGAGGCCGCGATGGTCTGGCGCGGACCCATGGTCATGTCGGCCATCACGCAGATGATGGCGGATGTGGATTGGGGACCGCTCGATATCCTGCTGGTCGACATGCCGCCCGGCACGGGCGACGCGCAACTGGCCCTGGCACAGGGCACCCGCCTGTCGGGGGCCGTGATCGTTTCGACCCCGCAGGATCTGTCGCTGATCGACGCGCGGCGCGGCATCTCGATGTTCCGCAAGGTCGATGTGCCGATCCTTGGCATCGTCGAGAACATGGCGCATTTCATCTGTCCCGATTGCGGTGGGGCGCATGCCATCTTTGGCCAGGGCGGTGCCGAGGCCGAGGCTGCCCGGCTTGCCGTTCCCTTCCTCGGGGCTGTTCCCCTGACCGTGGAGCTGCGCGCGGCCTCGGACGCGGGCCAGCCCATCACCGCCCGCGACCCGGATGGTCCGCTGGGCAGACTCTATCAACAGATCGCCCGGGCCGTTCTGGCCGGGCTGGAACCCCGACAGCGGGCGGCCCAGCCGATCCGCACCTGACAGGAGACCCACCATGAAAGCTTTCCTCGCCGCCGTGATCTTTGCCGTCGCGCTTGCCGCTGGCGCGTCCTTCGTTCTGAACGACAGCTACCAGACCCCGGCCTCGGCAGCCTTCACCACCGAAGGCGCGCGCGTGGGCGATCCCGGCTCGAACCTGCTGACCAACTGATCTCACGAGGTCGCGCGCATCGTGTTGCGTGGTCTTCGCACCCTGCTGTGCGCAGGGGTCCTTGTGCCTGCTTTCGTTGCCGTTGCCGCAGCGCAGGGCCAGTCAGGCCATGCGGGACCGGTCAGCGCCTTGGCAGCCGATGGCACCCGGTTGATTTCGGGCGGGTTCGACGGGCGGACGATCATCTGGTCGCCCGATCTCCAGACCGCGCGGGGCGTCGAACGGTTTCATGACGGCAATGTCACCGCGACCGCACTGCTGGCCGACGGGCGGCACCTGACGGGCGGACAGGACGGGCGGGTCGCACTTTGGGGTGACGCAGGCGATCCGGTCTTTGCCACGCCGCATGGCGTTTCGCCGGTTGCCGCGCTGGCGGTCGCGCCGGATGCGTCGGTGATCGCGGTCGGCTTCTGGGACGGGCGGTTGGTGCTCATGGGCCTGGATGGGCGCGAGATCGCGAGCGTGCAGGCCCATACCGGTCGGCTCGCGGGGCTGGCCTTTCTGCCTTCGGGCGATCTGGTCAGCGTGGGCGGCGATCTCCGTTTTGCCCGTTGGGACCGGTCGCTGTCGCTTCAGGCCAGCGCCGGTCTGCCCGATCTGCCGAACGGGTTGGCGCGCGTCGGCGACAGGCTGGCCGTGATCTTTGCCGAGGGCGCCCTGCGGCTGTTCTCGCCCGACGGCGAGGTCTTGCCCGAACGGTTCCTGAGCGAACGGCCCTTGGTTGCCGTCACCGCGTCGCCCGATACGGTCGTGGCGGCAGCGGTCGATGGCACGATCTGGATTCTCGGGGCGGAAACCTTGCAGGTCCGCGCCGAGATCGCGCCCGAGGGGGGGCCGGTCTGGGCGCTGGCGCTTGCGGGCGACACGTTGGTCGCGGGCGGGGCATCGGGAACGATCCGCCGCCACGCCATCGCCGATGGCGCGCGGATCGGGCAGGCGCAAAGCGTCATCGCCGATGCCTATGACGACGGCAGCCGTGGGGCCGAGGTCTGGCGCGCCTGTGCCATCTGCCATTCGCTGGAACCGGGCGATCATTCGCGCGCGGGGCCCAGCCTGCACGGCATTTTCGACCGGCCCATCGCGTCGGTCGAGGGCTACGCCTTTTCGCCCGCGTTGCGGGATCTGGACATCGTCTGGACGCCGGAAACCGTTGCGGCCTTGTTCGAGGTGGGCCCCGAGATCTACACGCCCGGCTCGCGCATGCCCGATCAACGCGTGGCCGATCCCGCAGACCGGCAGGCCCTTGTCGAGTTTCTGGACCGTGCCAGCCGGTGATGTGCGCTGGCCCCTCCCGGCCCATGCGCTATACATCACCAACCACCACGCAGGAGCGTCCATGCTGCCAAAGCTGCCCCTTTTGCCCGATCCCGAGGCCGCACGTCTGACGCGCGCGGTGCGTGGGCATGATCACACCGGCGCCGAGGTGGAATTGGCTGTGGTCGAGGAACGGCCCCTGACCATCTACCTCAACAGCCAGGAGATCGTCACCGCCATGACCATCGGGGATTACCCCGAATACCTGGCGCTTGGCTTCCTGCGCAATCAGGGCATGTTGCGCGATGGCGACCGGGTGACCGGCGTGGACTATGACGAGGATATCGAAACCGTCGTCGTGCGCACCGACCGCCAGACAAGCTACGAGGACAAGCTGAAGAAGAAGACCCGCACCTCGGGCTGCGCGGTGGGCACCGTCTTTGGCGACATGATGGAGGGGCTGGAAGGTGTGACCCTGCCCGAGGCGGAGCTGCGCACAAGCTGGCTTTACGCGCTCTCGCGGCAGATCAACACGCTGCCCTCGCTCTACCTGACCGCAGGCGCGATCCATGGCACGGTGCTGTGCCAGGGCGACAAGGTCTTGGTCTACATGGAGGATGTCGGACGCCACAACGCGGTCGACAAGATCGCGGGCTTCATGCTGCACCATGATGTGCCTGCGGCGGACAAGATCCTCTACACCACGGGCCGCCTGACCTCCGAGATGGTGATCAAGACGGCGATGATGGGCATTCCGATCCTTGCCTCGCGCTCGGGTTTTACCGCCTGGGGGGTGGAGATCGCGCAGGAGCTTGGCCTGACGCTCATCGGGCGGATGCGCGGGCAGAGGTTCGTGTGCCTGTCGGGCGAAAGCCGCCTGATCCGCGATGCCGATCTGTCCGCTGTCCCCGACGAGGACCGCCGCCACCGCCGCAAGGGCGCGGAGGATGACGGATGAGCGCGCCGCTGGGGGTCATTCTGGCCGGTGGCCGGGCCACCCGCATGGGCGGCGGCGACAAGGGTCTGCGTGAGGTGGGCGGGCGACGCCTGATCGATCACGTGATCGACCGGCTTGGGCCCCAATGCGGCGCCATGGCGATCAACGCCAATGGCGATCCCGCGCGGCTGGCGGAATTCGGGCTGCCGGTCGTTGCCGACAGCCTTGCCGATCACCCGGGACCTTTGGCCGGGGTTCTGGCGGGTCTGGATTGGGCGGCGGGGCAGGGGGCCACGGCCATCGTCACGGCGGCGGCCGACACGCCCTTCTTTCCCACCGATCTGGTGGCGCGGTTGCAGGCGTCAGCCGGTTCCTCGGGGCTTTGCCTTGCCGCAAGCCCGGACGAGACCGGGCGGGTGCAGCGCCATCCGACCTTCGGCCTCTGGCCCGTGGCGCTGCGCGACGATCTGCGCGCGGCGCTCGTCGGCGGGTTGCGCAAGATCGTGATCTGGACCGATGGCCATGGCGCGGGTCAGGCGGTCTTTGACAGCGCGCCCTTCGATCCCTTTTTCAACGTGAACACGCCCGAGGATATCGCGGCCGCCGAAGCGCTGATGGGCGCGGCATGAGGGTCTATGGCGTCACCGGCTGGAAGAACACCGGCAAGACCACGCTGACCGAACGGCTGGTGGCGGAGCTGGTGGGGCAGGGTTTGCGCATCTCGACCGTCAAGCATGCCCATCACGCGACCGAGATCGACCATCCCGGCCGCGACAGCCATCGCCACCGCCAGGCGGGGGCGGGGCAGGTGATCGTGGCCTCGCCGGTCCGTTGGGCGCTGATGACCGAGCTGCGCGGGGCCGAGGAACCCGCGCTGTCCGATCTGCTCGCCCATCTCGATCCCTGCGATCTGGTGCTGATCGAGGGGTACAAGACTGCACCGCACCCCAAGATCGAAACCCACCGCAAGGCAGCGGGCCGCGATCTCCTGGCGCTGCACAACCCCACCATCCGCGCCATCGCCGCCGACGGGCCGGTGGACAGCGCCTTGCCGCGGTTCGATCTGGACGATGTCGCGGGCATCGCCCGGTTCATCCGTGCGGAGGTGGGGCTGTGAGCGACGCGCTGATCCCGCCGCGCCTGCGCAACGACTGTTTCGCGATGCCGCAGGGTGTGGCCTGGGTGCCGGTCGATGAGGCGCTGGCCCTTTTGCGCGCGCGGCTGCACGCCGTGACCGTCCCCGAGGATGTGCCGACAGCCGGGGCGCAGGGCCGCATCCTGGCCGCCCCCGTGACGGCGCGCCGGTCGAACCCGCCGCGCCCCAATTCCGCGGTCGATGGCTATGGGTTCGCCCATGCCGCGACGGGCGACGGGGTGCAGCGCCTGCCGCTTGTGCCCGGTCGCGCGGCGGCGGGCCAACCCTTTGACGGGGAGGTGCCGCCCGGTCAGGCCCTGCGCATCCTGACGGGCGCGATCCTGCCCGACGGGATCGATACCGTCGTGCTCGAGGAAGACTGCGCCACCGATGGGCAGGTCGTGGCCTTCGACGGGCCGGTCAAGCGCGGGATCAACACCCGCAAGGCGGGCGAGGACGTGACCGAGGGCGCGACGATCCTGCCCGCGGGTCGCCGGCTCACCCCCGCCGATCTGGCGCTTTTGTCGGCTGTCGGCGTGGCGCGCGTGGCCGTGCATCGTCGCCTGCGGGTGGGCGTTCTGTCGACCGGGGACGAGCTTCTGCCCGATCCTGCCCGGGATGCCGCCCCGCACCAGATTTTCGATGCCAACCGCCCCATGCTCCTGGCGTTGATCGCCGCCTGGGGCTTTGAGCCTGTCGATCTGGGCCATGCGCCCGATGATGCCGATGTGATCGCGGCGCGGCTCGATCACGGGGCGCGGCATGCCGATGCGATCCTGACCTCGGGCGGCGCCTCGGCAGGGGACGAGGATCATGTCTCGCGGCTGTTGCGCGAGCGCGGCACCCTGTCGAGCTGGCGGATCGCGGTCAAACCGGGCCGTCCCTTGGCGCTGGCCCTCTGGGGTGGGGTTCCGGTCTTTGGCCTGCCCGGCAATCCGGTCGCGGCGCTCACCTGTGCCCTGGTCTTTGCCCGCCCCGCGCTGTCGCTCCTGGCGGGGGCGGGCTGGCTGGACCCCCAGGGCTTCACCGTGCCCGCGGCCTTCACCAAGAAGAAAAAGGCCGGGCGGCGCGAATTCCTGCGCGCACGGTTGACAGAAGATGGCGCGGCAGAGGTCTTCGCCTCGGAAGGGTCGGGGCGGATCTCGGGGCTGAGCTGGGCCACGGGGCTTGTGGAATTGCCGGACGAGGCCTGTGCCATCGCGCCGGGCGATCCGGTCCGCTACATCCCCTATGCCTCGTTCGGGATCATGTCCGCCGGATGAGATAGGCCTGCGCGCCGTCGCCCGCGTCCTCGACCCCCAGAAGCTCGTGACCGCTTTCGGCGCAGAAATGGGGCACATCCACAACAGCCGCCGGATCGCTCGCCAGAAGCCGCAACACCTGCCCCGGCTGCATGGATTTCAACCGCTTGCGCGCCTTGAGAACCGGCAGCGGGCAGAGCAGGCCCAATGTGTCCAGCGTCGCATCCTCGGCCATCTGTGCCTCATGTGTCATGCAGCGCCGCGCCCTTGCGGCGCTCGCGGTCTCGCGCTGACGTGCTAGTGCAAATATCCCGCATTTCGCAAGGTCAAGCTGACCCGTCGGTCGCGCTTTGCCGGTCCATTCCGACAGCGGGCGAGAACTTTCATCTCACGCTCACGAAGGTTCCGGGACGATCACGCCGCACATCGCCACGCGCCTGGAGGAGGGTGGTGACCTGCTCCCCGGAGCATCCTCGATCACTAGTAAGTCTCTTCCGGTTTTGTTCTTTCTCCGACCGGTTGACGTATTCGCGCGGCATGAGCCCGTGAGCTCTCACGGTGCGTCTCAGGCAGGCGCGAGCACCCGCAAGTCCCGTCGATACAGGGGAAATTCCAAGCGGTCTTGCTATGGGCCGGTGAGACAGGGGTCGGTGGCGGAGGAGGTGGGATTCGAACCCACGGTACGGTCTCCCGCACGCCGGTTTTCAAGACCGGTGCCTTAAACCGCTCGGCCACTCCTCCGTAGCGACAAGCCCTACGGCCGGCGCGGCGATTCTGAAAGCCGCCAAGGACCGGTTGCGACATGTGCGCCGGCGGCGGGGCCTTGAGGCCCCGGCCGATATCCCCGACGATCCGCGCTGCGCACAGGACCAGACCCGGAGGACCGACATGACCGCGGACGCCCGCCACCTGAAGACGATCGAGCAGCGGCTTCTGTGGCTGTCGCACTGGATGATCCACCACGCCAACCACATCCGCCCCAAGGTGGACGGCATCAAGATCGGCGGGCACCAGGCGTCGTCGGCCTCGATGGTGTCGATCCTGACCGCGCTCTATTTCTCGGCGTTGCGGCCCGAGGACCGGGTGGCGGTCAAGCCCCACGCCGCGCCGGTGTTCCACGCGATCCAGTACCTGATGGGCAACCAGACCCGTGACCGGATGGAGGCGTTCCGCGGCCTCGGCGGGGTGCAGAGCTACCCCAGCCGCACCAAGGACGTGGACGACGTGGATTTCTCCACCGGCTCGGTCGGCCTCGGCGTCGCGATCACGGCCTTCGCCTCGCTGGTGCAGGATTACGTCGCCGCCAAGGACTGGGGCGCGGGGCAGCCCCTCGGGCGGATGGTGGCGCTGGTGGGCGATGCGGAGCTGGACGAGGGCAACGTCTACGAGGCGCTGCAGGAGGGGTGGAAGAACGACCTGCGCAATTGCTGGTGGATCATCGACTACAACCGCCAGTCGCTCGACGGGATCGTGCGCGAGGGGCTGTTCGGGCGCATCGAGAAGATCTTCGACGCCTTCGGCTGGGACGTGGTCAGGGTGAAATACGGCGCGCTGCAGCGGGCGGCCTTTGCCGAGCCCGGCGGCGAGGCACTGCGCGACTGGATCGACCGCTGCCCCAACGCGGAATACGCCGCGCTGACCTATATGGGCGGCGCGGTCTGGCGGAAGCGGCTGATGGACGACCTCGGCGACCAGGGCGACGTGACCGCGCTGATCGACCGGCGGACGGACGCGGAGCTGGCCGCGCTGATGGAGAACCTCGGCGGCAACTGCGTGCAGACCATGGCCGAGACCTTCGCGCGGATAGACCACGACCGGCCGACCTGTTTCCTGGCCTACACCATCAAGGGCTGGGGCACCCCCATCGCGGGCCACAAGGACAACCACGGCGGGCTGATGACCAAGGCGCAGATGGCCGACTGGCAGCGCCACATGGGCGTGCCCGAGGGGCAGGAGTGGGAGCCCCTCGCGGGCGTGGCCGACGTAGCCGCCCTGCGGGCGTTCCTCGACCGGGTGCCGTTCTTCGCCAAGGGGCCGCGCCGCTTCACCGACGCCAAGCTGCCCGCGCCGAGGATCGAGATTTCGACCGACCGGGAGATCTCGACCCAGGCCGCCTTCGGCAAGATCCTCGACGATCTGGCCAAGGGCGACAGCGCGCTGGCGGCGCGGATCGTGACCACCTCGCCGGACGTCACCGGCACCACGTCCCTCGGCCCCTGGGTGAACCGGCGCAAGCTCTTCGCCCGCACCGCGCGCGAGGACGCCTTCATCGAGCACCGCATCCCCTCGACCGCGAAGTGGGAGTTCGCCCCGCAGGGCCAGCACATCGAATTGGGCATCGCCGAGATGAACCTGTTCCTGCTGCTGTGCGCCGCGGGCCTGTCGCACAGCCTGTTCGGCAAGCGCCTCATCCCCATCGGCACGGTCTACGACCCCTTCGTCCACCGCGGCCTCGATGCGCTGAACTACGCCTGCTACCAGGACGCGCGGTTCCTGATCGTCGGCACGCCCTCGGGCGTGACGCTGGCCCCCGAGGGCGGCGCGCACCAGTCGATCGGCACGCCGCTCACCGGCATGGCGCAGGACGGGCTGGCGAGCTTCGAGCCGGCCTTTGCCGACGAGCTGGCGGTGATCCTCGAATGGGCCTTCGACTACCTCCAGCGGGATGGCGAAGGCGACCCGGACGAACGGACATGGCTCAGGGACGAGACCGGCGGGTCGGTCTACCTGCGGCTGACGACGAAGCCCTTGGAGCAGCCGGGCAAGCGCCACGACGACGCGTTCCGGCAAGGCGCCATCGACGGGGCCTACTGGCTGCGCCCGCCGGGGCCGAACTGCGAGGTGGTGATCGCCTACCAGGGTGCCGTCGCCGACGAGGCCATCGCGGCGGCGGGCCTCATCGCCGGCGGGCGGCGCGACGTGGGCGTGCTGGCCGTGACCTCGGCCGACCGGCTGAACGCGGGCTGGACCGCGGCGCAGCGGGAACGGGCCCGCGGCAACCCGGACGCGCTGGCCCATGTGGAGCGGCTCCTCGCCCCGCTGCCCCGGCACTGCACGCTGGTGACCGCGATCGACGGCCACCCCGCGACGCTGGCGTGGCTCGGCTCGGTGGCCGGGCACCGGACGATCCCGCACGGGGTGGAGCATTTCGGCCAGACCGGCACCATCGGCGACCTCTACCGCCAGTTCCGCATCGACCGCGACGCGCTGGTCGCCTCGGTCAACGGGCTGACCGCGGGGGCGGGGCTCGGCTAGGGCAGGGGGCCCGGAAACGGAACCGGCCCGCGGGGGGCATCCCCGCGGGCCGGTCCTTTGCCTTGTCGTGCCGATCAGGCCGCGGCGGCGACCGCGCGTTTGGCCATGACCTTCACCAGATGCGCCCGGTAGGCGGCATCGCCGTGGATGTCCGACAACAGCCCGTCGGCCGAGACCGATACGCCGTCCACCGCCTCGGGCGCGAAGCGGGCCGACAGCGCGGCCTCGAGCCCGTCATGCCGGAACACGCCGTCCTGCCCCGCGCCCGTCACCGCGACGCGGACGCCCGCGCCGGTCTGGGCCACGTAGACCCCCACCATCGCGTAGCGCGAGGCGGGGTTGGGGAACTTGGCGTAGCCGCCCGACTTGGGCGGGGTGATCTTCACCGCGGTGATGATCTCGCCCGGTTCCAGCGCGGTGGTGAACATGCCCTGGAAATAGTCGTCCGCCGCGATCTCGCGCCGGTCGGTGACCACGGTCGCGTTCAGCGCCAGAATCGCCGAGGGGTAGTCGGCGGCCGGGTCGTTGTTGGCGATGGACCCGCCGATGGTGCCCATGTGGCGCACCGCCGGGTCGCCGATGCCCGCCGCGAGGCAGGCGAGCGAGGGAACGTGCTTCAGCACATCCGCGTTGCCCGCGACCTCGGCGTGGGTGGTGGCCGCGCCGATGACCAGCTTGCCGCCCTCGACCTTGACCCCGGACATGCCGGGGATCCTGCGCACGTCCACCAGGTCCGACGGGGCGGCCAGGTGCTGCTTCATCGTGGGCAGAAGGGTCTGGCCCCCCGCCAGCACCTTGGCGTCGTCCGAGGCCAGCATGGCCTTGGCGTCGGCCAGCGAGGCCGGGCGGTGATAGGAAACGTCATACATCTGTGGTCCCTCCCTTCACTCGGCCGCCATCGGGGCGCGCGCGGCGTTGAGCGCCGCCCAGACCCGTGCGGGCGTGGCCGGCATCTGCAGGTCGTTGGTGCCGATGGCATCCGTGATCGCGTTGATGACGGCGGGCGGGGCGCCGATGGCCCCGGCCTCGCCGCAGCCCTTGATGCCCAGCGGGTTGTTCGGGCAGACGGTGGTGTTGTGCTCGATCGTGTAGAACGGCACGTCGTCGGCCCGCGGCATCGCGTAGTCCATGTAGGACCCGGTCAGGAGCTGGCCGCCCTCGTCGTAGACCACCTGTTCCAGGATCGCCTGCCCGATGCCCTGCGCCACGCCGCCATGCACCTGCCCCTCGACGATGTTGGGGTTGATGATGGTGCCGAAATCGTCGGCGGCGGTGAACTGGACGATCTTGGTCACGCCGGTGTCGGGGTCGACCTCGACCTCGGCGATGTAGGCGCCGGCCGGGAAGGTGAAGTTCACCGGGTCGTAGAAGGCGCCTTCCTTCAGCCCCGGCTCCATGCCCGCGGGCAGGTTGTGCGCGGTGTAGGCGGCAAGGCCCACCTCGTGCCACGCCATCTTGCGGTCGGTGCCCGCGACCTTCACCTCGCCGCCCTCGATGACGATGTCGTCCTCGGAGGCCTCGAGCACATGAGCCGCGATCTTCTTCACCTTGGCCTCGACCTTGTCCATCGCCTTGACGATGGCCGACATGCCGACCGCACCCGAGCGCGAGCCGTAGGTGCCCATGCCCATCTGCACCTTGTCGGTGTCGCCATGCACGATCGACACGTTGTCGATCGGCACGCCGAAGCGGTCCGACACGATCTGGGCAAAGGTCGTCTCGTGGCCCTGGCCGTGGCTGTGGCTACCGGTCAGGATCTCGATGGTGCCCACCGGGTTCACCCGCACCTCGGCGGATTCCCAGAGGCCCACACCGGCCCCGAGGCTGCCCACCGCCGCCGACGGCGCGATGCCGCAGGCCTCGATGTAGCAGGAATAGCCGATCCCGCGCAGCTTGCCGCGCTTGGCCGCCTCGGCCTTGCGCGCCGGGAAGCCCGCGATGTCGGCGGCCTTGAGCGCCTTGTCGAGGTTGCCGGGGAAATCGCCCGAGTCGTAGTTCATGATGACGGGCGTCTGGTGCGGGAAGGACTGGATGAAGTTCCGCCGGCGCAGCTCGGCCGGGTCCATCCCCATCTCGCGCGCCGCCGTCTCCATCATGCGCTCGATCAGGTAGCAGGCCTCGGGCCGCCCCGCGCCGCGGTAGGCGTCGACCGGCACGGTGTTGGTGTAGACCGCCCGCACGTTGCAGTAGATGTTGTGGATGTCGTACTGACCCGACAGCAGCGTCGCATACAGGTAGGTCGGCACCGCCGACGAGAACAGCGACATGTAGGCGCCGAAGTTGGCCACCGTGTCGACGTGGAAGCCGGTGATCTTGCCGTCCTTGTCGAAGCCCATCTTCGCCGTGGTGATGTGGTCGCGGCCATGGGCGTCGGTCATGAAGGCCTCGGTCCGGTCGGACGTCCACTTCACCGAGCGCTTGGTCTTCATCGAGGCCCAGAGGCAGGTGATCTCCTCGGGGTAGATGTAGATCTTGGAGCCGAAGCCGCCGCCCACGTCGGGGGCGATCACGCGCAGCTTGTGCTCGGGCGCCACGTTGTAGAAGGCCGACAGCACGAGGCGCGCCACGTGCGGGTTCTGCGACGTGGTGTAGAGGGTGTAGTGATCCTCGGCCTCGTCGTAGGTGGCGACGGCCGAGCGCGGCTCCATCGGGTTCGGCGACAGCCGGTTGTTGGTGACGTGTAGTTCCGTCACATGGGCCGAGCCCTTGAGCGCCGCCTGCGTCGCGGCGTCGTCACCGATGCCCCAGTCGTAGATCAGGTTGCCCGGCGCATTGTCATGCACCTGCGGCGCGCCCTTGGCCAGCGCGCGGTCGGCGTGGGCCACGGCGGGCAGTTCCTCGTAGTCGACGACCACCGCCTCGGCGGCGTTGCGCGCCAGTTTCTGGCTGTCGGCGATGACCACGGCCACCGCGTCGCCCACGTAGCGCACCCGGTCGGTCGCCAGCGCTGACCACGGGCCCATGTTCATCGGGCTGCCGTCCTTGGAGTTGATGGCCCAGCCGCAGATCAGGTTGCCGATGCCGTCGCCCGTCAGCTGGGCGCCCGTCAGCACGGCCACCACGCCCTCCATCGCCTCGGCGGCCGAGGCGTCGATGCCCTTGACCTTCGCATGGGCGTGCGGGCTGCGCACGAAGGCCGCGTAGGCCTGGTTCTCCATGCGGATGTCGTCGGTGTACTTGCCCTTGCCGGTGATGAACCGCTTGTCTTCCTTGCGCTTCACGCGCGCGCCGATTCCGTCGCTCATGTCACTTTCCTCCCAAGGACCCGATCACATCTCGGCCGCGGCCTGCTGGATCGATTTCACGATGTTGTGGTAGCCGGTGCAGCGGCAGATGTTGCCCTCGAGCTCGTGGCGGATGGCCGCCTCGGTCAGCTCGCGGCCCTCGGCCTTGTAGCGGGCGACCATGTCGACGCCCGACATGATCATGCCCGGCGTGCAGAACCCGCACTGCAACCCATGGTTGTCGTTGAACGCCTTCTGCATCGGGTGCAGGTCGCCGTTGGCCAGCCCCTCGATGGTCGTCACCGTGGCCCCGTCGAGCGACGCGGCCAGCGCCGTGCAGGACTTGATCGCGCGGCCGTCCACATGCACCACGCAGGCGCCGCACTGGCTGGTGTCGCAGCCGACATGGGTGCCGGTCAGGCGCAGGTGCTCGCGCAGGAATTCCGACAGGAGCGTGTTGTCCGGAACGGCGCGTTTCACCGCTTTTCCGTTCACGGTCATGGATATGGTCGCCATTCTCTTCCTCCCTGGCTGCCGGGTCTTTCGCCCGGACACTGGCGGGGATGCGGCCGCCCCGGGGCGGCCGCCAACCCTGTGATGTCTGTTGTCTGTCGGGGATGCTGCACCGCGCGGCGCAGCCCCGGCTCCTCCTCCGTTCCCGTCGTCGGACAAGGCGGCGCGGGCCGGCCCTCCTCCGGGTCCGGGTCCGCCTCCGCCGGTCAGCCGCCGTGGCGGGTGCACGCCCGCGACGAGGTCACGGGTCAACCATAGCGGGCGCCGGACGTGACGCAACAGTTTTGACCGCGGTGCCGCGCGCCCCGCTCATCGCCGCCGACAGCGCGTCGAGGCTGTCCAGCGAGTGGCAGGCGTGGAGCCGGTCGACATGGGGCAGGATCGCGCGGATGCCGCCCGCGCGCGGCTCGAAGCCGTCCCAGCGCAGGAGCGGGTTGAGCCAGATGATCTGCCGGCACGACAGGCGCAGGCGGGCAATCTCCGCCTCCAGCACCGAGGTATCCCCACGCTCCAGCCCGTCCGAGATCAGGAGCACCACCGCCCCTTGCCCCAGCACCCGCCGCGACCAGTCGACGTTGAAGCGGCGGATTGCCTCGCCGATCCGGGTGCCGCCCTCCCAGTCGCGCGCATCGCGGCCCGCGGCGGCCAGCGCAAGGTCGGGGTCCTTCTGCGCGAGCGCCCGGGTGATGTTGGTCAGCCGGGTGCCGAAGGTGAAGACATGCACCTTGCCCCAGCCGCGGTCCGGCGCCCAGGTGATCGCGTGCAGGAAATGCACCAGCATCCGCGAATAGACCGACATCGAGCCGGAGATGTCGCACAGCGCCACGAGGTCCGGCGGCCGGCTCCGCCGCTGGCGCATCAGCACGGTTTCCACCTCGCCGCCCCGCCGCATCGCGCGCCGCAGCGTGCCGCGCAGGTCGGGGCGGGTGCCGTGGGGCGAGGGCGTGGTGCGCCGGGTCGGCACGGGCTTCACCGGCAGGTGCAGGGCGCGGACGGCGCGGGTCGCCTCGGCGATCTCGGCCGCGCTCATCTGCTCGAAATCCATCGACCGGAGCTTTTCCGACGCCGACCAGCTGATCCGCGCGTCCATCTCCAGCTCCTCGCGCACCGGCGTGCCCTCGGGCGGCTCGGGCGCGTCGGCCAGCGCCTCGGCCGCGCGGCGCTCGGCAGCCTTCTTCTTCCGCGCCTCGGCCTCGGTGCGCAGCGTGGGCGACATCAGGTGGATCATCTGCTCGATGAATTCCGGGTCGCGCCAGAACAGGGCGAAGCACTGGTCGAACAGCTCCAGGTGCTCGGCCCGGTGGATCAGGGTCGCGCGCAGGACGTGGTAGAAATCGGTCTTGTGGGTGAAGCCCGCGGCGGCCACCGCCTCGACCGCGCTCTGCACCTGCGCGGGGCCGACGCGGACCCCGGCCTTTCGCAGCGCGCGGGCGAAATGCACGATGTTCTCGGCCAACCGCCCCGCGGTCTCGGGCAGGGGGCGGGGGGGCGCCATCAGGACGCCCGGCCCACCTTGGCCCGCGCCTCGTTCAGGATGCGCGTGGCCTCGGAGCCGGCGATGCGGGCGATGTCGTCCTGGTATTTCAGCACGGCGCCGAGCGTGTCCGAGATCACCTCGGGCGACAGCGCCACGGTGTCGAGCGCGAGCAGGCACCGCGCCCAGTCGATCGATTCGGCTACGCCCGGCGTCTTGAACAGGTCCTCGGTGCGCAGCGACTGGACGAAGGCGATCACCTCGGCCGACAGCGTCTCGGTGATGCCGGGCACGCGGGCGCGCAGGATCTCCATCTCGCGGTCGAAGCTGGGGAAATCGACCCAGTGGTAGAGGCAGCGGCGCTTGAGCGCGTCATGCACCTCGCGGGTGCGGTTGGAGGTCAGGATGACGATGGGCGGCTCTTCGGCGCGGATGGTGCCGAGCTCCGGGATCGTCACCTGGAAATCCGACAGGGCCTCCAGCAGGAACGCCTCGAAGGGTTCATCCGTCCTGTCCACCTCGTCGATCAGCAGGACGGGCGGCCCCTCGGGGTGCGGCTCCATCGCCTCCAGCAGCGGCCGCCGGATCAGGTAGTCGCCGGAAAACAGCTCCGCCCGCAGCATCTCGCGGTCTGCGTTGCCCGCGGCCTCGGCGGTGCGGATGGCGATCATCTGCGCGGCGAAGTTCCATTCGTAGATGGCGGATGCCGCATCCAGCCCCTCGTAGCACTGCAGCCGGATCAGGCGGCGGCCCAAGGCGGCCGCAAGCGCCTTGGCGATCTCGGTCTTGCCGACGCCGGCCTCGCCCTCAAGGAACAGGGGCTTGCCCAGCGTCAGCGCGAGGAAGGCCACGGTGCCGAGTGGGCGGCCGCAGACGTAATCCTGCGCCGACAACAGCGCGATGGTCTCGTCGATGGACGTCGGGCGGTGGGCCACGGCTCCTCCTTCCGGGGCTGATCGGGTCAAGTCTTAGGGGGCGCTTGCCATGCTGTCCATCACGCCATCGGCAGGAGCCCGCGCTCCTCCAGCACCTTGCGGGCGACGCGGAAACACTCGTGCGCCTGCGGCACGCCGCAGTAGATCGCGACGACATGGCAGATCGCCCGGATCTCCTCGGCGGTGACGCCGTTGTTGATCGCGCCGCGGCAGTGCAGCTCCCATTCGTGCATCTTGCCCAGCGCCCCCAGCATGGCGAGGTTCATCATGCTGCGGGTCTTGGCGTCGATCGCGTCGTCGCCCCAGCCAAAGCCCCAGCACCACGCCGTCATCGCCTCCTGGAAGCCGCGGGTGAGGGCGTCGGCGTTGTCGAGGCTGGCCTGCACGTAGTCGGCCCCGAGCGTGGCCTTGCGCCGCGCCAGCCCCTTCTCGAACAGGTCATTGTCGAAGGTTCCCATGGCGGTGTCTCCCCTGTTGCGGCCCATGCCCGGGCCATGTTTCAGACCGCGTGCCCCCTGAGCGTCGCGATCAGGGCGGCGGTCTGCGGCGTGACGGTGGCCTTGTCCCGCACCGCGATCAACAGGTCGCGGGTGGCCCAGCTTTCGTCCAGCGGCACCATCGCCAGCCGCGTCGCGTCGAGGTAGGGTTCGACCGCGCCGAAGGGCAGCACCGCGATGCCGAGCCGCGCCTGCACCATGCGGCGCACACCGTCGAAGCTCTGGACCGCGACCTGGGTGCGGATGCGCGCGCCGATCTCCTCGGCGCGGCGGTCGAGCCAGGCCTGGATCGAACTGCCGGCCTGCAGCGCCACGAAGGGCTCGGCCACGATGTCGGACAGGTGCAGGCTGCGCCGCGCGGCCAGCGGGTGCTCGGCGGGCAGCACCACAACCAGCGTGTCGCGCCGGTAGGGGATCAGCACCAGCCCCGCGGCCTCGGTCAGCCCCGAGAAGATGCCCAGATCGGCCCGGCCCGCGCGGACGGCCTCCAGTACCTCGAGGCTGGTCATCTCGGTCAGGCGGATGTGCAGCTGCGGGTGGGCGGCGACGAATTCGGCCAGGTCCTCGGGCAGGAACTGCGAGATCGACGAGCTGTTGGCCGCGACCCGGATCGCGCCGCGCCGGCCGGTGGCGTGGGCGGCCATCTCGGCCTCCAGCCGCTCGACCGCGTCGCGCAGGCGTTCGGCGTGGCGCACCAGGTCGTGGCCCGCGGGCGTCAGCTCCACCCCCCGCCGGTGGCGGTGCAGGAGCGGCGCACCCACCAGCGCCTCGAGGTCGGCGATGCGCTTGCTGACGGCCGACGGCACCAGCCCGTGCAGCGCCGCGGCGTGCGCGATGCTGCCCGAGGCCGCGACCGACCGGAACAGCGCCAGCGTCACGAGGTCGTAGCCCCCGCCGGCCCGGGCGCGGGTGCCGGCATCGGCCATCGTGCTCAGCCCTCGGTCAGGCGTTCGGCCTGTGTCTGCTTGTGGTCGCGCACGGCAAGCCAGACCGACAGCGCGAGGAACCCCACGGTGAGGACGTAGAGGGTGATCGAGATCGGGCTTGCGATCAGGATCGACCAGTCGCCGTCCGAGATCGACATCGCGCGCCGCAGCGCGCGTTCCATGTCGCCGCCCAGCAGCAGCCCCAGCACCAGCGGCACAAGGCTGATGTCCAGCTTGCGCATGATGTAGCCGATGATCCCGAAGAACACCATCAGCTCAAGGTCGAAGATCGAGTTCGAGATCCCGTAGACCCCCACGAAGGTGACGGCCGCGACCACCGGCATCAGCGCCCAGGTCGGCGTCATCATCAGGCGCGTGAAGATGCCGATCATCGGCAGGTTCAGGATCAGGAGCGCGATGTTGGCCAGGTAAAGCGACGCGACGAGGCCCCAGACGAGGTCGGGCTGGCGCTCGAACAGGAGCGGGCCGGGCTGCACGTTGAGCGAGATCAGCATGGCCAGCAGCACGGCGGTCGTGCCCGAGCCCGGCACGCCCAGCGACAGCATCGGGATAAGCGCGCCGCCCGCGGCCGCGTTGTTGCCCGACTCGGGCGCCGCCACACCGCGCGGGTCGCCCTTGCCGAAGGTGCCCTTGCCGTTGGATTTCTGCTTCTCGAAGACATAGGCCATGAAGGACCCCAGCGAGGCCCCCGCGCCCGGCAGCACGCCCGCGACGAAGCCCACGCCCGAGCCGCGCAGCATCGCCCAGCGGGTCGGCCAGATCGCCGACCACTGCGGCATCCAGCGGTCAACCTTGATCGCCTTGGGGCGGTCCTTGGCACTTTTCTCCAGCAGCAGCAGGATCTCCGAGATCGCGAACAGGCCCACCAGCGCGACGATCGGCTGGATGCCGTCGTAGAGGTGGAAGTTGTCCATCGTGTAGCGCGGCACG
This sequence comes from Roseicyclus persicicus, assembly GCF_012395815.1. Lineage (GTDB taxonomy): Bacteria > Pseudomonadota > Alphaproteobacteria > Rhodobacterales > Rhodobacteraceae > Roseicyclus > Roseicyclus persicicus. The sequence continues at coordinate 527,949 of NZ_JAAZQQ010000002.1, forward strand.
CCCGAGATCGGGTCGATGCCCACGGTCGCCAGCATCAGGCCGATCAGCGCCGACAGGAGCGTCTTGCGCGGATCGACGCCGGCGATGCCGCCGATGGTGGCGAAGGCGAGGATGTAGAGCGCGAAATAGTCGGCCGGGCCGAAGTGGATGGCCGCCCGCGCCAGCACGGGGGCGAACAGCGACAGGCCGATCACCGCGATGGTGGCGCCGACGAAGGACGCGACGCCCGAGATCGCCAGCGCGTTCGCCGCCTGGCCCTGCACCGCCATCGGGTAGCCGTCGAGCGTGGTCATGATCGCCGGCTCGTCGCCGGGGATGTTCAGCAGGATCGAGCTGATCCGCCCGCCGTACATGCAGCCGAAATAGACCGCGCAGAGCAGGATCAGCGAGGATGTGGGGTCGAAGCCGAAGGCGAAGGTCAGCGGGATCAGCACCGCCACCCCGTTCACCGGGCCAAGGCCCGGCAGCGCGCCGAGCAGCGTGCCGACGAAGCAGCCCATCAGCAGCAGGCCGATGTTGAGCGGTGTCAGCGCGACGAGAAAGCCGCTGCCGATCAGCGAGAGCACTTCCATGACTGGTCTCCCTTCGCCCCTCCGGCCCTCAGCCGAAGAGGTCCCCCAGAAAATCGAGCGGCAGCCCCAGCACCTGGTCGAACAGCGCCCAGAGCCCCGGCCCGAACACGACGCCCAGCGCCACGGCGTGCCACGGCGGCCCGCCCATGATGATGCCCACCAGCGCGATCAGCGCCGCGGTGGCGATCGGAAAGCCGACCTGCTCCATCACCAGGACGTAGCCGATGAACACGGCCAGCGCGGCGGCCTGCCGCCACAGCCGGTCGCGGCCCGGCCAGTCCACCGTGCCGGTGGGGAACACCACCAGCGAGGCGGACAGGATCATCATCGGGATGCCGACGATGATCGGGAACACGGACGGCCCCAGCACGTCGCCGAAGGTGATCTGGTAGGTGTCGGCCTGCAGGGTGTAGAGCGCCGCGATCGCGAAGACCGCGGCGCCGAAGAGCCTGACGCTCGTTCCCGTCATTACTGGATGACGCCGATATCGCGGGAGATCTGCTCCATGATGGCCGCCTGATCCCGCACGAAGGCCTCGAACTCGGCGCCGCCGCGCCAGATCGGCACCAGACCGGCCGAGGTGGCCGCTTCCTGCCAGTTGTCCGAGTTGTAGAGGGTTTCCAGCCGCTCGACCCAGGCGTTGTACGCCTCGTCCGAGACCTGCCCGCCGGTGTAGAGGCCGCGCCAGTTGTAGCCGGTCACGTCGACGCCCTGCGAGATGGCGGTCGGGATGTCGGGGAAGGCCGGGATCGGCTCGTCCGACAGCGCCGCGAGGACGCGGATGTCACCCGATTCCACGAAGCCCGCGATCTCGCCCATGTCCGTCGACACCACGGCGATCTGGCCGCCCATCATCTGGGTCACGGCGTCGGTGCCGCCGTCGAACTGCACCCAGCGGATCGCGCTGAGATCCTCGGTGCCGGTGGCATCGGCCACCATCAGGAGCCGGATGTGGTCCCAGCCGCCCGCACCCGACGAGCCGCCGGTGACCAGCGCCGAGGGATCGGCCGCCATCGCCGCGGTCAGGTCGGCCAGCGTCATGATCGGGCTGTCGTTGTCGACCGCGATCACGCCCACGTCGGCGCCCAGCATGGCGAGGTAGCGCATGGTTTCCAGCGGCGCGGGGTAGCGGCCCTGGGCCATCTGCGTCACGCCCACGGTCGAGGTGGCGACGATCAGGTCCTCGTCGGCCGGGCGCTCGGCCGCGACCATGGCAAAGGCCACGGCGCCGACGCCGCCGGCCATGTTGGTGACCTGCACGTTGCCCTCGACGAGGCCCAGCTCGCCCAGCACGCGGCCGATGGTGCGGCAGGTGAAGTCCCAGCCGCCGCCGGGGTTCGAGGGTGCGATGCACTCGGTGGCCGAGGCGGGGACGGCGGTGACCGTCATCGCGGCCGCCAGCGCGGCCCCCAGTTTCATGGAAGTCAGTGTGCGAAGTTTCATCGGGTTCTCTCCTCCCTGTCGGAACCGTCCCCGAGGGGATGGCATTCGCGCCCGTTTTTCAAGTGCCCTGATCGGGCGATCACGCCAGTCATCACATTTTTTCACGTCACGGGGACGCATGGTGATGCCATGGCCCGCCCGCCTGCCGCGCCGCAGCGGCGCGGGAAACCCGTTCCGCATCAGTCGCTTGGCCGCTGTCGGGGCGGCCGTGCGCCGGGCCGCGGCGGCCCGTCGGCGCGCCGTCTTGCCGGATGGCCCGGTGCGGGGCGCCCGCGCCAAGCGCCCTTGCCCCGTCGAATTCGGCCGGGGCAGTATGCCGTCGCGGGGCCGTTTGCGCCCCGCATCGGACGCAAGGAGGCGACGCATGGCCGACACTTCACGCCCCGTGCCGGAGGGCGCGCGCATCACCGTCTGCGAGGTGGGCCCGCGCGACGGGTTCCAGATCGAGGCGGCCTTCATCCCGACCGCGAAGAAGATCGAGATCATCAACGCGCTGTTCGCCGCCGGCATCCGGCACATGCAGGTGACCTCCTTCGTCAGCCCCCGCGCGGTGCCGCAGCTGGCCGATGCCGAGGCGGTCCTGGCGGGCATCGACCGGCCCGAGGGCGCGCTGATCACCGCGCTGATCCCCAACCTGCGCGGCGCCGAACGGGCCGCCGCCGCCGGGGTGGACGCGGTGCACACCGTGGTGTCAGCCTCGGAGACGCACAACCGCAAGAACGTGAACCGCGGCGTCGACGAGTCGCTGAAGGATTTCGAGGCGGTCTTCGCGCTCCTCTCGCTGGCCGGCGTCGCCGTCGAGGGCGGCATCGCCACCGCCTTCGGCTGCCCCTTCGAGGGCGTGGTGCCGCCCGAGCAGGTCGCCCGCATCGCCAAACGCTACCAGGAGCTCGGGGCCAAATCCGTGGGCCTCGGTGACACCACCGGCATGGCGACCCCCGCCACCGTCCGCGCCGCGGTGCAGGCGATCCGGGCCGAGGCGCCCGGGCTGGGCATCGGGCTCCACTTCCACAACACCCGCGGGGTGGGGCTCGCCTGCGTGATGACGGGGCTGGCCGAGGGGGTGACGCATTACGACGCCTCGGTCGGCGGCCTCGGCGGCTGTCCCTTCGCGGCGGGCGCGACCGGCAACATCTGCACCGAGGATCTCGTCTATCTCCTGCAGGAAAGCGGCTACGACACCGGCATCGACCTCGACAAGCTGATCGCGGCCGCCCGGCTGACCCAGGGTGTCATCGGCCGCGACCTGCCCGGGCAGGTCATCAAGGCCGGCCCCCGGCTGCGCCGCTACGACCCCGGCCTGACCGCCACGGCCGCGGGATGAGCGACCTGCCGCTGTCCGGCGTCCGGGTCGTCGACCTGACGCGCATCCTGTCGGGGCCGTTCTGCGCCATGATCCTCGGCGATCTGGGCGCCGACGTGGTCAAGATCGAGAGCCCCAAGGGCGGCGACCCGGTGCGCGGGCAGGGGCATATCGTCGACGGGCTGTCGTGGTATTTCGCGGGCTTCAACCGCAACAAGCGGTCGGTGGCGCTGGACCTGCGCCGCCCCGAGGGGCTGGCGGTGCTGGAGCGGCTGCTCGCCGGCGCCGACATCCTGACCGAGAACTACCGCCCCGGCGTGCTGGACGAGATGGGGCTGACCCCCGCACGGCTGGCGCAGATCAACCCGCGCCTGATCGTGGTCAGCGTGAACGGCTACGGCAGCACGGGGCCCTATGCCAACCGGCCCGCCTTCGACTTCATCGCGCAGGCGATGTCGGGTTATATGGCGACGAACGGCACGCCCGCCACCGGCCCCCTGCGCACCGGCCCGCCGCTGACCGACCTGATCGCGGGGCTTTACGCGGCGCTGGGCGCGGTGTCGGCGCTCAGGGCGCGCGACGCGGGCGGCCCGGCGCAGCGGGTCGAGGCGTCGATGATGATGTCGATCCTGTCGATGATGGCCTACCTGTCCTCGGGCGCGCTGGCGACGGGGCGCGACCCGGTGACCACCGGCAACGACCACCCGATCGTCGCGCCCTACGGGTTGTTCCGCGCCGCCGACGGCGACATCGCGGTGGCGCCCTCGACCGACGTGTTCGTGGCCCGCTTCCTCGGCGAGATCGGGCTGAAGCACCTGCTCGACGATCCCCGCTTCGCCGACAACGCCCGGCGGGTCGAGAACCGGGCCGAGCTGAACCGGCTGGTCGACGACGCGCTGGCCCACGGCACGCAGGCGCACTGGATCGAGCGGCTGAACCGCGCGGGCGTGCCCTGCGGCAAGGTCCAGCGGCTGACCGAGGCGCTGGCCGACCCGCAGGTCGCGGCGCAGGAGATGGTGCTCGAGGTGCCGCACCCCGGCCACGGGACGGTCAAGATGACCGGCTTCCCGATCAAGTTCTCGGAGACGCCCCTGCAGCTGCGCCACCCCACCCCCGACCTCGGGGCCCAGACCGACGCGGTGCTGGCCGAGGCGGGCTATGGCCCCGACGAGATCACGGGCCTGCGGGACAGGGGCCTTCTGGGCTGAGGCGGGGGCATGGCCCGCGCCGTCAGTCCAGCACCACGATGCCGGTCAGCTTGGACTTGTGCTCGGGTTCGACGTGGATGGTGACGCGGCTGTTGGGCACCGCGCGGCCCATCGCGGCCTCGATGCGGTCGCAGATCTCGTGCGCGTCGTAGACGGTCATCTCGCTCGGCACCACGAGGTGGAACTCGACGAAGGTGGCGGCCCCGGCGTGGCGGGTGCGCAGGTCATGCGCTTCGACCGCGCCGCGCGCCTCGGTCGAGATCACGTCGCGGATGCGCGCCAGCGTCGCCTCGGGCACGGCCTCGTCCATCAGCCCGCTGAGCGATTCCTTCACCACCCGCGAGCCCGACCACAGGATGTTCACCGCGACGAGCGCGGCGAGCATCGGGTCGAGGATCCACCAGCTGGTGACCAGCGCGAGGAGCACGCCCACCGCCACCCCCGCCGAGGTCAGCACGTCGGTCCACAGGTGCCGCCCGTCGGCCACCAGCGCGGGCGACTTCAGCGCGCGGCCCTGCCGGACCAGCACGAAGGCCCAGACCGCGTTGATCGCGGTCGCCGCGCCGTTGACCAGCAGCCCCTCCAGCGGCGCGTCCAGCGCGCGGGGCGCCATCAGCCCCTCGTAGGCTTCGCGCAGGATGAAGAGGGCGGCGATGATGATCATCACGCCCTCCAGCACCGCGCTGAAGAATTCCGCCTTGTGGTGGCCAAAGGGGTGGTTCTGGTCCGCCGGCCGCGCCGCGACCCGGATCGCCACCAGCGCGGCGAAGGCGGTGGCGAGGTTCACCGTGCTTTCCAGCGCGTCCGACAGGAGCGCGACCGACCCCGTCATCCACCAGGCCAGCACCTTGAGCCCCAGCACGGCAACGCCGACAAGGAGGCTTCCGGTGGCCAGTTTCAGCGCGCGCGACAACGGGGCGTCTCCTTTCGGCTGCCCCGCTCCTACCCTCCGGGGCGGCGCGGCTCAAGGTTCCGGCGCCCCCTGCGACACCGGCTGACCGGGGCCCGCCGCCCTCAGCCCCGCGCCCGGCGCTGCTGCGCGTCGCGGGTCAGCGCCGCCAGGCGATAGGCGGCGTGGGCCATCTTGGAATAGGGCAGGGTCACGAAGAAGGCGAGCACGGTGCCGAGGTGCAGCGCCAGCAGCGGCCCGACCAGCCCGGTGCCCGTCGCGGCGTAGAGCATGAGGCCCGTCAGACCCGTGAGGCCCAGCAGGATCACGAAGGCCATCTCGCCGCCCCAGGCCCCGGCCGCCCCGAGCGCCCGGTCGGCCTTGAGCTTCAGCACCGCAAGGCCCACGGCGCCGACGGTCAGCAGGAGGCCGCCGGGCACGCCAAGGAGCTTGGGCAGGCTGAGGAAAGGGTAGGGGGCGGGCATGTCGAACAGGTAGTGCAGCACCGTGCCCGAGGAGGTGGAGGCAAAGCACAGCAGGAACCCCCAGACCACCGCGTGGTGCGCGTGTTTGCGCGCCACGGAATAGCGGTCGCCCTTCTCGTAGTTGCAGCCCTCGGCCGCTCCGCCCGACAGGTTGCGCATCCGCCCCGCGTCGACCAGCGCCGCCTTCAGGTCCGCCCACGCGACCCGCGCACCGCCCACCTCGGCCCAGTAGCGCCGCACGCCGACGGCAAGGGCCAGCAGCGGGAACAGGAAGGCGGGGGCGAAGATCGCCACCATCGCGCTGTGCGACAGGTAGGCGTAGAACCCGTCGCCCGCCCCGGTGCCCAGCGCCCGGATCGCCGCGAAGATCAGTGCGGTGCCGACGACCAGCGCCGCGGCCAGCGCCACGCCGTTGGTCTGGAACAGCCGCGCGAAGGGCCCCGGCCAGGCGAAGCGCGCCCAGCTTTCCACCCGCACCTCGGCCAGTGCGGCGGGCAGGTTCAGGGCGAACTCGTGCGGGTCGGTGTACTGGCAGGCGTAGTAGCAGCCGCGGCAGTTGTGGCACAGGCTGGCGAGCTGCGTGATGTCGGCGTCCGCGAACTCGCGTTCCGCGAAGGCGGCGGGGAAGACGGCGCAGTAGCCCTCGCAATAGCGGCAGGCGTTGCAGATCTCGACCTGCCGGCGGGCTTCCTCGGTGGCGGTCAGGGTGGGGGTGATGTCAAGCGACATGGGCGGCGGCCTCCTGGCCCGCGATGCGTCCGAAAACGGTCCCGATGGTCATGCCGAAGCCGGCGAGATACCCCTCGCCGAGGATCGAGCCGGCCATGATCTCGCCCGCGGCCCAGATGTTGTGGAGCCGCGCGCCCCCGGCGGACACCCGCGCGGTGCGGTCCACCCGGAGGCCGAGATAGGTGAAGGTCACGCCGGGCCGGAGCGAATAGCCGTAGAAGGGCGGCTCGGTGATGGGCCGGGCCCAGTTTGTCTTGGGCGGCGTGATCCCCTCGGTGGCCAGCCCGTCCAGCTCCGTCGGGTGGAAGGTGCCGGCGCGGCAGGCGGCGTTGAAGGCGTCGACGGTCTCGCGCAGCTTGTTGCCGGGCAGGCCCAGCTTCTGCGCCAGCCCCTCGATCGTGTCGGCCTTTTCGGGCGGAAACACCGAGGGCATGAACAGGTTGATGGATTTCGAGTCGATGATCGAATAGGCCACCTGGTCGGGCTGGGCGGCCACCAGCCGGCCCCAGATCGCGTAGCGCTTGGGCCAGACATCCTCGCCCTCGTCGTAGAACCGGTCGCCATCCCGGTTCACCACGACCGAGAAGGGCACGCAGTCGAGCCGGGTCACGATCCCGCCGTCGAACTTGGGCGAGCGCCCGTCGATGGCGACCGCGTGGCATTGCGTCGGGTCGCCCACGCTGTCGGCGCCCTGGTCGAGCATGTCGCGCAGCAAGACGCCGCGGTTGTAGGGGGTGCCCCGGATCAGGAAGTTGCGCGCCGCGGGCCCCCAGGCGTCGGCCAGCCAGTCGATGTCGGCCTGGAACCCGCCAGAGGCCAGCACCAGCGCGCGGCCCTCGATCCGCACGTCCTGGCCCCCGATGCGGGCGTCGAGACCCTGGAACCGGCCGCCCTCGACCGTGACATGGGTCACCTCGGCCTCGTAGCGGACGGTGACGCCGAGGTCCTCGGCGGTGTTGTAATAGGCGTTCACCAGCGCCTTGCCGCCGCCGAGGAAGAAGGCGTTGGTGCGCGACAAGGACAGCGTGCCCGACAGCGACGGCTGGAACGCGACGCCATGGCGTTCCATCCAGGGCAGGCAGGCCTCGCTGTCGCGGATGGTCATGCGGGCCAGGTCCTCGTCGGTCTTGCCCTTGGTGACGCGGATCAGGTCGTCGAAATACTCGTCTTCCTCGTAGCTGCCGGTCAGCACCGACAGGGGCCCGTGGTGCATGCAGCGGAAGTTGCGGGTGTGGCGCGAATTGCCGCCCCGGTAGGTCTTGGGCGCGGCCTCGAGCATCAGGACGCGCGCGCCCGTCTCCGCCGCCTCTATGGCCGCGCAAAGGGCCGCGTTGCCGCCGCCCACCACGACCACGTCCCAGGTGATCCCGTCCACCCGTGTCATGCGCTCTCCCCTCCCTCCGTGGCCAGGTCGCGCAGCTGTTTCAGCCGCGCCCGGTGCGCCCCCTCGATATGTCGCCGCATCGCCGCCTCGGCCGCGTCCCCGTCATGGGCGCGCAGGGCCGCCAGAACGGCCGCGTGTTCCGCCACCGCCGCCTGAGCGCGGTCGGCCTCCTCCATCGTGGACCGGCCGAGGATCAGGAGCGTCTTCTGCACCGCCTCGACCGACCGCCACAGGAACCGGTTCCGCGCGGCGTTCAGCAGGACGCCGTGGAACTGCCGGTTGGCGTGATAAAGCCGCTCCGCGTTGCCCGCCGCCGCCTGCATCTCGGCGTTGATCGCCTCCAGCTCGGCCAGCTCGCTGTCATAGGCCGCCCGCGCGGCGAAGCGCGCCGCCGTCCCCTCCAGCACCGCGCGCATCTCGTAAAGCTCGGTCACCTCGGCGAGATCCAGCCGCCGGATGCGCGCGCCCGCGCGGGGCTGGTGCTCGACCAGCCCGTCGGCCTCCAGCAGCCTTATCGCCTCGCGCACCGGCGTGCGCGAGATGCCCAGCCGCTCGGCCAGCTCCGTCTCGGTCAGCCGGTCGCCGGGCCGCAGCGCGCCTGCGCGGATCTCCGCGATCAGCCGCTCGTAGGCGTCGCGGCCCTGGCCCGTCTCGGGCCGGCCGGCCGGTCGTGTGTCGGGTTTCTCGGCCACCGCGGGCTCCTTTCGGTTGCAAGTTGCATACAGTTGGATACAAGGGGATGCAAGACGGAGTAGCCGATGGCCTTTCCCCTTTCCCAAGCCGCGCGGGACCGCGCCGTGACCGTGGCGCTGGCCACCGCCGGCGTGGCGGTGTTCTGGGCTATGGGCCTGCCGCTGCCCTTTCTGTTCGGGCCGATGACCGCCTGCCTGATCGCGGCGCTGGCGGGGGTGCGGCTGCGGGGCATGGGGCAGGTGTCGGTGGGCGCGCGCACGATCCTCGGGGTCGCGGTGGGGGCCTCGGTGACGCCCGCGCTGATCGCCGAGCTGCCGCAGATGGCGCTGTCGGTGGCGCTGATCCCGATCTACATCCTCGTCATCGCGGCCATCGGCGTGCCCTTCTTCCGGAAGGTCTACGGCTTCGACTGGCCGACCTCGTGGTACGCCGCGATGCCGGGGGGGCTGCAGGACATGGTGGTGTTCGGGCAGGAGGCGGGCGCCGACGTGCGCGCGCTCAGCCTGATCCACGCCACCCGCGTGCTGGTCATCATCACGCTGGCGCCGCTGATCCTGACCTTCGGCTTCGGCCAGTCGCTCGACAACCCCATCGGCCAGCCGGTGGCCGACCTGCCGCTGTCGGAACTCGCCATCATGGTGGTGGCCGCGCTGGTCGGCTGGAAGGGCGGCGAGCGGATCGGGCTGTTCGGCGCCTCGATCCTCGGGCCGCTGATCGTGACGGCGGCCCTCAGCCTTCTGGATGTCATCCATTTCCGCCCGCCCGCCGAGGCGATCCTGGTGGCGCAATACATGATCGGGATCGGCATCGGCGTGGGCTACGTCGGCGTGACGCTGCACGAGCTGCGCCGCGACGTCGCGGCGGGCATCGTCTTCGTGCTGATCCTCGCGGGGCTCGCGGCGCTGTTCACCGAGATCGTGGTGCTGCTCGGGGTGGCCGCGCCGGTCGAGGGCTTCCTCGCCTTCGCGCCCGGCGGGCAGGCCGAGATGACGGTGCTGGCCATCGTGGCGGGGGCCGACCTCGGCTTCGTCATCGTGCACCACCTGACGCGGATCCTGCTGGTCATCACCGGCGCCCCGCTGGCGGCGCGGCTGTTCCGGGTCACGGACCGGGGGCAGGGCGGGCCGCCCGGCTAGGGCGCCGTCACTCCGCCGCCTGCCGCATCGGCGCGCCGTCCTCGACGGCGGCCGGGATCGTCAGCGTCACCAGCAGCCCGCCACCCTCGGACGGGGCCAGCGCGATGGCGCCGCCGTGCCGTTCGGCCACCGCCTCGGCGATGGACAGGCCCAGCCCGCTGCCCTCGGACGGCCCCGCCTGCCCGAAGCGCGACAGCACCGTCTCCACGTCCTCGGCCGCTACGCCGCGCCCGTCGTCGGCCACCGTGACCTGTGCCAGCCCGTCGCCGGCCGACAGCCCCACCGCCACGCGCCCGAGGTCCGGGCCGCCGTGGCGCAGCGCGTTGTCGACGAGGTTCGCCACCGCCTCGCGCAGCATCACCGGGTCGGCCTCGGCCAGCACCTCGTCCTCGGGCAGGGCGAGGCTGAGGGCCACGCCCTGCGCCCGGGCCGTGGCGCGGAACCGGTCGGTCACGTCCTCCAGCAGTTCGCCCACCTCCAGTCGCTCGTCGTGGCCGGTGGCGGTCGTCGCCCGCTCCAGCGTGAGGAGCTTGTTGGCAAGGTCCTTGACGTGGCGGGCCGAGACCAGCAGCTCCCCGGCCCGGTCCCGCGCCGCCTGGTCCGAGGGGGCCGAGCGCACCGCCTCGGCCATGGCCAGGACGCCCGCGATGGGGTTGCGCAGCTGGTGCGCGGCGTTCGAGATGAAGCTCGCCTGCCGCGCCATCGACGCCTCGACTTGCCCGAACAGCGTGTTCAGCCGCAGCACCAGCCCCCGGATCTCGGGCGGCACCGGGCGGCGGATCGGCGACAGGTCGCCCCCCGAGCGCCGCGAGATCGCGTCCTCGAGGTCGGTCAGGGGGCGCAGGCCGATCCGCACCCCGAACCACACCACGAAGGCCACCGTGCCGATCAGGATCGCCATCACGATGAAGGCCCGCCGCGCGAGGTCGCGCACCACGGCGTCGCGCACCTCGACATGCTGCCAGACGGTGATGGTGAACAGGCCCGTGATGCCGTCGACCGTGGTCACGTCGCGCAGGCGCAGCGCGCGCACCGCGTCGCCGTGGTAGGTGGAGTTGTAGTAGGTGTAGGGCTCGTCCGGCCAGGGCTCGGCCGCGTGGCGGACGGGGGGCGTGGCGTAGCCGGTGACGTAGTAGCCGTTGGGCGCGTAGACGTGGTAGAACACCGGCCCGCCCGAGGTGTCGCCCAGGAGGTCGCGGGTTTCCAGCGACAGGGCGTTGCCGTTCGACCGCGCCACGTCGCCGGTGACCGCAAGCGCCACGGTCAAGAGGCTCCGGTCGAAGATGTCGGCGGCCTTTTCGCGGGCGTCGTGCACCTGCCAGAACCCCACCGCCAGCGCGATGGACAGAAGCGGCACCAGGATGATCGCCGTCAGCCGCAGGCGGAGCGAGGTGGCCGCCCTCATGCCGCCCCCGCCGCCGCCTCGGCCAGGCTGTAGCCGATGCCGCGCTGCACCCGGATCGACAGGCCGTGCGGGCGCAGCCGCTTGCGCAGCCGCGAGATGTGGACCTCGACCGCGGCCTCCTCGACGTCGGCGCCGGTGCCGTAGATGTGGTCGAGCAGGTCCTGCTTGGATACCGCGCGGCCCTGCGCGGTCAGGAGCTTTTCCAGCAGGCTCACCTCGCGGCGGGGCAGGTCGAGCGGCACGCCCGCGATCGCCACCTGCCGGGCGTCGCAGTCGAGGCTGACCGGCCCAAAGCTCAGCACCCGCCGGATCGGGCGCGGGCTGCGCCGGGTCAGCGCGCGCACGCGGGCCTCGAGCTCGTCCATCTCGAAGGGTTTCACCAGGTAGTCGTCGGCGCCGGCGTCCAGGCCCCGCACCCGGTGTTCGGTCTCGGCCCGCGCGGTCAGGATCAGGACCGGGCGTTCGTCGCCCCGTGCACGCAGGTTGCGCAGGACCGTCAGGCCGTCCGCGCCGGGCAGGTTGATGTCGAGAATCAGCAGGTCCGAGCCCTCCTGCCGCAGGAACGCGTCGGCCTGGTCGCCGTCGCACAGCCAGTCGACGCCATGACCCAGATCCTGCAGCCGGTAGGAAATTCCCTTTGCCAGCGCGGCGTTATCCTCGACCACCACGATCCGCACCCGGCCGATCCCTCCCCGAATTTTCCCAAGGCACGAAAGCTTGGTGCAAGGTTCGCAGGTGATGTACGGTCCGGCAAGGGCGGAAACCGTCCTGCACGAACAGCCGCGGGAGGGAGCCCGTGGCGTCCAAGGGAGGATACCATGAACCACTTGTCCGCCACGCGCCGCGTGGCCCTGTCGCTGTGCGCCGTCTCGGCGCTGGCCCTCACCGCCGGCCTGCCGCAGACCGCCCATGCCGACCTCGCCGGCGAGACCGTCGAATTCGTGATCCCGTTCTCGGAATCGGGCGGCTCGGCCCGCTGGGCCAACTTCTTCGCGCCGCTGCTCAGCGAGGCGCTCGACGGCAACCCCACCACCGTCGTGGTCTACCGCCCCGGCGCGGGCTCGACCGCGGGCGCCAACTGGTTCCAGGAGAACCAGGGCGACAATGACGGCACGCTGATCTTCGGCACCTCGGGCTCGACCCAGTTCCCCTACCTGCTGCGCGACCCGCGCGTGCGCTACGAATATCGCGACTGGATCCCGGTGCTCGCCTCGGGCACGGGCGGCGTGGTCTACCTGCCGGCCGATCTCGGCGCGCGCTTCGACGGCGACATGGACGACCTGCAGGACGAGTTCTTCATCTTCGGCAGCCAGGGCGCGACCACGCTCGACCTCGTGCCGCTGCTCGCGTTCCGGATGCTGGGCCTGCAGGTCGAGCCGGTTTTCGGCATCGAGGGCCGCGGTGATGGCCGCCTGATGTTCGAGCGCGGCGAGGCCAACATCGACTACCAGACCTCGTCGGCCTACATCGCCAGCGTGCAGCCGCTGGTCGACCAGGGCCTGGCCGTGCCGGTCATGAGCTGGGGCATCCTGGACGACGACGGCAACATCGTCCGCGACCCGACCTTCCCCGACATCCCGACCTTCGCCGAGATCTGCGAGGCGACCGCGGGCTGCGAGACCGAGGGCACGGCCTGGGAGGCGTGGCGCGCCTTCTTCGTGTCGGGCTTCGCCGCGCAGAAGCTGGTCTACCTGCCCGGCGGCACCGCGCCCGAGGTGGTCGCGCTCTACGAGGAGGCCCTTGCCGAGATCCTCGCCCGCCCCGACTTCGACGAGATCTCGGCGGCCGAGCTCGGCGTCTACCCGCAGATGATCGGCGAGGCGGCGGTCGTGGCCCACGAGGCGGCGATCACCGTGTCTGACGAGGCGCGCCAGTTCGTGCTCGACTGGCTGCGCGAAGACTACGGCGTGACGCTGGAATAAGCGCCGCCCGTGCCCAACGCCCCCCGCCCGCGCGGCGGGGGGCCCTTTCCTGACGGCCGATCCGGGGGACTTCCATGGACATCCTCAACGTCGCCTTGCCCGCGCTGGGCGAGGCCCTGACGCTTCTGTTCCAGCCGCAGCAGCTGATGTTCCTGTGCGCCGGCGTTCTCCTCGGTCTGTCGATCGGCGTGCTGCCGGGCCTCGGCGGCATCGCCGGCCTGTCGTTGGTGCTGCCCTTCATGTTCGGCATGGACCCGGTCGCGGGCCTCGCGCTGATGGTCGGCCTGATCGCGGTCATCCCCACCTCCGACACGTTTTCCTCGGTGCTGCTCGGCATCCCCGGATCCTCGGCCAGCCAGGCGACCGTGCTCGACGGCTTCCCGCTGGCGCGCAAGGGCGAGGCGGGCCGGGCGCTGGCCGCGGCCTTCGTCTCGTCGCTCTACGGCGGGCTGTTCGGCGCGATGATCCTGACCTGCATCATCTTCGTCGCGCGGCCCCTGATCCTCGCCTTCGGCCTGCCCGAGATGATGATGATCACCATCCTCGGCATGTCGATGGTCGCCATCCTCGCCGGCCGGGTGCCGCTCAAGGGTGTCATCGCCTGCGGCCTGGGCCTGCTGCTCGGCACCATCGGCTCGGCGCCCGCGGGCGGGTCGCTGCGGATGTCGACCTACGACATTCCCTATCTCGTCGACGGCTTCTCGCTCGTCATCGTCGGCCTCGGCATCTACGCCATCCCCGAGGTCGTGTCGCTGCTGCGGCAGGACAAGCCGATCGCGGGGGCGGGCAAGCTCGGCCGCGGCTGGCTGCACGGGTTGCGCGACTGGTGGAACAACAAGTGGCTGTCGACCAAGTGCGCCGCCATCGGCGTGGTCGTCGGGGTCATCCCCGGCCTCGGCGGCTCGGTCGTGGACTGGATCGCCTACGGCTACGCCGTGCAGTCGACCAAGGACCGCGAGAAGTTCGGCCAGGGCGACATCCGCGGCGTCATCGCGCCCGAGAGCTCGAACAACGCCAAGGAGGGCGGGGGCCTTGTGCCGACGCTGATCTTCGGCATTCCCGGGTCGGGGTCGATGGCGGTGTTCCTCGGCGGCCTCGCGCTCCTGGGCATGTCGCCCGGCCCCGCGATGATCCGGCAGGACCTCGACATCACCTACACCATCGTCTGGTCGCTGGCGCTGGCCAACGTGATCGGCGCGGGGCTCTGCGTGCTGCTGTCGAACCAGATCGCCAAGCTGACCACGATCCGCTTCACGCTGCTGGCGCCGTTCCTGTTCATGATGATCGCCTTCGCCGCCTTCCAGTCGCGGCAGTCGCTGGGCGACCTCGTGGCGCTGGTGGGCATCGGCCTGATCGGCATCCTCCTGCGCCGCTTCGATTTCTCGCGGCCGGCCTTCCTGATCGGCTTCGTGCTGTCGCACCAGGCCGAGCAGTTCACCAACATGGCGACCCAGATCGCCTCGGCCCGGTTCCGCCGCAGCTTCGAGGCGGGGCTCGACTACATCGTCTCGCCGATCACGGTGACGATCCTGGTGCTGACCGTGCTGTCCATCGTCATCGGCATCCGGCAGTCCAAGAACATCCGCGAGAACATCGAGACCTACACCGGCACCAAGCGCGCCCCGTTCCTGTTCATGCTGGTCGTCACCGCCTATGTCGGCGTGGCCATCGTGGACGCCGCCACCATCAGCCGCTTCGGCGACAAGGTGTTCCCGCTGACCGTCGGGATCGCCACGATGATCGCCTGCCTGGTCCTGCTGGTGCGGATGATGCGCCGGCCCGAGACCGACGATGCCTTCATCGACCTCGAATCCGGCGGCGCCGACGCCGAGGCGCCCCACGGCCTGTGGCGCACGCTGTCGTGGTTCCTCGGGCTCCTGATCCTGTCGGGCCTGTTTGGTCTCGTCATCGCGCTGGCGATCTTCTTCGTCACCTTCTTCCGGCTGCGGGCGCGGCTGTCGTGGCTGTCGGCGGTGCTCTACGCCGCGGCGGGGATCGGCTTCATCCTGTTCCTGGCCAACGTGCTCGGGCGCGACTTCCCGCCGGGCCTGCTGCAGGAATACACCAACCTGCCGTGGCCGCTCCGATGACCCTGACGCTGCTTTCCCTTGCGGGGGACGGCATCGGCCCCGAGATCACCGCGGCGACCGAACGGGTGGCCGCGACGGCCTGCGCGCGCTTCGGCGTGGCGCTGGCGATCGAGCGGGCCGAGATCGGCTTCCCGGCGCTGGCTGCCACCGGCACCACGATCCCTGACGCGGTGATCGACCGGGCGCGGGCGGTGGACGGCGTGATCCTCGGGCCGGTGTCGCACAACGCCTACCCGCCGGTGGCCGAAGGCGGGCGGAACCCCTCGGGCGTGCTGAGGAAGGCGCTGGGGCTTTATTCCAACATCCGCCCCGCCCGGTCGCACCCCGCGGTGAAGACGCCCACCGGCCACGCCGTCGACATGGTCGTGGTGCGCGAGAACCTCGAAGGCTTCTACGCCGACCGCAACATGGAGGTGGGGCCGGGCGAGTTCATGCCCACCCCCGACCTCGCGCTGGCCGTGCGCAAGATCACGCGGGAAAACAGCCTCGCCATCGCGCGGGCGGGCTTCGCGCTCGCCCGCCGGCGCGGCGCGAAGACGGTGACCGTGATCCACAAGGCGAACGTGCTGCGCCTGTCGGACGGGCTGTTCCTTGACTGCACCCGCGCCGTCGCCGCCGACTACCCCGGGATCGCGGTGGAGGAGCTCTTGGTCGACGCCGCCGCCGCGCTTCTCGTCCGCGACCCCGCGCGCTTCGAGGTGCTGATCGCCACGAACATGTTCGGCGACATCCTGTCGGACCTCGCCGCGGAACTGGCGGGCGGCCTCGGGCTTGCCGCCTCGCTGAACCACGGCGACACCCACGCGGTGGCGCAGGCACAGCACGGCTCGGCCCCGTCCATCGCCGGGCAGGACCGCGCCAACCCCGGCTCGCTGATCGGTTCGGCGGCCATGCTCCTCGCGCATCTGGGCCACGCCGGCCCCGCGGCGGCGATCTGGGCGGCGCTGGATGCCGCCCTCGCCGATCCCGCGACGCGCACCCAAGATCTCGGCGGCACGGCGGGCACCCGTGCCATGACCGAGGCCATCCTGAGACACATCGCAGAACAGGCAGACAGATGACACAGGTCGCGATCCCCTATCACTTCCTCCGCGGCGGCACCTCGCGCGGGCCCTATTTCCACCGTTCCGACCTGCCCGAGGACCGGGACCGGCTGGCCGAGGTGCTGATGGCCGTGGTCGGCGCGGGCCACCCGCTCAACATCGACGGCATCGGCGGCGGCAACGCCGTGACCACCAAGGTCGCCATGCTGTCGAAATCCGCGGATCCGGGCGTCGACGTCGACTATTTCTTCGGTCAGGTCTCGGTGACCGAGCGGCTGGTCGACTTCGCGCCGACCTGTGGCAACATCCTCGTCGGCGTCGGCCCCGCCGCCATCGAGATGGGCATCGTCCCCGCGCAGGACGGGCAGACCCCGGTGCGCATCCGCGCGGTCAACACCGGCGCGCTGATCGAGGCCATCGTGCAGACGCCGGGCGGCCGCGTGTCCTACGAGGGCGACGTCGAGATCGCGGGCGTGCCCGGCACGGCGGCGCCGGTGGCGCTGAACTTCCTCGACGTGGTGGGCTCGCGCACCGGCGTGATGTTCCCGACCGGCAACCGGACCGACGTGATCGGCGGGATCGAGGTGTCCTGCGTCGACGTGGCGATGCCGATGATGATCGCGCGGGCCGCCGATTTCGGGATGACGGGCTACGAGACGCAAGGAGAACTCGACGCCAACAAGGACCTGTTCGCCCGGATGGAGGCGGTGCGGCTCGAGGCCGGGCAGCGGATGGGCCTCGGCGACGTGACCAAATCCGTCGTGCCCAAGATCGGCCTGATCGCCCCGCCGCGGGCCGGGGGCGCGCACCTGACCGCGCGCTACTTCATGCCGTGGGAGACGCACCCGTCCCTGGCCGTCACCGGCTCCCAGTGCCTTGCCGCCTGCGCGATCGCGCCGGGGACGGTGGCGGAGGGCATCGCCGCGCCGGTCAAGGGCTCGCCCGAGATGATCCGCATCGAGCACCCGATGGGCGAGATGGAGGTGCTCGTGACCTTCACCCGCGACGGCGACCGGTTCGAGTTCCACTCGGCCGGTGTCGTCCGCACCGCCCGCCTGATCGCGCGGGGCGAGGTCTTCGTGCCGGCGCGTTTGATGGAGGGCTGAGGGCATGGGCCACGGCCTGCACGTCTTCGACATCCTCGCCCGCGCCGTGGCGCAGGAGGGGACCGGCACCTGTTTCGCGCTGCTCGGCGACGCCAACATGAACTTCGCCACCCGGCTGGCCGAGGGCGGCACGCGGATGGTCTATGTGAGGCACGAGCACTGCGCGGTGGCCGCCGCCATGGCCTATGCCCGCAAGACGGGCGAGGTGGGGCTGGCCACGGTGACCTGCGGGCCGGGCCTGACCCAGCTGATGACGGCGCTGCCGGCGGCGGTGCGCGCGAACATCCCGCTGGTGGTGCTGGCGGGCGAGGCGCCCATTTCCAAGGGCTGGTACAACCAGGCCATCGACCAGGCGCCCTTCGTCACCGCCACCGGCGCCACATACCGCGCACTGCACTGGCCCGAACGGATGCCCGCCGCGATCCGCGACGCCTTTCTCGAGGCGCGGATGACGCGCAAGCCCGTGGTCCTCGGCATCCCCTTCGACCTGCAGCACCTCGCGTGGTCCGGCCCGGACAAGCTGCCCGCGCCTTCCACCGCGATCCTGCCCACGCCGTCGCCCATGCCGCCGCATCCCGATGACGTGGCCCGTGCCGCCGCGCTGGTCGCGGACGCGCGCCGGGTGATCGTCATGGCCGGGCTGGGGGCGGCCGAGGCGGGGGCGGCCGACGCCTGCCGCGCGCTGGCCGACCGCCTCGACGCGCCGCTCGCCACCACGCTGCCCGCCCGGGGGCTGTTCGCGGGCGACCGCTTCTGCCTCGGGGTCGCCGGCGGCTTTTCCTCCGACACCGCGCGGGCCTGCTTCGCCGAGGCCGACCTCGTCATCGCCGTCGGCTGCTCGCTCGCGTCCCACAACGCGGATGCGGGCAAGCTTTGGCCCAAGGCCCGCGTCCTGCAGATCGACGTGGCCCCGCAGGCGATCTCGCAGGGGCGCGTCGCCGCCCACGCCCACCTCCGGGCCGACGCCCGGCTTGGGGTGGAGGCACTCGCCGCCGCCGTCACCCCGCGCGCCCCCGACTGGCGGAGCGACGCGCTGGCCCACCGCATCGCCACCGCGCCCGCCGATGCCTCCGTGTTCCCGCCCGAACCCGGCCTCCACGACCCCCGCGATGTTGTCGCGGCACTTGAAGAACACCTGCCAAGCGACTGGCAGATGGTGAATTCCTCCGGCCACTGCTCCTACTTCTTTGCTCACATGCCCTCGCGCCCGCAGGCGAAGTTCCTGACGATCCGCGAGTTCGGGGCCATCGGCAACGGCATCTCCTTCGCCATGGGCGTCGCCGCCGCGCGGCCGGGGGAAACCGTGGTGCTGTTCGACGGCGACGGCAGCCTGATGATGCATGTGCAGGAGCTGGAGACGATCCGCCGGCATGGCCTGAACATCCTGATCGTCGTCCTGAACGACCGCGCCTACGGCTCCGAGATCCACAAGCTCCGCGCCGAGGGGCTGCCCGACACCGGCGCTGTCTTCGGGCCCACGGACCTTGCCGCCATCGCCCGCGGCTTCGGCATCGGCGGGCAGACCGTCACCGACCTTGCCGCACTGCCCGCGATGATCGCCGATTTCGCGGCCACGGGCGGCGCGGCGGTCTGGGACGTGCCGATCTCGGACAAGGTGTTCTCGCCCGTGATCCGCCGCGCGCACCCCGAGCTGGCGGCGATGTGACGGAGCCTCTGGCCTCGATGAAGCAGGAATTGTATACGACGGTATGCCATTTGGCCCGCCGCCTCGCACAAGGTGACACGCGATGAAGGTTCACATCCTCGACGACTGGTTCGACACGCTGAAGACGCTGCCGAGCTTTGCCCGGCTCGACGGCCATGACGTGACGGTCTGGACCGACCACACCGACGACGTCGACCTGCTGGCCGAGCGCCTTCAGCCCGCCGAGGCGCTGGTGCTGTTCCGCGAGCGCACCGCGATCACCGCGCCCCTGCTGGAACGGCTGCCGGGCCTGAAGCTGATCAGCCAGCGCAGCGTCTACCCCCATGTCGATGTGCCGGCCTGCACGGCGAACGGGGTGCTCCTGTGCTCGAACATGCATGCCGACGCGCCGTCCGTCGCGGCGGCGGAGCTGACCTTCGCCCTGATCCTCGCCTCGGCGCGGCAGATCCCGCAGCAGATGGCCTCGCTGCAGGCGGGCCGCTGGCAGCTGGCGCCGGGCCAGACGCTGCGGGGACGGCGGCTCGGGCTCTACGGCTACGGGCGGATCGCGAAACAGGTCGCGGCCTATGCCGAAGCCTTCGGGATGAACGTCGTCTGGTGGGCCTCCGACAAGGGCCGCGCGCGGGCCGCGGAGGAGGGCGCGCCGCTGGCCGCCAGCCGCCACGCCTTTTTCGCCGACAGCGACTTCGTGTCGGTGCATGTCCGGCTGAAGCCCGACACAAGGGGCATCATAACCCGCGACGACCTTCTGGCGATGAAACCCACGGCCAGCTTCGTGAACACCTCGCGCTCGGGCCTTGTCGAAAAGGGCGCGCTCGAGGCGGCGGTGGCGGCCGGGCGGCCCGGGCGGCTGGCGCTCGACGTGTTCGACCGCGAGCCGATGGCCGCCCCGGTCGACCCGCTGGTGCTGCACCCGGCCGTGATCTCGACGCCCCATATCGGCTACGTCACCGAGGACGAGCTCGACCTGCAGTTCGCCGACATCTACGACCAGATCAACGCCTACGCCGCGGGCGCGCCGATCAACATGATCAACCCCGAGGTGCGGGGCTAGCCCATGTCAGCCGGGCAGGGGCAGGCCCTGCGGGATCACCAGCGCGCCATCGGCGTCGGCGACGATCAGGTCGCCGGTGGCCACGCGCACGCCCTCGATCTCCAGCACGAGGCCGACCTCGCCCTCGCCCGCGCGGATGCATTTGCGCGGCGTGCGCCCCAGCGCCATGATCCCCAGTCCGGTCTGCGCCAGCAGGTCCACGTCGCGCACCGCGCCGTAGAAGATCGCGCCGGCCCAGCCGTTTTCCGCGGCCTTGGCGGCCAGCACGTCCCCCATCAGCGCGCGGCGGAGCGAGCCGCCGCCGTCGACCACCATCACCCGGCCCTCGCCCGGGGAATGGGCCAGTTCGCGCACGCGGGTGTTCACCTCGTGGGTCTTGACCGTCACCGCCGGGCCGGAAAACGCCCGCCGCCCGCCGAAATGCTGCAGGCCCGGCGGCAGCACGCCCGCGGTGTCGAGGAAGTGGTCGTAGAGGTCGCAGGTCGGTTGCATCGCGCGTGTCCCTTCGCCGGCCCGGAGGCCCTGTCATGATCGAGACCTTCTTGACCCTTCCCGAGGGGCTTTCGCAACTGTCCTTCTGGGTGCTGATGGCGACGAGCTTCATCGCGTCGCTCATTACCGTGGCGCTCGGCATCGGGGGCGGCGGCCTCCTGCTCGCCGTCATGGCGACGCTGGTTCCGCCCGCCGCGCTGATCCCGGTGCACGGGGTGGTGCAGCTGGGGTCGAACGGCGGCCGGGCGGCGATGCTGTTCCGTCAGATCAGCTGGGCCGCGGTGATCCCCGGCTTCCTGATCGGCTCGCTCGTCGGCTCGGCCATCGGCGGCGCGGTGGTGGTGGAACTGCCGCCGAACGTGGTGCAGATCGGGGTGGGGCTGTTCGTGATCTACTCGGTCTTCGCCAAGCCGCCGAAATGGCTGTCGCGCTGGCCCTGGCTGACGGGCGGCGTGTCGAGCTTCCTGACCATGTTCTTCGGCGCCACGGGCCTGTTCGTGGCGAACTACACCAAGTCCTTCAACCTGCCGCGCCACGCCCATGTCGCCACCCACGCCGCGCTGATGACGGTGCAGCACGGGCTGAAGGTGGTGATCTTCGGGCTACTGGGCTTTGCCTTCGGCCAATGGGCCATGGTGATCCTCGCCCTGATCCTCGCGGGGCTGGCGGGCACCTTCCTCGGCAAGACCGTGCTGAACAAGATGACCGACGGCGTGTTCAAGATCGCGCTCGACGTGATCCTGGTGCTGATCTCGCTCCGGCTGATCTGGCAGGGGCTGACCGGCTAGGCCGCGCGGTGCGGCGTCGGGCACCCTTCCGGTGATGGGGCGGCGGGGCTAGCCTGCATCCCGGGATCGCGCGCACAACGGGGGCAGGGGCAGCGGCATGGGCACCACCCGCTTTCTCGTGACCGGCGGCGCCGGCTTCATGGGCATCAACCTGGTTCGTCACCTTCTGGCGCAGGGCCATGCCGTGCGCAGCTACGACATCGCGCCCTTTCCCTACCCCGAGGCCGACCGGATCGACGTGCTGCAGGGCGACATCCGCGACCTGTCGCTGCACGCGCGCGCCTTTGCCGATATCGACGTGGTGGTGCACTGCGCCGCCGCCCTGCCGCTGGCCGCGCCGGCCGAGATCCGCTCGACCAACGTCGACGGCACCCGGATGCTGCTGGAGACCGCGGCGTCGCGGGGCACGCCGCGCTTCGTCCACATCTCGTCCACCGCCGTCTACGGCATCCCCGACCACCACCCGCTGGTCGAGGACGACCGGATGGTCGGCGTCGGCCCCTACGGCGAAAGCAAGGTCGCGGCCGAGGCGGTGTGCGAGCTGTTCCGCGCGCGCGGCATGATCCTGCCCGTGCTGCGCCCCAAAAGCTTCGTCGGCCCCGAGCGGCTGGGCGCCTTCGAGCTGCTCTACGATTTCGCCTCGGACGGGCACGGCTTCCCGGTGCTGGGCAAGGGCACCAACCTCTACCAGCTTCTCGACGTCGAGGACCTCTGCGCCGCCGTCACCCTGGCGAGCTTCGGCGACCCGGCCCGGGTCAACGCGACCTTCAACATCGGGGCGGAGCGCTTCGGCACGCTGCGCGACAGCTTCCAGGCGGTGCTGGACCATGCCGGCCACGGGCGGCGGATCGTGACCATCCCCGAGGCGCCCGCGATCTGGACGCTGCGCACGCTCGAGGCGCTGCACCTGTCGCCGCTCTACAAGTGGATTTACGAGACCGCCGGCAAGGACAGCTTCGTCAGCATCGACCGCGCCAAGGCGGTGCTGGGCTACGCGCCGCGCTATTCCAACGAGGAGGCGCTGATCCGCAACTTCGACTGGTATCTCGCCAACCGCGACCGCATCGCCGCCACCACCGGCGTGACCCACCGGGTGCCGTGGAAACGCGGCGCGCTGGCCGCGCTGCGCTGGGTGATCTGACGCGCGGCGGGGCAGGGTAGGGGAAGCCTGTCTTGACCGGGCCGGGGCGGCGCGCATCCTCGCGCCATGCCCCGTTCGAGGACCCCTGCCATGTTCCGCGCCCTTGCCCTTGCCGCAACCCTTGCCCTCGCCCTCGGCCCCGCCGCCGAAGCGCAGGAGGTGACCATCGCCCCCGGTGATGCCGCCCGGCTGGCGGCCTACGACACCCATTTCGGCGCGGCAATGGCCGAGGCCATGGCGGGCGGCGCGCCGGCCGACATCGCGGCGCTGACCACGGCGCTCGCCGGCGACCCGATCCCGCCTGCGGGGCTGGAGGGCGACTGGACCTGCCGGGTGATGAAGCTGGGCGGCATCCTGCCCCTGACGGTCTACAGCCCGTTCCGCTGCCGCATCACCCGCACCGCCGATGGCGGGCTGTTCCTGGAAAAGCTGACCGGCTCGCAGCTGACGTCGGGGCGCATCGTCGAGACGGAGGACGGGCTGGTCTACCTCGGCGTCGGCTACATCGCCGGGGCGGAGCCGATCACCTACGAGCAGTACCATTCGGGCGCCATCCCCCCGAGCGCGGGGCAGGTCACGTCCGACGTGGGCTATGTGGAAATGGTCAGCCCCAACCGGGCGCGGGTTCTGTTCCCCGCGCCCATGCTGGAAAGCCGGTTCGACATCCTGGAGCTGACCCGCTGAGGAACGGTCAGCCCGCCTTTTGCCGGAATACCTCGGCGTAGGTCGCGCGCAGCTCAGCCTTCTGCACCTTGCCCATCGTGTTGCGGGGCAGGGCATCGAGCACGACATAGTGGCGCGGACGCTTGAACCCGGCGAGGTCGGCGCGCGCCGCGGCCTCGATGGCGGCCAGGTCGATCTCGGCCCCGCCCTCGGGCACCAGCACGGCCACCACGCTTTCCCCGAAATCGGGGTGGGGGGCGCCCACCACGGCGCTTTCCTTCACGCCCGGCTGGCCGTCGAGGAAGATCTCGATCTCCTTGGGGTAGATGTTGTAGCCGCCCGAGATGATCAGATCCTTGCCGCGGCCGACGATGGTGACGTAGCCGTCCGCGTCGATCCGCGCGAGGTCGCCGGTGATGAACCAGCCATCCTCCTGCAGCTCTTCCTTCGTCTTCTCGGGCATCTGCCAGTAGCCCTTGAACACGTTGGGGCCGCGGACATGCAGCATCCCGATCTCGCCCACGGGCAGCGCGGCGCGGGTCTCGGGGTCGCAGACGCGCACCTCGACGCCCGGCAGCGGGAAGCCCACGGTGCCGGCGCGGCGGTCGCCGTCATAGGGGTTCGAGGTGTTCATCGAGGTTTCCGTCATCCCGTAGCGTTCCAGGATGCGGTGGCCGGTGCGGCCCTCGAAAGCGCGGTGGGTTTCGGCGAGGAGCGGCGCCGAACCCGAGATGAACAGGCGCATGTGGCCAACAAGATCCCGGGTGAAGCGCGGGTCGTCCAGCAGGCGGGTGTAGAAGGTCGGCACGCCCATCATGGTCGTCGCTTTCGGCAGCTTGGCCAGCACCGTCTCGAGGTCGAACTTGGGCAGGAAGATGATCGCGCCGCCGGCCAGCAACATCACGTTGGTCGCCACGAACAGGCCGTGGCTGTGAAAGATCGGCAGCGCGTGCAGGAGCACGTCGTCCGCGGTGAAACGCCAGCAGTCGACCAGCGCCTGCGCGTTCGACAACAGGTTCTTCTGGGTCAGCATCGCCCCCTTGGATCGCCCCGTCGTGCCCGAGGTGTAGAGCAGCGCGGCAAGGTCGTCCTCGCCCCGCGGCACGGGGGCGAAGGCCGCGGATTGCGTCGCCACCACGTCGCTCAGGCTGCCCGAGCCGTCGCCCGCCAGCGTCTTGAGCACCGCGCCCGTGGCCGCCGCGATGGGGGCCAGCGCCTCGGCCTCGCCGGGGTCGCAGACGAACAGCGCGGCACCGCTGTCGCCGACGAAGTAGTCCAGTTCCTTGGGCGTGTAGGCGGTGTTCAGCGGCAGGAACACGACGCCCGCCTTCACGCAGGCCGCGTAGAGCGCCAGCGCCTCGGGCGATTTCTCGACATGGACGGCCACCCGGTCGCCGGGCTTGACCCCCAGCGTCCCCAGCGCATTCGCCGTCCGGTCGGCCATCGCCAGGAAATCGGCATGGCTCAGCACCCGCCCGTCGGCCAGATGCAGAAAGGCGGTGTCCTTGCCCTCGTGCGGGGCGAAAAGCGCGTCATAGAGAGGGTTCGTCATGTCCTGTCCCCGGATGTCCCTGAATTCTGGCCGTCTCAGCCGGTCGCGGCCGTCTCGCCCTCGGCCATGCTCATGTAGCGGCCGAAGCCGCCCACGATGTGGTCGAGCGCGGCGCGGCGCGCGGCCTCCTCGTCGCCGGCGGCCACGGCGCGGGTGATGACCTCGTGTTCCTCGATCGACCGCGCGATGTTGGTGGCGATCGACAGGCCCTTGCGGCGGAACAGGTGCATCTCCTTGACGAGGTTGTCGTACATCGTCTTGGCCTTGGGGTTCCCCGCGCCATGCAGCAGCAGGTCGTGGAACTCGATGTTCAGCACGTAGTAGCGCGCGGTGTCGCCCTTGGCGTGGGTCGCGCGCATCTGGTCGAGGTTGCGCTCGAGCGCGGCGGCCAGCTTCGGCTCGGCCCCCTCGCGCACGCGCCGCGCGGCGGCCGAGCAGGCCATGGCGAAGATCGCCCCGCGCAGGTCGTAGAGGTTGCGGATCTCGGCCAGCGTGGTCTCGTGCACGAAGGCGCCCCGGTTGGCGATCAGGTCGATCAGCCCGCTGTCGGCCAGCGACCGGATCGCCTCGCGCACGGTGCCACGGCTGACGCCCATCGCGGTCGACAGCGACAGCTCATTCAGCTTCTCGCCCGCGGCGAGGTCGCCGTCGACGATCATGCGCTCGATTTCCCCGCGCACCTCGCCGGCCAGCGTCGCCCGCCTCGGCCCTATGGATCTTGCTCCTGTCGTCATGGCGGCACCTGACCTCCTGCCGGTAATTTTGTCAACATTTAACATTTTTATTGTCATGGATCGGCATATGACATACATCGAATCCAGCGGTTGCACCACGGGGAGGCAGCATGACATCGCCTGCACACCAGCCGGCCATCGACACCGAAACCAAGGCCGGGACGGGCAGCGCGCTGCCTGCGGCCAGCGCGGCGCTGCGGGGCCTGCGCGTGCTCGACCTGACGCGCGTGCGGTCGGGGCCCACCTGCGTGCGGCAGCTCGCGGACTGGGGCGCCGACGTCATCAAGATCGAGGCGCCGGTCGACGAGGCGCAGTTCGGCGGCCCGCGCCACGGGCCCGATTTCCAGAACCTGCACCGCAACAAGCGGAGCCTGACGCTGGACCTGAAATCGCCCGCGGGCGTCGCGGCTTTCCGGCGGCTGGCCGACACCGCCGACATCATCGTCGAGAATTTCCGCCCCAACGTGAAGGCGCGTCTCGGCATCGACTACGACACGCTGGCCACCACCAACCCGAGGCTGATCTACGCCTCGATCTCGGGCTTCGGGCAGGACGGGCCGCTGGCCGACCGTCCCGGTTTCGACCAGATCGCGCAGGGCATGGGCGGGCTCATGTCGATCACCGGCGAGCCTGGCCGCGGGCCGATGCGCGTGGGCATCCCGATCGCCGACCTGTGCGCGGGGCTGTTCGCGGCGCAGGGCATCCTGATCGCGCTCTATGAGCGGCAGACCTCGGGCATGGGCCAGTGGATCCAGACCTCGCTCTTGCAGGCGCAGGTGTTCATGCTGGATTTCCAGGCCGCGCGCTGGCTGATGGATGGCGACATCCCGAAACAGGCGGGCAACAACCACCCCACCTCGATCCCGACCGGCGTGTTCAAGACCGCGGACGGCCACATGAACATCGCCGTCACCGGCAACGTGATCTGGTCCAAGTTCTGCGAGACCATGGGCCGGACCGATTGGATGCAGGACGAGCGCTTCGCCACCGCGCCGGCCCGGTCCAAGAACCGCGACGCGCTGGGCGCCGAGATCGAGGCGATCACCGCGACGGCGACCACGGCGGAGTGGATCGACCGCTTCAACGCGGCCGGCGTGCCGGCGGGCGAGATCAACGACATCAGCCAGGTCTTCGCCAACCCGCAGGTGCGCCACCTCGGGCTTGCCCAGCCCGTGGTCAGTCAGGAGCGCGGCGAGACCGAGCTGGTCGGCCAGCCGATCCTGATGAGCCGCACGCCCAGCACCATCGCGGCACCGCCGCCGCTGGCCGGGCAGCACACCGCCGCGATCCTCTCCGAGCTCGGCTATTCCGAGGCCGAGATCGCCGAGATGAAGGCGCAAGGCGCCATCTGACAGCTTGCAAGGGACAGGGACCACATGACCGACAAGATCCTGACGGAACAGTCGGGCGACATCGCCCGCATCATCTTCAACCAGCCCGAAAAGCGGAACGCCGTGTCGCTGGAAATGTGGGAGGCCGTGGAGGCCGCGGTGACGCGGTTCCGCGACGACCCCACCGTGCGCATCCTCATCCTGTCGGGCGCGGGCGGCAAGGCCTTCGTCTCGGGCGCCGACATCTCGAAATTCGAGAGCGAGCGCGCCAGCGAGGAGGGCGTGGCGCATTACAACGCCACCACCAAGCGCGTCTACGACATGATCGAGGCCTTCCCCAAGCCCACCATCGCGCAGATCGACGGCTTCTGCGTCGGCGGCGGCGTGGCGCTGGCGCTGTGCTGCGACCTGCGGATCTGCGGGCAGGGCGCTCAGTTCGCGGTGCCCGCGGCCAAGCTCGGCCTCGGCTATGCCTTCCCCGGCATCAAGCGGTTGGTGGACGTGGTCGGCCCGTCCTTCGCCAAGGAGATCTTCTTCACCGCCCGCCGCTTCACTGCCGAGGAGGCGCGCATCATGGGCCTCGTCAACCGGGTCGTGCCGGATGACAAGGTGGCCGAGACGGCGCTCGAGACCGCGCAGATGATCGCCGAGAACGCGCCGATGACGGTGGCCTCGGTGAAATACATCGTGGGCCAGACCGTGACGCCGGAAAGCCAGCGCGACCTGGCCGAATGCGACGCGCGCGTGAAGGCCTGCTTCGACAGCCAGGACTACATCGAGGGCCGCCGCGCCTTCATGGAAAAGCGCAAGCCGAACTTCGTCGGCGCCTGAGATGGCCGGACGGATCGACACCGGGGCCGCGTCCGCGCGGCTCAAGGACGCGCTCGACACCCACGAGCAGGTGTTCGAGCGCTTCTTCCTCGCGCGCTTCCTCGACCTGTCCTTTGCCTATCTGCCCGAGGGCGCGGCGGACGCGGACAAGGAGATGTGCCGGATCACCTTCCCGGTCACCGACCTCCTGCGCAACCCGCAGGGCGCGCTGCACGGGGGCGTCATGGCCAGCGCGATGGACATTTCCATGGGCCACCTCGTCGCCAAGGTCGCCGGCCCCGGCGCCACCATCGAGATGAAGGTGCAGTTCCTGCGCCCCGTGATGGCCGGCACCGTGACCGTCGAGGGCAGCTTCACCCGCCGCGGGCGGACGATGTCCTTCATGGAAAGCAAGCTCTACGGCGAGGACGGCAAGCTTGCCGCCCACGCCACCGCAACCTGGAAGATGCCGGGCTGAGCCCCGGGGGGAGACACCCATGCTGATGGAAAAACCGGGTCTGATGGACGCGATCCGCGGCCGCTTCGCCCATGTCGACAGTTGCCCCTTCGAGGGGCCGCGCGTGTTCTTCGAGAACGCGGGCGGGGCGCTGACGCTGAATTCCGTGGTCGAGACATCCGCGAAATTCGCCGCGATCCCCGACAACCAGGGCCGCGACAACCCCGCGGCCAAGGCCCTCGTGGCCTTCATCGACAAGGCCAAGGACGACATGCGCGTCTTCTTCAACGCGCCGCAGGGCCAGTTCTTCGTCGGCGAAAGTGGGACGGAGCTTCTGTTCCGGCTGATCCGCACCGCCATCGTCGGCACGCCCGAAGGCCGCGTGCTGGGCTCCACCCTCGAACACCCCGCCAGCCGCAGCGCGGCGCGCCACTGGGCCGAGGTGGCGGGCAAGCCGCACATCCTGGTCGCCCATGACGACGCCACCGGGTCGGTGGGCCCCGAGCACTACGCCCCCGAAATCACGCCCGACACGCGCGTGGCCACCATCCTCCATACCTCGCCCGTCACCGGCATGGGCGTGGACGTGGCCGCCATCGCCGCCGAGATCCGCAAGGTTTCGCCCGACTGCATCATCATCGTCGACGGCATCCAGCACGCGGCGCACGGCCGGCTGGATATCGCCAGCTACGACGTGGATGGCTACGTCATTTCGCCCTACAAGGTGTTCTCGCGCCACGGCTACGGCGTCGCCTGGGTCAGCGACCGGCTGCACGCGGTCAAGCACGAGCACCTGATCGACGCCCCCGGCAACCCGTGGGAATTCGGCACGCGCGACACCGGCGCCTATGTGACGTTCTCGGACGTGGTGGATTACTTCGACTGGCTGGGCGCGCAGGTGTCCGACGCCGCCGACCGCCGCGCGCGGATCGTGGCGGCGGGCGAGGCGATCCACGCCCACGAGACGCGGCTGACCGAGGCGATGATCCACGGGGTCGGCAACCTCAAGGGGCTGAAGGACATGGAGGGGGTCACCATCCTCGGCGGCATCGACAACCCGCGCCGCGAGGGGCTGGTGTCGATCACCGTCGCGGGGCTGCCCGCCCCCGAGGTGGTGACGCAGCTGCGCGCGCGCGGCATCCGCACCCATACCCGCAAGGCCGACCACTACTCGGGGAACATCCTGACGCCGCTCGGCCTCGACGCCGCGGTGCGGGTGTCGATGTGCCACTACAACACCGAGGCCGAGGTCGCGCAGTTCCTGCAGGCCATGCGCGAGATTACCGAGGCCGCCGAGGCCGCCTAACCGGCCAGCCTTGTCAGCTCGTCCATCAGGGCCGGGGGGATGTCCATCCCCTCGGCCCTTGCCGTGTCCAGCGCCGCCAGCGCGCGGGCGCCGGGCAGGCGCGGGGCGGGGCCGCCCGCGACGGGCGGGGTGCTGCCCACGATCCCCGCCGCGCGGTCGAGCCGCGCGGCCAGCTCGGCGGGGGGCGCCAGCCGGGCCGCGTCGATCACCAGGATCATCTGCCCGAGGTTCGGCACGGCGGCGGCGTCCTTGTGGGTGTCGGGCACCTCCGACAGCATCGCGGCCCCCGCCAGCCCCGCGGCCAGCAGGTCCAGCGTGACGGCCAGCGCCGCGCCCTTGGGGCCGCCGATGGCCTGCATCAGCCCCGCCATCGCCGCCTGCGCGTCGGTCGTCGGGCGTCCTTCGGCGTCGGTGGCCCATGTCTCGGGGATCGGCCGGCCCGCCTGCGCGGCCGCCCGCACCTTGGACCGCGCCGCGACCGACAGCGCCATGTCTAGCATCACGTGCCGCCCACCCGCGTGGGGCAGGCCGATCCCGAGGGGCGAGTTGCCGACCCGCGCCGCGCGCCCGCCCGGCGGCGCCAGCATCGGCGCGGCGTTCGAGGTGACGATCGTGGCGAAACCCGCCTCGGCCGCCGTCCAGAGGAGCGGCGCCAGCGCGCCCAGGTGCGTCGCGTTGCGCAGGAAGGCGCCGGCCATCCCGGTGTCGCGCGCGGCCTCCATCGTGGCGTGCAGCGCCTGCATGGCGACGCCGGGGCCGAGGGCGGCGCGCGCGTCGATCAGGCGGAGCGCCGGGGCAGGGGCGGTGATCTCGGGGCGGGCCGCGGCGTCCATGCCACCCGCCGCGAGGCGCTGGACGCAGGCGCCGACGCGGGCGAGCCCATGGGTCGGGATGCCCATCATCTCGGCCAGCACCAGGCTGTCGGCCGCCGCCTCGGCCAGACCCGGCGCGGCGACGCCCGCATGGAAAAAGGCGCGGGTCGCCAGGACCCGCGCCTCCCCCTCGCTCAGCCGGGGCATGTCCCCTATCCCCCGGCCTTCTCGGCCCGTCCCGCGCCGGCCCCGATCCTCCCCATCAGGGGCAGCAGGACGACGAGCGCGATGGTGACCCCGATGATCCAGAGCGACGCCGGACGATCGAGGAAGATGCCGAACGACCCGCGCGAGATCGTCAGCGTCTGGCGCAGCGCCTCCTCGGCCAGCGGGCCCAGCACCAGCGCCAGCACCAGCGCCGCCGGCGAGAACCCGTAGAGCCGCATGAAGAACCCGACCACGCCGGCCGCGAACATGAGCCAGGTCTCGACGAAGCTTGCGTGCACGGTGAAGGTGCCGAGCAGGCAGATCACCACCACGCAGGGCCCGAGGATGCGGTAGGGCACCTTGATGATCTGCACGAACAGCGGGATCGCGAAGATGTTGATGGCCAGGAGGATGATGTTGCCGAGATACATCGACGCGATCATGCCCCAGGCCAGTTCCGGGTTCTGCTCCATGAACAGCGGGCCGGGGCGCAGGCCCCAGAGCAGGAACGCCGCAAGCAGCACCGCCGTCGAGGCCGAGCCGGGAATGCCCAGCGTCAGGAGCGGGATCATCGCGCCCGAGGAGGCCGCGTTGTTCGCCGTCTCGGGCGCCACGAGGCCCGCCATCTCGCCCTGGCCGAAGTTCTCGGGCGTCTTGGACAGCGAGCGCTCGGTCGAATAGGCCATCAGCGACGCGATGGTGGCGCCGGCGCCGGGGATCACGCCCACGACGAAGCCCAGGATCGAGCCGCGCACCATCGTCCAGCGGGTCGAGAGGAAATCCTGCGCGGTGGGCCAGAACCGCTGTTCCCGGCCGTATTCCACGAGGCTGCCCGAGGCCGATTTGTGGATCTGCGAGTAGAAGGCGTAGAACAGCTCGCCCAGGCCGAACAGGCCGATGGCGATCGGGATGAAGTAGATGCCGCCGATCAGTTCGGCCGAGCCGAAGGTGTAGCGGCTCTGCCCGGTTTCGAGGTCGACGCCCACGGTGCCGAGCGCGAAGCCGATCAGCGCCGAGATGACGCCCAGCTTCCAGTTCGACCCGATCATGACCAGCAGCGTCAACATGCCCATCATGGCCAGCAAGAAGTATTCCGGCGGCCCGAAGCTGCGCGACACCTGGCTGAACATCGGCGCGAGGATGGTGATGAGGATCACGCCGACCGTGCCGCCCACGAAGGACGCCACGGCCTGCATCACCAGCGCGGGGCCGGCGCGGCCCTTCTTGGCCAGCGGGTAGCCGTCGAAGGTCGAGGCCACGGTCGCGCTTTCGCCGGGCGTGTTCAGCAGGATCGAGGTGATCGTGCCGCCGTACATCGACCCGTAGTAGATCGCGGCCAGCATCATGATGGCGCCGATCGGGTCCATGCCGAAGGTCAGCGGCAGCAGGATCGCAAGGCCCGCCGAGGGCCCGAAGCCCGGAATGACGCCCACGATCATGCCCACCATCGCCCCGATCAGCAGGTAGGCCAGGTTGATTGGTGTGACCGCGTAGGACAGGCCCATCACGAGGTCGGAAAAGATTTCCATGTCTGGCTCCCTTGGTCGGCCCTGCGGGCCGGGCCGGTCAGAACGGCAGGATGTCGAAGAGGGCGGGGGGCATGTTCGCGTTCAGCACGCGGTCGAACAGCACGTAGACCCCCGTCGGGAAGATCACGGCCACCAGCGCGTTCTGCAGGTGGCGGCCCGGGTTCAGCAGGCTGAGCGCGGCGATCAGGTAGACCACGGTCGACACGAAGCCGCCGAACAGCCGCACCAGGATCGCGTAGCCGAACGCGAGGCCCAGCAGCAGCAGGAAGTCGCGCCACACGCCCTCGGGCGCGTCGTCGGGGCCCGGGGCGCCTCCGGCGGCGACCATGCGGCGGTCGCGCAGCGCGTCGAGGATCGCCCAGAACGTCATCACCACCATGGCGGCGCCCACGAGCCGCGGGAAGAACCCCGGTCCGAGCCGCCCGGTGCGGGTCATGAAGTTCAGGTCCGAGAAGGCGATGTAGGTGTAGAAGATGGCGCCGCCCAGAAGGGCGACGAGGAAGACGATGCGCATGACCACCCCGATGCGGTATTCTTCAGGAACGGCCGGGCGCCCGCAGGCGCCCGGCCGGATCGTGTCGTCCGCTTACTGGATCGCGCCGACCGAGCGCAGCACCTCGGCAAAGCCGTTCTGCGTGTTGGTCAGGAAGGTGCGGAACTCCTCGCCGTAGAGCACGGTGGGGGTCAGCGTGTTGGAGCGGATGTACTCGGCCCACTCCGGGGTCTCGACCACCTGCTGCATGGTCTCGATCCAGAAGGCCTGCGCCTCGGCCGGGGCGTCGGGCGGCAGGATCAGGCCGCGGGGCATCGACACGCCGATCTCGTAGCCGACCTCGCCCATGGTGGGCACGTCGCCCAGCGCCTCGGGCGTGGACGCGCCCGAGTAGACCAGCGCGCGCAGGTCGCCCGAGTCGATCAGGCCCAGGATCTCGCCGGGGTTGCCGACCATGGCGTCGACCGATTGCGACAGGAGCGCCGTGGTCTGGTCGGCCATCGAGTTGAACGAGACGTACTCGAACTCGAAGCCCGCCGCCTGCGCGAACAGCGTCGGCACGATGAAGTCGACGTTGACGGTGCCGGTGCCGGCGATGGTGACCGGGTTCGACTGGGCGTATTCGATGAACTGCCCGATGTCCTGGATGTCGGACGAGCCGTTCACCACCAGCACGAGGTCGTCGGTGGCCAGCAGCGCGACCGGCGTGAAGTCGGCCGGTTCCCACGGCGTGTCGGCCTGCAGCGGCGTGGTCACGAAGCTGCCCGAGGTGGTCGAGATGCCGTAGCCCGAGCCGGCCTGGCCGAACAGGTAGCCCCAGCCCACCGCGCCCGAGCCGCCGGCCCGGTTTTCCACGGTGATGTCGCCCGGGTACAGGTCGTAGGTGTTCAGGATCTCGACGATGGTCCGGGCCATGATGTCGTTGCCGCCGCCGGGGCCGAAGGCGATCGTCCAGTCGAGCGTCTCGCCCGGGTCGGGGTAGGTCTGGGCCTGGGCCGCGACGGCGAACGGTGCCGCCACGGCGAGCCCGAGTGCGCCGGCCTTGATCCAGCCGGTCAGGCTGTCCTGCAGTTGGGTCATGTGAGCCTCCCTTTGGTCTCTCTCTCTGTTTGCGACTTGCGGGCCGCCCCCTCCATTGGACGACACCGCACGAATGGCTGGACGGCCGGCTACGTGTCCCTTTGGCCGATGGTGTCCAGCAATCGTTTCTTTCCGTTCTCGTGGTGCCCGGCGCCCGCGGCCGTGGCCGCGGCGGCGTCGCCCGCCTCGATGGCCGCGACGATGCGCCGGTGTTCCTCGTTCGACTGCCTCAGCGACGGTTCGCCCTGCAGCACGCGCAGCCGCATCAGCCGCACCTCCTTGCACAGCGCGCTGTAGAGCGCCCGGGCACGTTCGGCGCCCGAGGCCTCGGCGATGCGGTCGTGGAATTGCAGGTTGAGGTCGAAATAGCGCCGCTCGTCGCCGGCCGCGATGGCGCGGTCCATCGCCTCGACCAGCCCGCGCAGTTCGGCCCGGATGGCGCCGTCGGCGCGGCCCGCCAGCGCGCCGCACAGGTAGCCCGCCATCATCGCGCGCAGGTCATACAGCTCCAGCGCGTCGGCGATCGACAGCTTGCGCACGAACACGCCCTGGTTCGCCACCGCCTGCACCAGCCCCTCGCGTTCCAGCGACCGGGCGGCCTCGCGCACGGGGCCGCGGCTGACGCCCAGCTGCTCGGCCAGCGCGTTCTCGTTCAGCCGCTCGCCGGGTGCGATCTCGCCGTGCAGGATCATGCGCTCCAGCTCGTCGCGCACCTCGATCACCAGCGGGCGTTGCCGCCGCCGCGCAACCGATTCACGAATGGTGTCCCGCATCTGCATGGCTGCATCTCAGGCTTCGGATTGTAGATTGTCAACAATATTCTGTTGATTGCCGGACGCGACAGGGCTACCAGACAAGGCATCCGGGGGCCCTGTGCCGGGGCCCCGGGGCCGGGGGCGGGCAGCAAGCCTGCGCGCCGCCAGCGAAATTTCGCAAGGGGAGGTCGGACAGGATGACGGACAGGCCGCTGGCGGGCAAGACCGCCTTCGTCTCGGGGTCGGGGCAGAACATCGGGCGCGCCGTGGCGGTGCGGCTGGCGGGCATGGGCTGCAACGTGGTGGTCAACGGCGCCAGCAGTCGGGCCGACTGCGACGAGACGGCGGCGCGCGTCGTCGCGGCCGGGGCCGAGGCGCTGGTCGTGATGGGCGACGTGTCGAAGGCGGCCGAGGTCGCGCGCATGGTCGCCGAGGCCCAGGCGCGGTTCGGCGCCATCGACATCCTCGTCAACAACGCCGCGCGGCGGCCGCACAAACCCTTTCTCGAGATGACCGACGACGACTGGGACGGGGTCGTCGACACCGCCCTGACCGCGGCCTTCCGGCTGTCGCGCGCCCTGCTTCCGGGGATGGTCGACCGCGGCTGGGGCCGCATCGTGAACTTCGCGGGCATGAAGGCGATCCGCGGC
The DNA here is from genome assembly GCF_012395815.1 of Roseicyclus persicicus. Classification (GTDB taxonomy): domain Bacteria; phylum Pseudomonadota; class Alphaproteobacteria; order Rhodobacterales; family Rhodobacteraceae; genus Roseicyclus; species Roseicyclus persicicus. Next base: position 562,877 of record NZ_JAAZQQ010000002.1, read on the forward strand.
TATTTCGAGGGCGCGCCGATCTCGGCGGCCAAGCACGGGGTCTGGGGCCTGACCAAGGCGCTGTCGACCGAGTTCGCGGGCCGGGGCATCACCGCAAACGTGGTCTCGCCCGGCCAGATCCGGCACGAGAGCCTCGACGCCGACGACCCCAGGCGCGCCGCCAAGATCCCGGCGGGCTTCATGGGCCAGCCCGACGACGTGGCCGCGGTGGTGGCCTTCCTCTGCTCGCCCGAGGCGCGTTTCGTCACCGGCCAGATGATCGCGGTGAACGGCGGCGAGGAGACCTGAGCGGCGGGCGGCGACGATGGCAGGGACAGGGGCAGGTGGCATGGGCGGCATCTGGGGCCGCCGCGCGCTGACGATCGGCATCGGCATCGCGGGGACGGCGGTGTTCTGGGCGGCGGGCCTGCCGCTCCCGTTCCTGCTCGGGCCGCTCTTCGCCTGCCTGGTGGCGGCGCTGACGGGGGTGCCGGTGACGGGGGCGGGGCCGCTCGGCAAGGTGATGCGCACCGTGCTGGGCGTCGCCATCGGCGCCTCGATCACGCCCGAGCTGGTGGCGCGGCTGCCGCAGATGCTGGCCTCGCTGGCGCTGGTGCCGGTCTATGTCATCGCCATCGCGGCGGTGGGGGTGCCGTTCTTCCGCCGGGTCTACGGCTTCGACATGGTCACGGCCTGGTACGCGGCGATGCCGGGCGGGCTGCAGGAAATGGTGGTGTTCGGGCAGGAGGCTGGCGGCAACGTGCGCGCCCTGAGCCTGATCCACGCCACCCGCGTGCTGATCATCGTGGCGGTGACGCCGTTCCTGCTGGTGCACCTGTTCGGCGCCAGCCTCGACAACCCGATCGGCGCGCCGGCGGCGACCCTGCCGCTGCACGAGATGGCGATCATGGTGGTCGCGGCCTTTGCCGGCTGGAAGATCGCCGAGCGCGTCGGCCTGTTCGGCGCCGCGATCCTCGGGCCGATGATCCTGACCGCGATCCTGTCGCTGACCGACATCCTGCATTTCCGCCCGCCCGCCGAGGCGATCCTGGCCGCGCAGTTCTTCATCGGGCTGTCGCTCGGCGCGGGCTACCTGGGCGTGACGCTGGCCGAGATCCGGCGCGACGTGGTCGCCGGTGCCCTGTTCGTCGTGATGGTGGCTGCGCTGGCGGCACTGTTCACCGAGGCGGTGATCCTGTTCGACCTGGCCCCGCCGGTCGACGGCTTCCTCGCCTTCGTGCCCGCCGGGCAGGCCGAAATGGCGGTGCTCGCCATCGTGGTGGGGGCCGATCTGGGCTATGTCGTGCTGCACCACGTGGTGCGGGTGTTCCTGATCATCACCGGCGCCCCGGTCGCGGCGCGGCTGTTCGGGGTCGGGCGCAAGGGCGGCTGAGGCCCCGTCAGCCCCGCCGCCCCACGCGGCGCCGGCGCGGGCCGATGACCCGTGCAAGCCAGGCCGCCGCGGCGAAATAGGCCGCCACGTAGGCGAGGAAGGCGAGGAACGCCGGCAGCGGCCGGTCCCAGAGCCAGACGCCCGTCGCGGCCGGCACCGCGACGAAGGGCGCAAGGATCACCGTGGTCAGCGGGTTCGCCAGCGGGCGCCGGCCCTTGCCGAGCCGCCAGATCTCGAGGCTGCGCATCACCATCTGGTGCAGGTGCAGCCGGTCCGCCTGCATCGCGGGCCGGCGCCGGCGCCGGCGGCGGTAGAGCGCGTGCAGCGTGTCGGCGATGGGCCACATCATCGTCAGGAGCATCGCCCAGGCCGTGGCGTCGGGGTGGTGCAGCACCACCATCACGCCGAGCCAGCTGAGCGTGAAGCCGAACACGTAGGCCCCGGCATCGCCGAGAAAGATCAGCCCCAGCGGCCAGTTCAGCGCCAGGAAGCCCGCGATCACAGCCGCGAAGAGCCAGGCCAGGACCTCCATCTCGGGATAGCCCGACTGCCGGGCGATGAGCGCCAGCGCCAGCGTCGCCACCAGCGCGGCGACGGCCGACAGGCCGTTGACGCCGTCGATCAGGTTGAAGGCGTGCGAGATGCCGACCATGGCGAACAGCGTGATCGGTATGCCCAGCAGGCCGCTGGCCATCGCGGGGTCGAGCAGCGCCGGGCCGATCCGCGGCGTCCAGACCCCGGTCCACAGCATCACCAGCGCCCCGGCCAGCACCGCCGCCATCAGCCGGCCCCGCGGCGGGATGTGCCAGCCGAGGTCCTCGGCCAGCCCCGCGGCAAACAGCAGCGCGGTTGCCGCCGCCAGCGCGGGGGCGCTGAAGGGCGCGGGCAGGGGGACGAGCCACAGGCAGGCCAGCAGGCCCGCGAACACCGCCACCCCGCCCAGCCGCGCGGTCATCCGGTGATGCGCGGTCTGCACCGTCCTGAGGTCGCCGGCCCGGCCGGCCAGGCGCGGGCTGCGCCGCGCGACGAGCGCGATCAGGGCCGACAATCCTGCCGTCAGGGCAAACAGAGCCAGCGCGGCCGATGTCGTGGCGAAATCCGTATCCGGCATGACCTGTTCAAAATGATCGGCGCGGGACCGGCCGCACGCCCGGCAATAAACACCCCCGAAGGACGCCACCGGCACCGCGGAGTCAAGCCTTGCCCCCGCCTGCAGCCCCGGCCTGTGGTCCCCCCGTCACGTCCCCCGGCGCCACATCGGCGGACCGCCGCCGGTCGAACCGTGCGACCCGTCCGCCCGAGGCTACGGTGTTGTCTTGTATCGATGGCCCTGTTCGAAAGATAGGGTATCCATTTTACAGCGCTGTTGTTCGTCCGAAGTGCCCATTTTCGCCGAAAGACCGGAATTTTGATGCAATAATCCGACATTTCTTGGCGCTGGCCGACGACAGGGGGCAGGCCGCGCCGCCGGCGCGTCACACGCCGACGTGGCGTTCGCTGGTCTCGGCGTCGAGCGCGGCCATCGGCCCCTCCCAGGCGACCTGCCCGCGCGCGACCAGCACGGCGCGGTCCGAGACCTGTCTGAGCTCCTTCAGCGACTTGTCGATGACCAGGATCGCAAGCCCGGTCTCGGTCTTGAGCCGCGCGATGGCGGCCCAGATCTCGGCCCGGATCAACGGCGCCAGCCCCTCGGTCGCCTCGTCGAGGATCAGGAGCCGCGGGTTCGTCATCAGCGCGCGCCCGATCGCCAGCATCTGCTGCTCGCCGCCCGACAGCGTCGCGGCGCGCTGGCCCCGGCGCTCGGCGAGGCGCGGGAACAGGTCGCCGATGCGCCCCAGGTCCCAATGGCCCGCCCGGGCCGCGACGATCAGGTTCTCCTCCACCGTCAGGTCGCGGAAACAGCGCCGCCCCTCGGGCACCAGGCCGATGCCGAGCCGCGCCGCCTGGTGGCTGTAGAGCCGCGTCAGGTCGTGGCCGTCGAACACCAGCCGCCCCCCGGCGGGCAGCATCCGGCAGATCGCCTTGACCGTGGTGGATTTGCCCATGCCGTTCCGGCCCATCATCGCCACGACCTCGCCCTCGGCGACGGTCAGGTCGATGCCGAACAGGGCCTGGCTCGCCCCGTAGCGGGCGGTGACGGCCTCGAGGGTCAGGAGCGTCATGCCGCGTCCCCCAGGTAGGCCTCGCGCACGGCGGCGTCGGCGCGGATCGCGTCGGGCGGGCCGCTGGCGATGACGCGGCCGTAGACCAGCACGCTGATCCGGTCGGCCAGCGCGAACACCGCGTCCATGTCGTGTTCCACCAGCAGGATCGGGGCCTCGTGCCGCAGCTGGTCCAGCAGCGCGGTCATCTTCTGCCCGCCCTCGGCGCCGAGGCCTGCCATGGGTTCGTCCATCACGAAGGCCGCGGGCTTCAGCGTCAGGGCGACCGCGACCTCCAGCTGCCGCCGCTCGCCGTGGGACAGTTCGGCCGTGCGCACCGCCGCCTTGTCCAGCAGGCCCACGCGGCTCAGCGCCGCCTCGGCCGTGGCCCGGAGGGCGGCGTCCTGCAGCACCGGCCGGAACAGCCGCCAGGGCGTCGCCGCGGCCCCCAGCGCGCCCAGCATCGCGTTCTGCAGGACCGTGTCCTCCATCGCCAGCGCCGAGATCTGGAAGGTGCGCGCCAGCCCCCGCCGCGCCCGGGCGCGCGCGGGCAGGGCGGTCACGTCCTGCCCCTTGAGCCGGATCCGGCCGGCATCGGGGGCGAGCATCCCGCAGACCTGCGCGATCAGGGTGGTCTTGCCGGCGCCGTTCGGGCCGATCAGCGCGTGGATCTCGCCGGGGTTCAGGCTCAGGTCGATCGCGTCCGACACCACCAGCGCGCCGAAGCGCTTGGTCAGGCCGCGGACCTCCAGCACCGGGTCAGTCATGGGTCCGCGCCTTTCCTGCCAGCAGGCCGATCACGCCCCCGCGGGCGAACAGCACCACGCCCAGCAGCAGAAGCCCGAGCAGGATGTGCCAGTGGTCCCACAGGTCGCCCAGCACATGCTCCATCGCCACGAACAGCACCGCGCCCGCGACCGGCCCGAACAGCCGCGCGACGCCGCCGAGGATGACGAAGATCATGATCTCGCCCGACATGTGCCAGCTGAACATGGTCGGGCTGACGAAGCGGTTGAGGTCGGCAAACAGCGCGCCGGCGAGCCCGGTGATCGCGCCCGAGATCACGAAGGCCACCAGCTTCGCCCGCTGCCCGTCGAGGCCCACGGTCTCGACCCGGTGCGGCACCTGCCGCGCGGCGTTGAGGAGCAGGCCGAAGGGCGCGCGCGCGATGCGGGCGGTCAGCCACAGCGCGGCGCACAGCAGCACGAAGCACAGGCCGTAGAACTGGATCGGGTCGAGCGTGTTCAGGCCGGGGAAGCTGTTGCGCAGGTAGATCGACATCCCGTCCTCGCCGCCATAGGCGCGCCAGGAGATCGCGAAGTAGTAGAACATCTGCCCGAAAGCCAATGTAATCATTATGAAATACACGCCGGATGTCCGCAGCGACAGTAGCCCGATGACCAGCGCGGCCAGGGCGGAGGACACCACCGCGACAAGCCAGATCACCGGCATGGATTTCGTGCCTTCGATGTTCAACCAATCCGGGAACATCGGCGTGTAAGTCTGTGCATGGAAAGCCAGAATCCCCATCGCATAGCCGCCGATCCCGAAGAACACCGCGTGGCCGAGGCTGACCAGCCCCCCGAGCCCCAGCGCGAGGTTCAGCCCGACCGCCGCCAGCGCGAAGATCACCGCGCGGGTGGCCAGCGTGATGGTGAACGGCTCGCCCGCGACATGCGCCCAGAGCGGCACACCGATCAGCCCGGCGATCAGGGCCGCGTTGACGTAGCCCTCCCGGCTCATGCGCGCGCCCCGTACAGGCCCGTGGGCCGCCAGATCAGGACCGCGGCCATCAGCAGGTAGATCGCCATCGACGCCAGCGAGGCGCCGACCTGGGTGGCGGAGGCGGGCTCCATGAACAGCTTGAACAGTTCCGGCAGGAAGATGCCGCCCAGCGTGTCGGTCAGCCCCACCACCAGCGCGCCGACGAAGGCGCCCTTGATCGACCCGATGCCGCCAATCACGATGACCACGAAGGCCAGGATCAGCACGGGCTCGCCCATGCCCACCTGCACCGACTGGATCGCGCCCACCAGCGCGCCGGCAAGGCCCGCCAGCGCCGCGCCGAGGGCGAAGACGAAGGTGTAGAGCGTGCGGATGTCGACGCCGAGCGCCGCGATCATCTCGCGGTCGTTCTCGCCCGCGCGGATCCGGATGCCGATGCGCGTCTTCGCGATCAGGAGCCACAGGCCCAGCGCCACCGCCAGCCCCGCGCCGATCAGCGCCAGCCGGTAGCGCGGGTATTCGATGCCGAAGGGCAGGGTGAGCGAGCCCGCCAGCGCCTCGGGTCGCGCGAGGTAGAGCGGGAAGGACCCGAAGATCCACCGCGTGCCCTCGGAAAACACCAGGATCAGGGCGAAGGTCGCCAGAACCTGGTCGAGGTGGTCGGTGTGGTACAGCCGCCGGATCACCGTCATCTCGATCAGCGCCCCGGCCATCGCCGCGGCCCCCATCGCCGCCACCAGCGCCAGCAGGAACGACCCCGTCGCCGCCGCCACCGTCGCCGCCACGAAGGCGCCGACCATGTAGAGCGACCCGTGCGCGAGGTTGATCAGCCCCATGACGCCGAAGATCAGCGTCAGGCCGGCCGCCATCAGGAACAGCATCACGCCGAACTGCAGGCCGTTCAGCACCTGCTCGACGATCAGGATCGCGGACATCTCGCCCCCTCTCATGCGTCGGGGCCGGCCCCGCGGGACCGGCCCCGGTCGGTCAGACTGGTTTCAGCTCACATGGAGCATTCGGCGGCGTAGGCGTCGCCGCGATCCTCCAGCGCCACGCCGATCACGCGGTTGGTGAAGATGTCGCCCTCCTGCACCACCTCGCGGACGTAGATGTCCTGGATCGGGTGGTGGTTCGGCCCGAAGGCGAAATCGCCGCGGGTCGAGGCGAAATCGGCGGCCTGCAGCGCGGCGCGGAAGGCGTCGGGGTCCTCGGACGGGTGGGCGACCGCGAGGGCCGACAGGATCAGGTTCGCGGTGTCGAAGCCCTGGCTGGCGTAGAGCGACGGGATCCGGCCATAGGCCTCCCGGAAGGCCGCGACGAAGGCGGTGTTGGCCTCGTTGTCGAGGTCGGGCGACCACTGCGAGGTGTTCACCACGCCCAGCGCCGCCGCGCCCACCGCCTGCAGGATGTTCTGGTCGAAGGAGAAGGCCGGGCCGATGACGGGGATGTCGAGGCCGCTGTCGGCATACTGGCGCAGGAACGAGATGCCCATGCCGCCCGGCAGGAAGAAGAACACGCTGTCGGCGCCCGAGGCCCGGATCTGCGCGATCTCGGCGGCGTAGTCGGTCTGGCCGAGCTGGGTGTAGATCTCACCCGCGAGGCCGCCCTCGTAGAAGCGTTTGTAGCCGGCCAGCGCGTCCTGCCCGGCGGGGTAGTTCGGCGCGAGGATGAAGCTGTTGGTGTAGCCCGCGCTGTTGGCGTAGGCGCCCGCGGCCTCATGCAGGTTGTCGTTCTGCCAGGCGACGTTGAAATAGTTCGGGTGGCAGCCGCGGCCCGCAAGCTGCGAGGGGCCGGCGTTGGGCGACAGGTAGAACAGGCCCTGCGCGGTGACGGAGGGCACCACGGCCATGGCGAGGTTCGACCAGATGATGCCGGTCATGATGTCGACGTCGTCCGACTGGATCATGCGGTCGGCCAGCTGCACGGCCACGTCGGGGGCCTGCTCGTCGTCGGCGATGATCACCTCGATGTCGTCGCGGCCCGACTGCTCGAGCGCGAGCAGGAAGCCGTCGCGCACGTCGATCCCGAGCGAGGCGCCGCCCCCCGACAGCGTGGTGATCATGCCGATCCGCGTCTCGGCGGCGGCGGCGCCGGCCAGCGCGATCAGCGAGGCCGACAGGAGAATGCCTTTCAAGGTCATCTGGTCCGTCCCTGTTGGTTATGGGTCTTTTTCCGGCTGCAGATCGTCCCCGTATCCGCGCCGGGGTCAAGCCCCGTTGCCGCGCAGGGGCGAGGTCAGGGTGGGCTCACGTCGCCAGGCCTGGAAGCCGGGTGAGGTATGCCGTGTCGGTCGAGATCAGGCCCCGCCTGCGCATGATCAGTCATGGCGGGGCCTCGTGCTGGATGTGCGTTTGGCATGAGCGGTGCTTGAGGCGGGACCTCTGTGTGGGTCGGGTGGTGCGGCGAAAGAGGATTGTCTGAAACGGACATTCCGGGCGTGATGGCATGTGCTGCGGCGCAGGGCGTTGGTAATGGGGTATATCACTATCGAACAACAATCGCCGAAAAATTTTGATCAAGTTCAAATAAGTTTACAAAATCAGATAAAATTGTCTCCTCACGTATTGCCCTGTGGTGTGCCTCTGATCGTGACCAATTGAGTGCAATATACAATTTCGAACATTCCCGCGTCACACTGCGCGTCTGTTCGCGTCTGTTCGACTGGCCTTCTATAAGGCCGGCTCATCGCCGGGCCGTGCCCCCCGATCGCGCGCCCCCGTCAGGCCAGCAGCAGGATCAGCCAGCAGGCGCCCCAGGCCAGGGCGCTGACCGCGACGGCGGCGCTGGCGACGTCCTTGGCCTTCTTGGCCAGCGGGTGCTGTTCGGTCGAGATGTAGTCCACCGTGGCCTCGATGGCGCTGTTCACCAGTTCCAGCACCACGACCATCGCGCCGAGCGCCACCAGGAGCGCCGTCTCGCCGGCGGGGAAGCGGACCACGCCCAAAAGCACCCAGCCGACCACGTTCAGGCCCGACCACTGCCGCAGGCTCTTCTCGTCGCGCCACGCGGCGGCGAAGCCCTCGATCGACCAGCGCACCGTGTTGCGCAGGCGGGCAATCTCCTGCGCGAGGCTCAGGCGTCCGCTGTTGGCCATGGGTGGGCTCCCCCTCCGGTCCCGCGGGACCCGCGCCCGCGGCTACCGGAGTAGCCCTCCGCCGGCCACCGGGCAAGCGGCCGCGGGCCAGCGCGCACAACGGCGGGGCCACATGTTCAGAGACCAGTGTGGGGGATTTCGCCGTGGCAGCCCGTAGGGGAATCGAACCCCTCTTTCCAGGTTGAAAACCTGGCGTCCTAACCGATAGACGAACGGGCCGCGCTTCGGCGTGGGCTGGTATCTAGAAAAAGGCGCGGCGGGGTTCAAGCGGATTTTTCGCCCGGCCGTGCGAAAGTTCCAGGCGCGCCGTCACTCGGCCCAGGCGGCGTCGTCGAGGCGGAGCTGCACCGTCTGCCGCCCGTTCCAGTGGTTCACCTCGATCCGCCCCGCCACATGCAGCGCGCGACCGCCATGGGCCTGCAGCGCCGCGTCGAGGCCCGAGCCCGCGGCGTCGAAGCAGATCGCGTCGAGGGTCGACACCCCGTCCGACAGGGTCAGCTTCAGGTGCCCCTGGCCGACAGGCCGGCTGTGGCGGATGCGCAGGCCGGGCAGCGCGAAGCGGGGGGCGGGGGCTGCGGCGCCGAAGGGGCCGGCCTCCTCCAGCCGCTCGATCAGCTCGACGGTGCAGGCGGCCGGCATCAGCATCCCGTCGAGGCGCAGGTCGCCGGGCCCGCGGTCGCCCGCGCCCTGTTTCGCCATCAGCTCGGTCAGCCGCGCCATGGCGGGCTCCAGCTGGGCGCGGCTGAGGCTCAGGCCCGCCGCCATGCGGTGGCCGCCGCCCTTCTCGATCAGCCCCTCTGCGGCCAGCCGCTGCACCGCCGCGCCGAGGTCGACGCCCGAGACCGAGCGGCCCGAGCCCTTGCCGGCGTCGCCGTCGAAGCCGATCACGACCGCCGGGCGGTTCGTCGCCTCCTTCAGCCGCGCCGCGACGATGCCGACCACGCCGGGGTGCCAGCCGTCCTCGGCCGCCCAGACCAGCGCGGCGTCCAGCCCGCGGGCCTCGGCCTGCGCCATGGCCGCGTCGCGCACCCGGCCCTCGATCTCGCGTCGGTCGGTGTTCAGCGTGTCGAGGCGCTTTGCCAGCTCCGCCGCCTCGGCGGGATCCTCGGTCGCCAGCAGCCGCGCGCCGAGATCCGCCGCGCCGATTCTCCCGCCGGCGTTCACCCGGGGGCCGAAGACATAGCCGAGGTGGTAGGCCGTCGGCGGCCGGTCGAGGCGGGCCACGTCCCCCAGCGCCACCAGCCCCGGCCGCGACCGGCGCGCCATCACCTTCAGGCCCTGCCGCACGAAGGCGCGGTTCAGGCCGACAAGCGGGGCCACGTCCGCGACGGTCGCCAGCGCGACGAGGTCGAGGCTGGCGATCAGGTCGGGCCCCGGGCGCCCGCCCGCGCGGAGGCGGCGGTTCAGCTCGACCAGCAGCAGGAACACGACCCCCGCGGCGCAGAGATGCCCGAGCGACCCGTCCTCGTCCTGCCGGTTGGGGTTCACCACGGCCACGCAGGCCGGCAGCGTCGCGCCGGCGAGGTGGTGGTCGAGCACGATCACGTCGGCGCCCTTGGCCGCCGCGATCGGGCCATGCGACAGCGTCCCGCAATCGACGCAGACAATCAGCGCGTGGTCGCGGGCGAGCGCCGCCATGGCGGGCTCGTTCGGGCCGTAGCCCTCGTCGATCCGGTCGGGGATGTAGAGCGTCGCGGCGTGTCCCATCGCGCGCAGCCAGCCGATCAGCAACGCGGCCGAGGCGCCGCCGTCGACGTCGTAGTCGGCGAAGATGGCGATGCGCTCGCGGCGCTCCAGCGCGATCAGCACCCGCTCGGCGGCGCGGCCCATGTCGGCCAGCCGCGCGGGGTCGGGCATCAGGTCGCGCAGCGCGGGCGCGAGAAAGCCCGCCGCCTCCTCGGGCGCGACGCCCCGGCGCGCCAGCACATGGGCCAGCGGCGGCGGCAGGTCGGCGCGCTGCATCAGCGCCTCGGCCAGCCGCGCGGTGTCGGGCGCGGGGCCCAGCCAGCGGCGGCCGGTCAGCGAGGTCTCGACGCCGAGGAAGGCGTCGGAGATGTCCATATGTTGTGGGATCGACATGGGCGCCACCCTACCGGCAGCGCCCGTGAGTCGTCACCCCTGTTTGACCGGGTTGCGGTAGGTCATCCGCCGCACCGACCCGGTCTTGGACCGCATCAGGATCGTCTCGGCGGTCAGGAAGCCGGGCTCGCGCTTGATGCCGGGCAGGATCGAGCCGTCGGTGACGCCGGTCGCGGCAAAGATCACGTCCTTGGTCACCATGTCGTCGCGGGTGTAGACCCGGTCGAGGTTGGTGATGCCGGCCTTCCTGGCGCGCGCCTTCTCGTCGTCGTTGCGGAACAGGAGCTTGCCGAAGATCTGCCCGCCCATGCATTTCAGCGCCGCGGCGGCCAGCACGCCCTCGGGCGCGCCGCCCTGGCCCATGTACATGTCGATGCCCGTCACCTCGGGCTCGGCGCAGTGGATCACGCCGGCCACGTCGCCGTCGGTGATCAGGCGGATGGCGCAGCCCGTGGTGCGCAGCTCGTCGATCATGGCCTGGTGGCGCGGGCGTTCCAGCACGCAGACGGTGATGTCGGTGGTCGAGCAACCCCGCGCGGCGGCCAGCGCGCTGACACGCTCGGAGGGCGACATGTCGAGCGTCACCACGCCCTTGCGGTAGCCCGGCCCGATGGCGAGCTTTTCCATGTAGACGTCGGGGGCGTGCAGCATCGACCCGCGCGGGCCCATGGCGATCACGGTCAGGGCGTTCGGCATGTCCTTGGCGGTCAGCGTCGTGCCCTCGAGCGGGTCGAGCGCGATGTCGACTTCGGGGCCTTCGCCGGTGCCGACCTCCTCGCCGATGTAGAGCATGGGGGCCTCGTCGCGCTCGCCCTCGCCGATGACGACGACGCCCTTGATGTCCAGCTTGTTCAGCTGCTCGCGCATGGCGTTCACGGCGGCCTGGTCGGCGGCCTTCTCGTCGCCGCGGCCGATCAGGCGCGCGGACGCCATCGCGGCGGCCTCGGACACGCGGGCGAGGCCCAGCGACAGCATGCGGTCGTTGAAATCGGTGGTCTGCGACATGGGGAAGGGGCCTTGAAATGCTGCGGTTGGCCCCGGTCTAGCGGCCCGGCCTGCCCGCGTCCAGCATGGGGGCGCTAACGGCCGGGCCGCAGCCCGCGGACAAGCGCGATCAGCAACAGCCCGATCACCGTGGCGTTCAGGAGGTGCCACAGGAAATGCGTGCCCAGGGGCAGCGCGGGGCAGAGCGGCGCGTCGAGCGTGCGAAACGTCAGCGACAGCGCGAAGGTCGCCGTGGCGGCGGCGACGAGGGGCGCGAGCGGGTGGTGCCGGCGGTGCAACAGGACGGAAAAGACCAGCATCGCCAGCAGGGCCGGGGCGTAGTGCTCGGACCCGTTCAGTACGGCCGCCGCCCCGTCCAGCGCCGCGTCAAGCCCCGCCATCGCCGCGATCAGCGCGACCAGCCCCAGCGCGGTGCCGAACACCAGGCGCAGGGGGCGGACGCCGGCGACTTGGGTGCCGAAGCTATAGAGGTAGAGCGCGACGAAGGCCCAGATCGGCGTCACGTCGGCCAGCGCCGCCCAGGGCGTGGCGAAGCTGTGGAACAGGAAGGACCCGACCCCGATGGCCGCCGCCAGCGCGATCAGCACCCAGAGCGCCCGGTCCCGCAGCCCCGCGCGCAGGGCGGCGACCGCGCCCGCCAACGCCGCCACCAGGAAGGCGGCGTTGGTCAGCGCGTTCACCGGCTCGGCCCAGAGCCCCGGCCCCAGGCGTTCGCAGTAGGCGTCGATCGGCGTGGTCCAGTCCATGCGGGCGTCTCGGTCGGGGTGGCCCGGCGTCAGATAGCCGGGCGGCGCGGCGCGCACAGGGGGCCGGGAAACCCCGCCTGACGGGGCGGCCCCCCGGCGTGCTATGCTCGGCCCACACATCGCCCCGGAGGCCCCCATGCTGCGCGCGCTTGCCCTGTCCCTGATCCTTGCCTGCCCCGCCGCCGCCCAATCCCCAACCTGGCCCGGCGCCGAGGACCCCGGTTTCGCCGCCGCGCGCGACGCCTGGCTGTCCGGCGCCGACGACATGGCCGCGCTCGGCCAGCTTTCGGCGCTGGCGCAGGCGGGCAACCCGGCCGCGCAGGCGCTGCTGGGCGCGGTGGTGGCCGACGGGCTCGTGCCCGCCGCGGTCGAGGCCCTGCCGCGGGCCGACCGGATCGCCTTGACCCGCGCCCCGGGCGGGCTGTCGGGCACCTCGTGGCTGCGGGTGGCGGGCGCGGACGGGCCCGTCGCGGCGGCGCTTGCCACCGTCGCCAGCGGCCTGTCGCAGGCGACCCCCGCCGAGATGGCCGCGGCCCTGCAAACCCTGCTCGACGCGGGCGAGACGGGCGCGGCCTACCGGGCGCTGGTCACGCTCTACAACATCGGCGGTCTGGGCCCCGAGGGGGCCTGGACGCAGGTCGCCGCGGCGGGCGCGCATCCGGCCCTGCAGGGGCACGGCCTGCCGCTGCTGGAGGGCCTGCGCGACCTGCTGAGCGATCCGGCCACGGGGGTTTCGGACCCGGTGCTGCTCGCGGTGGTGACGGCCACGCTGGCCGCGGTGCCCGACCGCAAGGACCTCGACGCGCCGCTGGCCGCGCTCTGCACCGCGGGCTGCCCCTCGGCGCCCGAGGGCTGCACCGCGGCGCTGGCGCAGGCGACGGGGGGGCTGGTGGGCTTCGTCACCCTCAGCCCGGTGGAGGGGCTGGTCGACAGCGCGACCTACCAGGCCAGCCCACGCTTCGCCCTCGACCTGCGCACCCGGATGGCGCCCGCGGCCGACCGCGTCGGCGCGGCCGACGCCTGCGCGGCATCGCTGCTGCGGTAGGGGCTCAGACCTCCTCGATCCGCAGCGCCACCGGCGCCCCGGTCAGCACGCCGGTGCCGGGCAGGGCGGCCAGCGCGGTGTCGAGGTTCGGGCGCGCCGTCTTGTGCGTGACGATCAGCACCGGGGCATTCTCGCCGGGGTGGTCGTACTGGCGCATCCGGTCGATCGAGATGCCGGCCTCGCCCAGCACGGTGGCGACCTTGGCGAGCGCCCCGGGCTTGTCGGCCAGTTCCATCCGCAGGTAGTAGCAGGCGGGGCTGGCGGCGCTGGCGGGGGGCGCGTCGGCCAGCGTGACCGCCGGCTGGCCGAAGGTCGGCAGCCGCGTGCCGCGGGCGATGTCGCATACGTCCGACATCACCGCGCTGGCGGTCGGGCCCTCGCCCGCGCCGGGGCCGCGCAGCACGATCTGGCCGACGCTGCTGCCCTCGATCACCACCATGTTGGTGCCGCCTTCCAGCTGCCCCAGCGGCGAGGAGGCCGGCACCAGGCAGGGCGACATCCGCTGTTCCAGGCCCCGGCCCGTCATCTGCGCCACGCCCAGCAGCTTGATCTTGTAGCCCATGTCGCCCGCGCGGCGGATGTCCTCGATGGTGATCGCGCCGATCCCCTCCAGCTGGATCGCGTCGAAATCCACCTTGGTGCCGAAGGCGATGGCGGCCAGCAGCGTCAGCTTGTGCGCCGCGTCGATGCCGCCCACGTCGAGCGTCGGGTCGGCCTCCAGGTAGCCCAGGCCATCGGCCTCGGCGAAGGCCTGCTCGTAGGTCAGCCCGGCGTTGTCCATCCGGGTCAGGATGTAGTTGCAGGTGCCGTTCATCACGCCCATCACGCGGCTGACCGCGTTGCCGGCCAGCCCCTCGGTCAGCGCCTTGATGACCGGGATGCCGCCCGCGACAGCGGCCTCGAAGCGCAGGACGCGGGCCTTGGCCTCGGCCGCCTCGGCCAGCGCCTGCCCGTGCAGCGCGAGCATCGCCTTGTTCGCCGTCACCACGTCCTTGCCCGCGGCGATGGCCGCCTCGGTCGCCGCCTTGGCGGGCCCGTCCGAGCCGCCCATCAGCTCCACGAACACGTCCACGTCCGGCCGGCGGGCCAGCGCCACGGGATCGTCCTCCCAGGCGTAGCGGGACAGGTTGACGCCCCGGTCCTTGGTCCGCGAGCGCGCCGAGATCGCGGTGATCTCGATCGGCCGGCCGCAGCGCAGCTCCAGCAGCCGCGCCTGGCGCTGGACGATCTTGACGACGCCGACACCGACGGTGCCAAGCCCGGCGATGCCAAGGCGCAGGGGGTCAGACATCGGGGCTCCTCCGGGGCTGGTCAGCGGGGTTCGGCGCCCGTGTTAGCGGCTTCGCCCCGGCGCTGCAACGCGCGTCACAGGGGCATCGCCCGAAGGAGCGCGGCCCGGCGGCGCAGGTCGGCCGCCCGCGCCTCCAGCGCCGCCCCCTCGCGCGCGGCGCTGCGCGGCAGGAGCGCGTCGCTGCGGTCGAGCAGGGGGCCGAGCGGCTGCAGCGCGGGGAAATCGGCGGCACGCCCCTCGGCGCTGATCCGGCTCGCGAGGTCGGGCCGCGACGGGCCGCAGGCGGCAAGGCAGGCAAGGCAGGCGAGGGCGAAGAGGCGGGGCAGCATGGGCACAGCTAGCCGCTTGCGCCCCCCGCTGTCCAGCGCGGTTGAATTGAACGGGCGTTCAGATAATCTGGCGCCATGGCACGCAAACAGGGCAGCCACGCGGACATCACCGGCCCCCGGCTGCGGGAGGCCGCCCTGCGGCTGTTCGCGCGCCACGGCTTCGCCGCCGTGTCGATGCGCCAGATCGCGGCCGAGGTGGGGGTGCAGGCCGGCGCACTCTACCTCTACACGCCGGACAAGCAGGCGCTGCTGTTCGACCTGATGCGGGACCACCTGGAGGACCTGCTGGCCGACTGGGCGCCGCCCGAGGCCCCGCCGCTGATGCAGCTGGAAAGCTTCGTGCGCCACCACATCCGCTACCACCTCGACCGGCCCGACCTGGTGTTCATCGCCTACATGGAGCTGCGCAATCTCGACCCCGCGAACTTCGCGGTGATCGAGGGGCTACGGCGCGACTACGAGACCCGGCTGGAGGCGATCCTGCGGCGCGGGCGCGCGGCCGGGGTGTTCGACGTGGCCGACACCAAGCTCGCCACCATGGCGCTCATCGCGATGCTGACCGGGGTGACGACCTGGTACCGCGAGGGTGGGCGGCTCGACCGGGCGACGGTCGAGGCGCTCTACTGGGACATGGCGCGCAAGGCGGTGGCGGCGGCCTGAGCCATCCCGGCGTCGCGCGGGCTGCGCGGTCGGACTTGAGTATTTGTGAAGCAAAGATGAGGGCAGGGCGGCCCTGCGGCGTCAACCGCGCGTTAAGGTTAACGGGCCCCTGGTCATCTTTGCTTTGCAAATACTCCGGGGGGAGTCGCCAAGGGCGACGGGGGGCTGGCCCCCCACTTCAGGCGCTCGCCACCGCCACGCGGCTCGGCTGGCGCGGGAAGGGCACCAGCCGCCCCTGGTCCTCGTCCCAGAGCTTGAGGGTGAAGGACCGGAACGCCTCGGCCCAGCCGATGGTCTGCACCTCGTACTTCTCGCGCAGGGCCCGGTGGCAGGCGCGCAGCCGGTAGCTCGGGATGTTGGCGTTGAAGTGGTGGATGTCGTGGTAGGTGATGTTCGCCACCGCCAGGTCGAACCACCAGCCGAGGTCCAGCGCCGAGGACCCCTGCAGCGCGGCGCGGGCCGGGTTCAGGTCCGGCTTGCGGTCCCACCAGGTGTCCTCGAAATTGTGCTGCAGGTAGACCAGGAACACCCCCACGCAGCCCGCGACGAAGACCGTTCCGGCGTAGATCACGAGGCCCGGCACCCCCGCCGCCCACCAGATCAGCGCGACCCAGGCCGCGAGGCCGAGGTTGTGCAGGATCACGCCCTTGGGGTCGACGCGGCCGGCGTTCTTGGGCCAGCGGTAGGCCAGGACATAGGTGAACATGCCCCCGATCGGGATCAGGATCAGCGGGTTGCGGTAGAGCCGGTACCACAGCCGCGTCCAGAGCCCCGCCTGCTCCCATTCCCGTAGGGTCATGGTGTAGATCTCGGTGGTGTGCCGCTCGTCGAGGTTGCCGAGGTGGGAATGGTGGTCGTTGTGGTTCGACTGCATCACCCGGTAGGGCGTCAGGGTGAACACGCTGAGCCCGTGGCCGGCCAGGTCGTTGCGCCGCCGGGTCGAGAACAGCGAGCCGTGGCCGCAGTCATGCTGCAGCACGTAGAGCCGCACGCCCGCCAGCGCGTTCAGCACCACCAGCGGCACCACCAGCCACCAGGCCGGCCAGGCCTGCAGGGCCAGCCAAAGCGTCAGGAAATACACCGCGAAGGTGGCGCCGTAGCTGAGCGCGGCGAGGCGGTCGTCGCGCGCCGTCCAGCCTCGGGTGAAGGCGCGGATCTCGCGCTCGGCCTCGGCGCGGTAATGCGGGGTGATCTCGGGGCGGGCGGACGAAGCGGCGTGCATCTTTCCGGTCTCGATCAATCTGTAGGCCATGGGGTCACGGCCTGGTCGAGCCAGACATAGGAACCCCCCGCCGTCCGTGCAAATTTGCCATGGTCGGCGGGGGGCTGCAAGGTTGTCGCAGGGGGCCGGGGCCCCGTCGGCGGATCAGAGCCGGGGGTAGATCGGGAAACGCTGGCAGAGCGCCTCGACCTCGGCGCGCACCTTGGCCTCGACGGCGCCGTTGCCGTCCTCGCCGTTGGCGGCAAGCCCGTCCACCACCTCGGTGATCCAGTCGCCGATCTGGCGGAACTCGGGCTCGCCGAAGCCGCGGGTCGTGCCCGCAGGGCTGCCGAGCCGGATGCCGGAGGTGATCGTCGGCTTCTCGGTGTCGAAGGGGATGCCGTTCTTGTTGCAGGTGATGTGCGCGCGGCCGAGCGCCTTCTCGGTCGCGTTGCCCTTCACGCCCTTGGGCCGCAGGTCGACCAGCATCAGGTGCGTGTCGGTGCCGCCGGTGACGATGTCGAGGCCGCCCTTCATCAGCTGGTCGGCGAGCGCCTGCGCGTTGCGGATCACCTGGGCCTGGTAGTCCTTGAACTCGGGGCGCAGCGCCTCGCCGAAGGCCACGGCCTTGGCGGCGATGACGTGCATCAGCGGCCCGCCCTGGATCCCCGGGAAGATGGCCGAGTTGACCTTCTTGGCGATGCCCTCGTCATCGGTCAGGATCATGCCGCCGCGGGGGCCGCGGAGCGTCTTGTGGGTGGTCGTCGTCGCCACATGGGCGTGCGGGAAGGGCGAGGGGTAGTGGCCCGAGGCCACCAGCCCCGCGAAATGCGCCATGTCCACCAGCAGGTAGGCGCCGACCGAATCCGCGATCTCGCGCATCTTGGCAAAGTCGATGATCCGCGGGATCGCGCTGCCGCCGGCGATCAGCATCTTGGGCTGGTGCTGGGCGGTCAGCTCGGCGATCTGGTCGTAGTCGATCTGCAGGTCCTGCTGCCGCACGCCGTACTGGATCGCGTTGAACCACTTGCCCGACTGGTTGGGCTTGGCGCCGTGGGTCAGGTGGCCGCCCGCGTCGAGGCTCATGCCCAGGATGGTGTCGCCCGGCTGCAGCAGCGCGGTGAACACGCCCTGGTTGGCCTGGCTCCCCGAGTTCGGCTGCACGTTGGCGAAGCCCACGCCGAACAGCGCCTTGGCCCGGTCGATGGCCAGATCCTCGGCGATGTCGACGTACTGGCAGCCGCCGTAGTAGCGCCGGCCCGGGTAGCCCTCGGCGTACTTGTTGGTCATCACCGAGCCCTGCGCCTCCATCACGGCGGCGGACACGATGTTTTCCGACGCGATCAGCTCGATCTCGTCGCGCTGGCGGCCGAGTTCCTTGCGGATCGCGCCAAAGATCTCGGGGTCGCGGGTTTCGAGCGTCTCGGTGAAGAAGCCTTCATCGCGGTGGGGGGCGTTCATGGCTGAACCTCCTCTGGGCGGCTGGATGTCTGGCCGGTGACAGTTAGCGCGCGGTTTAGGCGATGGAAGGCCCGCAGGGAAGGGCGCAATGCGGCGCCCGGCCCACGGAAAGCGGCGCGCCCCGCGCCGATGAAGGATTGAGTTTCCGATCCGCGCGGGCGAGGGTGCCCTCGACGGCAGGAGGAGGCGGCCATGCCCGCGGCGCGCAACATCGCGTTTCTCGCATCCGATACCGCGCTTTCGCAGGACGCGAAGACGCGGCTGGAGGCCCGCTACGGCACCTACGCCCCCGAGGAGGCGGACGTGATCGTGGCGCTGGGCGGCGACGGCTTCATGCTGCAGACCCTGCACGCCACCCAGGCGCTCGAGGCGCCGGTCTACGGCATGAACCGCGGCACTGTCGGCTTCCTGATGAACGCCTACCAGGAGGATGACCTGATCGACCGGCTGGAACAGGCCGAGGAGGCGGTGATCAACCCGCTGCACATGACCGCCACCACCACCGCCGGCAAGGTGGTCGAGGCGCTGGCGATCAACGAGGTCAGCCTGCTGCGCGCGGGCCCGCAGGCGGCCAAGCTCAAGATCTACGTCGACGGGCGGCTGCGCATGGCGGAACTGGTGTGCGACGGGGCGCTGGTGTGCACGCCCGCCGGCTCCACGGCCTACAACTATTCCGCCCACGGGCCGATCCTGCCCATCGGGGCGGACGTGCTGGCCGTCACCGCGGTGGCCGCCTTCCGGCCCCGGCGCTGGCGCGGCGCGCTGTTGCCCAAGACGGCCGTGGTGCGCTTCGAGGTGACCGAGCCCGGCAAGCGGCCGGTGATGGCCGATGCCGACAGCCGGTCGGTCGCCAATGTCGTCTCGGTCGAGATCCGGTCCGAGCCGTCGATCCGGCACCGCATCCTGTTCGACCCCGGACACGGGCTGGAGGAGCGGCTGATCCGGGAGCAGTTCGTCTGACCCGCGCGGCGTTGCGCCGCGTTCCGGGTCTGGGCCAAAGAATGTTTAACGTTAAACAAATCCGAGGCGGGAGGGTGTCATGAGCGACGACAAGCAGGACGGGTTGCGCGCCGCGGCGCTGTTCTACCACGAGCATCCGAAGCCCGGGAAACTGGAGATCCGGGCGACCAAGCCGCTAGCCAACGGCCGCGATCTCGCCCGCGCCTACAGCCCCGGCGTGGCCGAGGCCTGCCTTGAAATCAAGGCCGATCCCGCCAATGCCGCCCGCTACACCACGCGCGGCAACCTCGTCGCCGTGGTGTCGAACGGCACCGCGGTGCTGGGCCTCGGCAACATCGGCGCGCTGGCCTCCAAGCCGGTGATGGAGGGCAAGGCGGTCCTGTTCAAGACCTTCGCCAACATCGACTGCTTCGACATCGAGCTGAACGAGCCCGACCCGGTCAAGCTGGCCGAGATCGTCTGCGCGCTGGAGCCGACCTTCGGCGCGATCAATCTCGAGGACATCAAGGCGCCGGATTGTTTCATCGTTGAACAGATCTGCCGCGAGCGGATGAACATTCCCGTCTTCCACGACGACCAGCACGGCACCGCCATCGTGGTGGGCGCCGCCGCCACCAACGCGCTGCGCGTGGCGGGCAAGCGGTTCGAGGACATCAAGGTCGTCTCGACCGGCGGGGGGGCGGCGGGGATCGCCTGTCTCAACATGCTGCTGAAGCTGGGCGTCAAGCGCGAGAATGTCTGGCTCTGCGACATCCACGGCCTCGTCCACGAAGGCCGCGACATCGACATGAACCCGCAGAAGGCGGCCTACGCGCAGGCGACCGACGCGCGCACCCTGTCGGACGTGATCGATGGCGCCGACCTGTTCCTCGGCCTCTCCGGCCCCGGCGTGCTGAAGCCCGATATGGTCGCCCGCATGGCGCCACGGCCGATCGTGTTTGCGCTGGCCAACCCGACGCCCGAGATCCTGCCCGACGAGGTCCGCAGCGTCGCGCCCGATGCCATCATCGCCACCGGCCGCAGCGATTTCCCGAACCAGGTCAACAACGTCCTGTGCTTCCCCTTCATCTTCCGCGGCGCGCTCGACGTGGGCGCGACCGAGATCAACGACGCCATGCAGATCGCCTGCATCGAGGGGATCGCGGCGCTGGCCCGCGCCACCACCAGCGCCGAGGCCGCCGCCGCCTATGCCGGCGAGCATCTGACCTTCGGCCCCGACTACCTGATCCCGAAACCCTTCGACCGCCGCCTGATCGGCGTGGTCGCCAGCGCGGTCGCCAAGGCCGCGATGGAGTCGGGCGTGGCGACCCGCCCGCTCGATGACCTCGACGCCTACCGCGAGCGGCTGAACCAGTCGGTGTTCCGCTCGGCCCTCATCATGCGGCCCGTGTTCGAGGCCGCCCGCACCGCCGAGCGCCGCATCGTCTTTGCCGAGGGCGAGGACGAGCGCGTGTTGCGCGCGGCGCAGGCGATGCTGGAGGAAACCACCGACAAGCCGATCCTGATCGGCCGCCCCGAGGTGATCGACACCCGGATCGAGCGCGCCGGCCTCACGCTGGTGCCCGGCCGCGACTTCGACCTCGTGAACCCGGAAAACGACCCGCGCTACCGCGACTACTGGCAGACCTACCACGGCCTGATGGCCCGGCGCGGCGTCACGCCCGACCTCGCCCGCGCGATCATGCGCACCAACACCACCGCCATCGGCGCGGTCATGGTGCACCGCGGCGAGGCCGACAGCTTGATCTGCGGCACGTTCGGCCAGTATCTGTGGCACCTGAACTACATCACGCAGGTGCTGGCGACCGACGGGCTGCACCCGGTCGGCGCGCTGTCGCTGATGATCTCGGACGAGGGGCCGCTGTTCATCGCCGACACGCAGGTCCACCCCGAACCGACGCCCGCGCAGATCGCGGAGACCGTGCGCGGCTGCGCCCGCCACATCCGCCGCTTCGGCATCGCGCCCAAGGTGGCGCTGTGCTCGGGCAGCCAGTTCGGCAACCTCGACACCGACAGCGGCCGGCGGATGCGCGCGGCGCTGGAGATCCTCGACGCCGAGGGCACCGATTTCGTCTACGAGGGCGAGATGCACGTCGACACGGCGCTGGACGCCGAGCTGCGCGAACGGCTGTTGCCGGGCAGCCGGATGGACGGGGCCGCGAACGCCCTCGTCTTTGCCTCGACCGACGCGGCGGGGGCGGCGCGCAACATGCTCAAGGCGCGGGCCGGCGGCCTCGAGGTGGGGCCGATCCTGATGGGGATGGGCAACCGCGCGCATATCGTGACGCCGTCGATCACGGCGCGCGGGCTTCTGAACATCTCGGCGCTGGCCGGAACCCCCGTCAGCACCTACGGCTGACGGGCCTCAGCCCAGCGTGATGCGGATCAGCGTGATCACCATCAGCGCGGCAGCCAACAGCGCCGAGAAGATCAGCGCCGGGTAGCCCCAGATCAGCACACCGATGGCGACGGCCGACACCGCGCCGATCACGGCGGCAAAGGCGTTGTCGACCGGGCCCTCGACCACCTCGCGCGCCATGCGGCCGATGATCGGCAGGCGGTAGGTGACGTGGCGGGTGATGTAGCGGGGCTTCGGCGCCTCGGGGGCAAGGGTCATGGCGTATCTCCTGTTCGCAAGGCGGGAGATAGGCCGATGCTGCGCCGCGGCGAGGGGCGGGGTGTCGCAGTCCTCGCAAGGGGCCCCGCGCCGGGCAGGGTTGGCGCCCGGCGCGGAACCCTGGTGGATCAGGTCGGCTTACTTGCCGGTCTTGCCGCCGCCGGCTTTCTTGGTCGTCGGTTTCTTGTCGCCCATGGGAACATTCCTCCTCCCGGCGCCCGCCCGATGCGGGCGCACAGCGGAATCGAAGCAACCAAGGCGCGAGTCGGACAAGCGGCGCCCGATCTGTTTCATCAGATGTGATCGGCGGCCCGTTAGCGCCCCCATGCGGCACTATCGCCGAATTGCGCCCGCCCCCCTGACAACGATAGAAAGTTGCGCAAGCGGAAGGAGGGACAACCCATGCGGTATGCCGAGATCTACGAGCGCGCCAAGACCGACCCCAACACGTTCTGGATGGAGGCGGCCGAGGGGGTGGACTGGTTCACCGGCCCGTCCAGGGCGCTGGTCGACGACAACGCCCCCCTTTACGAATGGTTTTCGGACGGCACGCTGAACGGCTGCTGGAACGCGGTCGACCGCCATGTCGCCGCAGGGCATGGCGACCGCGTGGCCATCATCCACGACAGCCCGCTGACCGGGTCGGTCCACAAGATCACCTACCGCGAGCTGCAGACCCGCGTCGCCAGCCTGGCCGGCGCGCTCAAGGCCAAGGGCGTGGGCAAGGGCGACCGCGTCATCATCTACATGCCGATGGTGCCCGAGGCGCTCGAGGCGATGCTGGCCTGCGCGCGGCTGGGCGCGATCCATTCCGTCGTCTTCGGCGGCTTCGCGGCCAACGAGCTGGCGGTGCGGATCGACGACTGCACGCCGAAATGCATCATCGCGGCCTCCTGCGGGATCGAGCCGGGCCGCGTCGTCCACTACAAGCCGCTGCTCGACGGGGCGCTCGCCCTGTCCCGGCACCAGCCGGATTTCTGCGTGATCTTCCAGCGCGAGCAGGAGGTGGCGCACCTCGAGGACGGCCGCGACGTCGACTGGCACGCCTTCCAGTACGGCGTCGAGCCGGCCGACTGCGTGCCGGTCGAGGGCAACCACCCGGCCTACATCCTGTATACCAGCGGCACCACCGGCCAGCCCAAGGGCGTGGTGCGCCACACGGCCGGGCATCTCGTGGCGCTGAACTGGTCGATGCGCAACCTCTACGACATGAACCCCGGCGAGGTGTTCTGGGCCGCCTCGGACGTGGGCTGGGTCGTGGGCCACAGCTACATCTGCTACGGGCCCCTGACCTTCGGCTGCACCACCGTCGTGTTCGAGGGCAAGCCCGTGGGCACGCCCGACGCCGGCACCTTCTGGCGGGTGATCCGCGACCACGGGGTCAAGTGCCTGTTCACCGCGCCCACCGCCTTTCGCGCGATCAAGCGCGAGGACCCGATGGGCGAACTGGTGCGCGACTACGACATGTCCTCGCTCGAGAGCCTGTTCCTCGCCGGTGAGCGCGCCGACCCCGACACCATCGAATGGGCGCAGGACAAGCTGGGCGTGCCGGTCATCGACCACTGGTGGCAGACCGAGACCGGCTGGGCCATCGCCGGCAACCCGCTCGGGATCGAGACGCTGCCGGTCAAGATCGGCTCGCCCTCGGTGCCGATGCCGGGCTACGACGTGCAGATCCTCGACGAGGGCGGCCACCCGATGAAGCCCGGCACGCTGGGCGCCATCGCGGTGAAACTGCCGCTGCCCCCCGGCACCCTGCCGACCCTGTGGAACGCCGAGGAGCGGTTCCGCAAGGCCTACCTCACCCACTTCCCCGGCTACTACGAGACCGGCGACGCCGGCATGATCGACGAGGACGGCTACCTCTACATCATGGCGCGCACCGACGACGTCATCAACGTGGCCGGCCACCGCCTGTCGACCGGCGCGATGGAGGAGGTGCTGGCCTCGCATCCCGATGTCGCCGAATGCGCCGTCATCGGCGTGGCCGACAGCCTGAAGGGGCAGCTGCCGATGGGCTTTTTGTGCCTGAACAAGGGCGCCAAGACCCCGCCCGAGCAGGTGGTGAAGGACTGCGTCAAGCTGGTGCGCGACCGCATCGGCCCGGTGGCCGCCTTCAAGCTGGCCGTGGTGGTCGACCGCCTGCCCAAGACGCGCTCGGGCAAGATCCTGCGCGGAACCATGGTCAAGATCGCCGATGGCGAGACGTTCAAGACGCCCGCCACCATCGACGACCCCGCCATCCTCGACGAGATCCGCGAGGCGCTCGGCACGCTCGGCTACCCCGGCAAGGCCGCCTGACCGGCCCGGCACACTCAGCTTTGAGTTGCGTCCGGGCTGCGGCTATAGTCCCGCGAGACAGGTCTCGCGGAGGATGGGCGCATGGGTGACGAGGCGGGCCGACACCAGGGCGCGGCCGCCGGCGGGCGTCCGCCCGCGATGGCGGAGACCCTGCAGCTGTTCAGCCACGACATCCGGTCGGCGATGTCGGACGTGGTGGGCGGGCTGCGGCTGGTCGACCGCGCGCGGCTGACGCCCGAGGCGCAGCTGCAGGTCGACCGGGTGCAGGCCGCCGCCGACACGCTCGCGGCGCTGGTGGACGGCGCCCTGATGGCCGCCGTGGGCGACACGCTGATCCAGCAGGACGACGCCGCCCTCGTGCTGGCGGACTGGCTCGCCGCGCTGGCCGGCCGCTGGTCCGGCCGCGCGTCCGAGGGGCGGGGCCGCTTCGCAGTCGAGCAGGCGGGCGCGATGCCGAACCGCCTTGCCGTGCCGCCGGTGACGCTCGACCGCATCCTTGGAAACCTGATCTCCAACGCGCTCAACCACGCGCCCGGCACGCCGGTCACCCTGCGGATCGAGGGCGCGCGCGGCGCAGGGCTGGCGCTGACGGTGCGGGACGGCGGCGCGGGCTACCCGCAGGCGCTGCTCGACCGGATCGGCCGGGGGGGCGACGCAGGGCCGGTGGGCGACCATGCCGGCAGCGGCCTTGGCCTGCGCATCGCGGCCGAGCTGTCGGCGCAGGTCGGCGGCACGCTGACCCTGTCGAACCCCGAGGGCGGCGGCGCGTCGGCGCGGCTGTTCCTGCCCGAGGCGGTGATCGACTGGGACGGCACCGGCCCCGCACCCTGCGTGCCGCCCGATCTGGGCGGGCTGCGCATCCTCGTGGCCGAGGACAACCTGACCAACCAGACCATCCTGCGCCAGCTGCTCGACAGGATGCAGGCCGAGGCCGTCTTCGTCGCCGACGGCGCCGCGGCGCTGGACATGCTCGACCGGCAGCCCTTCGACATCGCGCTGATCGACATCGAGATGCCGCGGCTCTCGGGCCTCGACGTGATGGCGCGGGTGCGCGCGCGCGGCGACGCGGTGGCGCGGATGCCCATGGTCGCGCTTACCGCCTACGTTCTGCGCGACAACCGCGAGGCGATCTACGCCGCGGGCGCGGACGGCATCATCGGCAAGCCGATCTCCTCGGGGATCGAGTTCGGCCGCGCCATCCTGCGCTACGCCGGCCGCCCCGCCGGCCTGCCCGAGCCCGAGGACGTGCTGGGCGGCGCGCCGGGCGATCCGGGGCTGGGCCGCATGCTCGACGAGGCGCGCTTTGCCGCGCTGCTGGCGGTGGCGGGCCCGGAGGGCGCCGAGGAGCTTCTGTCGCGCCTGCACGAGGACCTGAGCGCCACCCGCGCCGCCCTCGACGCCGGGGTGGCGGCGGGCGACATCCCCGAGATCCGGGCGCAGACCCATATCCTGATCGCGATCTCGGGCGCGGTCGGGGCCGAGCGGCTCTACCGCATCGCCGAGGTGCTGAACATCGCCGCCAAGCGCCGCCGCACCGGCGATCTTGCCGCGCTCTGGGCGCCCTGCCGCGCCGACCTCGACGCGCTCATGGCCCATGTCGAGGCCGAGGCCGCCGCCATCGGGCTTGCGCTGCCCCCCGCCTGACCGCCCGCACCCTTGCGCTGGCGAAACCGGCGGCTCACAGTGGTCCCCGACACCTCCAGGGACCGAGAGGGCACACCCATGTCGCTGATCGAAGAGGCCGCCGCGGTGCGGCACAACGCCCACGCCCCCTATTCGGGCTTCAAGGTCGGGGCGGCGCTCCGGTCGGTCGAGGGGCGGGTGCATCTGGGCTGCAACGTCGAGAACGTGGCCTACCCCGAGGGCACCTGCGCCGAGGCCGGCGCCATCGCCGCCATGGTCGCCGCGGGCGACCGCCGCATCGCCGAGATCGCCGTGATCGCCGACAGCCCCGCGCCCGTGCCCCCCTGCGGCGGCTGCCGGCAGAAGCTGGCCGAGTTCGCCGCCGGCGACGTGGTGGTCACGATGGCCACCACCGCGGGCGCCACGCTGCGCCTGACCGTCGCCGACCTCCTGCCCGGGGCCTTCGACGCGGGCTTCATGGCCAACGCGGAAAAGGGCACGCCGTGACCGACGCCCGCGCCATCCTCGCCAAGCTGCGCGACGGCGACCGCCTGAGCGAGGCCGAGATCTTCTGGTTCGCCGAGGGGCTCGCCACCGGCGAGGTCACCGACGCGCAGGCCGGCGCCTTCGCCATGGCGGTCTGCACCCGCGGCCTCGGGCCCAAGGGGCGCGTGCAGCTGACCACCGCGATGCGCGAGTCGGGGCAGGTGCTGAAATGGCGGCTCGACGGGCCGGTGATCGACAAGCATTCCACCGGCGGCGTGGGCGATTGCGTTTCTCTCCTGCTGGCGCCGGCGCTGGCGGCCTGCGGGGCCTTCGTGCCGATGATCTCGGGCCGCGGCCTCGGGCACACCGGCGGCACGCTCGACAAGCTGGAAGCCATCCCCGGCTACCGCACCCAGGTTTCGATCGAGGAGCTGCAGGAGCTGGTCGCCGACATCGGCTGCGCCATCGTCGGCGCCTCGGCCGACATCGCGCCGGCGGACAAGCGCCTCTACGCGATCCGCGACGTGACCGGGACGGTCGAATCCATCGACCTCATCACCGCCTCCATCCTGTCCAAGAAACTGGCCGCGGGGCTCGAAGCGCTGGTGCTCGACGTCAAGGTCGGCTCGGGCGCCTTCATGGCCGACGCGGCCGACGCGCTGGCGCTGGCGCAGGCGCTGGTCGACACCGCGCAGGGCGCGGGCTGCATGACCTCGGCGCTGGTGACCGACATGAGCCAGCCGCTGGTGCCCTCGGCCGGCAACGCGCTGGAGGTGATCGAGGTGATGGAGGCGCTGACCTCGGGCGACCTGACCTCGCCCCTGTCGCGGCTGACGCAGGCCCTGGGCGGCGAGGTGCTGGCGCTGGGCGGGCTGGCCGCCGACGCCGCCGACGGCGAAAGCCGGATCGCCGACGCGCTGACCTCGGGCGAGGCGGCCGAGGCCTTCGGCGAGATGGTGGCCGCGCTGGGCGGCCCGCACGACTTCACCGACCGCTGGCGCGACCGGCTGCCCGCGGCCCGCGTCATGGTCGACGTCCACCCCGGCGAAACCGGCTTCGTCGGCAAGATCGACACCCGCGCGCTGGGCGAGGCGGTGGTGCACCTGGGCGGCGGGCGGCTGAAAGGCGGCGACAAGCTCGACCTTGCCGTGGGCCTCAGCGACATCGCCCGCATCGGCGACAAGGTCGACCCGCAGCGCCCGCTCGCGCGCATCCACGCCGCCAGCGAGGAGGCCGCGCGGTCCGTCGCGGCGCAGGTCCGCCGCGCCTTCGACCTGACGGGCAGCGCGCCGGACCAGCCGCCGCTGATCCACGAAAGGATCGCCTGATGCCGCGCGCCTTTCTCGTGGTGATGGACAGCGTCGGCGTCGGCGGCGCGCCCGACGCCGCGTCCTTCTTCAACGCGGGCCGCCCCGACACCGGCGCCAACACGCTCGGCCACATCGCTGCCGCCTGCGCGCGGGGCGAGTCCGAGGCGGGGCGCAGCGGCCCCCTGCACCTGCCCCATCTCGACGCGCTGGGGCTGGGGGCCGCGATCCGGCTGGCCTCCGGCGCCCGGGGCGAGGGGCTCGACGCCGACCCCGACGGCCTCTGGGGCGCGGCGGAAGAGGTCTCGCGCGGCAAGGACACACCGTCGGGGCACTGGGAACTGGCGGGCCTGCCGGTGCCCTTCGACTGGACCTATTTCCCCGACACAAGCCCCGCCTTTCCCGACGACGTGGTGGCCGAGGTGAAGCGGCTCGCCGGCACCGACGGCATCCTCGGCAACGAGCACGCCAGCGGCACCGAGATCATCGCCCGGCTGGGGGAGGAGCACCAGCGCACCGGCTGGCCGATCTGCTACACCTCGGCCGACAGCGTGTTCCAGATCGCCGCGCACGAGGAGACATTCGGCCTCGATCGGCTGATGGCGCTATGCGAGGGGCTCGCCCCCATGCTCCACGCCCGCCGCGTCGGCCGGGTCATCGCGCGGCCCTTCGTGGGCAGCCCCGGCGCCTACAGCCGCACCGTGAACCGCCACGACTACGCGATGGAACCGCCGGGGCGCACGCTCCTCGACTGGGTCAAGGCGGCGGGGCGCACCACCTACGGCATCGGCAAGATCCGCGACATCTTCGCGGGGCGCGGGGTGGACCACTCGAAAACCGGCGCCGACCGCGACCTGATGGGGCACCTCGCCACCGCCGTGGCCGAGGCCGAGGACGGCTCCCTCACCTTCGCCAATTTCGTCGAGTTCGACAGCCTCTACGGCCACCGCCGCGACGTGGCGGGCTATGCGCGCCACCTCGAATGGTTCGATGCCGAGATCGGCCCGATCCTCGCCGCGCTGCGCCCCGACGACCTGATGCTGTTCACCGCCGACCACGGCAACGACCCGACCTGGACCGGCACCGACCACACCCGCGAGCGGGTGCCGGTGGTTGCCAAGGGGCCGTATTCGGGGCAGATCGGCATCCGCGCCTTCGCCGATGTCGGCGCGTCCGTCGCGGCCCACCTCGGCGTCACCAGCGACGGGCCGGGCCGCAGCTTTCTGTGAGGGACGATGTCTGCCTCGGAACTGATCTACTTCGTCATGACCTTCGCGGTCGTGACGCCGGCCGTCCGCTTCATCGGCCCCCTGATCGGCCGGCCCCGGACGCCGTGGCGGGGCGCGGTGATCTTCGGGCTGGTCGTGGCCGGCATCGGCTGGGCCATAGGGGCGTGACATGAGGGACATCCCCAAGGTCGAACTGCACCTCCACCTCGAAGGCGGCGCGCCGCCGGCCTTCATCCGAGGGCTGGCCAAGGAGAAATCCGTCGACCTGTCCGGCATCTTCCGCGCGGACGGCGGCTATACCTACCGCGATTTCTGGCATTTCCTGCAGGTCTACGAGGCCGCGACCAGCGTGCTGACCTCGCCCGACGACTACGCCCGCCTGACCACGGCGGTGCTGGAGGAAAGCGCGGCCAACGGCGTCGTCTACTCGGAAACCTTCCTCAGCCCCGATTTCTGCGGCGGCGGTGACGTGGGGGCCTGGCGCGAATACCTCCACGCGATCCGCGAGGCCGCCGACCGGGCCGAGGCGCAGCACGGCATCACGCTCAGGGGCATCATCACCTGCATCCGCCATTTCGGGCCCGAGCGCGCCCGGCCCATCGCGGAATGCGCGGCGCAGACGGCGGGCGACTGGATCACCGGCTTCGGCATGGCGGGCGACGAGCTGAAGGGGAAACCGGCCGACTTCAAATGGGCCTTCGACTGCGCCCGCGAGGCGGGGCTGCGCATCACCGTGCACGCCGGCGAATGGGGCGGCGCGCAGTCGGTGCGCGACGCGCTGGATGCGCTGCAGCCGGACCGGATCGGCCACGGGGTGCAGGCCATCGACGATCTGGCGCTGGTGGACCGGCTGGCCGAGGACGGCATCGTGCTGGAGGTCTGCCCCGGCTCGAACGTGTTTCTCGGCGTCTGCAAGGACTGGCGCAGCCATCCCATCGAAAAACTGCGGGAACGGGGCGTGAAGGTCACCGTCTCGACCGACGATCCACCCTTCTTCGGCATCACCATGACGTCCGACTACGAGAACCTGAACCGGCATTTCGGCTGGGACGAGGAGGTCTTTGCCGAGGTCAACCGCACCGCGCTGGAGGCCGCCTTCTGCGACGCCGCCACGAAAGAGAAGATCGCCAAGAGACTGGGGACCAAAGCGCCATGACCGAGCACCTGACCGTCGTCAATCACCCGCTGGTGCAGCACAAGCTGTCGATCATGCGGGAAAAAGACACCTCGACCAAATCCTTCCGCCAGCTCCTGCGCGAGATCAGCCTGCTGCTGGCCTACGAGGTGACGCGCGAGCTGCCGATGACCACGATGCAGATCGAGACCCCGCTCTGCCCGATGGAGGCCCCGACCATCGAGGGCAAGAAGCTGGCGCTTGTGTCGATCCTGCGGGCGGGCAACGGGCTGCTCGACGGCATCCTCGACCTGATCCCGAACGCGCGGGTAGGGTTCGTCGGCCTCTACCGCGACCCCGAGACGCTGCAGCCGGTGCAATACTACTTCAAGGTGCCCTCGGAACTGGAGGACCGGGTGACCATCGTGGTCGACCCGATGCTGGCCACCGGCAATTCCTCGGTCGCGGCCATCGACCTGCTGAAGAAGGCCGGCGCAAACAACATCCGCTTCCTGTGCCTGCTGGCCGCGCCCGAGGGCGTCGCCCGAATGAAGGCGGCGCACCCCGACGTGCCGATCGTCACCGCGGCGCTCGACAGCCACCTGAACGACCACGGCTACATCGTGCCGGGTCTAGGGGATGCGGGTGACCGCATGTACGGCACAAAATAATCCAACGCCCGCCTTTACTTGCAGGCGGGCTTGGGCCAGTCTGACCGCATAGCGACCGTGGGGGTTTGCATGCGACTGACGCGACTCATCCGGGTCGCCGCCTTGACGGCTGCCACCGTCACGGCGGGCGCCTCGATGACCCTGGCCCAGGGTGTGCCGGCGGAGATCCCGCCCGCAAGTTATTCGGGCGATCAATACACCGACAGCCGGGGCTGCATCTTCGTCCGGGTGGGCGTCGGCAGTGCCACGGAATGGGTGCCGCGCGTCGGGCGCGACCGCAACCAGCTTTGCGGCTACACGCCGACGCTGGGGGCGGGGACGGCCACCGCGGCGGCGCCGGCCGCCGACCGCACGCCGGGCGTGACCGTGATCGGCGCCGCGCCCGCGGCGACGGCCACCACCACCAGCCGCCCGGCCGCCACCGCGACCCGGCCCGCCGCCCCGGCGGCGCCCGCCGTGCGCAGCGTGGCGACCCAGCCGCGCCCCGTCGCGACCCAGCCGCGGCCCGTGGCCACCCAGCCCCGCGCCATGCCCCAGCCCGCCGCGCCGGCCGCGACCGGCCCCTGCCCGAACCTGCCCGCCGAGGTGCGCCAGTACTTCACCGGGCCGAACCCGCGCTGCGGCCCGCAGGCCGTGCACCCGGGCGACGCCGCCCGCGGCATCGACCGCACCAGCGCCGTCACCGGCGGCGGCGAGATCCGGCAGGTCGTGCGCTACGAGGTCAACCCGCCCGCGGGCTACCGCGCGGCGTGGGACGACGACCGCATGAACCCCTACCGCGGCCTCGCCTTCGCCGGCGGCCAGCGGCAGATGGAACAGGTCTGGACCAACACCGTGCCCCGCCGCCTCGTCGGGACCGAGCCGCGCGGCTTCCGCTCGCTGTTCGAGGCGCCGTCCCGGCCGGCGACGATCGTGCCCGCGCAGCTGGTGGTGGTGCGGCCCTGACGGGCGTCAGCGCCCGCAGATGTCCTGCAGGCTGACCCAGTCGGCGTCGCCGAGAAGCGGCGCCGGCGCCTGCCCGCGCATCGGATTGCCCTCGATCAGCGGCAGGACGGTTTCCCCCGACACGTCGCGCGCGAAGGCGTAGGGCTCAGACGAGATCCCCGCCGCGGCGAAGCCCGCCAGCACCGCGGCGTCGGCCACCGGCGGCGCCTCGCGCGACAGGAGCGTGGCGGCATGGGCGTGCAGCGGCGCCTCGTCGATCTCGCCCGTGGTCAGGAGCCGGAAGGTCACGCCCAGCCCCGCCTCGGACAGCAGCGTCAGCATCGGGTCGGTCGCCGCGGTCCGCGCCGCCTCGGCGATCAGGTAGCCTGCCAGCACCTCGGGGGTCTCGTAATCCTCGACCAGCGCGGCATGCGCGACCAGGATACCCCCCGGCAGGGCCAGCGTCTCGGGGATCGCGGACGGCAGCACCGCCACCCGCGGCGCGGCCTCGCCGAGCGCCCGCCGCGCCAGCCGCCCCAGCGCCACCGACCCCCGCGGGGCGGTGCAGATCGGGCCGGCAAGCCGCCCGATCTCGGCCAGGAGCCGGTTGCCGATGGCCACCCGGCTTGCCTCGGGCAACAGCGCCACGGTCTGCCGCGTCAGCGCGTCGGGCAGCCAGAACACGGCCAGCCCCAGCCCCAGCGCGCCCACCGCCGCCCCGATCCACAGCCGGAGCCGCCCCGGGTGCGGCCGCCGCCGCTCGATGGCGGCGCGCACCGTCTCGATGGCCGCGATCATGTCGCCGTCCTCGATCTCCAGCCGCTCCTCGGCCTCGGCGCCGGGGGCGTAGATCGCGGGCCGCCGCCCCGGGTTCAGCCGCGCGACGGCGGGCAGCGACCAGTGCGTCAGCGCGACCTCGGCGGGGGTGGAGATCATCAGCGTCGCGTCGCCCAGCGCCACGACCACCTCGCGCCGCTGCGCATCGGGCGCCTCGCGCCAGAGCCCGGTCGTCTCGAGGCGGCTGTATTGCGCTAGCGCGGTCATGGGGCGGGCACTGCTCGTGTCGGTTGCGGGGCAGCATAGCCTGCCGCCCCGGTTTCCTCAACGCATACCACAGCTTGTGGCGGGGCCTAGAGCGCCGCCGCGATCTTGCGAAGCTCGAACTTCTGGATCTTGCCGGTGGAGGTCTTGGGGAGTTCCTGGAACACCACCCGCTTGGGCGTCTTGAACCCCGCCAGCCGCTGCCGGACGAAGGCGATGATCTCCTCCTCCGTCGCGGTCGCGCCCTCCTTCAGCTCGAGGAAGGCGCAGGGCACCTCGCCCCAGGTCTCGTCGGGTTTCGCCACCACCGCCGACAGCAGCACGGCCGGGTGGTGCATCAGCACGCCCTCGACCTCGACCGACGACACGTTCTCGCCGCCCGAGATGATGATGTCCTTGGCCCGGTCGGCGATCTGGACATAGCTGTCGGGGTGCTGGCGCGCGATGTCGCCCGAGTGGAAATAGCCGCCCCGGAACGCCTCGTTCGTCGCGCGCGGGTTCTTGTAGTAGCCCTTCATCACCGAATTGCCGCGCATCATGATCTCGCCCAGGGCCGCGCCGTCCATCGGCACCTGCGCCATGGTCTCGGGGTCCATCACCGTGATGTGATCCATGTTCGGCATCGGCACGCCCTGCCGCGCCTTCATCGCGGCCCGGTCGTCGCCCTTGAGCGCGTCCCACTCGCCGTCCTTGAAGGTGCATTCGGTGGCGGGCCCGTAGGTTTCCGTCAGGCCGTAGACCTGCGTGATGTTGAAGCCCATCGTCTCGATCGCGGCCAGCGTCGCGGGCGCGGGCGGCGCGCCGGCGGTAAAGACCTCGACGGTGTGTTGGAACTCCCGCCGGTCGGCGGGCTTGGCGTTGACGATCATGTTCAGCACGATGGGCGCGCCGCCGAAATGGGTCACGCCCTCGTCGGCGATGGCGTCGTAGATGGCCCTGGCCGTGATGTCCCGGCAGCACACGGTGGTGCCGCCCACGGCGGGCATGGTCCAGACGTGGCACCAGTTGTTGCAGTGGAACAGCGGCACGATGGTCAGGTAGGTCGGGAACAGCGTCATCCGCCAGCTGATCGGCGTGCCCATGGTGATGAGGTAGGCGCCCCGGTGGTGGTAGACGACACCCTTGGGCCGCCCGGTGGTGCCCGAGGTGTAGTTGAGCGCCAGGCTCTCCCACTCGTCCACGGGCATGATCCAGTCGAACTCGGGGTCGCCCTCGGCCATCAGCTGTTCGTAGGTCAGGTGCCGCCCCGAGGCGTGGTAGCCGGCGGCCTCGTCCGGCACCTCGACGACCAGCGGCAGGGCGTCGTTCTCCTGCGCCTTCATCGCCTCCTCGACCACGCCGAGGAACTGGGTGTCGACCAGCACCACCTTGGCCTCGCCGTGGTCGAGGATGTAGGCGATGGTGCCGATGTCGAGCCGGATGTTGATGGAGTTCAGCACCGCGCCGCAGGCCGGCACGCCCCAGTGCGCCTCGACGTGGGGGGCGGTGTTGGGCATCACGGCGGCCACCACGTCGCCGGGGTTCACGCCGCGTTTCGCCAGCGCCGAGGCCAGGCGCGAGGTGCGGGCGTGCAGCTCGCCGTAGCTGCGCCGGACGCCCCGGTCGACCAGCGCCGTGCGGTCGGTGAAGATGCGGTTCGCGCGGGTCAGGTGGCTGAGCGGCGTCAGCGCGACATGGTTCGCGGCGCGTTTCTCCAGCCCCGTCTCGTCCTTCATCCAGCCCATCCGCCCCTCCTGTCGCGCGCAATATCCTGAGTCCACACATGGCGTGGCGCGCAAGAAAAGGAAAGAGGGGGTGGATTGACGTGGACAGGCCCCGCCGCCGCAAAGGGGCGGCAGGGCGCGTCAGGTCAGAAGCTGACGTTCAGCCCGAGGGTCAGGCCCATCAGGCCAGTGTCGCCGATGGTCTCGGGGTCGATCGCGAAGGGGAAATACACCGAGTCCGTGCCGTAGAACTGCACTTCGTAGCCGAAATGCGCCCGCAGATCGGCTCCCCGGAAGGAACGCATGTACTCCACCCCGGCAAAGAGGTCGAAGGTCTGCACGATGGTATTCGACAGGACGTTGGTGGATACCGGCGTGAAAGTCGCGTCGCCGGCCATGATGCTGTAGCGTCCTCCGAAGTTGAGCCCGAAGTTATTGTTGATCTGGTGCGCGAAACTTGCCCCAAGCGTCAGGCCCGTGCCCTCGAACTGGTAGGGGTCAACGCCGCCGAAATCCGCTCCGCTCAACTCGATGTTGCCACTCCGCACACCGATGAAGGCCTCGGCAGAAGAACTGTCGCCGGTAAAGACGGGAAAGAATGCCTCGGCATCCAGCATCTCGAACACCGCCCGGCGATCCGTACCGAAATGCGGCTCGGTTTCATCGAACTCGAAGTAGCGCAGGCGGACACCCAGACCCGCGTCCGACGCCGCCGAGATCGTGTAACGGATCGCAGTGTTCACGCCATAGTCCGGGAAGTAGTTCTCCACGCTGCTGCCCGTGCCCTGCGACGCGAAGAAGCCCAGGCTCAAGACCTCGATCCCGGGTGTGATGGTGATCCCGTCGGCCTGCGCCATCGACGAGGTTGTGGCGAGCAGGGCCGCCGCGAGCGCGAGCGAGGCCGTTGCCGGGGCCGTAATGCGGAAGCCGCTTTCGTTCAGTTTCATTGGAAGTCCCCCAAGTGAGCCACGACTGTTGGGTGAAGCCCGACGCCATGGCAGTTCAGTAAAGCCGAGCGAAGATGCGAAAGAGACAGTTGGCAAGCGCATTAGTTAGATCAGGGATATCTTGATGCTGCGTGTTGCCGCGCCGCGACATCGTGTGTCGGATCTGCAGTATACAGGCCGATCACATCGCTACAGCCTAGGGGCGTCGTTCGCGCGAGGACTCCACGGGGCCTTACCGGTCCTACTTTGCCATGCCCCATGGGCAGGAATGCACTGAAGGGAGGTGGCTGTCATGGAGTGCATTTCAGCGGGGCCGCTGAGGGTCCATGCCGCCGTGCACCGGGCCGAGGCCGCGCCGGGGGATCCCGCGCCCTATGCGGGCGAGGACAGCTTCACCTTCGTGCGGGTGCGCGTGACGGATGCCGACGGGGTGACGGGCGACGGCTTCACCGGGCGCTTCTGCGCGGCCGAGGTGGCGCATCTGCTGAACGGGGCGGTGGCCGAGGCGCTGGCGGCGCCGGGCCCCGTGCCGGACCTCGCGCGCAAGTTCAACCCGCGGGGCATGACCGGCGTGGTCGTGTCCGCGCTGTCGGCGCTCGACGTGGCGCTCCGGGATCTCGCGGGCAAGCGGGCGGGGCGGAGCGTGGCGGCGATGCTGGGGGGCAGGCGGCCCGCCGCGCCCGTCGACGTGACCTGCGGCTTTCCCGCGCTCGACACCGACGCGCTGGTCGCGGCCTGCGCGGCCGAGGTGGCGGCGGGCGCCCATGGCGTCAAGGTGCTGGTCGCCGCCAAGGGCCGCGGTGTGGCCGAGGATCTGGCGCGCGTCGCCGCCGTGCGGGCGGCGATCGGCGATGGCGCCGCCCTGATCGCCGACGCCAACTGCGGCTGGGACCTCGACAGCGCGCGGGCCTTCGCGCGCGGGGCAGGGGACTTGAACCTTGCCTTTCTGGAGGAACCGGTGCGCGGCAACGACCGGCACGCGCTGGCGGCGCTGGCGGCCGAGGCGCCGATGCCGCTGGGCGCGGGCCAGATGGAACAGGACGCCGACCGCTTCGCGCTGCTGGCCGAGGCGGGGGTGGCGGTGATCCAGCCCAACGCCGTGTTCGCCGGCGGGATCGGGGCGGCGGTGACGGCGGCGCGGGCGGCCGAGGCGGCGGGCTGCGCGGTGTCGCCCGCGGGGGGCTGGGACCTCGTCAACCTGCACTGGATGTGCGGCGCGATGGCGTCGGGCGCGGTGGAACTGCACCGGGCGCAGGGGCGCATCGCGCGGCTGCTGATGGAGCGCCCGCCCGAGATGGCGGGCGGGGTGCTGGTGGTCTCCGAGGCGCCGGGGCTGGGCCTGTCGCCGGACGAGGACAGGCTGGCGGCCTGCCGGGTGGGGTAGGCGTTTTCCCCGGGGAAAACGCAAGGGAAATCCCGGGATTTCCCTTGCGGAAAACCCGGGTTTTCCGCCCCCCGGCGCTTACGCCGCGCGGCTGTCCACCCCGGTGCCGAAGCGCCCGTAGAAGCTCTGGCCCTTCTCCGCCATCTCGCGCAGCAGCGCGGGGCAGGCGAAGCGGTCGCCGTAGGCCGCCTGTAGCGCGTCGCACCGTTCCGCCGCGTAGGGCGTGCCGAGGATGTCGAGCCAGCTGAACGGACCGCCCGACCACGGCGCGAAGCCCCAGCCGAGGATCGCGCCCACGTCGCCCTCGCGGATGTCGAGCAGCACGTCCTCCTCCAGCGCGCGGACCGCCTCCAGCACCTGCGCGAACAGCAGGCGATGCTGCACCTCGACCAGCTCGGGCTGCTCGGCCTTGACCGGGTAGTGGTCGGCCAGCCCGTCCCACAGCCCCTCGCGCTTGCCCGTGGCGTCGTAGGCGTAGAAGCCCGCGTTCGACTTGCGGCCCAGCCGGCCCGCGTCGACCATGCCGAAGATCACCTCGTCCACGGTGTCGTCATAGGCCGCGCCCATCGCGGCCTTGGTGGCCTTGGCGATCTTGGCGCCCAGGTCGAGCGAGGTCTCGTCGGTCAGCTGCAGCGGACCCAGCGGCATCCCAACCAGCTTGGCCGCGTTCTCGATCAGGGCGGGCGCGACGCCCTCCTTCACCATGCGGATGCCTTCGTTGATGTAGGGGATGATGCAGCGGTTGGCGTAGAAGAAGCGCGCGTCGTTCACCACGATCGGCGTCTTGCGGATCTGGCGCACGTAGTCGAGCGCCTTGGCCACGGCGCGGTCGCCCGTCGCCTTGCCCCTGATGATCTCGACCAGCGCCATCTTGTCGACGGGGCTGAAGAAATGGATGCCGATGAACTGGTCCGGCTTGTCCGACGCGCGGGCCAGCTCGGTGATCGGCAGGGTCGAGGTGTTGGTGGCAAAGATGCAGTCGGCGGGCACCACGGCCAGCACCTTCTTGGTGACCTCGGCCTTCACGCCCGGGTCCTCGAACACCGCCTCGACGATCAGGTCGCAGCCTGCCAGTGCAGCGTAGTCGGTGGTCGCGGTGATCCGGCCCAGCACCTCGGCCTTCTTCTCGGCGGTGACCTTTCCGCGCTTCATGCCCTTGTCGAGCAGCCCCTCGGAATAGCCCTTGCCACGGTCGGCGGCGTCCTGCGCGGCGTCGATCAGCACCACCTCGATCCCGGCATTGGCCGAGACATAGGCGATGCCCGCGCCCATCATGCCGGCGCCGAGGATGCCGACCTTCCTCACCGTCTCGTCGGCCACGGCGGGGCGGTTCGCGCCCTTCTCCAGCGCCTGCTTGTTGATGA
Source organism: Roseicyclus persicicus (assembly GCF_012395815.1). GTDB lineage: Bacteria > Pseudomonadota > Alphaproteobacteria > Rhodobacterales > Rhodobacteraceae > Roseicyclus > Roseicyclus persicicus. Next base: position 600,697 of record NZ_JAAZQQ010000002.1, read on the forward strand.
AGAGCGACCGGATCATCGCCGAGGACGACGGGTTCAACAGCACGTTGGTGAACCAGCGCGCCTCGATCCGCAGCGCGGTGTCGAAATCGACCAGCGCGCCCTCGTAGACCGCCGACAGCAGCGCCTTGGCCGCCGGGTAGACGCCCTTGGTCTTGCCGTTGATCATGGCGCTGGCGCCCACGAAGGTCATGAAGCCGGCCGGGTGGTAGGGGGCGCCGCCCGGCATCTTCCAGCCCTTCTGGTCCCAGGGTTTCACGATGTCGGCGTCGGTGGCCGACAGGACCCAGTCCTTCGCGCGGGCAACGAGCTCGTCGGCCGGCACCACCTCGTCGATCAGCTGCGCGCCCTTGGCCTTCTTCGGGTCAAGCGTCTTGCCTTCCAGCAGCACCGGCGCCGCCGCCATCGCCCCGACCATGCGCGAATAGCGCGTGGTGCCGCCGCCGCCGGGGAAGATGCCGACGAGGATCTCGGGCAGGCCGATCCTGGCCTTGGGATTGTCGGCCATGAAGCGGCGGTGGCAGGCCAGCGCGATCTCGGTGCCGATGCCCATGCAGGTGCCGGTGATGGCGCAGGCGACGGGCTTGCCGCCCTTGTTGGTCTTGGGGTCCATGCCGGCGCGCTCCAGCTTCCGCAGGATGCGGTGGCCGTTCATGGTGAAGTCGAACAGCGCCTGCGCCGGGTCGTCGCCGGCCGCGTCGCGGATGGTGGCGAGCGTGTTCAGGTCCATGCCGCCGGCAAAGCTGTCCTTGCCCGAGGTCAGCACGATCCCCTTGACCGCCGGGTCGGCCAGCGCGTCGTCGACCAGCGCCTCGACCAGCGCGAAGGCCTCGCGCGTCAGCACGTTCATCGACTTGGCCTTCACGTCCCAGGTGATCACGGCGACGCCGTCGGCGCCCTTCTCCATGGTGAAATCGGTCATCTCAGTCGTCTCCTCGGGTGTCGGGCCGGGGCATGGGCCCGTCGGCGAATGGGGTGGATGCGCCGGCGCGGCGGGCCGGGCGCGGCAGGTCGATCGGCCAGCGGGCGTTGGCCATCTCGGTCACGATGCGGGTGGCGCGCCAGAGGCCGGCCTCGTCCCGGTGCAGGTCCACGGTGCCGCCCATCGGAGGCACCACGGGAATGGCGCCGGCCAGGAGGTAGCTGTCGAAGCTGCCCCTGACGCTGTCCGGGCCGATGCGCCGGACGTCCGTCGCCCGGCGCACGGAATGGGTCACGCGCTGGGCGGCCAGCATCTGGCGCCAGCTGTCGAAGCCCGCGCGCAGCTCGGCCAGGCTGGCGACCGACAGGGTGGCGGTCCGCGTCTCGAGCGCGAAGGGCAGCACGACACGCGCCGCATAGTCCGCGAAATCACCCTCGGTGACCGCGCGGTCCATCCGGTCGAGCCAGTCCTGCAGCCCCGCCAGGTCCATCGGCGCGGGCCTCAGACGCGCTCGATGATGGTGGCGGCGCCCATGCCGGACGCGACGCAGAGCGTGGCGAGGCCAGTGCCCTTGCCGGTCCGCTCCAGCTCGTCGAGCAGCGTGCCGATGATCATGGCGCCCGTCGCGCCCAGCGGGTGGCCCATGGCGATGGCGCCGCCGTTCACGTTCACCTTGGCGTGGTCCACGTCGAAGGCCTGCATGAAGCGCAGCACGACCGACGAGAACGCCTCGTTCACCTCGAACAGGTCGATGTCGCCGATGGCCATGCCGCTGTCCTTGAGGATCTTCTCGGTCGCGGGCACGGGGCCGGTCAGCATGATGGTCGGGTCGGTGCCGATCTTGGCGGTGGCGCGGATGCGGGCGCGGGGCTTCAGCCCGTACTTCGCGCCGAACTCGGCGTTGCCGATCAGCAGCGCCGCCGCCCCGTCCACGATGCCGCTGGAATTGCCGGCGTGGTGGATGTGCTCGATCTTTTCCAGGTGCGGGTACTTCAGCATCGCCACCGCGTCGAAGCCGGGCATCATCTCGCCCATCTCCTTGAAGGCGGGCTTGAGGGCGCCGAGGCTCTGCATGTCGGTGCCGGGGCGCATGTATTCGTCGCGGTCGAGGATGGTCAGCCCGTTGATGTCGGTCACCGGCACCACCGAGTTCGCAAAGCGGCCCTCGGCCCAGGCCTGCGCGGCGCGCTTCTGGCTCTCCACCGCCAGCAGGTCCGCGTCGTCGCGGCTGAAGCCGTACTCGGTGGCGATGATGTCGGCCGAGATGCCCTGCGGCACGAAATAGGTCTCCATGGCGATCGAGGGGTCGACCGCGATGGCCGCCCCGTCGCTGCCCATGGCGACGCGGCCCATCATCTCGACGCCGCCCGCGATGTAGGCATCGCCGGCGCCGCCCCGGACCTGGTTCGCCGCGATGTTCACCGCCTCCATGCCGCTCGCGCAGAACCGGTTGATGGCGAGGCCCGGGATGCGCTGGTCGAGCTCGGAGGCCAGCACCGCGGTCCGCGCAAGGCAGCCGCCCTGCTCCATCACCTGGGTGACGTTGCCCCAGATCACGTCCTCGACCGCGTGGCCGTCCAGGTTGTTGCGGTGCTTCAGCGCGTTCAGCGTGAAGGCCGAGAGCCGCGCGGCGGTCACCTCGTGCAGCGCGCCGTCCTTGCGGCCCTTGCCGCGGGGGGTGCGGATCGCGTCGTAGATGTAGGCGTCGGTCATCGGTCGTCTCCGGTCAGGCGGGAAAGGCCCGCGTCATCAGGTCGTAGGGGTGTTTCCAGCCCGGCGTCGCCGCGATGCGGTCGAGCCAGGACGAGATCGCCGGGTACTCGCCCCGGTCGAAACTGAAGGGTTCGGGGTAGTAGAGGTAGCCGCAGCACGACAGGTCGGCGCAGGTCAGGCTGTCGCCGGCCAGCCAGTCGCGGCTCGACAGCTCGCCCTCGAGCACCATCAGCGCGGCCTTGAGCCGGCCCGACATCCAGCCGATCACCTCGGCCGGGCGCTTGTCCTCGGGCAGGAAGTTCATCAGGAACCGCAGCGGCCCGGCGATGCCCGACACCTTCTGGTTGTCGAAGATCGTCCAGCGCAGGATCTCGCGGCGCGTGGCCTTCGACCCGTCGCCGCAGAGCCGCCCGGTCTCGTCCATCACCCAGTCCTGGATCACGCCCGACTGGGTCAGGATCAGCCCGCCCGCGTCCAGCACCGGCACCTCGCCCATCGGGTTGATGGCGCGGAACTCGGGGCTGCGCGCCTCGCCCTTGAAGAAATCGACATGCCGCGCCTGCCATGGCACGCCGGCCAGCGTCAGGGCGATCGCCGCCTTGTAGGCATTGCCCGATTCCCCGAAGCAATACAGCGTGTTGGTCATCGCGTTACCCCCGCGTCGCGCCCGGCCTCGGCCGTGGCAAGTGCGTATTTCTGGAAAGATGAAGGCTCGTAACCCTTTGTTAAGGTTAACGTGCCATGGTGATCTGGCGGTACAGGCAGGCGTGCCGATGACCGCGAAAGGTGAAGGCCCCCTGCGCGGAAGTGCAGCGCGCCTCGGTGTCCGGACGCCGCTGGCGAACACTCGGCCGGGCAGGGGGCTGACCCTCCCCCTTCATCTTTCCCAAAATACGCAATCCCTGGCCAGCCGCCGGGCGCAGCGTCGGGAAGGATCGCGCCAAGGCTCACCGTTTCCGCTCCTCGAGCTCGGAGTTGAACAGCCTCAGCCGTGCCACGAGCTTTTCCTCGTTGATCACGCTGCCCCAGCTCTCGAACAGGAAGGACAGGAATTCCCCCTCGTCGAGCCCCGCCTCGGCGGCGAGGCTGCGCAGCTTGCGGTAGCCGTCCTCGCTCATGGCGATGTTCGGGCGGCGCGTCAGGCGCAGGCGTTTCGGCATCTCTCCCTCCCCGGATGGCTCCGGGCCGCGCCCCTCCGCGCGGCCCGGGACCAGCTTAGAAATTCGCCGCGTCGAGCGCCATCACCGTGTCCGCGCCCGACTGGATGCGGGCCAGGTGCGTCGCCGTCATCGGCAGCTGGCGGGCCATGTAGAACCGCGCGGTGGCCAATTTCGTCTGGTGGAACACCGGGTCCTCGGTGCCCGCCGCCAGCGCCTTGAGCGAGGTCTCGGCCATCCGCACCCACATCAGGCCCAGGCAGACATGCCCGAACAGGTGCATGAAGTCGTAGCTGCCCGACAGCGCCGCGTTGGGGTTCTTCATGCCTTCCTGCATGAAGTACATGCCGGCGGCCTGCAGGTCCTTGGACGCGCGCTTCAGCGGCTCGACGAACTCGGCCATGCCGTCGGTCTCGCCGGCTTCCTTGCAGGTCGACTTCACGAGGTCGAAGAAGGCCATCACGTGCTTGCCGCCGTCCTGCGCCAGCTTGCGGCCCACGAGGTCCAGCGCCTGCACGCCGTTCGCGCCCTCGTAGATCATCGCGATGCGGGCGTCGCGGGCGAACTGCGACATGCCCCATTCCTCGATGTAGCCGTGCCCGCCATAGACCTGCTGGGCCTGCACGGTCATGTCGAATCCCTTGTCGGTCAGGAAGCCCTTGATCACCGGGGTCAGCAGCGACACCAGCCCGTCGGCGTCCGCGTCCTGCCCGCGGTGGGCGCGGTCGATCAGCGTGGCGCCCCAGAGCAGGAAGGCGCGCGCGCCCTCGGCAAAGCTCTTCTGCTCCATCAGGTTGCGGCGGATGTCGGGGTGCACAATCAGCGGGTCGGCCGGCCCGTCGGGGTTCTTGGGCCCGGTGATGTCGCGGCCCTGCAGCCGGTCCTTGGCATAGGCCAGCGCGTTCTGGAACGCGACCTCGGCCTGCGCCAGCCCCTGCATGCCCACGCCCAGCCGCGCCTCGTTCATCATGGTGAACATGGCGCGCATCCCCTTGTGCGCCTCGCCGAGCAGGTAGCCCGTCGCCCCGTCGTAGTTCATCACGCAGGTGGCGTTGCCGTGGATGCCCATCTTCTCCTCGATCTTGCCGCAGGACACGCCGTTGCGCGGCCCGAGGCTGCCGTCCTCGTTCACGAGGAACTTGGGCACGATGAAGAGCGACACGCCCTTGATGCCCTCGGGGCCGCCGGGGATCTTGGCCAGAACGAGGTGGACGATGTTCTCGGCCATGTCATGTTCGCCGGCCGAGATGAAGATCTTCTGCCCAGTCACCTTGTAGGTGCCGTCGGCCTGCGGCTCGGCCTTGGTGCGCATCAGCCCCAGGTCGGTGCCGCAGTGCGGCTCGGTCAGGTTCATGGTGCCGGTCCAGTCGCAGGCGACCATCTTGGGCAGGTAGGTGGCCTTCTGGTCCTCCGTCCCGTGGACCAGGATCGCCGAGGCGGCGCCGTGGGTCAGGCCCTGGTACATGGTGAAGGCCTGGTTGGCGGCGGAAAAGAACTCGCCCACCGCGGTGCCCATCACGTAGGGCATGCCCTGGCCGCCGAACTCCTCGGGCATGTCGATGCCCGGCCAGCCGTTTTCCTTCATCTGCGCGAAGGCGTCCTTGAAGCCCGGCGGCGTGTAGACGACGCCGTTCTCCAGCTTGCAGCCGACGGTGTCGCCGACCGGGTTCAGCGGCGCCAGCACCTCGGCGGCGATCTTGCCGGCCTCGTCCAGCACGGCGGCGGTGAAGTCGCGCTCCAGGTCGGCGTAGCCGGGGATGTCGGCCTCGGCGACCTTGAGCACGTCGTGAAGGATGTACTGCGCGTCCTTGGTGGGGGCGGTGTAGATGGGCATGGTCGTCCTCCCGGAGTGCGAATGGCGGTCTGGGGTGTCGTTATTCGGCGGCGTCGCGCGCGGTGCCGACGGTGGCGAGCATCTCCTCGACCAGGCCCATCTGGGCCCGGAGGTCGGAGATCGCCACGTCGAGTTCCGCCCGCTGGCGTTCCATGTCGGCCAGCCGGTCGCCCGCGATGGCGAGGGTCCGGCTGAGCTGGGTCGCCTGCTGGTCGCCCACGTAGTAGAGGTCGAGCAGCTGGCGGATTTCCTCGAGGCTGAAGCCGAAGCGCTTGCCGCGCAGGATCAGCTTGAGCCGCGCCCGGTCGCGCCGGGTGAACAGGCGCTTCTGCCCTTCGCGGATCGGGAACAGCAGTTCCTTCTGTTCGTAGAAGCGCAGGGTCCGCGGCGTGACCTCGTAGGCGTCGCACATCTCGCGGATGGTCATCAGGTCTTCGGTCATGTGGGGCGTGTCCGTGTCGAACATGGAAGGGTGTCTGGCCGTGCTGATGTGCGAGTCGGCCCGAGTCTTACAAGACAAGATGACGTTGACGTAAACAAGACGTCGCGTCACTTCGGCGGATGACGGAGCGTTAGCCGTCCGGCGGGTCCTAGAGGGTGCGCGCCGCGTCACCGGACGGGGGGCGGCGAGATGGCGGCGTGGCCCCAGGACCTGCCTGCGGGGGCCCCGCGGCGACGGTGGTATCGGCCTGCAACACGGTCGGACCGGATCGCGGGGCAGGGGAGGGGTGACGCTGTCGCGGTACCGGGGTTGGCCGAACCCCGTCGCTGGGCATTGAACGGCCCCGGCGTGATGACGGCCCCGCGCGACGCCCGGCAGGCGCACCTGCGCGGGCCGGATGCAGGTCAGGGCGGGGCCTCAGGGCCGGGCGGCCGCCGTCTCGTCGCGGAGCGCCTTCAGGTCGCCGATGATCTCGTCCAGCTCGCGCCGGCGCTTGGCCAGCTCGGCCAGCTGCCGGTCGGCCAGCGCGATCCAGGCGCGGCGCTGGGTCTCGCCCTGGGGGTCGGCGTCGTACATCTCGAGCCACTGGCGGATCTCCTCCAGCGCGAAGCCGAAGCGGCGGCCGCGCAGGATCAGCGTCATCCGCGCGATCTCGCGCGGGCCGTAGAACCGGGCCCGGCCTTCCCGTTCGGGAAACAGCAGCTCGATATACTCGTAATGGCGCAGCGTGCGCGGCGTCACGTCGAAGCGCGCGCACATCTCCTTGAAGCTCAGCCGGACGTCCTCGTTCATCCGCTCCCCTCGCTGATCGCGTTCCCTTTCCCCGGACAATAGGGCCGTCGGGGCATCGGGAAAAGCGCCTCTCGCCTCTTGCGCGCGGCGCGGGCGCGGGAAACACTGCGCGCGGCAGGACGGCATCCCGGAGACGGCAGGCATGGCACAGGGCGCGGACGACAAGGCGCGGATCGCGCGGCAGTTCATCGAGGCGATCCCGTTCTCCCGCGCGCTGCGGATGCAGCTCGACGAGATCGGCAACGGCGTCGCCGTCATCTCCATGCCCTGGTCCGAGGCGCTGGTGGGCGACCCGAAGTCGGGGGTGATCCACGGCGGCGCGGTCTCGGCGCTGATGGACACCTGCGGCGGGGCGGCGGTGATGAGCCACCCCGAGGCGCTGGCCGGCACCGCCACCATCGACCTCAGGATCGACTACATGCGCGCCGCCGCGCCGGGCCAGCGCATCACCGCGCGGGCGGAATGCTACCATGTCACCCGATCGGTCGCCTTCGTCCGGGCCGAGGCCTGGGACGAGGACCGCGCGCGCCCCGTGGCCGCCGCGACCGGCGCCTTCACCGTCGAGCGCGCCGGGGGCCGGCCATGAGCCGCCGCCCGCCCGAACCCGTGGCGCTGGTCAAGCAGCGCCGCGACCGCACGCTGGCCGCGCTGGTGGCAGGCGTGCCCTACATCGGGTTTCTCGGCGTGACCTTCGACCGCCGCGGCGACGAGCTGACGGCGGTGCTGAACTACGACGGCAAGCTGATCGGCAACCCGCTCCTGCCGGCGCTGCATGGCGGCGCCATCGCCTCCTTCCTCGAGGTGACGGCGATCATGGAGCTGTCGTTCAACATGCTGTGGGACGACGTGGAGGAGGGCCGGCTCGACGTCGAGGCGCTGACGCCCGAGACCCTGCCGCGGCTGCCCAAGACCATCGACTTCACCGTCGACTACCTGCGGTCCGGCCTGCCGCGCGACGCCTATGCGCGGGCGCGGGTGAACCGGCTGGGCCGGCGCTATGCCTCGGTCCATGTCGAGGCCTGGCAGGACAACCGCCAGCGCCTGTTCGCGCAGGCCACGGGGCATTTCCTGATGCCGCCCCGCGATGGCTGAGACCGCGGCGGCGCCGCTGACCCATGGCCGAGTGCTGAAGATCGCGCTGCCGGTGGTGGTGTCGAACGCCACCATCCCGCTTTTGGGCGTGGTCGACACCGCGGTGATCGGCCAGCTGGGCGACCCCGCGCCGATCGGGGCGGTGGGCCTGGGCGCCGTGATCCTGACCTCGATCTACTGGGCCTTCGGGTTCCTGCGCATGGGCACGGTGGGGCTGGCGGCGCAGGCGCTGGGCGCGGGCGACCGGGCCGAGGTGGCGGCACTGCTGACGCGGGTGCTGATGATCGGGCTCGGGGCGGGGCTGGTGCTGATGGCGCTCCGGGTGCCGATCTTCGGCTTTGCCCTGTGGCTGTCGCCCGCCAGCGCCGAGGTGGAAAGCCTGGTGCGCGCCTACCTGCAGGTGCGCATCTTCTCGGCGCCGGCGGCGATCGCGATCTACGGCATCGTCGGCTGGCTGATCGCGCAGGAGCGCACCGGCGCGGTGCTGGCGCTGCAGCTGTGGCAGAACGGGTTGAACATCGTCCTGTCGGCCTGGTTCGTGCTGGGGCTGAACCTCGGGGTCGAGGGGGTGGCGCTGGCGACCTTCCTGGCGGAATGGTCGGGGCTGGTGCTGGGGCTGTGGCTCTGCCGCCGCGCCTTTGCGGTGCCGGCCTGGCGCGACTGGGCGCGGGTGTTCGAGCGGGCGAAGCTGCGGCGGATGGCGGTGGTCAACACCGATATCCTGATCCGGTCGGTGCTGCTGCTGCTGGGGTTCTCGTCCTTCCTGTTCCTCGCGGCCGATTTCGGGGACGTGACGCTGGCGGCGAACCAGGTGCTGATCCAGTTCGTCTACGTCACCGCCTACGCGATGGACGGTTTCGCCTTCGCCGCCGAGGCGTTGGTGGGGCAGGCGGTGGGCGCGCGGGCGCGGGCGCGGCTGCGGCGTGCGGCGGCGATGACGAGCCTCTGGGGCCTGGGCGTCTGCGTCGTGATGGCGGGGCTGATCTGGGCTGCGGGCGGCGCGGCGGTGGACCTGATGACCACGGCCGAGGGGGTGCGGGCCGAGGCGCGGGTCTACCTGCCCTGGATCGGGCTGGCGGTGCTGATCGGCTGCGCGTCCTGGATGCTGGACGGCATCTTCATCGGCGCGACGCGGACCTGGGACATGCGCAACATGATGGCGGTGAGCTTCGCGGGCTACGTCCTCGTCGCTGCGCTCCTCGTCCCGGCCTTCGGCAACCACGGGCTCTGGGCGGCGCTGGTGGTGTTCTTCGCGCTGCGCGGGCTGACGCTGGGGCTGCGATACCCGGCCTTGGAGCGGGCGGTCGGGTAGGCTTGGGGGGCTCTGCCCCCCGGCCTGCGGCCTCCCCCCCGGAGTATTTCGGAAGCAAAGATCGGGTCAGAGCAGGTCGAGGATGGCCTCGGGCGGGCGGCCGATGGCGGCGCGGTTGCCGGCGACGAGGATCGGGCGCTCGATCAGGATCGGGTGGCGGGCCATGGCGGCGACGAGCGCGATGTCGTCGGCCCCGGCGAGGCCCTCGTCGCGGAAGACGGGCTCCTTGCGGCGGACGAGTGCGCCGGCGGGCAGCTGCAGCTTGTGCAGGAGGTCGAGGATCTCGGCCTCGGCGGGCGGGTCCTTGAGATAGAGGCGGATCTCCGGCGTGATGCCGCGGTCCTCGAGGAGGGCGAGGGCCGCCCGCGACTTGCCGCAGCGCGGGTTGTGCCAGAGGGTCAGAGCCATGCGTCGACCCCCGTGCCGGTCACATCGGCCACCGAGGCGACCCCCTCGGCCGTGCAGCGCGCGTCGAGCCCTTCGGCGATGCGGGCCCCCAGCGTGATGCCGCCGTAGACCAGCGCGGTGTAGAGCTGCACGGCCGAGGCGCCGGCGCGCAGTTTCTCCCAGGCCTGGTCGGCCGAGGACACGCCGCCGACCCCGATCAGCGGCAGGCGCCCGCCCGTCAGGCGGTGGAGCTGCGCCAGAACGCGGGTGGATTTCTCGAACAGGGGTTGGCCCGAGAGGCCGCCCGCCTCGCCGCGGTGGCGGCTGGCGAGCCCGTCGCGGGACAGGGTGGTGTTGGTCGCCACGATCCCGGCGAGGCCGGCCTGCAGCGCCACCTCGGCGATCTCGGCCAGCTCGTCCGGCCCGAGGTCGGGCGCGATCTTGAGGAACACCGGGATGGGCCTGGCCAGCGCGGCCCGGGCCTCCATCACGCCGGCCAGCAGACGTTCCAGCGCCGCGCGGCCCTGCAGCTCGCGCAGGCGTTCGGTGTTGGGCGACGACACGTTGACGGTGGCGAAATCGACATGCGGGCCGCAGCGCGCCAGCACCCGGGCGAAATCGGCGGCGCGGTCGGGGCTGTCCTTGTTGGCGCCGAGGTTCAGCCCCACGGGCACGGCCGACGTGGCGGCGGCCAGGCGGCCCGCGATCGCCTCCATGCCTGCGTTGTTGAAGCCGAAGCGGTTGATCGCGGCACGGTCCTCGGAGAGCCGGAACAGCCGCGGGCGCGCGTTGCCCGACTGCGGGCGCGGCGTGGCGGCGCCGACCTCGACGAAGCCGAAGCCCGCGCGGCTGAGCGGGCCCACCGCCTCGGCGTTCTTGTCGAACCCGGCGGCCAGGCCCACCGGGTTCGGCAGGGGCAGCCCGGCCAGCGTCGTGGCGAGCCGGGGCGAGGTGACGGCGCCGGGGGCGGGCAGGAGCCCGGTCCTCAGCGCGGCGATGGCGAGGGTGTGGGCGCGCTCGGGCTCCATCCGCTGCATCACCGACAGGCCGAAGCGTTCCCACATCGCCATCAGAGCTCCGCCGGGAAGACGTGAACGCCGTCGACCAGCGGCAGGGCGGCGTGCCAGAGCACGTCGGCGCGGCGGAGCGGCCCGTAGAGATGCGGGAACAGCGCGCCGCCGCGGGACGGCTCCCACTTCAGGGCCGGGCCGAGCGCGTCGGCGTCGAAGGCGGCCAGCACCAGCCCGTCGGCGCCCGCGAAATGGCGCGCGGCGGTCTCGGCGACCTGGGCGGCGGTCGAGAAATGGACGAAGCCGTCGGCCACGTCGACGGGCGCGCCGGGGGTCTGCCCCGCGCGCTCCAGCTCGGCCCATTCGGGGGCCCGGAGGATCTTGTAGATGCGCATGGCGCCTCCCTTCGCGCGCCGCTGACGCCCCGTCAAGTGTGACGCGGACGTCACCAAGCCGCTTTACTTGGGTGCCGCTGCCCGCCAATCTGACGGCAGTCCAACACCTGTAAGGGGAGATAACCCATGCTCGCACGGATCCTCGGGTCGACCGCGATCCTCGCCGGCCTGTCCATGGCGGCGCCGGTCGCGGCGGAAACCACGCTGCACATCCTGCACACCAACGACGTCCACAGCCGGATCCTGCCGATCAGCGGCTCGGGCTCGACCTGCTCGGCCGAGGACGACGCGGCCGGCGAATGCTTCGGCGGCTCGGCGCGCCTGGCCACCGCCATCAACACGCTGCGCGGCGAGCTGCTGGCCGCCGGCGAGAACGTGATCGTCCTCGACGCGGGCGACCAGTTCCAGGGCTCGCTGATGTACACGACCTTCAAGGGCGAGGTCGAGGCCGAGATGATGGAGGCCATCGGCTACGACGTGATGGCCGTGGGCAACCACGAGTTCGACGACGGCCCGGAGAACCTGGCCCGCTTCGCCGAGATGATCAGCTTCCCGATCATCTCGGGCAACCTCGACCTCAGCCAGTCGAACGTGCTGTCCGACGAGATGGTGCCCGACCACGCCGTGCTCGACGTGAACGGGCTGCGCGTCGGCATCATCTCGGCGCTGGCCACCGACACGGCCGAGACCTCGTCGCCCGGGCCCTCGATCATCTTCCAGAACGAGATCGACGCGCTGCAGGCCGACGTGGACGCGCTGACCGCCGAGGGCGTGGACATCATCATCGCGCTGACCCACGTGGGCCTGCCGGCCGACATCCGCATCGCCGAGGCCGTCACCGGCATCGACGTGATCGTGGGCGGCCACTCGCACACCTACCTGTCCGCCAACGACCCCGACCGGGACGGGCCCTACCCCTACTGGGTCAGCAACCCCGACGGCGCCATGGTGCCGATCGTGCAGGCCGGCGCCTACACCCGCTACCTCGGCCACCTCGAGGTGTCCTTCGACGACGCCGGCAACGTGGTCTTCGCCGACGGCAACACCATGGTGCTGGACGCCTCGGTCGAGCCCGATGCCGCCATCGCGGCGCGGGTCGCCGAGCTGGGCGGCCCGATCGAGGAGGCGATGGCCGTGGTCATCGGCTCGACCTCCGCGTTCATCGAGGGGGACCGGTCGGTCTGCCGGGCGATGGAATGCCCGATGGGCAACCTGGTGGCCGACGCCATGCTGGACCGCGTCCGCGCCCAGGGCATCGACGTGGCGATCCAGAACGGCGGCGGCCTGCGCGCCTCGATCGACGCGGGCGAGGTGACCATGGGCGAGGTGCTGACGGTGCTGCCGTTCCAGAACACGCTGGCCACCTTCCAGCTGTCGGGCGCGGGCATCGTGGCCGCGCTGGAGAACGGCCTGAGCCAGGTCGCCGACGGCGCCGGGCGCTTCCCGCAGGTCGCGGGCATGCGCTATGTCTGGAACCCGGACGCCGAGCCGGGCAGCCGCGTCGTCTCGGTCGAGATCGAGACCGCCGACGGCTTTGTCCCGCTCGACCCCGAGGCGACCTACGGCGTGGTGTCGAACAACTACATGCGCGGCGGCGGCGACGGCTACTCGGTCTTCACCACGGCCGAGAACGCCTATGACTTCGGCCCCGGCCTCGAGCAGGTGGTGGCCGACTACATCGCGGCCTCGGGCGGCTACACGCCCTATACCGACGGCCGGATCGCCACCGTCCAGTAACGGGCCCCGAGCCCACCGGACAGGCCGGCGCGGACCCCCGCGCCGGCCTTTTCCATGCCATGCAGCATCCGCAACCCGGCCTTGGCGTACCGGCAATTGTTCCGGCCGTTACCGCTACCATATCCCGGTCATCGACAGACGACACGCCAAGCCAGAAGGAGCTGCACGATGACCTCGATCCTGTCCCGCCTGCGCAGCGCCGCCGCGAAGCGCGCGGCCTATCACCAGACCGTCCGCGAGATCTCGGCGATGCCGCTCGACGTGGCGCTTGACCTCGGCATCTTCCGCGAGGACGCGGAACAGATCGCCTGGCGGCACGTTTACGGCCGCTGACGGCCGGGGTAGTCTCGCGCCCATGTGCGGGCGCATGACCATGACCCACCCCACCGACGCGATGGCGCGGCTGTTCGACGCCGCGCCGTCGAACGACCTGCCGCCGGTGCCGCGCTACAACATCTGCCCGACGCAGCCCGTGGCCGTGGTGACCGCCGCCGGGGGCCGCCGGGCGATGCGCCCGATGCGCTGGGGGTTCCTGCCGCACTGGTACAAGACGCCGACCGACGGCCCCCTCCTGATCAACGCGCGGGCCGAGACGATCGCGGACAAGCCCGCCTTCCGCGCCGCGGTGCGCGAGCGGCGCTGCCTCGTGCCGGCCACCGGCTTCTACGAATGGACCAAGGACGCGGAGGGCAACCGGCTGCCGTGGTATTTCGTGCCTGCCGACGGCGCGCCGCTGGTGCTGGCCGGCATCTGGCAGGACTGGGGGCAGGGCGACGGGCGCGCGCCGACCGTCGCGGTCGTCACCACCGCGGCCAGTGCCTGGATGTCCGAGACCCACCACCGCGAGCCGGTCCGGCTGGACCCGGGCGACTGGGCCACCTGGCTGGGCGAGACCGGCGAGAAGGCGGCGCCGCTGATGCGGCCCGCGCCGCCGGGTTCCTACGACCGCTGGCGCGTCGACCCGCGGGTGAACTCGAACCGGGTCGAGGGCGAGGAGCTGGTGCGGCCGCTGGCGTCGTGAGCCGGGCCGCTTCTCGGGCCCGTGCCGGCCCCTCGGCGCGGCGGCCCGCGTCTGGCGGCGCGCCAGGGGCACGTCGCGCCCGGTGGTGGCGGCAGGGCAGGCGTATTTTGGGAAAGATGAAGGGGGGCTGGAGCGGGTGGCGGGAATCGAACCCGCGCGTTCAGCTTGGAAGGCTGATTAGAAAATTACGAATTTTCTTTTTATGTCACATATTTGACGGCTGCTGGATGCATATCCTTATCAGAATTTTATCGGAAACGATTTCCTTGGAGCGGGTGGCGGGAATCGAACCCGCGCGTTCAGCTTGGAAGGCTGACAGGCTACCATTACATCACACCCGCACGCCAAGGATGCGTTAGTCCAACGCTCATTGCCGGTCAAGTTGGATGGCTCGGCGCCAGTCCCGCAACACGTCAGATATGTCGTCCTGGGATCTCAGGCCTCGCAAACCCGTGTCCGGCTTTCCCGGTCTGCTCGGGCTCGATCCGGGAAGGCTGGACACAATGGCTGAACCGGCTTTTCCGCCCGAGATAGGTGAAGACCTGCTTCGGACACCTTGATGCCCCTTCCTCACCCCGCGCGTTGCCTGAGGCGGCGGGAGCGCGACACTCGGCTGCGCCGCCTCCGCCTGACCGCCAAAGGCAACGCGGTGCCTAGCTGACCGTGCTGCCCAGCCACAGCGTGATCGCGGGAAAGACCACGAGCAGCCCGAGCCGGACCAGGTCGACCCCTACGAAGGGCACCAGCCCGCGGAAGATCCGGGCGACAGGCACTTCGGGCAGCACAGCCTTGAGGACAAAGACGTTCATGCCCACCGGCGGCGTGATCAGTGCGATCTCGGTCACGACGATCACGATGATCCCGAACCACACGAGGTCGAAGCCCTGCGCGACCACCACCGGGGCAAAGAGGGGCACGAAGATCAGGATGATCGCCATCGAGTCCATCACGCAGCCGAGCACGAGGAACACCGCGAGGATCACGAGGATGAGCGGCAGGCCCTCGAGGCCGGTCGCATCCACCAGGCCCAGTACCCCCGCGGCGAGCCCCGACAGGGTGAGGAGCTTGGACAGCATCAGCGCCCCGAACAGCACGGTGTAGAGCGACACCGAGGTGTAGGCGGTGTCGACGATCACCTGCCGCAGGACGCGCCAGGACATCCGCCCAGTCGCCGCGGCGATGAGCAGGGCGAGACCCGCCCCCATCCCGGCCGCCTCGGTCGGCGTGAAGAGCTTGGCGTAGAGGCCGCCGATGATCAGGCCGAACAGGAGCAGGAAGGGCCAGACGCCTGCCAGCGAGCGCCAGCGGTCGGGCCAGGGCGTGACGTCGCCCTGCGGCGCCTCGGCCGGATTGCGGGCGGCGACCAGCCGGATCACCACGAGGTAGAGCGCAAGGCCCAAGAGCCCCGGGATGACGCCGGCGACGAAGAGGTCGCCGATGTTGGTCTGGGTCAGGATGCCGTAGACCACCATGATGATCGAGGGCGGGATCAGGATGCCCAGCGTGCCGCCGGCCGCGATGGTGCCCGAGGCCAGCGCCTGGGAGTAGCCGTAGCGCTTCATGCTTGGGTAGGAGACCTTGGCCATCGTGGCCGCGGTGGCGTAGCTGGAGCCGCAGACGGCCGAGAAGCCCGCGCAGGACATCATGGTCGACAGCGCGAGGCCGCCGCGGATATGGCCGACGAAGGCATAGGCGGCGCGGAACAGGTCCTGCGCGATGCCGGTCTTGGCGATGATGTTGCCCATCAGGATGAACATCGGCACCACGGCGAGGTCGTAGTTGAGCACGGCGTCCGAGATGGTGAAGGGGAGGAGCTGGAACGCGACGGTCCAGTTCACCGCCACCCCGATCCCGGCGATGGAGACCGCGAGGAGGGCGAAGCCGAGCGGCACGCGCAGGAAGGCGAGGCCGATTGCTGCAAGCATGGACAGGGCACCGACTATCACAGCGGATCCTCCTCGTGGGTGTCTTCGGGGTCGGTCATGGGACCGGTCAGGGCGATGGCGGCGGCGGCGAGTGTCGAGAGGGCGAAGCTCGCGGCCATGAACAGGTAGAGGGGCTCACGGGGGACGCGGAGCGCCTGGCTGACCTCCGAGATGCGGCCGGCGTTCAGCCCGTGCCGGACGAAGAGCCAGGCGAGAAGGGCGAGGAGCCCAACCACCAGCACGGCCGTAAGCGCCCGCCACCAGCCCATCCAGCGCTGTGCGACCAGGCGGTCGAGGAGGTCGATGGTGAGGTGCGCGCCCGCGGCCGTCACCAGCGGCAGGCCACAGAAGACGACCAGCGCCATCAGGTGCTCGGTGATGTCGTGGGCGCCGTAGATCGGCGCGGCGAAGAGGCGGCGGCCGATCACGTCGGCGAAGGTCAGCGCGACCATGGCCATCAGGAAAACGGCCATGACGGTTTCGACCGCGCGCCGCAGCGCCCAGGCGGTGGCATGCATTCTGGTATCCTCCCTTGACCGGAACCGGGGGCGTGCCCCGGTCCCGGATGGCGCTGGCGCGCCGTCACTCGGCGGTCAGCGCGCCGTAGGTCTCGACGTAGAAGGCGAGCACGGTCTCGGGGTCGGCGACGCCGGCCTCCCGCGCGGCGACGATCCAGTCGGCGACCATGGCGTCGTAGATCGTGTCGACCGCCGCGATCAGCTCGGGCGAGGCCTCGGTGATGGTGTGGCCGGCGGCGGCCAGCGCCGCGGTCGCGGCGGGGTTCTGCGCGTCGAACTGGCGGCCCCAGGCGGCCGAGAGGGTCTCGCCCACGATCGCCTCGATGGCGGCCTGGTCCGCGGGGGCGATGCTGTCCCAGCGGGCGGAGTTCATCACCACGAAGAAGGCCGCGTCATAGAGCCCCTCGGGGAAGACCGTGTGATGGGTCAGCGCCTCCTCGAGGCGGAAGTTCACCACCGATTCCATCGTGTGCAGCGAGCCGTCGATCACGCCGCTTTCCAGCATCTCGTAGGCCCGCGTCGCCGGCGCCGCGACCGGCACCGCGCCGAGCTCGGTCAGGAGCCGCTCCTGGATCGGGCCGCCCATGCGGAATTTCTGGCCAGCGATGTCGCCGGGCGTGACCATCTGCGCGCTGCCGTGGTGCAGCTGGCCGCCACCGAAGAGGCCCGCCGCCAGCATCTCGACCCCGTCGAACACTTCGAGGTCGGCAAGGTGCGCCTCGTAGGTCCGCCAGAGCGCGACGCTCTGCGCCTCGGCGTCGGTGCCCGCGTTGGGGAACTCCGCGAACCACAGCGCCACGAAGCGCTCGGGCTCGTAGGTGAAGTTGCCCCAGGTGATGTCGGCCACACCGGTGCGGGCCAGTTCCCAGTGCTGGGCCGGGCTGCCGAGCGGCGCGGGCAGGATCGTCACGGTCACGCGGCCCTCGGTCACCTCGGCGACCTGTTCGGCGAAGGGCACGAAGAAGTCGGTGTGCAGGAAATGCGTCGGCGGAACCCAGGACGACATGGTCAGGTTCTGCGCGCCGGCGGCGCCGGCGGCGAACAGGAGCGCCGTGCCGAGGGCGGTGGTCTTGAGAAGCGTGCGGGTCATGCGGGGTCTCCCTTTGGGGCGGTGCGTCCCGGGGCCGGTCCCGTCCGACTCCTCCGGTCGGTTCGGTGCGGCATCGAGACTGTTGCGGTTTGAGAATAATATGCTGAGACTGTTGCATGCTGAGATCGAAGCGGCGATGGTGGCGCGGGTATCGGGTGATACCGGGAACGGCATGAAGGCGGGGCGGAACGGATGGGCGGGCAGAAAGTCTTTCGGAACGAGCGGCTTACCTATCGGTTGAGCGTGCTGGCCGACCAGGCCATCGCGGCCAACGACCAGATCTTCGTCCGCAAGACGGGCTGCAGCATCCGGGAATTGCGGGTGCTCCGCCTGATCGACGACACGCCGGGCACGACGTTTCGCGAGATCGCGCGGGTGACCGGATTCGAACGCAGCCTGACCTCGCGCATCATCCAGTCGCTGATCGGGGCGGGGCTGATCGAGCGGGAGAACTCGGCGGAGGATGCCCGCGTCTTCCTGCTGCGGACCACGCCCAAGGGACAGGAGCTGCGCCGGGTGGCCCGCGCCCTGTCGGACCGGCTGGAGGCGATCCTGACCGAACCGCTGTCGCGGGCCGAGCTGGAGACGCTGGACAGCCTGCTGGAGCGCCTCGGCGTCTGGGTGGCGTCGGACAGCTACCGCGACAAGCTAGCGGTCGAATAAATCTCACATCAAGATCATCTTGATTTGAGATCGAATAGACGCTAGGGTCGATCCCGCCATACCAGCCGTCCCGCGAGAGGCCGACCACCGTCGGCGCCGAAGGAGCAACCCCCCGGAACCTCTCAGGCAAAAGGACCGGGACGCGCAGGGCGATCTGAAGCGGGCCGTGCAAGGCGCCCGCAACAGAGGGGACCGCACCGCCACAGGGCGGGCGGGAAACCCTTTGGTCGCGGGAGGTTCACATGACCAATATTGCCGTTATCGGCGCCGGCATCACCGGCGTCTCCACCGCGTCTGCCCTGATGGATCGGGGCCATGACGTGACGCTCTTCGACCGCAACCGCTACGCGGCGATGCAGACATCCTTTGCCAATGGCGGGCAGCTGTCGGCGTCCAACGCCGAGACGTGGAACCGCTGGGCGACCGTGTTCAAGGGGATGCGCTGGATGCTGACCCGCGGCGCGCCGCTCCTCGTGAACCCGACGCCGAGCTGGCACAAGTACAGCTGGATGGCCGAGTTCGTCGCCGCGATCCCGCGCTATCGGCAGAACACCGTCGCCACCGCCCGCATGGCCATCGCCGCCCGCGGACTCCTGCGCGAGAAGGCGGCGCGCTACGGCTTCTACTTCGACGCCGAGGACCGGGGCATCCTGCACATCTACACCGACCCCGCCGAGTTCGCCCATGCGGGGCGGGTGACGGCGCTCCTGGCCGAGGCAGGGCTGACCCGCCGCGCCGTGACGCCAGCGGAGATCCGGGCCATCGAGCCCGCGCTCCGCGGCGACTTCCACGGCGGCTACTACACCGAGAGCGATTTCACCGGCGACATCCATCGCTACACCACCGGCCTTGCCCGCGGCATCGCGGGGGAGGGGGCAGACCTGCGCTTCGGCACCGAGATCGAGGGGCTGCGCCACGGCCCGGACGGGGTGCGCGTGACGTGGCGCCAAGGCGACGAGCGCCACACGGAGCGCTTCGACGCCGTCGTCATCTGCGCCGGCGTCGAGAGCCGCCGCTTCGCCGCCATGCTGGGCGATCGTGTGAACGTCTACCCGGTCAAGGGTTATTCCATCACCGTCCGGCTGGATGACGAGAGCAGCCAGAAGGCGGCCCCCTGGGTCAGCCTGCTCGACGACCAGGCCAAGATCGTCACCAGCCGCCTCGGCCCGAACCGGTTTCGCATCGCCGGCACGGCGGAGTTCAACGGCACCAACCTCGACATCCGCGACGACCGCATCCGCCCGCTGGTCAAATGGTGCGAGCGGTTCTTCCCCGGCGTCAGCACCGAGCACGCGATCCCCTGGGCGGGCCTGCGCCCCATGATGCCCGACATGATGCCGAGGGTCGGCCCCGGCCGGCGCCCGCGCGTCTACTACAACACCGGCCACGGCCACCTCGGCTGGACGCTGTCGGCGGCGACGGCCGAAATGCTGGCCGAGGCCGTCGCGGTGGACCCGGCGCTGACGCCGGCGCGCCCGCAGCGCGCCGCGGCCCTGCCGATGGCCGCAGAATGACCCCCCGCGCCGCAGCCCTGCTCCCCGGGCTGCGGCGCGTGCCGCGGCAGGGTATCAGCCAAGACCCCCCGCATCATCGACAGATCCGGCCTCCCGCCCGCATGGTCCGCCTCAACGCAGAGCCAAGCACGGTGACCCAAGTGACCACGATCGACCGCATCGACACCCGCATCCTCGATATCCCCACGATCCGGGGGCATGTCCTGTCGATGGCGACGATGCGGACCCAGACCGCCGTGCTGGTGCGCATCCGCTTTTCGGACGGCTCCGAGGGGCTGGGCGAGGGCACCACCATCGGCGGTCTCAGCTACGGTCCCGAAAGCCCCGAAAGCATCCGCTCGGCCATAGACACCTACCTTGCCCCGGCGCTGGTCGGGCGGTCGGCCGATGACGTGAACGGCGCGATCCAGCTGATGGACCGCGTCGCCCGCGGCAACCGGATCGCCAAGACCGCCGTGGAGATCGCCCTCTGGGACGGGCTCGGCAAGCGCCTCGGCGTGTCGGTCGCGCAGCTCTTCGGCGGGGCGGTCCACGCCCGCCTGCCCGTGGCCTGGACGCTCGCCTCGGGCAACTCCGAGACCGACATCGCCGAGGCCGAGGAGATGATCGCCACCGGCCGCCACCGCATCTTCAAGCTGAAGATCGGCAAGCGCGCCGTGGCCGAGGACGTGGCCCATGTCGCCCGCATCAAGGCCGCGCTGGGCGATGCCGCCAGCATCCGCGTCGACGTCAACCAGAGCTGGTCGCTCGCCGAAGCGCGCCGCGGCCTCGCGGCTCTGCAGGATGCCGGCTGCGAGCTGGTCGAGCAGCCGGTCGCCGCGCGGTCCCTCGCCGCGATGGCCGAGCTGACCCGCGGCCATGCCATCGCGGTGATGGCCGACGAGGCGCTGAACGGGCCCGAGGATGCGCTGGCCGTGGCCGGCAAGGCCGCCGCCGATGTCTTCGCCGTCAAGATCGCGCAGTCGGGCGGGCTCAAGCGCGCCGCCGAGGTGGTGGCGATCGGGCAGGCGGCGGGCCTCGGGCTCTACGGCGGCACGATGCTGGAAACCGGCCTCAGCACCGCCGCCGCGCTGCAGCTCTTCGCCACCGTCGAGCGGCTGGACTGGGGGACGGAACTCTTCGGTCCGCTGCTCCTGACCGCCGACATCCTCGCCGAGCCCATCACCTACCGCGACTTCCATGTCGAGGTGCCCCGTGGCCCCGGCCTCGGCGCCGCCCTCGACCCCGACAAGATCGATTTCTACCGCCGCGACCGCGCCCGCAGCGTGACCGCGGTGGCGGGCGAATAGCCCGACAGACCCACGACAGCCAGGAGGAGACCCGCCCATGTTCACCCAAGCCACCCTCGACGATCTCGCCGGCCGCCTCGACGGCATGGTGCAGGACGATCCCGAAAACGGCATCTTCCGCGCCCGCCGGGACATGTTCACCGACCCCGAGCTGTTCGAGCTCGAGATGAAGCACATCTTCGAGGGCAACTGGATCTACATGGCCCATGAAAGCCAGATCCCGAACCCCGGCGACTACTTCACCCTGCACATGGGCCGGACGCCGGTGATGATCACCCGCGACAAGGACGGCAACCTGAACGCGCTGGTCAATGCCTGCTCGCACCGCGGCGCGATGCTGTGCCGGTTCAAGCGGCGAAACCAGAAGACCTTCACCTGCCCGTTCCACGGCTGGACCTTCTCCAACACCGGCAAGCTCCTGAAGGTGAAGGACCCGAACGGCGCCGGCTACCCCGAGCAGTTCAACACCGACGGCAGCCATGACCTGACCCGCGTGGCCCGGTTCGAGAACTACCGCGGCTTCCTGTTCGGCTCGCTCAACGCCGATGTCCAGCCGCTCGCGGACTATCTCGGCGAGGCACGGCACATGATCGACATGATCGTAGACCAGGCCGACGAGGGGCTCGAGGTGTTGCGCGGCTCCTCCACCTACACCTTCGACGGCAACTGGAAGCTGCAGGCCGAGAACGGCGCCGATGGCTACCACGTCTCGTCCGTCCACTGGAACTACGTCGCCACCACGGCGCACCGCAACGAGGACGGCAAGGAAGACAAGATCAAGGCCACCGACGCCTCGAAATGGTCCAAGCAGCGCGGCGGCTTCCATTCCTACGAGAACGGCCACCTGCTCCTGTGGACGCAGTGGGCCGACCCGACCAACCGCCCGAACTATCCCCGCCTGGGCGAGTGGACCGAGAAGTTCGGCCAGACCAAGGCGGAGTGGATGGTGGGCGTCCTGCGCAACCTCTGCCTCTATCCCAATGTCTTCCTGATGGACCAGTTCTCCAGCCAGATCCGCGTGTTCCGGCCCATCAGCGTCGACCAGACCGAGGTGACGATCTACTGCATCGCGCCTAGGGGCGAGCCCGCTGAGGCCCGCGCCCGCCGCATCCGGCAATACGAGGATTTCTTCAACGCCTCGGGCATGGCGACGCCCGACGACACCGAGGAATTCCGCGCGACCCAGCGGGGGTATGCCGGTGCGGCGCACGCCAAGTGGAACGACCTCACCCGCGGCGCCACCCAGTGGATCCAGGGGCCGGACGAGGACGCGAAGGCGCTGGGCGTCAACCCGATCCTCTCGGGCGCGCGCACCGAGGACGAGGGCCTCTTCGTTATCCAGCACACCCAATGGACCGAGCGCATGGCCGCGGCCATCGCCAGGGAACGCAGCACCGCGCCCGCGACCCGCGTGGCGGCCGAGTGAGGGAGGACCAGACCATGACCATCGCCACCCCGATCCGCCCGGACCTGTCCTTCGACGAGATCCAGGCCTTCCTCTACGCCGAGGCCCGCGCGCTCGACGACCGCGACTGGGATACCTGGCTGACCTTCTACCACAAGGACTGCCCGTTCTGGATGCCGGCCTGGGACGACGAGGACAAGCTGACCGAGGATCCGCAGACCGAGATCTCGCTGATGTTCTACCCCGACCGGGCGGGCATCGAGGACCGCGTGTTCCGCATCAAGACCGACCGGTCATCCGCCACCTCGCTGCCCGAGCCGCGGACCTCGCACAACATCTCGAACATCGAGGTGCTGGCGCGCGAGGGCTCGCAGATCAAGCTGCGCTTCAACTGGCTGACCCTGTCCTACCGCTACGGGCAGACCGACCAGCACTGGGGCACGTCCTACTACACGATCGACACCGCCGAGGGGCGGCCGCTGATCACGTCGAAGAAGGTGGTGCTGAAGAACGACCGCATCCACCACGTCATCGACGTCTACCACATCTGATCCCGCCCCAAGGGGCACCATGGCACCGCGCGCGCCCGGACAGGGCCGCGCGGACAAGGGAGGAGCTTGGCCATGACGACCTACAGCATCGCGCTCAACTTCGAGGATGGCGTCACCCGCGTCATCGCCTGCGACGACGACGAGAAGGTGACCGAGGCCGCCTTCCGCCAGAAGATCAACCTGCCGATGGATTGCCGCGACGGGGTCTGCGGCACCTGCAAGTGCTTCGCCGAGAAGGGCAGGTACGAGCTGGAATTCTACATGGACGAGGCGATGACCGAGGACGAGGCCGAGCAGGGCTACGTCCTGACCTGCCAGATGATCCCGCAGAGCGACTGTGTTGTCCGCGTGCCGGCCTCCTCCGCCGTCTGCAAGACCGCGCCCGAGGCGGTGGCGGGCGAGGTGCTGGGGGTCGACCGGCTGTCCGATACCTCCTTCGGGCTGCGGGTGAAACTCGCGCGCCCCATGGGCTTCCTGCCCGGCCAGTATGTCAACGTCACCGTGCCGGGCACCGGCGCGCACCGGTCCTATTCCTTCTCCTCCGCGCCCGGCCGGGACGAGGCGACGTTCCTCATCCGCAACCTGCCCGGCGGCACGATGAGCGGCTACCTGTCCGACCGCGCCCGGCCCGGCGATGCCGTCACCCTGACCGGGCCGATGGGCGCCTTCTACCTGCGCCCCGTGACGCGGCCGCAGCTGTGGCTGGCGGGCGGCACCGGCCTTGCGCCCTTCCTGTCGATGCTGGAGAGCCTGGCCGCACAGGGCTGCGATCAACCCGTGACGCTCTACTATGCCGTCACCCGCGCCGCCGACCTGGTGGAGCTTGACCGGGTGCAGGCGCTCGCCGACCGGATCGGCGGGGTCGAGGTCATCACGATCCTCGCCGCTGCCGAGGACGACCACCCGCGCAAGGGCTTCGTCACCAACCATCTGTCCGCCGACGACCTCCGGGGCGGCGATGTCGATGTCTACCTCTGCGGCCCGCCGCCGATGGTCGATGCCGTGCGCGCGCATTTCGGCACGCTCGGCGTCGAGCCCGCCAACTTCTTCTACGAGAAGTTTAACCCGACCGAGGCGGAGGCCGCCGCCGCATGAGCCCGCGTTTCGCAGACAAGGTGATGGTCGTCACCGGCGCGGCCCAAGGCATCGGCCGCCGCGTCGCCGAACGCGCCGCCGCCGAGGGCGCGGCCGTGCTGGTCGTCGACCGCTCGGCGCATCGCGACGAGGTGGTGGCCGCCATCCGCGCGGCGGGCGGCGTGGCCGAAGCCTTTGGCGCCGACCTCGAGACCTGGGAGGGCTGCGCCGCCGCGATGGCCGAGGCGGTCCGCCACTGGGGGCGCATCGACATCCTCGTCAACAACGTGGGCGGCACGATCTGGGCCAAGCCCTTCGAGCATTACGAGCCGCCCCAGATCGACGCCGAGGTGCGCCGGTCGCTGTTCCCCACGCTCTACTGCTGCCGCGCCGCGCTCGACCACATGCTGCCGCGCGGGCAGGGCGTGATCGTCAACGTCTCGTCCATCGCCACCCGTGGCCTGAACCGCGTGCCCTATGCCGCGGCCAAGGGCGGCGTGAACGCGATCACCGCGAGCCTCGCCTGGGAGGTCGCCGAGCGCGGTATCCGCGTCGTCGCCACGGCCCCCGGCGGCACCGAGGCCCCCCCGCGCCTCACGCCGCGCAACCCCAACGCGGCCGAGGAACAGCGCGAGGACTGGTACCGCACCATCGTCGACCAGACCATCGGGTCGTCGTTCATGAAACGTTACGGAACGCTCGACGAGCAGGCAGGCCCGATCCTGTTCCTGGCGTCGGACGAGGCCTCCTACATCACCGGCGTCACGCTGCCGGTGGGCGGGGGCGATCTCGGCTAGGCCCGGAGGAGGGGCCGACCAGACACTTAACCGGAGGAAATCCCACAATGAAACGCGCTACTATGGCGACCCTCGCGGCCGCCACCACCCTTGCTTTGCCTGCCGCTGCCGATACCGTCGACATCGGCATCCTGCTGCCCTTCTCGGGCGTCTATGCCTCGCTCGGCAACGAGATCGAGGCGGGCTTTGCCCTCGGCCTCGAGACCTACGGCAATGACCTTGATGTCGAGATCATCCTGCACCGCGAGGATACCGAGGTGACGCCCGCCACGGGCCTCGCCCGCACCCGCAAGCTGATCCTGCAGGATGACGTGGATGCAATCGTCGGCATCGTCTCCTCGGGCGTGCTCGGCGCCGTGCGCGACCTGGTCGACGGCGCGGGCGTGCCGCTGATCGTGGCGAATGCCGGCAACGACGCGGCGACGGGCGAGGACTGCAGCCCCTGGATCACCCGCGTCTCGTTCTCGAACGGGCAGGTGAACCGGCCGATGGGCCGCTGGATGGCCGAGCAGGGGATCGAGACGGTCTACACCCTCGCCCCTGACTACGCCGCCGGTCGCCAGATGATCGAGGGCTTCGCCGGCGCCTTCACCGAGGCGGGCGGCACCATCCTCGGCAGCGACTTCACGCCGTTCCAGCAGACACAGGATTTCGGCCCCTACATCGCGCAGGCCCAGGCCTCCGGCGCGGACGCGCTCTTCGTGTTCTACGCGGGCGGCGAGGCGATCTCCTTCGTGAACCAGTACGCGAGCTTCGGCGCCGCCGAGGACCTGCCGCTCTACGGCTCGGGCTTCCTGACCTCGCAGCTCTACGTGAACGCGCAGGGCGCGTCGGCCGAGGGCGTGATCACCGCGCTGCACTACGTGCCGACCCTCGACAACCCCGAGAACGCCGCTTTCGTTGCGGCCTTCGCGGCGGCGAACGGGCGCCTGCCCTCGGAATACGCCGTGCAGGGCTACGACGCCGCCCGCGCGCTGACCGAGGCGCTGGCCACAGGCGCGCGCGACCGCGAGACGCTGGGTGCTGCGCTGCGGCAGGTCAGCTTCACCGGCCCGCGCGGCGCGCTGGCGATCGACCCGGCGACCAACAACATCGTGCAGCCGATCTACGTCTACGAGACCGTGACGGGGCCCGAAGGCATGACCCAGGAGGTGCTGGCCGCGCTGCCCGCCGAGGCCGACCCGGTGAACGGCTGCGTGATGCCGTCGCTGCCCACGAACTGAGCCCGACCGGGGCCGCCCGACCCGCCGGGCGGCCCTTTTCCCAAGCTGGCGCGAGGTGGTCCCATGACCCAAGACCTGTCGTTCTGGACCTTGCAGACGCTGAACGCGCTGCAGCTGTCCATGCTCCTCTTCCTGCTCTCCATCGGCCTGACGGTCATCTTCGGGCTGATGCACTTCGTGAACCTCGCCCACGGCGCGCTCTACGCGCTCGGGGCCTACATCGCGGCCAC
This sequence comes from Roseicyclus persicicus, assembly GCF_012395815.1. Taxonomy (GTDB): domain Bacteria; phylum Pseudomonadota; class Alphaproteobacteria; order Rhodobacterales; family Rhodobacteraceae; genus Roseicyclus; species Roseicyclus persicicus. The sequence continues at coordinate 626,787 of NZ_JAAZQQ010000002.1, forward strand.
GCTGGCGGGCACCGCCGGGTTCTGGGCGGCGATCCTGCTCGCGCCCCTCGGCGTCGCGCTGGTGGGTGTCGTCCTTTACGGCGGGCTGATCCGGCGGATGCGAAAATCCGGACCGATGGCGCAGGTGCTGGTGACCTTCGGCCTGATCTTCGCGCTGCTCGATCTCACCCGCATCCTCTGGGGTGACCTCGCGCTCGCCATGTCCATGCCCGCGGTCCTCTCGGGGCAGGTCGATCTGCTCGGCGTCTCCTACCCGGCCTACCGGCTGTTCATCATCGTGCTCGGTGCCGCGATCTTCGCCGCGCTGGCGCTGGTGCTCGCGCGCACCCAGATCGGCGCGATGATCCGGGCGGGCGTCGACAACGACGCGATGGCGGCCTGCCTCGGCATCAACGTGGAGCGGCTGTTCTTCGTCGTGTTCTGCGTCGGCTGCGCGCTGGCGGGGCTGGCAGGCGCGGTCGCCGCGCCGCTCCTGAGCGTCACGCCCGGCATGGGCCTGCAGATCCTGATCCCGACGCTGATCGTGATCGTCATCGGCGGCCTCGGCTCGCTCAAGGGCGCCATCGCGGGCTCGCTGATCTACGGCTTCGTCCAGACCTTCGGCGCCGTCCTCGCGCCGCAGCTCGCCTCGGTCCTCATCTACGCGCTGCTCGCCGCGGTCCTCGTGATCAAGCCGGTGGGCCTGTTCCCCGCGAAAGGATAACGCCCGTGTTCCGTCACACCCCCCTTCGCCACGCGGTCCTCGCCATCCTCGCCCTCGCCGCGCTGATGCAGGCCTTCACCGCCGGCTATTTCGGCCTCGAGATCCTGATCGAGATCCTGATCCTCTGCATGCTGGTGCTCGCGCTCGACCTCGTGGCGGGCTTCGGCGGCATGGTCTCGCTCTGCCACGGCGCGCTGATGGGCGTGGGCGCTTATGCCTTCGCCGCGCTGGCGACGCTCGCGGGCCTCGACCCCTGGCTTGCGGCGCTGGCCGCCGTGGCGCTGACCGCGGCGGTGGCCTGGGTCATCGGCGCGATCTGCGCCCGGAGCCACGGCATCTACTTCATCATGGCGACGCTCGCCTTCGGGCAGATGGCCTATTCCTACGTCTTCGAGTCGCCGCTGTTCGGCGGCGACGACGGGATGGGCGGGATCGACCGCTTCGACCTCACCGCCATCGGGATCGACCTCAACGACAGCCGGACCTTCGCGCTGTTCTGCCTCGCCGTCCTCGGGGCCGTGTATCTCTTCGCCACCGCGATCCTGCGCTCCGGCCTCGGCCGCAGCCTGACCGGCGTGATGCACAACGAGAAGCGGATGAAGGCGCTGGGCCTGAACACCTGGCGCATCAAGGCGGACGTGTTCGGCCTGTCCGGCATCATCGCCGGCATCGCGGGCGTGCTTGCCGCGCAGCACATCATGTTCATCTCGCCCGGCCTCCTGAACTGGACCGTATCGGGCGAGGCGCTGGTGGTGGTGATCCTCGGCGGTCTCGGCACGCTGGTCGGCCCGCTCGTCGGCGCGGTCGCCTTCGTGGTGATGAAGCACCAGCTGGGCGAGGTCACGACCTACTGGCACCTCGTCGTCGGCATCGTCCTGATCGCCGTGGTGATGAGCCGCGCCAACGGCATCTTCGGCTGGGCCGAGGCCCGCTGGGGCGCCCGCCTAGACCGGCGCCTCGCCGACGCCACCCGTTCCCCCACGCCCGAGGAGGTGACCTCCGATGCTTGAGACCCGCAGCCTGACCAAGAGCTTCGGCGCCATCCACGTCACCCGGTCGGTCTCGCTCCGGCTGGAGCGGGGCGAGCGCCGGGTGATCCTCGGCCCGAACGGGGCCGGCAAGACCACGCTGTTCAACCTGCTGGTGGGGGAGCTTGCGCCCGACAGCGGCACGGTGCACCTCGCCGGCGAGGACGTCACCGCGCTGCCCGTCGCCCGGCGCGCGCGGCGCGGCCTGTCGCGGAGCTACCAGAAGAACACGCTGTTCGACGGGCTGACGGTCGAGGAAAACCTCGCGCTCGCCGCCGCGGTGCCCACGGGCCACGCCACGCGCCTCTGGTCCGACAGCCTGTCCCGCCCCGAGATCCGCGAGACCGTGGCCGAGGTGGCCGAGCAGGTCCGACTGGTGCCCTACCTGCACGCGAAGGTCTCCGAGGTCAGCTACGGCGTCCGCCGGCAGCTGGAGGTCGGCGTGGCGCTGGCGACCCGGCCCCATGTCCTCCTGATGGACGAGCCGACCAGCGGCGTCGGCCCCGAGATGTCCAAAGGGTTCCACGACCTCCTGAACGACCTGCCGAGCGACCTGACGCTGCTCATCATCGAGCACGACATGGACCTCGCCTTTGCGGTGGCCGACACGATCACCGTGCTCAACTACGGCGAGGTCGTCTTCGACGGCCTGCCCGAGGCGGCGCGCGGCTCGAAACTCCTGAAGGACATCTATCTGGGGAGCTGGGAAGATGCTTGATCTCGATGCCGTCTCGTCGGGCTACGGCGAAACGCAGGTGCTCTACGGGCTCAGCCTGAAGGCCCAGCAGGGCCGGGTGCTGGCCGTGCTGGGCCGCAACGGCGCGGGCAAGTCCACGACGCTGAAGACCATCATGGGCCTCCTGCCGCGACGGGGCGGCAGCATCACCTTCGAGGGAAGGCCGATCGCCGCCCGGCCCTTCGACATCGCGCAATCGGGCATCGCCTACGTCCCCGAGACGCGCGACATCTTCCCCTCGCTCACCGTGCGCGAGAACCTCGAGATCGCGGCGCGCCGGTTCGGCGGCAAGGGGGCGGACTGGACGCTCGACCGGGTGGTCGACCTCTTCCCGCGGCTGGGCGAGCGCATGAGGAACGGCGGGGCCGAGCTGTCGGGCGGCGAGCAGCAGATGCTGGCCATCGCCCGCGGCCTCCTGATGAACCCGCGCCTCCTGATCCTCGACGAGCCGACCGAGGGGCTTGCCCCCATCATCGTCAAGCTGATCCATGACAAGCTGATGGAACTCAAGCAGGCGGGGCTGTCGATGGTGCTGGTCGAGCAGAATTTCGGCTTCGCGACCTCGCTCGCCGACGACGTGGTGGTGGTCAGCAAGGGCCAGGTCGTCTGGTCGGGCAGCCCGGCCGCGATCCGCGCGGACGAGGCCGTACAGCACCGCTGGCTCGGGGTCTGAGACAGGGCGGGCGGCCCGCGTGGCCGCCCGTCACAGGATCTTGCGGGCGACCTTCTGCGCTAGCTTGACGAAGTTCTGGACGTGGACGCCCTGTTCGTCGAGGCGGTAGTTGACTGACAGGGTGGTGCGCGCGATCTCGGGCTCGATCTTGAGGAATTTCATGCCCTTGCGCGGCGCGTTGGCGACGGATTCGGGGACGATGCAGACGCCTTCGCCGACCGACACAAGGCTCAGCGCCGTCTGCAGGTCCATGCACCAGACCCGCAGCGGCACCTCGAACCCCGCCGCCTCGCAGGCGTTCAGCACGAAGTCGGCGTAGCTCGGGCGCGGGTATTCCGGGTAGAGGATCAGGTTGTGGGTCTGGAGCCGCTCCAGCCTGGCGACCGTGCGCCCGCCGGTGTCCACCACGTCGGGCAGCGCGAGGATCAGCTTTTCCTCCTGCAACTCGCGCGTCACGAACTCCGCGTCCTGCAGCGCGGGCCGGGCGAAGGCCACGTCCAGTTCGCGCGACACCAGCGCCCGGTGCAGCTGCGCGTTGTTCATCGGGATCAGGCTCAGGTTCACCTCGGGGTAGTTCGCCCGGAACGACTTGATGATGTTGGGCAGGATGCCGAAGGTCGCCGAGCCGACGAAGCCGATCCGGAGCCGCCCCTCGGCCCCCTGGCCCAGGCGCCGCACCTCCAGCCGCGTGTCCTCCATCTGCGCGAGGATCGACTTGCCGCGCTTGAGCAGGCGTTCGCCCGCCTGCGTGAGGCTGATCGCGCTGCGCCCGCGGTTGAACAGAACCGCGCCCAGCTCCTCCTCCAGCTGCTTGATCTGGCGGCTCAAGGGCGGCTGCGCCATGTCGAGCCGCTCGGCCGCGCGGCCGAAATGCAGCTCCTCGGCGACGGCGATGAAATAGGTCAGCTGACGGAAGTTCATGCCGGTCTCCTGTTGGCGCGCGGGCGCATCATGACAAAAAAGAAGGCCCCCGGAAATCCGGGGGCCAGGCTCAGGGAGAAAGGGGCGATCACTCGGCCGCGACGGCGCGCTCGGCGGCGGCCGCCTTCAGGACGAAGTCGAAGGTGAAGTGCAGGTCGGTGCCGAGCTCCTTGGCCGCCGGACGGAAGGTGCCGATCAGGCTTTCCTTCACGGCGAAGACGCTGTCCTCGTCCAGCCACTTGCTGTCGGCGTCGTAGATCTGGCTGATCAGCGGCCGGTAGCCCTCGCGCGACAGGATGAAGTGGACGTGGCCGGGGCGGTTCGGGTGGTGGCCCATGAAGCGCAGGAGCTCGCCCGCCGTCTCGTCATCCGGGATCGGGTAGGGCACGGGGCGCACGGCGACGAAGGCATAGTGGCCGGTCTCGTCGGTCTCGAAGCGGCCGCGCAGGTTGTATTCCGGCTGGTCGGGGTCGAGGTTCTCGTAGATGCCGTTCGGCGCGTCCTCCCAGACGTCCAGCGTGACGCCGGCGATGCCGCGGCCCGCCTCGTCGCGGACATAGCCCTCGAAGTAGACGGTTTCCTCGTTGTCGTAGTGCTTCTGGATCGTCGAGGCGCCCTTGGGCAGGACCGGCGGGTTCTCGCGGTAGAAGGGGCCGAGCACGGTCGACTCGCTCTCGTTGCCCTCGACCGGGTTGGTCATCATGTCGACCAGCACCTCGATGCCAAGGATGTCGCCGAGCAGGATGAACTCCTGCCGGTTGTCGTTGCAGAGCTTGCCGGCGCGGGCGAGGTAGTCGCAGGCGGCGAGGAACTCGTGGTGCTGCAGCTTCACGTCCTTCACGAAGCCGTGCAGGTGCCGGATCAGCGCGGTCGCGATCTCGCGCTCGCGCTCGGTGATCTCGCCATGCTTGCCGAGGCTGCCGACCACGACGTCGGTGATGTTCTGTGCGTTGACGATGCCCATGGCTTGAAAACTCCTCCTGGCATGGATGCGTCCGGTCACGGGATCGGCCTGGGGCCCCCGTTGCCGGCATCCTGCGCCCGATGCGGGCTCCCTTCCCATGCCTGCCAGGGTATCGGATCATACCGTATCAAGTCAAGATGATCTTGATATGAGATTAAATGGGGCGCGCAGGTATCGCCCCATACCCGCCCCGGCATGGCGGCTTCGGGCGCGGGCATGGCAGCAGGGCGGGGACATTCCGACGCGAGGGAGGCCCCGGTGCTCGACACCTTCCACATGGTCCAGGCCCGCCTGGACGCCACGCCCCACCTGCAGCGGCTGGGGCGGCTGTTCTCCGAAACCGTGCTGGTCGAGGTCGACGGCGAGGAGATCTACCTCGGCTTCGACCGCGGCCGGCTGGCGACCGTCACCCCGGGCCCGAGCCGCAAGACGCCCTGGCGCTTCGCGCTCCGTACCGACGGAGCGGCGCTGGCCGAATTCTGGCGCGCCCGGCCCCAGCCGGGGTTCCACGACATCTTCGGTCTGGTGAAGATCGGCCGCGGCCGGATCGACGGCGACATCCTGTGCCTCGTGCGGAACCTGCGGTTCTTCAAGGAGGTGATGGCGCTGCCCCGCGCCGGGCAGGAGGGCGCGGCATGAGCTTCGAGCCGATCACCGGGCGCTACCTGACCGTCACCGTCGGCGGCGCCCCCCGCCGCATCTATGTCGAGGAGGCAGGGCGGGGCCGCCCCGTCCTCTGCCTGCACACCGCGGGTGCCGACACGCGGCAATGGCGCCACCTGATGAACGACGCCGCCGTCACCGACGGCAACCGCCTGATCGCCTTCGACATGCCGTGGCACGGCAAGTCGCTGCCGCCCGAGGGCTGGGAGACGCAGGACTACCTGCTGACGACGGAGGCCTACATCGAGACCGTGCTGGCCGTCATCGACGCGATGGGCCTCGATCGCCCCGTGCTGGCGGGCTGCTCGATGGGCGGGCGCATCGCGCTGCAGCTCGCGGCGCTGCATGGCCACCGTTTCGCCGGCTTCATCGCCATCGAGGCGTCGGATTTCCAGCCGGCGTGGTACGACATCGACTGGTTCCACCGCCCCGACGCCCACGGCGGCGAGATGGGCGCGGCGCTGGTCTCGGCCAACATCTCGCCCCATGCGCCGCCAGTGGAACGCTGGAACACGCTGTGGATGTTCATGCAGAGCGGGCCGGGCGTGTTCCGGGGCGACCTCAGCTTCTACACCAGGGACGACAGCCTGATCGGGCGGCTTGGCCGGATCGACACCGCCAGAACGCCCGTCCACCTGCTCGTCGGCGCCTATGACCTGACCTGCACGCCCGAGGACGCCCGCCGCACCGCCGCCGCCATCCCCGGCGCGACCCTCGCGGTGATGGAGGAGCTGGGCCATTTCCCGATGAGCGAACACCCCGAGGGGTTCCGCCCCTTCTTCCTCGACGCGCTGGCCCGGATGCCGATGCCCCGCGCCGATGCCGCCTGACAGGACATTCCGATGACCAAACCCTGCATCATCTGCGTCGCCATCACCGGCTCGCTGCCGACCAAGGCGAACAACCCCGCCGTGCCGATCAGCGTGTCGGAACAGATCGAGTCGACCCACGAGGCCTTCGAGGCGGGCGCCACCATCGTCCACGTCCATGTGCGCAACGACGACCAGACCCCGTCCTCGGACCCCGAGAAATTCGCACGGCTGAAGGAGGGGCTGGAAAAGCACTGCCCCGGCATGATCATCCAGTTTTCGACCGGCGGGCGCTCGGGGGCCGGGCAGGCGCGCGGGGCGATGCTGCCCTTGCGGCCCGACATGGCGTCGCTGTCGGTCGGCTCCAACAACTTCCCCACGCGGGTCTACGAGAACCCGCCGGAGCTGGTCGATTGGCTCGCCGCCGAGATGCTGACCTACGATGTGAAGCCCGAGATCGAAGCCTTCGACCTCGGCCACATCCTCAAGGCGCGCGAGATGGCCGACCGCGGCCAGCTCAAGGGCACGCCCTATGTGCAGTTCGTGATGGGTGTGAAGAATTCCATGCCCGCCGACCGCGACGTGTTCGACTACTACGTCCGCACCGTCCGGCGCCTGTTCGGGGAAGACGCGCCCTGGTGCGCGGCGGGGATCGGTCCGACCCAGCTGACGCTGAACGACTGGGCGATTTCCGCGGGTGGGCACGCGCGTACGGGGCTGGAGGACAATGTCCGGCTCGACCGCGAGAGGCTTGCACCGTCGAACGCCGCCCTCGTGCGCCGCGCCGCCGAGATATGCGAGACCTACGGCCGCCCCGTCGCCACCTGGCAACAGGCGCGCGAGATCCTCGGGCTCCGCATGCCCGCATCGGCCGGTGAGGTGGCGGCATGAAGAAGGTCTACGGCTCGGCGAAAGAGGCGCTGGAGGGCGTCCTGTTCGACGGCATGCTGATCGCGTCGGGGGGCTTCGGCCTCTGCGGCATCCCCGAGCTCTTGATCGACGGCATCGTGGAGTCGGGCGTCAAGGACCTGACGGTCGCCTCGAACAATGCCGGCATCGACGGCTTCGGCCTTGGCAAGCTCCTAGCCACGCGGCAGGTCAGGAAGATGATGTCGTCCTACGTCGGCGAAAACGCCGAGTTCATGCGCCAGTACCTCAGCGGAGAGCTGGAGCTGGAGTTCAACCCGCAGGGCACGCTGGCCGAGCGCATGCGCGCGGGCGGCGCGGGCATCCCCGGCTTCTACACCAAGACCGGCGTCGGCACCGTCATCGCCGAGGGCAAGGAGCACAAGGACTTCGACGGGCAGACCTACATCCTCGAGCGGGGCATCTTCGCCGACCTGTCCATCGTCAAGGCGTGGAAGGCCGACGAGACCGGCAACGCGGTGTTCCGCAAGACTGCCCGCAACTTCAACCCGCCGGCGGCCATGTGCGGCAAGGTCTGCATCATGGAGGTGGAGGAGATCGTCCCGACCGGCAGCCTCGACCCCGACACCATCCACCTGCCGGGCATCTACGTGCACCGCCTGATCCAGGGCGAGCACGAGAAGCGGATCGAGCAACGCACGACGAGACCGCGCCCCGATGGGGCGACGCGCAAGAGGGAGACCGCCTGATGGCCTGGGACCGCAACCAGATGGCCGCCCGCGCCGCGCAGGAGCTGCGCGACGGCATGTACGTGAACCTCGGCATCGGCATCCCGACGCTGGTGTCGAACTACATCCCCGACGGCATGACCGTGACGCTGCAGTCGGAGAACGGGATGCTCGGCATGGGCCCCTTTCCCTACGAGGGCGAGGAAGACCCCGACCTCATCAATGCCGGCAAGCAGACCATCACCGAGCTGCCCCACACCGCCTATTTCGACAGCGCGACCAGCTTCGGCATGATCCGGGGCGGCAAGATCGCGATGGCGATCCTGGGCGCGATGGAGGTCAGCGAGAAGGGCGACCTCGCCAACTGGATGATCCCCGGCAAGCTGGTGAAGGGCATGGGCGGGGCGATGGACCTGGTGGCGGGAGTCGGTCGCGTGGTGGTGGTGATGGACCACACCAACAAGCACGGCGAGTCGAAGGTGCTGAAAGAGTGCACCCTGCCGCTGACGGGCACGGGGGTGGTGGACCTGATCATCACCAACCTCGGCGTGCTGGAGGTGGTCGAGGGTGGCCTGAAGCTCCTGGAACTCGCCGACGGCGTGACCGAGGACGAGCTCCGCGCCGCGACCGAGGCGACGCTTGTCTGAGCGCCGCCCGGCGGGCATTTCCGGCTAGCGGCTCAATGGCGATTACGGAATTGGGACCGCTGTCGCCTTGCGGTCAGGACCCGAAACACGCTTGAGGCCGCCTCGGCTGCGCGATGCAGGCTCCCGCGACGAGGGGGCATGTCAGGCCCGCACCCGAGCAGATGGATCGGCAGCGGCCCTTCCCTCCGAAGTCCCGCGCCAGGCAACGGGTCGAGGACCGCCTGGGTCTGCCTGGGATAGTCGCTCTCCAGATACCTCGGACACGTCCGCCTCCCGGACAGGTGCTCAGCGGTGCCCGACCCACCCACGGTCGTCGGTGAAGGCGCGGCCCGGCGAGATCCGGGTCTCCGCGTAGCCGTCCGGAAGCAGATCCAGCGGCCCGAGCGGCCTGTCGGAGGCCGCCAGTACGATGTTGCCGAGGCCGCGCGGTCCGGTCGGACCCCGAACTGCCGTGACGTGCGGGTAGAGGCCGCTGAGGATCGCATGGGTTCCGCGGGCGAGCGACCCGTCGGGCGTGTCGATGAGGTTCACGTAGACCGGGCCAGTCACGATCTCCCGCAGGCGTTCGTAGGTCTCCCGCGTCACGAGGTGGGCGGGCACCGACCCCGACGAGAAGGCGTCCATCACCGCGGCGTCGAAACGCCGGTCGGTCTCGTTGAGGTAGACGCGGCCATCCTCGTGCACGATCCCGAGCCGCCCGTCCCCCTGCGGCCCCGCGGCGGCATCGTAGCCCGCCCGCGCAAGGATCTCGCCCGCCCAGGGCAGGTGGCGCCGCACCACTTCCGTCACCAGCGGGTCGATTTCCACCGCGATGGCGCTGGCGTCCGGGCGCGCGGTCAGGAGCTGGGTCGGAAGGGTGTAGCCGCCGCCCCCGATGAACAGCACCGCCGGCGCGGGGCCGAGGTCGCGGTCCATGCGCGCCCAGAGCCATTGCGTGTAGGGCAGGACGAGGGCGCTGGCCTCGGGGTCCGCCGTGGCGGCCGGGGCGCTCCGCTCCGCGGCCTGCGAGGTCCGGTCGGCATAGAGGTAGACGGCGCCGCCGCGCTGGACGACATCGATGCAGGAGAGCCCGGATTCGTAGCGGCAGACCGGCCCGATGGCGAGGCTCGCGGCGACGAGGAGGCCGACGGGAACCAGCACCGCCAGCGACTCGCCATCCTGCCCAGCCTTGCGCCCGTCGCCGCCGCCGTCCCGGTCGCCGCGCAGGAACGGCACGCAGAGGAGCGCAGCCACGGCGCAGCCCGCGAAGGTCGCCGCCGACCCGGCGAGCGGCAGCGCCACGAAGCCGGCCAGCACCGCGCCGAAGATGGCGCCGAGCGAGCCCGCCGCAAGCACGAGGCCGAGCGAGGATCCCTCCCGGCCGGGCCGGGCCTCGACCGCGAGCTTGGCCAGCAGTGGCGAGGGCGCGCTGATCAGGACGGAGGCCGGGAAGAAGGCGAGGATCACGCTGAGCAGCATTCCCCCCGTGCCCCGCGCGCCCCAGCTGTAGAGGAGGCCAAGGACGAGGGGCGACAGCGCCGCCAGCACCGCGGTCGCGATGAGCGCGGCGCGCACGCCGCGCAGGGCGGCGCGGCGCTCGCGCTCTGCCAGGAGGCCGCCGATGGCGTTGCCGAGCGAGAAGCCGGCCAGCACGGTGGCGATCACGGTGGTCCAGGTCAGCAGCGACGTGCCGAAGAACGGCGCCAGCACCCGGCCCGCGGCGATCTCGTAGGTCAGGCCCGTGGCTGACAGCACCGTGATCAGGCCGATCGCCGTCCAGAACCGCATGTGCATCTCCCTGTCGCTCACGGGATCCCGCCGCTGGCCGGTCCCCGGATTCCTTTCCCGGTGGGCTATCTGGGGCGGAGGTTCCAAATGTCTCGCCCCCGGGCGGCGCCCGTGAACGACGCGCGCCGGAGCAGCCCCGGGGTCACCTATGCCTGCCCGGCGCCCGAGGTCCACTGAGCAATGCCCCACGGCGGATGTCCGAGAGACACGGGTCGCGTTCAGAGCCGGATGGTCTCGCCATCCCCGGGGACTCGCAGCCGGTCGCCGAATCCGGCGTCGGCGGCGAAGGCGCGCAGCTCAGCGCGGGTCAGGATGCAGTGGTTGATCGCCTCGATATGGGTGGCGATCAGGGTAGCGTCGGGGGCGGCTTCGGCGACTGAGCGGACATCCTCCGCACCCATCAGGATCGGGCCGAGGCCGGTGATCTGGGCGTAGCCGGCGTTCAGGATCACGACCTCCGGCTGGTGGGTCGCCAGCGCGTCGCGAACCGTCTCGTTCCAGACCGTGTCGCCCGCAAGGTAGACCGTGGGCGCTGCGGGATGCAGGAAAACCACGCCGCTGACCTCCCCCAGCATCTCGCCCGCCACGGCGAGGATTTCGGGTGCGGCATGGGCCCCGCCTGTGCGCGTCAGCGTCACGCTGGCAAACCGGGTTTCTGCCCCCAACACCTCAACCGCCTTAAATCCCGCGGCACGAACGACCGCGGCATCCGCGTCGTTCTGGGTGAAAACCGGGATCGTCTTCGGCAGGGCCGCGCTGGCGGCTTCGTCCCAGTGATCGGGGTGGAGATGGGTCAGGATGACGGCATTAGCGCGGGTGATCTCTTCGACCGGGAACGGCAGGTGCACCAGCGGGTTGCGCAGCTCGCTGTTCGGCGTGCCGGGAAAACCGGGAAAGGCGCCGCGCTCCGACAGCATCGGGTCGATGAGGAAGCGGACCCCGGCATAGTCCACGTGCAGGGTCGCATTGCGGATCTGGGTGACGGCGGTGCCGGTGGCGGCGTCGGCTTGCGCGGTGCTGCCCGTGGCGAGGGTCGACAGGGCGGGCAACCCCCCGGCCATGGAGATGAAGGTCCTTCGGGATGTCATGTCTTGGTCCTTTCGTCCTGTGTAGGCCCTGGGGCGGCGGGACGCCGCCCGCATGCTGGGAGGGCTTGCGGCGTTTCGAGGGCGGGTATCGCGTGGAAGTGCTTGCGCCGCCATTGGCGCTGTCGACATAGTCCGGGGCGATAACGACATGGGCGGGCTCCGGCATGGAACGGGTCAGGATCGGCATCGTACATTACCCGGGCGTGCAGCTGTCGGCGGCCTTGGGCCTTGCCGACCTGTTCGGTGTCGCCAATCACGTCGCCTCGGGGCGCGACGTCGCCGTGCCCTTGCTGGAGGTACGCCCGCAATCCTGCGACGCGGACGGTTGGCCGGATCCTGGCCCGGACACCGCGCGCCTGGATGTCGTCATCCTGCCGCCCTCGCTCGGGGGCGTGCCGGCACCGGGGGCTGTCCCGGGCCTCACGGACTGGCTCAGAAGTCACCATGCCGCGGGCTGCGTCCTCGCCTCGGTTTGCGTGGGGGCGTTCCTGCTCGCCGAAACCGGGCTTCTGGACGGGCGTCGGGCGACGACCCACTGGGCCTACGCTGCCGCGATGGGCGAGCGGTATCCCCGTCTCAGCCTCGACCCGGACCGGCTGATCGTCGATGATGGCGACATCGTCACAGCCGGCGGCCTCATGTCCTGGGCGGACTTGGGCCTGCATCTGGTCGACCGTTTCCTTGGTTCGACAGTGATGCTGGAGACGTCGAGGGTGCTGTTGCTCGATCCGCCGGGGCGGGAGCAGCGTTTCTACAACGCCTTCGTGCTCCGGCTGAACCACGGCGACCCAGCGATCCTCAAGGTTCAGCACTGGATGCAGACCGCCGAGGGGCGCGATGCCCCGCTCGCCGCCCTCGCCGGTCACGCGGGGCTGGAACCGCGCACGTTCCTGAGGCGCTTCCGGAAGGCCACAGGAGTCACCTCCACGGACTATGCCCAGAGGCTGAGGACTAACCGGGCGCGGGAGCTGCTGCAGTTCAGCCAGATGACCGTCGATGCCGTCGCCTGGGAAGTGGGCTACCAGGACCCGGCGGCGTTCCGGAAGGTGTTCCATCGCGTCGTGGGCCTCACGCCGAGCGAGTTTCGCCAGCGTTTCCGTGCGTGACCCGCAAACACGGATGGCGTCCGCGTCCAGCAGCTGGCGGCCGCTGCCTGCCTAATCTGTGCTGGTTTTTGCGAGGGGCGCCGCCCGTCTTTGGCTCCGGGTCCTTCTGCGCCGCAGCACCGCTCCGCGGGGGGCGCTGAGCGCGGTATTTCACAATTTCAGTGCGACTCCTGGGGGCAAACGCCCCCACTATGCGGTTTTCCTTAACTTAGGCCGCCTTACATTCGGCTTTCCTTAATATAGAGGCCCGATTTCCGCCTGACCCCGCTCAGATCGGCGGCGGGCGAGGCTCACCCCCACGCTGGAGCCGGGCTGCCAGGCTTCCCGGTGGCCGCTCGATGGGCGGCCTGGCGCTGCGATGCAGCAGGGTGGTCGGGAGATCGGGCTGCCGATTTTTCTGCGGTGCAGCAGGAGAGCATGTGCCCTGGGCGGGGCGGTCCGATGGTCCGATGCGGTCCGATGGCTTCAGAAATCATCGGACCAGCTTACGGCTTTGTTCCTATTAGGTTTTTCGGCTTCTGGTCCGATGGTCCGATAAATGTTGAGACTCTAGGGAGAGAAATACAGAAAAGATGCAGAAAACAGGGTGGTCTACAAGCGGAGAGTCCAAAGAATCAAATTATTCCCCTTTTCGCAGCCTATCTAGAGAAATCATCGGACCACCGGACCAACAGGGCATAAACCACGGAAAGTAAACGCTTTTTGTTGGTCCGATGGTTTTTGGGCCGCCATCGGACCGCCATCGGACCACCCCCGCTTCCGGCGAAAATTCCGAACGCTGCACCGCGGCGAGCGAAAATCCGGTCGTCGGGCAGCCCGCGCGAAGCGCCACGGAGAGCCAGCCGGGCTGCCGACACCCGCCCGGTTCAGACCCCCGGAAACGAGAAAACCCGACCGCGAGGGCCGGGTTTCACCGATTTGTAGACTGCGGGAGAGTCGGACACAGGTCCGCAGCTTCCAAGCGTCAAGCGCCATGTCGGCCACCTCGCACCCCGTTCTCTTGACCCGCAGGGGGCCATCGCCCTCCCGGTCGATGGACAGGACAAGGCAGGTCGTCTCCTCGTCCTCCTCCGAGACAGTGACGATGTGGTCCGGGTTCACCCAGACAACGCTCCGCCCTCGTTCTTGAATCTCAGCATGGTTCTCTCCCCGCTGTGGTGGGTGGTCAGGAAATCATGTCCTCGATGTCGTCGTCCTCCGGCTCCTCGGGTGCGGGCACCCAGAGCGGTCCGTCCCCCGCGCGGCAGAACCAGACTGCCCTCGGCATGTTGTGGCGGCGGACCTTGCCGAGTTCGCGCCAGCCGTCGAGGTGCGAGAGGGCTTGGCCGAAATGGTTGACCCGGATGTTGCGGAAGCGCCGGAAGATGGGCGTGTCGGCCAGGGCCTCGAACGCCATCTGAGCCGTGACCATGTTGCGGACCATCGGCGCATCGGCCTCGACGTATTCCTCGTAGCCGGGCAGCGGCTCGTCCCACTCTTTCACACACGCCTTGCTGGCCGGGACCGGCAGGTCCACCCACTCCTGGATCGCCTCGGCGATCTCCTCGGCCACGGTCTGCTTCCGGTTGCCCTCAGCGATCCTCTGCTGCTCGGCGATGGCCTCGGGATCGCGCAGATCGAGGAACAGGTCGCCGTGGGGCTGGGCTTTGCGCATGTCGAGGTAGACCTGGAAAGCTTCGCCCCAGAGGAACGGGAGGCGCCGAGCCAGCCGCTCGGTGTCGATGGGATTGAGGAGGTCCTTGGTGGTCTCCCAAATCCAGAAGCGTCGCACCGAGGTCGGGTCTTTCAGAAAGTCCTTGGTGTTGGCGGTGCCGACGAACACGTTCCGCCGATACCAGAAGGTCTCCCGCCGGGCGTAGGCCAGCCGGTGTTGATCCCCAGCCGACGAGAGTTCGGCTTTGAGGGTTTCGTTGTCGGCGCGATTGGCTTGAACCATCTCGGCCATCTCCAGCGCCCACCAGCCGCGCTGGGCCTCGATGAGCCTGCCGGTGTCCTTGAGGTCCACCTTCAACTCGGTGCAGTAACCGGGGTAAAGCGTTTTCCAGAAGGTTGATTTCCGCGAGCCGGTCGCACCCTGGATCACGGCCATCACGTCGAACTTGCAGCCCGGATCGAAGATGCGGGCGATGGAGGCGACGAGGAACAGGACCGCGGACTGCCGGTGAAACGGGGTGTCCGGGCAGCCCAGGTAGTCGATCACCAGGCGCTCCAGTTCGCCCCTGGGGCTACCGTTCGCCTTCCACTCCTCATACCAGTCGTAGATCATCTCCTTGACCGGGTGGATGCGGTTATCGTGCGCCGCGGAGATGACCGCGATCTGGATGTTGTCCTTCGAGAAATCCGCCTCCAGGCCGCCCTGAGAGAGCGGGGCGGAGCAGAGCAGCTTGATCGCCTGGTCGTCCTCCTCCGCCCATTTCCGGCCCACCTTGCCCAGCTTGCGGATCACGGCGGGCTGCGGCAGCCCGACCTTTTTCCAGACCAGAGGCGCGAGACACACCGGGTCCTCGGTGAACTCGTTGAACCCGATCTTGCCCTTGAGCGCCGGGTGGTGTCGGCAGACCTGCGTGGCGTTGTAGGCGGACACCGGGTCTACGTCGCCGTTCGCCTTGCGGATGAGCGTAGCGAGCCATTCGTTGTCGGCCTTCTTCTTGTCCCGCTTCCCATCCTTCTTCGGGGGGTTGGCGTCGCCGATCATGGCGTCGAGGTCGTCGTCCCCGTCATCGAGGTCGTCCAGCATGTCGGCAACGGGATCGCCCGACTCCAGGGAGCCATCGTCATTGTCCTCGTCCTCGTCCTCGTCATCGAGGTCGTCCAGCATGGCCCCGTTGTGGGCGAACTCCTCGGCGACGACCTGCGGGTCCTTCCGGCAGAACTCGACCATCGCCTTGAAGCTGGGCATGTTGGCGGGTGAGGTGTTCCCGTGGACGTTCTCGTCCAGGTGGCCGAACTTGTGGATGCGGACCAGATCGAAGGCGTTGTGCATCCCCGAGGCCGGATCGGAGCCGTGCATCGAGAGGGCGAACAGGCCGCCATCGTAGACTATCACGCCGTTGTGGGACGTGCCGCGGATGAAGGTGTAACGCTCGTCGCTGGCGTTCGGGCTGGGTTCGTAGATGTCGGACAGGAAGGTCTCAATGGCGTCAGGCACCGAGTAGACCCGGCAGAAGGCTCCGATAGGCCCAGCCTTTTCCAGCGGGTTCTCCATCTTCTTCGCCGGGTCCTTGAGGCCCTGCTTCTTCTCGCCGACCTGGTAGGGCAGCGTCTCGAAATTCTCCCAGCCGGGGTGCTCGGCGAGGTAGCTGTCCACGTCAAGGATTTCGCCCGCCAGGTTCTCGTCCCACCAGTAGTCCTGGCCCTTGGAGATCGACGGCATGAACATCGTCTGGTTCGGGCGGAAGGACACGAGGTCCACGATCTCGATGGATACCTCCGGGTCGTCCAGCAGTTCGGTCGCGAGGTGGCGCAGGATCGCGTGGGCCTCGTCGGCGGTCATCTCGCGCGAGACCGGGAACGCCATGCGGAATTTCGGCTTCTCCGGCGCGTGGGACCGGGAGGTGTGGGCGAGCCAGTAGAACCGGCTGATCGGCGTCAGGCCATCGCGGATTTCGGCCACCTGGTCCGGGTTCGCGTGGTCGATGTCGAGCACGATCATCGTCTTGGCGACGAGATCACCGGCCTTGCGGCTCTTGCCCTTGTAGCGCGCGGCGGTCCAGTTGCCCGCCATCATCTTGAGGTTCAGGATCGCGTCGGCGGCCTCCTTGTGCTTGGGGTGCTCCCGGTCCTTCGCGATCTTGGACAGCTTGAGGTATTTCGAGTAGGGCGTGTTCACATCGACCAGAGGCTCCGCGAATTTCTCGCGCAGCTTCTTGAGGGTCCATGTGACCTGCTCGACCTTGCCCAGGCCGGTGCCCGCGCTGCTCGGGCGCCCGACCGAGAGGACGACGCGCGTGGTGTCGATGATTCGGCGCTTGTCCATTTTGATTGCCTTGGATTGAACGCGTAGGCCCGCGCGGGGCCGTGGTTGCTGGCAACGCCTTGGTGCGTCGCCGTCGCTATTCGACGAGAAAGCTGGCGAGCCAGGTGTCCAGGTCGGCGCGGCGATAGAGGACGACACCGCCGCGCTTGATGAAGACCGGCCCGCGCTCGCGCAGGTGCCGCATACGGAGCTTCGCAAGGGTCGACTCGGAGTGCGCAGTGTATTGGGCGGCCTCGGCGGGCCGCAGGTACGCCGAGTTCGGCCAGGTATTGCCTTTGGAGGAGGTGTTGTCGTTGGCTTTGGTCTGGTTCTTCATTTCGAGGCATCCCCTGTTATTGGGCTTCCTCTCAATGCCATCCTGTCGGATCACGATCGTCCCAAACAAATGGGGCGAGGGCGTTCAGACCCGGTCCAGATCGTCGAGGTCGTCAAGCAGGCCGACCAGATACAGCGAACGAGCCTCGTCGTGCTCCTTGCGTTTGCGATCCTCTTCCGTGAGTTTTTCGATCACCCTGCGGGCAACATGGCCGATTTTTGTATGGGGTAGCGCAAGAAAGACGACTTCACTGGCTGACTCGGAAATGTTCTTGGTGCCTTTTAGCTCACGGTTGGCCGTGAGGCGCCGCCATGTCTTTCTGTCATCAGGGTCACCCAATGTCATGAAGTCGAGCACATTCAGAATGATGAAGTCTCGGCCCCAGTTGTTCGGGCGCCCGCGCGATCCCTTTGGACGGACAATTCGCCCTGCTTCCACATCAACCTGAAAGCTTGCGAGCGGCTCGGTAAGATCGATGTCGGCCGCGCGCTTGGAATTCACTATGTGCTCCACAAGGTCGTAGACATCCCGATTCCGTCTTGCCTCATCGAGCAGCGGCGCCAGGTTCTTTCGCGGAATGGTGACGTGTGAAGGTGAAGACTCGGAATACTTGAGATCGTATCGGTACCACGCCTTCAGCCAATCCTCACTGCGGTCGAGGAACCCTTCAGCAATAAAATGATTAATCCTGCGTTTTGCAGAACAAATGTCGGACGTGCTGGGTTTCGAGCGTCCCTGTTTCTCCGGATCTTTTGCCGACTTCCTGGATCTGGCAGTCTTGGCTTTCATTGCCCCTGAACTCATGTCAGCAACTCCGCTCGCTTCATCGACATTCATCGCGTCTGAGCAATGAAGCTTGGCAAAATTGTGACTGATAATCCCTTTCCCTTGTTTCTCTCTCGCAGCCCGAGCCCCCCCCCCCCGACCCTCGTGGTCTTTCTAGTCGCTCGCCTACTTGGTGATCCGCCCGGCCCCCAGGACCTGCAGGTCCACCGCGATGAGGTCGCGTTCGTCGGTGGGGGCGAGGCCGAGGCGCGTGCAGATCGCCTCGGACGCGGTGTTGCCTTCGCGGATGCCGGTGAAGACCTCGTCGACCCGCCTCGTGTCGCGGATCGCCAGGAGGGAGAGGGCGCCGAGCACCTGCGCGATGCCCTCGCCGCGGCGGTCGGGTGTGGTGGCCAGCATGCCCCACCAGGCCCGGCGGGCGCGCGGGTGGTCCGGGTGTGCCGCGGCCACCGCGCCCGCTGCCCCGACGGCGGCCCCCGTCCGGTCGCGCGCGAAGAGGAAGGCCGACGGCCGCTCCGCCCCGCGCAGGAAGGCACCGAGGGGCGACAGGACCTCGCAGGCCCGGGTCAGGGCGTCGAGCGCGCGGAGCGCCTCGGCGGGGGTGGTGGCGTCCACGCGCATGAGGTCGAGGTCGCCCGGCAAGGCGCGCGTCGCCGCGACCGCCTCTGCCGCCACGAAGGCCGCGCGTATGACGCCTCCACCTTCGCATGCCAAGCAACATCGCGGTCGCGTGCCCCCCAGCAGGACGTTACACCGCATTTGACAGAGGGCGGGACGGCTTCAGTTCACTGCGCCAGTGCTGGCCTCTCGATCCGCGTCGTACTTGGCCATCACGGCTCCTTATCCCGAGTCGGCGCGCCGGGCACCAGCAGCAGCGAACACAGCTCCGCTGTTATGCCACCGCCGTGGATCAGGAAACTGAGCGGGATCGCCGGGGCAATCGCGCTGTCCATGATCGGCTGCCAGAGGATCGCGAGGGCCGACAGCGGAACGCAATGGGCAGCAATGGCGAGACCGCTGAAGTGCTTCGGGGCCGGGCCGTGCGACCCCATCCACATCGCCACCGCGACCAGACCCATCAGCGGGTAGGCCTGCACAAGGCCCGCGACGGCCATGGGGTTCTCCGCGAGCCCGCCGTACGGCCCCACGCCCGCGAAGAGACCGACATAGGTGGCGACGGTCAGGAGCGGGGTCAGCGCCATCAAGAAACCCGCGTGCCATCGGAGGATCCGACGTCCATCGCATGTCATCGGGCGACCTCCATGTCGGCACGGCGGGATTTGGGGCCCGCCTGTCCCTTCGCGGACAGAAGATGCGCCCGCAGCAGGGCGCCGAAGCGCGCCGGGTCCTGCTCGGGCAGGAGGTGACCGGCTCCCGCGACGACGATGTGCGCGGCCCCCGGCACGAGGCGTGCGGCCGCGTCCGAGACGATGGCGTAGCAGTCTCGCGTCCCGGCCCCGCGGGCGATCGTCACCGGGCAGCGGATCCGGGCGAGATCTTCGGGGCCGAGCGGGATCGGCGGTGTCTGCCCGAAGATCGCCGCAAGCGTCGGCGCGGTGTCAGTGTAGATCGCCCGGATCGCCTCGGGCTGGGCGTCGCAATGGCCGGGGCTCCGGGCGGCGGCGTCGATGGCCAGTCGCACGGCCGTGTCCGAGTCGCCCCGCCCGAATGCCGTTTCCACCGGGGCGAAGGCCGCACGCATGTCGGACGCAACGGCGTCGCGGTCGGTCGCGTCGGCGACGAAGGTGGGAAAGCCCGGTTCGTAGAGAAACAGGCTCCGCACGAGCTCGGGTCGGTCGATGGCCACGGCCATCGCGGAATGCGCAGAGAAGGACCAGGCGACGAGATGCACGGGGCCTCGGCCCAGCGACCAGATGAGATCGATGAGGTCATCGCGCTGGCCCGCCGTCCCGAAGGGCCGCGTCGGGCGCCTGTCGGCCAGAAGGGCGGGCAGGGTCACCGTGATCGCCTCGACGGTGTCGGACAGCTCCGTCGCCACCGGGGCGAGGCTGCGCAGGTCACCGAGCACACCATGCGCCAGCAGCACTGGCGGTCCTTCGCCCACGCTGCGGTACGGGATGAAGACGCCCTCGATCTCGAGGTGGGCCTGCGGCGAGCGGAACAGGGGGGCAGCGGTCATCGCGTCATGCCTTTCGGGGTACAGGAATGGAGGAGGGCGGAGCAGATGGCGTGTGCGTGCGCCTCGTCTCCGATGAGCCAGTGGCCGGCGCCGTCGATCGTGTGGTGGGCCGCCCCGAACCGTCGCGCCAGGCTTCGCGTCAGGGGCGCAGGGATCAGCCTGTCCCTTGATCCCGCAACGACGACGGCCGGGCAGGGGAGCGGAGGCGCAGGATCGAACGGACCCCCATGGACGGGGGAAATCACCTCGAGCATGGCCGGGCCGCTGTCCGGGCAGAGGGTCTTCGAAAGCTCGGGGCCGGGCGCGTCGCTGACGAACGGCCAGCGGGGGCGAAACCGGATGGCGCGCGTCCCCCAGCCTGTGCCGAAGACGCGCGTGAAGATCATCTTGCGCAGCCAGAGGGGCGCACCGGGCACCGAGGCCGGTGGCGCCGGGGCGACGAGACCGACCGCCTCCGCCTCTCCCAGCGCGGCGATGGCAAGCGCCAGGAGCGCGCCGTTCGAATGCCCCACGACAAGGGGCTTTCTGCCTAAGCCTTCGGTAACGGCCTCGGCGTGGCGGCGCGCCTCCGCAAGCAGGCTCCGCAGCCCCAGCCTCGCAAGGCCGCCGTCGAGTGCGCCGACGTCGGTCCTGAGAGGCCGCGCAAGCGTCGGCGCCCGGACGATGCATCCGCGGGCTCGGAAGGCCTCGACCAGCACGCCCATCGTCTCGCCGGTCGAGCAGACGCCATGGAGCAGCAGCACGGGAGGGAAACGGGCCTCAGGCATCGGGGTTCTGTGCCATGTCGCGGTCGAGCCAGACCATGCGGTCGAGGTACCACAGTTTGCAGAGCATGCCAGTGGCGTAGCCAAGGGCCGTCCAGTATGGGTCGAGGACCACGACCCCGTAGAGGACGGCGACATGCCCGCAGGCCGACCCGAGGGCAAGGACAAGCGGGACTGTCCGGTGCCAGGGCGGCAGGTCCGACCGGCGCGTCCGCACCCAGCGCCGTTCCCCGAGGACGGCCCGGGCGCCCCAGTTGTCCGTCGACCGGGGCACCGGCGTCATCCTCGGGTTCAGCCAGAGGAACAGGACGGCTGCCGCCATCGCCAAGAGCCACCACGGCCCGATCCAGACCCGCGACCAGCCGGCGAGGATGAGGACCGGCAACCCGAGCCCGATGCGTGTCCAGACGCTGAGCGGGTGGGTGTGCCGTGCCCAGGCGTCGTCATCCTGGCCGGAGAGCATCGGGAACCTCGCGCCGAGGCCGGTCTTGGATGTGTTGGTCATGGGAGGTTCCTTTCGATCACGGGGTCAGACGGCCAGCGCCGCGACGCCGGCCCCGAACAGCAGGCAGGCCAGGGCAACGGATACGACACGCACCGCCGTGGCTCCGACGGGGCGGGCCTGGAGCCGGCTGCCGAGATGGGCGACCAGCGCGAACCACAGGAAGTGCAGACCGCAGATCACCGCCGCGAGGGCGACACGGTCGCCGACGGTCGCCATGCCGATCCCGCCCGCGCTGAACACGGCCGCGAAGAAGACCGGAGTCTTGGGGTTCAGGGCCGCCGCGACCATCCCCTCGGCAAAGGCGCCGCGCCGGCTGGCGGGGGCGGTCTGCGGGGCTGCGCTCTCGGCGGGCAGCATCGCGGCCCGGAGGATGCGAAAGGCGAAGAGCCACAGGATCGCTGCGCCGAGGAACCGGAGCACGGTCTCGACCCCGGGCAGGGCCGCGGCCAGCAGGCCGACCCCGAAGGCCGCCCCGAAGACATGGAGGCTGGCCCCGACCATGCTGCCCGCTGCGGCGACGATCCCGGCCCGCTGCCCGCCTGTCATCACGCTGCGCAAGACGGCTGCGAAGTCGAGGCCCGGCAACATCAGCACGGGGACCACCATGGCCAGCGTCACCGGGGCCTGCGCGATCCAGAACGCGGTCATCGGGCCGGCCTCACGACAACCCAGGCTGAAGGGGCGGCGTGGACTCGCGGGTCCTTCCCGCAAGGCGCCGGACCTCGGCCCGGGTGAACCCGACATCGCTCAGGAGGTAGTCGGGCAGCCCATCGAGGTGCCGGTAATCCCGCACATGACGGGCGCGGCGCAGGAGCGCAAGGATGTGCCGCGTTCCCTTGCGGGGCAGTTCGGAGAAATCGAGGGTCGGAAAGGTCCGGTGGAGTGTCTCGTCGGTCATCTTGAGGGTCTCCGGAGAGGCAGGGTGGAGGGGGTCAGGACGTCGTCGCGGGCACCGCCGCGCGCCGGGCGAGGGCGGCGATGACGGCCCGGGCGTCGCGTGTCATCTCGGCCACGATCTCGCCGGCGGGCTTGAGGTCGCGGATCGTGCCGGCACTCTGCCCGGCGGTGAGGCAGAGCTGGTCGAGGTCGCCCTCCACGTCGCGTGTGGGCAGGTAGACCGAGAAGCGGGGCAGCGGGACAGGCCCCGCAGGGGTCTGCAGCGTGGCTGCGGTCTGGCCCTCGGTGGCGGCCATCGCCTCGGCCTCGCGGCCGGCCCATTCGTCGGTGCCGGCGTTGCGGATCACGCGCATCGGCTGCAGCGGCATCTCGGGGCCGAACAGGGTGGTCGACAGCGTGTCGCCGACGCCTGCGGCCAGCACGCGGGCCTTGTAGCCGTCATGGGCGTCGCTCTCGTGGCTTGCGAGAAACCGCGTGCCGCACCAGACCGCGTCGGCCCCGAGCGCAAGGGCGGCGGCCATGCCGGCGCCGTCGGTGATGCCGCCCGCCGCGACGACAGGAACCGGCGCGACGGCCGCGCGGACCGCGGGCAGCAGCGCGAAGGTCGAGGCGACGGAGCGGTTGTGCCCGCCCCCTTCCATGCCCTGCACGATAATGGCCTCGGCGCCGAGCGCCTGTGCGTCCCGCGCCTCCTCGACAGAGCCGACCTGCATCCAGAAGGCGGTGCCGCCCGCCTTGATCCGGTCAACCTGGGCCCGGGTGGGATTGCCCCAGAAGACGACGCAGAGCGCCACCTTTTCCTCGGCCAGCACGTCGAGATGGGCATCGGTGATCATGGGCGCGAGCAGGTCCACGCCGAAGGGCCTGTCGGTCCGCTCGCGCACGGCGTGGACCATCGCCCGCAGTGCCTCGGCGGGCGCGACGTCGGCGCCGATCATGCCCAGCCCGCCCGCATTCGAGACCGCGGCGGCGAGGTCGGGCCGGGCGACCATGGCCATGCCGGCGTTGAGGATCGGGGTCGTGAGGCCGAAGCGGCGGGTGATGACGGTTTCGATCATGTCGGTATCCTTGGTCACGGAAGGTCGGGGCAAGCCGGGGGCGGGCCGGCGACCGCGGGGCCGCCGGGCGGGGCATCAGAAGCTGCCACGGACGTGGCGAGACGGATCAGACGGGGTCGGGTTGGTCGCGCATCAGGCGCCATCCGAGGAGGCCGATGAGGAGGAAGCTCAGGTTCCCCGCGAAATCCACCAGCATGAGCGCGGTGAACATCTCGGCCACCCAGACGAACCAGGCGTTGAAGACGAAGAAGGGGATCGACGCGAGAAGCCCGAAGCCAAGGAAGGTCCAGGCCGTGAACCGGCAGAGCAGCATGAGCGACCCGCAGAGGACCGCCTGCGCCCCGAAGCAGCCCATCAGCAGCGCCGTCGTGGCGCTAAGATGATGGAATTCTGGCTTGAGCGACAGAGTCTCGACCATCTGCGGGGCGAAGAGGCACCAGCCGCCAAGCCCGAGGAACACGAGCGCCTGTGTGGTCTTGAGCGCCTTGGCCGTCCGTCGTGCGGAGTCGCGGTCGAGGCCGAAAGCATGCGCTGCAACATGGGTCATGGTATGGTCTCCGGGTGGTAAGGAGGGCGCGATCCGGCGCCTGTCTCTCGTGCCGCATGCCTATCGGCAAACGCGGCGGAGGGCCTAGGACAACGACCCGACAGATTCTGCCATTGTCTCAGGACGGGTGGGGCTGACCCTGGCGCAACTTGCTCGGCGTTTGGCCATAGGTTTTCACCAGTGCGCGTCGGAGGCTCTGCTCATCGCGCAGGCCCGAGCGTAAGGCGACCCGCACCAGCGGTAAATTCGTGCTTTCCAGAAGCTGCCGTGCCCTCTCCGCCCGCAGGAGTTCGAGAAACCGCGCCGGGGTCGTGCCCGTTCGGTCGACGAAGCGCCGCGCGAAGTTGCGCGGACTCATGCCAGCCAGCTCGGCGAGGTCGGCGACGGTAACCTGCACGTGAAGGTTCTCGGTCAGCCAGTGCAGCATGCCGTCGAAGCGGTCGCTCGCCGCCATCTGCATCACGAGTGCCGCCGATAGCCGGGCCTGGCTCGCGCCACGCCGCATCGGCAGAAGGCCCGCCTTCGCTATGGCAAAGGACATGGCGCGCCCGCATTCCCGCTCAAGCAGTTCGAGGGTGAACTCCACCGCCGGCATCGAACCGGCTGTGGTCACGATTGGGCCGTCCTCTACCCACAGCGGCTCGGGGTCGAACTCCACGTCGGGAAACTGCGCCCGGAACGTGTCGGCCGCTACCGAGTGGACTGTCGCGCGGCGTCCCTTCAACAGGCCGATCTCGGCCAGGATCAGAGCGGACGAGCCCACCGCGACGATGCGGCAACCACTCGACGCCACGCTGGCGAGGGAGCGCCGGAACCCGGCGTCCTCGGCAAGACGCGCCTGGTTTTCGGGCGCGGCGCTGCCAAGGTAGAGCAGGTCGAGCCGGTCCCTGACGTCGGACAGGGCCTTGTCGGCGACGATCCGGAAGCCCGCCCATGTTGCCACCGGGCCCTGTGCAAGGCCAATCAACATGGTCTCGAACCGAGGGCAGGCCAGCCCCTCGGCCTCGGCGATCACCGGGGCAAGGCGGAACATGTCGACTTCCCACAGGATGTCGCTTGCGGCCATGCCCTCGTAGACGAATAACCCGACACGGCGCAGCGCAGGCCGCCGAGGCTCTGGTGCCGAGGCTGACACTTGATCAATCATGACTGCCACAGTGCCCCCGGCCGTGTTGCATGTCCAAGCCCATCGTGCCTCTTGGCAGAATCTGATCGGTATCTGTCATGGCGTTCCGCTCGGCCCCGCGCCACCATGCCCGCAGTTTCCGGCCCCGGTAGGGGTTTGTGCGAACGAGGCAACCGGACGGGAAGGTAACGCATGGCTGGACGCAGGGACGGTGCGGGAGCACCCCAAACCACGGTCATCCGGGCAGCCCGGGTCGATGATCGCCCCGCGCTCCACGCGCTCTTCGAGGAGTCCTGGCTGAGCTTCTGGGCGCCGCACCTGCCCCCGGGCGCCGAAGAGCGGTTCCGGGCGAGGGACCCCGTCACTGTCTTCCTCGACGAGGCGCTCGACCGGATTGAGGTGGCCGAGGTCGAAGGTGCCGTCGTTGGCGCCCTGCTCGTGGAGGGTGACCGGCTCGAGGATCTGCACGTCGTGCAGTCGCGGCAGGGGGAGGGGATCGGCAGGCTGCTGTTCACACGGGCGAAGACGCTTGGGGCACGACGCCTCGAGGTACGCGCGTTCAACACGCGCGCGATCGCGTTCTATGATCACATGGGCTGGCACCGGGCCCGGACTTTCGAGACGACCGAGCTTGGCTATCCGGTTCTGACCCACGAGTATGTTGAGCAAGGTGCATTGCAGGGCGGCGCAAGCTGACCTCGGCGGTTACGAGGTCGAGATCGGCGGGCGGGTCCAGCCTCAGCCGCACCCGCCGCCGCGGTCGCTCAGCCTGCCGGAAGCACGACGCGGTAGAACGGCGCAGGCGCTTCCTCTGCTGCCTGCACCGGCCCGAGCCGGGGCGCCGTGACAGGGGGGAGCGATCTCAGGTAGGCGACCAACGCCGCGAGATCCTCGGCCGGAAGTGCCGAGTAGGACATCCACGGCATCGCCGGGGCAAGCACCCGCCCGTCTGGCCGGAGGCCGCCAGTGATCGCGGTGGCGATCTCGTCATCGGTCCAGCCGCCGAGGCCCGTGGGGTCGCGGGTCAGGTTCGACGGCCAGAAAATGCCCATGCCGGGGATCTCGAAGCCGACGGTTCCGCCTGACAGGCCGGCCTCGAACAGGGGCACACCGTCGGCGCCCCGGGGCATGTGGCAGCCCGCGCAATCCATGATCGTGGCGAGATAGGCGCCGCGGGCGATCTGCTCCGCGTCTTGTGCAAGGACGGCCGGCGCCGGGGCCGCCAGGACGGCGGCCAGAAGGAGCGTGTTCAGTTTCATCGGGGTAGGTCCTGATCTTGAGGGTGGCCCGCGCGGTGGGTCCCGCGCGGGCGTCGCATCATTCTGCGGCGATCGGTGCGGCGGCACGGCCGCCGCCGAAGAGGCCCGCGGGGTCGAACCGGGCGCGCAGCGCAGCCAGCCGGAGCGCCGCATCGGGCGCGTGGGTCGGCAGGCGCGGGCCGGGCCGGTCGAGATCGGCGAGCCCGGCGTAGCTGCCCGTGCAGTGCGGCGCGAGCCCGTCGATCAGGCCGTGGAGCCAGGCCGCGTTGCGGTCGTCGTCCTCGGCCTCGGTCCAGATCCCGTAGACCACGCCGAAGATTCGCCCGTCGCGCGACAGGGCCGCCCCCTCGGGCAGCGGCGCCGCCCTGGGCCTCAGGGTGATCACCGCGAAACTCTCGGTCGAGGGGGCCAGCGCCATGCCCTGCACCGCGCGGCCGAGGAGTGTGCCGAGGGTCGCGTCGGACCAAACCGACTCGACCCGGTAGCGCCGGCCTACGGGCACCGAGGGGTCGGTGGCCTCGTAGAGCGCCGGGAAGGGCATTGCGAGCGGACCGATCACCTGAAGGGCCTCGGGCGCGCCATCGGACAGGGCGTCGTGGATCGAGGACGCCTCGGTCTCGTCCGCCGCGAAGACCGTCGCGATGGCCGCGACCACCGGGCCGCCGGGCGTGCCTGCGATCTTGGCGGTGAACTCGACCGAGGCCGGGGCCTTGGCCATCACCGCCTCTGCCCAGGCCGACACCGCGTCGACCGCCGCCGGGGGGTAGACCCGGATCACCGTGCGGATCGCTCCGGCGGCGGGCGCGAGCCGCAGGTGGTAGGCGGTGACGATGCCGAAGAAGCCGGGGCCTGCGCCCCGCGCCGCCCAGAACAGGTCGGCGTTCTCCGTGGCGGTGGCGGTCACGAGCCGCCCGTCGGCCAGCACGATCTCCACGGCGGTGACGCGGCCGCAGGCAAAGCCCCAGGCGCCGCCGTTCCAGCCGACGCCGCCGCCAAGCAGGTAGCCGCTCATCGGCACACTGCCGCAATGGCCGAGCGGGAAGGCGAGGCCCTGCGCGTCCAGCGCGGCCGCCATCCGGGCATTCGTTACCGAGGGTTCCACCCGCGCGGTCTGGGCGGCCGCATCGACCTGCAGTGCATCCAGCGCACCGAGGTCGATCACCATGTCGGCCCGCGCCGCGATACCGGTGAAGTGGTGGCCGCCGCCGCGCGGCGACACGGTCAGCCCGTGGGCCGCGGCGAAGCGGACGGCCTCCTGCACGTCGGCGGCCGAGGCTGCGCGCACGATGAGGCGGGCGCGGCGCAGGGGCTTGCGGCCGTTCCAGATCAGCGCGTCGCTGTCGGCGCCGAAGCCGGGATCGAAGGAGGTGATGAGGGTGCCGCGCAGGCGGCGCTTGAGGGTGTCAGTGTCCATGACGGTCCATTTCCAGGCGGCGGTCCGCCCTGCGGTGCTGCGTCGGGCGGGCCCGTGGGGCGCCGCGCCGGGTGGGGGTGTCGTAGCTGTCGGGGCGGCGCCGGTCACAGTGCCGGGCGGCCGTCCCGGCGGCCTGGGCGGCGTGATAGGGCAGGACCGCGGCGAGGGCTTGCTAAGTCTCCGCGCAGGAAATCGTAAAAGGATGCTAAGGGCCGGGCGGCGCCGTCAGGCTGGCATGGCTGCCGTTGCGTCACCCATGTCCTGCAGGGCGATGCGGCAGGACGGGACGAGGCGGAACAGGCCGCGCCCCGTCTTCTCGATCTGCAGGCAGGCGTCGCGATCCTGCAGCCGGCGGCGCAGGAGCACCAGCCGCGCGTCGAGGTTTTCGGCATGGTCGGGCAGGCGAAGGCTGCGGTCGAGGCGCAGTTCGCGGGTCGAGAACTCGGTGCGCCCGGTGGCCGCGTGCTCTCGCAGAAGGCGCCACAGGATCGCCCCCGCGACTCCCTTGATCAGGTAGTCGTGGTCGAGGAACACGCTGTCATCGCGCGGGTAGTGACGAACGGTGACCGTGCAGGCGGGTGGCTGGCCTGGCTCGGGGGTGGCGTCGGCAGGGTGCGGCTCGTCCTCGCCCAGGAGGACAGCCATCGTGCCGACGTAGCCCGCCAGCAGGACCAGCGCGTCCTCGTGCTCGTGGTCGAAGCGCATGATCTCGGGCGACTCGCAGAACAGAACCCCCAGCACCCGCCCGCCAGACAGGATCGGCACCGCGATCTGGCTGTGCGGGTCACCGAGCCCCGGGAAGGGCACGCCGCAGGGCTCCTCGGCCAGGAGTCCCGCCTGCCGCGCGGCGGCCCCCAGCGCCGCACCGTAGCGGTAGTCGGCGCTGAGATGCCCGATGCGGATCGGCACCCGTTCCCGTGCGGCGACCCCGATCACACCCTCGCCCGGCAGGATCTCGGCCCCGGCACCGGAGGCCGCGTAGCCGCGCGAGCCGATGGCGAAGAGCCGCCCGTCGCCCTCGGCCATCAGCAGGATGACATGCGCGATGCGAAGATGCGCGACCACGCCGTCGAGCAGCGCATCTGTCAGCTCGTCGAAGTCGCGAGAGCGGGCGAGGTCGTCGATGCAGGCCCGGAGGCTCGACAGGAGCGGCGGGCGATCCGGCTCGGGGAGTGCGGAAGGCGGCGCGACCAGCTCAATGCCAGTGACGCGGAAGATGTCTGCGCCGAGCAGGCGGAACACCCCCTCGAGCCCGTGGTGCGAGGCGATACCCGCCAGCCGCGCCTTCATCATCTCGAACAACGGCCCCTCGGTCCGCGTCTCGACATGGTCGAGGTGCAGGCGGTGGCGGGCGTGGGTCGTGGGATCAAAAAGCTCGACGCAGGCTTGCCCCGTCGCCAGCAGGTTCGCCCGGGTCTTGTTGAAGAACTGCCAGGACAGCGCGACGTGGTCGTCGTCGACCCAGTGCACCTGGCTGATCATGGAGACGTTGGGCAGGCCATCGGCGTCGCAGGTGCACAGAATCGAGGCCGCGATCCCTTCCATCGCGCCACGCAGGGCCCTGAGACCGCAGGCGCTCATCGCCGGAGCTCCGCGCCGGCGCCGGGTCCCGGCGTCTGGGTGAAGGCGCGCTCAGGAATAAACTCCACCACCGCGAGACCGTCGGGGTCGAAGGCGGTGTAGGCGATGGCCTGCGGCCGTGTGTAGCCAAGCTCAAGCAGCTCGTCGAGCAGGAGGCCGCATTGGCGCGCGATCTCGGGCAGGTCGTCGGGGCTCGGGTCGCCGAGCTGCGCGGCGGGGGCTTTCACCTGGATCGATCGGTGATCCCGCGCCCGGGAGAAGGTCGCGGCGATCGCGCTACCGGCTGCCACGGCTCCCAGCAGGGCCTCGTGGCGGCGCCGCTCGACAAAGACCCGCAGCACGCGCATCTCGCGCACCCGGCAGGCGACGGCCGAACCAACCAGTGGCCGCCCGTCCGGGGTCCGCACGCCGAGGATCGGCGCGACCCCGCCCTGCACGAAGGCCACGAGGTCAATCGGCAGGCACCCGGGCTTCGGGCTCGCGTCGCGCCAGGCGGCTTGGTCGCCGGTCGGAGTTGCGTAGGTGGGTCCTGCCATCGTTGGGGGTCATGACTGCCGAAAAGGGGACGCGTCCAGTGCGGAGAGCGGACCGGTCCTCGAAAGACTACCATGCCGCGCGGCGTCCAAAAGCCGAAATCCGCATGGATCTCGCGGCCCGAGCCCCTCTCGTTAGTAACCATTTAGCATTGCTTGCGCGAACACTTACGAGGCGCCGCGCACGGTCGAGCGATAGACATCCGCTTCAAGGCTCCCTGCGGTGGCCTTCTTTCCTGCTCTGGAGTTCCTGTATGTCCCGCTTCGCGTTTCTTCGCGTCCTGCGCTCCTTGCGACCAGTGCGTCGCGCCAAGCCTTTCGACCCGTTCGTTCCGCCTGACCCGATCGATCACCCGGACCTGCGAGGGCTTGGCTTGCGTGACCTCGCGGATCTTCCGTTTCCGCGTCCTTCGGGATCCTTCGAGGACGGATGCCGGTGATGCTCCGTTCGATTTTCATGTCCAACATGCGTGCCACGAGGCGCGTGCTGACTCATCGGCAGGGGCTGGCCCGCTGGCGGGCCCGTGCCGAGGGCCGACGCAGAGCCCTTGCGATCGCGCATCTGCCCGACAGGATCCGGCGCGATATCGGGCTGCCGCCAGGGGCCTCCGTCGACTGTCCAGCCGAGATCCTTGGTCTGAAGGACCCGCGGTGAGCGCCGCCGCCCCGGCGTCAGTCACCGACCGGGGTATCCGTCTTCATGCCCGCGTTGAGGGCCGAGATGATGCGATGGAACGCCTCGATTTCCTCCCGCGCGTAGCCTGCGGCGAAGCGGGCGAACTCGGCCTGTTCGCGCGCGCGGATCGCCGTGATCAGGGCGTGGCTTCCCGGCGTGAGGCTGTAGAACGCCGACGTCTTGTGGGCGGGGTTCCCGGTCTGCTCGACGAGGCCACGGGCGTGCAGATCCTGCAGCTCGCGTGCCACGAATTGCCGCTTCACATCGAGCGCCCGGGTCAGCTGCGGTGCCGTCGCGCGGCTAAGCCCGAGCAGCGCCTCGAGGATGGCCCTCTGGCCGACGCTGACGCCCGTCCCCTCGAGGTCGGCTTCGACCCGCTTGGTGATGTTGCGCAGGAGCGGGCGCACCAGCTGAACGCCCTCGTACAACAGAGCGACAGGATCGCGATCTCGCTTGTCCATGGTGGCAGCACCCACTATATGACAACTCAGTTGTCAATATGTCCCTTCGTGGCGTCCCGCTTCCGGATCGCCCTTGACCCCTGATAGAGGACCACCATGCCCGCTCACAACCTTGCAGAACGCCAGATCCTGAAGGCCCAGGCCGACGGGGTGTTCGATCGCCTCGAAGGGGCGGGCAAGCCGCTGCCCGAACGGCCGCCCGAGGATGCGGTGGGCATCGCCATGCGTATCATGGCGCAGGCCGGTGTCGTGCCGCGCGAGTTCGAGCTGAAGAAAGAGGTGGACGCCCAGCGCGCTCGGCTGGCAGCCATCACCGATCCCGCGGCGCGCAAGCAGGCGATGGCCGTGCTGACAAACCTGCAGCTGCGCTACGACATCGAGCGCGAGGCGCGCAGGCGGTTCTACCGCTAGGCCACCACCCATCCCTGACCAACTGACCCGGTCGCGTTGCGCGCGGGCCGTCTCCCCATGTCAAAGCGAGGATCCTCATGCCTCTTTCCTCCGTCACCGACGCCAGCTTCGCCAACGATGTGCTGCAGGCCGATGGCCCGGTCCTCGTGGTGTTCTCGGCCACATGGTGTGCGCCCTGTCACCAGATGACGGCCGTGCTGGACGAGCTGTCAGTCGAGCTGGCCGGCCGCATCCGGATCCTGAAGATCGACGTCGAGGAAAGCCCGGGGCAGGCTGCCCGCTTCGGAGTTCGCGGCATGCCGGGCTTGTTCATCCTGCACGGGGGCACCGTGGTGGCTCAGCGGTCCGGGGCAGCGCCCCGGGCGACCGCGCGGCGCTGGATTCTCGAAACCCTCGAGGGCCTCGCGCCTTCGCCGTGCTGATGTCTGGGAGGGAAGAGCCAGCGATGATCACTTGTGTCCTGCGCTATGAGGTCGATGCCGACAAGCTTGAGGACTTCGAAGCCTATGCGCGCAGGTGGATCGACCTCCTGCCTCGCTTTGGAGGCGTGCACCATGGCTATTTCCTGCCGCATGAGGGTGCCAACGACATCGCGCTCGCCTTGTTCTCCTTCCCTTCGCTCGCTGCCTACGAGCGGTACCGCGCCGTGAGTGCAGATGACCCCGACTGTCGCGCGGCGTACCGCTTCGCCCGCGAGACTCGGTGCATCCGCCGCTACGACCGGCAGTTTCTCCGGCCCTTGCTTGCGGCAGCCGGAGACTGAGGGCGGCACACCGACGCAATCAGGCCGCATCGCTCTGTTGTGTGGGACTGCCTCCGCCCTGCGCCTTCTGCACAAGACCGACGAACACCAGCACCGCAACCCCCAGGATGCTGGCCGCCACGAGGAAGGGTGCGCCCGGCAACCAGATGTCGGCTCCCGGTCCTGTGCCCCAGAAAAAGGCCTGCGTCATGATTAGCGGCGACAGGATCATGGACAGCGCGGCGAGCGACCCGAGGACGCCCTGCACTTCGCCCTGCCGGTCGGCGCCGACGCTGCGCGAGATCAGCCCTTGCAGCACCGGCGTCGCAAGAGCGGCGACCGCAGAGAGGGGGATGAGCGCCCAGACCAACGCCGCGCGGTCGGCCAATCCGTAGCCGACGAGGCAAAGGACGCCGAGGAGCATCGCCGCCCGGATCGTACGGACTTCGCCGAGCCGCGCCAGCAGCAGCGGCACGAGCCCGGTCTGCGCCAGTATCAACACCGTCCCGTAGAGCGCCAGCGAGGCCCCGATGGTGGCCGCGGTCCAGCCAAGTGTGGCCTCCACGTAGAAGGCCCAGACGGCGGGGTAGACGAAGCCCACCAGCTGCAGGAGCGCAAAGACGGCGATCATCGGGCGAAGGCCCGGCAGCCGCCCGACGGCCCAGAGTGCGCCGACCGGGTTCGCCCGGCGAAGGTCGAAGGGCCGACGACGGTCGAGGGGAAGCGACTCGGGCAGGGCCATCCACGCAAAGACTGCGGTCCCGGCCGCCAGCACGGCAGCGGCCCAGAACGGGGCGCGCGGGTCGATCCCACCCAGGAGACCTCCGGCGACCGGCCCGAGAACCACGCCGGCGCCCATCGCCGCCGAGACGAGTCCAAAGCTGCGTGCCCTTTGGGCTTCCGGCGTGATGTCCGCGACATAGGCCAGTGCCGTCGCGTAGGTGGATGCCGCGATGCCTGCGACGATGCGCGCGACAAGCAGCAGCCAGATCGCCTGCGCCAGCGCCATGACGAGCATGTCGGCCGCCATCACGACGAGGGATACCAGCAGCACCGGCCGCCGCCCGAAACGGTCCGACAGCGCACCGAGCGCGGGGGCGCAGGCGAACTGGCTGACGGCGAACACGGCCGACAGGATCCCGCCCCAGAGGGCGGCATCCGCCAGCGACAGGCCCCGGACCGAACCGATCAGCCCCGGCATGACAGGCAGGATCAGGCCGACCGCCATGGTGTCGAGCGCGACGGTCGCGAGGATGACGACGAGGGGCAGGCGCATCGCGGGGACTCCTTCGGCAAGGGGGCGGGATGCCGCCTTGGCCGGCGCGCGATACAAGGGTGAGTGAAAAATGTCAACTTAGTTGACAAAATATCGGCCCCGCCCGTGTTGGTGTCAGAAGCGCAAGCCGAGCGAAACCGCCGCGCGACCGTCCGACAGCGCGTCGTCGAAGGGCGACAGCGACCACGACGCGCGCGCGGTGAGGTTGTCGCCCACGCGGCCTGACAAGCCGAGTTCGATCTCGGTGCCCTCGACGATCCCGGAAACACCGCTGCCCTCGATCCGCTGTCCCGAGGCGAGCGTGACGCCGCCACCGGCCAGGTCGCTGAGCAGCACGTCCTCCCACGCAACGCGGGCAAAGGCCCTGAGGGGCAGGGGACCCGCGTCGAGCTCCATCGCCGCCGTCGCGCCGAGGCGCACGGACAGAGTTTCCAGTCGCTGGCCATCGATCCGGCCGTTCATCAGGCCGCCCCCCGCTTCCGCATAGCTATCGCGCCTGGTCTCGGCCCAGGTCAGGCCGCCATCGAGGAGGAGCGTCGCACCTCCCGCCGCGATGCGGAGGTCGGCGCCGAGGTCGATCATGCGAGTGTCGGCCTCCGCCCGACCCGTCGCGCGCGGGGCCGGACCGAACCCCGTGTCGCGCATGACATCCATGCCGGCATGGCCGAGGCCAACCTGCGCCGTCAGGCCGAGCCAGCCGATCTCCTGCCGCAGGTAGGCGGCGGCGGTCCACGCCTCGGCGTCGATCGCGCCACCCCCGGTCTCGCCGGAGCCCCATCCAAGGCTCGCGCCCCAGCTCAGCCCGCCCGCGCTGTCCGACCAGCCCCCGGCAAGGCCCGAGACCTGCCCCGACTGGCGCCCGGCCGTCAGCGTGACCCGGGTCGCCTCCACCCATCCGCCCCGCGCACCGTAGCGGGCCTGCCGACGGACGTCGTCTATGTGGCGGTCGGCGATCGTGGCGGCCAGTGCCGTGGTCTCTCCAGAGAGGCGCGGCAGGTCGTGGGCCGCTGCCAGCGTGCCCTGCACCATCCCCGCGACAAGACCCTGCGCCGTCGCGGTCAGGTGCGTGCCGTCCCAGAACACCCGGCGCTCGGCACTGCCCGGCGCGGTGCAGTCGGGGGCACCGCCGTCGGGCAGGCAGGGGGCGAGAGTGTCAAAGCCCCAGGCGGCCGGGTCGCTGGCGATCGCGTCGAAGAGGGCGTGGACATCGACCAGCAGCACCTGCGCGCCTGTGTCGACGTCCGCCGCCTCGGCCTGCCTCAGGAGCGCGGCATTGTGGCGGGCGACCATGGCGTCGCCCGCGGCCTGGACCTCTGGAGGCAGGAGGGCGGTGGTGGGCGCCAGCGAGAAGTCGAACAGGTTCAGCACGGCGACCCGTCCGACCCCGGCCTCGGCGATCCCGCGCGTCGCGGCGTCGATGTTGGCCGCGACCGCATCGGCCACCAGCCCGTCCAGCGCCGCATCGCGGCCCGGTGCGGTCAGCCAGAGCCCGTGGTCGTTGGCCCCGGCCCATAGCACCGCCGTGGTGTCCGCGCCCGCCTGCACCGCGCCAGCGCCGATCAGGGCCTGCGCCATGTCCACCTGTGCACGCAGGCCCGGCGGTGTCGCGGTCGCGGGATCGAGGGCCTCTGTGCCGCTGGTCGCGCCCGCCACGGCGAAGTTCCAGCTGTGCTGGGTGGGATCGGACGTGCCGAGGAGGTGGTCGGCCATGAGCCCGTGTTCGCCGGCGATCCGGTCGAACCAGAGAGGCCCGTTGGAGAAGCGGCCGTTGTCGTAGAAGCGCGGATCGGGAACGGCGTCCCCTGTCAGGGCGAAGGCGTTGCCCGTGTCGGTCAGGCTGTCCCCGAAGGCGAGCCAGCTGTCGGCGCGCGCGGTCTGGACGGCGAGGAGGGCAAGGGCGGAGGCACAGAGCATCAGCCCCGCGGACTGTCGCTGCAGGGGAGTCATGGGATGTATCCTTTCGGCCGGTGCCGTGGCACCGGGGTTGTGTGATCGTTAGGGAGGAAAGACCGGCCCGCCGTCAGAGGGCGACGAGCGCGAAGCCGAGATGGGTGCCGATGTGGGCGAGGATGGCCGCCTCGAGCCCGCCCCGCAGAAGGGCGGCACCGTAGGCGAGGCCGAGAAGCGCGTTCCAGATCAGGGTCCGGGCGGTCAGCAGGGGTGTCATGGCGCCGGCCTCCAGCTGCACGGCGGGCAGATGCGCCGCCGCGAAGGCCAGCGCGGCGAGGCCCGCGGCCAGCCAGAGCGCGGCCCGGTGCGGCAGGAAACGGGACAGGCCGAGCGCAAGCGCGGTGAGGAGGCCCCAGCGCATCAGCACCTCCTCGGTCAGGCCGCCGTAGAGGAGGCCGAGGGCCAAGGTGCCGACCCCGCGCTCCTCCCGCAGCGTCGGCAGTCCCGGCACCTGCCAGAGCGGCGCCGTGGCGTGGTCGGCTAGCGCGACGGCAAGGCCGAGGGCGAGGCCTGCAACCGTGGCGGCTACGAGGCTCCGTCCCGGCAGCGTCGACCCGAGGACCAGCCGCGACCGAAGGCCCATCTTGGGCGCGGCCCAGCCCCCTGACAGCGCCGCAAGGCCGAGCAGGAGGAGTGGCGAGAGGGCGATTGCGAGCGGCGGAACGCCCGCCGGCACGGGGACGAGGAGTGGCAGGGCAGCCACGCCGGGCAGGCCGAGCAAGAGCGCCCGGCCGGCTCGGGCGGAATAGCGGGGGAGATCGGACATGGGAGAAAACGCCTCGGCAAAACTGATTCGCATTTGACGGCCATCAATTGCTGTTTTACAATAATTTAGTCAACCAAGAGATTAAGAAGTTCCGTCATGCCAGATCCGACACCCCTGGCGCGCGTGCAGCGCCTGTCCCGCTTCTTCTCGCGCCTTGCCCTCGGGCTGGGGGCGCTCCTCGTGTTGCTCGACGTGCTGGTCTGGCTCGACCGCGACGCGCTGGAACGGGGCGCGGCCCTGCTCCTGCCAGAGGGCACGGCCTACGCGCTGACGCCCGTGGCGCTCGCGGGGGGCTTCGTGATGGGGCATCTCGTCCTCGGCCTCCTGCTTGTCGCGCTGTGGCAGGCGCATCGCCTGTTCGCGGCCTTCGCGCGTGGCGAGATCCTCGTGCCCGAAAGCGGCGCGCGGCTGTTCCGCATCGGCCTGGCCTTCGCGCTGGTGCTGCCGGCGCAGATGCTGGGGTCCGCCGTCGCCTCGGTCCTCCTCACGCTCGGCAACCCGCCGGGCGAGCGGGTCCTGTCGATCTCGGTCGACCCCGCCCATGCGATGCTGGCCGCGGCCGGTCTCCTGATCCTGACGGTCGGCTGGGTCATGGCCGAGGCCGCGCGGATCGCCGACGACAACGCCCAGATCGTCTGAGGAGCGCCCGATGCCGATCAACGTGACGCTCGACGTGATGCTCGCTCGCCGCAAGATGAAGTCCAAGGACCTCGCCGAGCGCATCGGGATCACCGAGCAGAACCTGTCGCTCCTGAAGTCCGGCAAGGTGAAGGGGGTGCGCTTCGAGACCCTCGCGGCCATCTGCCGGGAGCTCGACTGTCAGCCGGGCGACCTGCTCGAATACCTCGGGGAGGGCGAGGGATGACGCCGCGTCCCGCCGCCCGTCTGCTGGTCGTCGACCCCGAGGGCCGCGTCCTGCTCCTGCGCTTCAACCACCGGACGGGCCCCTTGGCCGGGCAGGTCTACTGGGCCACGCCCGGCGGCGCGCTCGAGCCCGGCGAAAGCTGGGAGGCCGCGGCGCTCCGGGAACTCTTCGAGGAAACCGGGATCGTGGCGACGGACCCCGGTCCGCCGGTTCATGCGCGCGACTTTCCCCTGCAGATGCCGGACGGCAGCTGGGTCGAGGCGCAGGAACGCTTCTACCTGGTCCGCAGGGCGGGCGGCGACCTTGCCCCTGCAGGACGCACGGCGCACGAGGCCGAGGTGCTGGACCGGCACAGATGGTGGTCGCTCGACGCGCTGGAGCAGACCTCCGACATCGTGCATCCGGGCGACCTCGCCACGATCCTGCGCCCGCATCTGGGTGGGGTCGCGGCCGTCACGCTCCGGCCCTACGACGCCACGCGCGACCTCGACCGCTGCCTCGCCCTCTGGCGCGCGGCCTCCGAGGTCGGGCACCCCTTCCTCGACGCCGCCACGCTCGACGCGGATGCCGAGGTGATCCGCGACATCTACATGCCCGCCGCCGAGGTCACCGTGGCCGAGCGCGGCGGTCGGGTGATCGGCTTCGTCGCCCTGCTGGGGGACCTGGTGGGCGGGCTCTTCGTCAACCCGGCGGCGCATCGCACCGGTGCGGGCCGGGCGCTGATCGCCGCGGCGCTGCAGGGCAAGGGGCGGCTCGAGGTGGAGGTCTACGAGGCCAACCGCGAGGCGCGCGCCTTCTACGCCGCCTGCGGGTTCGTCCCGGCGGGCCGGCGCGAGCGGGACGATCACGGGCGGGCCCTGCCGCTCATCCGCATGACCCTGGACGGGGGGCGCAGCACATGACGATGCTTGCCGCGCTCGAGTCCGCGACCTGGCTCAACCCGCCGCCAGCCTGGTCCCTGACCGCCGCGGCGCTGACGGTCGAGACCGGGGACCGCACGGATTTCTGGCGCGACACGCTCTACGGGTTCCGGCGCGACAGCGGCCATGCCCTCCTCCTGCCGGTGGAGGGGGATTTCACGGCGCATCTCAGGTTCGACGGCGATTACGCAGCACTCTACGACCAGGCCGGGCTGATGCTGCGCCGGGATGGCGCGCACTGGATCAAGGCTGGGATCGAGCAGTCGGACGGGGTCGCCAACCTGTCGGTCGTGGTGACGCGGGAGGCGTCGGACTGGTCGACGCTCGCGCTCGGGCCTTCGCCGGGCCCGCAGCGGCTGCGGCTGACCCGGCTCGGCGGCGCCGTGGTCATCCAGGCGCGGAACGCCGCCAACCGCTGGCAGCTCCTGCGCGTGGCGCCCTTCCCCGAGGGGCCGGCGCAGGTCGGGCCCATGGCCTGCTCGCCCGAGCGCGGCGGGTTCCGCGCGCGGTTCACGGAGTTCACGCTAGGGCCCGCGGTCTCTCAGGCCCTCCACGACGAAAGCCCGGCCTCGCCATCTTGATGCACCAGCTGCCGTGGAGCGGCTCAGATCACCTGCCGCACCAGTGCCGACCGGCGCAGCACGGCGGTGAGGCCGAAGGCGGCGAGGGTCGTCGCCACGATCGACAGGGGCAGAGCCGCCCCGTGCGACGTGCCGACCGCGTCGAGCGAGCGGCAGACCGCCACGAGGATCGGGGCATGCAGGACGAAGGCGCCGTAGCTGTTGGCGGCGGCCCAGCCCCAGACCCGGGCCGCCCTGCCGCCGCGCGCCTGGCTCCAGAGGAGGAGCCCCGCGATGGCGCCAAGGGCGATCAAGGGCTCCCACAGAGCATAGGCTACGGCGGCGGCGGAGAGGCCGGTTTCGAACCGGGGCGCCTCGGACGCGAGGAGCACGGCGGGCAGGAGCGGAAGGGCCACGAGGCCCGCCGCGACCGCGCCGACAAGGCCCCCGCGCGGGAGGCGGTCGAGCCACCCCTGCCGCGCGGCCCGGATTCCGAGGGCGAAAAGGACGACGTAGGAGGCGAAGTAGCCCAGCTGGAACCCCGCCACCGTCGCGCCGACGGGGACGACCTGCCGGATCGCCAAGGCCGCCAGACCCGTCGCCAACGCAAGGGCGATCCAGTGCTTGAAGGGTGGCACTTGGAGACGGGAGACGACGGGGCGGGGCAGCGCCGCGAAGACCGTCGAGAAGACCAGCAGCGCGGCGGGGAACCACAGCGGCCCGAGGACGAAGCGACCCTCCAGGATGCGGGCCTGCGCGTCCGCGAGGATGTCTTCCATCGGAGCCGTGGCCAGGGAGACGGTCAGCGGGCCGAGGAGGAAACCGAACAGCAGCGCCGGCAGGCCGAGCCGCAGGGCGCGGTCGGCGAAGAAGGTGGCCGGCCCCTTGCGATCGAGCGACGGCACCGCCAGCGCGCCGGAAAGCAAGAAGAACAAGCCCATGAAGAAGGCCTGGTTCACGGCGGCGAGAAAGGTGAGCCCGATATTGGTCTCGTCTGTCGCCTTGAAGAACCAGCTGCCGCTCGCACCGTAGGTGATCGCGGCGTGGTGGACGATCACGAGACCCGTCAGGCAGGCCCGCAGCCGGTCGATCCACACGGCGCGCGCGGGAGGGGACAGGGCGGCCGGGCGGCCCGGTGCCGCGTGGAAGGGGACAGTTGCGGTGGTCATCGGCCTCGCGCCTCGGCTTGTCTGAACTGGCGCTGCATGTGCCGCGAAACAGGCTGATCCAACAGGTCCAGTTGGCCGCAATTGGAGGGGGCCAGTCTGCGCTCAGGCCACCTCGACCGGTCCGAGATGGCGATCCAGCGCCTCGGCGAAGCGGCGGGCCTCCCGCTCGGTCGCGGTGCCGAAGCCGACCACCAGACCCGTCAGGGGGGCGTCTAGGCAGTAATCCGAGAGAGCGCCCACTGCGAAGCCCTCGGCGTTCAGCCGGGATCTCAGGGTCTGGTCCTCCGCCAGCTCCGGCAGGTCGATGGCAATCTGCAGGCCGCCGGCGGGCGCGGACAGGCGGGCGCGCGCGCCCAGCCGGTCGGACAGGGCGCCGGTGACGAGGGCGAGGCGGTCGCGGTAGGCGGCCGAGATCGCCGCGAGATGCGCCCGGTAGCCCCCCGAGGCCATGAACTCGGCCAGCGCGGCCTGTGCATGGACATTCGCCGCAAGCCCGAGCCGGGCCTGGATCGCGCGGAGTGCCGGGGCGCTGCCGGGGGGCGCCACCAGCCAGCCCAGCCGCAGCCCCGGCAGGAGGCTCTTCGCGGCGCTGCCGAGGTAGACGACATGGCCCGCGCCGGGCAGGGCCGCCAGCGCCGCGATTCCGCGGCCTTCCCAGAGGAACTCGGCGTCGTAGTCGTCCTCCACGATCACCGCACCTGCGGCCTGCGCGGCCGACAGGAGCCCGAG
Source organism: Roseicyclus persicicus (assembly GCF_012395815.1). GTDB lineage: Bacteria > Pseudomonadota > Alphaproteobacteria > Rhodobacterales > Rhodobacteraceae > Roseicyclus > Roseicyclus persicicus. The sequence goes on from NZ_JAAZQQ010000002.1 coordinate 666,914, forward strand.
GCGCCGCTGCATCGGCAGGCGCACGCCGGTCGGATACTGCGTGGTGGGGGTGACGTAGATCAGCCGGGCGTCCGAGAGGTCCGCGCGGTCGGGGTCCGCGCCGGTCCCGTCGACCGGCAGGGCGCGGCAGGTCAGCCCGGCGGCCTCGAAGGCGGCCCGCGCGCCGATGTAGCCGGGGCTCTCGACCAGCGCGACCTCGCCCGGATCGGCGAAGGCGGCGGCGGCCAGCACGAGGCTCGCCTGCGTGCCGGGGGTGACGATGATGTCCTCCGGGGCGCAGACGAGGCCGCGGTGGCGGTGCAGCTGGTCGGCCAACACCTGTCGGAGCTCGGGCAGCCCCTCGAAATGGGCATAGCCCTCGGCGCCGTCCTGCCGGTGGCGCGCGGCGCGGCGGAGCACGCGGCCCCAGGCATCCGCGGGAAACAGCCGGGGATCGGGGGAGCCGGGGGCCAGCGGCCCCTCGGCAAGGCCGCGCCGCAGGACGACAGCCGCCTTTGCCGCCCGCTGCGACAGGCGTGGCGGACCGTTGTCCGCCGGGGCGGCGGGCCGCGTCATCGCCGCCACGCGGGGCCGCGCGCCAGGGCGCACTTCGATGACGCCCTCGGCTAGCAGGAGGTCGTAGGCCGCGTTCACCGTGTTCCGGCCGACCCCCAGCAGCCCCGCCGCGGCGCGGGAGGACGGCAGCGCCTCGCCGGCCGCGAGGCGCCCGTCAAGCACCGCCTGCCGGATGCCGCGGTAAAGCTGCGCCACCAGCGTATCGGGGCCGGCGGGGTCGAGCGCCACGAGGCTGGCGAAGACATCTGGTTCCACGAAATCCCTTCGGACTGGCTCCTCCATGGAACCGCATCATGGAGCAGATGCGGGCCATCCGATAGAGGAGATCGCCCCATGACCGACCAGCCGCGATTCAACCGCGCCCGCAATCCGAAGCACGCCACGCAGGACGCCGCCGCCATCGACGCGATCCTCGACGCCGGCCTCGTCGGCCATGTCGGTTTCGTCGCCGAGGGGCGGCCGATGGTGATGCCGATGGCCTATGCCCGCGGCCCGGGCTGCATATGGCTGCACGGAGCCTCCAAGGCGCGGATCGTGAAGCTCGCCGATGGCGCGGCCCTATCCATGACGGTGACGCTGCTCGACGGGATCGTCGCCGCGCGGTCGGGGTTCCACCACTCGGTCAACTATCGGTCCGCCGTCGTCCATGGCACCGGGCGGCTGGTGACGGACGCCGCGGAGCATGACGCGGCGTTGCAGGCGATCACCGAGCACCTGCTGCCCGGGCGCCACGCCGAGATCCGCGCCATGACCGCGCAGGAGCGCAAGGCGACCGGCGTGATCGCCCTGACCGTCGAGGCGGCCAGCGCCAAGATGCGCTCCGGCCCGCCGGTGGACGACCCGGCCGATCACGGCCTCGGTTTATGGGCCGGTGTCGTGCCGGTCGTCACCGCCCTCGGCCGTGCGATCCCGGATTCTCACACCCCCGCGGGCCTCGCCGAGCCCCCCTCCATCGCCCGCGCACGCGCGCGGTTCGCCCGTTGAGCCACCCGTTCAAGAGGATCCTGTCCGTGACCTTTATCGCTCCCCTGTTCCCGATTGTCCGTTGGCCGACTGCCCTGTCTGATGCCACGTCCACCTGCATGCGCAGCCGCGAGATCGCCGAGGCGGTGGCGCATCTCGACAACCGCTTGCGCGCCGACATCGGCCTGCCGCCGCTGATCGATCTCGCGGAGCAGCCCCACGAGGCGGCCGCGCGCATTGCCATGCTGGCGTGGCGCTGATCCCCGGCTGACGAGAGGAGACCCTGTGCCATGACCCACGCCCGCCTCATCCCGACCCTTGCCGGCGCTGCCCTGATCGGACAGGCCACTTTCCTATCCGCCGATGACGGCACCCAGTCCGGATGGATCGAGCCGGAGGGCCGCATCGCCCTCGTCCTGCCCGAGGGCTGGCAGCAGATCGCCGCGGGGCCGCTCGTGTCCCTGACAAGCCCCGACGGCGATATCACCCTGTGGTTCGGGCTAAGCGACGCAGCAGACCCGGCCGCCGTGGTCGCCGACGCCTGGTCGATCGTGGGCGAGCCCGGGATCCAGCCCGAGGCCGCCGTTCCCGCGCCGCCACGGGATGGCGTCGAGACCGCGACGGCGTTCGTTTACGCGCCGGAGGGCGAGGTGATCCGGCAGGCCATCGCGGAAGCACGCGACGGGGATCTGCATGTCACCCTGATCCGTGGCACCCGCGCCGCCCTCGACCGACGCGGCGCGCAAGTGAACATCGCGGTGACCGGCTTTCTGCCGGCAGGCGCGGGCGGCCCGGACCTTGCCGGGGTCGCGCCTGCCCGCCTCGACGCCGCGGACCTTGCCGCGCTCGACGCCTATGTGACGGAGGCGATGCCGCTCTTCGACGTGCCGGGGGCCGTGGTGGCCGTGGTGCAGGACGGCGAGCTGCGGCTCCTGCAAGGCTACGGCGTGCGGGCCCAAGGCTCCGCGGGCCCGATGACACCTGACACCCGCCTCATGGTCGGCTCGGTCGGCAAGACCATGACGACGCTCCTGATGGCGCGGCTGGTGGAGGACGGGCGCTTGGCGTGGGACCAGCCTGTCCGCGATCTCCTTCCGGGATTCGCCGTGGCAGACCCGGCCTTGTCCGGGACGATCACGGTGCAGAACCTCGTCTGTGCCTGCTCAGGCGTTCCCCGGCGCGACATGGAGTTCCTGTTCAACGCCGACGAGCTGGACGCGGAGGCGGTGATCGGCTCGCTTGCCGGTTTCGCCTTCTTCACCGGTTTCGGCGAGGCGTTCCAGTATTCCAACCAGCTGGTCGCGACCGGCGGGTGGGTCGCGGCAGCCGCGACCGGCGCGCGCTGGGGCGACCTTGATGCGGGCTACGCCGCGGCGCTGCAGGACCGGGTGTTCGCGCCCCTCGGCATGACACGCTCGACGCTCGACTTCGCCGAGGTTCTGGCCGATGCCGACGTGGCGCAGCCGCATGCCCCGCATGGCACGGGCACCCGTCTGCCGCTCCCCTTGCAGACAGAGGCCGCGCTGCTGCCGGTCGCCCCGGCGGGGGCCCACTGGTCTTCCGGCGCGGACATGGCGCGCTACCTTCAGGCATTGATCGACCTGCAGGACGGCACCGGCCTCCTGTCGTCCGAGGGCTTCGCACATCTCACGACCCCGCAGGTGCCGGTCAGCGCCACCATGTCCTACGGGCTCGGCTGGTTCGTGGAGGACTGGCGCGGCCAGCGCCTTGTCCATCACGGCGGCAATACTTTCGGCTTCACCAGCGAACTGGCCTTCCTGCCGGAGGCGGGGGCCGGGATCGTGATCCTCACCAATGCCGGGCGCGCCAACGACTTCGTGCAGGCCGTCCGCGCGAGGTTCCTCGAACTCCTGTTCGACCTGCCGCCCGTGCATCACGCCGGGGCCCTGATCGCCCGCGCCGAGGCCGCGCGCCGGGCGGCGGACTGGGCCGGCGCGGTGCCTGTCGATCCCGTCGCGGCGGAGCGGGCCGTGGGCCGCTACCGATCCGATGTGCTGGGCGAGATCACCCTGCGCCGCGACGGCGCGCGGCTGATCTTCGACATCGGCGAGATGGCCGGCGAGGTTCGCGTCGATCCCCGGCAGCCCGACCGCTGGATCCTGTGGGAGGGGCCCTTGTTCCCCATGCCGCTTGCGCAGGATCCGGCAACCGGGGCGCTGATCTTTGGTGAGGGCGCCACGCACTACGTGTTCGAGGCCGAGCGATGAGACATGCCCGTCGGCTTTCCCTTCGGCTCGCCGGCCTCGCCGTCGTCGGCCTGCAGGGCGAAGCCGCCGCCGACCCTGTCCGCCCCGGGGCCAAGCATTGCGTCGTGCGCGTCGCGCCCGACGATCAATTCAACCGCCGGGCCGGTCCCGGCCCGGGGCACCCGGTGCTGGCCCGGCTGCCCACCGCGCGGTGCGGCCTGGTCGTCTCGTCACCCTGCCGGGGCAGCTGGTGCCCGGTCGAGGACGGACACCAGCCGGTTGGGTCCACCGCCGCCACATCGCCGCCGTCTCCCGCCCGACGCACTGCCTCAGCCCGCTCACCCGGCCGCAGGCAGCCGCGCTCCGGGCCTGGCCCTCGGATCGCTCGCGCGTGCTGACCCGGCTCGCCCCCCGAAGCTGCGGCATCGCCCTCCTGTCCTACCGGGTGGAGGGCTGGCAGAGGATCCGGCAGGGCGGCTGGGAAGGCTGGGTGCGCCTGTCAGACCTGGTGGTCATCGACGGGTAACGCCGTCCCGCTCAGCCGGCGATGAGGTCTGCCGTCCGTCGCGCCTGCGCGAATTCGCCGTGCAGATGGTAGACAGCGGCGCGGTGGATCTCCTCGGCCGACGGGGCCGGGCCGCCGTCGAAGCCGACATCGGCGTTGCGGGTGAAGGCGGCGCAGGCGTCATGGGCGAGCTCCACCGGGAAGCCGAGGTTCGCCGCCATCCGTGTGGTGGTGGACACGCAATGGGGCGTGGTCAGCCCGCAGATGATCAGCGCCTCGGCGCCGGCCGCCCGCAGGTCGGCCTCGAGCGTCGTGCCGATGAAGGCCGAGTTCACCGATTTCTCGTAGACTGCCTCGCCAGGATCGGGCTCGAAGCCCGGCTTGAACGCCGCGCCGGGGCCCGCCAGCGGCGAGCCGGCCTCCCGGCTCAGGTGGCGGACATGGAGGACGCGCCCGCCCGCCGCCCGCACCGCGGCGAGGAGCCCCAGCGCGTTGGCCTCGGCGTCGGGGTTGTTGCGCTGGCCCCAGACCGGGTCGTCGAACCCGCGCTGGATGTCGATCAGGATCAGGGTCTTGTCAGACAGGGGCATGGCGGTCTCCTCGGAGGTCAGGCGGCGCGGCCGATCCGGCCCAGATGGGTCAGACCGAAGGATGTTTCGGACTTGAGCCCGTAGCCGAGCGCGCGGTCGACTCCAATATGGGCGAACCAGACGCAGGCGACCGGAAGGAGGGGCGGAACCAGAGCAACCCCGAGCGCCCCAAGGAGCGCGGGTGCGAGGTAGGTGTGGGCAAGGTTGTAGAGCCGCGCGCCGCTCCTGGCCGAGCATCCATGTCTCGCGGTGGAGCTGTCGTTGTCGAACGACAGCGCCGATCTTGTCCGGAGGGAGGCGGATTTCGCGGTCCGGATGTTGCGGCCGACGCAGGCGCGTCTCGTCGCGCAGCGCCTGGGGCCAGTGCCGCTGGGGCTGTTCGCGCAGCGCGCCTACCTCGACCGGGCCGGACGGCCGAACCGGCCCGAGGACCTCGTGGAGCATGTCCTGATCGGACCCGATGCCGATCCCACGGCACTGGCCGGGCTCGCAGCCTTCGGCGGCCTCCAGGACCGGGCGGCCCTGCGCCTGCGCAGCGACAGCGAGGCGGCCCAGATCGCGAGCGTCCGGGCGGGTCTCGGGATCGGGGTGATTCAGGCGGGTATCGCCGCGCGGGAGCAGGGCCTCGAGCCCGTGCTGCCGGGCATCATCGGCTGGAGCCTCGAGGCCTGGCTGGTCCTGCACGACGACCTGCGCCGGCTGCCGATGGTCCGCCGCGTGGCGGACCACCTGTCGGTCGTGCTCCCTGCGCTGCTGGCCGAAGGGCGGCTTTCGCCTCAGCCCTCGGTAACCCGACGCGCGACGTAGCCCGAGATCAGCGCGGCGAGGGTGCGCGCCTGCACCGGGTCCATGAGGATCGAGAAGTGGTCGGCGTCGGGCATCGTCACCTGTTCCCCGGTTGTGAAGCGGCCCGCGATCTCGCGGTGCAGCGGCTCCACGAGGTGCGAGAAATCGGCGGATCCCGGCACCGGGCTCCCGGCGGTGACCGCGAGGACGGGCAGGTCGGTCGGAAGCACCTGCGCCGCGGCGCGGGCGGTGATCGCGTCCCAGTGGCGGAGTTCCTCAGCCGAGGTGGAGAGATGGACACGGTCGCCGGCGAACGCGCGGGCCGCGGCCATCGCCTCGCCCTCTAGGCCCGTGGCCCCGGCGGCGAGCGGGTTCCACAGGTGCAATAGACCGGTCATCGAGACGCCGGACAGGGCCGAGAGCAGGCCGGGAAAGGCGCGGAACTCTGCCACCATGTCGGGGCTGAAGGCCTCGAGCTGGTCCTCGTGCGAGCTGTCCACCAGCACGACGGCGGCGGTGTCGGCGGGGAACTGCGCCGCGAAATCCCGCACGAAGAAGCCGCCAAGCGAATGGCCGACGAGGACGAAGGGCCCGGCCTCGCCCGCAGCGGCCAGTGCCGTCCGCAGGTCGCGGGCGGTCTGGCCGGGTGCGAAGCCGTCTGGCGCGGGGTCGCTCAGGCCCATCCCGGCGCGGTCGTAGGAACAGACGCGGGCGTCGTCATCGAGCGCCGCCTGCACCCAAGTCCAGGTCTCGGCAAAGCCGGTGGCGCCGGCCTCGAGCACGTAAGTCGTGTCGCCTGCGCCGGTGCAGTGCAGACGCAGGTCATGGGTGCCCGCGCTGGCGAGGACGGCATCGCCGGCCAGCGCCTGGTGCGCCCAATGACGGGCAGTTTCCTGCGCCCCGGCAACGAGCGCGATGCCCGCCAAGGCAAGGCCCGCGAGGCGCGCGGCGCGGCGCAGGGCGGGTCTGGCGGTGGTGGGAGAGGGGAGGGTCATTGTCATGGTTCAGTCCTTTGTAGATCGGATGTCCGTCCGGTTTTTAGGATAAGAAAATGAGGAGGGTCAGTCGAAGCGCATCGAAATCAGCGCCGTGCGGACCCCGGCGATGTCGGGCCGTTCGCCCAGCGCGACCGACAGGATTAGGCCCTGGTAAGTCGCGTAGAGCAGGTCGGCTAGGGCATGGGCCGGCAGCCCCGTCCACCGACCGCCGGCCTGCCGGCGTTCGACCAGGGCGACGAGGGCGGCCCGGACGGCGGCCCGGTTGCCGGTCACGGCCCGGTGCACGTCTGGGTTGGCCAGTGCCTCGGCGGCGATCATCAGGTCGACGCGGGGCGCCTCGGCCGGGTCCATCCTGGCGAGGCCATCGAGGAAGGTTTCGATGATCGCGTCAAGGTCGGCGGCAGGGCCCGCACCCCCGCCGAAGGCTGATAAGGCCTCGGCCATGCCCGCCTCGGTCACGGCAAGGATCAGATCGTCCTTCGACTGGAAGTAGTTGTAGACCGCACCGGCGCTCAGGCCCGCTTCGCGGAAGACGTCGCGGAGGGTGACCTTGGACAGGCCCTTCGCGGCGAACACGCGCCGGGCCGCAGCGATGATCTTGGCGCGGCGTTCTTCCATGGCTTCCGGGGTGATCCTCGGCATCGACTCACCTATAAAACGGACACCCGTCCTATAACATTCTGCTACATTGCGAGCAACACATTTCTGCGGAATGCGCGGATGATCTCATCGAGCCAGTCGACCGATCGACAGGGATTGCCCTGACCCACCTATTCAATCGCGTCTTTTCGACCAAGCCGTATGCGCAGTTCATCGCAGGTCATCTCCATGCTCGGGACCAGCGCAGCGAGGGATGGGCGAACATATCGTTGGCCTGTGATGGACAGGGGTGTGTGGTTGAGCAGGCGGCCAACGATCTCTTCGAGGACGCCGGCCTCCATGGCGACCGTCGCGAAGGTGCGCCGGTGGGCGTGCGGGCTCCAAGGTATGCTCTGTGGTGACGTGAGCCTTCCTTCCGGGCCCTTGGGGGAGGGGAAGACCCACCGACGGTGCAGACCGCGGAGCGGCGCCAGGATTTCGTGGTGAACCTGCAGGATCGGCAGGTCGAAGCTCCGGCCATTCTTCGTCATGGGCAGGTGAATGCGGTCCTCGTGGACATTCTTCCACTCCAGCGTCAGCGCCTCGGTCTTGCGCAACCCCGTGAACAGGAGGAGTTCGTAGAAGACCGCATGGATCGGGTTTGGCAGCGCGTCCACGGCCCGCCGCCATTGAGGCAGGTCCTCGATGATCGATCCATTCGGTCGCTCCTCATACCACTCGATCGCCATCGTCGGGCATTCGGGCAGATCCGAGGTGCGGCGCGCATGGTTCCAGACGGTGCGGAAGTACTTGAACGTGTGGTTGGCTGCGGAAGGCCGATCCGCCATGGACCTGTGCTTGGCGACGACCATCGTCTTGCTGATCTCGTCGAGCGGCAGGTTTAGCCAATCCCTGAGATGAAGCTCGAACTGCTGTCGCAATCCTGAGCGATGCGCGTCGGATCGGAGCTTTGGCCGCGCGAGGTAGGCCTCCATCGCCTTCTGAAGTGTGGGCGCGCCGAGCTGGATCGCTTTCCCGGCGCCGCGTCCCCATTCCAGCGCAAAGCCAAGCGCCGTCTGCCGGGCGGCCGCCGCTGAGATCACCGGGAACCTGCCGATCAGCGCGCGCTGCGTGCGACCGCCGATGTCTCGCTGGTAGTACCAGGTCTTCGACCGCTTGCCGACGTAGAGCACGAAGCCCTTGATCTCGGTGTCCCAGTACTTCTCTGTGCCCTGTTTGGAGAAGGGCAGCTTGCTTGCGAAGGTCTCAGTCAGCTTTGGCATGTTGTCGGATTTTTGTCGGTTTTGGCGGGAAATCACATGCACCGACAGGACACGAAGAGAACACAAGATGTCAATAAAAAGAATATATTAGAATGATGAGGAAGCTCCGGGAAAACAAGCAAATCAGCTTGGAAGGCTGACAGGCTACCATTACATCACACCCGCCGCGCCCCGAGCCGGTACTGGATGCGGCAGGGCCAGTCAAGGTTTCCGACCCGATCGCGGACCCATGCGCCGCGCGCCCGCCCCGGCCGGTGCGGGGGCGCGGCCGGGACGGCGCGGGATCAGGCCGGGGGCGGGGGCGGCGGGGGCATCACGGTGAAGAGCTGGGCCAGCTCCGCCACCTCCTCGGCCCGTTTCCAGCCGTCCTGGCCTTGCGTCCAGACATGGGTCTGCCGGGTCAGCTCGCCCGTGCCCGCCATGCGCCCGAGGTCGGCGCGCGAGAACGGGCCCTTGGTCTGGCCGTTCTCGGCGATGTGCCAGACATGTTCGACCGGCGGCGGCGGCGGGGCGGCGGGCCGCGCCTGGGCCGGCGCCGCGCCCCAGGGGCCGGACATGGTGTTGGCCATCTGGTTGGCCATCGCCATGCCCATGCCCATCCCGAGCCCCGCGCCCATGCCGCCGTCGCCGCCGGGGTTCTCGGCCGCCGCGCGCATCGCCTCGGCGGTCTGGAACTGGGTGTATTTCGACAGGTCCCCCACCACGCCCATCGAGGTGCGGCGGTCGAGCGCCTCCTCGACCGCGGGGGGCAGCGAGATGTTCTCGATGTAGAGCTCGGGCAGCGTCAGCCCGTATTCCGCGATGGTGTCGGAGATGCGGCCCGCGACCAGCTTGCCGAACTCGCCGGTGTTCGCCGCCATGTCGAGCACCGGGATGCCCGAGCCCGCCACCGTCTGGCTGAACTGCTGCACGATGATGTTGCGGATCTGGCTCGTCACCTCCTCGGTGGTGAACTCGCCGTCGGTGCCCACGATCTCGGTCATGAAGCGGCCGGCGTCCGCGACCTTGACCGTGTAGGTGCCGAAGGCGCGGATCCGGGTCGGCCCGAATTCCGGGTCGCGCAGCATGATCGGGTTCTTCGTGCCCCACTTCAGGTCGGTGAAGCGGTTGGTGTTGACGAAGTAGATCTCGGACTTGAAGGGCGAGGCGAAGCCGTGGTCCCAGTGCTGCAGGTTCGTCAGGATCGGCATGTTGTTGGTCTCGAGCATGTAGAGACCGGGGGTGAACACGTCCGCGAGCTGGCCCTCGTGGATGAAGACCGCCGTCTGCCCCTCGCGCACCGTCAGCTTGGCGCCGTACTTGATCTCGTGGCCGTAGCGCTCGAAGCGCCAGACCATGGTGTCGCGGCTGTCGTCCGTCCATTCGATGACATCGATGAACTGGTCTTTGAGGAAATCCATGAACGGCATGTGTCGGGCCCTCCTTCGGGGTTCAGGCTAGCGCGGGTCAGCTCGGCCCGCCAAGCAGTTCTTCGGCGATGGTCCTGACCAGCGGCCGCGCCTGGGCGGGCTGCAGGCCGGGGCTGAGGCGCCGGTCGTAGAGGATGCGCAGGAGCAGCTCGTCGTGCGGCGTCAGCAGCGCGAATTCCTCGTCGTCGTTGAAGATCGAGGGCCGCGCCGCGGGGCTGTCGTTGGGCAGGCCGAGGCCCTGCGCGACCTCCTCGTGCACGCAGGAGCGGCGCAGGAGGCTCGGGTGCTCGTCGCGGATGATGGCGATGGCGGCGACATAGACCGGGCGGCTGCCCGACTCCGAGAACGCGTAGACCGAGCAGAAGGTGGAGCGCGGCAACGCCTCGATCTCGGCGATGGTCTCGGGGCCGACGCCGGGCACCAGGCGGCGCACCAGCTCGCCCACCGAACGCTGGTCGTCGCGGTCGAGGTAGAGCACATGGAAGTTCCCGCCCGAGGTGACGGTACTGATCGGGTGGCCGGTCACGCGCGCAAGCCGGCTGGCGTAGGTCGACAGGACCGAGCGGTCCTCGGCCTGCTGCGCGGCGTCGACGGAGCGGCCGAAATGCGCCTCGATGCGCACCGGCTGTTCCCAGCGGCGCAGGCGCGAGGGCGTCTGCTGCTGCACGAAGCGCCCGCCCGAGAGCGTGTATTCGTCGTAAAGCGCGATGCGCTCGAAATTCGCGGCCAAGGTCGCCGCCGAGAACGGCGCGTCGGTCTGCCCGCCGTCGGTCCGCAGGAGGCCGTCCGACACCAGCCGCGCCTCGACGCTGCGGTAGTAGCGGGCGAAGGCCTGGCTTTCGGCCGAGGGGGCCGGGGCCTCGGCCCGGGGTTCGGGCCGGGGCGAGAGGTCGGGCGCCGGCGCGACGACGCAGGCCGAAAGGGCCAGCAGCGCGGCGCCCGACATGAGGTGGGTCAGACCGTGGCGCATGGCCCCCCGCTCAGGCCGACGCCGCGGGGGCGGCGGTGGCGCGGGCCGAGGCGGAGGCCAGCGTGTCGCGCAGCTCGGCCTCCATCTTCTGCATCTCGACCTCGGCCTCGGCGCGGCGGCGCTTGCCCTCGTCGGCGATCTGGAGGCTTTCCTGGATCGTCGCGATCAGCTCGGCGTTGGCACGCTTGACCGCCTCGATGTCGAAGACGCCGCGCTCCATCTCCTCGCGGACCATGCGGTTCGACTCGCGCAGGTTCGCGGCGTTCCGCTCCAGCAGCTCGTTGGTCAGGTCGGTCGCCTCGCGCACGGCCTTGGCCGCCTCGGTCGAGCGCTGGATCGTCACCGCCTGCGCCAGCTGCGTCTCCCACAGCGGCACGGTGTTCACGAGCGTCGAGTTGATCTTGGTGACCAGCGACTTGTCGTTTTCCTGCACCAGCCGGATCGAGGGCAGCGACTGCATCGTCACCTGGCGAGTCAGCTTGAGGTCGTGCACCCGGCGCTCCAGGTCGTCGCGGGCGGCGCGCAGGTCGCGCAGCTCCTGCGCCTTGATGACCTGGTCGTTCTCGGGCGCGGCGGTCACCTCGGCCTCCTTGGCCGGGATGGTTTCCTCGTCCAGCTCGCGCAGCTTTTCCTCGCCGGCGGCGATGTAGAGCGCCAGCTCGTCGTAGAAGTCGAGCGTCTTTTCATACAGCTTGTCGAGCGCCTTGATGTCCTTCATCAGCGTGTGCTCGTGGCTCAGCAGGTTGTCGGTGATCCGGTCGATCTGGTCCTGCACCTGCTCGTATTTCGCCATGAAATCATGGATCGGCTTGGCCTTGCCGAACAGGCGCTCCCACCAGCTCTGCTTGCGGTTGGGGTCGAGCTCGTCCACCGAAAAGCCGCGGATCGTGCCGACGATCTCGCGCAAGCTATCGCCCGCCGGGCCCACGTCCTTGTTCTTCACGCCCTGCAGCATGGCCTGGCTGATCTGCTGCAGCTCGGCCTGGGCGGACGAGCCGAAGGTGACGATGGAATTGGTGTCGGTCATGTCGATCTGCGCCATGCGCGCGCGGATCTGCTCGGCGGTGGGCGCGTCGGCGGCGGGCAGCGGCACGAGGTCGGCCGAGGGCGACGGCAGGACGACGGCGTTGATCTCGTCGATGAGCTTGGCGGCCTCTTCGGCCTGCTGGCGGATTTCCGTGGTCATGGGTCTGTCCTCATCCCTCGATATGCAGGTTTTCACGGTTCAGGCGGTCGCGCAGGACCTCGGTCTCGATGTCGAAATTGGTCCGGTCGTCGGTCAGCATCGCGCTGGTGCGCTTGGCGAAATTGGTTTCCATGTCGTCCAGGAAGGCGACGTAGTCGGCGCGCACCTGCGCGTCGCGGTTGCGCGCGTAGAGGTCGGCGAACTGCACCGTCGCGTCGCGCGCGCCCTGCAGGTAGACGCCCAGGTAGCGCCGCGCGGCGGGCAGGTCGCGGGGGTCGGCCTCGACCTGGCGGAACAGGCCGCGCACCGTGTCCTCGAAGGCGCCGACGCGGGTTTCCAGCTCGCGGTCGCGGGCGCGGCGGATGGCGTCGGTCATCTGCGTCAGCACCTTTTCCGCCTCCTCGATCTTGCGGGCGATGCGGTCGGTCTCCAGCCGGTCGACGCCCTCCAGCCCCTTGTCGGCCATGGGGTCGAGCCCGAAGGCGCCCAGGTGCAGCGCCGCCGCGATGACGCCCACGACGATGGCCGGGGCCAGCGCCCACTGCCCGCCGTAGACCAGCAGGCCCACGCCCAGCCCGGTCAGCACCGAGCCGAAGATCTTGCGCGGGATCGCCGGGCGGCGGGCGACCTTGCGCTCGTTGAAGGCGTCCTCGGCCCGCACCCCGTCGCGCGTCAGCCAGGCCGCCAGCATCAGCGTCGCGCCGCCGGCCAGGTCGGTGGCCATCGCCGCCACCGGCTGCACGAAGGCCGTGAGCAGCGTCAGGAGCGGCAGCAGGAACAGGATGTTCAGCTTGGCGCCGTGGCGCATCGGCTTGCGGCCGCGGAAGCTGGGCACCTCCAGCCGCTCGGCGGTCACGCGCTCGCGCGGGGCGGCCGGGTCGCGCCGGCCCTCGGGGCTGAAGTCTCCGCCATAGCGCTTGGACATCTCAGAACGCCCCGAACCCACCGAAGGTGGCCATCACCACGACCACGACGAGCGCGAAAAAGGACACGCCCTGCAGAAAGCTCCCACTCATGCCACCCCCGTCGGTCGTTTGCCGGTCACGATCCTCACGTTAGAAAGGATTCCGTGCGAAAACCAGCAATTGCTGCACCGGCTGGTGGTTTCCCGCCAGCCTTCCCTGCAGATCGGAACGGCCGGGCCCGCTCACAAGGGGGAAAGCCGCGGCAGGGGTCCCCGCGCCGGGGCGCGCGCGGGCGGGGCGGCCAGCGCGGCGAGGCGGGGCAGGGGGTCGGCAGGCCCCGCGGCCAGAACCCCGCGATACAGGCGGAAGAGGCCGGGGCGCAGGTAGCTCGACCAGTGGCAGACGGGCGGCAGGCGGCCGCGGGTCGGCAGGCCGATCCGGGCGAGGCCGGCGAGCGTGTCCGGGTCGTCGATGCAGAGGTCGGTCCAGCCCGGCACACCCGGCAGACCCGCCGCCAGCGGCCAGTCCGACAGCCGCGGCGCCGGCACCGCAAGCCGGAACCCCAGGTCGAAGGGCGCGTTCGCCCGGCCCGTCACGTTCAGCACCTGCGCGCCGCGCCCCGCGGGGCCGGCCATCGCGGCCAGCGCATGGCCCCGGTATTCCGCCGCCGACAGCAGGATCACCCGGTGCACCGCGCCCCGGGGCAGATCGGCCAGCGCCGCCAGCGCCACCCGCGCCCCCAGCGAATGGGCGAAAAGGTTGAACCGCAGGTCCGGCCGCGCGGCCCCGACCTCCCGCAGCATCGCCGCCAGCGTCCGCCCGATCCCGAAGGCGCGGCGCGCGGCCTGTGGCACCGTCCCCCGGGCCGGCCAGCCAAGGCCGATCCCCAGCCCCGCGCCCGCCCGGTCGAGGTGCAGGTGGCGCGGCCAGCTGACCGCCTTCCAGCAGGCGGGGGTGGGCGACAGCGACAGGACATGCCCGTGCGGGTCGTGGGACCCCGCGCCGGGGGCGAAGCGGTAGCCGTGGATCATCACCGTCACCGCCGCGCCTGCCGGAAGGGCGGCCAGCGCCGGCGCCAGCGGCGCCGCGCTGTCCCATCCGGCCTCGGTCGCGTTCACGGAAACCAGCGCCATGCCGATCGTCCCTGCCTGTCCTCGCGGGCTGCCTAGGGCGCGCGCACGACGCCCCGGTGACCGCGGGACAACAGTTCGGTGACGTGGCGCGGCGGCATCATCCCGGCTTGACGGAGCCCCGGCGGCGGCGTAGCCAGTCGCCACCGTGGCGATTTGTGAACCGGATTGCGGGCCACGTTAAACAAACCGCTAAAGAGGTCGTGGACGCCCAGCCTTCCGCTCGCCCCCGACCGTCGTGACAGCCATGCGGGGGCCTGTCCCCCGGACCCGATGCGAAAGGAGAGGGGCATGAAGGACACCACCGGCGCCCGGCCATGGAACAAGCGCACCCGCGCCGTCCACGCCGGCACCCGCCGCAGCCAGTACGGTGAGGTCAGCGAGGCGATCTTCCTGACCCAGGGCTTCGTCTACGACACCGCCGAGGCCGCCGAGGCGCGCTTCGTCGAGCTGGGCGAGGACGAGTTCATCTACGCCCGCTACGGCAACCCCACCGTCCGCATGTTCGAGGAGCGCATCGCCGCGCTGGAGGGGGCCGAGGACGCCTTCGCCACCGCCAGCGGAATGGCCGCCGTGAACGCGGCGCTGGTGTCGATGCTGCGCGCGGGCGACCACGTGGTCGCGGCGCGCGCGCTGTTCGGCTCCTGCCTCTACATCCTCGAGGAGGTGCTGACGCGCTACGGCGTGGAGGTCAGCTTCGTCGACGGCACCGACCTGTCGCAGTGGGAAAAGGCAATCCGGCCAGGCACAAAGGCGGTGTTCTTCGAGTCGATTTCCAACCCCACGCTGGAAGTCATTGATATCGCCGCCGTCTCGCGGCTGGCCCACGCGGTCGGGGCGCTGGTGATCGTGGACAACGTCTTTGCGACGCCGGTGTTCCAGGACACGCTCGGCCTCGGCGCCGACGTGGTGGTCTATTCCGCGACCAAGCACATCGACGGGCAGGGCCGGGTTCTGGGCGGCGTGATCCTCGGCACGCGCCAGTTCATCCGCAAGACGGTCGAGCCCTACCTCAAGCACACCGGCGGCGCGATGTCGCCCTTCACCGCCTGGGTGATGCTCAAGTCGCTGGAGACGATGGAACTGCGCTGCCGGGCGCAGGCGGCCTCGGCCCTGGCCATCGCCGAGGCGCTGGAGGGGGCGCCGGGGCTGACCCGCGTCCTGTTCCCCGGCCTGCCGAGCCACCCGCAGCACGACCTCGCCGCCGCGCAGATGGAGGCCGGCGGCACCGTGATCGCCTTCGAGGTCGAGGGCGGGCAGGAGGCGGCCTTCCGACTGCTCAACGCGCTGGAGATCATCACGATCTCCAACAACCTCGGCGACGCCAAGTCGATCATCACCCACCCCGCGACCACCACGCACCAGCGCCTGACCGAGGACCAGCGGCAGGCGCTGGGCATCACCCGGGGCCTCCTGCGGCTGTCGGTGGGGCTGGAGGACACCGGCGACCTGATCGCCGACCTCACCGCCGCGCTGGCGGCGGCGCGGCCGTGAACGGCCTGCTGATCCGGCCCTGCCGCGTCACCGACGCGCCGGGGCTGGCCGACCTCTACCACCGCGCCGTGCGCGAGGGGACGGGCCGGCACTACGACGCGGCCCAGCGCGCGGCCTGGTCGCCCGCGCCGCCGCAGGGCGAGGACTGGCGCCGGCGGCTGGTGGAGGCGCAGACCATGGTCGCCGAACAGGGCGACCGGCTGCTGGGGTTCATGACCATGGACATGGACACCGGGTTCCTCGACTTCGCCTATGTCGCGCCCGAGGCGATGGGGCAGGGGGTGGCCGAAACCCTCTATGCCGTGCTGGAGGGCCGCGCGCGGGTCGCGGGCCTCACGCGGCTCGAGACCGAGGCGAGCCTTCTGGCCGAACGCTTCTTCCTGCGCCGCGGCTGGCGCGTCCTGCGCCGGCAGGAGGTGGAGCGCCACGGCGTCCGCATCCCCAACGCGGTGATGGAGAAATCCCTGACCCGCGCCCGGAAATTCGCCGCGTGAGGCGGTTCCTCGTCCTCCAGCTCCGCCCCGAGACGGAGGCCGCCGACGAGGAATTCGGCGCCTTCCTCCAGCGCGGCGGGCTGGCCGAGGCCGATGTGCACCGCGTCCGGCTTGACGAGGGCCCGCTGCCCGCCCTGTCGCTGGACGACTACGCCGGCGTCATCGTCGGCGGCGGCCCCGGCTGCGTCAGCGACCCGCCCGAGACGAAGGATCCGCTCGAGGCCCGCATCGAGGCCGACATCCTGTCGCTCATGCCCGAGGTGCTGGCCCGCGACATGCCGTTCCTCGGCTGCTGCTACGGCATGGGCATCCTCGGCCACAGCCTCGGCGCGCCGGTCGGCAAGGGCCGCTATGGCGAGCCCATCGGCGGCGTCGACTGCGCCGTGACCGAGGCCGGCGCGCAGGACCCGCTGCTGGCCGGGCTGCCCGGCACCTTCCGGGCGCTTGTCGGCCACAAGGAGGCGGTCGAGGCGCTGCCCGACGGCGCCGTCCACCTCGTCGCCTCGGGGCCCTGCCCGTTCCAGATGATCCGCGCAGGCGCCAACGTCTACGCGACCCAGTTCCACCCCGAGGCGGAGGGCGTGAATTTCGCCTCCCGCATCGCCATCTACAAGGATCGCGGCTATTTCGACCCGGCCGATGCCGCGCGCCTGACCGCCGCCTGCCTCGCCGAGGAGATCACGGTGCCGCAGCGCATCCTGTCGGGCTTCGTCCGACGGTTTCGGGTGTAAATGTCTGAAACGTGATCCGTTTCGGGCCCGTTAGCGTAAAAAAACCGAGAGACAAGATTGGGCAGGACGCCCGCGGCCCCTATCTTGCCGCGGCGTGACCGGGTGGAAAGGAACGACCGACATGAACATCCACGTGACGGAAATGCGCGACGCCCCCTCGCGGGCCGAAGCGGAAACGGCGCTGGCGCGGCTCAAGGCCTGGGCCGAGGCGGCCACCGAGGACGAGATCGCGGGTCTCGACCCGGCCATCGCCCGGCTGATCGGCACCGGCTACCCGCAGTTCCGCCGGCGCTACCCGCAGGGCTTCACCGCCGACGCCGCCTACAAGGCGACGCTGCCCGACCTGCAGAACGGCCCGTCCTCGCTGATCAAGGGCGCGAACCGGCAGATCCAGCATGTCGGCATCTCGAACTTCCGCCTGCCGATCCGCTACCACACCCGCGACAACGGCGACCTGACGCTGGAAACCAGCGTGACGGGCACCGTCAGCCTGGAGGCGGACAAGAAGGGCATCAACATGAGCCGCATCATGCGGTCCTTCTATGCCCACGCGGAAAAGACCTTCAGCTTCGAGGTGATCGAGGCGGCGCTGGACGACTACAAGTCCGACCTCGAAAGCTTCGACGCCCGCATCCAGATGCGCCTGTCCTTCCCCGCCAAGGTGCGCAGCCTGCGCTCGGGCCTGTCCGGCTACCAGTATTACGACATCGCGCTGGAGCTGGTCGAGCGGAACGGCGTGCGCCAGAAGATCGTGCACCTCGACTACGTCTATTCCTCGACCTGCCCCTGCTCGCTGGAGCTGTCCGAGCACGCGCGCGCCACGCGCAACCAGCTGGCGACGCCCCATTCGCAGCGTTCGGTCGCGCGGATCTCGGTCGAGGTCGCGCCGGGCCAGGGCTGCCTGTGGTTCGAGGACCTGATCGAGATGGCCCGCGCCGCAGTGCCGACCGAGACGCAGGTGATGGTCAAGCGCGAGGACGAGCAGGCCTTTGCGGAACTCAATGCCGCGAACCCGATCTTCGTCGAGGACGCGGCGCGGCTGTTTGCCGAGCAGCTCCACGCCGACCCGCGGGTGGGCGATTTCCGGGTGGTCGCCAGCCACCAGGAAAGCCTGCACAGCCACGATGCCGTCAGCGTGCTGACCGAGGGCGCGACCTTCGCGCACGCCAGCCTCGAGCCGCACCTGTTCGGCAGCCTGATCCACCGCGGCTGACCGCGGCCCGTTGAACAGCAAAACGCCCGGCCGCGTCGGCGACCGGGCGTTTTTCATTGCCGCTGGCGCGGGCGTCAGCCGCGGCCGAAGCCCACGGCGTCGACGATCGGGCCGTTGTCGGCATCGGTGATCCCGGTGCGGTAGGCGCGGCGCGGGCCGCGGCCGAAGCCGGCGGGGTCGACGATGGGGCCGTTGTCGGCGTCGGTGTAGCCCGAGCCGATGTAGGCGGTGGTCGTCGTGGTGGGCACGCAGCCCGCCACGCCCGCCGCGCCGAGGCCGAGCGTGCCGATGCCGAAGCCGCGCAGCATGCTGCGGCGGCTCACGCCCCGGCGGCTTTCGATCTGGCCGTCGTCCAGCGTCTGCGTGGCCTTGGCGTTCTTGTCTTCGGGCGTGTCACTCATTCCTCAGTCCTCCGTTGGGCACGTTGCGGTCTCGAAAAAGGGGTCAGGCGTCCCGGTCCGTCGCGGGCACCGCGTCGCGGTCGCTGTGCGCCTTGGGCGCGGTGTCCGAATCGGTCTGGGCCTGCGTGTCGGCATCGGTGTGGGCGTGGGTGTCGGCATCGGTGCCGGGCGCCCCGCCCGACGGGCCGCCGCGCCGCTGATACGTGGCGATGTCACTGTCGCTCAGCGTCTTCTTCGAGCTGGTGTCGCCCAAGAGTCCGTCCCCCATCTGGCTTGGCCCCGCACAGGCGGGGCCGGCTGGCTGGCCGGGCGATGCATGCCGCCCGGTCCGGTCTCGACGGCGGGAGCCTGCCCTGTTCCGGGTCTGCAATCAATCAATTATCGCGCGACCCCCTCCGAACAGGGGGGGCGGGGGCGGGGCCCGGACGCGGCGGCGCGGACGCTTGACAGCCCGGCGCGGCGGGGCCAACGCTCCGGCCCATGTTCGATCTGCGCCCCGTGGGTTACGTGCTCGGCCTCCTGGTCCTCTGTCTCGGGGTCTCGATGCTCGTGCCGATGGTGGCCGACCTGATGGTCGGAAACGACCACTGGGGGGCCTTCGCGGAAAGCGCCGCGGTGACCTCGATGATCGGGCTGATGCTGACGTTGGCCTGCGCCAACGGGGTCACGCAGGGCTTGTCGATCCAGCAGACCTTCCTGCTGACCTCGGGGGTCTGGTTCGTGCTGCCGCTGTTCGGCGCGATCCCCTTCATCCTCGGGGCCACCGACGCGCGGCTGGTCGACGCCTTCTTCGAGGCGATGTCGGGCATGACCACCACCGGTTCCACCGTCTTCACCGGGCTCGACGCTCTGCCGGCGGGGATCAACCTGTGGCGCGCGCTGCTGCAGTGGTTCGGCGGCATCGGCATCATCGTGGTGGCGATGGTGTTCCTGCCCGAGCTGCGCGTGGGCGGGATGCAGATCTTCCGCTCCGAGGCCTTCGACACCATGGGCAAGATCCTGCCGCGGGCGACCGAGATCGCGGCGCGGATCTCGGTGATCTACCTCGCGCTGACGGTGCTCTGCGCCATCGCCTACGGGGCGCTGGGGATGCCGTTCTTCGACGCGGTGGTGCACGCGATGACGACGCTGTCGACCGGGGGCTTCTCGACCCGCGACGCGTCCTTCGGGGTCTACCAGGGGCCGCTGGAATACGTCGCCGCGGTGTTCATGATCCTCGCGAGCCTGCCCTTCGTGCGCTACATCCAGGTCGTCGCGGGCACCGCCCGGCCGATCCTGGTGGATACCCAGATCCGCGCCTATGTCGGCACCATCCTTGCGCTGACCGTGGTGCTGACGCTCTACCGGGTCGTCGTCAACGACGACCACTGGGAGCACGGGTTCCGCGAGGGGATCTTCAACGTCAGCTCGATCATCTCGGGCACCGGATATGCCAGCGTCGACTACCAGCTCTGGGGGCCGGTGCCGGTGGTGCTGTTCTTCTTCATCGGGCTGATCGGGGGCTGCGCGGGGTCGACCTCGTGCTCGATCAAGGTGTTCCGCTACCAGATCCTGTTCGCCTCGGTGGCGACCCAGGTGCGCCGGATCTACGCGCCCCACGGCGTGTTCGAGCCGCGCTTCGAGGGGCGCCCGGTGGGCGAGGCGATCGTGTCCTCGGTGATGGCCTTCTTCGCGCTGTTCTTCGTGACCCTGCTGGTGGTGGCGGTCCTCCTGGGGCTGACCGGGCTCGACTTCGTGACCTCGGTGTCCGGGGCGGCGACGGCGCTGGGCAATATCGGGCCGGGGCTGGGGCCGATCATCGGGCCGGCGGGGAACTTCGCCACGCTGAACGACAGCGCCAAGTGGATCCTGATCGGGGCGATGCTGATCGGCCGGCTGGAGCTGATGGTGGTCTTCGTGATCTTCACCGTCCGCTTCTGGCGCGACTGAGGGGCCGGGCGCGATCCCTTGCAAGGGATCGCCAGAGCCTTGCAAGGCTCTGGCCGTCCCTTGCAAGGGACGGGGCAAGGTCCTTGCAAGGACCTTGCACGCTCACCGCCCCGCGATGGCGCGGCCGGCGGCGACGGCCGAGGACCAGGCCCACTGGAAGTTGTATCCGCCGAGCCAGCCGGTGACGTCGAGCGCCTCGCCGATCACGAACAGCCCCGGCACAAGCGCCGATTCCATCGTGCGCGAGCTGACCCTGTCGGTCGCGACGCCCCCCAGCGTCACCTCCGCGGTGCGGTAGCCCTCGGACGAGGTCGGGGTCAGGGTCCAGTCGGCCAGCCGGTCGGCCAGCGCCCGCAGCGCGGCGTCGGACTGGTCGGCCAGCGTGCCCTGCAGGCCCCAGGCGGCGGCGAGGTGCTGGGCAAGCTTCTTCGGCAGGATCTCGGCCAGCGCGGTGGTGACCGCCTTCGCCCCTGCCTCTGTGCGGCGGGCGCGGAGCTGGGCGTAGAGGTCGAGGTCGGGGCGGAGCCGGACGTGCAGCGCGTCGCCCTCGCGCCAGTAGGACGAGACCTGCAGCACGGCGGGCCCCGACAGGCCGCGGTGGGTGAACAGCATCGCCTCGTCGAAGGCGGTGCCGTTGCAGGCGATGCGGGTGTCGACCGCGGTGCCGGCGAGCCCGGCAAACACCGCCTTCTGCGCCTCGTCGAAGGTGAGCGGCACCAGCGCGGGCCGGGTTTCGGTGAGCCCGTGGCCGAACTGCCGCGCGATGTCGTAGGCAAGGCCGGTCGCGCCCATCTTGGGGATCGACTTGCCCCCCGTGGCGAGCACCAGGTGGCGGGCGGTGACGGTGACCGGCCGCCCCTCGCGGGTCAGCCGCGCGCGGAACCGCGTGCCG
The DNA here is from genome assembly GCF_012395815.1 of Roseicyclus persicicus. GTDB lineage: Bacteria > Pseudomonadota > Alphaproteobacteria > Rhodobacterales > Rhodobacteraceae > Roseicyclus > Roseicyclus persicicus. The sequence goes on from NZ_JAAZQQ010000002.1 coordinate 688,134, forward strand.
TCATGGCCGATCTCGTCGACGGAGGTCTCGAGCCACAGCTCGGCCGCCGCCATCTCGGCGCGCAGCATCGCGATGATGTCCTTGGCGGAGCGGTCGCAGAACAGCTGGCCCAGGGTCTTCTCGTGCCAGGGGATGCGGTGGCGGGCGACGAGGTCGAGGAAATCCCACTGGGTGTAGCGGGCGAGGGCGGATTTGCAGAAATGCGGGTTCTCGGAGAGGAAATTTTCGGGCGCGGCGTGCAGGTTGGTGAAGTTGCAGCGCCCGCCGCCCGAGATGCGGATCTTCTCGCCGGGCGCCCTGGCGTGGTCGATGACGATGACGCCCGCGCCGGCATGAGCCGCGCACATCATGCCGGCGGCGCCCGCGCCGAGGATCAGGGTCGTGACATCGGGCTGGGCCATCGGGTCCGATCAGGGGTTGCGCCGGCTGCGCCGCCGCCCGGGCGCGCGCCGCGCCCGTGCGTTTGACAGCAAGCGGGTTGGGACTGCGGGAGCCTCCGGCGGGAGTATTTGGAAAGCAAAGATAGGGCGGGTCCGCCTCAGTCGGGGAAGTTGCGGCTGTCCTTGATCTGGTCCCAGGCCCAGACGACCTCCTGCAGGCGCTCCTCGTCGGAGCGGTCGCCGCCGTTCATGTCGGGGTGCAGGACCTTGATCAGCGCTTTGTAGCTCTTGCGGATCTCGGCCTTGGTCCAGCTGTCCCGCGCCTCAAGGATCTCGATCGCGCGCCGCTCGGTCGGGGGCAGCTTGCGCCCGTTTCCGTTGGCGCGGCCGGGGTTGCGGGTGGCGTTGCCGCCCAGCACCTGGTGGGCGTCGTCGACGCCGAGCCGCGCCCAGGCGCGTTCCTCGACGGTCTGCTTGAAGGGCTTGGTCGGGCGGTCCCAGACCCGGTCGCGGTCGAGCTGGGCTTCCATCTCGGCCTCGGTGGTGCCCTCGAAGAAGTTCCACTTGAGGTTGTACTCGCGCACGTGGTCGCGGCAGAACCAGCGGTATTCCTCGAGATTGTCGGGGCTTTTCGGGGCGCGGTACTGGCCGGCCTCCTCGCAGCCCTCGTGTTCGCAGACGCGCTGCGAGGTCTCGAAGGCGCCGGACATGCCGCGCCGGCCCGAGCGACGCTTCTTCTTGTCGGTCGAGACGCGGAGGTCGAAGTTGAACGGGTCTTTGTCGGGCATGGGCCTTCCCTTCTCGACTCGGAACGGCAAGTCTAGTGTTTCGGACGGCAAGGTGAAGAGGCAAGGAGGCTGAAATCGTGACGCGCGGAGAGAAAATCAGGCAGCGGCTGGAGGCGGCCTTTGCGCCGCGGGTCCTGGAGGTCGTGGACGAGAGCGAGCGGCACCGTGGCCACGCGGGCTACCAGGAGGGCGGGCAGAGCCATTACCGGGTGACGATCGAGAGCGGGGCCTTCGCGGGGCTGAGCCGCATCGCGCAGCACCGGGCGGTGCACGAGGCGCTGGGTCGTGACCTCGTGGCCGAGATCCACGCGCTGGCGCTGACGATCCGCGCCTAGGAGCGCGACGGCGGCCGCGGGCCGGGGGCCGGCGGGTCGGAGAAGATGTTGGCGAGCGAGGGCTCGTCCTCGTCCGCGTCGGCGTCCTCCGCGGGCGGTGCGGCGGGCGGGGGCGCGGTGCGCAGCGGCGGCGGTTCGGCGCGGGCCGGGGCCGGGGCGGCGGCCGCCGGCGCCTCGGGCTCGGGCAATTCCCGCTGGAAAACCAGGATGTTGCGGTAAGTGGTGGTGCGCGAGGTGAGGCCGCTGCGGACCTCCTCGGGCAGGGTGTCGGCGCGCAGGTAGTGCCAGCCCTCGGCGCCGAGCGCGTTCATCGCGTCCTCGAGCGTGGCGGCGAACAGCGCCGCGCCCTTGAGGCCCTTGTGCTTGGTGGCCTTTTCCGGCGCGGGGACGAGCTTGTATTCGTAGCGCGGCATCGGGGCTCCCTCTGGCTCGGACCGGGTTTAGCCGGGCGGGGGCGGGGCGGGCAAGGGGGCTGTGAACAGCGTACACCGGGCGTACACCGGGCGTACACCGGATGGGAAAGATCAGGCCGCCGCGTCGCCGGCGACGCGCTTGCGCAGCGCGGGGGGCACCAGGCGGGCGGTGCTGATGCGGGGCAGGGGCATCTCGGTGATGATCCGCTCGTCGCCGTAGAACTCGACGTATTCGGCGTAGTTGTCGAAGGCTTGCCGCCCGACATAGTCGACGAAGGTTTCCGCCGCCGCGCCATTGGCAAGGATGACGTCGTGGTCCTCGGTCTCGATGTGGTAGTAGGTGGCCCGTTCGGGCGCAGGATCGAAGGCGATCGTGGTGCCGTTCACCAGCGCGCCGGCGTTGATGGCGAGACCGTCGAGGATCAGGGCATGGTCGGCCGTCAGCACGAGGTCGGTGCGGGGGAGCCCATCGCCCAGCGCACCCGCGGCGACGCGGACGGGGCGGGCGCGGTCACCGGCAAACAGGCCGACCACGGTCTGGCGACCGATCCATTTGACGGGGACGGTGCGGCCGTCGGCGGTCAGGATGCGGTCACCGATCTGCAGGGTTTCGACCGGGCGCTCAGCCTGGGGCGTGGCGATCAGTGTGCCGGCAGCGAAGCAGACGGTCGACGGATTGACGGAGCCATCATCGATATCGCTGGCATTCCACGACGTTCCCGGATCGAAGGTGGCCGGATCGGCGACGTTTCCCCACAGGGTATATACATTGCCTTGGGGAATGAACGTGACGATGAAGGTTTCGCCGTTGATGAGGACGGTTCCCTGGTAGGCATAGTCAACGGAGGTCCCTGTCAGCCTCAGGTACTCGTAGAGTTCGAACTGCGTGGGGTCGACGCCTTCGCGGGGTGGGGCGCCGTAATCCAGTTCGTCAGTAAGCACAGGTAAAGGAGAGGTCGCCGGTTGATTGAGCGTGAAATTCAGGGATCCCGAGCCAGTGCTGCTCTCAAGGACATAATTTGCCGTGAAGGTTGCCAACTAAAGTTGCCTCGTCCTTGGGCGCGGATAATGCCGGGGTCAATCAATGAACCGTCAGGATAGGCAATGGGATCGCTTCAAGCCAACCTCAAATTGCCAGTGGTGCACGCTTGATTGCCCAAGACTGCCGCCACTGGCTATTGCGATGAGAATCTCGGCAGTGGGCCAAGATTTGGGCACAGATTGCGGCTGACCCCGCGAGTTGGGTTGCCTGCAAGAAACATTTCAGGTTCGAGCAGAGTACGGAATGCGCCCTGTGTTTCAGCCACGAACTGCAGGGCCGCAGAGTTGGGCGCACTCAGTGCACACCGTCCGGCCGGTGGTGTCTGGAGGTCCGGCCCCGGCGCCCCGTCCGCCCGCCGTGAGACCCGGGCCGAGGCCCGGTCTACAGCCCCAGTTTCGCCGTGACGATCTCGTTCACCGCCGCGGGGTTGGCCTTGCCGCCGGTGGCCTTCATCACCTGGCCCACGAACCAGCCCGCCAGCTTGGGGTTGGCGCGGGCCTTTTCCACCTGCGCGGGGTTGGCGGCGATGATCTCGTCCACCGCGGCCTCGATCGCGCCCATGTCGGTGACCTGCTTCATGCCGCGGGCCTCGACGATGGCGGCGGGGTCGCCGCCCTCGGTGTAGACGATCTCGAACAGGTCCTTGGCGATCTTGCCCGAGATGTCGCCCGACTTGATGAGCCGGATGATGCCGCCCAGTTGCGCGGGGCTGACCGGGCTGTCGGTGATCGTGTGCTCTTCCTTCTTCAGCCGGCCGAAGAGCTCGTTGATGACCCAGTTCGCGGCCGCCTTGCCGTCGCCGGCCTCGGCCACCACGGCCTCGAAGTAATGCGCGGCGTCGAGGTCGGCGGTCAGGACGCTGGCGTCGTAGTCCGACAGCCCGTAGTCGCCGACAAAGCGCGCCTTCTTGGCGTCGGGAAGTTCCGGCAGGTTGGCCGCGATGTCGTCGACCCAGCCCTGCTCGATCTCGAGCGGCAGCAGGTCGGGGTCGGGGAAGTAGCGGTAGTCGTGCGCCTCTTCCTTGGACCGCATCGAGCGGGTCTCGTTGCGGTCGGGGTCGTAGAGGCGGGTTTCCTGCACCACCTCGCCGCCGGCCTCCAGGATGGCGATCTGGCGCCGCGCCTCGAAGTCGATGGCGGCCTGGATGAACCGCAGCGAGTTCATGTTCTTGATCTCGCAGCGGGTGCCGAGATGGCCGAAATCCTGCGTCTCCTGGTAGCGCTCGTAGGCGCCCGGACGGCAGACCGACACGTTCACGTCGGCGCGCAGGTTGCCGTTCTGCATGTTGCCGTCGCAGGTGCCGAGGTAGAGCATGATCTGGCGCAGCTTGGAGACATAGGCCGCGGCCTCCTCGGGCCCGCGGATGTCGGGGCGGCTGACGATCTCCATCAGGGCCACGCCGGTGCGGTTGAGGTCGACGAAGGACAGGGCCGGGTCCATGTCGTGGATCGACTTGCCGGCGTCCTGTTCCAGGTGGATGCGCTCGATGCGGACCAGCCGGGCGGTGCCGTCACCCATCTCGACCAGCACCTCGCCCTCGCCCACGATGGGGTGGTAGAGCTGGGAGATCTGGTAGCCCTGCGGCAGGTCGGGGTAGAAGTAGTTCTTGCGGTCGAAGGCCGAGGTCAGGTTGATCCGCGCCTTGAGGCCAAGGCCGGTGCGCACCGCCTGCGCGACGCAGAATTCGTTGATGACGGGCAGCATCCCGGGCATCCCGGCGTCCACGAAGGCGACGTTGGAGTTCGGCTCGGCGCCGAAGCGGGTCGAGGCGCCCGAGAACAGCTTGGATTTCGACGAGACCTGGGCATGGACCTCCATGCCGATCACCAGCTCCCAGTCGTGCTTGGCGCCCGCGATCACCTTGGGTTTCGGGGTCTCGTAGGTCAGGTCGAGCATCCGTGCCTCCGTTCGGCTGTTGCCCAGCGTTTAGGTCAGGGGGCGGTGCGGGGCAAGGGGCCGGCATCGGCGGGAACTCGCGCAAAACGGGCGTTTCGCGGCAAGACGGTTGCCGCCCGCGTCAGCGATCGGGCACGAGGCGCTGTCTGAAACAGCGTTACGAGGCATCCCGGTGGGGATTTCGATCAAGCTTGCCGCCGGTGCGGCGCTCTGTGCGGTGGCCCTGTCGGGCTGCGCGATGCTGCCCAGCATGAGTTCCAGGAACGTCCCCGAGGATGGCTTTGCGATGCGCTGGGACCATGTCCCGGCCTCGTCCGAGTGGGAACAGGCGGGCTTTGCCGCGCTGGACACCTACGCCGCGGTCCTGCCCGAGATCGTGCCCGCCGACATAGAGGCCTGGTGCCCCGGCTACCCCGACGCCTCCGAGGAGGAGCGCGCGGCGTTCTGGCTGGGCCTGCTGTCCTCGCTGGCGCGCCACGAGAGCACCTGGAACGAGCAGGCCGTGGGCGGCGGCGGGCAGTGGTTCGGCCTCGTGCAGATCAGCCCGGCGACGGCGCGGCACTACGGCTGCCAGGCCACCAGCGGCGCGGCGCTGCTGGACGGCGCGGCCAACGTGAGCTGCGCGCTGCGGATCTGGTCCGAGACGGTGCCGCGCGACGGCGTCGTGGCGACCGGCACCCGCGGCGTGGCCGCCGACTGGGGGCCGATGCACCCCAGCCAGGCCCAGAAGCGCGAGGACATCCGCGCCTGGATGCTCGACCAGCCCTATTGCCAAGGCTGAGGCACCGCCTGTTTTCCTTGCAATGACGGTTGCTTGAGGGCAGTCTCCCCCGGTGCGCGTCGCCTGGGGAGGAGCCGCATGCCGCGCGTCCGCGCCGCCTGTCTTGTCATCACGGCCCTAGTCTGGGCCTGGCTGCCCGGTGCCGCGCCGGCCGACACGACCGCGGCGACCGGGGCGGAGGCCGGGGGCGTCGCCGTGACCGCGGCGCAGATGCGGGTCAGCCCGCGCACCGTGCCCCTGCCGCGCCCTGCCGGCCTGCCCGGCAGCCACGCCCCCGAGCGCAGCCCGCGCCCGGCCCAGCGCTCCAACTGGGCCATGCCCCGCCTGCACTGGGACGGCCAGCCGCGCGCGCCCCGCTGGAGCGCGGCGGTGATGGGCGCGCTGCGCAGCCACGGCGCGCCGCTGCTCGACGTGGTGCCGCGCGACATCGCCGACTGGTGCCCGGCCTACCCGCAGGCCGGCCGCGGCCAGCGCGCGGCCTTCTGGGCCGGGCTGATCTCGGCCTTGGCCTGGCACGAGAGCACCCACCGCCCGCGCGCGATCGGCGGCGGCGGGCTCTGGTTCGGGCTGGTGCAGATCGCGCCCTCCACCGCCCGCTGGCGGGGCTGCGAGGTGGGCTCGGGCGAGGCGCTGCTGGACGGGGTGGCGAACCTGCGCTGCGGGGTGCGGATCATGGCCGCGACGGTCCCCCGCGACGGGGTGGTGGCCGAGGGGATGCGCGGGGTCGCGGCCGACTGGGGCCCGTTCCATTCCAGCCGCAAGCGCGAGGACATGCGCAACTGGGTCCGGTCGCAGGACTACTGCCAGTCGCGCACCCGGCCCGCGATGCGGCCCGACCGCCCGGCGCCCGACGCGCCGCTCCTGGTCATGGCGGGCAGCCCGCGCTGAGGGGTCAGCCGGTCCGCACCGGGATGCCGCGTTCGGTCACGGCCTGGATCAGGGCGAAGGGGTTCGGCGCCACCTCGAAGGGGATGCGGACCTCGCTGCCGTCGCGCAGCACCAGCACGGCCTGGGCGACCTCGCCCCGGTCGGTGACGCGCAGGTGCGAGATCTCGTCGGCTGCGACGGCCCGGTCGCCCTCGGCGGCCATCACCGTCCACTGCCGCGGCCCCAGCCGCAGCCCGTAGACCGGCGTCACCGCCAGCTGCGCGACGCTGACCGCCAGCGCCGGCACAAGCAGCAGGAGCACGTAGCCCGAGGCCACCGGCCAGAGCGCCGCGCCGAGGCAGCCGAGGCCGATGACGGAGAACAGGCTGAGGCCGAGGCTGCCGGGACGGGCGGAGATGAGTCGGGTCTGGTCCATGCCCGCGATGAGGCCCGCGGATTGTGCCGGAATTCGGGCAGGGCCGTGGCCCGGTTTGGACGCGCCCGCCGGCCCGCGCCCGCGACAAGGCCCATGGGCAAGCCCCGCGACCCTTGCTAGGCTCGGGCCCGCATGCGCGACACGGGGCACATCTTCGAGCGCCCGGCGGAGGCCGGGGTGGTGCGGGGGCGGATCCTCGCCCTCGACCTCGCGCGCGCCGCCGCGCTCCTGGCCATGGCGGTGTTCCACCTCGCCTTCGACCTCGAGCTGTTCGGCTTCGCGCCCCCCGGCACCACGATGCAGCCCGGCTGGCGCTGGCTCGCCTTCCTGACCGCGGGCAGCTTCCTGTTCCTCGTCGGCGTCAGCCTCTGGCTGGCGCACGGGCAGGGCATCCGCTGGCGCGGGGTCTGGACGCGCCTTGCCATGATCGCCGGCGCCGCGGGCGTCATCACGGCGGCGACCTTCGTGGCCATGCCCCACGCCTTCATCTTCTTCGGCATCCTGCACTGCATCGCGGTGGCAAGCCTGCTGGGCCTGGCCTTCCTGCGCCTGCCCGCGCTCGTGCTGATCGCCCTCGGCCTCGCCGTGCTCTGGCTGCCCCAGTTGGCCCGCTTCGACCTGTTCGACCCGCCCTGGCTCTGGTGGACCGGCCTGCAGGCGACCGCCGTCCGCTCGGTCGACTACGTGCCGATCTTCCCGTGGTTCGGCCCGGTGCTCCTCGGCCTCGCCGCCGGCCGGCTGATGAGCCGCGCGGGGCTGTGGGAACGCCTGTCGCGCTGGCAGGCCCCGCCGCTCGCCCGCGCGCTGGCCTGGCCGGGCCGGCACAGCCTCGCGGTCTACCTGGTCCACCAGCCGGTACTGATCGCGCTGGTGTGGACGGCGGCCCAGCTGCGCTGACCTATCCCTTCATCTTTCCCCAAATACGCCCTTCGGGGGCAACGCAAGTCAGGGGCGCTCAGGCCCCCCGCATCCGCGCCACCATCTCGCCGAGGTCGCGGCTGAGGCCGTCGGCCCCCGCGATCCGGTCAAGCTCGGCCGAGATCAGCGCCTGCCGGTCGGCGTCGTAGCGGCGCCAGGTCTCGAAGGCCGTCGACATCCGCGCGGCGGTCTGCGGGTTCTTGGCATCCAGCCGGATCAGCCAGTCGGCGAGGAACCGGTAGCCCGCCCCCGTGGGGTCGTGGAAGCCCGCCGGATTGCCCGCCGTCAGCCCGCCGATGACGGACCGAAACCGGTTGGGGTTGGTCCAGTCGAACAGCGGATGCCGCGTCAGCGCCTCGGCGGTCGCCACCGCGGCCTCGGGCGCGGCATGGGCGACCTGCGCCATGAACCACTTGTCCATCACCAGCCGGTCGCCCTTCCAGCGGTCGTGGAAACGCCCCGCGACCTCCGTGTCGCCGGCCTCCAGCAGCACGGTGAACGCCGCGATCTCGTCGGTCATGTTGGTCGCCGCGTCGTAATGCGCCCGGGCGCGGGCCGGCCCCTCGACGCGCGCAAGCAGCGCCAGCGCGGTGTTGCGCAAGGACCGCTTCGCCGCCTGGCCCGCCTCAGGGCTGTAGGCGGGCCCGGGGTCCATCGCGTCGTAGAGCGCGGCCAGCGGCTCCCGCAGCGCCGCGGCCATCGCGGTCTGCATCGCGCGGCGCGTGGCGTGGATCGCGGTCGGGTCGGGCACCAGCCGCGCGTCATGGGCCGCCTGCGCCAGATCGTCCTCGGAGGGCAGGGCAAGGCACAAGGCCCGGAACGCGGCGTCGAGCCGCTCGTCGGCGAGGAGCCGCCCGAGCGCGTCGAAAAGCGCGGGATCGGGCGCCGCGCCGTCGGTCAGCATCGCCATCAGCGCCCCGCGCATCAGGCTGCGGCCGGCCTCCCAGCGGTTGAACGGGTCGGGGTCGTGGGCCAGCAGCACCAGCCGGTCCTCGCGGCTCAGCCCCGCGTCGAGGATCACCGGCGCCGAGAACCCGCGCAGGAGCGAGGGGATCGCACGGTCGGGCACCGGCACGCCGGCCCGCGCCGCCAGCCCGGCCAGGTCGAATTCCAGCGTGGTCTCGGGCCCGTCCAGCACCGCCAGCGTCTCGGGCAAGAGCTCGGTCCCGTCGGGCGCCAGCAGCCCCATCGCCACCGGGATCACCGCGGGCTCCTTCAGCGGCTGGCTGGGCGTCGCCGGCACCTCCTGCGCGAGCGTCAGGCGCAGCCGCGCGCCCTCGACCGTCCAGCGGGCGGTGACGCGCGGGGTGCCGGCCTGGGTGTACCAGCGCTTGAACTGCGACAGGTCGCGGCCGGTCACGTCCTGGAACACCGCCAGCCAGTCCTCGATGGTGCAGGCCTGCCCGTCGTGGCGGCGGAAATATTCGTCCAGCGCCGCGCGGTAGCCCTGCGCGCCCACCAGCCGGCGCAGCATCCCGATCACCTCGGCGCCCTTCTCGTAGACGGTCGCGGTGTAGAAATTGTTGATCTCGACATAGCTGTCGGGCCGCACGTTGTGCGCCAGCGGTCCCGCGTCCTCGCGGAACTGGCGCGCGCGCAGCTGCAGCACGTCCTCGATCCGCTGCACCGCCGCGCTGCGGGTGTCGGCGCTGAACTGCTGGTCGCGGAAGACGGTCAGCCCCTCCTTGAGGCACAGCTGGAACCAGTCGCGGCAGGTGATCCGGTTGCCGGTCCAGTTGTGGAAATATTCATGCGCGACAATGCTTTCGATGAACTCGTAGTCGCGGTCGGTCGCGGTCTCGGGGCTGGCGAGCACGTACTTGGAGTTGAAGATGTTCAGCCCCTTGTTCTCCATCGCCCCCATGTTGAAGTCGTCCACGGCCACGATGTTGAACACGTCCAGGTCGTATTCGCGGCCATAGACCTCCTCGTCCCAGCGCATCGAGCGTTTCAGCGCGTCCATCGCGTAGGCGCATTTGCCCTCGTCGCCGGGGCGGACCCAGACGTTCAGGTCGACCTGCCGGCCTGACATCGTGGTGAAGCTGTCGGACTGCGCCACCAGCTCGCCCGCGACCAGCGCGAAGAGGTAGGCGGGCTTGGGCCAGGGGTCGTGCCATTCGGCCCAACCGGGCCCCGAGGCGCCGGGGTTGCCGTTCGACAGCAGGACCGGCAGGTCGCTTTCGATCCGCACGGTGAAGGGGGCCATCACGTCGGGGCGGTCGGGGTAGAAGGTGATCTTGCGGAAGCCCTCGGCCTCGCACTGGGTGCAGAACATGCCGCCCGAGGTGTAGAGCCCTTCCAGCGCGGTGTTGTCGGCCGGGTCGATCTCGACCTCGGCCGTCCAGGTGAAGGCGGGGCCGGGCAGGCGCTCGGCCGGCACGGTCAGCCCCTCGGGCGTCAGCAGGTAGTCGAGCGCGGTCAGCGGCTGGCCGTCGATGGCGCAGGAGATCAGCCGCAGGTTCTCGCCGTCGAGCCGCAGGTTGCCGTCGGCCAGCCCGTCGGGATTCGCCCGGAACCGGATCGTCGACAGGACGCGGGTGCCCCGCGGCGCCAGCCGGAAGGTCAGCGCCACGCTCTCCACCAGGTGCGAGGGCGGGCGGTGGTCGGCCAGGCGGATGGCTTGGGGCGCGGCGTCTTTCATCGGGGACCTCGGGGGGTTGGGCACGCCGGAGGCTAGGGCGGCGCGGCGGGGGCCGCAAGCGGGGCGGCGCGGTCACATCCGATCACGGACCCGTGAGGTTTCGTTGTGCCGGCGGCGGGGGTGGTTAGGTGGCACCCCTCATGCCGGGGCCCCGCCGGGTTTCGGATCGTTCGACACGCAAGGCCGAAAGGAGACAGCCATGTCCGCCCCACGCACCAATGTCGAAACGCAGGAACGCCGCCACAAGCCGGTGCTGACCGTGCTGCGCGCCCTGATCGGGCTGGCGGCGCTGGTCCTGGTGGGCTTCGTCGCGCTGCAGATCGCCGGCAGCGACGAGGTGCCGGAGGAGGGCTTCAGCGCGCCGGCCGCCACCGACTGACGCGGCGCAGACAGGGCTTTGACTGCGCCCGCGGGCCTGCTATCTGGCCGCCCATGGGCACGGATGTTCTCGTTTGGTTCAAGCGCGACCTGCGGGTGCAGGACAACCCGGCGCTGGCGCTGGCCGCCGCGCGCGGGGGCCGGGTGCTGCCCGTCTTCATCGTCGAGCCCGAGGCCTGGGCGCAGCCCGACGCCTCCGCCCGCCAGTGGCGCTTCGTGGCCGAGAGCCTGGGCGCGCTGCGCGCCGATCTCGGGCGGCTCGGCGCGCCCCTCGTGGTGCGCGTCGGGGCGGCGCGGGAGGTGCTGGGGGCGCTTCTCGCCGAAACCGGCATCCGCGAGGTGGTGAGCGTCGAGGAAACCGGCAACGGCTGGAGCTACGCCCGCGACCGGGCGGTGGGCGCGTGGCTCGGGGCCGAGGGCGTGGTCTGGACCGAGCTGCCGCAATGGGGCGTCGTGCGCCGGCTGAAGGGCCGCGACGGCTGGGCCGCGCGGCGCGAGCGGGCGATGCGGGCCGAGATGATCCCCGCGCCCGAGGCGCTGCGCGGCTTCGACCTCGACCCCGGCGCGATCCCCGACGCGCGCGACCTGCGCCTGCCCTTTGACCCCTGCCCGGGCCGGCAGAAGGGCGGGCGCGCCGAGGCCGAGGCGCTGCTTGCCTCGTTCCTCGCCACGCGCGGGCAGGACTACCGCCGCGCCATGTCCTCGCCGCTGGAAGGGGCCGAGGCGTGCTCGCGCCTGTCCCCGCACCTGGCCTGGGGCACGCTGTCGCCGCGCGCGGCGGCGCAGGCGGCGGCCGAGCGGAAACGGCAGGCCAAGGGCACGCGCGTCGGCTGGTCGGGCGCGATGCAGAGCTTCGAGGCCCGCCTCGCCTGGCGCGACCATTTCATGCAGAAGCTGGAGGACGAGCCGGCGCTAGAGCACCGCTGCCTCCATTCCGCCTACGAGGGGCTGCGCCCCGCCACCCCCGACGCCGCGCGGCTGGCCGCCTGGGAGAAGGGCGAGACCGGGCTGCCCTTCGTCGATGCCTGCATGAGGTCGCTGATCGCCACCGGCTGGCTGAATTTCCGCATGCGGGCGATGCTGGTGTCGGTGGCGTCCTACCACCTGTGGCTCGACTGGCGCGCGACGGGCCCGCACCTGGCGCGGATGTTCACCGACTACGAGCCCGGCATCCACTGGCCGCAGATGCAGATGCAGTCGGGCACCACGGGGATGAACACCGTGCGGCTCTACAACCCGGTCAAGCAGGGCCGCGACCAGGACCCGACCGGCGCCTTCACGCGCCAGTGGTGCCCCGAGCTGCGCGAGGTGCCCGACGCCCACCTGCAGGAGCCCTGGCGCTGGGACGGGGCGGGCGCGGTGATCGGCCGGCGCTACCCCGCGCCGGTGGTCGACGTGGCCGCCGCCGCCCGCGCCGCCCGCGACGCGGTCTGGGGGGTGCGCCGGGGCGACGCCTTCCGCGCCGAGGCGGGGCGGATCGTCGAGAAGCACGCCAGCCGCAAGGACGGCGGCGCCGGGCGGCATTTCGTGAACGACCGCGCGCCCCGGCGGCGGGCAAAAGGGGCGGCGCCGGGCCAGCTGAGCCTCGACCTCTGACCCTCTGGACGGGGCGCGGGGCGCCGCTACCTCCCGCGCCATGGCCAAGATGCGCAAGAAATCCGACCTGCCGCAAAAGACCTGCCTCACCTGCGGACGCCCCTTTACGTGGCGGAAGAAGTGGGAAAAGGTCTGGGACGAGGTCCGCTATTGCTCGGACCGTTGCCGGGGCGCGCGCCGTGGGGACGGGACGGCGCCGCGGCGGGACTGACGGGGAGGGCCGCCGCCCGCTTGCGGGCGCACCGGCGGTGGGAATGACGGGAACCACGCACTACGCCTATCTGGCGACCGACTTCGGGCAGAGTCTGCCCGCGGATCCCGTCGCCGCCGTGCAGACCGTCGCCAGCCTGACGGTAACGCTGTCGCGCGCGGCCGCGGCCGCCCGGATGGAGATCGGCGGCGACCGGCTGGCGGCCGACCTGCGCATCGGCGGCCAGGTCTTCGCCGCGGGCGACGGCGCCGGCCAGCTGTGGAGCCTGGTCGATCCCGCCAAGGGTGCGCGGCTGACGGCCTACCGGATCGAGGCCGCCGGCGGCGGGGCCGCGCCCTGCATCGTCATCGCATCGGCCCTGCCGCTGACGCCGGGGCAGAGCTACGCGCTGTCGCTGCCGGTGGGCGAGCCGGGGGCGATGCCGCTGGCCGGCGGGCTTGCGGCCGGCACCCGCGTCCTGACCCGCGACGGCAAGAGCCTGGTCGACGACATCCGCCCGGGCCAGATGGTCTGGACCGATGGCGACGGGTTCCAGCCGGTGCTGTGGCACGGGGTGCAGACGCTGCCCGCCCGGGGCCTCGCGGCGCCGGTGCGGCTGCGGCGGGGCACGCTGGGGCTGGCCGAGGACCTTGTGCTGGCGGGCAACCAGCACCTGCGGATCGACGGCGCCGCCGGCCCGGTCCTGGTGCCCGCCGCCGCGCTAGAGGCAGCCGGCCGGGCCGGGCGCGAGTTCGGCGCCACCGTCACCTGGCACCAGCTGCTGCTGCCGGGGCACCGGATCATCTTTGCCCACGGCCTGCCCGTCGAGAGCCTGTGGGCGCCCGCGGTGCTGCGCCACGGCCGACCCGCCGACTGGCCGGCGGATTACGCGGTGCCCGCGGCGCCCGCCCTGCCGCGTCTGGCCGAGGCCGAGGCCGCCGCGGTTCTGGGCTGAGCGGGCCGTCCGGTCAGGAAATCTGACCACGGCCTGTTGCCGATCGGAAACTTTTTCCGTAATCCGCGACGCGGTATGCCGCGGGATACGGTGCCGCGGCGAGACATGGCGGAGGGTTTCATGGGCGGATACGTGACGCGCGCGCGGCTGCAGGTGGCCGGCGAACTGGCGGAGTTCCTCGAAGCGCGGGCGCTGCCCGGCACCGGGGTGGACCCGGCGGGGTTCTGGGCGGGGTTCTCGGACCTGCTGCACGGCTTCGCGCCGAAGAACCGGGCGCTTCTGGACAAGCGGCAGGACCTGCAGGCCAGGATCGACGCCTGGCACATCGCCCGCCGCGGCCAGCCCCATGACGGCGACGCCTACGAGGCGTTCCTGCGCGAGATCGGCTACCTCCTGCCCGAGGGCGAGGCGTTCCGCATCGACACCACCAGGATCGACCCCGAGATCGCCATGGTGGCCGGCCCGCAGCTGGTGGTGCCGATCACCAACGCCCGCTTTGCGCTGAACGCGGCCAACGCGCGCTGGGGCAGCCTGTACGATGCCTTCTACGGCACCGACGCGATGGGCAGCCTGCCCAGGCCCGGCGGCTACGACCGCGGCCGCGGCGCCCGCGTGGTGGCGCGCGCCCGCGTCTTCCTCGACAGCGCCTTTCCGATCGAGGGCCACAGCCACGCCGACGCCCGGCGCTACCACGTCGACCGCGGCCAGCTGCTGATCGACGACAAGCCGCTGGAAAGCCCCGCGAAATTCGCGGGCTACGCGGGCCATCCCAAGGCGCCCGAGCGGGTGCTGCTGGTCAACAACGGGCTGCACGTGGAGCTGGTGTTCGACCGCACCCACCCGATCGGGTCGCGCGACCAGGCGGGTCTGGCCGACGTACGGATGGAGGCGGCGGTCTCCGCGATCATGGATTGCGAGGATTCGGTCGCCTGCGTCGACGCCGAGGACAAGGTGCTGGCCTACGGCAACTGGCTGGGCCTGATGAAGGGCGACCTGGAGGAGACCTTCGACAAGGGCGGCAAGCGGATGACCCGCGCGCTGGCGCCCGACCTCGGCTACGTGGCGCCCGACGGCAGCCCGATGACGGTGAAGGGCCGCGCGCTGATGCTGGTGCGCAACGTGGGCCACCTGATGACCAACCCCGCGATCCTGCTGGAGGATGGCTCGGAGGCCTACGAGGGGCTGATGGACGCCATGATCACCGTGCTGATCGCGCTGCACGACCTGCAGAAGGACGGGGGCGCGCGGAACTCGGTCGCGGGGTCGGTCTATGTCGTGAAGCCCAAGATGCACGGGCCCGAGGAAGTGGGCTTTGCCGACGAGACCTTCACCAAGGTCGAGGAGGTGCTGGGGCTGGAGCGCTACACCGTCAAGCTCGGCGTGATGGACGAGGAGCGGCGCACCTCGGTGAACCTCAAGGAATGCATCCGGGCGGCCAAGCACCGGGTCGCCTTCATCAACACCGGCTTCCTCGACCGCACCGGCGACGAGATCCACACCTCGATGGAGGCCGGGCCGTTCAGCCGCAAGGACTTCATCAAGCGGAAGTCCTGGATCACCGCCTACGAGAACCAGAACGTCGACATCGGGCTGGAATGCGGGCTCAGGGGCCGGGCGCAGATTGGCAAGGGCATGTGGGCGAAGCCCGACGCCATGGCCGAGATGCTGGAGACCAAGATCGAGCATCCCCGCGCCGGCGCCAACTGCGCCTGGGTGCCGTCGCCCACGGCCGCGACGCTGCACGCGCTGCACTACCACCAGGTGAACGTGGCGGCGGTGCAGGAGAAGCTGGAGAAGGGCGGGCGGCGCGCCTATGTGAACGCGCTCCTCGACATCCCGCTGGCGGCCTACCAGCGCTGGACCGAGGCGCAGATCACCCGCGAGGTGGAGAACAACGCGCAGGGCATCCTCGGCTATGTCGTGCGCTGGATCGACGCCGGCGTGGGTTGCTCCAAAGTGCCCGACATCAATGACGTGGCGCTGATGGAGGACCGCGCGACCTGCCGGATCTCGGCCCAGCACATCGCCAACTGGCTGCATCACGGGGTGGTCAGCGAGGCGCAGGTGATGGAGATCCTGCGCCGCATGGCGGCGGTGGTGGACCGCCAGAACGCGGGCGACCCGGCCTATGTGCCGATGGCGCCCGGGTTCAACGGCATCGCCTTCGCCGCGGCCTGCGACCTGGTGTTCAAGGGCCGCGAGCAGCCGAGCGGTTATACTGAGCCGGTGCTCCATGCCCGGCGGCTGGAGCTGAAGGCGGCGTGAGGATTGGGGGCTCTGCCCCCAAGCCCCCGGAGTATTTGGAAAGCAAAGATGAGAGGGGCGTTTCCGGGCCGGGGTCCGGTGGCGCGTTAACCTTAACGGGAGATGACGGGATGATCACGCTGGACGAGGCGCGGGTGATGGTGGCCGAGGCGCGGGCCAAGGGGCGGGCGTTGGGGCTGAAGCCCCTGTCGGTCTGCGTGCTGGATGCGGGCGGGCACCTGCTGGCCTTCGAGCGCGAGGACGGGGCCAGCCCCGGCCGGTTCGAGATCGCGCGCGGCAAGGCCTATGGCGCGGTGATGACCGGGCTGCCGGGGTCGGCGCAGAAGGCGCGGGCCGAGGAGCAGGGCTATTTCATGGCGGCGCTGAACGGGGTCTACGACGGGCGGCTGGTGCCGGTGCCGGGCGGCGTGCTGGTGCTGAAGGACGGCGCGGTGGTCGGCGCCGTGGGCGTGACCGGCGACACCTCGGACAACGATGCGGCGGCGGCCGTGGCGGGGATCGCGGCGGCGGGCTACGCGGCGCTGGCATGAGCCGGCGGCTGATCTCCTCGGGGTCGGCCTTCGAGGCGGAGATCGGCTATTCCCGGGCGGTGGTGGCCGATGGCTGGGTCTTCGTCGCGGGGACCACGGGCTTCGACTACGTCACGATGGCGATTTCGGAGGATGTGGCGGCGCAGGCCGAGCAGAGTTTCCGCAACATCGACGTGGCGCTGCGGCAGGCCGGCGCGGCCATGGCCGACGTGGTGCGGGTGCACTACATCCTGCCCGATGCCGCGGTCTGGCCGGAGTGCTGGCCGGTGACGCGGCGCTGGCTGGGCGAGGCGCGGCCCGCGGCCACGATGATCGTGGCGGGGTTGCAGGACCCGCGCATGAAGATCGAGATCGAGGTGACGGCGCGCCTGCCGCAGGGGGACTGAGAATGCCGAGGGAGATCGCCACCGACGCCGCGCCGCCGCCCTTTTCCGCCTATGCGCAGGGGGTGGAGATCGAGGCGGGCGCCCGGCAGATCACCGTGGCCGGGCAGGTCGGCGTGACGCCCGACGGCCGGCTGGCGGGCGACGCGCGGGCGCAGCACCGGCAGGCCTGGGCCAATGTCGCGGCGATCCTGGCCGCGGGCGGCATGGGGCTGTCGGACATCACCGAGATCGTGGGCATCGTGACCGGCCCCGAGGGCGTGCCGCTGTTCCGCGAGGAACGCGAGCGGGCGCTGGGCGACCACCGCGCGGCGGCGACGCTGATCGTGGCGGGGCTTGCCCATCCCGACTGGACGGTCGAGATCATGGTGCGGGCGGCGCGGGCCTGACCCCCCGCGCGCTGCCCGTTCCTTGGGCATCTGCAGCACCGCAGGGCATCCGTGCCCCGGCGCCATCTTTCCGTCCGCAAGGATTGGCGCTACATCTGGTAGCCGGGAAAGGGGAAACGCACATGGCGCGGCCTGTCATCGGCATCATCGGGAACCACCACCTGATCAACGACCAGTATTCCACCCATGCGGGCGGAACCATGAACTCGGAGGCGATCGCCGAGGTGGCGGGCGGCTTGCCGCTGGTGATCCCGGCCGATCCGCGATTCGTCTGCGTGAAGGAATTGATGGAGGTCTGCGACGGCTTCCTGTTCACCGGCGGCCGGCCGAACGTGCACCCCGAGGAATACGGCGAATGCGCGACCGAGGCCCATGGCGCCTTTGACCGGGCCCGCGACGCGGTGGCGCTGCCGCTGATCCGGGCCTGCGTGGAGCGCGGCCAGCCCTTCCTCGGCGTCTGCCGCGGGTTCCAGGAGGTGAACGTGGCGCTGGGCGGGTCGCTCCACCCCGAGATCCGCGACCTGCCGGGGCGGATGAACCACCGGATGCCGCCCGACGGCACCATCGAGGAGAAGTTCGCCCTGCGCCACACGGTAAGCTTTACCGAGGGCGGGCCGTTCCACCGCCTGTTCGGCGCGGTCGAGGTGATGACCAACACGCTCCACGGGCAGGGGATCAAGCGGCCGGGCGCCCGCGTGGTGATCGACGGCCATGCCCCCGACGGCACGCCCGAGGCGATCTACGTCAAGGACGCGCCGGGCTTTACCCTGTCGGTGCAGTGGCACCCGGAGTACCGCGCGGCGCAGGACCCGGTGAGCCGCCCGCTGTTCGAGGCCTTCGGCGCGGCCGCCCGCGCCTGGATGAAGGGCCAGCGCCCGGTTTCGGTGGCCGAGGTCGCCTGATCGGGTGGGGTTTCCCGCCGTCGCGCAAGACTCCGCTTTGCGATGCAGCCGACGTGGCGTCAGCTTTCGCCGCGAGGTCGCGGGCGCCCGTGCCCCCGAATCGCGCGACAGAGGACGGTATCGACATGACACGGACATTGGCGGCCGCGGCGCTGGCCGCGGTATCCCTAGCCGGCCCGGCACTGGCCGACTGGGCGCAATCCCCGATCACCATGGGCTTCACCGCGCCCGGCCAGGCCGGCAGCGTGGCCTGCCCGGCAGGCGGGAGCCCCGGCCCGATCTGGGGCGTGGGCGCCTACACCTCGGACAGCTCGATCTGTTCCGCGGCGGTGCACATGGGGCTGATCACGCCCGCGGCGGGCGGGACGGTCACGTTCCAGACCCTGCCGGGCCAGCCCTCCTACCCGGGGGCGACGCAGAACGGCGTGTCCTCGATGACCTACGGGGCCTGGAGCCTGAGCTTCATGGTGACGGGCGCGTCGGCGGCCGCGCCGGTGCCGGCGGGGCCGATGCCGATCGGCTGGGACACCAGCCTCGACGCCACCGGGCAGGCCGGCGCGGTCGGCGCGACGCTGGCCTTCCTCTGCCCGCCCGGCCAGCCCGGCGCGGCAGGGGTCTGGGGCACCGATCTCTACACCTCGGACAGCGCGATCTGCATGGCCGCGCAGCATCGCGGCGTGATCGCGCCGGGGGCGGGCGGCGTGGTGCAGGTGCTGGTGCTGGGCCGTCAGGATGCCTTTGCCGGCTCGGCGCGCGGCGGCATCGCCTCCAGCGACTACGGGGCCTGGGACCGGTCCTTCCTGTTCCGCTGACGGATCCGGCGGCGCGGGGGATTGCGGGGCGGGCAGGCAACTGACAGGTTCGTGTCAGTTGCCTGCGGCCAGGATGGGGCATCGACACCCAGACTGGAGAGACCAGAGATGACCCACGTGATCGAAAACGTCCGCTTCCGCCTTGCCCCCGGCACCGCCGTGGACAGCTTCCTCGAGGCCAACCGCGCGGTGGAGGCGTGGCTGGCCGAGCAGCCCGGCTTCGTCGCCCGCACCCTGTCGGAGGGGGCGGACGGCGAATGGCTCGACCATGTCGAGTGGACGGGGATGGCGGCCGCCGAGGCGGCGGCGAGCGCGATGATGACCGAGCCGCGGCTGGCGCCCTTCGGGCAGGCGATCGCGCCGGGGGTGGAGATGCGCCACCACCGGATGCGCTGGAAGGGCTGAGACCCTGGCCCGCCCCGACCGCCTGTTCGAGCTGGTGCAGCTGTTCCGGGGCGGGCGGCTCTGGCGCGGGGCGGACCTGGCGGAGCGGCTCGGCGTGTCGCTCCGCACGCTCTACCGCGACATCGACCGGCTGGTCGCCTCGGGCGTGCCGATCGAGGGCGAGCGTGGGGTGGGCTATGTCCTGCGGGTGCCGGTGTTCCTGCCGCCGCTGACCCTGACCACGGCCGAGCTGGAGGCGCTGCACCTCGGCCTCGCGCTGGTGGCCCGCAGCGGCGACGCCACGCTGGCGCAGGCCGCCGACGGCCTGCGCGGCAAGGTCGACGCGGTGCTGCCCGACGCCCGGCAGGGGCGCGACTATGCCGCCGGCACCACGATCCATGCGCCGGCGCCCGAGGGGGCGCTGGCGATGCTGCCGGGCTTGCGCGCCGCGATCCGCGACCGGCAGGTGCTGAGCCTCGTCTACACCGCGCTCGACGGCGCCGAGACGCGGCGCGAGGTCTGGCCGCTGCACCTGGAGTTCTGGGGCCGCGCCTGGACGCTGACCGCCTGGTGCGCGCTGCGCGCCGATTTCCGCGCCTTCCGGGTCGACCGGATCGCGCGGCTCACCCCGACCGGCGCGGTCTATCCCGACCGGCCGGGGCGGCGCTATGCCGATTACCTTGCCGCGATGGGCTGAGGCTCAGGTCTGCCGCGCGCCGCGCAGCTCCTTGATGTGCAGGCGGATCTTTTCCCACCGCCCGGCCTCGGTCAGGTCGCCCGCGCCCTTGGCGGCCGCGGCCTTCTGCGCGGCCTCGGCCTCGGCCTTGTCGCCATGGGCGGTGTAGAGGCTGCGCGCGTATTGCACGATGTCGGCGTGGTCCATCGGGGTCTCCTCCTGGTCAGCGTCCCGGGTCGGGACAGGCGGCGGCGCGGAGGGTCTCCGCGGCGCCGGGGCAGAGGCGGTCGAGCACCGCCTCCGGCATCGGGTCGCCCTGCGCGTCCACCACGCTCAGGCCCGCGGGGCCGAGGATCAGGAGCGCGCGGGGCGTCTTTGTAGCATGAAAGGCCAGGGTCTGGCCAATCGCGTGGGCCGACAGGCGCGTCTCCGCCACCGCGGCCAGCGTGAAGGGGCCGTGGCGGCGGATCGGGCCGAGGGCGAGGCGGGTCATGGCCAGAGCGCCCCCCGGTTGGTCCAGCCGAAGCGGATCAGCGCCGCGGCGACGCGGGCGGGGCGCAGGATCAGGGTGCCCTCGGCGGCGAGGTCGAGGCAGGGGCCGGAGAAGTCGGGGGCGAGGTCGAGGGCGGCGCCGCTGGCGCGGGCGGTCTGCACGAGGCCGTAGAGCGCGCCGGTGTCGGCGGGGTCGTCGAGGCCGAAGCGGCCCGAGAGGCGCAGGCGCCGGAGCCCGACCGCGCCGAGGAGCGCGGCGACGAGGCGCCCGGTCCCTTGCAGGCGGTGGAGCGAGGGCGGCCGCCTCGTCCGCCGCGGCGCGGGCCGCCGCGTCCTCGGCCCGCCCGGTGCGAGCGGGATGGCCGGCGCGATCCCGGCCAGGAGACGCAGGCTCAGCCGCAGCCGCGGCGGTGCCGTGGTCGCCTCGACGCGCAGATGCCAGGGCAGGAGCGCCGCCGCCAGCAGCAGCGCCATCAGCGCGCCGACGATGCCGGCCGCGACGGCCACCGCCTCAGCCCTCGGTCTCCGGCGCCTTGCCGTCGCGCGCGGCCATCACGCGGCCCGCCGCGTCGGCCAGCGTCTGCACCAGCGAGCTGACCGTGCCCTTCATCCCCTCGACCCGCGCGCCGTGCGCGTCGAGGATGATCGCGCCCAGCGGCTTGATCCCGCCGCCCGCGCCCGCGCCGCCCCCGGTGCCCTTGCCGTCGCCGGTGCCGCTGCCCGCGCCGAAGCCGAAGCCGTAGGACACGATCGGCACCACCACCATGCCGTCGCGTTCGATCGGGTCGCCCAGCACGTTGCGCGCGTTGAGCAGGCGGTCGAGCTCCGCCACCGTTTTCTCCAGCAGGTCGTTCACGTCGGTCATGGCCTGGGCCTCCGGGCTTTGGGGATCCTCTGGCCCATCATCCCCGGCCCGGCCCCGCCGCACCTTGACCGGTGTCAATCGCGGCGGGTCAGCCGTACTGCGCCAGCATCGCCTTGAGGTCGTCGAGCGTGTTGGCCTCGGCCACCGGCTTGTCGCGGCGCCAGCGCGCCATGCGCGGGAATCGCAGGGCGACGCCCGACTTGTGGCGGGGGCTGGCCTGGATGCCCTCGAAGGCGATCTCGAACACGTGCTCGGGTTTGACCGCGCGGACGGGGCCGAAGCGGTCGGTCGTGTTCTTGCGCACCCAGGCGGTGATCTCGCGGAACTCGGCGTCGGTCAGGCCCGAATAGGCCTTGGTGAAGGGCACCAGCGCCTCGCCGTCGCGCACCGCGAAGGTGAAGTCGGTGTAGAGCGTGGCGCGCCTGCCCGAGCCCGCCTGCGCGTAGATCATCACCGCGTCGATGGTCAGCGGGTCGAGCTTCCATTTCCACCAGTCGCCCTTGCGCCGCCCGGCGAGGTAGGGCGCATCGATGCGCTTGAGCATCAGCCCCTCGGCCCCGATCTCGCGCGATGCGGCGCGGGCGGCGGCGAGGCCGGGCCAGTCCGGCGCCTCGACCGCGGGCGACAGGCGGACCGGTACTCGCGGCGGCAGGTCGGCGAGCAGCGCGGCCAGCCGCGCGCGGCGGTCGGACAGGGGCTGCGGGCGGATGTCCTCGCCCCCGTGTTCGAGGAGGTCGTAGGCCACCAGCATCGCGGGCGCCTCGGCCAGCAGCTTCTTCGGCACGGTCTTGCGGCCGATCCGGGGTTGCAGCCGGGAAAACCCCAGCGGGCGGTCGGCGGTATGGTCCCAGGCCAGCACCTCGCCGTCGATCACCGTGCCTTCGGGCAGGAAATCGCGGAACTGGGCGAGCTCCGGGAAGCGGTCGGTCATCAGCTCCTCGCCGCGGGACCAGAGCCAGTGCTCGCCCCCGCGCAGGATCAGCTGGCCGCGGATGCCGTCCCATTTCCGTTCCGCCAGCCAGCCGGTGACGGGGCCGAGCGTGGCGGGGTCGTCCTCGACCTGGTAGGCCAGCGCGAAGGGGTAGGGGCGCGACAGGTCTGCGCCCGGGTCGGGGGCTTCGACCAGCGCGTGGAAGCTGGTCGTGTCGGGCGACCAGTCGCCCATCAGACGGTGGGTCAGTTCCGCCTCGTCGATGCCGGTGGCCTGCGCGAGGGCCCGGGTCATCAGCTTCTGGCTCACGCCCATGCGCCAGCCCCCGGTGAGGAGCTTGTTGAACACGAAGCGTTCGACCGGGGGCAGCCCGTCCCAGGCGGCGAGGATGAAGGCCTTGCGGGTCGCCTCGTCGGCGGCATCCAGGGCGCGGAGCTCGGCGATCCACTGGTTCAGGGGCTTGTCGATGCGGGTGGTAGGCTCGGGCAGGACGAGGGCGATGGTCTCGCTGAGGTCGCCCACCACCGGGTAGCAGGCCTCGAACAGCCAGAGCGGGATGCCGGCGCGCTCGGCGGCCCATTCGCGGAGCTTCGTCGTGGTGATGGTGCGGCGGGGCCGGCGCCCGGACAGGAGCGCGATGGTCCAGAGCCGGTCGGCGTCGGGGGCGCTGCGGAAGTAGTCGGCCAGCGCGGCGGTCTTGACGCCGGTCCTGGTGGTCTGGTCCAGCGCGGTGAAGAGGGCGGCGAAGTCCTTCATCGCGCGGCCTTGTCCGCGAGGAAGGCGCCCATCCGGCGCAGCGCGGTGTTCGCGGCGTGGGAGCGGCCGGCGTGGAAGTGCCAGACATGGGCCATGCCGGGCCAGAGGTCGAGGGTGGCGTCGTCCAGCGCCGCGGCGAGGCGGCGGGCGTCGGCGGCCAGCGCCTCGCCGGTGGCGGCCTGGATCAGGGCGGGGGGCAGGCCCGAGAGGTCCGACAGCAGCGGCGAGACGGCGGGGTCAGCGGGGTCGGTGGCGGGCAGGTAGGCCGCGCGGATGCGGCGCGCCCAGGCGGGCGGGATCAGGACCTCGTCGTGCGCGGCGGCGAAGCGGGCGCCGATGTCGCCCGAGAGGTCGCCGATGGGGGCGATCAGGCCGAGGGCGGCGGGCAGGGGCGCCCCCGTGTCGCGCAGGTGGCGGGCGAGGAGGAGGGCGAGGCAGCCGCCCGCGCTGTCGCCCGCCAGCGCCGCGGGGGGCGTGCCCGCGGCAAGGAGGCGGGCGTGGGCGGCGATCACGTCGTCGCGGGCGGCGGGGAAGGGGTGTTCGGGGGCGAGGCGGTAGGCGGGCAGCACGGCGCGCATCCCCGCCGCCTGGGCGAGGTGGCCGGCGAGCGCGGCATAGGCGCGGGGGGAGCCAAGGGTGAAGCCGCCGCCGTGGATGTAGAGGAGGACGGGCGCGTCCGCCGCGGTGCCGGGCGGGCGCAGGTGGAGGGTGCCGTCGGGGTCGCGCGTGGCGGTGGTGCCGGGGGGCAGCGCGGTGCCGAGGCGGGCCGAGAGGTCGAGCAGGCGGCGGAGGGCCGGCTGGGAGGGGATGAGGTCGAGGGCGGTCCGGTCGACGTGGCGGGCGAGCGCGCGCCAGAGCCTGTCGGTGCGGGTCGGGGCGGTCATGCGGGCCTCTCCTCGGCCTGCCGGCCTCGTCGCGGGGGGCGGGGCCGGGTCATGCGGAGGGCTCGGCGGCGGGGGTCACGTCGGGCTCGTCCTCGGGTTCGCCGCCGAACTCGGTGCGCACGATGCCGGCCTGGTAGCCCTGGGTGGCGAGCCAGCGCGAGAACTGCGCGGTGTAGCCGTGGGTGACGAAGACGCGGGCGGCGCCCGTGGCGGCGATGGCGGCGTTCAGCCCGGCCCAGTCGGCGTGGTCGGACACCACGAAGCCGCGGTCCGCCGCCCGCCGCCGGCGCACCCCCCGGAGCCGCATCCAGCCCGAGGCGAAACCCGTCGAGACCGGCCCAAATTTCCGCATCCACGCCGAGCCGAGGGCCGAGGGCGGCGCGAGCACCATGGCGCCGCGATGCGCCTTGAGGTCGAGGGCGGGCGTGACGGGGATGGTGGCAGGCAAGCGCAGGCCCTGGGCGCGCAGCACCTGCGTCGTCGCCTCGACCGCGCCGTGGGTCAGGATCGGGCCGATGGCGGGGTCGAGCAGGCCCAGCACCCGCTGCGCCTTGCCCAGCGCGTAGACGCCGAGGACTGGGGTCTGGCCGGCGGCGCGGGTCTCGGCCCACCAGGCGTTGATCTGGGCGGCGAGCTCGGCCTCGGAGGGCCAGCTGTAGACCGGCAGGCCGAAGGTGGATTCGGTGATGAAGGCGTGGCAGCGGACCGGCTCGAACGGCTCGCTCAGCCCGTCGGCGGCGGTCTTGTAGTCGCCCGAGACGACCCAGGTCTCGCCCTTCACCTCGACGCGGATCTGGGCCGAGCCCGGGACATGGCCCGCGGGGTGGAAGCTGACGGTGGCGTCGCCGATGCGCAGGGGGGCGCCGTAGGGGATGGTCTGCAGGGAGATGTCGCCGAGGCGGTGGCGGATCACCGGGGCGGCGGCCTCGGTGCAGAGGTAGCGGCGGTGGCCCCAGCGGGCGTGGTCGGAGTGGCCATGGGTGATGAGCGCCCGGTCCACGGGGCGCCATGGGTCGATGTAGGCATCGGCGGCGGGGCAGTAGATGCCGGCGTCTCGGAATTCCAGGACCATGGGCGGAGGGTAGGCGCTTTGGCCGGCGGCGCAAGGTGGGGGCGCTGCCCCCGTCGTGCTTTGGTGCCGAGGCCCCGCCCGTGCACGCCGCGATCGCGCCAGGGAGTATTTGGAAAGCAAGGATGAGGGGGGTCAGGCGCGGCGGGCGATGAGGAAGCGCGAGGGCGGGCGGCGGGGCAGGTCGGCGCGGTGCTCGATGGTGAAGCCCGCGGCGGTGATCCGGCGTTCCAGGGTCGTGGTGGTCAGGAAGCGCAGGGGCGGGGCCTTGCCGAAGGCGCGGAGGAGGCGAACCGGCGGCCAGAGGGCGAGCCAGGGGCCGCCGAGGCAGGGGGTTTTCGTGATGAGGAGGCCGCCGGGTTTCAGGAGGCCGTGCAGCTCGGCCAGCGCGGCGGGCAGGTCGGGCAGGAGGTGGAGGAGGTTGAAGGCGAGGATCGCGTCGTGGGGGCCGGCGGGCAGGGAGCCGTCGCCGGGGCGCGCCTGCAGGGGGTGGAGCGTGGGGGTGCCCGCGGCGCGTTCGGTGGCGATGGCGATCATGGCGGCGGCGTCGTCGGTGGCGGTGTAGCGGGCGACGTCGGGGGCGAGGCGGAGCGCGGTGGAGCCGGTGCCGCAGCCGATCTCGAGCACCCGGTCGGAGGGCGCGAGGCGGGCGGCGGTGAGCGCCAGCGTCTCCTCCCAGGCGGCGGGGTTGCGCATGGGCATCGCCGCGTAGCGCCGGGCGACGCGGTTCCAGAAGGCGGCTTGCGGGGTTTCCCGGGGCATGGGTCTTGGTGGACCGGGGCGCGCGCGGAGGCAAGGGGGCAGCGCCGCGCGGTTGCGGGGGAGGTGGAGGTTGTCCGCGGTGCCGTGCCGCCGGCGGCGATCGGGCGGGCGGGGCGCGACCGCGGGTCATGCACGGGTCGGGTGCGACGGAGGTCTCGCCCTTGGTCGGGATGGCTGGTTCGGGCAGGCCCGGTCCCTGCCGGATGTGGTGGAGACCCGCCCAGGTCTTGGAGGTGGGCGGTCCGGTTTGGCGTCGGCTGGGACAGTGGCTGGTGGCGGGGCGGTGAAATGGGTTGCGTCGGGGCAGGGGGGGGGCGCGGGCATCGGCGACGCGCGGGGTTTGGGCGATGGGCGCTCCGTGCGGCGCTCGACCTGCGGTGGGGTCCGCGCAGGCGGTCGGGGCTTCGGTCAGGGCGCGCGGACGCTCCCGGCTGTGGCGGCGGTCTGGTCCGGTGGCGGCGGTCCTGTCGGGGGCGGGGCGTGTGTGCCGTCACCGCGCCGGACGGGGGCGGCCGGGGGCGGCCGGGGCACCCGGTTGGCGCGCAGCCGCTCAGCCCGTTGCCGGCACGGTGCGGCGGTCGGTGACTCGGGCGCGGCCGTCCGGGCCGGGCTCCACCACCACCAGCTCGCCATAGCCGGTCGGCGCCGGGCCGGGCAGGCCCAGCAGCTCCCAGATCGCGCGCAGGTTCGTGGTGTTGCCGATCCAGATCACCGACCGGCCGGCGGCCAGGTCGAGCAGCTGCGGCGCGACGCCGTCGTCCCCGGAGGCGGTGCCGAGAAGCTGCATCTCGAGCCCGCGGGCCTCGGCCAGCGGGCGGGCGCTGTCCTGGTTGCGGCCGATGGGACGGGTGTAGAGCGCCTGCAGCGGCAGGTCGGCGATGACCCCGGGCAGGGCGGCCGCGCGGGCGAGGCCGGCGGCGCCGAGATGCGCGCCGTCGCGGTCGAAGTGGCGCAGGAGCAGGAGCCGGGTGCCCGGCGGCAGGGTCCGCGCCGCGGCCTCGGCCCGGGCCGAGGCGGACAGGACGGGGAGCGACAGGAGGGCCAGCGGCCCCCCGACCAGAACGGTTCTGCGTGGGAGCGTCATGCCATCGCCCCTTGGGTCTGTGCCGGTGCGGCGCGCCGGCGGGGCCGCATCACCGGGGGCAGGATGCCGGGTGCGGGCGCACGGGGCAAGGCCGGCGCGGCGTCGTCCGGGAAGCGCGCCGGGGGTGGGCCCGGCGCGCCCCCCGGTCACGGGGTATGTCAGGCCAGCGCGGCGCAGAAGTCCTGGATGCGGCGGCAGGCCTCGCGCAGCGTCTCGTCGGCGGTGGCGTAGCTGACGCGGAAGCAGGGCGAGAGGCCGAAGGCGCCGCCGAACACGACCGCGACGCCCTTTTCCTCCAGCAGCGCGCGGGCGAAGGTCTCGTCGGTGTCGATCAGGGTGCCCGCGGGCGTGGTCTTGCCGATGCAGCCGGTGATCGAGGGGTAGACGTAGAAGGCGCCCTCGGGCACCGGGCAGGTGATGCCGGGGGCGGCGTTCAGCATCTCGACCACCAGGTCGCGGCGGCGCTTGAACAGCGCGTTGTTGGCCGCGATGTAGTCCTGCGGGCCGTTCAGCGCCTCGACCGCGGCCCATTGCGAGATGGTGCAGGGGTTCGACGTCGACTGCGACTGGACCTTGCCCATCGCCTTGATCAGCTCGACCGGCCCCGCGGCATAGCCGATGCGCCAGCCGGTCATGGCATAGGCCTTGGACACGCCGTTGCAGGTGAGGGTGCGGTCGTAGAGGCCCGGTTCGACCTCGGCGGGGGTGGCGAATTTGAAGTCGTCGTAGACGAGGTGCTCGTACATGTCGTCGGTCATTACCCAGACATGGGGGTGGCGCATCAGGACATCGGTCAGGCCCTTCAGCTCCTCCGCCGTGTAGCCCGCGCCGGTGGGGTTCGAGGGCGAGTTGAAGATGAACCACTTGGTCTTTGGCGTGATCGCGGCCTCGAGGTCGGCCGGCGTGATCTTGTAGGCGTTCTGGCTCGGGCCCTCGACGAAGACCGGCGTGCCGCCCGCGAGCAGCACCATGTCGGGGTAGCTGACCCAGTAGGGCGCGGGGATGATGACCTCGTCGCCGGGGTTCAGGGTGGCCATGAGCGCGTTGTAGAGGATCTGCTTGCCGCCCGTGCCGACCGAGACCTGCGCGGGCGTGTAGTCGAGGTTGTTGTCGCGCTTGAACTTGGCGCAGATCGCCTTTTTCAGCTCGGGGATGCCGTCGACGGCGGTGTATTTCGTCTTGCCGGCCGCGATGGCGGCGACGGCGGCGTCCTTGATGTTCTGGGGCGTGTCGAAATCGGGCTCGCCCGCGCCGAGGCCGATCACGTCCTTGCCCTGCGCCTTGAGCTCGGCCGCGAGGTTGGTGACGGCGATGGTGGGCGAGGGCTTCACGCGGGCGAGCGTGTCGGAAAGGAAGGGCATCGGGTCGCTCCGGGTTGGTCCGGGCCCTGCGTTAGGGTGTCCGGTGGCATTTCGATCGGGCCACCATTAGGGTGCGCCCGATCCGCGATCAAGCCGGGAGGGGATGCGACATGACCGACGCAGAGGACGAGGCGAAGGGCTGGTACGACGCCGACACGGCGACCTTCGGCGACCGGATGACGGGCGCGCGTGAGGCCGCGGGGCTGAGCCAGGCCGAGCTCGGCCGGCGCATGGGGGTGAAGGTCAAGACCATCCGCGCCTGGGAGAACGACCAGTCCGAGCCGCGGGCGAACCGGCTGCAGATGCTGGCCGGGATGCTGGGGGTGTCGATCATGTGGCTCCTGACCGGCGAGGGCGACGGGCTCGACGGGCCCGGGGAGCGCGAGGCGCTGCCCGAGGAGCTGACGGACCTGCTGGCCGAGCTGCGCCGGGTCAAGGTGGAGCAGGCACGGGTGGCCGAGCAGCTGGGCCGGCTGGAAAAGCGGCTGCGGCTCGCGCTGAGCCAGGGGGTGTGAGACGATGGAGACACGCGAGATCCGGCTGAAACGCCTGCGGATGCGGGCCTGGCACCGGGGCATCAAGGAGATGGACCTGATCCTGGGGGGCTGGGCGGACGCGCATCTGGCCGGGGCGGACGACGCCACGCTGGACGCCTTCGAGGCGGTGCTGGCCGAGGCCGACCAGGACCTCTACCGCTGGGTGACGGGGCAGGCGGAGGCGCCGGCGGCGCTCAGGCCCTTCCTCGGGCGGCTGTCGGAGGGGATCGGCGGGGCGGCCTGAGGTTTTCGGCGCGCTTTAACGCAATCTTTCCGATTCCGGGGGCATCACGGGGCACGAAGCCCCTGATGCGGAGTCCATGATGAGCCTGCACGCGCCCTTCGCGACGTCCTCCCGGTCGGGATTCCTGACCGGGTACCTCGAATCCCTGTCGCTGGTGGAGCGGCTGCACCGGCTCCTGCTCGACGTGATCAAGGACGAGTTCGAGCGGCTGGGCATCCTCGACATCAACGCGGTGCAGGCGCTCCTGCTGTTCAACATCGGCGAGCACGAGGTGACGGCGGGCGAGCTGAAGAGCCGCGGCTACTACCAGGGCTCGAACGTGTCCTACAACCTGAAGAAGCTGGTGGAGATGGGCTACATGCACCACCAGCGCTGCGAGATCGACCGGCGGTCCGTCCGGGTGCGGCTGACCGAGCGCGGCCGGCACGTGCGCGAGGTGGTCGGGGCGCTCTTCGCGCGCCATGCCGAGGGGCTGGAGAAGCACGGCATCCTCGGCACCGACGGGATCGACCGGGTGAACCACTCGCTGAAACGGATCGAGCGGTATTGGTCGGACCAGATCCGCTATATCTACTGACGGCGGCGCTGCGTCCCTTGCAAGGGACGCCAAGAGCCTTGCAAGGCTCTTGCCCGCGCGACGGTGGGGATCGGGGCGTGAGGGTAGGGCGGCGCGCCGGCAGTCTCTTGCAAGAGACTGCCCCGTCCCTTGCAAGGGACGGAGCAGAGCCTTGCAAGGCTCTGCGCGCGGGATCGGATCGTGGGGATAGGTGGCCCGTGCGCCGACGGGGCCGCCCTCAGTTCGTCCCGGCGGCCTCGCCCGGCAGCGGCGGCAACTCGTGCCCCGCCTCGGCCAGCGCCGGCCGGATCTGGGTGCGCAGCGACCGCTCGGTCACCGGCCCGCGGAAATGCAGCACCACCGTGCCGGTCCCGTCGATGAAGAAGGTCTCGGGCATCGCCACCACGCCCCAGTCCGCGCCGTTGCGCGCCAGCTCGTCACGGCCGATCCGGTCATAGGGATTGCCAAGCTCGGCCAGGAACCCCGTCGCCTGGTCGATCCGGTCGCGGTAGTTCACGCCGTAGAGCGGCGTGCCGGCCTCGGCCAGCGCCGTCAGCACCGGGTGCTCGGCGCGGCAGGGCGGGCACCAGCTGGCGAAGAAGTTCACCATGACGAGGCCATTGCCCTCGAGGTCGGCGCGGGTCAGCAGCGGCGTGTCGCCCATCGGCTCCAGCGCCAGCCCCGGTGCCGGGCGCCCCTGCTGCGCCGAGGGCAGCGCCTGGGTGTCCACGCCCTGCTGCAGCGCGTTCTGGTTGTTCATCAGCTGCCAGCCCGCGATGCCGAAGAACCCGGCGGTCAGCGCCAGCGGCAGCACCATCAGCCAGTTGATCTTCATGCCGCCCGTCCCCGGCGGTGTTCGACCTCTTCCAGCCGCGCGCGGACCCGGCGGGCCTTGAGGATGGAGGCGCCGACGACGACGACGATCAGCGCGATCGACACCGCGTAGGCCGACAGCACGGGGACCGCATAGGCGCCGAGATCGGGCATCATGCCATCCTTTCCTGCGCGATCAGCGCCTTCAGGCGCCGCGCGCGGATCTCGGTCTGGGTGCGGTAGAGCACCAGCGCGACGAACAGGAAGCCGAAGCCCGCCAGCGTGATCACCAGCGGGTACCAGAACACGTCGGCGATGTTCTGTTCCCGGTCGAGCGACAGGGTCGCGCCCTGGTGCAGGCCCTGGTTCCAGAACACCAGCGCATAGCGCGAGATGATCGCGAAGACCGAGCCCACGAGGCAGAGGACCGAGGTGAGGTCGGCCGCGCTGTCGGGATTGTCGATCGCTTCCCACAGGGCCATGTAGCCGAGGTAGAAGAGGAACAGGATCAGGAACGACGTCAGCCGCGGGTCCCATTCCCACCAGGTGCCCCACATCGGCTGGCCCCAGATCGCGCCGGTGACCAGCGCGATGAGGGTGAAGACCATGCCCACCGGCGCCGCCGCCTTGGCCGCCAGCGCCGAGACGTGGTGGCGCCGGATCACCCAGATCAGCGAGGTGATCAGCATCATCAGCCAGGCGTTGATCGCCATGATCGCCGAGGGGACGTGGACGTAGATGATCTTGACCGTCGAGCCCTGGCGGAAGTCGTCGGGGGTGAAGAAGAAGCCCCAGACCAGGCCGACCACGAGGCACACGCCCGCGATCCCCGCCGTCCACGGCAGGAGAAAGGCGGATGTCGCCATGAACTTGCGCGGGTTCGCGTATTCCCAGATCGACGCCATGGCGCGGAACTTAGTCAGGGCTGGTGGCGCTCACAATGGGGCAGACGGGCGCAGAACTAGCGCAGATTGACGCGGAGGGCGGCGGCCGCCGCGAAGGGCAGCAGCGCGAGGCTGCCGGCCGTGATCCCGGCCACGAGGAGGAGCGGCGTGAGCGGGTCCTGGCCGGTCGTGGCGCGGCTGACGCAGAGCGCGCCGAAGATCAGCGTGGGCACGTAGAGCGGCAGGACGAGCAGCGACAGCAGGAGCCCGCCGCGCTTGATCCCCACGGTCAGGGCCGCGCCGAAGGTGCCGATGGCGCTGAGCGCGGGCGTGCCGAGGGCGAGGGATGCCACCAGCCACGGGTAGGCCGGGCCGGGCAGGTTGAGGAGGAGGCCGAGCACCGGCGCGGCCGCCACCAGCGGCAGGCCGGTGGTGATCCAGTGCGCCAGCGCCTTCATCGCGGCAAGCCCCTCGAGCGGCACCGGGCTGGTGGCCATCAGGTCCAGCGTGCCGTCCTCCCAGTCGAGCTGGAAGATGCGGTCGAGCGACAACAGGCAGGCGAGCAACGCGCCCAGCCACAGCACGCCCGGCGCGATCTCGGACAGGATGCCGGTCTCGGGGCCGACGCCGAAGGGCACCAGCGTGGTGAAGATCAGGAAGAAGGCGAGCGACAGGCCGAAGCCGCCGCCCGCCCGGATCGCGAGCGTCAGGTCGCGGCGCAACAGGCCGATCATGCCATCGCCTCCGCGAAGGGGTCGTCGGCGCGCAGCCGCTTGGACACGAAGCGGGTGATGTCGAGCGTCTCGGCCGCGGGCAGGCCGAGGTCGATGTGGGTGGCGATCACAGCCGATCCGCCGCCCTTCAGGTGCGCCGTGACCGCGGCGGCGAAGCGGGCGACGTTCTCGGTGTCCAGCGACACCGTGGGCTCGTCGAGGCACCAGACCGGGCGGCCGGTGACGAGGAGGCGGGCGAGCGACAGCCGTCGCTTCTGCCCCGCCGACATCTCGCCCGCCCGGCGCTGCAGCAGCGGCCCGAGGTGGAACGCCTCGATCGCGGGCGCGGGGTCGCGGGTGCCGAAGACCGCAGCCCAGAAGGCCAGGTTCTCCTCGACCGTCAGGGCCGATTTCAGCCCGTCGGCATGGGCGGCGTAGGCGATGGCGTCGGGCTCGGCCTCGATGGTGCCGGCCAGCGGCGGGGTCAGCCCCGCCAGCGTGCGCAGGAGCGTGGTCTTGCCCGCCCCGTTCGGCCCCCGCAGGATCAGCGCCTGCCCCGGCGCGACGGCGAAGGACACGCCGGCGAGGATCTGGGCGGGCCCGCGGGCGCAGGCGAGGTCGGTGACGCGCAGGTTCATGGGGTCAGCGGTAGCCCAAAGGGGCGGGGAGGGGAAGCGCGGCGGATCGGCCCCGCGCGGGGCAGGCATTGCCGAGGATGCGGGGCTTGGGGTAAAGGAGCGCCCGATCAGGACCATCCAGCATGTCGAGGGACCCATGGCCGGCCATTCCAAGTGGGCGAACATCCAGCACCGCAAGGGCAAGCAGGACGCCGCGCGCTCCAAGCTCTTCTCCAAGCTCGCCAAGGAAATCACCGTGGCGGCCAAGATGGGCGACCCCGACCCCGACAAGAACCCGCGCCTGCGGCTGGCGGTGAAGGAAGCGAAGTCGAGCTCGGTCCCCAAGGACGTGATCGACCGCGCGATCAAGAAGTCGCAGGGCGGCGACGCCGAGAACTACGAGGAGATCCGCTACGAGGGCTACGGGCCCAACGGCGTGGCGGTGATCGTCGAGGCGATGACCGACAACCGCAACCGTACCGCCTCGAGCGTGCGCTCGCTGTTCGGCAAGCATGGCGGCAACCTCGGCGAGACCGGCTCGGTGTCCTTCATGTTCGAGCGCAAGGGGCAGGTGATTTACACCGCCGCGGCGGGCGATGCGGACACGGTGATGATGGCCGCGATCGAGGCCGGCGCCGAGGACGTGGAGAGCGGCGAGGAGGAGCACGTGATCTGGTGCGCCGACACCGACCTCGGCGAGGTCTCGGCGGCGCTGGAGGCGAGCCTGGGGGAATCGGAGTCGGCCAAGCTGGTGTGGCGCCCCGGCACCACGACCGAGCTGGGTCTGGAGGACGCGCAGAAGCTGATGAAGCTGATCGAGGCGCTGGAGGACGACGACGACGTCCAGACCGTGACGGCGAACTTCGAGATCTCGGACGAGGTGATGGCGCAGCTGTAAGGCCCGCGCCGCTGTCCGGCGGGGCAGGGGTGTGGGAGATCAGGGGGTTGGGAAGCGGCGGGGCGCGCCCCGCCCTGCGCCCGCCTCAGGCGCGGTCGCCCTTGCGGCGGCGGCGCAGCCAGGCGCCGAGGCCGGCGGCGGCGAGAAGCGCCGCAAGCGGAACCAGCATGTGCGGCTCCATCAGCGCGGCCGTTGCCGCCAGCTGGCGGCTGGTGTCGTGAATGATGTCCATGGGTCCTGCTCCGATGCCTGTGTCCGGCCCGACTCAGGGCCGCCTGCGCCCGGTTGCCCCGGGTCGAACGCCCCATGATCCGCAGAAATGCGGCAAGATCATGGCACCGGCCCGCGGCGCGCCCGGAACGGCCCCGGGGAGGGGGCTGGCAAGGCGGTATGCAATCGCATACATTAATGTCGCAGGCGACCGCTTAGCCCTTGATCGAAAGGCCGCGCGGTGGCATCGCGAGCGTCGAGATGACGACCCCCACATGACCGGATGAAGGGAGGCTTCCATGCCCATTACCGTCGGCCAAGATACCGCCAAGACGCGCCGCACGCTCAAGGTCGGTGACAAGAGCTACGCCTATTACTCCATCGCCGCGGCCGAGGCGGCGGGCCTGGGTGATTTCTCGAAGCTGCCCGCCGCGCTGAAGGTGGTGCTGGAGAACATGCTCCGCTTCGAGGACGGCAAGACGGTCAGCGTGGACGACATCAAGGCCTTTGCCGACTGGGCGAAGATGGGTGGCCAGAACCCGCGCGAGATCGCCTACCGCCCGGCCCGCGTGCTGATGCAGGACTTCACCGGCGTGCCCGCCGTGGTCGACCTCGCCGCGATGCGCGACGGGATCAAGGCGCTGGGCGGCGACCCGCAGCGGATCAACCCGCTGAACCCCGTCGACCTGGTGATCGACCACTCGGTGATGATCGACGAGTTCGGCAACCCGCGCGCCTTCCAGATGAACGTGGACCGCGAATACGAGCGGAACATGGAGCGCTACACGTTCCTGAAATGGGGGCAGACCGCGTTCGACAACTTCCGCGTGGTGCCTCCCGGCACCGGCATCTGCCACCAGGTGAACCTGGAATACCTGTCGCGCACCGTGTGGTCGGACAAGGACCAGACCGGCGCGGTCGTGGCCTACCCCGACACGCTGGTCGGCACCGACAGCCACACCACCATGGTGAACGGCGCGGCCGTGCTCGGCTGGGGCGTGGGCGGCATCGAGGCCGAGGCCGCGATGCTGGGCCAGCCGATCTCCATGCTGATCCCCGAGGTGGTGGGCTTCGAACTGACCGGCGCGATGCGCGAGGGCACCACGGGCACCGACCTCGTGCTCAAGGTCGTGGAGATGCTGCGCAAGAAGGGCGTGGTGAACAAGTTCGTGGAATTCTACGGCGAGGGCCTCGACCGCCTGCCGCTGGCCGACCGCGCGACCATCGCCAACATGGCCCCCGAATACGGCGCGACCTGCGGCTTCTTCCCGATCGACGCCGAGACCATCCGCTACCTGCGCAACACCGGCCGCCCCGACGAGGTCGTGGCGCTGGTCGAGGCCTATGCCAAGGAAAACGGCTTCTGGCGCGGCGCCGACTATGCGCCGGTCTACACCGACACCCTCAGCCTCGACATGGGCACCATCGTGCCGGCGATCTCGGGGCCGAAGCGGCCGCAGGACTACACGCCGCTCGACCGCGCCGCCGCGGGCTTCTTCAAGACCGTGGCCGAGTTCCGCGGCTCGGACGCCACGCTGCCCGCCGCCGACATGGCCTCGGAAGGCCCGGCGCCGACCCCCGCCGCCGACCCGCGCAAGACCGCGAAGGTCGAGGGTGAGGACTACACGATCCGCGACGGCTCGGTGGTGATCGCCTCGATCACCTCCTGCACCAACACCTCCAACCCCTACGTGATGATCGGCGCCGGCCTCGTGGCCCGCAAGGCCCGCGCGCTGGGCCTGACGCGCAAGCCCTGGGTCAAGACCTCGCTCGCGCCCGGGTCGCAGGTCGTGTCGGCCTATCTCGAGGCCGCGAACCTGCAGGAAGACCTCGACGCCGTGGGCTTCAACCTGGTCGGCTACGGCTGCACCACCTGCATCGGCAACTCGGGCCCGCTGCAGCCAGAAATCTCCAAGGCGATCAACGACAACGACCTGATCGCCACGGCCGTCCTGTCGGGCAACCGCAACTTCGAGGGCCGGATCAGCCCCGACGTGCGGGCGAACTACCTCGCCTCGCCGCCGCTGGTGGTGGCCTATGCCATCGCGGGCGACCTGAACATCGACCTCGCCAACGAGCCCATCGCCCAGACGCCGGACGGCAAGGATGTCTACCTCAAGGACATCTGGCCGACCACGCAGGAGGTGGCCGAACTCGTCGAGCAGACCGTGACCCGGCAGGCGTTCCAGACCAAGTACGCCGACGTGTTCAAGGGCGACGACAAGTGGCAGGGCGTCAAGGTTCCCCAGCAGGAGACCTATGACTGGCCGGCGACCTCGACCTACATCCAGAACCCGCCCTACTTCCAGGGCATGGGGGCGGAGCCGGGCACGATCTCGAACATCGAGGGCGCCCGCGTGCTGGCGATCCTCGGCGACATGATCACCACCGACCACATCAGCCCCGCGGGCTCGTTCAAGGACACCACGCCGGCCGGCCGCTACCTGACCGAGCGGCAGGTGCCCCAGCGCGAGTTCAACAGCTACGGCGCGCGCCGCGGCAACCACCAGGTGATGATGCGCGGCACCTTCGCCAACATCCGCATCCGCAACGAGATGCTGGACGGGGTCGAGGGCGGCTACACCCTCGGGCCGGACGGGCAGCAGACCTCGATCTACGACGCCGCGATGGCCTACCAGGAGGCCGGTGTGCCGCTGGTGATCTTCGCCGGCGAGCAGTACGGCGCGGGCTCCTCGCGCGACTGGGCGGCCAAGGGCACGGCGCTGCTGGGCGTCAAGGCCGTGATCGCCGAGAGCTTCGAGCGCATCCACCGCTCGAACCTGGTCGGCATGGGCGTCATCCCCTTCGAGTTCACCGGCGGCGACAATCGCAAGTCGCTGGGGATCAAGGGCGACGAGACGGTCTCGATCCACGGGCTCGACACCATCCAGCCGCTGCAGGAGGTGACGGCGACGATCACCTACGGCGACGGGTCGGTGAAGGAGATCACGATCAAGTGCCGGATCGATACGGCGGTCGAGATCGAGTACATCGAGCACGGCGGCGTGCTGCACTACGTGCTGCGCAACCTCGCCAAGGCGCCCGTCGCGGCGGAGTGAGGCCACGGAGAACGTGCTTCGGCAAAGGGCGCCCTTCGCGGGTGCCCTTTTGCTGTTCACGGCCCCGGGCGCGCCGTTGCGGCGAGTTCGACGTGATTCGCCCGTCTCTCCGCGAAAGCGGGGGTCCAGACGCGTCGCGGGGGGGGGCGCAAGACGGTTGGTGATGATTTCTTGGGCGACAGATGCAGGCGGAATGGCCGGTGCCGGGCCGTTTTGTCGTCGTGCTTGACCGGAAAATGGGAACGCGAAATCTGAGCCGGGGGAAGGTGTGACGGCTTCAGCATGGTGCTGGCCGCGCAGTGTTAACTAGGACTGTTCCACATGGCGAACACGACGTTCACCGACGCAATGTTTTTGACCGGGTCGGACGATACCATCGAGTTGACATGGACGGAAGCAATAAGTTTTCCGGGTCCATGGAATGTAACTAACGTTGATAATGATGATAACGTCGATTCAAATGATTATTTTGATAACGCCGGATCAGTCTTTTCTGGTTTCTATTTTCAGGCCACGAATGGATCGACTTACGCGATCTACTCAAATGGGTCAGGGAATTACTATATCCCCTATAATTCTGCAGAATTTAACCTTGGGTCAGGTTTCCTGTCTTCCGGAAGCACAGCGCTGTACCAGGCGAACGATTTCTCTCCCACGGGCAATCCGATCTGCTTCCTGGCCGGAACGGGCATCGCGACCCCGGATGGTGCGCGCGCCGTGGAAGACCTGCGGCCCGGCGACCTCGTCCTGACGGCGGACGGCCGCAGCGTGCCGGTGAAGTGGGTCGGTCGGCAGACGCTGGTGACGCGCTTCGGCCCGCCCGAGCGGCTCATGCCGGTGCGGGTGCAGGCCGGTGCGCTGGGCGACGGGCTGCCAAAGCGTGACCTCGTGCTGACGGCCGATCATGCGCTGCTGGTCGATGATCTCCTGATCAACGCGGGCGCTTTGGTGAACGGGTCCACCATCGACTGGGTTCCCCTGTCGGAGCTGGGCGCGCGCTTCATCGTCTACCACGTCGAAACCGAGGACCACGACATCATCCTCGCCGAGGGCGCGCCCGCCGAGACCTTCGTCGACTACGTCGGGCGGCAGGCCTTCGACAACTACGCGGAGTACGTGGCGCTTTACGGCGACGAGCGGATCATCACCGAGGCGCCCTATCCGCGCATCTCCACCCCCCGCCTGCTACCCCCGGCGCTGAAGGCGCGGCTGGGGATCGGCAAGGCGGCCTGACAACGGCCTCCCCCCGGTTCAGGGGGTAGGCCGGCCGCAGCCGGAAGGTAGAAGGGCAGGGACCGACCCCGGCAGCGCCGGGGCGACCCCGTCATGACCTTTGCCCGGTGCCCGGAATGTCGCTTGTCTCCTTCACCCATGTCATCTCGTTCGGCGCCACCCAGTCGGGCGGCACGCTGAGCTGGATCAGCACCCAGTCGCTGGCTGTGCCGGGCGGCATCGACATCAATGATCGGAACGGGGATGGAAACCTCGACGGGACCGGCAGCGGCGGCGACTTCCTGGAGGGCAACAGTTTCTTCTCCGGCTTCTACTACGAGGCCCAGAACGGCAAGACCTACGCCATCTTCATCGGTGCTTACGGCAATGGCTACCGCATCCCCTACAACGCAGCCGACTACGACCTCGCCGAGGAAATGAACGGGCCGGGCAGCACCAGCCTGTTCCAGCTCACCGACTTCGAACCCACCGGCAACCCGGTCTGCTTCCTGCCCGGCACCCTGATCGCGACGCCCAATGGCGAGGTGGCGGTCGAGACGCTCGCCATCGGCTACCTCGTGACCACCGCCGACGGCCGCGCGGTGCCGGTGCGCTGGGTCGGGCGGCAGACGCTGTCGACGCTGTTCGGTCCGCCCGAGCGGCTGATGCCGGTGCGGGTGCGGCAGGGCGCGCTGGGCGAGGGGCTGCCGCGGCGCGACCTGACCCTGACGGCGGATCACGCGCTGCTGGTCGACGATCTCCTGATCAACGCGGGCGCGCTGGTGAACGGGGGAAGCATCGACTGGGTGCCCCTGTCGGAACTCGGCGCGCGCTTCACCGTCTACCATGTCGAGACCGAGGACCACGACCTGATCCTCGCCGAGGGCGCCCCGGCCGAGACCTTCATTGACTACGTTGGACGGCAGGTGTTCGACAACTACGCCGAGTATGTCGCCCTCTACGGCGAGGAGCGGATCATCACCGAGGCGCCTTATCCGCGCATCTCCACCCCCCGCCTGCTGCCCCCGGCGCTGAAGGCGCGGCTGGGGATCGGCAAGGCGGCCTGAGGGGCGCGATATCGCACGACCGCAGGACAGGCTGTCATGGTCGCTGCGTCTGCGGCGTGCCTGTTCCGCTGTGGCACTCCAAGAAAACCGTTGAATTCGCATACCGGCGTGCGACCGTGCGACAACGGACGACGCGTCTGAGTCGCGGCGCGGCTGGTCGGCGGATGTCGATGCTTTGGGGGAACGGCATGGCGAGCTACTTCGTTTCGTCAACTGCGCAGTACAGCTCGTCCACACAGACACTTATTGGTGCATTTGACGACGACGTCATCCTCTCCGACGGCAAGCCGGGCGAGACGACCTTTGAGCTGAACGAAGCCCTCGCCCACCCGCAGACCGACGTCCAATACAAGGGAAAGGTCGTCATCGACGGCATCGAATATCCGGTATTCCAGACAGGGTTCGGAAACGGCGTGTACCTTATCGCATCGTACAAACCCCTTGCGGAGATGAACTTCCCGGCTTCGCTGACGCTGCCTCTTGCCGATACATCCAGCTTCACGGTCTGTTTTGCCGCCGGCACCGGCATCGCCACGCCGAACGGCGAGCGCGCGGTCGAGACACTGGCGATCGGCGATGGGATCCTCACGGCGGACGGCCGGTGCGTCGAGGTGATCTGGATCGGCCGACAGATCGTGCAGAAGATCTTTGCCGGCGACCGGATGATGCCGGTGCGGATCCGGGCCGGGGCCCTCGGTGAAGGCCTCCCGCATAGCGACCTGACGGTCACCGCCGATCACGCGCTGATCCTCGACGGTCTCGCGATCAACGCAGGGGCGCTGGTAAACGGCAGCAGCATCGACTGGGTGCCGCTGGCGGAGTTGCCCGAGCGCGTGACCTATTATCACATCGAGACCGAGGGCCACGACGTCATCCTCGCCAACGGCGCGGCGGCGGAAACCTACGTGGATTACGTGGGGCGGCAAGCCTTCGAGAACTACGCCGAGTATGTCGCCCTCTACGGCGAGCGGCGGCTCATCACCGAGGCGCCCTGGCCCCGCATCTCCTCTCCCCGTTTCCTGCCCCCTGCGCTGAAGGCGCGGCTGGGGATTGGCACGGCGGCCTGAGAGGTCAGGGCGCGGGCGGGTCCTCGGCGTAGGCGACCGACACGATCCGCGCCCGTCCCGTCGCCCATTGCCAGAGCTGGCGGGGGGCCTGGTTCAACTCGGCAAGGCCCCGGCGCAGCGCGCGGAGGCGTTTCTTCCAGCCCTCGGGCCGGATCGCCTTGCCGAGCGGCGCGATGTCGCTTTCGTAGGCCTGCGCGCGCTGGGTCGCCATGGCGGGCACGACGATGGCGGCGCCCAAGCCCCGGCGGATGGGCGACACCGTGTCGTTGAACAGGAAATGGTCCACCGGCACGCGGAAGCGGCCCTTGTGGGCCAGCGCCAGCCGCGCGCCCTCGCGCGACAGGATGTAGGCGCCGCCGCCGACGTGGCGCGACCGCATCGGGTGCAGCGCGCGGCCCGTCGGGGTGTGGCCGATCTCGGGCGCAAGCAGCAGCTTCGAGGCGCCGGCGTTGAACTTCTCCAGCTTCACGGCGTGGCAGCCGGGCGGGATCCACGCATCGTCGGCCAGCACGGCCGCGATGTCGGCGGCCAGCGTGATGTCGTCCTCGAGGAACAGGGCGTGGGCCGCGTCGGAGGCCAGGAACGCCTCCCAGGCCCGCGTGTGGCTGACCGTGCAGGCGCGGTCGCCTAGGCCGAGCTGGCCCAAGGGGCCGTGGGTGCGGACGACGGCGGCGATCTCGGGCTCGGGGACGGCCTGCGCGTCGCAGGCGGGCTGGCGGTGAAAGGCGACCCCCCGCGCGGCGAGGTGGGCGCCGATCCGCTCAAGCCGGTCGGGGCGGCGGTCGAGGTTGATGACGTAGACAGGGATCGCCTGGGCCATGGCCGCGCGCATCGCATGGGGGCGGCTCCGGTGCAAGGGGCCCGCGCTTGCCACCGGGCCCGCGCGCCAGTAAGGGCAGGGGCCAGTCGCGCCCCAAGCCCGGACCCCGTTGCGCCCATGTGGCCCTCCTACGTCATCAACCTTGCCGACAACACGCACCGGATGGCCCGCAGCGCCGCCGCGCTGGACGCGGCGGGCGTGCCGTGGCACCGGATCGAGGGCGTGCTGGGCCGCGCCCTGCCGGCCGACGAGGTCGCGCGGGTCTACGACGCGGGGCGCAACGCGCGCGAGGGCAAGCACGCGCTCATCCTGCCCGAGATCGGCTGCTACCTGAGCCACATCCGCGCCTGGGAGGCCATCGCCGCCGGCGACGCGACCGGCGGTTTCGTCTTCGAGGACGACTTCGCCGCCGACGACACGCTGGCCGCCAAGCTGGCGCTCCTGTCCGAACCGCAGGGCATGTGGGACATGGTCAAGCTCTTCTCCTTCGACCCCGCCCCGCGGCTGGTGGCCGAGGCGCCGCTGGGCGACTGGCGCATCGGCATCCCCTACCGGGTGCCGACCTGCCTGATCGGCTACGGCATCACGCGGGAGGCCGCGGCGCGGCTGGCGGCCCGCGCGATCCCCTTCTTTCGCCCCGTGGACGAGGACCAGAAATTCGTCTGGGAAACGGGCCTGCGGGTGGCGCTGGTGCTGCCGCCGCCCGTGACGGTGGGCGACCAGGAGGCGCAGACCGGCACCATCGGTTCGGTGCGCCGCGCGACGCGGTCGGGGCGGACGGCGCTGGGGCAGGCGCTGCACAACCTGCGCTACCAGTGGGACTACACGCGGCGGCTGAGGCGCCACCGCCGGCAGGAGCGGCAAGGATGACGGGCAAGAAGATCCTGCACATGCATTTCGGCAAGGAGGGCGGCGCGGAGCGGTTCTTCGTCAACCTCGTGCACGCCTTCGGCGAGGCGGGGATGGAGCAGCGCTTCATCACCCGGCCCGGGCGGCTCTGGCGCGACGAGATCGCGGACCTCGGGCCGATCATCGAGAACCACTACCGCCGCCTCGACCCCAGCAGCCTGTGGCTGACCTGGCGGGTGCGCCGGATGGTGCGGGACTGGCGGCCCGACGTGATCATGGCGTGGATGTCGCGGTCCTCGCGGCTGATCCCCGACTGGCCGGGGGCGGTGAAGCTGACGCGGCTGGGGGATTATCCCCGCCACCTCAGGCACTTCCGCCACAACGACGTGATCGTGGCGAACACGCCGGGCATCGCGGAACGCTGCCGCGAGCTGGGCTGGACCAGGCCCCTGCATGTCGTGTCGAACTTTGCCCGGCAGGTGGAGGTCCGGCCGGTGGCCCGCGCCGATCACGGCACGCCCGAGGACGCCTTCGTCATCGCGGGGTCGGGGCGCTTCGTCGGGCGCAAGGGGTTCGACACGCTGGTGCGCGCGGCCGCCGCGGTGCCGGGGGCGTGGCTGTGGCTGGCCGGCGCGGGCGAGCGGGAGGCCGAGCTCAAGGCGCTGGCGGCCGATCTGGGCATCCTGCCGCGCACGCGGTTCTTCGGCTGGGTGGACGAGCCGATGCACTACGTCGCGGCGGCGGATGTCTATGTCATGCCGTCCCGGCACGAGCCGCTCGGCAACGTGATCCTCGAGGCGTGGCACGCGCGTGTGCCCGTCGTCTCGACCCGGTCCGAGGGGCCGAGCTGGTTCGCCACCGACGGTCAGGACGCGCTGATGGTCGACATCGACGACGTGACGGCCATGGCCGCGGCCATCGCGCGGGTCCGCGAGGAGCCGGGTCTGGCGCAGCGGCTGGTCGCCGGCGGGGCGGCGACGCTGGAGGCGAAGTTCACCAGGGCGCGGGTGATCGAGCATTACATGGACCTGTTCGACGGAAAGCTGTGACATGCGCGCGCTGGTCATCAACATGGGCGTGGCGACCGAGCGCATGGGGGTCATGGCGGCGCAGCTCGACGCGCTGGGGATCGCGTGGGAGCGGCTGGAGGCGGTGACGCCCGCGACGCTGGAGCCGCCCGAGGGCGACCCGGTCTGGCACCGCTGGCAGCGGCCGATGCGGGTGACCGAGATGGCGCTCTGTGCCTCGCATGTCGCGGCCTGGCGGCGGGTGATCGCGCTGGACGCGCCCTGCCTGGTGCTGGAGGACGACGCCGTCCTCTCGACGCGCCTGCCGGCGCTGCTCGAGGCGGTGGCGGGGCTGGCGGAGGTCGAGCACCTGAGCCTCGAGACGCGGGGGCGCAGGAAGCTGGTGGCCCGGGCGCCCCATCTGGCCGCGCCGATCCGGCGGCTGTGGCAGGACCGGACCGGCTCGGCGGCCTACGTCGTGCGGCCCGAGGGGGCGCGGAAGCTGATCGCCGCCGCCGCCCGCGCGGGCGCGCCGTCGGATGCGCTG
The DNA here is from genome assembly GCF_012395815.1 of Roseicyclus persicicus. Taxonomy (GTDB): domain Bacteria; phylum Pseudomonadota; class Alphaproteobacteria; order Rhodobacterales; family Rhodobacteraceae; genus Roseicyclus; species Roseicyclus persicicus. The sequence goes on from NZ_JAAZQQ010000002.1 coordinate 731,394, forward strand.
ATTTCCTCGGCCCCGGGCCTGCGCAGCTGGCAGGCCGACCCGGCGCTGGCGGTGCAGCTCGATATCTGCGGCCGCTACGGTGTGCCCCAGGCGATCCCGACCAAGTCCCTGATCGACGCGGTGGCCAAGCCGCCGGTTGCGGCGCTGACGCCCGCCGTGCGGCGGGCCTACCGGGCGCGGCGGATCGCGGCGCAGCTGGCGATGGGGGGGCGGCTGGTCCGCCACGCGCTGGACGGGACGCGGCGCGAGGTGCAGCCCGAGGGGCCGTGGGTCGACCTCAGCGCCCGTTGAACGCGGCGGGGTCGTAGCGGGTGGCGACCCAGTCCTCGAAGTCGATGCCGGTGGCGGCGCGGTCGGCGGCGTAGGCGTCGAGCATCCGGTGCACGACCCCGGCCTTGCCGAAGGAGAAATGCGCGTATCTCCAGCTGAGCGCGCGGCGGGCCTCCTCCAGCGGCTGGCCCTTGATGACATGCAGGTAGAGCGTGACGGCAAGCCCGGTGCGGTCGGCGCCCGACTTGCAGTGCACCAGCATCGGCTTGGGCATCTCGCGCAGGAGGCGGACCAGCTCCAGCAGGGTCGCGGGCGGCGGCACGTAGACGGTGCGCAGGCGGACGGCGCGCAGCTCCAGCCCCAGGCGCTCGCAGGCGTCGCGCTCGAGCAGGTTCGGCGTGTTGTCGTCCTCGCCGCGCAGCGTCAGCACCGACCGGATGCCCAGCGCCTTGTAGCGGGCGAGGCGGCGGTAGCCGGGGTGGTTGCCGCGGTAGAGGTCGGCATCGACCCGGTAGAAGTTCGGCAGCAGCACCCGGAGCCACGCGTGGTCGCGCACCCAGTAGCGGTAGAACACCCGCCAGGGGGTCATGCGGTGCGTGTCGACGTCAGATGCGCCCAACTTGGCCTGTTTCGTCACGCCGATGCCCCAGTCACTCCGATCCGGGCCTGCTAGCACGGACCGGCGCCGCGGGACAAGCGCGCCCCCGCCGCGGTCCGGCGACGGACCCCTGCGGCATTCCCGGCCGGCGCACGCCCCTAGAGGTTGCCCGAGGCGTAGAGCCGCGCCAGCATCCGCCCCGCCGCCCGCTGCAACAGGGTGCCGGCGATCTCCGGCGCAGCCTCTGCGGCGGACGCCGGGTAGCCGAGGGCCCGGAAATCGGCCCCGTAGCGCGCCTCGATCAGCGCGATGTCGGACGACGCCAGGCGGATCGCCGGCTGCGTCGATTTCTTGAGAACCGGGATATCCGTGGGCACGCGCGCGCCGGTTTCGTGCCCGATCCAGTCGAACACGGCACCCAGCCCCTGTTCGAGCGGGAACACCCGGAAGCTGTCGTCGAAGAACTCGACCTGGGGGCGGAAATGGTTGTCCATGTAGCTGGGGTCGTGCCGCGCGGCGGCCAGCGACATCCGCAGCCAGGCCGGGAACCCGAACCGCGTGATCCGCCGGCGCGCGCGGCTGCGCTGGGCCTGATACTTGAACTCGCTCTGCAGCCGCGCGACGGGATCGCGGCACACGGCGAACCGCAGGGCGGGCAGCGCGGGCCCGAGCCGGTCCTGCGCCTCGCGCCAGGTCATGTGCTGCGGCGACGACCGGCGATCGGGGTCGCGCCAGCCGCCCCCGCGCCGCCAGTACCGCGTCCAGGTGTCGTCGTGCAGGTCGACCTCGGACGCCAGTGCGCCGAGGGCGGCATGGATGCTCGACCCCGCCGTCTTGGGGATGTGCGAGAACCAGACGCGGTGACCGTTGATCACGTAGACGGGCATGGCAGGCTCCTCGCGGGGGACGTCCGCGCGCCGCTTTGCCAACGCTGCCCGGGCAAGGCAAGGGCGCGGCGCGGCGCGCGGGTCACAGGACCGACCCCAGCGCGCGTTCGAAGTCCGCGGCGGTGCGCTCGGGCGTGGTGCGCGCGCGCAGCTGGCGCATCCGGTCCTCGGCCTCGCGCCAGGTGGGGCCCCCGAACCCCGAGGCGGCGTCGTCGAGCATCCCGGAGATGGTGTCGGCATCGCCGCGGTTCACCAGGTAGGGGTAGTCATGCCCCAGCAGGTCTTCGGCATCGTGGCTATGCCGGTTGATCAGGATCGGCGCGCCACAGACGGCGGCCGTCACCGCCTTGGTCAGGGGCTTGATCACGTCGTCGGACCGCGCCTGCGCCTCGGGTCGCACGGCGAAATGGAAGTTCGCGGTGCCGAACAGCTGCAGGTTCCGCGCCATGCCGTCCGAGAAGCCCACGTCATGCACGGCGACGCGATCCGCCAGGTCACCGGGCAGGTGGGCGTTGTCCGGATTGCCGAAATAGGCGGCCCGCAACCGGTCGCGCGGGGGCGGGGTCGCGGCGGACAACCGCAGATCGGGCTGGTGCAGGACAAGCCCGACCTTGGCCGACGTCCTGCCCCAGGCGCGCAACAAGGCCGTCAGGGCCTTGGCCTGGGCTTGGGAACTGGCGATGTGCAGATCGACATGGGCGCGCGGCGTGGCCGAGATTGGCCGGTCGATGGGGTCGTGCAGGATCGCCAGGCTTCGGTCATGCAGAGTGCTGAGCGCTGCCGGGGACAGCCGGTCGATGCTGTCCTTGATGAACACGAAGATCGCGGCCCGCGGGCGTGTCCTGACCCAGGCGACGCGCATCGCCTCGAGAACGAGATTGCGAAGCGGCAGCATCCCGTAAGAAAAACGGCCGCTGCCATGCGCGCGCAGTATGTCGCAAAGCTGGAACCCCCGCATCAGGGTCGAACCGAGGTATGTGGCGCTACGACGGTAGACGAAGAAGACCGGTACTGGCCGCTTTTGCATCGCTGCTCGATTCTTGTAGAATTTTCGGACACCCTTGCCGGTGTTGGCCGGATTTCGCAACCCGCACCGGCAAGAAGCCGCTGGTGGAGCCCGGTCCGACCATGAAACACTTCCCCGACCTGCCCCCGGTCTGGCTGCTGCTCGGGCTTGTCCTTGCCTGGGTGCTGGCGACCTGGCTGCCGCTGGTGCGGCTGTTCGGGCCGGCCTGGCAGGCGGCGGGCGTGCTGCTGGCGCTCGCCGGCACCGGCCTGATCCTGTGGGCAGCCTGGTGGTTCTGGCGCAAGCGCACCACGATCGAGCCGCACCACGAGCCCGGGCGCCTGATCGTCGAGGGGCCCTACCGTTTCAGCCGCAACCCGATCTACCTCGGGATGCTCGCGATCCTGACCGGCGCCGTCCTTTGGCACGGGGCGCTGAGCGGGCTGCCCTTGCCCTTCGCCTTCGCCGCCATCCTGACCCGCCGCTTCATCGCGCCCGAGGAGGCCGCGCTGCGGCGCGCCTTCGGGGCCGAGGCGCATGACTATCTCGACCGCACGCGGCGTTGGCTGTAACGCGGTCTCGCAAAGGCTTGATTGGCGGCGGGCGCGGGGAGCGACTACCTCTGGGCGAGACTTGGGGATGACGGAAACGGGGGTCGCGATGCGATCGACAGCCGCGGGATGGATCTGGGCGGGGCTTGTGGCCCTGTCGGCGGCGGGTGCCGCCGCGCAGGACGGCGAGGCGCCAGTGGTTGTGGAGCTGTTCACCTCGCAGGGCTGCGCGTCCTGCCCGCCGGCGGATGCGCTGCTGGGCGAGCTGTCCGCGCGGGACGACGTGATCGCGCTGGCGCTGCATGTCGACTACTGGGATTACATCGGCTGGCGCGACACCTTCGCCCGGCCGGAATTCACCGCGCGCCAGCACGGCTACGGCCACGCGGCGGGCTCCACGGTGGTCTACACGCCGCAGATGATCGTCGGCGGGCAGGACCACGTCGTCGGCACCCGGGCGATGGCGGTGGCCGACCTGATCCAGGCCCACCGCGCCCAGCCCGACCCCGTGGTCATCGCGGTCACGCCCGAGGCGGGCGGCTACGCCGTCGAGGCCCAGGCGCGCATGGACCCGCCGCGGCCGCGCATGGTGGTGCAGCTGGTCACCTACATCCCGCACGAGGAGGTGCCGATCGACCGCGGCGAGCGCGCGGGCACGGTGGGCGATCATTACAACGTCGTCACCTCGTGGCAGGTGGTGGCCGAGTGGGACGGCGCGGCGCCCTTCGTCGCGCGGATCACGCCGCAGGACGCGGCGGTGCCCCATGTGCTGATCGTGCAGCAGGCGGGCTACGGGCCGATCCTGGGCGCGGCGCGGCTCGACTGAGGGCGGCTCAGGCGTCCTCGGGCCCGGGCGCGGGCGCGGCGAAGTATTTCGCCTGACGGTCCGGTTTCCAGCGGCGGTGCACCCAGAACCACTGGCCGGGCCGGGCGCGCACGCGGGCCGACAGGCTGTCGTTCAGGGCCTTGGTCATGGTGCGGGCGTCCGAGGGCGGGATCGGCGCCTCGACCGTCACGTCGAAGTCGAGCCCGTTCTCCTGCCGCTCGGCATAGATCGGCACCAGCAGCGCGTCGTATTTCAGCGCCATCTCGCCCGCCGACAGCACCGTGGGCGCGGGCTTGCCCAGGAAATCCAGAAGCTCGCCATCGGCGAAATACTGGTCGATCAGGATCGCGCCCTGGCCGCCGTCGCGCAGGTTCCTGACGAAGCCCGCAAGGCCGCGGCGGTCGCGGGCGAAGGCGGGGCCGCCCACGCCCTCGACCGAGGCGATGTAATGGGCGTTGGAATAGGGGTTGTTCATCAGCCGGTAGAGCCCGCCCATGGCATAGCCGCGCACGTTCATCGCGGCGCGGGCGGCCTGGTAGTTGCCGTAATGCCCCGAGACGAACAGGATCGGGCGGCCGGCGGCGCGGGCCTCCTCGCAGGGGCCGAGGCCCGGGCCGCGGGGCTGCCAGCGGGCGGCGCGGGCCAGCTGGTCGGCGGTGGAATAGTTCTCGATCAGCACGCGGCCGAAATTGTCGAGCACGGCGTCGGCGACGCGGCGGCGCTCGGGCGCGGGCATCTCGGGGAAGATGTAGGCCAGCTGCGCCATCGCGCGCCTGCGGAACCCGGTGACGCCGCCGAGCGCCCGGAGCGCCCGGCCCATCATCGGCACGCGGGTCTCGTAGGGCAGGCGCAGCGCCGTCCACAGCAGCCCGCGGGCGATGCGGTCGACCGTCCAGTCGAGCCAGAGGCGGCGGGGTTTCGGCATCCGGTCCTTCGGGCGGTTCGTCTCGGCGCGCGGTCAGGCCGCGGCGCTGGCGCGGGCCCGGGTCTCGCGGTGCCAGACATAGACGCCCGCCCCCACGATCACAAGCGCACCGACCAGCGTCCAGCCGTCGGGCACCTCGTCGAAGGCGACAAGGCCCCACACCGTGGCGAACACCACGCCGGCATAACCGAAGGGGGCGACCGCACCGGCCTCGGCCAGCGTGAGCGACCGGATCAGCAGGAACTGGCCCAGCGCCCCGGTGGCCCCGAGGGCGAGGAAGATCAGCGTGTCGGAGGGGGCAGGGGGCTGCCAGACGGGAATGGTCAGAAGGCTGGCGGCCACTGTGCCGATGATCGCGGTGTAGAGGAACGAGGTCAGGATCGGCTCGTCCCGGCCCAGGAACCGCGTGGTCAGCGCGTAGGAGGCGTAGAACACGCCCCCCAGCAGCGGCAGGAGCGCGGACAGGGTGAAGATGTCCGACCCCGGCCGGATCACGATCAGCGCGCCGGTCAGCGCCGCGGCGATGCCGAACAGGCGCCGCGGCCCCAGCGGCTCGCGCAGCAGGAGCGCGGCGCCCAGCGTCAGGATGACCGGGTGCACCTGCATCACGGCGGTCGCCGCCGCGATGTCCATGACGCTGATCGCGGTGAAGAAGGACAGCGTGGCCGCGAACAGGAAGCCCGAGCGCAGGAGTTGCAGCCCCACCCGCCGCGTGCGCAGGAGCGGCCCCAGCCGCGGGGCGAGGATGATGGCGACCACCAGCATCATGCCGGCATAGCGCGCCCAGACCACCTGCATCGGCGCGTAGCGCTGCATCAGCATCTTGGCGGTGGCGTCCATCGCCGAAAACAGGAAGATCGCGCCGAGCATCAGCACGATGCCCTGCGCGGTCGGGCTGAGGCGGGACAAGCGGGTCAGCCCTTGCGGGCCGCCAGCGCCTCGATCTGCGGGCGGAGCCACTCCAGCTGGTAGCCCCATTTCTCGCCGCGGGCGATGATCTCGTCGGTGGGCATCTCGCCGGCCATGCCCAGCGCCCAGACGATGGTCGACCGGTTGCCCGACGCGCAGTAGGCGACCACCGGCCCCTCGGCAGCGTCGATCGCGTCGGCCTGTTCCTCGACGTTGCCCATGGTCAGCTGGCCGCCCACCACCGGGTTGAACACGAAGTGCAGCCCCGCGGCCTCGGCGGCGGCCTGCATCGCGGCGGCCTGCAGGGGCGGCGGGTTCTCGGCGTCGGGGCGGTTGCAGATCACGGTGGTCACGCCCGCGGCGGCCAGCGCGGCCATGTCGCCGGGCTCCATCTGCGGGCTGACGCTGTAGCTGTCGGTGATCTGGCGCAGGGTCATCGGCGGGGTCCTCCGGGGGGCTTTGGCTCGCGCCGCACCATGCCGCAGCCGCGCGCCGAGGGAAAGGCCACGTTGATGCAGGTCAAGGTCCGACGCGCCGCGGCGCTGCTAGAGTCGCGGGGAGGGTTGCGCCCCGTGCGCCGTCCCGCCGGAAGAGGAGACCGACATGACCGATCTTGCCATCCGCCGCGCCCAGCTCGAGGACCGGTTGGCCTTCCTCGACGCGCGCCTGCACGAGATCGACGCCGAACTGGACAGCCACCAGTCGAAGGACTGGGAGGAACTGGCGACCGAACGCGAGGGCGACGAGGTGCTGGAGCGGCTGGGCCAGTCGGGCCAGTCGGAGATCGCGCAGATCCGCGCGGCGCTGGCGCGGATGGACGCGGGCGAGTATGGTGTCTGCGTGACGTGCGGCGCCGACATCTCGGAGGAGCGGCTCGACCTGTTGCCCTACACCCCGTTCTGCCGGAGCTGCGCCCGCTAGCCGCCGCCCCCGCATCGCCCCTCTGAAGGAGGTGGGCCGATGACGAAACCTGCCCACAGACCCGACATGACCCGCGCCATCGAGGCCCTGCTGGCCTCGCCCCATGCGGGCCGCGCCGTGGCGCAGGCGCTGACCGACAACGCGGCCGACTGGCAGGCGCGAATGCTGATCGCCGAGATGCGGGCCCGCCGCGCCCGCCGCGCCTACGACCTCGAGGTCGACGGTGCCGACGACGCCCGGCAGTCCGGCCTCGCGCCCTCGCCCTGGGCGCGGGCGAACTGACCGACGGACACGAGCAACACGGAGGATGAGAGGCGAATGACCCAGACCGATCCGAAGCCGGCCCGTAAGGCCCACACCGAACTGCGCCGCGGCAAGCGGGACGAGCCCGAGGCCGCCCCCGCCGCGCCTGCCACCCCGAAGCTGCAGCCGCGCACCTCGGCCGAGACGCTGGCCAAGACGCTGGAGGACGGCGCCGACGACCTGTTCAACGACATGCCGGTCTAGGCTGCGGGCTCAGGCCGCGCGGCGGGCCTCGGCCATCTCGCGCGCCATCTGCAGCGCGGCGATGAAGCTGGTGGGGTCCGCCCGGCCGGTGCCCGCGATGTCGAAGGCGGTGCCGTGGTCGGGCGAGGTGCGGATGAAGGGCAACCCCAGCGTCACGTTCACGCCGCCGGCGAAGTCGATGGTCTTGATCGGGATCAGCGCCTGGTCGTGGTACATGGCCACGGCCGCGTCATAGCCCGCCCGCGCGGCGGCATGGAACATCGTGTCGGCCGAATGCGGGCCGGTCAGGCCCAGCCCCTCGGCCCTGAGCGCGGCGATCACGGGGGCGATCAGCTCGATCTCCTCGCGGCCCATGGCGCCGCCCTCGCCGGCGTGGGGGTTCAGACCGGCCACGGCGATGCGCGGGCTTTCCACCCCGAAATCCCGCCGCAGGCTCGCCTCGGTGATGCGGATCGTGTCGCGCAGGAGCTCGGCCGTCAGCGCGGCAGGCACCTCGGCCAGCGGGATGTGGATGGTCGTGGGCACCACGCGCAGCTCGGGGCAGGCCAGCATCATCACCACCCGGTCCACGCCCGCCAGATGGGCGAGGTACTCGGTATGGCCCGGAAACCGGAAGCCGGCCCCGTCCTTCAGCGCCTTCTTGTGGATCGGCAGCGTGGTCAGCGCCGCCGCCTCGCCGCGCGTCACCAGCTCGACGCCGCGGGCGATGGCCTCGATCACCGCGGCGGCGTTCGCGGGTTCGGGGCGGCCCGGGGTGGCCGGGGCGGGGAAGGGGTGGTTGAGGACCGGCAGGCCGGTCAGCGCGGCATGGGCGGCGTCGGCGGGCCGGGCGATGGGCACCGGCCGCACGCCGAGGCCCGACAGGTGCGCGGGGTCGCCGATGACGAAGAAGGGCAGGCGCGCCCCCAGCCGTTCCCAGGCCTTGGCCGCGATCTCGGGGCCGACGCCGGCCGGTTCCCCGATGGTGACGGCGATCGGGGCCGGGCCGCTCATTCGTAGGCGATGATCGCGTCAGCGCGCAGCTCTTCCAGCAGCGCGTCGGCATAGCGCTGCAGGGCCTGGACATAGACCTGCTGGCGCACCGCCTCGAGGCCGGCCTCGGGCTCGGCGACGGTGCGGGCGCAGAGCATCACCGCCAGCGTCGTGGCGCCGCCGTTGCGGGTCACGTCGAAGCTGATCTCGCCGGGGTCGAGCGCGGCCAGCGCCATGGCGATGTCGCCCGGGATCGCGCCGAGCGGCTGGTCGACCCGCTCGAAGCTGCCGGCCGGCCGCTGGCCGTAGAGGTCGTCGCAGACGTCGATCTCGGCGCGCAGCGCGGCGGCGGCGGCCGCGCCTTCCTCGGTCGCGCGCGAGGGCAGGGCCACGGTGGCGTAGTCGACCGAGGTCACGGTCGGCCCGCGAAAGGCGCCCTCGGACAGGCCGCGCATCTGGAAGATGGCGATGGCGGGCCCGAGCGGGACCGGCCCGTAGGTCTCGCCATAGGCCAGCAGGACCATGTCCTCGCGCAGGTTCGGCGGCACCGCGTTCAGCGGGCGCCAGCCGGTCAGGCCGTCGTCCTCGCGGGTGGAGGCGGCGGAAAAGCGGCGGGCAGCCTCGGAGAAGTCGTCGACGTTGAAGTTCAGGTCGGCGGCGGCCTGGGTGAGGTCGGCGCGCAGCGACTCCTGGTTCTCGGGGGTGACCGGGATCACGATCTCGGCCAGCAGGATCTGTGCCCCCTCCAGCCGCGGCGTGTAGGCCAGCGCGGCCTCGACCGCGGCGTCGGTGACCTGCGCCCGGGCGCGGGTGCCGAAGCGGGTCTGGACCACGTTGCGCCAGGAGATGCCGTTGGCCACGAAGTCGCGGAAGGTCTCGGGCGCGACGCCCTCCTCGCCGATGGCGCGCAGGAACTGCTCGGGGCCCATGTCGGCGCGGGCGGCGAACTCGACGACGCCGGCCTCGATCTCCTCGGGGGTGGCGACCACGCCCATGCGGCGGGCCTCCTGCACCTGCAGGCGCTCGTTCACCAGCGTCTCCAGCGCCTCGGCGCGAAGGTCGCCGGGGGTGCGCACCACCTCGAGGAACAGGGCGCGCTGGTCGACCTCGTACCAGGTGACGATGCCGTCGTTGATCCGCACCGCGGCCGAGAAGGGCGACTGCGCCGTTGCCGGCCCGGCGCCCGCCAGCATGGCGAGCCCCAGGGGCAGCGCCAGCGCAAGGGCGCGCAGGCGGCGGCGGATCGGGGTCTGGGATGTCTCGGTCATCGCGTCTGTCGTCCGGTCTGCTCTGGGGCGGGCTGTCATGGTCTGGTGTCCCCCTGTCCCTCTTTTGGCCCGAAGCCCTAGCGAAGGCAACTGCGCGTGTGGCTGCGCCCGCCGCGCTGGGCGCCGAAGCCGTTCAGCGACACGGTGAAGCCGACCTCGGTGGCGGGGGTGAGGGTGGTGGAGGTGGTGTAGCGCCGCGCGACGGAGAATTCCATGTCGACGCATTCATTGGCATAGGCGACGGCGAGGCCCGCCCGGGTCGGCGCGTTCTCGACGAAGTCGTAGCGCCAGTTGGCCGAGGCGAGCCAGCCCGCGCGGATCTCGTATTCGGCGTCGAGCGCCCATTCGGCCATGTCGAGCGGCCGGTCCTCGGCCGGGTCGGCGGCGAGCCAGGTGTAGCTGGTCTCGAGCGCGTGGCGGTCGCCCTGCCAGCCCAGCGACAGCTCGTTCGAGGTGAAATCCAGCGCGGAATCGAACAGCGCCCGGTTGATGACGCGCCAGCGGTCGCCCTGGCTGAAATGGGTGGCCAGCAGGTAGTCCGAGCGGATCCCGTCGAGGCCCGAGCCGGACGTGAACTGGCCCGTGTCCGTCTCGCGCAGCACCAGCCCGGCCGCGACGCCCAGCGACCAGCCCAGCGTGTCGGTGCGGGTGTAGCCGAAGCCGATGCTGGCGCGCAGGCCGGTCTCGCGCTGGTCGGCGCCGGGAAAGCGGTCGAGCGCGAGGAGGTTGGCCTCGTCGAACTCCACGATCCGGCTGTCCTCGGCCGGCACGGCGTCGCCCGAGACATCGGACCAGGCCAGCTGCACCACGGGCTCGATCAGGTGCGTGACGCCGCCCGCGGTGCTGCGGGCGAGCGGGTAGCGCAGCTCGACGCCCAGGACGGGCGCGACGCGGGTGCGGGTGCCGTCGAAGGCGGGGTCCTGCCAGGTGTTGTAGATGTCGGCGTAGAGCGCCCCCTCGACCGCCATCAGCAGGCCGCCCGGCAGCACCGTGTCGCGGCGCCAGTCGAGGAACCCCGACAGCCGCGCCACGTCGCGCCCGTCGAAGCCGTCGGCGTCGGACAGCCGCGCGTAGCCGAAGGCCTCGAGCCCCACCGTCGCGATGCCGCCGATCGCGCCCGGCACGAAGCGGCGGGTGATCTCGGCATTCAGGACCTGGGTCGGCAGCGTCTCGTTGTCGTCGCCCTCGCGCAGCGACACGTAGGAGGTGGCGCCGATCTCGACATACTGGTCGCGGGTCGCCCGGCTGGCGCGGACGTAGCTTTCCAGCAGGTCGGGGTCGGGGAAACCGTAGGTGGTCAGGTAGCCGCGGTCGGTGACGCCCTGCAGCGCGAAGTCGAGCCGGTAGCCGCGGGGCAGGTCGAAGGCGCCCGCGGCAAAGAGATAGCCGCGCTGGTCCTCGGTCGTCATGTCGTCGCGGCTGAGCGCGCCCTGCACCTCGATCTCCCCGCCGCGGAAGGCCTGGCGGTAGCGCAGTTCCACCGTGTCGGTCGCGCCGGCGCCGATCCAGGGCACAAGGGTCAGGTCCGCGTGGTCGCCCAGCGTGATGAAATAGGGCAGGCGCAGGTGGGTGCCGGTGTCGTCGTTCGCGCGCAGCGACGGCGTCAGCAGGCCGGTCGCGCGCTCCAGCGTCGGGTCGGGCAGGCGCATCCGCGGCACCCAGGCGACCGGCACGCCCATCACCCGGAACGAGGCGTTGTCGAAGTAGAGCTGCCGCTCCTGCTGGTCGTGGATCACGCGCTGCGCCCGGATTTCCCACAGCGGCACGGGGCGGTCGGCGCAGACCTCGCAGGACGACGCGACGCCCTGGTAGAGCTGGGTGTAGCGGCCGTCCGAGCGCTCGATCTCTGTGGCGGCGATCTGCAGCTGGCGGTCGAGCACCAGCCGGGCCGAGCGCAGGACGCCGTTCTGCAGGTCGGCCGACAGCTCGGCGAACTCGGCGAAGACGACCGTGCGGCCGCTTTCCTCGGTCAGCGTGATCGGGCCCGTGACCTGCACCGTGTCGGTCGCGCCGTCGTAGACCACGGCCGCGGCGCGCAGCCGGGCGCCCTGGTAGAAGATCTCGACGCTGCCGGTGGCGCGGATGACCTGGCTGCCCTGCTCGAAGCGGATCGCGTCGGCGATCAGCGTGGCGGGCGGCTGCGTCTGCTGGCCGCCCGCGGGCAGGGCCAGCGCAAGCACCGTCAGCGCGGCGGCGGCGAGGCGGAGGGGGGCGCGCGTCATCCGTCCTCCGTGTGCAAAAGCAGGCCCACGGCCATCAGGATCGCGGCGACCGGGGGCGTCCAGGCCACCAGCGCGACGGGCAGCTGCCCGGTCTCGCCCAGCACCTGCGCGAAGGAGCGGATGAAGAACACCCCGAAGCCCAGCAGGATCGCCGCCAGCACCATCACCCCGGTCTTGCCGAAGCGGGTGTGGCGCATGGTGAACACCGCCCCGATCAGCACCATCGCGGCCAGCATCAGCGGCGAGGACAGTTCCGACTGCAGCCAGACCCGGTGCTGGAGCCCGGCAAAGCCCGCCTGGTTCAGCTGCGCGATGAAGCCCGGCAGCTCGTAGATCGGCACCGTCTCGGGCTTGCCGAAGCTGTCGCGGATCTGCTCCCGCGTCAGGGTCGAGGGCAGCGTCAGGGTCTCGAAGGCCTCGACCGCGGCCTCGGGGTTGCCGGCGCCCGCCAGCGGCCAGCGCCGCGCGCCGCTCAGCTCCCAGGCGCCGTCGACCAGCAGCGCCTGCCGGGCGGTCAGGCGGGTGACGATGCGGCCCTCGGCGTCGAACTGGAAGAAGCTCGCGTCGAACAGGTGCGTGCCGTCGGAATTGGTCGCGCCGGCGCGGATCACGGTCTGCTCGGTCGGCGTGCCCTGCCGCAGCCACAGCCCCTCGGACGTGACCGAGACCGTCCGCTCCTCGGCGCCGAGATAGCGGGCGGTGCGCAGGTCGACCTGCGCCTCGGTGGTGGCGACGATGGGGTTCAGGACCGCCACCGCCAGCGCGCCGAACAGGAACGCCACCAGCACCGGCGAGGCCGCCGCCCTGAGCGCCGACCGCCCCGAGGCGCGGATCACCACCAGCTCGGACGTCCGCGCCAGCCCGAGGAACAGCAGCAGCGTCGCCAGCAGCACGAACAGCGGGATCATCTCGTAGAGCGCGCCGGGCAGGTTCAGCAGCGCCAGCTCCGCCACCGGCCCGAGGCCCTGGTCGGGGCCGATGGTGCGCAGCTGCTCGGCCATGTCGATGGGCAGCAGGATCGCCACGAACACCGCCGTCACGATCCCCAGCGCGCGCAGGAAGCGGCGGGCGATGTAGAGGTGCAGGATCATGCCGGCACCGCCCCGTCGGCGCGGTCGCGCCGGCGCCGCCGGCGGCGCATCGCGCCCCAGGTCAGCACGCCGGCCATCGCCGCGGCCATGGCCGGCTGCAGATAGGCCAGGTAGGACAGGCTCGCATCCCGGATCGCCGCCGTCTCCGCCACGTTCCAGATCATCTGGAGGGGAATCACGAGACCCACCGCAAGCATGATCTGCGGCCAGACGCCAAAGCGCGAAAACCCGCCGAGCATCAGGCAGGCCGCGGCGATCAGCGGCGGGAAGATCACGAACAGCGCCCGCGCGATGCGGTCATGCCCGGCAAAGCGCATCTGCGGCAGCGACAGGTTCAGCTGCTCGGCCACCTGCGCGTCGGCGGTGATCAGCACCCAGGTCGGCAGCTCGCGCAGGTCGTAGCTGCGGAACCCGCCGTCGCCGATCAGCGCGCCGATGTCGTAGGTGAAATCGTCGAAGCGCACGGTCGCCAGCCGCTGGGTCGACAGGTTCAGCGTCTGCGCCAGCCCGTCGAACATCACCAGCCGCGGCCCCGTGTCCGACCGCACCAGCAGCGCCCGGGTGGCGGTGTAGGTGGTCTCGGCCCGCGGGTCCGAGCGGTCCTGCAGGAACAGGTCGCGGAACTCGCCCAGCTCGGTGATGTCGCGGATGTAGACCGTCAGCCCCTCGGTAGGGTGGATGAACTGCCCTTCGCGCAGGAAGCGGCCGGTCAGGTCCTCCTGCACCTCCTGGCTGCGGTCGATGAACTGGGTGCGCGCGATCGGCGCGAGCAGGTTGCCCAGCACCGCGATCAGCAGCCCCACGGTCAGCCCGAACACCAGCACCGGCCGCAGGAGCCGCGCCGCCGACAGCCCCGCGGTCTGCAGCACGACCATCTCGCTTTCGCCGATCATGCGGTTGAAGATGTAGAGCGTCGCCACGAAGGCCGCGACCGGCAGCACCAAGAGCATGATCTGCGGCAGGGTCAGGGCGGTGAATTCCAGGAACACCGACAGGGTCTGGCCGTCCGCGATCAGCGAATCGAACAGGTCCACGGCCTCGTTGATCCAGTAGACCGAGATCAGCACGAGGCTGAAGAAGCCGAACAGAACGATCAGCTGGGACAGGATATAGCGATCATACCGCCCCAAGGCGCGACATCCCCCGATACCTTGCGTCCCGCGTGGCAGCGCGGTGCGTGATCCGGTTCTAGGGGAAAGCGGCCGCGCGCGCGAGGGTGATCTGGCCATTCCCGGATGTGCGCCCTAGTCTGCGCGGCAATCGGGCCACGCGCCCGGACCCAGACCCTGCCGCCACGAGGAGCCGCCCATGACCGCACCGACCGCCATCGCCTTTGCCGAGATCGACCTCGACGCGCTGAAGGACGCCGAGGGCAGGATCGCCGTGGTGGTCTCGCCCGAGGGCAAGCTGGACCCGGCGGGCCGCCGGCTCGACCGGCTGACGCGGGGCGCGCTGTCGCGGCTGGTGGGGTCGGAGGCCTGGGGCAAGCTGAAGCCGGGCGAGGGGGCAAGCCTCGGCTGGCCCGCGGGTCTGGCGGCCTCGGCGCTCATGGCGGTCAAGCTGGCGCGCCGGCCCAGCGTCGAGGAGGCGCGCAAGGCCGGCGCGGAGCTGGCCAAGTTCAAGGGCGCCGAGGCGCTGACGCTGGCCGCGGGCCCGACCGCGAAGGTGGCCGAGATCGCGCTGGGCCTGGCGCTCCGGGCCTATGATTTCACCCCGCACAAGACCGGCGACAAGGACACGCCCAAGGGCGCGACCATCCTCGTCGCCAAGCCCGCCGAAGCCGAGGCCGAGGCCGCCGCGGCCATGGCGCTGGCCGAGGGCGTGTTCTTCACCCGCGACCTGGTGAACGAGCCCGCCAACGTGCTGACGACCGAGGATTTCGCCGCCCGCCTCGTCGCGCTGGGCGCGCTGGGCATCGAGGTCGAGGTGCTGGAGGAGGACCAGCTGGCCGCGCTCGGCATGGGCGCGCTCCTGGGCGTGGGGCAGGGGTCGGACAGCCCCTCCAAGGTCGTCGTCATGCAGTGGAAGGGCGGCGCCGAGGGCGCGCCGCTGGCCCTGATCGGCAAGGGCGTGGTGTTCGACACCGGCGGCATCAGCCTCAAGCCCGCCGCCGGCATGGAGGACATGACCATGGACATGGGCGGCGCCGCCGTGGTGGCGGGCGTCATGCGCGCGCTGGCGCTGCGCAAGGCCAAGGCCAACGTGGTCGGCCTTGTCGGGCTGGTCGAGAACATGCCGTCGGGCCGGGCGCAGCGGCCGGGCGACGTGGTCAAGTCGATGAAGGGCGACACCGTGGAGGTGATCAACACCGACGCCGAGGGGCGCCTCGTGCTGGCCGACGTGCTGTGGTACGCGCAGGACCGCTTCAAGCCCGCCGGCATGATCGACCTCGCCACGCTGACGGGCGCCATCATCATCGCGCTCGGCCACGAGAACGCGGGCGTCTTCTCGAACGACGACGCGCTCTGCGACGCCTTCCTCAAGGCCGCGAAAACCGAGGGCGAGGGCGCGTGGCGGATGCCGCTGGGCAAGGCCTACGACGACAAGCTGAAAAGCCGCATCGCCGACATGAAGAACGTGGGCGGCCGCGATGCGGGCGCGATCACGGCGGCGCAGTTCCTGCAGCGCTTCGTCAAGCCCGAGACGCCGTGGGTCCACCTCGACATCGCGGGCGTGGCCAGCGTGAAGTCCGACACCGCGCTGGCGCCCAAGGGGGCCACGGGCTGGGGCGTGCTGGCGCTCGACCGGCTGGTGCGGGACAGGTTCGAGGGCTGAGGCGCTTGGGCGAGGTCTTCTTCTACCACCTGACGCGCAGCCCGCCCGACGCGACGCTGCGCACGCTGCTGGAGCGGTCGCTGGCCGCCGGCTGGCGCGTCGCGGTGCGGGGGCGGACCGACGAGGCGCTCGACCGGCTCGACGCCGCGCTGTGGCTGGGTGACGAGGAGGGCTTCCTGCCGCACGGGCGCGCGGGCGGGCCGCACGACGCGGACCAGCCGGTGCTGCTGACCACGGGGCGGGCGGCGGCGAACCGGCCCGACTGCGTGGTGAGCGTCGAGGGCGCCGAGATCGCGGCGGAGGAGGCGGCGGCGCTCGCCCGCGCGATGATCCTGTTCGACGAGCGCGAACCCGGCGCGGTCGAGGCCGCGCGGGCGCAGTGGCGGGCGCTGACGGCGGCGGGCGCCAAGGCGAAATACTGGTCCGAGGCGGGCGGCCGCTGGGAGATGAAGGCCGAAAGCTAGCGTTCCAGCACCAGCTCGCCGCCCGAGATCTCCAGCCGCTGGAACCGCCGCAGGTAGCTCATCCCAAGCAGGCTTTCGGTCAGCTCGCCCGCGTTCACCACGGCGCGGAGCCCGGTGTCGACATGCGGGCCGAGTGCCACCGTCTCAAGCCGCACCGGCGCGGTCTCGACCATGCCGTTCGCGGTGAAGGCGCGCCCCGAGAAGATCAGCCCGTCGGGCGACAGGCCGACCCGCGCCGCATCCTCGCCCGACAGCACCACCTCGGAGGCGCCGGTGTCGACGACGAAGCGCACCGGCACCCCGTTCACCTCGAGCGTCAGGTAGAAATGCCCGTCGGGCGCCATCGGCACCACCACCTGCCGGCCGTCCTGCATCAGCGCCTGACGCGGCACCACCGTGTCGCGGATGTCGGACCAGAGCCCGACCGCGACGATGGCGCCGAGGAACAGGAACACCCAGACCGCCGCCTGCTGGGCGAGGCGGCCGAGGTTCTTGCGGTTGGCGGCGAAGTGCCAGCCGGCGATCACCACCCCGAGCAGCAGGAGATAGGCAAGCGATCCGATCTGTTCCCCGGTCATGGCGGGCACCCCTCTGGCCTCTCGGGGCACAATATAGGGCGCGGGGGCGCTCAGATCACCTGCAGGTCGCGCATTCCGTCGATGACGAACTGCACCGACAGCGCGGCCAGCAACATGCCCAGAAGGCGGGTGACCACGTTGATGCCGGTGGGGCCGAGGAGGCGCTCCAGCGGTGCTGCCAGCAGGAACAGGGTCATCACCACGGCCAGCACCGCCAGCATGACGACATGCACCAGCAGCACATGGGTGGCGCTGCTGCCGTCCTGACCGGTGAGCAGGATCATGGTGGCGATGGCGCCCGGCCCCGCGATCAGCGGGATGGCGAGGGGGAACACCGACGGGTCGTTCGGGTGGTCCTGGTCGGCGGTGCCCTTGCGGCGCTGGGTGCGGCGCTCGAACAGCATGTCGAGCGCGGTCAGGAACAGCAGGATGCCGCCCGCCATGCGGAAGGCCGGCATGGAGATGCCGAGGAAGTTCAGCACCGCCTCGCCCGCCAGCCCGAACAGCGTGAGGATGCCGATGGCGACAAGGCAGGCGCGCAGGCCCACGATGCGGCGCTGGCGCACGGTCATGCCCTGCGTCAGCGCCACGAACAGGGGCGCCAGGCCGATCGGGTCTATGACCACGAAAAGCGCTACGAAAGCAGGGATGTAGTCGAGGATGTTCATGCTGTTTCCGCGGCCTCCAGCCGTTCGGCGGCCGCGACCCAGAGCGCCTCGGCCCGGTCGAGCCCCTCCATCACCTCGGCGTATTTCTTCTGCCAGGTCTCAAGCTCGCCCACCCGCGCGCTCTCGTAGAGGTCGGGGTCGGCCAGCTTGGTGGCGAGCTTGCCGCGCATCTCCTCGATCTTGGCCACGCGCGCCTCGCAGCGGCGGACCTCGGTGCGCAGCTCCTTGATCTCGTCGAGGCTGTAGACCTTTTTCTTTTTCTCGTCTTTCTGGGGCTTTACGGGCTTTTCTTCACCCTTCAGCAGCAGCGTGCGATAGCTTTCCAGGTCGCCGTCATAGGGCGTGACGCGGCCGTCCTTCACCAGCCACAGCCGGTCGGCCACCAGCGACAGCAGGTGCATGTCGTGGCTGACCAGGATCACCGCGCCGGAATAGTCGGTCAGCGCCTCGACCAGCGCCTCGCGGCTTTCGATGTCGAGGTGGTTGGTCGGTTCGTCGAGGATCAGCAGGTGCGGCGCGTCCAGCGTGGCAAGGCAGAGCGACAGCCGCGCCTTCTGCCCGCCCGACAGCCGCGCGACCTCGGTTTCAGCCTGCTCGGCCATCAGCCCGAACCCGGCCAGAACCGCCCTGAGCTTGGCCGGGGGGCTGTCGGGGCGCTCGCGCTGGATGTGCTGGAGCGGCGTCTCGTCGAGGTGCAGCTCGTCGACCTGGTGCTGGGCGAAATAGCCGACGCGGAGCTTCGATGCCGCGGTCTGGGTGCCTTCCAGCGGTTGAAGTTTGCCCGCGAAGAGCTTGGACAGCGTGGATTTTCCCTCGCCGTTCCGGCCCAGCAGCGCGATCCGGTCGTCCTGGTCGATGCGCAGCGACAGCCGCGACAGGACCGGCTTGCCGTCATAGCCCACCGCGCCGCCGTCGAGCGCGAGGATGGGCGGTGACAGCTGGTCGGGCTTCGGGAAGGTGAAGACCGTGCGCGCCGCGTCCTCGGGCATGCGGATCGGCGTCATCTTCTCCAGCATCTTCACGCGGGATTGCGCCTGTTTCGCCTTGGACGCCTTGGCCTTGAAGCGGTCGACGAAGGCCTGCAGGTGCGCGCGCTGCAATTCCTGCTTCTTGGCCGCGGCGGACTGCACCGCGCGCGCCTCGGCGCGGGCGCGGGCAAAGGCGTCGTAGCCGCCGGTGTAGAGCGTCAGCTTGCGCCCTTCGAGGTGCAGGATATGGCCCACCGCCCGGTTCAGAAGGCCGCGGTCGTGGCTGATGATCAGCACCGTGTGGGGATAGCGGGCGAGGTAGCTTTCGAGCCACAGCGCGCCTTCGAGGTCGAGGTAGTTGGTCGGTTCGTCCAGCAGCAGGAGGTCGGGCTGCGCGAACAGCACGCCGGCCAGCGCGACCCGCATCCGCCAGCCGCCCGAGAAGGCCGAGCAGGGCATCCGGCTTTCCTCGTCGGTGAAGCCCAGGCCCTTGAGAATGCTGGCCGCCCGCGCCTCGGCCGACCAGGCGTCGATGTCCTGCAGACGGGCCTGGATCTCGGCCATGCGGTGGCCGGTGGCGGTCTCGGCCTCGGCCATCAGGCTTGCGCGTTCGGTGTCGGCTGCCAGCACCGTGTCGATCAGCGACACCTCGGACCCCGGCACCTCCTGCGCGACGCCGCCGATCCGCGCGCGTGACGGCAGCTCGATCGACCCGCCATCCAGCGTCAGCTCGCCCCGGATCAGGCGGAAGAGCGTCGTCTTGCCCGCGCCGTTGCGCCCCACGATGCCGACCTTGTGGCCGGCGGGGATCGTGGCGCTGGCCCCTTCAAGCAAAGGGCGCCCGGCGATGGCGTAGGAGATGTCTGAGATGCGCAGCATGGGCGCTGTCTGACGGGCCGCCGCGGTGCTGTCAACGTGCGGGTTTTCTTCCCCCGGGCCGCGTGCTAGGTGCCCGCCCAAATCCAACCCACGGAGCTTTTCATGGCCATCCAGCGTACCTTTTCGATCATCAAGCCCGACGCCACCCGCCGCAACCTGACCGGCGCGATCAACGCCAAGATCGAGGCCGCGGGCCTGCGCATCGTCGCGCAGAAGCGCATCCACATGACCCCCGCCCAGGCCGGCCAGTTCTACGCCGTCCACAAGGAGCGCCCCTTCTACGGCGAGCTGTGCGAGTTCATGGCCTCCGCCCCGGTCGTGGTGCAGGTGCTGGAAGGCGAGAACGCCATCGCCAAGTACCGCGAAGTGATGGGCGCGACCGACCCGGCCGCCGCAGATGCGGGCACCATCCGCAAGGAATTCGCGCTGTCCAAGGGCGAGAACTCGGTCCACGGCTCGGACGCGCCGGAAACCGCTGCGGAAGAGATCGCCTACTTCTTCGCGGGCATCGAGCTGGTCGGCTGAACGCCTTACATCGCCGGAAAACGAAAAGGGCCGCCCCGTCGGGGGCGGCCCTTTCTCATCTGCGCCGGTGGTGGCCGGCGGTCAGATGCTGGCCCAGTCGGTGAAGCGGGGGGCGCCCGGCTGCTGCGCCTGCTGGCCCTGCTGCTGGGTCTGGCCCTGGCCCGTTTGCGCGGGGGTGCCGGCCTGCGGCTGGGTCTGGCCCTGCGGCCCGGCGCCCGGCTGGGGGGTGGTGGTCTGCGCGGTCATTCTGCTGCCTCGAAAGGACGTTGTGTGCGGCGCCCGCCTGTCCTGCGGGCTGCGCGGTGCATGGGGCCCGGCACCGGGGTCCGTCAAGCGGGATTCGCGGGGGGTGCCGGCCCCACAGGCGCCTTTCCGCCTCAGCGCCGGCGGCCGGTGCCGATCTCGTCCAGCATCCGTTCCAGCACGCTGTCGGTGGGCGCCCCGGCGAGCTCGGCCTTGAGGGCGTCGAACCGCACCCGGAGCGCGTCCTTTTCCGGCCCCTTGCAGTCGTTCCAGGGCCGTCCCTGCAACGCCATGTGCAGCGCGTAGTAGCCGATGAAATGGGGCCGGGTGCCCGTCGCCATCATCGCGCGATAGGCGTCATGGGCACCGACCTGCCGCAACCGGGTCGCGGTGGTGATGCCCGCGCGGGCCAGCTCGGCGCCCTGCGCGGGGCCGATGTGTCGGATCGCGGTGACCGGGTCACCGTCCGTGGGCTCTGTCATCTCCGGGCACCTCCGGCCCGGAGCCTATCAGATGCTGGCCCAGTCCTTGAAGGCCACGGGAACCGGGCGGTCCGTCTCGGGCTTGGGCGGCTTGGGCTTGGGGGCGGGGGCCGGCATGGGGGATACTCCCTCTCATTGTGCTCGATCCCGAAAGGCTGCGCGCCGAATGTGGCGGGAAAATGGCAGGCCCGGCCCCCGGTCTACCCCCGTGCCTTCAGCGCATCGTAGTTCGCGCGGATCCGTTCGAGGATGTAGTCGCCCGCCGTGATCGCGGGGTATTTCCGGTCGGGGCCCTGCAGCACGAAGTCCTTGTTCGCCTGCGCGAAGAAGGGGATCGAGTAGCGCGGCCCGAGGTATTCGTCGGGCCGGGGCATCCGCACCCGGTGCGGGTTCGACAGGAGCCTGTCGTCGGACCACCGCATCAGCATGTCGCCGATGTTGCAGGTGATGATCCCGGCGACGGGTTCCACGCTGGTCCAGGCGCCCTCCTCGGCGGCGTGGCCGGGGCAGACCTGCAACCCGCCCTGTCCCGTCTTCTGGTGCAGGAGCGTCAGACAGTCGAAATCGGTGTGCGCGCCCGCCCGCCAGCCGGTGAAATCCTCGGGCTTGGCATCCGTCATCGGCAGGTAGTGGATCAGCCGCAGCGTCGACTGGTATTCCGGCGAGGCCGGATCATGGGCGCGGGTGAACAGGTCCGCGTCGAAGCCGAGCTTGAGGGCGAAGCAGGACAGCACCTTCATCGCCACGGCCCAGTTCGCCGCCTCGAAGGCCAGCATCTTTTCCTTGAAGCCGGGAATGGCCGCCTCGTCGGGCCAGAGCCCGTCCATGCGGGGCCGCGTGATCTGGTAGCTTTCCTTCTGGTCCGGCGTGCCGGTCGAGGGGCGGACCTGCGCCTTGAACTCCCAGCCGGCATTGGTGCCGGGGCGCAGCGGCATCCCGGCCTTGGCTTCCATCGGCTGGGCGAAGAACGCCTCGGACAGCGCGAAGGCCTCCTCGATCTGCGCCATCGGGATGCCGTGGCCGGTCAGCTGGAACAGCCCCAGCGTGGTCGCCGCCTGCCACAGCTGGTCGGCGATCTCGGGCTTGCGGGCGTCGAAGTCGGACAGGTCGATCAGGGCCACCGCGTGGGTGCCCTCGGTGCCCATGCCGCCGATGCGGGATTCGCGGTTGAGTTCGTCGTAGCCGTAGGGCTGCGCCATCATGGCCTCCTTCACTGGGCGCGGGGGCGCCGGGGGAAGGGAGCAATGACCCGGGGCGGCGTGCCCCTGCCAGCTTCTACTCCGAAAAAAGCTGGCGACCCGACCAGTGTGGAAGAGAGACGAGGAGGCGGGCCGCCAGAAGGGTTTTCGCGTCAGACAGTCGGGCCGGTAAGGAAGGGAGGAGAAGCGACCCGGTGGCTGACAAGTCGAGAATGGGGTCGGTCTGGCCGCGGGGGAAGGCGGCGGGCCTACTTTCGATGCGGGATTCATCATCTGCCCGCATCTTGGGCGCTCTGCGCTGCAGCAAGAGCCAGCGCGCGGCGGTCTTGCAACGGATCGGGCAGAATCGCCGGGGATCAGGGATGCGCAGGCGGGTGCGAAGCCATGACCGTGCCCGGCCATGACGGCCGCGCGGGATCAGCGGATTGTGCGGGAAGGATTGGCTCCGGCGGTAGGGATCGAACCTACGACCAATTGATTAACAGTCAACTGCTCTACCGCTGAGCTACGCCGGAACTGGCGGTGCGTATAGCAACTGCGATTCCGAGCGTCCAGAGGGTCGGGGCAAAAAGTTGCCCGCCGCGCTCAGGCCCGCGAGAACCGGGTGCCGGCGGTGATCGCGCCGTCGGGCGCGGCCCGATTTCTGCTCGCAAGATCAACGAGATGCGCCAGAACGTTGCGGGCGGCGGCTGGCAGGAGGGCGGGGGCGACCTCGGTGTAGATGCGCGCGGCGAGCTCGGCGGCGGTGGCGGGCGGGCCGATGGCGAGGGCGGCGAGGATCTGGGCCTCGCGCGCCTCGCGGTGGGCGACCAGTTCGGCCGCGCGCGCCTGGGGGTCCGTCACCGGGTCGCCATGGCCCGGGTGGTAGACGCGGTCGGCGCGCCCCGCCAGCCGGCGGCAGGAGGCGAGGAACGCGCCCATGTCGCCGTCGGGCGGCGACACCAGCGAGGTCGACCAGCCCATGATCAGGTCGCCGGTGAACAGCGCCCCCTCCCACGCGAAGCTGAGGTGGTTGGCCATGTGGCCCGGCGTTTCCAGCACCGCGATCTCGCCCCAGCCGCCCGCCACGCGGTCGCCCTCGGCGATCTGCCGGTCGGGGGCGAAGCCGTCGTCGACCCCCTCGCCGCCGCCGATCCCGCCCGCCGCGGCCAGCCGCGCCATCACCGGGGACCGGCCCCAGTCCGACGGGCCGGCGGCCAGCACGGGGGCGCCCGTCGCATCGGCCAGCGGCCGGGCGAGGGGGGCGTGGTCGCGGTGGGAATGGGTCACGAGGATCGCGCCGACCCGTTCGCCGGGCGCCAGCGCCCCGAGGATCGCGGACAGGTGCCGCTGGTCGGCGGGGCCGGGGTCGATCACCGCCACCTCGCCCTCGCCGACCAGGTAGGTGTTCGTCCCGCGGAAGGTCATCGGCGAGGGGTTCGGCGCGGTGATCCGCCTCAGCCCCGGTTCCAGCCGCACGGCCGCGCTTTCGCTTTCCATCCCCGCGCCCGCCCGGTTAACTGGCCCCATGGAATTCGCCTGGCTCAAACGGATGATGCCGCGGGGCCTGTATGGCCGGGCCGCGCTGATCCTGCTCGTGCCGATCGTCACCCTGCAGATTGTCGTCTCGGCGCAGATCCTGCAACGCTATTTCCAGGAGGTCGCGGGCCAGATGAGCGCCGCGCTGGCGCTCGACCTGGCGCTGGTGCTGGACGAGATCGACCGCGGCGGGCCGGAGGCGGCGGCCGCGGTGGCCGCGGCGCTGCAGATCGGGATCGGGCCGCCGCCCGCGGGGCTGACCGCCGACCGCCGCGCGGTCTACGACCTGACCGGGATCGAGGCGATCCGGGTGCTGCGCCGCAATCTCCCGCAGCTGGTCGCGGTGGACCTGTCGACCGACTGGCGCCGGCCCGTCGTGGTGCTGGAGGGGCGCGCGGGCCCCGTCGCCCTGTCGGTGACGCGGCAGCGGATGTCGGCGTCGAACCCGCACCAGCTGCTGGTGCTGATGATCTTCACCGGCCTGTTCATGACCTGGGTCGCCTACCTGTTCCTGCGCAACCAGCTCAAGCCGATCAAGCGGCTGGCCGAGGCGGCGGACGCCTTCGGCAAGGGGCGGGTGGTGCCCTACAACCCCTCGGGCGCGACCGAGGTGCGCAGCGCAGGGCGCGCCTTCCTCGACATGCGCGGGCGGATCGAGGGGATGCTGGAACAGCGCACCCTTATGCTGTCGGGGGTCAGCCACGACCTGCGCACGCCGCTCACCCGGATGAAGCTGGGCCTCAGCATGCTGGACCAGGACCCCGAGGTCGCGGCGCTGTCGCGGGACGTGGCCGAGATGGAGGCGCTGCTCGAGACCTTTCTCGACTTCGCCCGGGGCGAGGCGCTGGACGACCCGGTGCCCACCGACCCGGTCGCGCTGGCGCGCGGGCTTGTCGCCGACGCCGCGCGGGGCGGCGGGCGGGTGACGCTGGCCGCCCCCGATCCCGGCACCACGCTGCTGTTGCGCCCGCAGGCGGTGCGGCGCTGCGTGATGAACCTGCTGTCCAACGCGCTGCGCTACGGCACGACCGCGCGGCTGACGGTGGCGCTGCCGGACCGGGCGATCCGCTTCACGGTCGAGGACGACGGGCCGGGCATCCCCGCCGACCGCCGCGAGGAGGCGCTGAAGCCCTTCGCCCGCCTCGACGCGGCGCGCAACCAGGACAAGGGCTCGGGGGTGGGTCTCGGCCTCGCCATCGCGCGCGACATCGCGCAGCGCCACGGCGGCAGCCTGTCGCTGGGCGAAAGCGCCGATCTGGGGGGGCTGCGGGTGGACCTCGTGCTGCCGCGCTAGCCCGTGGCGGCCCCCCGCCGACGCCCCGGCCCGCGGCCTCCGCGCCATAGCCCCGGGGGGCCGCGGGGTGTTATGCTTCGCCGGACGGTCCGACGGTGATGGGGCCGGGCCCCTTGGGACGGAGCAGCGCTTGGACGGATCGCAAATCGCCCAGATCCGCTTCGGTCACGGGTTCGGGCCCGGGCGGCCGGCGCTGACCGCGGCGGCGATGCTGGCAGCGCTGGGCCGCCCCGACCGTGCCGCCCGACGCCACCCGGTGGCACCTTACGCCGAAACCGCGGCCCTGCGCGCCGAGCTTCAGGCCGCAAACGCCGCGCTGCGCGAGGGGCAGGCGGGCGCCGAGGCCCGGCGCGACGCGGCCAACGCGGCGCTGGTCGCGGCCGGCCGCGCGGGGCTGCGGGCGGTGCTGGCGCGGGTTCTCGACACCGACGCCCCCCTGCGCGAGCGGCTGGTGTGGTTCTGGGCCGACCATTTCACCGTCGCCGCCGCCGGCCCGACCGGCCGCGCCGCGGTGCCGGCCTTTGTCGACGAGGCGATCCGCCCGCATGTCACGGGGCGCTTCGCCGACATGCTGAGGGCGGTGATCCGGCACCCGGTGATGCTGGTCTACCTCGACCAGCACCTGTCCTACGGGCCGGGATCGGCGGCGGCGGCACGCGGCGGGCGCGGCCTGAACGAGAACCTCGCCCGCGAGCTGCTGGAGCTGCACACGCTGGGGGTCGGCGGCGGCTATGCCCAGGCCGACGTGCGCGCAGCGGCCGAGCTGCTGACCGGGCTCATGATCGACCGCGACCGCGCCTTCGTGTTCCGCCCCGCCGCCGCCGAGCCGGGGGCCGAGACCGTCCTCGGGCGGCGCTACGGCGGCGACGGGCCGGCGCGGATCGAGGACATCGACGCCTTTCTCGGGGATCTCGCGGCGCATCCCGCCACCGCCCGGCACCTCGCGCGCAAGCTGGCGGTGCATTTCGTGGCCGACGACCCGCCCGCGGCGCTGGTCGAGGATCTGGCGGCGGTCTACGCGGCGCAGGGCGGCGACCTGATGGCGGTCACCGGGGCGCTGGTGACCCATCCGCTGGCGCTGGCGCCGACGCTGGCCAAGGTCAAGCCGCCGTTGGAATTCGTCGCCTCGGCGCTGGTCGCGGGCGGGGTCACGGCGGCCGAGGTCGCGGCGCTGGAACCCGGCGAGGTCCGCCGCCTCCTCGACGTGCCGCTGACCCACATGGGCCAGCCCTTCCAGCGGCCGCGCGGGCCCGATGGCTGGCCCGAAGCGCCGGGCGACTGGATCACGCCGCAGGGGCTGGCGGCGCGGATCGGCTGGGCGACGGCGCTGGCGGGGCGGCTGGTCGACCGGCTCGGCGACCCGCGCGGCTTTCTCGACGCGATGCTGCCGGGGCTGGCGGGGCCCGACCTGCGCTTTGCCGTCGGCGCGGCCGAGACCCGGCGCGAGGCGGTGGCGCTGGTGCTGGCCTCGGCCGAGTTCAACAGGAGGTAGCGCGATGGACCACGCGGCGACGACGCGGCGGCAGCTGCTGGGGGCGCTGGGGTGCTCGGCCGCGGCCTTTCCGCTGATGACGCGGATCACGCTGGCCTCGGCGCCCTGGGACGCGCGGCTGGTGGTGATCGTCCTGCGCGGCGCGATGGACGGGCTCGACGTGCTGCGGCCGGTGGGCGATCCGGGCTTCGCCGCCCTGCGCCCCGACCCGGGCGGGACGGCGACGCCGCTCGACGGCCGGTTCGCGCTGCATGACGGGCTGTCGCCGCTGCTGCCGCTGTGGCAGGCGGGCGAGCTGGCCTTCGCCCACGCGGTGTCGACCCCCTACCGCGACGGGCGCAGCCATTTCGACGGGCAGGACATCCTCGAGGCCGGCGGCAGCGCCGCGCCGGGCGACGGCGGGCTGCGCGACGGCTGGCTGAACCGGCTGCTGCAGGCGACGCCGGGCGCCGAGGCCGAGACGGGCTTTGCCATCGGGCGCGAGAACCTGCGCATCCTGACCGGCGCCGCGCCGGTGGCCAACTGGTCGCCGCAGACGCGCCTGGCGCTGGGAGAGTCGGCCGAGCAGCTGCTGGCGCTGGCCTACCGCTCGGACCCGCTGTTCCACGACGCCGCCGCCGAGGCGGTGGCGCTGGCCCGCTCGGTCGCGCCGGGCGGGGGCGGTGGGTCGCCCGACCGCGCGCTGGCCGAGTTTGCCGCCGCCCGGCTCCGCGGCGACACCCGCATCGCCAGCTTCTCGCTCAGCGGCTGGGACACCCACAGCCACCAGGCGCGGCGGATGCCGGGGCTGCTGGCGCGGCTGGCCGACACGATCCTGACCCTGCGCGACGGGCTCGGGCCGGTCTGGGGGCGGACGGCGGTGCTGGCGATGACGGAGTTCGGGCGCACCGCGCGGTTGAACGGCTCGGGCGGGACGGACCACGGCACCGGCGGCGCGCTCCTGCTGGCGGGCGGCGCGGTGCGGGGCGGGCGCGTCCACGCCGACTGGCCGGGGCTGGAGGAGGCCGACCTCTACGACCGCCGCGACCTCAGGCCCACGCGCGACCTGCGCGCCTATGCCGGCTGGGCGATGGCGGGGCTGTTCGGGCTCGACACCGGGCTGGTGCAGCGGGCGGTCTTTCCGGGGCTGGAGCTGGGCGCCGACCCGGGCGTGGTGCTATAGCCCTCAGACCAGCGCGTCCAGCGCCGCGCCCTCCAGCGTCACCCAGGTCTCGCCCGGCATCGGCCGGAATCCGAGCCGGGTGTAGAAGGCCACCGCGCCGGGGTTGTCGGCGAAGTAGTTCAGCCGCAGGAACGTCGCGCCCCACTCCGCCGCCACCCGGTCGCGCACGCGGGTCAGCAGGCGCCGGCCCAGCCCCGTGCCCCGCTGCCCCTCGGCCACCCAAAGGTCGGTGACGAAGGCCCCCATCCGCCCCCGCGTGGTCGAGGGGAACACCACGTAGACCGCCACGCCCACCGGCGCGCCGCCCGCCTCGGCCAGCACCGCCGCCGTGCCACGCCCAAGCGCGCGGGCCAGCACCGCGTCGTCCATCCGGTAGGGGTCGCCCACGTCGCGGGCCAGTGCGCGCAGCGCCTGCGCCACGGCCTCGGGGGCCGGGTCGTCCAGCAAGGTGACCATCAGAACGCCACCTTGTTCGCGCCCTTGGTGCCCAGCATCGCGCGCGCCTCGTCGGGGGTGGCGACGGTGCGGCCCAGCTCCTCGACGATGCGGCGGATCTTGGCGACCTGTTCCGCGTTCGACGTCGCAAGCTGCCCTTGCGCGATGTAGAGGTTGTCCTCCAGCCCCACGCGCACATGCCCGCCCATGCCCGCCGCCATTGCGGCCATGGCCATCTGCCGCCGCCCCGCGGCCAGCACGGAAAACAGGTAGCGGTCGCCGAACAGCCGGTCGGCGGTCTCCTTCAGGTGGGTCAGGTGTTCGGGCTCGGCCGCGATGCCGCCCAGCACCCCCATCACGAACTGGAGGAAGATCGGCGCGCGGATCATCCCGCGGTCCTCGAAATGCCTGAGCATGTGGAGGTGGCCGACATCGTAGCATTCGAACTCGAACCGCGCGCCGCGCTCGGCGCCCATACGGGTCAGCACGCCCGCGATGTCGCGCGGCGTGTTCTTGAACACCAGGTCGTCCGAGTTGCGCAGGAACGGCTCCTCCCAGTCGTGCAGCCAGTCGGTGCGCTTGCCCAGCATCGGGTAGAGGGCGAAGTTCATCGTCCCCATGTTGAGCGAGCAGAGCTCGGGTTCCGCCATCAGCGGCGCGGCGAGGCGCTGGTCGAGCGTCATCACCGCGCTGCCCCCCGTCGTCATGTTGACGATGGCGTCGCAGCCCGCCTTGATGCGCGGCAGGAACCCCATCCAGTGCGCCGGGTCGGCCGAGGGGCGGCCATCGGCGGGGTCGCGGGCGTGCAGGTGCAGGATGGCGGCCCCGGCCTGCGCTGCGTCGATCGCCTGCGTGGCGATCTGGTCGGCGGTGACGGGCAGGTGCGGCGACATCGAGGGCGTGTGGATCGACCCGGTGATGGCGCAGGAGATGATGATCTTGCCCATCAGGCCAGCCCCTCGGCCGCCAGCACCTGCCGGACCGAGGTCGCGCCCTTGTCCACGATCTCGGCCAGCTCGTCGTCGGTGGCGTTGTAGGGCGGCGCGAAGATGACGATGTCGCCCGAATGCCCGTCGACGTTGCCGCCCACGGGATAGCAGATCAGCCCGTTCGCCATCGCCTGCGCGCGGATCTTCATGAACAGCCGCCGGTCGCGGTCGAAGGGGGCCTTGGTCGCGCGGTCGGCCACCAGCTCCAGCGCGATGAAATGCCCCCGCCCGCGGATGTCGCCGATGGCCTCGACCCCCGCCAGCGCCTCGGCCAGCCAGCCCATCAGGCGCGGCCCGTTGGCGGCGACGCGGTCCACCAGCCCCTCGCGTTCCACGATCCGCTGCACCGCGACACCCGCCGCGCAGGCCGCGGTGTGGCCGGTGAAGGTGTGGCCCGTGCCGAAGGCCCCGTCGGCGGCGCGGATCGCCTCCCACACGGCGGTGGTGCAGATCGCGGCGCCCAGCGGCTGGTAGCCGCCCGCCAGCCCCTTGGCGACGGCCATGATGTCGGGCTCCACCCCGTCATGTTCCAGCGCCCGCCAGGTGCCGCAGCGCCCGGCGCCGCACATCACCTCGTCGGCGATCACCAGCACGCCGTGGCGGGTGCAGATCTCGCGCACGGCCTTGGCGTAACCCGGCGGCGCGGGGACGCAGCCACCGGCCGCGC
Organism: Roseicyclus persicicus; assembly: GCF_012395815.1. Lineage (GTDB taxonomy): Bacteria > Pseudomonadota > Alphaproteobacteria > Rhodobacterales > Rhodobacteraceae > Roseicyclus > Roseicyclus persicicus. The sequence goes on from NZ_JAAZQQ010000002.1 coordinate 760,685, forward strand.
CGACCACCGGCTCGAACACGAAGGCCGCGACCTTCTCCGGGCCGACCCGCAGGATCGCCGCCTCAAGCTCCGCCGCCGCCGCGGCGCCCGCGGTCTCGGCCGTGGCGCCGGGCAGGGGGCGGTAGGCGTTGGCGGGCGGGATCTTGACCGAGGGGATGAAGGCCCCCTCGTAGGCCGCCGTCCGCTCGGCAAAGCCCGACAGCCCCAGCGCGCCCAGCGTGTTGCCGTGCCAGGACCGCTCGCGGCTGATGAAGACGCGGCGGGATTTCTGCCCGATGGCCGTCTGGTACTGCAGCGCGATCTTGAGGCAGCTTTCCACCGCCTCGGACCCGCCGGTGACGTAGACCATCTCGGACAGCGTGCCGCCCACCCGCGCGCGGATGATGGCCGTCAGCTCCTCCAGCGCGTCGGTGGTGAAGTTGTAGCGGTAGCCATGCGCGATGGCCTCGAGCTGGTCGCAGATCGCGCGGTTCACCTCGGGGTGGGCGTGCCCGAGGCAGTAGACGGCCGGGCCGCCCGACCCGTCGATGTATTGCTTGCCGGCGGCATCCCACAGGTAGGCGCCGCACGCGCGCACCACGCGGGGCAGGGCGTCGGTCGATTTCAGCGTGTCGGTGCCGGGGGCGTCGGGCATGGCGGGCTCCTGCAGGGGCATGGCCGCAGGGTGCGCCGGCGGCGGGCGGGACACAACGGGGGATCGCCTCAGCGCAGGCAGCGGTCGAGGCAGGCGAGCCAGTTGCCGCGGGCGAGTTTCGCGATCAGCGCGGCGTCGTAGCCGTGCCGCGCCATCGCGTCGAACAGGGCGGGCACGCCGGTCACGTCGCCGATGCAGTCGGGCACCACGCAGCCGTCGAAGTCGGAGCCGAGGCCGACATGGTCCTCGCCCGCCTGTTCGATCAGGTGGTCGAGGTGGCGCAGCATCACCTCCCAGCCGAGGCCGGGACCCGAGCGGCCATCCGGGGCAAGGAAGAAGGTGGCGAAGTTCAGCCCCACCATGCCGCCGCGCTCGCGGATCATGTGCAGCTGCCGGTCGGTCAGGTTGCGGGTCGAGGGGCAGATCGCGTGGGCGTTGGAATGGGTGGCGACCAGCGGCGCGGACGACACGGCGGCGACATCGTCGAACCCCTTCTCGTTCAGGTGCGACAGGTCGATCAGGATGCCCAGCTCGTCGCAGAGCCGGACAAGGTCGCGGCCCCGGTCGGTCAGGCCCGGCCCGGTGTCGGGCGTGCCGGGAAACGCCATCGGCACCCCGTGGCCGAAGATCGTGGGTCGGCTCCAGACCGGGCCGAGCGACCGCAGCCCCATCTCGTGGAACAGGTAAAGGGCGTCGAGGTCGGGGCCGATCGCCTCGGCGCCCTCCATGTGCATCACCCCCGCGATGGCGCCCGCGGCCATCGCGGCGCGGATCTCGGCAGGGGTCCGGCAGACACGGAAGGCGTCGGGCGCGGCGCGTTCCATCCAGTGCATCAGGCCCGCCATGGCCATCGCCACGGGCTGGGCGGCCGCGTGGTCCATCAGATCGGGCAGGGGCAGGGCGTAGGGCGGCTCGGCCATCAGCTTGCGGAAATCGGTGGGCGGCCCCGCCGGCCGGGACGGCACGAAGATGGCGAACAGCCCGCCCGCGAAGCCCGCCGCCTGCATCCGGCGCAGGTCGAGGTGCCCGGCCCCGGTGTCGCCCAGCCAGACCTCGTCGCGCGGGGCGGCGGAGGTCATCAGCCGCAGGAGGACATCGTTGTGGCCGTCGAAGAAGGGGATCGGGGCGGTCATGGCGGGCCTTTCGGGGGATGCGGGCGGGCGGATACTGTGACAGGGGCCGGCGCGCGTCGAGGGGGGGCGCGAAAATGGCTTTCCGCCGCAACGGTTTGCGCTACACCGGGGCGCAGGGTCGAACGGGGGAGGGGAACCGCCATGCATGTCCTGATCATCGGCGCCGGCGGCATGATCGGCGCGAAGCTGGCCGCGCGGATCGCGGGCGACGGCGCGCTGGCGGGCCGGGCGCTGACCCGCCTCGACCTCGTCGACATCGCCGCGCCGCCGGTGCCCGCGGGGGCCGGGGCGCTGGCGCAGTCGCAGGCCGCCGACCTGTCCGACGATGGCGTCGCCGCGGCGCTGGTCGCCCGGCGGCCCGACGTGATCTTTCACCTCGCCGCGGTGGTGTCGGGCGAGGCCGAGGCCGATTTCGAGAAGGGCTACCGCGTCAACCTCGACGCCACCCGCGCGCTGTTCGAGGCGATCCGCCACGCGCATCTGGCCGACGGCTACCGCCCCCGGCTGGTGTTCACCTCGTCGCTGGCCGTCTACGGCGCGCCGCTGCCGGACGTGATCCCCGACGATCACATCCGCGCACCGCGCACCAGCTACGGGGTGCAGAAGGCCATCGCCGAGCTGCTGATCGACGACTACACCCGGCGCGGCTTCATGGACGGCATCGGCCTGCGCCTGCCGACCATCGTGATCCGGCCGGGCCGGCCCAACGCGGCGGCCTCGGGGTTCTTTTCCGGCATCCTGCGCGAGCCGCTGGCGGGGCAGCGCAGCACGCTGCCCGTGCCCGAGACGACGCGGCACTGGCTGGCCAGCCCGCGCGCCGCGGTGGGGTTCCTGATCCACGCCGCGGGGCTGGATGGCGTGGCGGTGGGCCCGCGCCGGACGCTGACCATGCCGGGCGTCGCCTGCAGCGTCGGCGACCAGATCGCGGCGCTGGAGCGGGCGGCGGGGCCGCAGGCCGTGGCGCTGATCGACCATGCGCCGGACCCCGCCATCGCGGCGATCATCGACAACTGGCCCCGCGCCTTCGACCCCGCCGCGGCCCGCGCGCTGGGCTTCACCGCCGAGACCACGGTGGACGAGCTGATCGCCGTCTACCGCGCCGACGACGCGCCGCGGGGCTGACGGGCGTCGGCGGCCGGAGGTTTCTTGTAGAAGAGTTCCGGTCGCCGGCACGGGGCATGGACAGGCGCGGGAGCCGCGCCTACTCCTGTGCCGGGGACAAGGAGGAGGGGCGCGCATGTATGTCGTCACAGTATCGCTCACCGCCGTCGCGGGCCGCGCCGCGGAGTTGCGCGCCGTGCTGGCCGAGAACGCCGCGCGGTCGGTCGCGGACGAACCCGGCTGCCGCCGCTTCGACGTCTGCGAGACCGAAGGCGCGCCCGGCCGCTTCTTCCTCTACGAGCTTTACGATGACCGCGCGGCCTTCGACTCGCATCTGGCCACGCCCCATTACGCCGTGTTCCGCGACCGGTCCGCGGCGCTGGTGCAGGACAAGGAGGTGCAGACCCATGTCCTCGACCCCCGGTAGCGCGATCCGGCGCGAGGCCGATCGCCCCCGCATCGCGCGCGGCGGCGGGGCCTCGACCGTGCAGATGATCACGCCCGACACCGGCGCGGCGGCGCTGTTGAACGGCTTCACCGACATCCCGCCCGGCGGCGGCATCCCCCTCCACCTGCACAATTGCGAGGAAAGCGTGCTGATCGTGGCGGGCGAGGCGCTGGTCGAGATCGAGGGCGAGACCCGCCGCGCCGGCCCCTCCGACGTGGTCTGGGTGGCGGCGGGGCTGAGGCACCGCTTTTCCAACCCGTCCCCCGACACGCCCCTGCGCATCTTCTGGACCTACGCCTCGGCCGAGGCGACGCGCACGCTGGTCGAGACGGGCGAGGTGCTGCGCATCGCGCCGGTGCCGGAATGACCGCCGCGGGCGTCCGGGTGGACGCAGGCGCTTTGAGGGCCTTCGCGGCGGACTGCTATGCCGCGCTGGGCCTTGCGCCCGATCCCGCGGCGCTGCTGGCCGACACGCTGGTGCAGGCGGATCTCTGGGGGCACCCGTCGCACGGGGTGATGCGGCTGTTCTGGTACGGCAAGCGGCTGGAGACGGGCGCCATGTCCGGCACCGCCGCGCCCGTGACCGAGGCCGAACCGGGCGCGCTCAGCCTGATCGACGGGCAGGACGGCGTGGGGCAGGTGGTGACGCGGGCCGCGATGGAGCAGGCGATCCGCGCCGCGAAACGGCACGGGATCGGCGCGGTCGCCGTGCGCAACTCGGGTCATTTCGGGACCGCGATGTATTTCACCCGCATGGCGGCCGAGGCGGGCTGCATCGGGTTCCTGTCGACCAACGCCTCGCCCGCCATGGCGCCCTGGGGCGGGCGGGAAAAGCGGATCGGGAACAACCCGTTTTCCTGGGCCGCGCCGGCGGGGCGGCACGCGCCGATGATGGTCGACATGGCCAACACGGCCGTGGCCCGCGGCAAGCTCTACGTCGCGCAGGCCCGCGGCGAGGCGATCCCCGAGGGCTGGGCGATGGACGCCGACGGCCGGATCACGACCGACCCCGCGGCGGGCATCGCGGGGACGATCCTGCCGATGGCCGGGCACAAGGGCTATGCGATCACGGTGGCGATGGAGGTGCTGTCGGGCCTGTTGTCGGGCAGCGCCTTCGCCCCCGACGTGGTCGGCCCCTACAAGCCCGAGGGCCGGTCGGGCGCGGGGCATTTCGCCATGGCCATCGACATCGCGCGGCTGCGCCCGCTGGCGGAATTCGAGGCCGACATGGAGGCGCTCATCGCCACCCTGAAATCCGCCCCCCGTGCGCCGGGCGTGGCCGAGATCTTCTACCCCGGCGAGATGGAGGCCCGCGCCGACGCCGCCGCCCGCGCCGGGGGGCTGATCCTGCCGCGCGACGTGGCGGCCGAACTGGCCGCTGGGGCGGCCCGGCTGGGGGTCACGCCGCCCTTCGCGTAGGTCACGCCACCTGCTGGTGGACCTCGATCACGTTCCCCTCGGGGTCGTGGAAGAACACCTGGTGCCATTCCTTGGCGAAGGCCGTGCCGTAGTCCGAATAGGGGATACCGCGCGCGTCCAGCATCGCCTTGAAGCCGTCGATGTCGTCGGTGCGGAACGCGATGTGGCCGCGCTCCACCGGGTTGATGACCGCGCCGTTGCGGAAGGCGACGGTCAGGTCCTTCTCGGCCAGGTGCATCTGCATCCTGCCGTCGGTGGCGAAGCGGATCGTGCCGCCGAAGCCCTTGCCGTCCTTGACCTCGGGCCGGGGAAAGCTGGCGATGGGGATGTCGTCGAGGCCCAGCACCTCGGTGTAGAAGCGGTGCAGCCGCTCCACGTCCTCGGCGACGTAGTTGATGTGGTGGAACTCGAGCTTCATCGGCGGGCCTCCCTGCGGGGTCGGGCTCAAGGCTTGGCGCGGCGGGGCGGGCGGGTCAACCGCGGGCGGGCGGGGCGAGGCCGAAGACCGCCGCCGCGCTTTCCCCGGCGGCGAGGCGGCGCTCCCACTCCGTCTCCTTCCCGGCCTTCGCCTGCACCGGCCCGAGCCCGTCCCGGACCGTCGCGGGCGGCAGGCAGACGAGGCCGTCGTCGTCGCCAAGGATCAGGTCGCCCGGCGCCACGGTCACGCCGCCGACCGTCACCTTTGCGTTCAGCGTGCCGCCCGCCGCGCCCGTGGGCCCGCGCGGTGTGACGTGGCGGGCGAAGACGGCGAAATCCTCCCATCCGGCCAGCGTGCCCACGTCGCGCACGGCACCATCAAGCACGATCCCCGCCACGCCCCTCCGGCGCAGGTGGCCCGACAGGATCTCGCCGATCATCGCGGTGACGGCGTCGCCGCCGGCGTCCACCACCAGCACGTCGCCCGGCCCCGCCACGTCGAGCGCGTATAGCATCGCGCCGAAATCGGGCGGGCTGACCTGCACCGTGACCGCGCGGCCAAACAGCCGCGGCTGCTGCCCCGCCGGGCGCAGGGGCCGGATCGCGGGGTCGATCTGCCGCGCGCCCGGGGCGCAGTCGACAGCGAGCGCCACGGGCACCTCGCGCCAGGGCGCAAGGGCGGCGTCGGGCAGGGGGGCGGGGGCGGGGTGGAGCGTCACGGACATGGGCGGGCCTTACATCTGCGCCTTCAGCGCGGCGCCGAGGGCGGCGATACCCGCCTCGATCCGCGCCTCGGACTGGGCGGAATAGTTGAAGCGGGCGTGGTTCGGCCGCTCGGTCACCGGGAAGAAGCTGCCGCCCGGCACGTAGGCGACCCGCGCCTTCGGCAGGGCCACGTCGCGCATGAAGGCGGTGGCGTCGAAGCCTTCGGGGAAACTGGCCCATGTGAACAGCCCGCCCTCGGGGTCGGTCACGGCCACATCCTGCGGGAAATGCCGGCGGATGGCGTCCAGCATCACGTCCTTCTTGCGGCGGTAGGCGGCGCGCAGCAGGTCGATGTGGGCGGACAGGTCGTGGCGGTCGAGGAACAGGCTGGCGGCGGCCATGTTCAGGGTCGAGGTCTGGGTGTCGGCGGCCAGCTTCAGGAGTTTCATCTTGTGCAGGAGCGCCGGGGACGCCACCGCCCAGCCCACCCGCAGCCCCGGCACCAGCACCTTGGAGAAGGAGCCGAGGTGGATCACGCGGCCCTGCGTGTCGAGCGACTTCAGCGTGGGCAGATGGTCGCCCTCGAAGCGGATCTGGCGGTAGGGCGTGTCCTCCAGCACCACGAGGTCGTGGGCGTTGGCCATCTCGATCAGCCGCTTGCGGCGGGCGAGCGACAGGGTCACGCCGGTCGGGTTCTGGAACTCGGGCACCGTGTAGATCATCTTGGCCCGGGGCGTGCGGGCCAGCACCTCGGCCAGCACGTCCATGCGCATCCCCTCGGCATCCATCGGGATCGCGGCATAGGCCGGTTCGCAGGGGTCGAAGGCGATGCGCGCGCCGAGGAAGGTGGGATCCTCGGTCACGATCACGTCGCCCGGGTCGACCATCATCTTGGCCGCGAAATCGAGGCCCTGCTGGCTGCCCTGCAGGATCAGCACGTCGTCGGCCCCGCAGGGCGTGCCGTCCGCGGTCATCAGGGCGGCGACCTGTTCCTTCAGCCGCGGCAGCCCGTCCGAGGGTGCGTATTGCATCGACAGGCCGCCCGGCGCGCGGATCACCTCGGAGAACACCGCCTCCAGCGCCGCGGCGGGGAACAGGGTGGGGTCGGGGTAGCCGCCACCGAAGGAGATGATCCCGGGGTCGGCCCCCAGCGCCAGCAACTCGCCGATGGCGTTGGGCTGGACCCGGTCCATGCGGGCGGCGAAGCGTGGGGTCATCGGGGGGCCTCCGGTGTCGGTCGGGCCCAGAGGATACCGCCACGCGGCCGGGCGCAAGGGGGGCTAGCCGGCCTCGTAGAGCTCCAGCGGCAAGCCGTCGGGGTCGCGGAAGAAGGTGAAGGCGCGCCCGGTGTGGGGGTCGATGCGGACCGGCTCCACCGCCACGCCCTGCGCCTCCAGCCACGCCTTGGTCGCGGCCACGTCGGCCACCGTGAAGGCGAGGTGCCGCAGACCCTGCGCCTCGGGCGTGGTGGGGCGCGGCGGCGGATCGGGGAAGGAGAACAGCTCGACCTGCCCGCCGTCCGGCAGGCCGAGGTCGAGCTTCCAGCTGTCCCGCTCGGCGCGGTGGTTTTCCGCGATCACGCGCAGCCCCAGCACCTCCGTGTAGAAGGCGCGGGACCGCGCATAGTCGGAACAGATGATCGCCGCGTGGTGGATCCCCCGCAGGATCGGCGCGCCGTGGCTCACAACCCCTGCGACGCCTTCCACGCCTCGTAGCGGGCCTTGGTCTCGGCGTTCATCGGGTAGAGGCCGGGCAGTTCCACGCCGCGGTCGACCTCGGTCATGATCCAGGCCTCCATCCGCTCCTGCTCGGGGGCCTCGGCCAGCACCTCGTCGAGGAAGGCCGCCGGGATCAGCACCGCGCCGTCGTCATCGACCACGATCACGTCGTCGGGGAAGACGGCCACGCCGCCGCAGGCGATGGGCTCCTGCCAGCCGACGAAGGTCAGGCCCGCGACCGACGGCGGCGCCGCGATGCCGCGCGACCAGACCGGCAGGCCGGTGCCGAGCACGCCCGCCGCGTCCCGCACCACCCCGTCGGTGATCAGGGCCGCGACCTTCCGCTGCACCATGCGGTTGCACAGGATGTCGCCGAAGATGCCGGCGTCTGTGATGCCCATGGCGTCGGCCACTGCGATGCAGCCCTCGGGCATCGCCTCGATCGCGGCCCGGGTCGAGATCGGCGAACCCCAGCTGGCGGGCGTGGCCAGATCCTCGCGCGCGGGCACGAAGCGCAGGGTGAAGGCGCGGCCGACCAGCCGCGGCTGGCCCTCGCGGATCGGCATGGCGCCGCGGATCCAGACGTTGCGCAGGCCCTTCTTGAGCAGGATCGTGGTCAGCGTGGCGGTCGAGACGCCCTTGAGCGTCTCGATGGTGGTGGCGTCGAGTGTCATCAATGTCCCCTCTGGTGGTATGGTGCGGGCCTCGCCCGGCCCGGTGTGATCGGAGCGCGCGTCAGCCGAAGCCGCCGGGCAGCTCGGCGTGGCGGTTCACGTCCTTGTAGAGCAGGTAGCGGAACCGCCACGGCCCGCCGGCGTAGCAGGCCTGCGGGCAGAAGGCGCGCAGCCACATGAAATCCCCGGCCTCGACCTCGACCCAGTCCTTGTTGAGCCGGTAGACGGCCTTGCCCTCGAGCACGTAGAGCCCGTGTTCCATCACGTGGGTCTCGGCAAAGGGGATGCAGGCGCCCGGCTCGAAGGTCACGATGTTGACGTGCATGTCGTGGCGCAGGTCGGACGGGTCGACGAAGCGCGTGGTGGCCCAGCGCCCGTCCGTGCCCGGCATCGCCACGGGGGCGACGCGGGTCTCGTTGGTGAAGAACGCCTCGGGCGCGTCCAGCCCCGGCACCGCCCGGTAGCGTTTGCGCACCCAGTGCAGCGTCGCGGGTGCGTCCCCGGCGTTGCGGATCGTCCAGCCGCTGCCCGCGGGCAGGTAGGCGTAGCCGCCGGGCTCCAGCGCGTGGTCGGCGCCGTCCAGCGTCACCACGACCGCCCCCGCGGTCACGAACAGCACGCCCTGCGCCCCGGCGTCGGGTTCCGGCGCGTCCGAGCCGCCGCCGGGGGCGATCTCGAGGATGTATTGCGAGAAGGTCTCGGCAAAGCCGGTCAAAGGCCGGGCGAGGATCCAGGCGCGGGTGTCGCGCCAGAAGGGGAAGTAGCTGGTGACGATGTCGCGCATCACGCCCTTGGGGATCACCGCGTAGGCCTCGGTGAACACGGCGCGGTCGGTCATCACCTGGGTCTGCGGCGGCAGGCCGCCGATGGGGCCCTGGTAGACGCGGGCGGGGTGGGGCGTGTCGGTCATGGGCGGGGTCCGTCTGTCGGGCGCGGGCGACTCTGCCGCGCGGGCGCGGCGGCGACGATGGCGCAAAAGCCGGGCGGCGTCACGGGGGCGGCGGCGGATTTTCTTCCGGCCGTGCCGGCGCGCCGCGGCCCTCGAGCGTGCGGCGGTACTCGGTCGGTGACAGGCCCCGCGCGGCGCGGAACCGCTTGGAGAAATGCGACGGGTCGTCGAAGCCCAGCCGGTAGCCGATCCCGGCGGCGGGCAGGGTGGTGAAGGCAAGCAGGCGGCAGGCCTCCTCCATCACCGCCTGCTCGATGTAGGCCTTGGCCCCGACGCCGCGGGCGGCCCGGCAGAGCCGGCTCAGGTGCCCGGTCGAGACCGACAGGGCGGCGGCGTAATCCGCCGCCTGCCAGCCCTCGGCCATCTGCGCCGCGATCAGCGCGTCGAGCCGCGCCAGCCGCGGGTCGGCCGCCGCGCCGGGGCCGCCGCCCTCGGCCGTCTCGGCCAGCCGCGCCAGCAGCGCCTGCGCCAGCCCCAGCACGGCCTGTGCGCGAAATCTACCCGTGTCGCCGAAGCTGTCGGACAGGAGCCGCACCAGCTGCACCAGCCTGTCGTCCGCCGCCCCGTGGCGTGGCCGGGCCAGCGCGGCGGCCAGTCCCGGCGCCCCGGGCGCGGCCGAGGCCAGCACCGCCCGGGTCAGCGTCACCACATGCCCCGTGCTGCCGGGGCGAAACCCGTAGCCATGCACCACTCCCGGCGGCACGTAGAGAAAGGCGCCAGCCCCAAGGTCGAGCGCCGCGCCGTCCAGCATGGCCGCCGCCGCGCCGGTCTCGATCAGCAACAGCTGCGCCAGCTGCCCGTGCCGGTGCGGCGCGATGGTCCAGCCCAGCGCCGGGGCGCGGTCGGCGATGCGTTCGACGTGCAGGATGTCGGGAAAGGGCGCGGTTTCCCCGAACAGGGTGAAGACGGGGATGGGCGCGGCCTCGGTCATGTCCGATTCCTACCAGTGCCGGCCGGTGCCGTCCATTCGGTCCGCGCCCGCCCGCGCCTAGGATGCACACAAGCCCCGGGGGAGGACGGAGCCTTGAAGACCGACATCGTGATCATCGGCGGCGGGCCCTCGGGCCTTTTGCTGTCGCAGCTCCTGAACCGGGCGGGCGTCGCCACGGTGGTGCTGGAACGCGCAAGCCGCGCCCATGTGCTGTCTCGGATCCGGGCGGGCGTGCTGGAGGCCGGCACCGTGCGGATGCTGCGCGAGGCGGGCGCGGGCGACCGGATGGACCGCGAGGGCATCCCGCACGACGGCTGCATCTTCAGCGACGACGACCTGATGGTCCGCGTCGATTTCCGCGACCTGACCGGCACCGGCGTCATGGTCTACGGCCAGACCGAGGTGACCGCCGACCTCTACGCTGCGCAGGACGCCATGGGCGCCACGATCCTGCACGAGGTGGCCGACGTGGCGATACACGACGCCGACACCGACGCGCCCTACGTCACCTTCACACAGGACGGCGCCCCGCGGCGCATCGACTGCGCCTACATCGCGGGCTGCGACGGCTTCCACGGGGTCAGCCGCAAGACGATCCCGGCCGACAAGCGGCAGGAGTTCGAGCGCGTCTACCCCTTCGGCTGGCTCGGCCTTTTGTCCCGCACCCCGCCCGCGCACGCGGAACTGATCTATGCCAATTCGCGCAACGGCTTCGCGCTCGCCTCCATGCGCAACCCGATGCTCAGCCGCTACTACGTGCAGGTGCCCCTGACCGAGCGGGTCGAGGACTGGCCCGACGACCGTTTCTGGGACAAGCTGAAATCCTGCCTGCCCGCCGAGGTGGCCGCCACCCTCGTCACCGGCCCGTCGGTCGAGAAATCCATCGCGCCGCTCCGCTCCTTCGTCTGCGAACCGCTGCGCTGGGGCCGTCTGTTCCTCGTCGGCGACGCCGCCCACATCGTGCCGCCCACGGGCGCCAAGGGCCTGAACCTCGCCGTCTCCGACGTCTACTACCTGCACGAGGCGCTGATCGCCGCGATCCGCCGGGGCGACACCGCCGGGATCGACGCCTATTCCGCCCGCGCGCTGGCCCGGATCTGGAAGGCGATGCGGTTTTCCTGGTCCATGACCATGATGCTGCACCGCTTCGACGGCGAGGACAGCTTTGCCGCGCAGATGCGCAAGGCGACGCTCCTGCACCTGTCGCAGTCCGAGACCGCGCGCCGAGATCTCGCGGAGAACTACATCGGCCTGCCGTTCTGACGGCGGGCATTTCCCGGCGCGGCGGACCGTGCCACAAGGGGAGAAGGGGAGGAGTTGCGATGACAGACCGCCACGCGAAGGGCATGGAGGTGCGCCGCGCCGTTCTGGGCGACGCCCATGTCGACCGCGCCGAGGCCGCCAAGACCGACCTCGACGCGCCGTTTCAGCAGATGATCACCGAAACCGCCTGGGGCACCGTCTGGGCGTCCGAGGCGCTGACCCGGCGGGAACGCTCGATGCTGACGCTGGCGCTGCTCGCGGGCCTCGGCAACGAGGAGGAGCTGGCGCTGCACCTGCGCGCCACCGCCCGCACCGGCGCCACGCAGCGCGACGTGATGGAGGTGTTCCAGCACGTCGCCATCTACGCCGGCGTGCCGCGGGCCAACAGCGCGATCCGCATCGCCAAGCGCATCTTCGCCGAAGGGGAGGGCGCGGCATGACCGGCACCGGCCGCCTGATGCCCCGCCGGCGCGAGGTCCACCCCGTCGCCAGCGACCCCGACTACAAGACCTCGGTCAGCCGCGCGCCGACCTGGCCGCTCCTGTCGATGGAATCGACCCCGTCCGAGGAAACCGGCCCCCGCTTCGGCCATTCCCTGATCGGGCCGCTCGACAACAACCTGATCCTGAACTTCACCCAGGGTCAGGCGCCGGCTGTGGGCGAACGCATCCGCGTCCATGGCCGGGTGCTGGACGAGACCGGCCGCCCGGTGCCCCACACCCTGGTCGAGATCTGGCAGGCCAATGCCGGCGGGCGCTACCGGCACGTCAAGGACACCTACTTCGCGCCGCTCGACCCGAATTTCGGCGGCTGCGGGCGGACGCTGACGGATGGCGAGGGCCGCTACGAGTTCCTCACCATCCGCCCCGGCGCCTACCCCTGGCCTAACCGGGCCAATGACTGGCGGCCGATGCACATCCATTTTTCCGTATTCGGCCACGCCTTCGGCCAGCGCCTGATCACCCAGATGTATTTCGAGGGCGACCCGCTGATCGCCCGCTGCCCCATCGCCGCGACGGTCAGGGACCGGTCCCAGCTCGACCGGCTGGTGGCGCCGCTCGACCTGCAGAATTCCCGCCCGATGGACTACCTCGCCTACAAGTTCGACATCGTCCTGCGCGGCCGCCGGCAGACGATGTTCGAGAACAAGCCGCAAGGGATGTGAGCCATGGTGCAACCGATTGACCTGCTTGTGGAAACCGCCAGCCAGACGGCGGGGCCCTACGTCCATATCGGCTGCATCCCCAGCTTCGCGGGGTTGGCCGGTGTCTACCCCGAGGACCTTGGCCTGTCACCCATAGCGGAGGGGGCGCAGGGCGAGATCGTCACCATCACCGGCGCGGTCCATGACGGCATGGGCTGGGCGATGCGCGACGCGATGCTGGAAAGCTGGCAGGCCGACGCCCAGGGCCGCTATCCCGGCACGCCCGGCGCCGACCCGCATGTGTCGGGCTTTTGCCGCTTCGCCGCCGACAAGGACACGGGCGAGTTCACGCTGCGCACCGTGCGGCCCGGCGCGGTCGCGCTGCCAGACGGGCGGCGGATGGCGCCGCACATCTCGCTCTGGATCGTGGCGCGCGGCATCAACATCGGGCTGCAGACGCGGATCTACTTCGAGGACGAGGACAATTCCGCCGACCCGCTGCTCGCCCGGATCGAACAGCGCCCGCGCGTCGAGACGCTGATCGCGAAGAAGACGGGCGAGGGCCGGTTCCGCTTCGACATCCGCCTGCAGGGCGCGGGCGAGACCGTGTTCCTCGACCTCTGAGCCGTGACCGGGCCGGTTCTCATCGCGGGCGGCGGCATCGGCGGGCTGGCGCTGGCGCTGACCCTGCACCAGGTCGGCGTGCCGGTGCGGGTGTTCGAGGCCGCGCGCGAGATGCGGCCGCTGGGCGTGGGCGTGAACCTGCAGCCGAACGCGGTGCGGGAGTTGTATGACCTTGGCCTCGGGGCGGATGTCCTCGACCGCGTCGGCGTGCCGGTGCGGGAATGGGCGCTGGTGGGCCTGAACGGGCGCGAGGTCTATGCCGAGCCGCGCGGCACCTTCGCCGGCTACGACTGGCCGCAATACGCGGTGCACCGGGGCGCGTTCCACATGGCGCTGTACGACGCCGTGCGGGACCGGCTGGGGCCCGGGGCGGTGACGCTGGGGGCGCGGGCCACGGGCTATGCGCAGACGGCGGACAGCGTCACGCTGCGGCTTGCCCATGCTGACGGCGCGGTGTCGGAGGTGCAGGGCGCGCTGCTGATCGGGGCGGACGGCATCCATTCGGCGCTCAGGGCGCAGATGCACCCGGACGACCCCGGGGTGCAATGGGGCGGCGGGATCATGTGGCGCGGCACGGTCCGGGCGAATCCGCTGCGCACCGGGTCGTCCTTCGTCGGCCTCGGGACGCACCGGCAGCGCATGGTGATCTACCCGATTTCGGCGCCGGATGCCGACGGCATGGCGCTGATCAACTGGATCGCCGAGGTGACGGTGGACCCCGCCCACGGCTGGCAGCAGGAGGGCTGGTTCCGCCCCGTGGCCGTGGCCGATTTCGTGCATCATTTCGACGGGTTCCGCTACGACTGGCTGGACGTGCCGGCGATGCTGGAGGGTGCCGAGGCGGCCTGGGAGAACCCGATGATCGACCGGGAGCCGCTGCCGACATGGGTGCAGGGGCGCCTGGCGCTGATGGGCGATGCGGCGCACGCGATGTATCCCACGGGCTCGAACGGCGCGAGCCAGGCCATCGTCGATGCCCGGACGCTCGGCGCGATGCTTCTCGCCCACGGCGTCACCCCGGCGGCGCTGGCCGCCTATGACGACAGGCTCTGCGCCCCTGTTTCGGCGCTCCAACTCCGCAACCGGGGCGCGGGGCCCTTTGGCCTGCTGACGCTTCTGAACGACCGCTGCGGCGGCGTGTTCGACGACATCGACGCCGTGATCCCGCCCGAGGAACGCGCGGCCTTCATGGCCGGCTACAAGGCCGCCGCCGGCTTCGCCAAGGACACGCTCAACGCCGCGCCCCCCACGATCCCGCCCGGCGCGCGGGTCGGCTAGAGCCCCTCGGGCCCCAGCGTCAGCGCCACCCGCTCGCCCGCGAACCAGCTGCGCCCGAATTCCACCGGCCGTCCCTCCGCATCGACGTTCACCGCCACCGTCCGCAGGATCGCCGCGCCCGCGGGCAGCTGCAGCTGCGCGGCCAGCGTCGGCGTGGCGGGCTTGGCGGTGATCTCGGTCGTGGCGCGGGTGTAGTCGGCCACGCCCTGCGCCCCCAGCGCCGCGGTGACGGAGGGGTGGGCCCGCAGCGCCGCCAGCATTCCCGGCAGGCGGTCGGCCGGGAACACCGAGCGGAACAGCGCGATCGGCGCGCCGTCGGCGAGGCTGAGGCCCTCGTAGACATGCACCGCCGCGCCGGGGGGCAGGGCGAGGGCGGCCGCCTCCTCGGCGTCGGCGGCGCGGGTGTCCAGCATCAGGATGCGCTTCTCCGGCACGCGGCCGGCGGCCAGCAGGTTCTGGTGGAACCGCACCCGGCGGCCCAGCGGGTAGGCGGTGGGCCGGTGCCGCACGTAGACGCCCGCGCCACGGCGGGCGTGGACGGTGCCGGCCGCGGCGAGGTCGGCCAGCGCGCGCCGCACCGTGTGGCGGTTCACGCCGAAACGGTCGGCCAGCTGCGCCTCTGTCGGCAGCCGGTCGCCGGGGGCGTAGTGGCCGCGCGCGATCTCGGCCGAGATCTGGTCGCGGATCGAGGTCCAGAGGGGGCTGCGGCCCATGGCTGTCACCGAAGTTTCACGAGGGCAGGCTTGAACCGACTCGGGCCCTGTGCGATGGAGTTTGTATAGTTGTATAATAATTGGACAACTTGCCAAGATGTCTGCGCAAGATCCCCTAGAGGCCCGCAAGGCCCGCCTCTCGACGCTGGCCCGCGCGCCGGCCGACCGGCTGCTGGCGCTTTGGCGGGCCCATGCGCCCGAGCCGCCCGCGCACCGGCTGTTGCGCGCGCCCGAGATCGGCACGGTGATGGTGCGCGGCCGGGCGGGGGCCACGGGCGCGCCCTTCAACCTTGGCGAGATGACGGTGACGCGCTGTTCGGTGCGGCTGGCCTCGGGCGCGGTGGGCCACGGCCATGTGCAGGGGCGCGACAAGGCGGCGGCGCTGGCGGCGGCGCTGATCGACGCGCTGGCCGAGGACGGGCAGGGGGAAGCGGTCGAGGCCGCGATCCTTGCGCCCCTGCGCGCCGAGGACGCGGCGCGCAAGGCCGCGCGGGCGGCAAGGGCCGCGGCGACGAAGGTCGAGTTCTTCACCATGGTCCGGGGGGAATAGCGCGATGGACGTGACCCATCTGGAGGGCGGTTTCGCCGACCCCGCCCGCGACGCGGCCCATGCCTTCCGCGCCGCGTTGCAGGCGATGGCGCGGCCGGGGCGGATCGAGGTCGTGGCGGGGGTCCAGCCGCCCGCGCCCTGTTCGGTGGCCGCCGGCGCGCTGATCCTGACGCTCTGCGACACCACCACGCCGCTGTTTCTCGCGCCGTCCCATGACGACCCCGCCTTGCGCGGTTGGATCACCTTCCACACCGGCGCGCCGCTGGTGGGGGCTGCGGAGGCGATGTTCGCGCTGGGCACCTGGGCCGCGCTGCAGCCCGTCACCCGCTTCGCCATCGGCACGGCGGAATACCCCGACCGCTCGGCCACACTGATCGTGGAGGTGGACGTCTTGACGAACGAGGGCGCCACCCTCACCGGCCCCGGCATTAAGACCGAGGCGCGCCTGTCGCTGCCCGAGACGGAGGCGTTCCGGCAGAACCGCCGCCGCTTTCCCCTCGGCTTCGACAGCTATTTCACCTGCGGCGACCGGCTGGCCGGCCTGCCGCGCAGCACGCAGGCGGAGGGCTAGGCCATGTATGTCGCGGTCAAGGGCGGCGAGCGCGCCATCGACAACGCCCACGCCTGGCTGGCCGAGGAACGGCGGGGCGATCCGTCCGTCGCGGAGCTGTCGCTGCCGCAGATCCGCGAACAGCTGGCGTTGGCCGTGAACCGCGTGATGGCCGAGGGCTCGCTTTACGACCCCGACCTCGCGGCGCTGGCGATCAAGCAGGCGCGTGGCGACCTGATCGAGGCGGTGTTCCTGATCCGCGCCTACCGTACCACGCTGCCCCGCTTCGGCGCCTCGCACCCCGTCGACACCGGCGCCATGGCCTGCGACCGGCGCATCAGTGCCACCTTCAAGGACCTGCCCGGCGGCCAGATCCTCGGGCCGACCTTCGACTATACCCACCGGCTGCTCGACTTCGCGCTGGCGGCCGAGGGGCTGGACCCGCCGGCGGCCCCGCAGGCCGAGGCGTCGGCCGCCCCGGTGCCCCATGTCACCGGCTTCCTCGCGGCCGAGGACCTGATCCAGCCCGAGCCCGAGGGCCCGGCCACGCCCCGCGACCTGACCCGCGAGCCGCTGGATTTCCCCGCCGACCGGCCCCTGCGCCTGCAGGCCCTGACCCGTGGGGACGAGGGCTTCGTCCTGTCGATGGCCTATTCCACCCAGCGCGGCTACGGGCGCAACCACCCCTTCGTGGGCGAACTCAGGATCGGGACGGTGGCGGTCGAGATGGACATCCCCGAGCTGGGCTTTGCCATCGAGATCGGCGAGGTGATGCTGACCGAATGCGAGACGGTGAACCAGTTCACCGGCTCGAAGACCGAGCCGCCGCAGTTCACCCGCGGCTATGGCCTCGTCTTCGGGCAGACCGAGCGCAAGGCGATCTCCATGGCGCTGGTCGACCGGGCGCTGCGCTGGGAGGAGCTGGGCGAGGACAATGTCGGCGCGCCGGCGCAGGACGCGGAATTCGTGCTGTACCACGCCGACAACGTGCAGGCGACGGGGTTCCTCGAACACATCAAGCTGCCGCATTACGTGGATTTCCAGTCCGAGCTGGAGCTGGTCCGGCGGCTCAGGGCCGAGGCGATGGGCGCGGCGCAGAGGGAGGCAGCGGAATGAGCCTAGTCGCCGCCATCCCCGTCGCCGTCGCCGTCCCCATCCCAGTCGTCGCGCGGGTCGCGGGTGGAGCGGCGCTCGGTCCCGTCCATCTCGATCCACACGTAGACGGACAGCCCGCCCTCCTGCTCGACCCGGAGGCTCCGCCGCCGGCGCAGGGCAAGCCAGCTGGCGCGGATCGCGAACAGGCCGAACACCGGGACGAGGATCGCCAGCGCCCGTTCCCAATCGGCCAGCTCGGACAGGGTGCCGAGGATCAGCGCCGTGCTGACCACGGTCCAGAGGATGGCGAAGATCAGCGCGTACATGGCGGGCGGTCCGGGGCTGCGGGACGTGGCGCGGGTCTGGGCGATCAATCCGGCATCATGATGGCGATTTCGCGGGGATGACATGAGCGGCACGGACTACAACTTCGCCTATCTCGACGAGCAGACCAAGCGGATGATCCGCCGCGCGATCCTGAAGGGGGTGGCGGTGCCGGGCTACCAGGTGCCCTTTGCCAGCCGCGAGATGCCGATGCCCTATGGCTGGGGCACCGGCGGCGTGCAGGTGACGGCGGCCTGCCTGGTGCCCGAGGACCGGCTGAAGGTGATCGACCAGGGCGCCGACGACACCACCAACGCGGTGTCGATCCGCAAGTTCTTCCAGAAGACGGCGGGCGTGGCGGTGACGGAGCGGACGGCCGAGGCCACCGTGATCCAGACCCGCCACCGCATCCCCGAATTGCCGCTGACCGAGGACCAGATCCTCGTGTACCAGGTGCCGATCCCCGAACCCCTGCGGTTCCTCGAACCCTCCGAGGTCGAGACCCGCAAGATGCACGCGCTGGAGGACTACGGGCTGATGCACGTGAAGCTCTACGAGGACATCGCGCGGCATGGCGAGATAGCCACCGCCTATGCCTACCCGGTGAAGGTGGAGGGGCGCTACGTGATGGACCCCTCGCCGATCCCGAAGTTCGACAACCCGAAGCTCGAGTCGGCGGCGTTGCAGCTGTTCGGGGCGGGGCGGGAGCAGCGGATCTACGCGGTGCCGCCCTATACCCGGGTAGTGAGCCTCGATTTCGAGGATCACCCCTTCGACCCGTCGAAGGCGGCGCACCCCTGCGCGCTGTGCGGGGCGGAGGACAGCTATCTCGACGAGGTGATCGTGGACGACGCGGGGGGGCGGATGTTCGTCTGTTCCGACACGGATTACTGCGCCGGGCGGCGGGAGGCAGCGGCATGAGCGGGGGCGAAAAACGCGCGTTTTTCGCGCCGGAAATCCCGGGATTTCCGGGTCGGAAAACTGCAGTTTTCCGGTCCGTTTTGCTGCAGCAAAACGGCGCCCTTTCCGGGGCGGGGTGCGGGGTCGGCGATGTCGCTCCCGAAGGGCGCATTTGGAGAAAGATGAAGGGGAGGGGCGCATGACGCCGCTGCTCGAGGTGCGGGGCCTGACCAAGGCCTATGGCGGGCGGATCGGCTGTGCCGAGGTGTCCTTCACCCTCTGGCCCGGCGAGGTGCTGGGGATCGTGGGCGAAAGCGGGTCGGGCAAGTCGACGCTGCTCAACTGCCTTGCGGGGCACCTGGCGCCGGATGCGGGCCAAGTGATCTTCGACACGCGGGGTGAGGGGCCGCGCGACGTGCTGGCGATGACCGAGCCCGAGCGGCGGATGCTGGGCCGGACCGACTGGGCCTTCGTGCACCAGAACCCGCGCGACGGGTTGCGGATGCGGATTTCCGCGGGTGGCAACGTGGGCGAGCGGCTGATGGCGGTGGGCGCGCGGCATTACGGGGAGATCCGGGCGCAGGCCGCCGACTGGCTGGCGCGGGTGGAGATCGCCGAGGGGCGGATCGACGACCGGCCGAGCGCCTTCTCGGGGGGGATGCAGCAGCGGCTGCAGATCGCGCGCAACCTGGTGACGGGGCCGCGGCTGGTGTTCATGGACGAGCCCACGGGGGGCCTCGACGTGAGCGTGCAGGCCCGGCTTCTCGACCTGATCAGGGGGCTGGTGCGGCGGATGGGGCTGTCGGCCATCGTGGTGACGCACGACCTGGCCGTGGTGCGGCTGCTGGCGGATCGGCTGATGGTGATGAAGGACGGCCGCGTGATCGAGACCGGGCTGACCGACCAGGTGCTGGACGACCCGCAGGCGCCCTATACGCAGCTGCTCGTCAGCTCCGTCTTGCAGGCGTAAGCCCATGATCCACGTGGAAAACCTGGCCAAGTCCTTCACCCTGCACACGCAGGGCAGCGCGGTCATCCCCGTGATCGCGGGCGCGGGCTTTACCGTCGCGCCCGGCGAGTGCGTGGCCCTGACGGGCGAGAGCGGGGCGGGGAAATCCACCGTCCTGCGCATCCTCTACGGCAACTACCTGGCGCAGGGCGGGTCGGTGCGGATCGGGGGGGTGGACATCACCCGCGCCGAGCCGCGGGAGATCCTGCGGCTGCGGCGCGAGACGCTGGGCTACGTGAGCCAGTTCCTGCGCGTGGTGCCGCGGGTGCCGACGCTGGAGGTTGTGGCCGAGCCCCTGCTGGCGCTGGGCCGGCCCGAGGCGGAGGCGCTGGACCGCGCGCGGGAACTGCTGGCGCGGTTGCGCATCCCCGAGCGGCTCTGGTCGCTGTCGCCCACCACCTTTTCGGGCGGCGAGCAGCAGCGGGTGAACATCGCGCGCGGGTTCGCCCATGCCTATCCGGCGCTGCTGCTGGACGAGCCGACGGCCAGCCTCGATGCCGTGAACCGCGAGACGGTGCTGGAGCTGATCGAGGAGGCGAAGGCGGGCGGGGCCGCCATCGTCGGCATCTTCCATGACCTTGCCGCGCGGGCGCGGGTCGCGGACCGGGAGGTGGACGTGTCGGCCTTCACCCCGGGGGCGGCATGAGCACCGGGCGCCTCATCGCGGTGGTGGGCCCGTCCGGCGTGGGCAAGGACAGCGTGATGGAGGCGCTTGTCGCCGCGCGCCCCGATCTTGTCCGGGTGCGCCGGGTGATCACGCGGGCGGCGGATGCGGGCGGCGAGGAGTTCGAGGGGATCAGCCCCGCGCTGTTCGCGGCGCGCGCGGCGGGGGGCGATTTCGCGCTGCACTGGCAGGCGCACGGGCTGTTCTACGGCATCCCGCGCGAGGTGCACGATGTGCTGGGCCGCGGGCAGGATGCGCTGGCCAACCTGTCGCGGGCGATGCTGGGCCGCGCGGCGCGGGTGTTCCCGGAGCTGCATGTGCTGCACATCACCGCCCGGCCCGAGGTGCTGGCGGCGCGGCTGGCGGGGCGCGGCCGCGAGGGGCGGGCCGAGATCGCGCGGCGGCTGGCGCGGCCCGCGCCGGCGTTCCCCGAGGGGCTGCGCGTGACCGAGATCGACAATTCCGGGCGGCTGGACGAGGCCGTCGCCGCGGCGCTGGCGGCGCTCTATCCCGCGAGGGTGTAGCGGTGGACGAGGTGGAACATCCCCGCGTCGTCCTCGCCCATCAGGCAGAGGCTGTCGATGGCGAAGGGCGCGGGCAGGACCGGGGCGAGATGGGCGGCGAGGGCGTCGCGGGCGGCCTCGGCCTGGTCCTGCGGGAGGGAGCCGGTGAGGGTCATGTGGAAGCGGAATTCCTCCATCACGTAAGGATAGCCCCAGCGGGCGAGCAGCGCCTCCTGCCGGTCGGTGAGGCGGGCCTTGCGGCGGCGGGCGAGCTCGGCCTCGGTCGGGGGCGCGCGGAAGGGGTCGAGGGCCGCGACGGTCGCGGCGGCAAGCGCGGCGAGATCGAGCGCGGGCGCGTCGGGGACCACGGCGACGAAGGATCCGAGGCGGCGGACGGCGAGGCGGGAGACCGTGACCGGCGGCCGCGTGGCGCAGAAGGCGCGGGCCGCGGCGTCGAGCGCGGCCGCCGTGGCGCCGGGGGCCAGCCGGAAGGGTGGCTTGACGGTGCCGTGAAAGCCGTATTTGCGGGGGGTGGCGGTCAGCCGCGAGGGCGCGTCCGGCAGGCCGGGCAGGTCGGGCTGCGCGACCGCGGTTCCGGCCACGCTGTCCCAGCCGAGCCAGTCCGCGCCCGCGCGGTAGAGCGCGCCGCCGGGCACCACGTAGAGACCGTATCGTGCGAAGCCGTCCATTCCGTTCCTTTCAGAGCCGCCCATGCCCCGTGACCATGCCCCGATGCCCGAGACGCTGACCCTTGCCAATGCCCGGCTCATCCTGCCGGGCGGCGAGATGACGGGCCGCGTGACGCTGCGCGGCGGCGAGATCGTGGAGGTCGCGGGCGGCAGCGCGGTGCCCGCGGGCGCGGTCGATTGCGGCGGCGACCTCGTGGCGCCGGGGCTGGTGGAGCTGCACACCGACAACCTGGAGCGGCACATCCGGCCGCGGCCATCCGCGCACTGGCCGCACAAGCCCGCGATCGTGGCCCATGACGCGGAGCTGGCGGCCTGCGGGATCACCACCGTCTTCGACGCGATCCGGGTGGGGTCGATCGAGGGCAAGGGGGGCGTCGGCTGGTCGCGCTATGCGCGCGATCTCGCCGACGAGCTGCTGGCGATGCGGGCGGCCGGGGCGCTGAAGATCAGCCACCACATCCATTTGCGGGCGGAGATCTGCTCGCACACGCTGGTGGAGGAGCTGGCGCAGTTCGGGCCCGAGGACCGGGTCGGCATCCTGAGCCTGATGGACCATACGCCGGGCCAGCGGCAGTTCGCCGACATCGGGCAGTACGCGACCTACATGAAGGGCAAGCACGGGCTGTCGGAGGAGGTGTTCCAGGAGCATGTGCGGACCCGGGTAGCGCTGGGCGCGGCGGTGCGCGATGCCCACGAGGCGGCGGCGGTGGAGGCGGCGCAGCGGCTTGGCGCCGTGCTGGCGAGCCACGACGACACCGAGGTCGCGCATGTGGTGCGGTCGGCGGCGCATGGCATCGCGCTGGCCGAGTTCCCGACCACGGTGGAGGCCGCGCGGGCGTGCCGGAGCCACGGCATCGCGGTGATGATGGGGGCGCCGAACCTGGTGCGGGGCGGGTCGCATTCGGGCAATGTCTCGGCGATGGCGCTGGCGGGCGAGGGCCTCCTCGACGTTGTCTCGTCGGATTACGTGCCCGCGGCGCTGCTTTATGCCGCCGTGCTGCTGGGGGAGCTCTGGGGCGACATGGCCTGCGCCATGGCGACGGTCACCGCCGCGCCGGCAAGGGCGGCCGGGCTGGTGGACCGCGGCGTGATCGCCGAGGGGATGCGGGCCGACGTGATCCGGTTCCGTCTGGTGGACGGCGTGCCGGTGCTGCGCGGGGTCTGGGCGGCGGGGGCGCGGGTCGCCTGAGCCACGTCTCGCGCGCGCGCGGGCGGTGCCCCCGAAGGGCGTATTTGGGGAAAGATGAAGGGGCAAGGGCGGGCTCAGCAGGCGAGCCCCTCGCGGGTCAGGTATGTCATGGCCGCGGGGATATCGGCGGCGTCGCGCAGTTCCAGCACGAGGTGCGGGCGCTGGGGCAGCGCGGCGATGGCGCGGAACACCGCGTGCCAGTTCACCGTGCCGCGGCCGGGCGGCCAGTGGCGGTCGGCGAAGCCGTCGGCGTCCTGCAGGTGGACATGGGCGAGCATGGCGCCCGCGTCGGTCACGAAATAGTCGACGGGCGGCGCGCCGGTGGCGTGGTGGGCGTAATGCGCGTGGCCGGTGTCGATGGACAGGCGGACGGCGTCGGAGGCGAAGCTGGCGGCGAGGTCGCGGCGGTAGGCGGGGTCGATGTCCTCGATGTTCTCGATGACAAGGGTGACGCCCTCGGCCTCGGCCAGCGCCACGGCGTCGCGCAGCAGCGCCTGGGTGCGGGCGATCTTGCGTTCGCGGTCGGAGGGCGCGTTGCCGCGGCGGGGGTGGTCGCCGAAGTTGAACCAGTCCCAGGTGGTGAAGGGGGAGTGGACGACCATCTGCGTCGCGCCGAGGGCGGCGGCGGCCTCGACCGCCGTGCGGTAACGGCGGGAGACGATCGGCGCGATCTCGGGGTCGGCGGTGTCGAGGGGGAGGTCGTAGAAGGGGCCGTGGATGCCGAGCCGGCCCTCGAAGCCGTCGAGCTGGCGGCGCGCCTCGGCCACCAGGCCGCGCCAGTCGCCGAGCAGCACCTCGGGGCGGAAGAAATCCTGGATCTCGAGGTCGCGCTGCGCCTCGATCAGCCAGTCGCGGTACGTGGGAAGATGCGAGACCATCAGGGCCGCGCCGATCTTGAGGGGCAGCATCAGAACACCTGTCTCCCTTCGCGCCAGACCGCCTGCACCACCGGCTGTCCGTCGATGAGGCGCACCGCGGCGAGGTCGGCGCGCAGAGCTTCGTCGATCCGCCCGCGGTCGTCGAGCCCCGTCATGCGGGCGGGCGCCCCGGTGACGAGGGTGAGCGCGGCGGGCAGGTCGATGGGCAGGGCGGGGTCTGCGGCGAGGCGGAAGGCGGCGTCGAGGGGCGAGCGAGGGACATAGTCGGAGGCGAGCGCGTCGACGAGGCCGTGGGCGAGAAGCTCGGCCACCGAGACGTTGCCCGACTGCGAGCCGCCGCGCAGGTAGTTCGGCGCGCCGGCGACGATGGAGAGGCCGGCCGCGCGGGCGCGGCGGGCGGCGGCCAGCGTGGTGGGGAACTCGGAGATCGCGCAGCCCTCGGCGCGGGCGAGGTCGACATGGGCCGCGGTCCGGTCGTCATGGCTCATCAGCGGGATCGCGGCGGCGCGGGCGGCGGCGGCGACATGGGCGCGCACCGCGGCGCCGCGGCTGCGGGAGCGCTCGAACAGGTCGTCCATCATCGCGCGCCCCGTGGCCTCGTCCACCTCCATCTCGTGGATCATGTGGCGGAACCATTGCCCGATGTCGGGGCTCTGCCGGTCGCCGGGCGTGTGGTCCATGACCGAGACGAGGCGGGTCAGCGGATGGCCGATGGCGGCATCGACCAGCGCGACCGTCGCGGGGTCGGACACCTCGCAGCGCAGGTGCACCAGGTGCTCGGCCCGGAAGGCGCCGGCGGCCTGACCCTCGGCCAGCGCGGCCATCAGCGGCCCGAGGATCTCGCGGCGCTCGGGCCGTTTCATCGAGGCGCCGACCGAGAGCGAATCGAACACCGTGGTGGTGCCGCCCGAGATCACCACCGCGTCATGGGCCAGCAGCGCCGGCAGGCAGGGCCAGGTCACCGACAGGCGCGGATGGGTGTGGCGCTCGACGTGGTCGGTGTGCAGGTCGACGATGCCGGGGATCAGGAAGGCGCCGCGCAGGTCGATCCCGTCGCGGGCGCGGCCCAGCCCCGCGATACGGCCGCCCTCGATGGTCAGTGACCCCTCGACGATGCCGCGGGGCGTCACGATGCGGGCGTGGCTGAGCGTGAGCGCGGGGGGCAGCTGCGCGTCGAACATGGGTCTCTCCCTGGCGGTGACGCCTCTCAACGCGAGCAGTGTAACAGGGCGATGGCGCGGCGGTGATGCTTTGGTGACGGCGCGGGGCCGCCGGCGCCGCGATTCGCCACCCCCGGGCGAGGTCGGCCGCGGCGGTGCAGCCCTTGGGCGTGTTTTTTTTCGACAGATCCGCCGGTTGTCGGGTCAGGGACAGCGCCGCGGCGGCGTCGGTGCGCGGGGTGCGGGGAGGGTTTCCGAGGCGGCCGAACGGCTTGGCCCCCTGTCATCAACTCTTCACCGGCCCGTTACCGACCCATCACGCAAGCCGCCTAGGCCTGCGGTCGATCGGGGCGGCGCGGTTGCGTCGCTCCGCGGTCATCGACGCCTCTGACAGGATTGCCATGATGTTCAAGACGACCCTTGCCGCCCTTGCCCTGGGCGCGACCGCCCTCACCTCCACCGCGGCCCTCGCGCAGGACTGGCGCAGCGAGCTGCCCGTGCTCCGCGTCGGCCTGCTCGGCGGCGAGAACGACGCCGACCGCCTGCGCGACAACGCCTGCCTCGAGGAAGACCTCGAGGCCCTGCTGGGCATCCCGGTCGACCTGTTCCCGGCGCCCGACTACGCCGGCGTCATGCAGGGCCTGCTGGCCGACCAGCTCGACTATGCGCAGCTGGGTGCCTCGGCCTATGCCGGCATCTACCTGCAGGACCCCGAGGCGGTCGAGCCGCTGTTCGTGTCCGCCGAATCGGACGGGTCCACCGGCTACTTCGCGGTGATGTACACCCGCGCCGACAGCGGCATCGCCTCGCTCGAGGACATGGCCGGCCGCAGCCTCGCCTTCGCCGACCCGAACTCGACCTCGGGCTACCTGGTGCCGCAGGCCGAGCTGACCCGGCAGGGCATCGACATCGGCAGCTACTTCTCCGAGACCGGCTTCGGCGGCGGCCACGAGCAGGCCGTGGTCGCGGTGCTGAACGGCCAGTACGACGCCGGCGTGACCTGGGTGTCGGGCGTCGGCGATCCGGCCGAGGGCTACACCCGCGGCAACCTGCGCTCGATGATCGACAACGGGCTGCTGAACATGGCCGACCTGCGGATCATCTGGCAGTCGAGCCAGATCCCGAACGGCCCGATCGTGGTGCGCCAGGGCATCCCCGAGGAGGCCCGCACCATCATCGTCGACTACCTCGACTCGCTGCTGCAGGACGACCCGGCCTGCTACTACGCGGTAACCGCGGGCGAGGGGCAGGGCTTCGTCGCCGTCGACCACAGCTTCTTCGAGCCGGTGGTCGAGATGCGCCGGATGCAGACCGAGAGCCGCTGATCCGGGGCCACGCCACGGCGGGCGGGGCCGGTCCACGACCGGCCCCGATCCCGCAGCCGGGGCCCGGCCGCGCGCCGAGGGGAGGGCGCGGCGCCAGACGGGGCCCACCGACCACCGCACACAGGGGACGCGATCCATGCTGAGACTCGACAAGCTGACCCGCCGTTTCGGCGACACCACCGCCGTCCATGCCGCCAGCCTCGACATCCCCGACGGCCAGATGGTCGGCATCATCGGGCGCTCGGGCGCGGGCAAGTCCACGCTCCTGCGGCTGCTCAACCGCCTCGTCGATCCCTCCGAGGGGCATATCACCTACGGCGACACCGATGTCGCCGCGCTCAAGGGGCGCGAGCTCCGGGCCTGGCGCTCGGATTGCGCCATGATCTTCCAGCAGTTCAACCTGGTCGGCCGGCTCGACGTGCTGACCAACGTGCTGACCGGGCGGCTGCACGAGATGCCGCCGTGGCGCGCGATGGCGCAGGTCTTCACCCCGCGCGAGCGCGCCTTCGCGATCCGGGCGCTCGACCGTCTGGGCATGGCGCACACCGCGCTGCAGCGCGCCGAGACCCTGTCGGGCGGCCAACAGCAGCGCGTCGCCATCGCCCGCGCGCTGGTGCAGGAGCCGAGGATCCTGCTCGCCGACGAGCCGATCGCCTCGCTCGACCCGCTGAACGCGCGCATCGTCATGGACGCGCTGCGCGACATCAACCGCCGCGACGGGATCACGGTGATCTGCAACCTGCACACCCTCGACACCGCGCGGCAGTATTGCGACCGGATCATCGGGATGCAGGCCGGGCGCATCGTGTTCGACGGCACCCCCGACCTGCTGACCACGCAGATGGCGCGCGAGATCTACGGCGCCGAGGCCGACGCCGCCTTCGACGAGACCGCGACCTCGACCGCGCTCGCCCCGTCCGCGGCGCGCCAGCGCGTCCCCGCCTGATGGGCCCGGGCCGATGACCGATCTTCCCCTTGCGGGCGACGACGCGCCGCGCGACGCCGTCGCGGTGTTCGAGCGCCACCGGGCCGAGCTGCGCGCCGCGCGCCGGGTCTGGACCGTCATCGCGCTGGGCGCCTTCGGGCTGTGCCTCGGGCTGTCGGTCTGGGTCAGCCAGTTCTACCCCGACCGGCTGGCCGCCGGGCTGCCGCGCATCTTCGAGTATTTCGGCACCATCCTGCCCGACCTGCGGTGGGACCTGCTGTTCGAGGGCCGCACCGCCGAGGGGCGCGCCGTGCCGGGCTCGCTCACGTTCTGGTATGCCGACCTGTGGACCTACCTTGAGCTGATCTGGGAAACCATCCTGATGGCGATCACCGCCACGCTGCTGGGGGCGGGGGTCGCCTTCGTGCTGTCCTTCCCGGCGGCGGCGAACCTGGCGCCGAACGGCCGGGTCTACTGGGTCTCGCGCCGGTTCCTCGAGCTCTGCCGCGGCATCCCCGAGATCCTGCTGGCGCTGGTGCTGGTGTTCATGATCGGCATCGGCCCGCTGGCGGGCGTGATCGCCATCGCCATCCACACCGCCGGCGCGCTGGGCAAGCTGTTCGCCGAGGTGAACGAGAACGCCTCGCCCCGCCCGGTCGAGGGCATCGCCGCGGTCGGCGGCAGCTGGTCCCAGCAGATGGCCTACGGCGTGGTGCCCCAGGTCGCGCCCAATTTCTTCAGCTACGCGCTCCTGCGCTTCGAGATCAACGTGCGCGCCTCGTCGATCATCGGCTTCGTCGGCGCGGGCGGCATCGGGCAGGAGCTGAACCGGGTGATCTCGTTCTACTCGGATGACCGGGTGCTGGCCGTGCTGATCCTGGTGGTGCTGATGGTCACGATCATCGACCTCGTGTCCGAGCGCATCCGGCTGGCCTACATCGGGCGGGAGACCCCGGCATGAGCATCGCATCCCTGTCCGCCCTCACCGACGCCGAGGTGGCCGAACTCCGCGCCGCCCACCCCGGCGCCTTCGGCTCGGCCGGGGCGCAGCTGCGCCGCTGGGGGCCCTGGGCGCTGGCGCTGGCCTACCTGGTCTGGTCGCTGTGGTTCTTCGAGATCGGCCGCTTTCTCGACGCGTCGGGCCGGGTCTGGGTGCTCCTGACCAACTTCGTGGTCTGGGAGGACATGGCGACCTGGTCCTACGGCGCGATCTACCTCGGCATCGCGCAGACGCTGGCGATGGCGTTTCTCGGCACGCTGCTGGGCACGCTCGGGGCGCTGGTCCTGGGCTTCCTCGCGGCGCGCAACGTGACGCCGGTCTGGCTGCTGCGGCAGGCGGTGCGGCGGCTCCTCGACGTCCTGCGCGGCATCGACCAGCTGGTCTGGGGCCTCGTCTTCGTGCGCGCGGTGGGCCTCGGGCCGCTGGCCGGCGTGCTCGCCATCTTCGTGTCCGACCTCGGCACCCTGTCCAAGCTCTATGCCGAGGCGATCGAGAACATCGACCGCAAGCAGGTCGAGGGCGTGCGCGCCACCGGCGCCGGGCCGCTGTCGGTGATCCGCTTCGGCGTGGTGCCGCAGGTGCTGCCGGTGTTCATCTCGCAGTCGCTCTACTTCCTCGAAAGCAACACGCGCTCGGCCACCATCCTCGGCATCGTGGGCGCGGGCGGCATCGGCATGATCATCATCGAACGCTTCCGCGCGCAGCTTTACGACCAGGTCGCCTTCGTGGTGCTGAACGTGCTGGTCCTGATCTTCGCGATTGACTGGCTGTCCAGGCGCGTGCGTCTCTGGGCCATCGGCGAGAGGCACCACCCATGACCAAGCGACTGTCCGAGGCGCCGACCGTCCACCCGCAGGCGGAGGTCGGCCCCGGCGTCACGCTCGGCCGCTGGACCGAGGTGGGCCGCATGACCAGCCTCAGCCACTGCGAGCTGGGCGACTATTCCTACATCTGCGACTTCGGCCACGTGATCTGGACCAGCGTGGGCAAGTGGACCAACATCGCCAACATGGTGCGGCTGAACCCGGGCAACCACCCGATGGACCGCGCCACCCAGCACCACGCGGTCTACCGCGCGTCGATGTACGGCTTCGGCGCGGACGAGGACGCCTTCTTCGACTGGCGCCGGGCGCACTGGGTGACGGTCGGCCATGACGTGTGGATCGGCCACGGCGCGACCGTGACGGCGGGCGTCCGCATCGGCACCGGGGCCGTTGTCGGCGCGGGCGCGGTGGTGACGCGCGACGTGGCGCCCTACACCGTGGTCGCCGGCGCGCCGGCGCGCCCGATCCGGCGCCGCTTCACCGAGGCGCAGGAGGCCGCGCTCATGGACATCGCCTGGTGGGACTGGGACCACGACCGCTTCGGCGCCGCGATCCCGGATTTCCGCGCGCTCCCGATCGACGCCTTCATCGAGAAATACCGCCCCTGAGCGGGCGGCCGGCCTCAGGGGCCGGCCCGCGCCGCCAGCGCCTCGAGCGCGGCCCATGCGGCGGCGGAGGGGCGGGCGCGGGCCGCCGCCGGGGCCGCGGGCAGGGCCGGGCCGCCGGGATGCAGGAACAGGTCGGTCTCGTCCACCTCCACCAGCTTGACGATGCCCGCCGTGCGCGGCAGCCCCTCGGGCCCGATCCCGATGATGCCGCCCTGCCACGACAGCGTCACCGGCCCGTCCTGCAGCCCGGCCATGTCGCCCACGAAGGGCAGGATCAGCGCCGGCACCAGCACCTGCCGCAGCGCGATGCCCTCGGCGGGCAGCATCCGCGCCATGTCGGACAGGCTGGCGCCGGTGCGGATCGGGCAGAGCGGGCCGTCCGCGGCCTGCCAGGCCCCGCGGTCGAGCCGCGCCGGCGCCAGCGTCTGGTGCGGCCGCGGCGCGGTCTCGGCCAGGAGCCGCGCCAGCAGCGCGCAGCCGTCGACCTCGGCAAGCGCCAGCCCGCGCACCGCGCGCCCGGCTTCGTCGGCCAGCCCCCAGGGCAGGCCCGCCCCGCGCGCCGCCCGCCGCGCCAGCGCCTCGACCTCGCTCAGGGCGCGATCCCCGGTCATGGCCGGGTATCGGACAGGGGCCAGAGATCGGCGGTGCCGGTCGCCAGCGTCTCGGGGTAGGGCGCGCCCGCGAACAGCCGGCCGCGCACCGCGCCGCCGGGCTGGGGCACGACGTCCGTCGCGCCCAGAAAGGCCAGGATCGCCCGCACCAGCGCGTGCAGGGCGGCCTCCCCGGCCTCGGCACCGAGGTCGTCGCGGATCTCGGAATAGGGCGCGAAGCCCGCGATCTGTGCCCGCCGGATCGCCCGCCGGTGCTCGGGGTGGCGCAGCAGGAAGGCCGCGACCGGCGCCTCGCCCGGCCAGCCCGCCATCGCCCGGCGCGCCAGTCCCGCGTCGCGCGCGACGGCCGCCGGGGTCTCGGCCCGGCCGTCCGCCGCCGCCTCGGCCTCGGGGCTGCGCGCCGGCGCGGGGCCGAACACGCCCTCGATCAGCTCCCGCATCCGCGCCACGGGCACCGCCCCGTCGATGCGGAACCCGCTGTCCAGCGCGTCCGACATGCAGTGGCCCAGCCCGTCGACCAGCGCGCCGTAAGGCTCCAGCATCAGCGACGCCAGCGCCTCCTGCCCCTCGGCCGACAGCGCGGTGTCGGCCCAGGACAGGAGCCGCACCCAGGGCCGCGGGCCGCGCGGCCCGGCCGCCATCCGGTCGCCCAGCCGGGGCAGATCGGCCGCAAGCGCCGCCCCCGCGCCCGCGCCGAGGCGGGCCGCCAGCCCCGCCACCCGCTGCCATTGCGCGTCGGTCACGGCGGGCAGGGCCGAGACCCGGGCGATCGCCTCCTCGCGCGCCATGACCCAGTTGTTGCACAGGCAGGGGTGGGCGACGAGGAACGGCGCCATGTCGGCCCCGATGGTGGTGCCGATGCCGAGCCGCCCGGCGGCCCCGGGGTCGAGCCGCGCCGCCCCGTCCCCGCCGCGGGCGCGGGCCAGGTGATCGGCCAGGTCGCGCGCGAACACCCGCGCCAGGTACAGCGTCAGAAGCTCGGCCTGGAACGGCGCGTGCAGCTCGGGCCGGTGCGCGAGCACGCCGTGGTCGGCGGTGCCGCAGCGCCCCGCCGCATGGACCGCCGTCGCCCGCAACAGCACGCCGCCCGCGTCCGCGTGCCACGCGGCGTCGGGCTGCTGCCCGGCGGCGAGGGTGTCGATCAACCGCTCCCAGACCGGCGCTGCCCCGGCGAGCTGCACGAGGCAGAGCTCGCGCGCCGTCAGCCGGGGCGCGGGGCTCCCGCGCAGGGCGTCGGCAAGCCGCGCGATGTCGGCGGGGCCGGGCAGGCCGTCGACCAGGATGGCCCCGGCGGCCGGCCCCGGCCCGGACCCGGCGGTGGTGACGGCCACGACCGCGTAGCGCCGTGCGCCGGTGTCGATGCTGTAGACGGCATGGCCGGCCCCCGCGGCGTCCAGCGCCCAGTCGGCGCAGGCGATGCGCCAGCCCCTGCGCGCCATCCGCCGCGTCAGCTGCCGCGCAAAGCCCAGGCGGCACGGCAGCTGCGCGCCGAGGCGCGACAGCCGCATCACCTGCTCGGGCGGGCGCGCGTGGCCGGCAAGGCCCAGTCCCGTCGGCCCGGTCATCGCGCAGGCCCCCTCGGCGCGCAGAGGATCGACCGGCACCGGGCCGGGCCGGTCCTTGTCGCGTGGGGTCGCCTGTCGGTGCGCATCGGCTGTCCCGTCCTTCCCCGGCACCATGGGCACGGGCCGGGGCGAAGGTCAAACCAAACCCGCGCGCGTGCGCCTCAGCCGATCCGGCTGTCCGGCAGGCCGTCGTCTGCCGTGGCCCCGGTGTCCTCCGTGGCCCCGGCGTCGTCCGGGGGCGGGGCGGGGTTCACCGGCGGCTGGCCGACATGGGTCAGCACGGCCCGCGCGTCGGCGGCGGTGCCGGCCGCCACCATGACCTCGGCCAGGAGCGCGCGCAGCGCCGGCAGGTCCGGCGCCGCCTCGATCGCGGTCACGAGGATCGCCTTGGCGGCCAGGAGGTCGCCCGCGGCCATCGCGATCCGTGCCTTGAGCTGGGCCGCCTGCGCCGGGGCGGCCGTGCCGTCCGCCTCGGCCCCGGCCAGCAGCGTCCGCGCCGTCTGGCCCTGCCCGAGATCGAGCGCCGTCTCGACCAGAAGGTCGAGCGCCCGGCCCTGCGGCGTCAGCGCGGCCAGCCGCCCGGCGGCGTCCCGCGCCGCGTCGAGCGCGCCGCGCGACAGTTCCGCCCTGAGCAGGAGCCGCAGCAGCTCGGGCGCATCCGGCGCCTGGGCCAGCCCCGCCGCCGCCCGTTCGGCCGCCCGGTCATGCGCGCCCGCGGCCTGCCAGCCGGCCGCCTCGGCCAGATGCTCCTCGATCGCCGTGTGTCGCGCCATGCCCAGCCCCCCGGTTCCCGCCTGTCCTGTCGGGGCAGCCTGCCCGGGTCAGCCGCGCCTGTCGCCGGATCGGTCGTCCGATTCCCGCCCGCGTGCCCGCCTGGCCCCCCGCTCCGAAGCCTTGCCGAGGTCGGTTAACACTTGGTTAACGGTTTGAGAATCCGCTTCTCGTCGTCCGGGCGGCGATCGGCGCCGCGCCGCCGGTGCCGGGCCCTGCGCCGCCGGGGGTAAGGTTTTCCTTGCCGCCGTTGCGTCATGGGCCGAGTTGCTGCAACACTCAGGGTGTCGCGCGGTCTGCCCCGATCGCCCCTGCGTTGTCCGCTGCCATGGAGTCTGCCTTGCCCCGGCCCCTGCCTGTCCTGTTTTCCCTGTCCGTCCTGTCCGTCGCGCTCGCCGGCATGTCGCCCGCGACGGTCACGGCCGAGGGGATCGGGCTGCCCGACGCGGCGCAGCTCGAGGCGCAGATGGCCGAGATGGAGCGCCCCGTGCCGGGCTCGATCTGGGCGCTGAACCCCTATCGCAACGCCCAGACGGCCACTGCCGCCGACGGCACCACCTACACGCTGACCTCGCTGAACCCGCATGTGAACGCGTGGTTCGTGCTCGAGGTCGCCCCGGCCTCGGGCCGCTCGGCCAGCTACCACCTCGAAAGCGGCGATCCCGCCGCCATCGCCCTGTCGCTGGCCGCCGGCGACGCGCCGGCGCTGGTGATCGACCGCGACGGCGACGAGATGCAGTGCCGCCCCTGGGAGGACGGCGAGCTGGAGGAGGCCCGCGCCAGCGACCTGCCCTTCGCCCCGGTCTGCGACTGGTCGCTGTTCGTCCGCAACCCGGTGCGCGGCAACCGCACCACCCGCGAGGCGGTGTCGCAGTTCCTGCGCGACAACGTGCTGTTCGGCGATTCCATCGTGAACCTGATCAAGGGCGCCTTCTACGAGGACGCCTTCATGGTCTCCTCCGAGGGCTTCGAGGCCGAGGAGGAGGTGGACGGCGTCGCGCTTCTGGGCAGCGCGCTCCTGTCCTCCACGCCGCAGATGCGCCCCTCGATGGGTTTCGACCTCGAGGGCACCGACGGCGGCGCGATGACGGCGGGCAACTGGTACGCGGTCGAGGATGCGCCCGGCGTCTACGCCAGCGTCATGCAGCCCGGCATGATCGCCCGCGAGGTCTTCGACGTGCGCGGCGCCAACGGGCTCGACGGGGTCGAGAACCGGGCCGACGTCTACCTCGTCGCCTTCGACCTGACCCAGTTCGAGCTGGGCTACGAGGTCGGCACCGACCACCCGAGCCTCGGCTGGTCCTCGCGGCCCTCGGGCGGCGGGCGCCACTACCAGGGGCCGGGGCCCGACGGCTTCGACCGGCCCGACCCGCTGGT
Source organism: Roseicyclus persicicus (assembly GCF_012395815.1). Taxonomy (GTDB): domain Bacteria; phylum Pseudomonadota; class Alphaproteobacteria; order Rhodobacterales; family Rhodobacteraceae; genus Roseicyclus; species Roseicyclus persicicus. The sequence goes on from NZ_JAAZQQ010000002.1 coordinate 794,353, forward strand.
GTTCAACGGGATGCTGTCGCCGAACCTCTACGAGCGCGTGGCGGCCACCTTCACCGGCGGCTTCAAGCGCGACCACGGCGCCTGGCGCTTCGGCGACTACGCGACCTTCAACTGGGGCCACCACTACGGCTTCCTGACCCACGGGGTGCTGTTCTCGCGGCTCTGGCCGAACCTCGCCACGCTCTACGTGCTCGACGACGGCACGGTGGGGATGCGCACCTGGACCGAGGACGACGCCGACATGCTCGACCGGATGGTCTTTGCCCGCCAGAACGGCGTGCCGCTGATCGAGAACGGGGTGCCGGGCGACCGCGTGACCAGCTGGGGCGGCGGCAACTGGTCGGGCTCGGCCGAGGCGGACCTGCGGACGCTGCGCGCGGGCGCCTGCCTGCGCACGGTCGGGGACCGGCCCTTCCTGATCTACGCCTATTTCTCGACCGCGACGCCCTCGGGCATGGCGCGCACCTTCCAGGCCTACCAGTGCGACTACGCGATGCTCCTGGACATGAACAGCCAGGAGCTGACCTACCTCGCCGTCTACACCCGCGACGACGGAGATCTGGAGACGCACCACCTGGTCTCGGGCATGGCCGAGAGCGACCCGCGCGACAACGGCGGGCGCATCCCGCGCTTCGTCGAGGCGCCGGATAATCGCGATTTCTTCTACCTGGTCCGGAGGGAGTGAGGATGAAGGTCCGACCGATGCTGAAAACGGCGCTGGCCGCGCTGGCGGGCGTGGTGATGGCGGGGGCGGCGGGCGCGCAGAGCCTGGCCGAGCGCAACGAGGCGATGTTCCGCCAGATGCAGGAGGTGCGCGGCGTCACCAACGCCGAGATCGCCCGCATCCGCGAGATCTTCGCCAATTCGCCGAACGGCTGGATGGGGCAGGGCAACCCGGCGGTCACGCGCCACCCGCTGACCCCCGAGGAGGCCGCGGCGCGGCTGGGCGGGTCGGTGGCGCAGGTGCAGCAGAGCTACCGCAACCGCGAATACGAGCGCATCTGCGGCGAGCCCTTCATGGTGCCGCTCTACGACCCCGAGACGCAGACCCCGCGCGACGCCACGGTCTGCGCGGACATGTTCGAGTACCCCAACATCCCGATGGCCTACCCGGTGGTCTGGGTCCGCGCCATGGAGGCCGCCCAGCTCTGCGCCGCCGAGGGCAAGCGCATCGGCGACGCCCACGAGTGGGAGGGGGCGGCGGCGGGCCAGCTCCTGCCGCCCGACTACCCCTTCGACCGCATCCGCGGGATGAGCGGCTCGGCGGCGGTGAACACCATGCGCGGCCTGCACAACGCGCGCTACGCCAGCACCTCGAACCTCTACTCGATCGGCCAGTGGCGCTCGGGCGTCTGCGCGACGGGCAGCTTCAAGAACGCGTCGTGCAACGGCGGGTCCTTCACCGGCTGCGGGTCGAACACCTACCCGGCGGGGTCCTTCCCCGACTGCCGCTCGCCGCTCGGGGTCTACGACATCGACGGCAACGCGGCCGAGCACATGAACCTGCCCCTCAGCGAGGACCAGATGGCCAGCCGCGGCTCGACCAGCCTGGGCGTGACCGAGATGAAGGGGTCGTGGTTCATCTGGGACACGGTGCGCGCGCACGAGCACTGGGCGCGCTGGCGGGCGCCGTTCTGGCACGGCAGCCGGGTGATGTCGGAGGGCAGCCACCGGAACTACCACCTGGGCTTCCGCTGCTTCCGCGACGTGCGCTGACCCGGGGCGCGGCAAATCCCTTGCAAGGGATTTGCCAGAGCCTTGCAAGGCTCTGCCAGCCTCTTGCAAGAGGCTGGCCACGGTCTTGCAAGACCGTGGCGCCGCGCCGTCAGCGCAGGGAGGCCAGCCGCACCGTCGGGCCGTTGAGCGGCCCGTCGCTGTTGAGAAGCCCGGCATACTGCCCGTCGGTCAGCAGGCCCCGCAGGTCCACCGCGCGCCCGTCGACATAGGCCGTGCGCGCCACCAGCCGGATGCCGTGGCTGTAGTCGGCGTAGTATTCGCCGTGCACGGTCGACAGGGGCTGGATCGGGCTGCCGTTGGTGCGGTGCCAGCCGTAGATCGCCACGCGCCCCGGCGCGTTCGCCAGCCGGTTGGCGATGACCACGTCCTTCTTGTGGCCGGCTACCAGCAGGCCGGGCCGGGCGCCGGCGCGGGCGAACTGGGCGTCCACCGTCGCGTCGTGGCGCAGGAAGTAGTCGGTCGAGGACATCGCCGAGGTCGGCGGCATCGGCGAGGGCGCGACGCGCACGTCGGCCTGCGCGTAGATCGCGTCGACCATGCGCGTCGTCGGCAGCATCATGTCGAAGGCATCGGCCACGCGGAGCGCGGCGGGCAGGCCCAGCGGCACCCGCACGTGGTCGGCGTCCGAGCCGATGGCCAGGTAGTCGGGCGTCACGCAGAGCGTGATCTCGGTCTGGCGCCCGCCGACCAGCCCGGTGAAGCGCACCGGCTGCAGGTCGCGCAGGAAATCGGGGATGTTGCCGCGCAGCGCCTCGGCCACCAGCGCGTCGTCGCGGCCCGAGCCCGAGCCGTTGCCGACGGCGGCCATCACGGCCGCGCCGCCGCGGGCGTTGCCGGGCCGGCGCGGGATCTCCCGCGACAGGCGCGACGAGCAGGGGTTGGCGCCGGCGCGCGGCGGTACCGGGTCAGACAGGCGGGGGGAGACGCGGGGTTCGGCCGCGTCGGGGCTGGCGGCGGCGAGCACGATCCCGGCCTCCTCGGGGGCGGGGGCGCGGGTGGACAGGGTCACCGGGCGCTGCGCCGGGCGCGCGGCGGCGGCGTCGGCCACCGCGACGGGCGCCGGGGCCGGGGCTGCGCCCAGCCCCGCGGGCCGGGCGGTCGGGCCGGGCAGGCCGAGGGCGCGGGCCGGCGTCAGGCTGCGGGCGAGGGTCACAAGGCCGCTGCCGGCCTCGGGGCGCGGGGACGGCAGCACCGCCGGGCGGCCCGCGATCACGCGGACCGGCGCGGCCAGCCGCGGCGGGTCCTGCACCGTCGCCTCGGCCAGCGCGTCGGGGGCGCGGCGGGCGAGGCCCGGATCGGCGAAGCCCAGCGTCGCGGTCGCCCCGTCGGGCGCCACCGGCAGGGCCGGGCGCATCGCCGCCGCGGGGCGCGGCATCGGCCGGACGGGGGCATCGACGGCGGCCAGCTCGGCCCCCGCCTCCGGCCGCAGCAGGTGCGGCCAGGCTGCCGTCACCACGGCGTATCCCGATATGGCCGCCACGCAGGTCGACAGCACCAGAGCCGCGATCACGGCATTCGGCGTTTCGATCATGCGGGAGATACGGCCCGAACTGCGCGCCTGAGGCTGCGCCAACACTGTCCCATTCATGGGAACCTTGGGTACGCGGAACCGGTAAAGATCACAATAATCCGCAAAGCCATTCACCCGGTGCCCCCCGGATTCCGGCGGAAATCCGCCAGAACGGCGGGGTCCTGCGCGGAAACCGGCCCGCCCGGGCGGGGCACGGGCTCAGATCGAGGTCTTCTTGAACACCCGCTCGGGCAGGGCCCGGATGATGGCCATGATCAGCCGCCAGACCGGCCGCACGTAGATCACGTCGCGCCCCTTTTCGACGGCGGCCAGCACCGCCGCGCCCACCTCCTCGGGCTGGGCGACCAGCCGCGCGGGCAGGTCCATGCCCTCGGTCATCCTGGTCGCCACGAAGCCCGGCAGCACCGTCACCACATGCACGCCCTTCTTGGCCAGCCGGTTCCTCAGCCCCGACAGGTAGGCCGTGAACCCCGCCTTGGCGCTGCCGTAGACGTAGTTCGACGCGCGCCCGCGCTCGCCCGCGACCGAGCTGATCCCGACCAGCGTGCCCGACCCGCGGGCCTCCATCGCGTTGGCCAGAACACCCATGAGGCTCGCCGGCCCCTCGAAATTCGCGCGCAGGATGGTGGCGGCCCTGGTCATGTCGGCGGCGTTTTCCGCCTGCTCGCCCATCAGCCCGATGGCCGAGACCGCGACGCGGGGCAGGGCGGGCAGACCCGCCACGAATCCCGCGTGGCTGTCGACGTCCAGCGCGTCCACCGCGTGCAGCGTGACACCCACGCCGTAGCGCGTCACGAGATCCGCCCGGTCGGCCTCGAGCCGCTCAGGCTCGCGCGCCGCCAGCTGGATGTCGCAGCCCCGCGCCGCGAAGTCCCGCGCGATGGCGCGCGCCATGTCCGACGTGGCCCCGAGGATCAGGACCGGCCCCTGCACCCGCCCGCTCACAGGCCCAGCCTTTCCGACTGCAGCGACACGAAGCGCCCCGCCGCGCCCGTCGCCGCCCGCATCGCGCGGAAGGCCGCCACGCGGTCGTCGGCGGCCTCCAGCACCGCGCGCGGCATCCGCGCGTCCTTGGCGAGGTAGAAGCGCCCGCCGTGCTCCAGCGTGATCCGGTCCAGTGTCTGCATCAGGTCTAGGCTCCCGTCATGGGCTGGGAAATCGAGCGCGAGCGTGTAGCCCGCGCGGGGAAAAGCGAAGCGGCTGTCCTGCGGCCCGAAGCGCTTCAGCACCGACAGGAACGAGCCCTGGCCCGAGGCGGCGATCACCTCGACCAGCCGGTGCAGCCCGCGCCGCGCGCTGTCCTCGGGCAGCACGCACTGGAACTGCACGAAGCCGCGCCGGCCGTAGATCCGGTTCCAGTCGCCGATGGCGTCGAGCGGGTAGAAATAGCTGTCCCAGGGCACCAGCGCCGGGCCCGGCTTGCGCGCGCCGAGGCGATAGTAGGCCGCGTTGAAGGCGCCCACGGTCCAGCGGTTCAGCGCCAGACCCGGCAGGTCCAGCGGCACGGTCAGCCGGCGCTTGCGCGGCACCCCGAACGGATCGCGCCGCCGCGCCGCCGGCAGGTCGCCGACACCCGCGTGCCGGCCGAGCATGACAAGGCTGCGGCCCAGATGCGGCCCCTCGGTCACGCAGTCGATCCAGGCCACCGAATAGGGCGCGTCCATCGCGCCCTCGAAGACGTCGATGGCCTCGTCGAGGCCCGCGGTCGCCCGCGTCTCCTGGCAGATCCAGCCCGTCTCGACCCGCCTCAGACGGATTGCGGCCCGCAGGATCACGCCGGTCAGGCCCATGCCGCCCACGGTCCAGGAAAACAGATCGCTCCCCGCCTCGGCGCGGGTGACGCGGCCGTCCGGCCCCATCACCTCGACCCAGTCGACGAAGGCGCCGAAGCCCCCGTCGACATGGTGGTTCTTGCCGTGCACATCCGCCGCGATGGCGCCGCCCAGCGTGACATAGCGCGTGCCCGGCGTGACCGACGGGAACCAGCCCCGCGGCAACAGGCAGGCGATGATCTCGGACAGGAGCACCCCGGCCTCGGCCACAAGCACGCCGGTCGCGGGGTCGAAGGCCAGCATCCGGTCCATCCCCCGCATGTCGAGCGTGACGCCGGGGCTCACCGCGCTGTCGCCATAGGCGCGCCCGTTCCCGCGCGCGATCACCGGCCCGCCCGCCGCCAGCGCCACCGCCACGTCGGCCTCCGACCGCATCCGCGCCACCCGCGCCTCGACCGGCCGGAACCGGCCCCATCCCGCCAGCCGCGTCATGCCGCGCCGCCCTCGCGGAAGACGAAGCGCCGGTCGAGCAGGTATTTCGTGACATAACCGATGGTCAGCCCGATCACCGCCCCGGCCTCGCGCGCCGCGTCGGTGCGCCAGGTCAGCCAGAAGGCGGTTTCCGTCACCCAGAAGATCGCCGTCGTCGCCACCCCCATCAGCGTGTAGAGCGCGAACTGCCGCCCCTGCGCGGCCACGCCCGCGGTGCGGTCGTAGAAGATCCAGCGCTTGTCGAGCAGGTATTTCACCACCAGCCCCACCAGCGTGCCCGTCACCATCGCCACGGCGAAGACCGCCGCCGCCTCGCGGTCGCCCAGCGCCAGCACCGCCCGTTGCGCGCCCAGGTTGGCCAGCGTCGCCACCACGGCGAACCCCGCGTAGCGCAGCGCCAGCACGGGCCCCCGCGGCGGGCCGCTCACAGCACCACCGCCAGCACGACGAAAACCGCGATCAGCACCAGCACCTTGCGGCTGGTCGGCGTCTCCAGCGCCCAGACCATCGGGTCGTCCTGCATCTCGCCGCGCGCGGCCAGCATCACCATCCGGCTGATCCAGAAGATCAGGAGCGGGCACACCCCCCACAGCATCCAGGGCGCGCCGAATTTCTCCTGCACGCCCGGCTCGTCGATGTAGAGCGCCAGCACCAGCACCGCGAGGTAGCCCGAGGCGACCGCCATCTGGCTCAACACCCCCCGGTCCTCGACCCGGTAGCCGCGCCGCGACACGTCGCGGCCCGCGGCCTGCAGGTCGGTCAGTTCCGCCAGCCGCTTCACGGCCGCCAGCGCGAAGAACAGGAACATCGAGACGGCCAACAGCCACACCGACAGTTCCAGCCCGATCGCCACGCCGCCCGCGATGATGCGCAGGGTGAACAGCGTGGCCAACATGCAGATGTCGACCATCGTGTGCCGCTTCAGGCTGACCGAATAGGCCATCGTCGCCACGAAATAGAGCGCCACCACGGCGAACAGCAGCGGCCCCACCGCCAGCGCCACGGCCAGCCCCGCCGCCAGCAGCACGGGGAACAGCCAGGTTCCCGTCGCCGCCGACAGGGATCCTTGCGCGAACGGGCGCAGGCGCTTGCGCGGGTGGCTGCGGTCGTCGGTCAGGTCGAGCAGGTCGTTCAGCACGTAGCCCGAGGACGCCGTCAGGCTCAGCGCGACGAAGGCCCCGACCGCCGCGAGCAGCGCCGCGGGGTCGACGTGCAGGTTCGCCAGCATCGGCACGAAGACCAGCAGGTTCTTCAGCCACTGCTGCGGCCGCAGCGCCCGGCGGATCGCGGGGCCGGCGGGCGCCAGCGGCGGCAGGTGCTCCGCCCGCGCGCCCGCGCGCCGGTCGAGCGCCGCCCGCACCCGCGGCGCGGCGCCGACGCTCACCGCGCCCTCCGCGACGTCCCAGACGGCCAGGTCCGCCGCGCTGTCGCCGATGTAGTCGAAGCCCCGCGCGCCGTAGGTCCGCGTCAGGAAATCGGCCTTGGCCGCGCCCTTGAGGTTCACCCCCTCCGCCGTCCCGTGCACCTCGTCGAACAGGCCGAGGTGGTCGGCGATGGCCCGCGCGATGCGCGCCTCGGTCGCCGTCACCAGCGCCGTGCGCCCGCCGGCGGCCCGCCACGCCTCGACCCGCGCGATCACGCGGGGGTCGTAGGGCAGGGTGGCCACCGGGATGTCGCAGCGCGCCGCGAGCCAGTCCTTCAGCGCCGCCCGCCCGCCCCGCAGCGCCGCCACGCTGCCTGCCAGCACGCGGGGGTTGCGCGACAGCGCGTTCCAGAAACATTCGTGCAGCATGTCCGAGCGCAGGAGCGTGCCGTCGAGGTCGACGACCAGCACCCGGCCCCCCGCCGCCGGCCCGGGCGCCACCGGGCTTGCCCCGGTCATCGGATCCTGCGACGCATTCAGGGCGGGCTCCCTTCGGTTTTTCCCTGCGTTTTCAATCGCGCCAGACCCTGCACCAGCGCGCAGGCCAAAGCCAGCGCTTTCTGCCGTGCACCGCCCTCGACAGCCGGCCTCCCGCGCGGCTATCCTGCCGCTATCCGTTTGCAGCCCAAGGATTTTGCCGTGCCGCCCCTCGCCCTGCCGCTGCCCCGCCTGCGCCCCCTCGGCCTTGCCGCCGGCCTTGTCCTCGCGCCACTCGCCCCCCTGCAGGCGCAGGTCGCCGCCGAGACGCCCGCCCCCGCGGCCGAGCCCGCCGTGACCCCCGAGGCCGCCGCCGCCGCGGCCGCGGCCGCCGCTGCGGCCCAGGCCACCGCGCTGGCCGAGGCCGAGGCCGCCGAGCAGGCCCGCCGCGCCGCCATCGCCGCCGAGATCGCCCGCCTCGCCGCCGAGCGCGAGGCCGCCCGTCTGGCCGCCGAGGCCGCCGCCGCCGCCGCCTCGGGCGCCGCCGCCCAGGCCGCCGCCGCGGCCGAAGCCGAGGCCGCCGAAGCCGCCCGCCGCGATGCCATCGCCGCCGAACTCGCCCGGCTGGCGGAGGAGCGCGCCGCCCGCGCCCGCGCCGAGGCCGCCGTCGCCGCCTGCATGGACGCCGCCGGCCCCGCCTCGGCCGGGGTGCCGGTCAGCGAGGCCGCCCAGCGCGCCGTCTTCGACCGGCTCCGCACCGCGCTGGCCGCCTGCGAGGAGGCGGCCGAACTGGCCCCCGAGGCCGGCGGGCCGCTCTTCCACCTCGCCACCGTGGCCCAGGCCCGCGGCCAGCACCGCGAGGCCGTCGCCCTCTACGAGCGTGCCGCCGCCGCCGGCATCGGCGCCGCCCACACCCGCCTCGGCGACTACTACAACTTCGGCATCGGCCCGATCCGCCCCGACCTCGACCGCGCCATCGCCGCCTACCGCGCCGCGACCGATCTGGACGACCCCGCCGGCACCGCGACGCTCGCCTTCATGTACCGCCTCGGCCGCGGCGTGTCGCGCGACCCGGCCGAGATGATCCGCCTGTTCCGCGCCGCCGCCGACCAGGGCTACCACTTCGCGCAGGTCAACCTCGCCCAGACCTACCTGACCGGCGAGGGCGTGCCGGGGGGCAGCGACGCGGCCCTCGGCATCCCCGACCCGCGCGCCGCCGTGCCGCTCCTGGCCGCCGCCGCCCGCGCGGGCAACATGGACGCGGCGCTCGCGCTCGCCCGGCTCTACGCCGATGGCGCCGAGGGCGTGCCGCCCAACGCCCCCTCGCGCCTGCGCTGGACCCGCGTCGCCGCCGAGGCCGGCCACCCGCCCGCCATCGCGGCGCTGGCCTACCTGCGCGAACAGGGCCTCGGCGCCCCCGCCGACCCGGTCGCCGCCGCGCAGGGCTATGTCGCCGCGCTGGAAACCGGCGAGGTCGATGTCGACGACCTCCGCGCCGCGGGCGGCCCGCGTCCCCCCGGCTGGGACCGCCAGACGGCGATCGAGTTCCAGCTGATCCTGCAGGCCCGCGGTCTTTACCAGGGCGCCATCGACGGCATCGTCGGCCCCGGCACGCTGGGCGGTGCGCGGGAGCTCGGGGATTAAGGTTTCACATGAGGATCGCTGCGGAACCCGCTGAAATCCCTCAGCGATCCATCCCGTGATACTCGGGGTTCGGCATCATGTCCGACGCGATGGCAAAGCGGTTCGACATGTTGAAGAACCCGATCACGTCGGCGAGGTCGAAGATCTCCCCCTCGCTCAGCCCCGCCTCCCGCAGCGCCTGCCGGTCCGGCTCGTCCACCTCCCAGGGCGCGGTGGTCAGCTTCCAGGCGAAATCCAGCATCGCCCGCTGCCGCGCCTCCAGCGGCGCCACCCGGTAGTTCATCACCAGCATCTCGCCCAGTTGCGGTTCGCCCGAGAGCTTCCGCACCGCCTGCCCATGCGCCACGAGGCAGTAGAAACAGCGGTTCGCCGACGACACCACCACCGCCACCATCTCGCGCTCCAGCTTGGACAGGCCCGAGGGCGCCAGCATCAACGTGTTGTAGTATTGCGCAAAGGCCCGGAGCTTGTCCTGGTTGCGTGAAAACGTGCGCAACACGTTCGGCACCATCCCCAGCTTTTCCTCGCAGATCTCGAAATACCGCCGCATGTCCTCGTCGAGGTCTGCGGGATCGGGCAGGTCGTAGAATGAGACGTGATCGGGTTGCGGCATGGCGGCTCCTCCTCCTCGGACGCCGCCAGACTGGTCCGGCCGGCATCGGGCCGCAACCCCTCCCATCTTTGCTTCCGAAATACTCTCGGGGGAGCGCGAGGGGGCAGACAGCCCCCTCGCACGGGTCGCCTGCGCAAGCAGGCGAAACCCCTCAGGCCACCGCCAGCCCCTCGTCGCTCAGCCCGTCCAGCCGCGGCATCAGCGACAACAGCTCGCGCGTGTAGGGATGCTGCGGCTCGGCGAACAGCGTCTCGGTGTCGGCGACCTCCACCAGCTGCCCGTTCTTCATCACGCCGACCCGGTCGCACATCTGCCGCACCACCGGCAGGTCGTGCGAGATGAACAGCATGGTCAGGTTAAGATGCTCCTGCAGATCCTTGAGAATGTTCAGGATCTGCGCCTGGATCGACACGTCGAGCGCGGAGGTCGGCTCGTCGCAGATCAGGAACCGCGGCTGGGTCGCCAGCGCGCGGGCGATCGAGATCCGCTGCCTCTGCCCGCCCGAGAACTCGTGCGGGTACTTCAGCCCCGCCTCGGCCCCGAGCCCCACCCGGTCGAGCAATTCCGCCACCCGCGCCTTCAGCGCCGCGCCCTTCAGGATGCCGTGGTGCTTCGCGGGTTCGCCCACGATCTCGTCCACACGCATCCGGGGGTTCAGCGAGGAATAGGGGTCCTGGAAGATCATCTGGATCTCGCGCCGGTACCAGTCGGGCACGCCCCGCGCCGTCGCGGTCACGTCGCGGCCGCCAAAGCGCACGCTGCCCCCGTCGACGGCATAGAGCCCCGCGATCATCCGCGCGATGGTCGACTTGCCCGAGCCGCTCTCGCCCACCAGCCCGAACACCTCGCCCTGCCGGATCTCGAAGCTCGCCCCGTCCACGGCGGTGAAATACTCCCGGTTCGACGGCAACAGCGCCCGCTTCGACACGAAGCGCTTGGTCAGCCCCTCCGCCTCGATCAGGGGCGTGCCCCGCGCGGCCTCGCTCTTGGGCCAGCTGCGCGCGAGATCCTCGATGGCGAAGCCCGTCACGCGCCCGCCATAGGCGATCAGCGGGAAGCGGTGCAGCTTGACCGTCGGCCGTGGCACGGCGGCGATCAGCGACTTGGTGTAGGGGTGCTCGGGCCGGCCCAGCACCTGCGCGGTCGGGCCGCTTTCCACCACCTCGCCCTGGTACATCACCGTCACCACGTCGGTGGTGTCGGCGATCACGCCCATGTCGTGGGTGATCAGGATCACGCCCACCTGCCGCTCGCGCGCCAGTTCCTTGATCAGCTCCAGGATCTGCGCCTGGATCGACACGTCGAGCGCCGTCGTCGGCTCGTCCGCGATGATCACGTCGGGCTCCGAACACAGCGCCAGCGCGATCACCACCCGCTGCCGCATCCCGCCCGAGAACTGGTGCGGGTACTGGTTCACCCGGTTCGCGGCGTCGGGGATGCCCACCCGCTCGATCAGCGCCACGGCCCGCGCGCCCGCCTCGGCCTCGGACAGCCCGAGGTGCGCCTGGATCGTCTCGACCAGCTGCTGCTTCACCGTGAACAGCGGGTTCAGCGAGGTCAGCGGATCCTGGAAGATCATCGAGATCTTCCTGCCCCGCAGCGCCTGCATCGCGGCCGCATCCAGCCCCGAGATCTCCTGCCCGCGGAACCGGATCAGCCCCGCCGAGATCCGCCCCGGCGGATCGAGAAGGCCCATGACCGCGGCCCCGATGGTGGATTTCCCCGCGCCGCTCTCGCCGACAAGGCCATGGATCTGCCCCGGCTCCACCGTCAGATGCGCGTCCTTGACCGCGACGAAGGTCTTGCGCCGCGTCGGGAACTCGACCGTCAGGTTCTCGATTTCAAGCAAAGCCATCAGCGCAGCCTCGGGTTCAGCGCGTCGCGCAGCCAGTCGCCGAGCAGGTTCACGGCGAGCGCCAGCGCGAGCAGCGTGCAGGCGGGGAAGAACAGGATCCACCACTCGCCCGAGAACAGGTAGCCTTGCCCGATGCGGATGAGCGTGCCGAGCGACGGCTCGGTCGGCGGCGCGCCCACCCCGAGGAAGGACAGCGTCGCCTCGGCGATGATGGCCAGCGCCAGCGAGATGGTGGCGATGACCAGCACCGGCGACAGCACGTTGGGCAGGATGTGGCGCAGCATGATCGCGGCGGGCGAGCGCCCGATCAGCCGGGCGGCGGCCACGTATTCCTTGGATTTCTCGACCAGCGTCGCGCCGCGCACCACGCGGGCGAACTGCACCCAGTCCGACAGGCCGATGGCGATGATCAGCACCCAGATCGCCACGTCGTTGCGGTATTCGGGCGGCGTGATCCCCTTGGCGATGCCGAAGATCAGCATGGCCACAAGGATCGCCGGAAAGGTCAGCTGCACGTCCGCGACGCGCATGATGATCGTCTCGACCAGCCCGCCGACATAGCCCGCGATCAGGCCCAGGGTGATCCCCAGCACCATGGCGAAGCCGACCGCGGCGAAGCCCACGAACAGCGAGATCCGAAGCCCGTAGAGGATGGTCGAGAACACGTCCCGCCCCTGGTCGTCGGTGCCCATCAGGAAGCTTTCGCCGGTGAACATGTTGGGCGCGTTCGGCGGCGTGAAGCCGTTCATCAGGTTCAGCGTGGCGGGGTTGAACGGGTCGTGCGGCGCGATCAGCGGCGCGAACACCGCCGACAGGATCAAGAGGACCGTCACCGCCGCCGAGACCATCGCCACCGGCGAGCGGCGGAAGGAATGGGCGACGTCGCTGTCCCAGGCGAGCGACAGGCGCGAGCGGGGGCGGGTCACGGGGGTGGGCGTGTCGGTCATGGCCTCAGCTCCTCAGCCGCGGGTCGATGGCGACGTACAGAAGGTCGACGATCAGGTTGATGCCCACGAACATGACCGAGATCAGCATCAGGTAGGCGGCCATCACGGGGATGTCGACGAACTGGATCGCGTTGATGAACAGAAGGCCGACGCCCGGCCACTGGAACACGGTTTCGGTGATGATGGCGAAGGCGATGATCGACCCCAGCTGCAGACCCGTCACGGTGATGACGGGCACCAGCGTGTTCTTCAGCGCGTGGCGGAAGTTGATCGCCTTCTGCGACAGCCCGCGCGCGCGGGCGAAGCGGATGTAGTCCTGCCGCAGCACTTCCAGCATCTCGGACCGCACCAGCCGCATGATCAGCGTCATCTGGTACAGCCCCAGCGTGATCGACGGCAGGATCAGCGCGATCAGGCCCGATTGCGTCAGGAAGCCGGTGGACCAGCCCCCGAGCTGGACGACCTCCCCGCGCCCGAAGGAGGGGAGCCAGGACAGTTCCACCGCGAAGACGTAGATCAGCAGGATGCCGATCAGGAAGGTCGGCAGCGACACCCCGATCAGGCTGAGGGTCATGATCGCGTTGGCCGCCCAGCCGTCGCGCCGGATCGCGGTGAAGACGCCGAAGACGATCCCGAAGACCAGCGCGAACAGGCCCGAGACCGCGGCCAGCTCCAGCGTGGCGGGCAGGCGTTCGGCGATGATCTCGGCCACCGGCCGGCCCTGCCTGTAGGAGATGCCGAGATCGCCCTGCACGGCGCGGACGAGGAAATTCCAGTACTGCACGAAGAACGGGTCGTTCAGCCCGAGGTTCTCGCGCAGGCGTTCGATGTCCTCGACGGTGCGCTCCTGGCCCAGCATCGTCTCGACCGGGTCGCCGACGAAGCGGAACATGGCGAAGGCGACAAGCCCCACCACGAGCAGCACGAGCACCGACTGGAGTATTCGGCGGAAGATATAGCTGAGCATGTGCCTGGCATCCCTGTTCGCGAGGGTCAGGACTGCCCGCTGCGCCGCCGCCCGTCAAGCCTTGGAGGCCGGGGGCGGCGCGGCGCGGGCGTCCGCCGCCCCCGGGCGATGCAGGGCGCGGCGCCGGGCGGGCGCCGCGCCGCCTTGGGCGGCAGGTTGGAAAGCGCGGGGCCTAGCGGTGGTTCACCCAGCGCAGCACGAAGAAGTTGTCGGGCCGCTGGGTCACCTCGATCCCGTCGCGCAGGCCCCACAGGAGCGGCTCCACGTAGAGCGGCACGTAGACCATGTCGTCCTGCACGGTGGCCGCGGCCTCGTCGAGCATCGCCTGCCGGGCGGTGTCGTCGATCTCGGACTGGATCATCGGCAGCAGCTCGTCGATGCGGGGGTTGGTGTAGCCGCCGAAGTTCCAGGTGCCGAGCCGGTCGCCCGCCGTGTGCACGAGGAACCGCAGCGGGTGCTCGGCGTCGAAGGTGCCCGGCGACCAGCCCAGCAGGTACATGTCGAAGTTGTCCGCCCGCAGTTCCGGCCAGTAGTTCGAGACCGGCATCGCCTCGAGCGTGGCGGTCATGCCGACCTGCGCCAGCATCCCCGTCACCGCCTGGCAGACCTGTTCGTCGTTGATGTAGCGGTCGTTGGTGCAGGACAGCGAGAAGGCGAAACCGTCGGGATAGCCCGCCTCGGCCAGCAGCGCGCGGGCCGCCTCGGGGTCGTAGGCCGGCCGGCTGTCGAGCGCGGGGCTGAAGCCGCGGGCGGAGGGCGGCACGAGCTGGCTGGCCGGTTCGGCCGAGCCGCGCATGATCGTCTGCAGGATCGCGGGCACGTTGACGGCGTGGGCCACCGCGCGGCGCACGCGGACGTCGCTGAACGGGTTGTCGCCGCCGCCCTGCAGCTCGGCATGGTCATGGGCAAAGCCCAGCATGATGACCCGCGTCTCGATCCCGCGCAGCACCGTGGTGCCGTCGGCCGCGTCGATGCGCTCGGCGTCCTGCACCGGGACCGGGTTGATCATGTCGATCTCGCCCGACAGGAGCGCGGCCACCGCCGTCGCGGGGTTCTGGATCGGGGTGAAGACGGCGCGCGTGACCGTGTGCTCGACCTCGCCCCACCAGCCGGCGAAGGGCTCCAGCACCGTTTCCAGGTCGGGCTGGCGCGACACCAGGCGGAAGGCGCCGGTGCCGTTGGCGTTCAGCGTGGCGAAGTTCTCGGCGTCGCGGGCGACGGCGACGGCCCCGTTGGCCTCGGCCCAGCCGCTGTCCATCATCATCCAGTTGGCGATGGAGTCGGGAAAGATCGGCTGCGGCGTGCTGGTCAGGATGTCGACGGTGTAGTCGTCGACCACCACAAGGTCGCTGACGGGGGCGAACCAGCTGCGCACGTCGGAGGCCTCGCTGGCCGCGCGCTCGTAGCTGAAGCGCACGTCCTCGGCGGTGAAGGCCGCGCCGTCGTGGAAGGTGACGCCCTCGCGCAGGTAGAACCGCCAGCCCGCGCCGTCGGGCAGCGGTTCCCACCGGGTGGCGAGCGCGGGCTCGATCGTCATGTCGCGGCCGCGCCGCACCAGCCCCTCGTAGACATTGGTCAGGAAGCCCAGCACCGGCGTCGACGACACCGCGTGCGGGTCCATCGTCGAGGGGTCGGTGGTCGAGGACCAGCGGAAGGTCTCGGCCGCCGCGGGAAAGGCGAGGCCGGCCGCCAGGGTGGCGGCCGCGAACAGGCGTGTCATGCGATTGTCCCTTCATGAACGGTGCGCAGGCGCGGGCCGCGCGCGCGGGCCGCAAGACTGGCCCGCCGCGCGCGGGAAAGGGAACCCTGCGGACGCTCACACCTGCGTGATGGTCCCTGTCAACGAGCGGGCGCTCCGGTCCTGTCCCGGGGCTCCGCCCGTTCGGACCTTGGAGGCTCCACCGGAGCCTCCACCGGCCCCGGGGGGGGGCGGACCGGTCCTGTCTCCCGGGGCTCCGCCCGTTCGGACCTTGGAGGCTCCACTGGAGCCTCCACCGGCCCCTGGGGGGCCGGATCGGTCCTCACCCCCAAACCAGCAGGGTGACGTGGTAGAACAGCGGCGCGGCAAAGATCACGCCGGCCAGCTGGTCGAGGAACCCGCCCTGGCCGGGGATCAGGTGCGACCAGTCCTTGACGCACTTGTCGCGCTTGATCGCGGCGAAGACGAGGCTGCCGAACATCCCCGCCGCCGCCGCCATCGCCGCCATCGCCGCCGCGCCGGCCAGGCCGAAGGGCGTGATCCAGCTCAGGCCCGCCCCGATCAGCGCCGCCGCGGCGATGCCCGTCAGCACCCCCTCCAGCGTCTTGGGCGACACCGCCGGCGCCAGCTTGCGGCGGCCGAAGCGGCGGCCGGCGTAGTAGTCGAAGAACTCGCCGAACTGCACCACCATGGCCAGGAACACGATCAGCAGCACCGACCGGTCCTCGGCCCCGTCGCCCACCTCGTAGGTCAGGAGCGCGGGCACGTGGCTGACGCAGAACACGCAGATCATCAGCCCCCACTGCATCTCGGCCACGCGCACCAGGAACCGCTGCGGGTCGCCGCGCAGCGCCGAGACGATCGGCAGGAGCAGGAAGGCGTAGACCGGGATGAACACGGCCAGCAGGCCCGTCCACCCCAGCCCGACGAAGACGTATTGCAGCGGCAGGATCACGAAGGCCGCCAGCGCCAGCGACAGGTGGTCGGCCCGGCGCTTGTAGGCGTAGGTCAGGAACTCGCGCAGCGCCGCGAAGCTGGCGAAGGCGAACAGCAGCAGCACCGCCACCTCGCCCGTCAGCACCGCCAGCGACAACAGGATCACCATCGCCCACCACGAATGGACGCGGGTCATGAAGGTCTCGACCACCGGGTCGGCGCGGCCCTCGGGCTGGCGGGCGCGCAGGAACTCGCCAAGCAGCGTCAGCGCGGTCAAAAGGCCGATCACCCCGAAGGACAGCAGCAGGATGTCGAGCGTCGTCTGGCTGGTCATGGCGCGGTGTCCGGCGGCTCGGGGCGCAGCGCCACCAGCGCGGCGGCGGCGCGGGCCAGGAAATTGCCCCGGTTCTCGCCCTCGGCCACCCGCACCGGCGCGCCGAAGGTCACGGTGCAGATCAGGGGCAGGGGGATGACCTCGCCCTTGGGCATGATCTCGTTGAGGTTGGCGATCCAGGCCGGCACCAGGTCGACGTCGGGCCGGGCCTTGCCGATGTTGTAGAGCCCCGCCCGGAACGGCAGCAACGGCTCGTCGCCCATGTTGCGGTTGCCCTCGGGAAAGATGATCAGGCTCGATCCCTCGTCGAGCGCGGCCAGGATCGCCTCCATCGGGTCCTCGGTGCGTTCCTCGCGGCGGCGGTCCACCAGCACGCAGTTGAACACCTCGGGCCCGACGAAGGCGCGCAGCGGCGTCTTGAGCCAGTAGTCGGCGGCGGCCACGGGCCGGGTGCGGCGGCGGATATGGGCGGGCAGGCAGGCCCAGATCATCGGCATGTCGGCGTTCGAGACATGGTTGGCGTAGTAGACCCGCTGCCGGGCCACCGGCTCCACCCCGCGCCAGTCTGCGCGCACCGCGGTGATGAAGCGCGCGACGAACACCAGCACATGGCCGACCGCCCGCGCCGCGACGCGCCGCGGCAGGCTGCGCCGGGGTGTCTGTGCCGCCATGTCCGTCCTCCCTTGGGGTGCGACAGTGACGACGCCCCCGATGCGGCGTCAAGGCCTCAGCACACGCTGGCTCCGCCGCGAAACTTGTGCTCCCATCTCGTCACGACGGTGAGTCTTGTAATGGGTGCGCGATGAAGGTCGGGATCGTGGGCGCGGGCATGGTCGGGTCGGCGGCGGGCTTCGCGCTGATCCTCAAGGGCATCGCGACCGAGCTGGTGCTGGTCGACCGCGACGCGGCCCGGGCCCGGGCCGAGGCCGAGGACATCGCCCATGCCGTGCCCTTCGCCGCCCCCGCCGTGGTGCGGGCGGGCGATTTCGACGATCTGGACGGGGCGGGGGTGGTCATCCTCGCCTGCGGGGTGTCGCAGAAGCGGGGCGAGACGCGGCTGGCGCTGCTGGAACGCAACGCGGCGGTGTTCCGCGAGGTGGTCGGCGCGGTGATGGCCGCCTGCCCGGGCGCGATCCTGCTGGTCGCCACCAACCCGGTCGACATCATGGGGCAGGTGGCGCAGGCGCTGTCGGGCCTGCCGCCGGGGCGCGTGATCGGGTCGGGCACCATCCTCGACACCGCGCGGTTCCGCTGGCTGGTCGGCCGGCACCTCGGCATCTCGCCGGGCTCGGTCCACGCCTATGTGCTGGGCGAGCACGGCGACAGCGAGGTGCTGGCCTGGTCCAACGCGCGGGCGGGGTCCGTCCCGCTGGCAAGCTTCGCCGCGCAGGTCGGCGCGCCGCTGACCGCCGCCGTGCGCGAGCGCATCGACGAGGGCGTGCGCCGCGCGGCCTACACCATCATCGCGGGCAAGGGCGCCACCTGGCACGGGATCGGGGCGGGGCTGGCGCGGATCGTGGCGGCGATCCGGGGCGACGAGCAGGCGGTGCTGTCGGTATCGACGGTCGAGCCCGAGGTGCTGGGCGTCGGGCCCGTCGCCCTGTCGCTGCCCCGGCTGGTGGGGCGCGAGGGGGTCACGGCGACGCTCTGGCCCGAACTCGACGATGCCGAGACCGGGGCGCTCCTGGCCTCGGCCACGATCCTGCGCGCGCAGGTCGAGACGCTGCGCTTCTAGGCCCGCGTCAGCCGCGGAACAGGCGCAGGATCGACAGGGTCGCGTCCCACAGGTCGAAGCCGCGCGCGAGCAGGTGCTCGCCGGCAAGCCCCGGTGCGCCCGGCCGGCCCCGGGTCTCGGCCTCGACCCGCGCGATGAGCCGCAGGAGCCGGCGCCGGTGCACGCCCAGCCGCGCCAGCACCGGGTCGGCCAGCGCGCCCGCGAAGGCCGCCACCACCGCGCCCGTGGCAAGGAGCCCCGCCAGCGTCGCCGCGACAAGGCCCGGCGAGGGGCCGACCGGGATCACCCCGTACCACAGCCGCCCCAGCCGGTCGCCCAGCGGGAAATCGGCGATGGCGGTGTGCCGGGCCACCGCCTCGGCGACGCCGGGCGCCATCGAGACCATGCCGGGCGTGAGCGTCTGGAACAGCGCCGCACCGACCGCCACCGCCAGAAGCGCCGTGGTGATCTCGGCCACCGCCGAGCGCGTGGCCGTGTAGTCGGCCAGCGCCCCGGCGATGCGGTCGGCCATGGCCGCGGCGCCCTCGGGGCTGCCCTGGCGGCGCAGCGCCTCGGCGTAGGCCGGTGCCGACAGGATCGCGCGCGACAGGGCGGCGGCGTCGGCCGGCGGACCGTCGGGCAGGGGCACCTCGAGCAGGTCCTCCAGCACCGCGGCCTCGACGCGCGCCGCGACCGCGGTGCGCAGCAGGAGCCGGCGCCCCCCGAGCCAGGCCGCCGCGCGGCGGGCGCCGGTCAGCCGGGCCACCAGCGCCGCGAGGCGGGTCAGCACGAGGACGGGCGACAGCACCACGTTCACCGGCGCCCGCAGGATGTCGCGCCCCAGCGCCGCGCGGTGCAGGCGCAGGCTGCCCGGCCAGCGGAAGTGCCGGGCGACGAAGGCCTCGACCTGCGCGCGCCGGGCCCTTGGGGCCATGTCGGGGGCGGGCGCGGTCATGTCAGGCTCAGGACGGCGAAGAGGACAAGGCTGGCCACCCGCGCGAGGTCGGCCCAGAGCGCCGGCCCCTCGTCCCGCGCCGCCGCGCGCCAGACCCCCACCAGCACCACAAGGTTGTAGGGCACCGACAGGGCATAGCCCGCCGCCAGCGCCAGCCAGGGCCGGTCGGCCGAGACGAGGGCGAGGAACGCCACGCTGGTCGTGACGTTGACCACGAGCGCGCCCAGCACCGCCCAGGTCCAGAACGCCTCGCCGAGGGAAAGATCGCCCCGCCAGAGGGCCATGAGCCTGTCCATGCCGGGAATCTGGGGCGCCGCCCGCGCCCGCGCCAGAGGGGTGACAAGAAAAGGCCGCCCCGGTTGCCCGGGGCGGCCCCTGTCGGTCATGCCGGACCGGTCAGTTCATCTCGAAATACTTGAACCTGACCGAGTCGTCGGCGTCCACCAGCGTGGTCCAGGCATCCGAGATGCCCCAGTTCAGCACCTGGTTGTGGATCGGGATGTAGATCAGCTCTTCCTCGGCCATCGCGAACAGCTCGGCGATGGTCTGGTTGCGGGCCGCGAGGTCGGTGTTCGAGGTCAGCGACTCGATCATCGCGTCCATCTCGGGGTTGAGGTAGCGGGTGCCGTTCCACGACCCCCGGCCCTCGGTGCGCGAGTGGTAGAGGAAGTTGAAGATGTACTCGGCGTCATAGGTCGGCACGCCCCAGCCGAGCAGGTAGAAGTCGGTTTCCAGGTTCGCGATCAGCGGGAAGTGCTGGGCGCGGGGCAGGGCCGACAGGTTCGCCGTGATCCCGATCTGCGCCAGCATGCCGACGGCGGCCTGGCAGATCGCCTCGTCGTTGACGTAGCGGTCGTTCGGGCAGTCGAGCTGGATCGAGAAGCCGTCGGCGTAGCCCGCCTCGGCCATCAGGGCGCGGGCGGCCTCGACGTCATAGGCCGGGTAGGCGTCGAGCTCGGCCGTCCAGCCGTTCACCGGCGGGGGCGAGATCACGCCGGCGGGCGCCGACTGGCCGCGCATCACGACCTGCTGGATGGCCTCGCGGTTGATCGCGATGTCGATCGCCTGGCGCACGCGCAGGTCGGCCAGCGGGTTCGCCCCCTCGACACTGTCCAGCGTCAGGTCGGCGTCGCCGACGTTCATGCCGAAGAAGATCACCCGGTTCTGCGGCGCGGTGGCCAGCCCGATGCCGTCGGCCTCGGCCACGCGGGCAAGATCCTGCACCGGCACGTCCTGGATGAAATCGACCTCGCCCGTCAGCAGCGCTGCGACGCGGGTCGCGGGGTTCTGGATCGGGGTGAAGATGATCTCGGTCACGTCCATCGGGAAGGTGCCGATGCCCCAGTAGGTCTCGTTCAGCGTCATCACCGTGCGCACGTCGGCCTCGCGGCTCTGCAGCACGTAGGGGCCGGTGCCGTTGGTGTTGCGCGCGGCGTAGGTGTCCTCGCCGGCGGCGTAGTCCTGCGCCTCCTCGGCGCCGTTCGCCGCGGCCCAGCCCGCATCCATGATCATGATGTTGGTCAGGTTGTTGGGCAGCAGCGGGTTCGGCCCGTCGGTCACGATCTCGACGGTGTAGGGGCCCGCGGCCCGCACCTCGGTCACGCCGGTCAGCAGTTCCTTGAAGTTCGACGTCTCGGACTGGGCGCGGTTGAGCGAGAACACCACGTCCTCCGCGTCGAAGGTCTCGCCGCCGTGGAAGGTCACGCCCTCGCGCAGCTGGAACACCCAGACGTTCGGGTCGTCGGCCGAGGGCTCCCAGCTCAGCGCCAGCGCCGGCTCCATCTCGCCGGCGTGGTTGCGCACGATCAGCGGCTCGTAGATCTGGTGCATCAGCGTGGTGGTCGGGCCCTCGTTCTGGGCGTGCGGGTCGAGCGTCAGCGCCTCGGCGGCGCGCGCCCAGCGGATGGTTTCGGCCGAGGCGGCCGCGGTCGTCAGCGCGGTCGTGGCCAGAAGCGCCGCCCCGAAGGCGGCAAAACGCATGGTCATTGAAAGACTCCCTGTTCTTGGTGTTGGCGTTCCGGCGGCCGAGTATGGATAGGTTTTCCCGCTTGTCCAGCCGAGGGCCGACCGTCCGGTCCACGGAACAACCCCGGCGGGATGCCCGCAAGGGCAATTCCCGCAAGGCGGGAAGCCGGCCGGGGGATGCATCTTGTCTCCGCCCCATATAGGTGCAGACTGCGCAGCGATTGATCCCGGGGGAGACACCCATGACCGCCACCGCCAAGCAAGGGGACTGGATCGAGCGGTTCGAGGGGCTGAGCCGTCTCGAGCCGCGGGTCCGCGACCTGCTGACCGCGCGCAGCCAGGTGATCCGGGTGCCGGCGGGCACGGTGATCTTCGGGCCGGGCAAGTCGCCGGACAACCTGCTGCTGCTGCTGCACGGCACGGTGCGGGTGCAGCAGCTGGCCGAGAACGGGCGCGAGGTGGTGCTCTACCGCGTCACGGCGGGCGAAAGCTGCGTGCTGACCACGGCCTGCATGCTGGCCTACGAGGATTACGCCGCCGAGGGCGTGGCCGAGACCGACATCGAGGCCGCGGCGATCCCGCGGGCGGTGTTCGACGACCTGATCGCGTCGTCCAAGGAATTCCGCAACTTCGTGTTCCGCGCCTATTCGCGGCGGATCACCGACCTGTTCCACGTGATCGAGGACATCGCCTTCCGCCGCATGGACATCCGCCTTGCGCAGAAGATCATCGAGCGCGCGGACACCGGCGTGCTCAAGGCCACCCACGCCCAGCTCGCCGCGGAACTGGGCACCGCGCGCGAGGTGATCTCGCGCCAGCTGGCCGAGTTCCAGCGCCGCGGCTGGATCGCCCAGTCGCGCGGCGCCATCGAGATCCTCGACTGCGACGGGCTGCGCGGGCTGGCCGAAAGCTGATCGCCGCCAACGGTTGACCTGCATCAAGGCCGGCCGCGCCGCGCCGTCCGATCCTGCTGTGTGACCTAATCACAGACCGGGCCGGCCCGCGCCGGTATATCTGACCCTGCGAACAGGCAAGGAGTCAGCACAAATGGCTGAAATCATTCGGAATCAGATGCGATTCGCATCGGGGGGAAAGGCATGATCGAAACCGCGTTCACACCCTGGCAATCGCTGGGCGGCGGCGCCCTGATCGGGCTGGCGGCGGTGCTGCTGATGCTCGTCGCGGGCCGCATCATGGGCGCGACCGGCGTTCTGGCCGGCATCTTCGCCCCGGCCTCGGTCTACGACCTGAGCTGGCGCGTGGCGCTGCTGGCGGGCATGGTCACTGGCCCGGCCGTGTTCTGGCTGGTCACGGGCGGCATGCCCGAGATCACCGTCCCGGTCTCCACGCCCATGCTGCTGGTCGGCGGCTTTATCGTCGGCGTCGGCGTGACCTACGGGTCGGGCTGCACCTCGGGCCACGGCGTCTGCGGCATGGCGCGGCTGTCGCCGCGGTCCATCGCGGCGACGCTGACCTTCATGGCCACGACCGCCGTCACCGTCTTCGTCGTCCGCCACGTCATCGGAGGGTAATGCGATGCACCTGATCCTGATCTACCTCATCGGCGTGGTCTTCGGCACCGGCATCGTCGTGTCGGGCATGGCCAACCCCGCCAAGGTCATCAACTTCTTCGACGTGGCCGGCAGCTGGGATCCCAGCCTCGCCTTCGTGATGGGCGGCGCGCTGATCGTGGCGGCCATCGGCTATCGCCTCGTGTTCCTGCGCGGCCGGCCGATCTTCGAGGGCAAGTTCATGCTGCCCACCGCCCGCAACCTCGACGCGCGCCTCATCGGCGGGTCCGCCGTCTTCGGCGTCGGCTGGGGCATCGCGGGCTTCTGCCCGGGCGGCGCGCTGCCCGCGCTCGGCACCGGCCGGACCGAGGTGATCCTGTTCGTGATCGCCATGCTCGGCGGCATCTTCGCTGCGAAATACCTGCAATCGCTGTCGCGCCCCAAGGCGCAGGCGGCTTCCTGAGAACCCCGGAGGACCCTGTAAATGACCGACTATCCCGTGAACATGAACGTCCACCCCGAGGTCGAGCCCTTCTTCGACCCCGCGACCAACACGATCTCCTACGTCGTGAAGGACCCCAACTCCAACAGCTGTGCCATCGTCGACAGCGTGATGGACATCGACTACGCCGCCGGCCGCATCACCTACGAAAGCGCCGACGCCATCATCGCCTATGTCCAGGACAAGGGCCTCAAGGTCGAGTGGCTGATCGAGACCCACGTCCACGCCGACCACCTGTCGGCCGCGCCCTACATCCAGGACAAGCTGGGCGGCAAGATCGGCATCGGCCGCAACATCACCGTGGTGCAGGACACCTTCGGCAAGGTGTTCAACGAGGGCACCGAGTTCCAGCGCGACGGCTCGCAGTTCGACGCGCTGTTCGATGACGGCGACAGCTACGAGATCGGCGGGATGCGCGCGGTGGCGATGTACACGCCGGGCCACACGCCGGCCTGCATGACCCATGTGATGGGCGACGCGGCCTTCGTCGGCGACACGCTGTTCATGCCCGATGGCGGCTCGGCGCGGGCCGACTTCCCCGGCGGGGACGCGGGCACGCTGTATGACTCGATCCAGAAGGTGCTGGCCCTGCCCGACGAGATGCGCCTGTTCATGTGCCACGACTACGGCCCGAACGGCCGCGACATCCAGTGGGAGACCACGGTCGGCGACGAGAAGGCGCACAACATCCACGTCGGCGGCGGAAAGACGAAGGAGGAATTCGTCAAGTTCCGCACCGAGCGCGACGCGCAGCTCGACATGCCGCGGCTCATCATCCCCTCGCTGCAGGTGAACATGCGCGCGGGCGAGGTGCCGAAGGACCGCGATGGCCGCCCGATGCTCAAGGTGCCGGTCAACGCGCTCTGATCCCTGCCAGGCGGGCGGGCGCAGGACGCGCCCGCCCCACGCAACCCGGGGGCGAGGGGCCCCTTGAGGAGGAGGCACCGCCATGGATGCCCGGACGATCACGGTTGGCCTGTCGGTCAGCCCCCAGATAACCGCCGACGACCTGCGGACGGCCAAGGACCACGGCTTTCGCGCGATCATCTGCAACCGCCCCGACGGCGAGGGCATGGACCAGCCCAACTTCGAGGAGATCGAGACCGCCGCGAAGGCCCTCGGCCTCGAGGCGCGCTACCTGCCGATCACGGCGGGCAAGGTCATGGACGAGGACGCCGCCGCCTTCGGCCGCCTCCTGACGGAACTGCCCGGCCCGGTGCTGGCCTACTGCCGCACCGGCACGCGGTCGGCGACGCTGTGGTCGCTGGCCGTGGCCAAGGACAAGCCGGTGGCCGACATCCTCGCCGCGACCAAGGCGGCGGGCTACGACATGGGCGGCGTGGTGCGCCGCATCGCCAACGGCGGCAAGACGCCCACCGACCGCGCCGACGCGCAGTTCGACGTGGTGATCGTGGGCGGCGGCGCCGCGGGCATCGCGGTGGCGGCCTCGCTCCGCGCGCGCAAGCCGGGGCTGGAGATGGCGATCATCGACCCCGCCGACATCCATTACTACCAGCCCGGCTGGACCATGGTGGGCGGCGGCGTGTTCGACGCCGCGACCACCGCCAAGACCATGGGCAGCCTGATCCCCGCGGGCGTTCACTGGATCAAGTCCGCCGTCGCGGCCTTCGAGCCCAAGGACAACGCCGTCATCCTCGACGGCTGCCGCGTGGTGAAATACCGCCGCCTGATCGTCGCGCCGGGGCTGAAGCTCGACTGGCACAAGGTCGAGGGTCTGGTCGACACGCTGGGCCAGAACGGCGTGACCTCGAACTACCGCTACGACCTCGCCCCCTACACCTGGGAACTGGTCAAGGGGATGAAACAGGGCCGCGCCGTGTTCACCCAGCCGCCGATGCCGATCAAGTGCGCCGGCGCCCCGCAGAAGGCGCTGTATCTCTCGGGCGACCACTGGTTCCGCACGGGCGTGCTCGACCGGATCGACATCCAGTTCATGAACGCGGGCGGCGTGCTGTTCGGGGTCAAGGATTATGTCCCGGCGCTGCAGTCCTACATGAACCGCTACAAGGCCGAGCTGAATTTCTTCCACAATCTCAAGGCCATCGACGGGCCTGCGAAAAAGGCGTGGTTCGAGGTGAAGGAGCCCGAGAAGGAGGCCCGCACCGTCGAGGTGGAGTTCGACATGATCCATGTCGTGCCGCCCCAGACCGCGCCCGACTTCATCCGGGTCTCGCCGCTGGCCGACGCCGCGGGCTGGGTCGACGTGGACCAGGCGACGCTGCGCCACAAGACCTACGAGAACATCTGGTCGCTCGGCGACGTGATGAACGCGCCGAACGCCAAGACCGCCGCGGCGGCCCGGATGCAGGCGCCCATCGTGGCCGAGAACGTGGCCGACGACATCGACGGGCGGTCCCCCACCGCGATCTACAACGGCTACGGCTCCTGCCCGCTGACGGTGGAGAAGGGCAAGATCGTGCTGGCCGAGTTCGGCTATGGCGGCACGCTGCTGCCGTCCTTCCCGCGCTGGCTGA
The DNA here is from genome assembly GCF_012395815.1 of Roseicyclus persicicus. Classification (GTDB taxonomy): domain Bacteria; phylum Pseudomonadota; class Alphaproteobacteria; order Rhodobacterales; family Rhodobacteraceae; genus Roseicyclus; species Roseicyclus persicicus. Next base: position 819,862 of record NZ_JAAZQQ010000002.1, read on the forward strand.
TCGACGGCACCAAGCCGACCCGCGCGGCGTGGTTCCTGAAGGAGACCGTGCTGCCGCCCTTCTACTGGAAGGCGATGCTGCGCGGGAAGGAGTGGATGGTGAAGCCCGAGAAGGTCACCGCCCGCTGACACGACACCGAGGCGGCGGCCCCGCGACCGGGGCCGCCCGAGCACAAGAAAGACGACCGGCATGACCCGCACCGACATCCTCGCCCTCGCGAAACGCTACGTTCCCGTCCTCGACTGGGGCCGCAGCTACACCCGCGACGCGTTCCAGAACGACCTGCTGGCGGCGGTGATCGTGACGATCATGCTGATCCCGCAGTCGCTGGCCTACGCGCTCCTGGCGGGGCTTCCGCCCGAGGCGGGGCTTTACGCCTCGATCCTGCCCATCGTGCTCTACGCGATCTTCGGCACCTCCCGCGCGCTGGCCGTGGGGCCGGTGGCGGTGGTGTCGCTGATGACGGCGGCGGCGATCGGGCAGGTGGCCGAGCAGGGAACGGCGGGCTACGCGGTGGCCGCGCTGACGCTGGCGGTGCTGTCGGGGGGCATCCTGCTGGCGATGGGGCTGCTGAAGCTGGGGTTCCTGGCCAATTTCCTCAGCCACCCGGTCATCGCGGGCTTCATCACCGCGTCCGGCATCCTGATCGCGGCCTCCCAGGTCCGCTACATCCTCGGCATCGACGCGCACGGCCACACGCTGCCCGAGGTGCTCTATACCCTCAACGAGAACATGAACGACGCCGACCCGGTCACCATAGCGCTGGGCTTGGGGGCGCTGGGCTTCCTGTTCTGGGTGCGCAAGGGGCTTAAGCCGCTCCTGCTGCGGATGGGCGTGCGGCCGCGCCTGGCCGACATCGCGCAGAAGGCGGGGCCGGTGGGCGCGGTGGTCGTCACCACGCTGATCGTCTGGGCCTTCGGGCTGGCCGAGCAGGGCGTCGCCATCGTGGGCGCGGTGCCGCAGTCGCTGCCGCCGCTGACGATGCCCGACCTGTCGGCGGACCTGGTCTCGGCGCTGTTCGTGCCCGCGCTGCTGATCTCGGTGATCGGCTTCGTGGAATCCGTCTCGGTCGCCCAGACGCTGGCCGCCAAGAAGCGCCAGCGCATCGACCCCGACCAGGAGCTGATCGGGCTGGGCGCCGCCAACCTCGGCGCGGGCTTCACCGGCGGCTACCCGGTGACGGGCGGCTTTGCCCGGTCGGTCGTCAACTTCGACGCGGGCGCCGAGACGCCGGCGGCCGGCGCCTACACCGCCGTCGGCCTCGCCATCGCGGCGCTGGCGCTGACGCCGCTGATCTTCTTCCTGCCCAAGGCAACGCTGGCGGCCACCATCATCGTGGCGGTCCTGAGCCTCGTCGACTTCTCGATCCTCAAGACCAGCTGGGGCTATTCCAAGGCCGATTTCGCCGCCGTCGCCGCCACCATCCTGCTGACGCTGGGCATGGGGGTGGAGACGGGCGTGACCGCCGGGGTGCTCCTGTCGATCCTCCTGCACCTCTACAAGACGTCCAAGCCGCACGTGGCCGAGGTGGGCCTCGTCCCCGGCACCCAGCATTTCCGCAACATCCACCGCCACGCGGTCGACACCGACCCGGCCGTCCTGACCATCCGCATCGACGAGAGCCTGTATTTCCCGAACGCCCGGTTCCTGGAGGATTACGTCCTGAACCGCGTCGCAGGCGACAAGGCGGTGAAACACGTCGTGCTGATGTGCTCGGCGGTGAACGTGATCGACTTCTCGGCGCTCGAGGCGCTCGAGGCGCTGAACCTGCGGCTCAAGGACATGGGCATCACGCTGCACCTGTCCGAGGTGAAGGGCCCGGTGATGGACCGGCTGCAGCGGTCGCATTTCCTGCACGACCTGACGGGCCGCGTGTTCCTCGCGCAGTTCGACGCCTGGGTGGCGCTGACGCAGGCGCCCGCGCCGGAACCCGAGCGCCAGGCGGCGGAGTAAAGGGGGCGAAAAACCGCAGTTTTTCGCACGGGAAAACTGCAGTTTTCCGCCGCGTTTTGCTGCAGCAAAACGCCCCCGTCAGTCCACCACGCTCAGCGCCGGGCGGCTGCCGCGCTCCATCGCCCGCCCCTCGGCGTCGAAGAACAGCACCGCCTCGGGGTCCGCGCCGAGGCGCAGCGTCTGCCCCTCGCGGATCTGCGTGCCGTGCCCGTCGCGCAGGATCATCCGGTCCGGGCCGATCGCCAGGTGCACCAGCGTCTCGGCCCCCAGCGCCTCGACCAGCACCACGCGGGCCTCGGGCCCCTCGCGCGAGATGCGCAGCGCCTCGGGCCGCACCCCCAGCGCCGCCGCCCCGGGCCGGAGCCCGCCGCCCAGCGTCGCCACCGCCGCGCCGCCCGCCGTGCCCGCCTCGTAGACGTTCATCGGCGGCGCGCCGATGAATTCCGCCACGAAGCGGCTGGCCGGGCGCTGGTACAGGTCCATCGGCGTGCCGATCTGCTCGATCCGGCCCTCGGACATGATGACGATGCGGTCGGCCAGGCTCATCGCCTCGACCTGGTCATGGGTCACGAAGACGAAGGTCGCCTTGAGCCGCGCGTGCAGGTCCTTGAGTTCCGCCCGCAGCTGCGTGCGCAGCTTGGCGTCGAGGTTCGACAGCGGCTCGTCGAACAGGAACACGGCAGGTTCCCGCACGATGGCGCGGCCCATGGCGACGCGCTGGCGCTGGCCGCCCGACAGCTGCCGCGGCTTGCGGTCGAGGTACTGGGTGATCTGCAGCGTCTCGGCGGCCGCCGCGATGCGCCGGTCGATCTCGGGGCGCGGGGTGCCGCGGTTCCTGAGCCCGTATTCCATGTTCCGCCGCACCGACATGTGCGGGTAGAGCGCGTAGTTCTGGAACACCATGGCGATGTCGCGCTCGGCGGGCTCCAGCCGGTTCACCACGCGGCCGGCGATCTCGACCTCGCCCTCGGTGATCGTCTCCAGCCCCGCGATCATGCGCAGGATCGTCGACTTGCCGCAGCCCGAGGGGCCCACCAGCACGATGAATTCCCCGTCCGCGATGTCGACGGAGGCGCCTGTGACGGCGGTCACGCCGCCTGCGTAGGTCTTGCCCACGTTGCGAAGTTTCAACTCGGCCATGCGTTATTTCTCGCTGTCCACGAGGCCCTTCACGAAGAGCCGCTGCATCAGGATCACCACCGCGACGGGCGGCAGCATGGCGAGCACGGTGACCGCCATGATGTAGTTCCAGTTCGGTTCGCTGTCGACGACGTCGGCCATGCGCTTGATGCCCGCGACGATGGTGTAGAAGCTGTCGTCCGTCGTCACGAGGATCGGCCAGAGATACTGGTTCCAGCCGTAGATGAAGAGGATCACGAACAGCGCCGCGATGTTGGTCTGCGACATCGGCAACAGGATGTCGCGGAAGAACTTCATCGGGCCGGCGCCGTCGATCCGGGCGGCCTCCATCATCTCGTCGGGGATGGTCAGGAACACCTGCCGGAACAGGAAGGTGGCCGTGGCCGACGCCATCAGCGGCACGGTAAGGCCTGTGTAGCTGTTCAGCATTCCCAGATCGGCGATCACCTCGTAGGTCGGCAGGATCCGCACCTCGACCGGCAGCATCAGGGTGATGAAGATCAGCCAGAAGGCCAGCACCCGGAACGGAAAGCGGAAATAGACGATGGCGAAGGCCGAGACGATCGAGATCACGATCTTGCCCACCGCGATCAGCAGCGCCATCACCATCGAGTTGAACAGCATCAGGCTGATCGGCACCGACATCTGCGAGGAGATGCCGCCGGCCATGACCCCGGTGTAGCTGGTGGCGATGTTGTCGCCCGGCAGGAGCGGGATGGTGCCGGTGGCGAAGGCCGAGGGCTCGTGCGTCGACGCGATGAAGGCGACGTAGACCGGGAAGGCCACGAGCGCCACGCCGCAGATCAGCACGGCATGGGCCAGGATGTCGAGCCAGCGCTGGTTTTCGACCATGTCTCCGCCCCCCTCAGTAGGTGACCCGGCGTTCCACGTAGCGGAACTGCACGAAGGTCAGGAGCATCACGAGGCACATCAGGACGACCGACTGCGCCGCCGAGGAGCCGAGGTTGAGCCCGATGAAGCCGTCGTCGAACACCTTGTAGACGAGCGTGTTGGTCGCCTGCGCCGGCCCGCCCGAGGTGGTCGCGTGGATCACGGCGAAGGTGTCGAACAGCGTGTAGACCACGTTCACGACGAGCAGGAAGAAGGTCGTGGGCGACAGGAGCGGCAGGGTGATGGTCCAGAACCGCTTGACCGGGCCCGCGCCGTCGATGGCGGCGGCCTCGCGCAGGGAGGCCGGGATCGACTGCAGCCCCGCCACGAAGAACAGAAAGTTGTAGCTGATCTGCTTCCACACCGAGGCGACGACGACGAGGATCATGGCGTCGTTGCCGTTCAGGTTGTGGTTCCAGTCATAGCCCAACGTCATCTCCAGCGCGTAGGGCAGGATGCCGATGGCGGGGTTGAAGATGAACCACCACAGGATGCCGGCGACCGCGGGCGCCACCGCGTAGGGCCAGACCAGCAGCGTGGTGTAGGGCGCGGCGCTGCGGATCATCCGGTCGACGGCCAGCGCCAACAGGAGCGCGATGCCGAGCGAGGCGATGACCGTGGCGATGGAGAACACCACCGTGACCTGCAGCGAATTCAGGTATTCCGAGCTGTTGAACAGCGCCTCGTAGTTGCGCATCCCCACGAAGGTGGTCGACAGCCCGAAGGCGTCCTCGCGCAGGAAGGACTGGTAGACGGCCTGCCCGGCCGGCCACAGGAAGAACACCGCGGTGATGGCAAGCTGCGGGGCCAGCAGCAGGTAGGGCAGCCCCTTGTTGCCGAAGATCGTGCGCTTGGTCTGCATGCCGTCTCCGCAGAAAGCGGGCCCGCGCCGCCCGGGTCGGGGGCGCGGGCCACGGGATCACGAGGGGATCAGTTGTTGGCGGCCTCGAAGTCGCGGATCAGCGCGTTGCCGCGCGCCACCACGGCGTCGAGCGCGCCCTGGGCGTCCACGTCGCCGGCGAGCAGGCGCTGGAACTCCTCGTCGATGATGCCGCGGATCTGCACGTAGTTGCCGAAGCGCAGGCCCTTGGAGTTCGGCGTCGGCTCGTTCAGCGTGATCTGCTGGATCGAGATGTCGGCGCCGGGGTTGGCGGCGTAGTAGCCCTGCTCGGTCGACAGGTCATAGGCGGCCTGGGTGATCGGCAGGTAGCCGGTGTCCTGGTGCCACTGGGCCTGCACCTCGGGCGAGGACAGGAAGCGGAAGAACTCGGCCACGCCGCGCTGCTCCTCGTCGCTGCCGCCCGACAGCACCCACAGGGTGGCGCCGCCGATGATCGAGTTCTGCGGCGCGCCCTCGACGTCGTCGTAGTAGGGCAGCATCCCGTAGCCGACCTCGAAGTCGGGGGTGTTGGCCAGCACGCCCGCGCGCGAGGCGGACGAGTTCATGTACATGGCGCAGGTCTGGGCATAGAACAGCGGGGGCGCATCGTTGCCGCCGCCGGGGCCGCCGTACTGGAACACGCCCTCTTCCTGCCAGCGCGCCAGGTTCTCCCAGTGGCGCACCTGCACCGGGCCGTTGACCGTCAGCTCGGTCTCCATGCCGGCAAAGCCGTTCTCCATCGTGCCGATCTGCTGGTTGTGCCAGGCCGAGAAGTTCTCGAGCTGCACCCAGCTGACCCAGCCGGTGGTGAAGCCGCACTCGGCCGCGCCCGATTCCATGATCTGGCGCGAGAACGCCTCGACCTCGGCCCAGGTCGCGGGCGGGGTGTCCGGGTCGAGCCCGGCGGCCTCGAAGACGTTGCGGTTGTAGTAGAGGATCGGCGTCGACGAGTTGAAGGGCATCGACAGCATGTTGCCCTGCGGGTCGGTGTAGTAGCCGACCACGGCCGGCAGGAAGGCGGAGGGGTCGAAGGCGACGCCCGCGTCGGCCATCAGCTGGTAGACCGGGACGATGGCGCCCTCGGCGGCCATCATGGTGCCGGTGCCGACCTCGAACACCTGCACGATGTCGGGCTGCTCGCCGGCGCGGAAGGCGGCGATCGCGGCGGTCATCGTCTCGGTATAGGAGCCGCGGTAGCTCGGCACCACGACGAACTCGGACTGGGTCGCGTTGAAGGCGGTGGCCAGCGCCTCGGTCTTCTCGCCCAGCTCGCCACCCATGGCGTGCCACCAGTCGATCTGCGTCTGCGCCGCGGCGGCGGTGCCCAGGGCAAGGGTGCTGACGGCGCCGAGCGCCGCGAGTTTGCGGATATCCATTCTGTCTCTCCTCCGGCCGGGATGTCCGGCGTCAGTGCTGTTGGAGTGCAAAGGGGAGAGGATGCCCCCCTCTGCGTGGCGCTTAGCGCTCGTTTGTGACGGGCATGTTACGCGGGCAGAAAGATCGCGCAAGACCGTTTGTCACAATCAGACCAAACGGTAAAAAACGGGGCGGGCGCGGCCCTTAGGCGGCCAGATCCACCCAGACGGGCACGTGGTCCGAGGGCTTGTCGCGCCCGCGCACGGCCGCCTCGATCCCCGCGTCCTGCATCAGGTCGGCGGCCTGCGGGCTGAGCAGCAGGTGGTCGATGCGGATGCCGTTGTTCCGCTCCCAGGCGCCGGCCTGGTAGTCCCAGAAGCTGTAGAGGCCGGGGGCCTGCGTGCGCGCGCGGATCGCCTCGGTGAAGCCGAGGTTCAGGATCCGGCGAAAGGCGGCGCGGCTTTCGGGCCGGGCCAGCGCGTCGTCGCGCCACGCCTCGGGGCGGGCGGCATCCTCGTCCTGGGGAATCACGTTGTAGTCGCCGGCTAGCACCACCGGCATCTCGGTCGCCAGCAGGGCGCGGGCATGGGCCTCCATCCGCGCCATCCACGCCAGCTTGTAGTCGAACTTGGGCCCCGGCACCGGGTTGCCGTTGGGCAGGTAGAGGCCGCAGACCCGCACCGCGCCCGCGTCGCCGATCACCGTCGCCTCGATCCAGCGCGCCTGTTCGTCGCTGTCGTCGCCGGGCAGGCCGCGGGCCACGTCCTCCAGCGGCAGCCGCGACAGGATCGCGACGCCGTTGAACCCCTTCTGGCCGTGGGTCTCGACCCGGTAGCCCATGTCCTCGAAATGCTCGCGCGGGAAACCCTCGTCGACCGACTTGATCTCCTGCAACAGCGCCACGTCCGGCCGCGCCTCGGCCAGCCAGTCCGACAGCGCCGCGATCCGCGCCTTGATGCCGTTGATGTTGAACGTCGCGATCTTCATGGGCGGTCCCGCCTTTCGGGGTCAGGGAGGGGCGGGCCGCGGCGGCGGCCGTCCTTGCCGGTCAATTCCATAAAGCTGCCCGGGTCTTTCCGCAATCGGGGCCGATCCCGCCGTTAGGGCTCGGTCAACGATTGAAGGGCAAGACTGCCGTATGCCGATCTACACCGACCAGACCATCGCGGGCAATTTCGACCCCGGTGTGCCGCCCCCGCTGCCCACGACGATCTCCGTCGTGACCATGACGATCAACGACGCCAACGGCGACGGGTTCATCCGGCCCAACTCGGGCGACACCATCAACGGCAGCAACGTCAACGCCGTCTGGGTCGGCGACACCGTCACCATCAACGGCGTCCGCATCACCGGGGTGACCTTCTACACCGATGACGGCGGGCGCTATTTCACGCCCTCCGACGGGTCGGTGCTGACCGATGGCGGCACCGCGACGCGGGTGACCTTCGTCACCGCCAGCACGCAGTTCCCGGTCGGCAACCTCGGGCCGCCCTGCTTCACCCTCGGCACGCGGATCGCCGTGCCGGGCGGGCTCGCGCGGGTCGAGGATCTGCGCGTCGGCGACCTGGTCGAGACGCTGGACCATGGCCCTCGGCCGATCCGCTGGATCGGCCGGCGCCGGGTCACGGGGCGCGGCGCCTTCGCCCCGATCCGCTTCGCCGCGGGGGCGCTGGGCGATCACGGCGCGCTCTGCCTGTCGCCGCAGCACCGCGTCCTGGTCGATGACTGGCGGGCCGAGCTGTATTTCGGCGAGGCGTCGGTGCTCTGCGCGGCGCACATGCTGGTCGACGGCGCCCTGATCCGCCCGGCCCCCTGCACCGCGGTCACCTATCTCCACATCCTGCTCGACGCGCACGAGATCCTGCGGGCCGAGGGGCTGGCGACCGAAAGCTTCCTGCCCGGCGCCTACCTGTGCCGCGAGGGCACCGAACTCGGCGACGAGATGGCGGCGCTCTTTCCCGGGATGGCCGGCCGCACCGCGATGCTGACGCCCGCGCGCCGGATCCTGCGCCGGCACGAGGCGGCGCTGCTGCAGTCGCCCGCCCTGGCGCGGGCCGCCTGAGGCTACATCGAAAACGACGTGCCGCAGCCGCAGGAGGACGTGGCGTTGGGGTTCTCGATCGTGAAGCGGGCGCCGATCAGTTCCTCGGTGAAGTCGATCACCGCGTCGGCGAGGAAGGGCAGGGACACCGCGTCGACCACCACCTTCTGCCCCTGGCTCTCCAGAACGAGGTCGTCCGCCGCGGGCTCGTCGAGCTTGATCTCGTACTGGAACCCCGAGCAGCCGCCGCCCTCGACCGCGACGCGCAGCGCCTTGGTCTCGCCCATGGCCGCGTTGATCTCGGCCAGCCGGGCAAAGGCGCGGTCGGTCACTTTCGGGGGCACGGTCAGGGTCAGGGTCATGGCGAGGCTCCGGCAACTCCTGCGGGGGAATATATGGACCCTGCGCCGCCGCCTCAATGGGGCGTGCCGCCGCCCGCCGCGCCGGCCCCGTGATGGGCCGGGTTTGCCCCCCTGTATTCGCTGATCTTTCCGACCTATAAGGCGCCCGAACCCGGTGTTGAAAGGCTGGCCCGATGCGCGCCCCCCATGCCTGCGATCCGACGCGTAGCCGCGGCCGCCTCGTCCCCGAGGAGGAGAGCACATTCCGTTCGCCCTTCCAGCGCGACCGCGACCGGATCATCCATTCCTCGGCCTTCCGCCGCCTCAAGCACAAGACGCAGGTCTTCGTGGAGCACGAGGGCGACTATTTCCGCACCCGCCTGACCCACAGCCTCGAGGTGGCGCAGGTCGCCCGCACCATGGCGCGCGCGCTGGGTCTCGACGAGGATCTGACCGAGGCGGTGGCGCTGGCCCATGACCTCGGCCACCCGCCCTTCGGCCACACCGGCGAGGACGCGCTGCAGGCGCTGATGGCGCCCCATGGCGGCTTCGACCACAACGCGCAGGCGATCCGTATCGTCACCCACCTCGAACGCCACTACGCCGAGTTCGACGGGTTGAACCTGACCTGGGAAACCCTTGAAGGCATTGCGAAACACAACGGTCCCGTGGCGCCGCCGATCCCCTGGGCGCTGGCCGGCTACTGCCACCGCCACGACCTGGAACTGGCCACCCACGCCGGCGCCGAGGCGCAGGTCGCCGCCATCGCCGACGACATCGCCTACAACCACCACGACCTGCACGACGGTCTCCGGGCCGAGCTGTTCTCGACCGACGAGCTGGCCGGGCTGCCGATCCTCGACGGCTGCTTCGCCGAGGTCGACCGCCTCTACCCCGGCCTCAACTACTACCGCCGCCGGCACGAGGCGCTGCGCCGCTTCTTCGGGGTGCTGGTCGAGGACGTGATCGCCTACGCCCATGCCGAGCTGGCCGCCCTCGACCCCCGCAACCCCGCCGACATCCGCGGCGCGGGCCGGCCGATCATCCGCTTCTCGGCGCCCTTGTTCGCCGATCTCAAGGTGATCCGAGAGTTCCTGTTCCACCGCATGTACCGCGCCCCCGCCGTGGTCGAGATGCGGGCCGAGGTCACCGCCGTGGTGCGCGAGCTGTTCCCGCATTTCATGGCCCACCCCGACGAGCTGCCGAAACAGTGGCGCAAGGACGTGGAGGCCGTCGCGGGCGACGAGACGGAGCTCGCCCGCATCGTCTGCGACTACATCTCGGGCATGACCGACCGCTTCGCGCTGCAGACCCACGCGCGGCTGTTCGGGCGCACGGTGACGGCGCGCGGGGTCTGGGCCTGAGGGCTGATTGACCTCTGCCGCCACCGTGGTAGGAGGCTCGGGATCGTTCCCGAGGACCTGAAGATGACGCTGTTCGCCGAAATCCACGCCGCCGTCCTGTCCGCGCTCGACGCGCTCGCCGCCGAGGGCGCGCTGCCCGCCGGCCTCGACACCGCCGCCGTCGCGGTGGAGCCGCCGCGCGACCCGGCCCATGGCGACATGGCGACCAACGCCGCGATGGTGCTGGCCAAGCCCGCGGGCATGAAGCCGCGCGACATCGCCGAGGCGCTGGCCGGCAGGCTGATGGCCGACCCCCGCATCGCCGGCGCCGAGGTGGCGGGCCCCGGCTTCCTGAACCTGCGGCTGACGCCCGACGCCTGGCGCGGCGTGGTCGCCGCGATCCTGGCCGCGGGCGACGCCTATGGCCGGTCGGGCATGGGGCAGGGGCGGCGGGTCAACGTCGAATACGTCTCGGCCAACCCCACCGGCCCGTTGCACGTGGGCCACACGCGCGGCGCGGTGTTCGGCGACGCGCTGGCCAGCCTGCTGGCCTTCACCGGCCATGACGTGACGCGGGAATACTACATCAACGACGGCGGCGCGCAGGTCGAGGTGCTGGCCCGGTCCGTCTACCTCCGCTACCTCGAGGCCCACGGCCAGACCGTCGCCTTCGAGGACGGCACCTATCCCGGCGACTACCTGATCGAGGTCGGCGAAGCGCTGGCCGCCGAGGTGGGCGACGCCTATGTCGGGCAGCCCGAGGAGACCTGGCTGGCCGAGATCCGCGACTTCGCCACCGACCGGATGATGGAGCTGATCCGCGAGGACCTGGCGGCGCTGGGCGTGAAGATGGACGTCTTCTATTCCGAGAAATCCCTCTACGGCACCGGCCGGATCGAGGCGGCGCTCGACGACCTGCGCGGCAAGGGCCTGATCTACGAGGGCGTGCTGGAGCCGCCCAAGGGCAAGACCCCCGAGGACTGGGAGCCGCGCAGCCAGACCCTGTTCAAGTCCACCGGCTACGGCGACGACGTCGATCGCCCGGTGATGAAGTCGGACGGCAGCTGGACCTATTTCGCCCCCGACATCGCCTATCATTACGACAAGATTTCCAGAGGCTTCGACGAGCTGATCGACATCTTCGGCGCCGACCACGGCGGCTACGTCAAGCGCATGAAGGCGGCCGTCGCGGCGCTCTCGGGCAACCGCGTGCCGCTCGACATCAATCTGATGCAGCTGGTGAAGCTGCGGCGCGGCGACCAGGAGCTGAAGATGTCCAAGCGCGCGGGCACCTTCGTCACGCTGCGCGACGTGGTCGACATGGTCGGCCCCGACGTGACCCGCTTCGTCATGCTGACCCGCAAGAACGACGCGCCGCTCGATTTCGACGTGGACAAAGTGCGCGAGCAGTCCAAGGACAACCCGGTCTTCTACGTGCAATACGCCCACGCCCGCATCCAGTCGGTGCTGCGCCGCGCGGCCGAGGCCGGGCATTTCCCCGGCGGGCCCGAGGACCTTGCCGCCATCGCCGATCCGTCGGAACTGGCGCTGGTCGCGCGGCTGGCCCACTGGCCCCGGATGGTCGAGGGCGCGGCCGAGGCGCACGAGCCGCACCGCATCGCCTTCTACCTCTACGACCTCGCCTCGGAATTCCACGCGCTGTGGAACAAGGGCAACGCCGACCCCTCCCTGCGCTTCCTGCAGGAAGACGACCCGGCGGCAACCCGCGGGAAATTGGCCCTGATTCGGTCCGTGGCGATTGTCATTTCCAACGGTCTTGGTATTCTGGGCGTGACCCCGGCCGAGAAGATGTGAGGCGCCGCAGACCTCCCGCCGGCCGGGTCCGACAGGCAAGACAGCCCCCGGGGCGCCCATTCGGGCGCAATCACAAGAGGGGCGCTAGGGCAGGCATGGCAGGTGGCTATGGCGGATATCGAGTATTTCGAGGATGACCGCGCCCGGTCCGCGGGCGCGCAGCCCCCGCGGCTCGGGCTTCTGGTCAACTGGGCCGGGGCGCTTGTGTCGCTTGGGCTGGTGGTGGGCATGGCCGTCTGGGCCTTCCAGCTGACGATGCGCGACGTGTCGGGGGTGCCGGTGATCCGGGCGCTCGAAGGCCCGATGCGCGTGCCGCCGGCCGATCCGGGCGGGGTGCAGGCCGAACACCAGGGCCTTGCCGTCAACCGCCTCGCCGAAGGCGCGGAAGCGGGCCCTGTGCCCGACAGGCTGGTGCTGGCGCCGCCGCCCGTGGACCTTGCCGCGGTGCAGCTCGCCTCGGCCTCGACCGCCGCGCCGCGTGCGCCCGAGATGCCGACGCCCGCCGCCGCCGGCGCCCAGACGCAGGCCCTGATCGACCGCCTGATCGCCCGCGCCGAGCCGCTGGCGCCCGTCGCCCCGCAGGCCGCCGCGCTGCCCGCGCCTGCGCCCTTGCCTGCACCCGGGGCCGAGCCCGAGGTGCTGCCGGCCGTGGCCGCCGACCCCGCGACGGCGCAGGTGATCCCCGCCTCGGTGCCCGGCGTCGCCCGGTCGCTGCGCCCGGCCTCGCGCCCCGCCGGCGTCGAGGCCCGCGCCCCCACGCCCGTCGCGGCCGCGCCCGTGACCGAGGAGATCGACGCCGCGACCCTGCCCGAAGGCACGCGGCTGGTGCAGCTGGGCGCCTTCGACACGCCCGACATCGCGCGCGCCGAATGGGCGCGCCTGACCGACCGCTTTCCCGACTACTTCGACGGCCGCGCCCGCGTGATCCAGGAGGCGTCCTCGGGCGGCTCGGCCTTCTACCGGCTGCGCGCCGCGGGGTTCGAGGACCTCGCCGCCTCGCGCCGCTTCTGCGCCGCGCTGATGGCCCAGAACGCCCCCTGCATCCCCGTGACGGTCCGCTAGGGCGCCGTGGCGGGGCTCTCGGCCACCATCCTCGGCTGCGAGGGCCCGCACCTCTCGCCCGACGAGGCGCGCTTCTTCTCCGAGGCGCAGCCCTGGGGCTTCATCCTGTTCGCCCGCAACGTGGTCGACCCGACCCAGCTCTGGGCGCTCACCTCGGACCTGCGCGCGGCGGTGGGGCGCGACGCGCCGATCCTGATCGACCAGGAGGGCGGCCGCGTCCAGCGCCTGCGCCCGCCGCACTGGCGGCAGTGGCGCCCGGCGCTGGACCAGATGGCGCAGGCCGGCCCCGCGCGGGCCGCCCGCGCCATGTATCTGCGCGCCCGCCTGATCGCGCACGAGCTGCGCGCCGTCGGCATCGACGTGAACTGCATGCCGCTGGCCGATGTCGCCCGCGAGACGACGCACCCGGTGCTGAAGAACCGCCTCTACGGCAGCGCCCCCGACAGCGTCATCGGCGCCGGCCGCGCCGTGGCCGAGGGGCTGGTCGCAGGCGGCGTGCTGCCGGTGCTCAAGCACCTGCCGGGCTATGGGCTGGGCGAGGTCGACAGCCACCTGACCCTGCCGCGCGTCTCTGCGCCGCTGGAGGAGCTGCGCCGCGTCGACTTCGCGGCCTTCCGCCCGCTGGCCCACCTGCCGCTGGGGATGACGGCCCACATCGTCTACGAGGCGTTCGGCGAGGCGCTGCCCGCCACCTTCTCGCCCGACATGATCCGGCTGATCCGCGACGAGATCGGGTTCGACGGCGCACTGATGACCGACGACCTGTCGATGGGCGCCCTGCCGGGGCCGATCGGCGAGCGTGCCGCGCGGGCGCGGGCGGCGGGCTGCGACCTGATCCTGCACTGCAACGGCGACCGCGCCGAGATGGCGCCGGTGGTGGCCGCGTCGGGCACGCTCGACGGCGCCGCGCTGATCCGGGCCGAGGCCGCGCTGGCCCTGCGGCGCGACCCCGAGCCGCTTGACATCGAGGCGGCCGAGGCCGACCTTGCCGACCTTCTGGACGGAGAGGTCTATGGCTGACAGGCCCGTCGCCGCCAATGACGCCGCGCCCGAGTGGGACGCCGTCGCCTCGCGCCGCGCGGCCGAGGCGCTGATCGTCGACGTCGACGGGTTCGAGGGGCCGCTCGACCTGCTGCTGACGCTGTCGCGCACGCAGAAGGTGGACCTGCGGCGCATCTCGATCCTGCAGCTGACCGAACAGTACCTCGCCTTCATCGAGCAGGCCCGCGAGCTGCGCATCGAGCTGGCCGCCGACTACCTGGTGATGGCGGCCTGGCTCGCCTTCCTGAAATCGCGCCTGCTGCTGCCCCCCGACCCGACCGAGGAAGGCCCGACCGGCGAGGAGATGGCGGCCTATCTGGCCTTCCAGCTGGAACGCCTCGCCGCGATGCGCGACTGCGCGGCCAAGCTGATGGCGCGCGACCGGCTGTTCCAGGACCGCTTCCCGCGCGGCGCGGCGCAGGAGATCGCCACCTCGCGCCGGATCACCTACACCGCGGGCCTTCTGGACCTGATGCAGGCCTACGCCCGCATCCGCACCCGCGACGAGTTCCGCCCCTATGTCATGGACCGCGACAACGTGCTGACCATGGAGGAGGCGCTGGAACGGATGCGCGGCCTGATCGGCTATGCCGGCGACTGGACTGACCTGTCGAGCTACCTGCCCAAGGACTGGCGCGGCGACCCCAAGCGGCGGCGGTCCGCCACGGCGGCCAGCTTCGCCGCGGCGCTGGAGCTGGCCAAGGCGGGCAAGGTTCTGATCCGCCAGTCCGAGACCTTCGCGCCGATCCAGCTGCGCCGCAGGGACGACCGATGACCGACGCGCCCGCCGACCCCAGGCGCGACGGCCTGTTCCGCGCGCCGCCCCTGGCCGAGCAGGAGCGCATGGTCGAGGCGATGCTGTTCGCCAGCCCCACGCCGCTGACCCTGGCCGAGATGGAGGCGCGGATGCCCCACGGTTGCGACGCCGCCGAGGCGCTGCAGCTCCTGCGCCGCCGCTACGAGGGGCGTGGGGTGCAGGTGACCCGCGTGGGCGAGGCCTGGGCCATCCGCACCGCGGCCGACCTCGGGTTTCTGATGGCGCGCGAGACGGTGGAGACGCGCAAGCTCAGCCGGGCCGCGATCGAGACGCTGGCGATCATCGCCTACCACCAGCCCGTGACCCGCGCCGAGATCGAGGAGATCCGCGGCGTCTCGGTCAGCCGGGGCACGGTGGACCAGCTGATCGAGCTGGACTGGGTGCGCTTCGGCCGCCGCAAGATGACGCCGGGCCGGCCGGTGACCTACGTGGTGACGCAGGGCTTCCTCGATCATTTCGGGCTGGAAAGCGCCCGCGACCTGCCGGGGCTGAAGGAGCTGCGCGAGGCGGGGCTTCTCGACAGCCGCCCGCCCGAGGGGGCCGAGCCGCCCGAACCGCGCGACGGCGACACCGGCGACATGTTCGAGGACGACGCCGAGGCCTGGCCGGCCGGTGACGACGGCGAGGACTGAGCCGGCGCCGTTACGGGGGGCAGAATTTCGCCACAGTCGTGCTATATCTGACGCTGACGGCACGATCATCGCCCCTCGCGGTCGGCGGGGGCAGCGGAAAGGCGACAGGATGGACCGGATCATCAACATGCTGATCAACCGCGTGCTCGGGCGGCTGATCAACCGCGGCGTCGACGCCGGGATTGAGCGCGCCACCCGCGGCTCGGGCCGCGACCTGACGCCCGAACAGCAGGCGCAGGCCCGCCAGAGCGCGCGGACCGCCAAGCAGGCGATGCGCGTCGCCCGCCGGATCGGGCGCTTCTGAGAGACGCCCGCCGGATCGGGCGCTTCTGAGGGTCGCCCGCCGCTACCCGAGGTGCCCGCTTCATTCCTGAGGCAGCGAAAAACTCGAGTTTTTCGCACCGGAAAACTGCGGTTTTCCGGTGCGTTTTGCTGCAGCAAAACGCCCCCTTCACCCTCCGACGCAAACGAAAACGGGCGCCCGAAGGCGCCCGTTCCCGTAATCCTGTCCGCCGCGATCAGCAGCTGTAGTACATCTTGTACTCGACCGGGTGCGGGGTGTGCTCGAAGGCATAGACCTCGTCCCACTTGAGCGCGATGTACGCCTCGATCTGGTCCTTGTCGAACACCCCGCCCTTGAGCAGGAAGTCGTGGTCCTTCTCGAGCGTCTCCAGCGCCTCGCGCAAGCTGGCGCAGACGGTGGGGATGCCGGCCAGCTCCTCGGGGGGCAGGTCGTACAGGTCCTTGTCCGACGGCTCGCCGGGGTGGATCTTGTTCTCGATGCCGTCGAGGCCGGCCATCAGCAGGGCTGCGAAGGCGAGGTAGGGGTTCGCCGACGGGTCGGGGAAGCGGGCCTCGACGCGCTTGGCCTTCGGGCTCTCCGTCCACGGGATCCGAATGCAGCCCGACCGGTTGCGGGCCGAGTAGGCGCGCAGAACCGGGGCCTCGAAGCCGGGGATCAGACGCTTGTAGGAGTTGGTCGACGGGTTGGTGAAGGCGTTCAGCGACTTGGCGTGCTTGAGGAGGCCGCCGATGAAGTACAGCGCCTCGTCCGACAGGTCGGCATACTTGTCACCCGCGAAGAGCGGCTTGCCGTCCTTCCAGATCGACATGTTGCAGTGCATGCCGGTGCCGTTGTCGCCCGACATCGGCTTGGGCATGAAGGTCGCCGACTTGCCGTAGGCGTGCGCCACGTTGTGGATGACGTACTTGTACTTCTGCAGCTCGTCGGCCTGCTTGGTCAGGCTGTCGAAGATCAGGCCCAGCTCGTGCTGGTTCGACGCCACCTCGTGGTGGTGCTTGTCGACCTTCATGCCGATGCGCTTCATCGTCGACAGCATTTCCGAGCGCAGGTCCTGGCCGGGGTCGATCGGGTTGACCGGGAAGTAGCCGCCCTTGATGCCCGGGCGGTGGCCGGTGTTGCCCATCTCGTACTCGGTGTCGGTGTTCCAGGCGCCGTCCACGGCGTCGACCTCGAAGGACACCTTGTTCATCGACACGGCGTAGCGCACGTCGTCGAACACGAAGAATTCGGCCTCGGGGCCGAAGTAGGCCACGTCGCCGATGCCCGACGACTTCAGGTAGGCCTCGGCCTTGAGCGCGGTGCCGCGCGGGTCGCGGTTGTAGGACTCGCCGGTGTCGGGCTCGACGACGGTGCAGTGAATGCAGATCGTCTTCTCGGCATAGAACGGGTCGACATAGGCCGACTCGGTGTCCGGCATCAGTTTCATGTCGGAGGCCTCGATGCCCTTCCAGCCGGCGATCGAGGAGCCGTCGAACATGAAGCCTTCCTCAAGGAAGTCCTCGTCGACCAGCTCGGACATCACCGTGACGTGCTGCAGCTTGCCGCGCGGATCGGTGAAGCGGATGTCGACGTAGGCGGCATCCTCCTCCTTGATCATGTTCAGGACGTGTTTCTTGCTCATCGTGACCTTCCCTTGACGTAGTGGTCCTGTGGTGTTCGGTGTGCGGCCCGGCGGGGCCGCGAAAACGGGCTGCGCTCAGATCGCGTCGTCGCCGGTCTCGCCGGTGCGGATGCGGATGGCCTGGCTGATGTCGGAGACGAAGATCTTGCCGTCGCCGATCTTGTCGGTCTTGGCGGCGTCGATGATCGCCTGGATCGCGGCGTCGGCCATGTCGTCGGACAGGACCACCTCGATCTTCACCTTGGGCAGGAAATCCACGACGTATTCGGCCCCGCGGTAGAGCTCGGTGTGGCCCTTCTGGCGGCCGAAGCCCTTGACCTCGGTGACGCTCAGGCCCTGGATGCCGATCTCCTGGAGCGCCTCCTTCACCTCGTCGAGCTTGAACGGCTTGATGATCGCCTCGATCTTCTTCATCGGTCGCGGAGCCTCCTCGCCAACATGCGCGGACCCCTGACAGCACTTTGAGCGGGGGGCGTCCATGCGCTACGGTGGCGGCCGGTCGCGATCCCCGGGATTCCGACGGCATGTGATGAAAAAATAGGCAAAGCGCTCCGAAAATGGACGAAACTGAATCCGGTGGCCGGGCAGAGCTGCTGACCGCCGCCCAGATGCGCGCGGCGGAGCGCGCGGCCATCGACGGCGGGTCCGTCACCGGGCTGCAGCTGATGGAGCGCGCGGGCGCGGGGGTGGTCGCGGCGGCGCTGGCCGAGCGCCCGGCGCTGGCCGAGGGCGCGCACCGGGCGCTGGTCCTCTGCGGGCCCGGCAACAACGGCGGCGACGGCTTCGTCATCGCGCGGCTCCTGGCGGCGCGGGGCTGGACGGTCGATGTGCACCTGATGGGCGACCCCGACCGCCTGCCGCCCGACGCGCGCGCCAATCACGACGCCTGGGCCCGGACCGGGCCAGTGCAGCCGATGGCGGCCGCCCGCGACGCGGCGCCGCCCGACCTGGTCGTCGACGCGGTGTTCGGCACCGGGATCGGGCGGCCCCTGCCGACCGGGCTGGAGCAGGTTCTGGACGCCGTCCGCGGCGCCCGTGACAGCGACCCGGGCCGGTCCCTGACCGTGGCGGTCGATGTCCCCTCGGGCCTCTGCGCCGACAGCGGCCGCCCGCTCGGCCGCCCGCTGCCCGCCGACCTGACGGTGACCTTCCACCGCGCCAAGCCCGGCCATGTCCTCGACCGCGGCCCGGCGCTGTGCGGGCGGCTGGTCATCGCCGACATCGGCCTGCCCGACGCGCCGGTCCCGGGGGCCGTGCGCTGGATCGGGCCTTGGGCCGCGCGCCGGACGGCCAAGACCGGCGGGCACAAGTACAGGCATGGCCATGCCCTGGTGGTGGCGGGTGGGTTCGGCCGCACCGGGGCCGCGCGTCTGGCGGCGCGGGCGGCGCTGCGGGTCGGGGCGGGGCTGGTGACGGTGGCCGCGCCTGCCGCCGCGATGCCGGAATGCGCGGCGCAGCTGACGGCGATCATGCTGCGGCAGGCGGACGGGTCGAACGACCTGTGCGATCTGCTCGCGGATGACCGGATCAATGCCGTCTGCCTCGGTCCGGGCCTCGCGCCGGAGGGCGCCGGGCAGACCGAGGCCCGGGCCATGGTGCTGACCGCGCTGCAGATGCGGTCGCTGGCGAAGGGCCGCGGGATCGTCCTCGATGCCGATGCGCTGACGCTGTTTTCGTGGCCGCCCGAGAAGCGGGAGAAGCTGTTGGCCGAAATCACCGCGGCGGGCGGCTGCGTGATGACGCCCCATGACGGCGAATTCGCGCGGCTGTTCCCCGACCTGGCCAGCCGGCTGGAGGCCGAGCCAGGCGGCGGCCCGGCCTGGTCCCGCCTCGACGCCGCGCGTGCCGCCGCCGCGCGGGCGGGCTGCGTCGTGCTGCTCAAGGGGCCCGACACGGTGATCGCCGCGCCCGATGGGACCGCCGCGATCCACGCCGCCGCCTACGACCGCGCCGCGCCCTGGCTGGCGACGGCGGGGGCGGGCGACGTGCTGGCGGGCCTCATCGCCGGGCTGATCGCGCGGGGACACGCGCCCTTCGACGCCGCCTGCGCCGCGGCCTGGCTGCATGTGGAGGCCGCGCGCACCTTTGGCCCCGGCCTGATCGCCGAGGATCTGCCAGAGGCGCTGCCGGGCGTTCTGCGGCCGCTGGGGGCCTGACGGCTCAGGCGGGCACCGTCAGCACATCCGCCGAGGCCAGCTCCAGACCGTCGGCATAGAGCACCTCGGGCCGGCCGAAGCGCAGCGCGAAGCCCGTCACCTCGGCCTCCAGCTCCGCCAGCCGGATGAACTCGCCATCCACCAGCTGCCCCGCCGGCACGCAGGCCTGCGCCTGGCCGTAGAGCGCCTTGGCGCGCCAGTCGCGGATCAGCACGCGCTGCGCCGCGGGCAGCCAGACGTCGCGGTCCGGCCGGCCGCCGAGGGCGTTGCGCGTCATTTCCACGATGGGCGTGCCCGCCGGCAGCGTCACCCGGTCGATCGCCACCAGCGCCCGCGCGCCGTGGCGCGTCACCAGCCGGTCGCCGGCGTAGAGATGCTCGACCGGCAGCGCGCCGTCGAGGGTCAGCACGGTGCTGCCGGGGGCGAGGGCGACGGGGCTGGCCTGGCCCATGTCGTCCACCCGGAGCCCGGCCGCAGTCGGGATCAAGTGCATCATGTCGAAACCTGCTCGGTCACGGGCGCTTTGTGCGCCCTGTTGGTTGTGGATAAACCCTAGCGCGGCCCCCCCGGCCTGCACAGGGAAATCCCGCCGGGACGGGGGGATGCGGGGGGAAGTGTTGCGCGAAAGTCGGGCGGTCATGGCCGCCAGACTGCCGGGGCCGGGTTAGCGCCGGGTAAACGGACCCCGCGTTTTCCATCTCGCCCTCGGGCCGCGGCTTTGCTAGAGCGCGCTCCAGGCGGGTGTGGCGGAATTGGCAGACGCACCGGATTTAGGTTCCGGCGCCGCAAGGCGTGGGGGTTCAAGTCCCTCCACCCGCACCAGGCGACAGGCAGGAGGGGGCCGCGATGGCGGGTGTCACGCTTCTCGATGGCGGGATCGGGCAGGAGATGGTGGCGCGCGCGGGCGACCGGCCGACGCCGCTGTGGTCCACGCGGGCCATGATGGACCACCCGGGGCTGCTGCAGCAGATCCACGCCGATTACTTCGCCGCGGGCGCCGACATCGCCACCACCAACACCTACGCCATCCACCGCGACCGGCTGCGCCCGGACGGGCTGGAGGAGGCCTTCGCGCCGCTGATGGCCGCCGCGCTCGGCGAGGCGTCGGCGGCCCGCGCCGCCCACGGCCGCGGCCGCATCGCCGGGTCGATCGGCCCGCTGCGGGCGAGCTACCGGCCCGACCTGCACCCGCCCCACGCCGAGGCGGTGCCGCTCTATGCCGAGGTCGCCCGGCTCCTCGCGCCGCGGGTCGACCTGATCCTGGTCGAGACGGTCGCCTCCGTGGCCCATGCCCGCGCCGCGCTCGAGGGGGCGGTGGCGGCGGGCAGGCCGGTGTGGCTGGCCGTCACGCTCGATGACGAGGACGGCACGCGCCTGCGCTCGGGCGAGTCGCTGGCCGAGGTGCTTCCGGTGGTGACGGAGGGCGGCGCCGCGGCGGTCCTGGCCAATTGCTCGGCGCCCGAGGCCATGCCGGCGGGGCTCGACATCCTGGCGCGGGCGGGGCTGCCCTTCGGCGCCTACGCCAACGGCTTCGCCCGGATCACCAAGGCGTTCCTGCAGGACCGCCCGACCGTCGACGCCCTGTCGCCCCGCCGCGACCTCGGGCCCGTGGCCTACGCCGACCACGCCATGGGCTGGGTCGGGCAGGGCGCCACGATCCTCGGCGGCTGCTGCGAGACCGGCCCGGCCCACATCGCCGAGATCGCCCGCCGCCTGCGGGAGGCCGGCCTGCACGATTGAGGATTTCGATTGATCCTTGCGCGTTCGATTGCATACTGCCGCGCATGATCAACAAGCTCGAAATGTTCATCGCGGTGGCCAAGGAGGGGCATTTCGGCCGTGCCGCCGAAAGTCTCGGGATCACCCAGCCGACGCTCTCGACCGGCATCAAGCAGCTGGAGGAACAGCTGGGCGTGCAGCTGATCTTCCGCGGGTCGCGCTACGGCGGTCTGACGCCCGAGGGGCAGCGCGCGCTGGTCTGGGCGCGGCGGCTGGTGTCGGACAGCCGCACCTTCCGCGAGGAGATGCGCGTCAGCCGCCACGGGCTGTCGGGCCACCTGCGGCTGGCGGTGATCCCCACCGCGCTGACCTGGGCCGCGAAGCTGTCGGCGCGCTTCGCCGCGCGGCACCCCAAGGTGCGCTTCACCATCCTGTCGCGGACCTCGGCCGAGATCCTTAAGATGCTGGAGAATCTGGAGGTCGACGCCGGGCTGTCCTACCTCGACAACGAACCCCTGGGCCGCGTCACCACCGCGCCGCTCTACACCGAGCGCTACACGCTGGTCTGCCACGCCGACAACCCGCTGGCGCTGGAGACCGAGGTCACGTGGGCCGACCTGGCCGGCGAGCGGCTGTGCCTGCTGACCCCCGACATGCAGAACCGGCGCATCATCAACCAGTGCTTCATGGAGGCCGACGTGACGCCCGATGCGCTGGTCGAGTCGAATTCCACCGTCGTGCTGGCCGCCCATGTCGAGGAGGGCGGCTGGGTCACCGTGTTGCCCGCTGAAATGGCACGGTTTCTGGCGTCCGGGAAACGCTTTGCCATCGTGCCCATCGCGGGCGGCCACGTCGAGCACAAGGTCGGGCTCGTCGCGCCCTACCGCGAGCCCCATACGCCCGTGCTCGAGGCGCTCCTCGCGGAAGCCGCGGACCTCGCCGCCTGACCCCGGCGGTGTCGGTTTCGGCGCGCAGAGGGTCGGCGGTGTTTCATTGAAAATTCCGATCGATTGACGGAACAGCGATATTGATGGTCGATCGAAAACGCGCAAGCTGCGGCCAGAGTTCCGGAGCCTGCCATGACGACCACTGCCCGCCTGCCCGACGCCGACCGGGTCGCCGAGATCGCCCGCATCGTGGCCGATCACCTGCATCTCGAGGGGCCGCTGCTGCCGATCCTGCACGCGCTGCAGGCGCGCTTCGGCCATGTCCCCGCCGCGGCGCAGGCGCCGATCTGCGAGGCGTTGAACATCACCCGGGCCGAGCTGCATGGGGTCATCAGTTTCTACCATGATTTCAGGGAGAAACCGGCCGGCGTTCACGTGGTCAGGATCTGCCGCGCCGAAGCCTGCCAGGCGGTCGGCGCCGGCGCGCTGTCCGAGGCGGTGCTGGCGCGGCTCGGCCTCGACTGGGGCGGCACCACGCGCGACGGGCGCGTGACGGTGGAGCCGGTCTATTGCCTCGGCCTCTGCGCCTGCGGGCCGGCGGCGATGGTCGATGGCCAGCCGCGCGGCCGCGTGCGGGCGGACGCGCTGCTGGCGGAGGTGGGCGCATGAGGGTCTACGTCCCCCGCGACGCCGCCGCCCGCGCGCTGGGCGCCGATGCTGTCGCCGCCGCCTTCGAGGCCGCGGGCCATGCCGTCATCCGCAACGGGTCGCGCGGGATGATCTGGCTGGAACCCCTTGTGGAAATTGAGGAAAACGGCGTCCGCCGGGCCTGGGGGCCGGTCGCGGCGGGGGATGTGCCGGCGATCCTCGCCGGTCGCGCCGAAAGCCTCGGCAGGGTCGAGGACATCCCCTTCTTCGGCCGTCAGCAGCGCCTGACCTTCGCGCGCTGCGGCCTGATCGACCCGCTGGACCTGGCCGACTACGAGGCCCATGGCGGGCTGGCCGGCCTGCGCCGCGCGCGGGCGCTGGGGCCCGAGGGCATCCTGGCCGAGGTGAAGGCGAGCGGGCTGCGCGGGCGCGGCGGGGCGGGGTTTCCGACCGGGATCAAGTGGGAGACGGTGGCCCGCGCCCCGGGCGACCGGAAATACATCGTCTGCAACGCCGACGAGGGCGACAGCGGCACCTTCGCCGACCGGATGCTGATGGAGGGCGACCCCTTCACGCTGATCGAGGGCATGGCGATCGCGGGGCTGGCCGTGGGGGCGACGAAGGGCTTCGTCTACATCCGGTCGGAGTATCCCGACGCCATCGCGGTGATGACGCGGGCGGTGGAGATCGCGAGGAAAAACAAAATTCTCGGGGGCGGTGTTCATGCATCGCATGCGTTCGATATCGAGATCCGCGTGGGTGCGGGCGCCTATGTCTGCGGCGAGGAGACCTCGCTCCTGAACTCGCTCGAGGGCAAGCGCGGGGTGGTTCGGGCCAAGCCGCCGCTGCCGGCGCTGGAGGGGTTTCTGGGCCGGCCGACGGTGGTGAACAACGTGATCTCGCTGGCCACCGTTCCGGTGATCCTGGAGAAGGGGGCGGATCACTACGCGTCCTTCGGGCTGGGCCGGTCCCGGGGCACCATGCCGGTGCAGATCGCGGGCAACGTGGCGCGCGGGGGGCTGTTCGAGACCGCTTTCGGGATGCCGCTGGGCGAGCTGGTCCACGACATCGCGGGCGGCACGGCCAGCGGGCGCCCGGTGAAGGCGGTGCAGGTCGGCGGGCCGCTGGGCGCCTGGTTCGCGCCGGCGAAGTTCGACACGCCCTTCGCCTACGAGGAGTTCGACGGGCAGGGCGGGCTGATCGGGCACGCGGGCGTCGTGGTGGCGGACGACACCGTCGACATGGCGCTGATGGCGCGCTTCGCGATGGAGTTCTGCGCGGTCGAGAGCTGCGGGAAATGCACGCCCTGCCGGATCGGCGCGGTGCGCGGCGTGGAGACCATCGACCGGATCCGGGCGGGGGATGCGGCGGCGGTGCCGCTGCTCGTGGACCTCTGCGAGACGATGAAGCACGGGTCGCTCTGCGCGTTGGGGGGCTTCACGCCCTACCCGGTGATGAGCGCGCTGCGGCAGTTCCCCGAGGAGTTCGGGCTGCTGCGGGAGGCGGCGGAGTGAGCGGGTCGAGGACACATGGGGTCGCCGCCTGCGGCGTCGACCCGGGCGAGGGGGCCAGCCCCCTCGCGCTCCCCCGGAGTATTTTGGAAGCAAAGATGGGCAGGGAGGCTGCAAGGCCATGAAGGATTTCATCATTCCCTGGAACGACGACCGTGACATGGGCACGCCCGCCAGGGAGGGCGCGCCGGTCACGCTGACGATCGACGGGTTCGAGGTGACGGTGCCCGAGGGCACGAGCGTCATGCGGGCCGCGGCGCTGGCGGGCATCCAGGTGCCGAAGCTCTGCGCGACCGACAGCCTGGAGGCCTTCGGGTCGTGCCGGCTGTGTGTCGTGGAGATCGAGGGGCGGCGGGGCACGCCGGCCTCCTGCACGACGCCGGTGGCGGCGGGGATGGTGGTGCGCACCCAGTCGGAGCAGGTGAAGAAGATCCGCAAGGGGGTGATGGAGCTCTATATCTCCGACCACCCGCTGGATTGCCTGACCTGTGCCGCGAACGGCGATTGCGAGTTGCAGGATATGGCCGGCGCCGTGGGCCTGCGCGACGTGCGCTACACCGCGCCCGAGGACGGGATGCGCACCCATTTCGCCCGGAACACCAGCGGCGAGGCGAACCCCGAGTGGCTGCCGAAGGACGACAGCAACCCGTATTTCACCTATGACCCGGCGAAATGCATCGTCTGCAACCGCTGCGTCCGGGCCTGCGAGGAGGTGCAGGGGACCTTCGCGCTGACCATCGAAGGCCGGGGCTTCGAGAGCCGGGTGTCGGCGGGGGCCGCGGGAGATGATTTCCTGTCATCTGACTGCGTCAGCTGCGGCGCCTGCGTGCAGGCCTGCCCGACGGCGACGCTGCAGGAGAAATCCGTCATCGAACTCGGCACGCCGACGCGGTCGGTGATCACCACCTGCGCCTATTGCGGGGTGGGGTGTTCCTTCAAGGCCGAGCTGAACGGCGACGAGCTGGTGCGGATGGTGCCCTACAAGCACGGGGCGGCGAACCGGGGGCACAGCTGCGTGAAGGGGCGGTTCGCCTGGGGCTATGCGCAACATGCCGACCGCATCCTGAACCCGATGATCCGCGACAGCATCGACCAGCCCTGGCGCGAGGTGAGCTGGGAGGAGGCGATCGGGTTCGCGGCGGCACGGCTCAGGGGCATCCAGGAGAAGCACGGGCGCAAGTCGGTCGGCGTGATCACGTCGAGCCGCTGCACCAACGAGGAAACCTACCTCGTGCAGAAGCTGGCGCGCGCGGTGTTCCGCAACAACAACACCGACACCTGCGCGCGGGTGTGCCATTCGCCCACGGGCTACGGCCTCGGCCAGACCTTCGGCACCAGCGCGGGCACCCAGAATTTCGACAGCGTGATGCACACCGATGTCGCCGTCATCATCGGGGCGAACCCGACCGACGGGCACCCGGTTTTCGCAAGCCGCCTGAAGAAGCGGCTCCGGCAGGGCGCGAAGCTGATCGTGATCGACCCGCGCCGGATCGACCTAGTGAAATCGACCCATGTGGAGGCGGCGCATCACCTGGCGCTGCGGCCCGGGACCAACGTGGCGGTCGTGACCGCGATGGCGCATGTGATCGTCACCGAGGGGCTGTTCGACGAGGATTTCATTCGCAGCCGCTGCGACTGGGACGAGTTCGAGGAGTACGCGGAGTTCGTCAGCGACGTCCGCCATTCCCCCGAGATGACCGAGATGCTGACCGGCGTGCCGGCCGACGCGCTGCGCGCCGCCGCGCGCCTCTACGCCACCGGGGGCAACGGGGCGATCTACTACGGGCTGGGCGTGACCGAGCATTCCCAGGGCTCGACCACCGTGATGGCGATTGCCAACCTCGCCATGCTGACGGGCAACATCGGGCGCGAGGGGGTGGGGGTGAACCCGCTCCGCGGCCAGAACAACGTGCAGGGCTCCTGCGACATGGGGAGCTTCCCGCACGAGCTGCCGGGGTATCGCCATGTGAAGAACGCCGATGTGCGGGCGATCTTCGAGGCCGCCTGGGGCATCGAGATCGACCCCGAGCCGGGCCTGCGCATCCCCAACATGCTGGACGCGGCCGTCGACGGGCAGTTCAAGGGCCTCTACTGCCAGGGCGAGGACATCCTGCAGTCGGACCCCGACACCAAGCATGTCGCGGCGGGGCTGGCGGCGATGGAGTGCGTCATCGTCCACGACCTGTTCCTGAACGAGACGGCGAACTACGCGCATGTGTTCCTGCCGGGCTCGACCTTCCTGGAAAAGGACGGGACCTTCACCAATGCCGAACGGCGCATCAACCGGGTGCGCAAGGTGATGGCCCCGCGGAACGGCTACGCGGACTGGGAGATCACCCAGCTGCTGGCGAACGCGATGGGCGCGGGCTGGCACTATACTCACCCCTCGCAGATCATGGACGAGATCGCGGCGACGACGCCGGGCTTCGCCCATGTCGACTACGCCATGCTGGAGGAGCGGGGCAGCGTGCAGTGGCCCTGCAACGACGCGGCGCCCGAGGGCTCGCCGATCATGCATGTCGACGGCTTCGTGCGCGGCAAGGGGCGGTTCATCGTCACCGAATACGTGGCGACCGAGGAACGGACCGGGCCGCGCTTCCCGCTCCTGCTGACCACCGGGCGCATCCTGAGCCAGTACAACGTCGGCGCGCAGACGCGGCGGACGGCGAACACGGTCTGGCACACCGAGGACGTGCTGGAAATCCATCCCCATGACGCCGAGGTCAGGGGGATCACGGAGGGCGCCTGGGTGAAGCTCGCCAGCCGCTCGGGCGAGACGGCGCTGCGGGCGCACCTGACCGATCGGGTCAGCCCCGGCGTGGTCTACACGACCTTCCACCACCCCGGCACGCAGGCCAACGTCATCACCACGGATTACTCCGACTGGGCCACGAACTGCCCGGAATACAAGGTGACGGCGGTGCAGGTCGGGCTGTCGAACGGGCCGACCGAGTGGCAGGAGAGCTACGAGGCGCAGGCGGAGCGGTCGCGCCGCATCCTGCCGGCGGCGGAATGAAGGCGAGCGTCTCGATCCGCGCCACGGCGCTGGGCCCCGACGGCGCGCGGGAGGTGACCCGCGCGCTGCCCGAGGAGGTGCCGGTGGCCGTCACCTGCAACGGCACGACGCAGGCCGTGATGATGTGCACGCCGGCCGACCTGGAGGAGTTCGCGGTGGGCTTCGCCTTAACCGAGGGCTACGCCACGCCCGACCAGATCGAGCGGGTGGAGATCCTCGAGGCGGAGGCCGGGATCGAGGCGCGGCTCTGGATCGCGGAGGAGGCGGCGGCAGAGCTTGGCGCACGGCGCCGCGCGATGCTGGGGCCGGTGGGCTGCGGGCTGTGCGGGATCGAGAGCCTGGAGCAGGCGCTGCGGGTGCTGCCGCCGGTCAGCGCCCGGACGACGCTGACCCGGGCCGAGGCGGCGGGTGCGCTCGACGCGCTGCGCGGGCACCAGCCGCTCCATGACCTGACCCATGCCGTCCATGCCGCGGGGCTGCTGATGCCGGGGCGGGGGATCGTGCTGGCGCGCGAGGACGTGGGCCGTCACAACGCGCTCGACAAGCTGATCGGCGCGGCTTTGCGCGCGGGGATCGACCCCGCGGCGGGCGCGGTCGTGCTGACCAGCCGGGTGTCGGTCGAGATGGTGCAAAAGACGGTGCTGGCGGGCGCGGGGCTGCTGATCGCGGCCTCGGCCCCGACCGCGCAGGCGCTGCGGCTGGCCGAGGCCGCGGGGCTGACGGTGGCCGCCTTCGCCCGCGGCGCGCGGGTCGAGGTGTTCACCCATTCCGAGAGACTGCAGGGAGACCAGACCGATGTCGCCTGAAAAGCTGACCCGCATGGCGAACCAGATCGCCGGCTTCTTCAAGACCCAGCCGGGCCGCGACCAGGCCGAGCGCGTGGCCCAGCACCTGAAGGACTACTGGGACCCGCGGATGCGCGCCGAGCTGAAGGCCCATGCCAAGGGGCACGAGGGCGAACTCGACGAGCTGGTGCGCCGGGCGCTGCCGTTGATCTGACGGCGCGGGGTCGGACGGCGCAAGGGTCTTGCAAGACCCTCGCTAGAGCCTTGCAAGGCTCTGGCAAAAGCCTTGCAAGGCTTTTGCCGCCTCACATCGCCCGCCGGTCCACCACGGCGACCCCGTCGGCCACCGCGTCGCTGGGGTGGGTCACGATCCGCTCGCCGGGGGTCAGCCCCGCCAGCACCTCCGCCGTCCGCGCGCCGCGCCGGCCCAGCGTCACCGCGCGCTCCTCGGCCAGCCCGTCGGCCACCACGAACACCGCCCAGCCGTCCCCGCGCCGGAAGACCGCGCCGAGCGGCACCTGCACGGCGCTGTCCGTCTCCCACTCCACCACGCGCAGGAACACCGAGAAGCCGTGGCCCAGCCCCGCCCGCGCCTCGGGCGGCGTCACCAGGTCGAAGATCACGTCCACCCGCTGCTCCTCGATCCCCAGCGCCGAGACCCGCGTCTCGGCCGCCGGCTCCACCCGGCGCAGCACCGCCTCGAGCGCACCCGGCCCGCCCCAGCGCTCCACGATGGCCCGCGTGCCGGGCCCGATCCGCACCGCGTCGGACGACAGGAGGTCGGCCACGATCTCCAGGTCGCCGGGGTCGCCCACCGTCACCAGCGGCGCGCCGGCCTGCACCGGGTGTTCGCTGATCGTGGCGATGGACAGGACGACCCCGTCCGCCGGCGCCGTCAGGTCGACGCAGCAGGCCGCCGGTGCCGCGCCCCCCTCGGGGCCCATCAGCGCCGCCTGCGCGCGGTCCAGCGTGCCCGTGGACATGGCGATGCGCGAGCGCGCGGCGGCGACGGCGGCGTCGGCCACGGCCAGCTGCTGGGTCACGGTCTCCAGCTGCGTCACGCTCGACACGCCCCGCTGCACCAGCGCCTGCGTGCGGTCGAACTGCATCGCGGCGAAGGCGCGCTCCTCCTCGGCGCGGGTCAGGTCGGCGCGGGCGACCTCCAGCGCGGCCTGCGCCTCGGCCACCGCCGCCTCGGCCTGCGCCCGGCTGCGCGCGTCGAGGAGCGCGGGCGAGGCCGGCTCCACCCGCGCCACTACCGTCACGCCCGCCGCCACCGGGTCGCCCACCACCACGGGCGCCCGCAGCGCGGTGCCGGCGATGGGGGCGGCCACCTCGTAGACCTCGCGGATGCGCGTCCGCGCGTCGGCGTCGATGGTCACCTGCATCGGCCCCGCCGTCACCTCGATCAGGTCGACCGGCACCGGGTCCTCGCGAAAGGCGACCCAGGCCAGCCCCCCGATCAGGGCCGCCCCGGCCAGCGAAAGCGCGATCGTGCGCGTGGTCCAGACCATGGCGTTACTCCCGTGTCTTCATCACTTCGACGAGGTCCATCCGGTCGATCCGGCGGCGGACGATCATCACCGAGCCGAGGCTGGCGGCCAGCACCACCAGGCTCGCCCAGGCGAAGCTTTTGGGTTCCAGCACCAGCGGGATCGCGTAGAGATCCGAGGTGAAGCTCGAGGCCAGCGCCCGCGCGATCCAGGCCCCCATCAGCCAGCCCACCGGCTGCGCCAGCAGCGCCAGCAGCATCGTCTCGCCCACCAGAACCCGGCTCACCTCGGCCCGCGTGAAGCCGAGGATGCGCAGGCTGGCCAGTTCGCGGGCGCGTTCCGACAGCTGGATGCGCGCGCCGTTGTAGGCGACGCCGACCGTGATCAGGATGGCGATGACGGCATAGACCGTGTTCACCACGGTGACATTCTCGCTGATCGTGTCCTCGAAGGCGGCGCGGTTCTCGCGCATCAGGATCAGCCCCGACAGCCGGGGCGTGTCCTGCAGCGCGGCGTGGAGCGCGGGCAGGTCGGGCTCGTCGATCAGGATGTTGCCCACCGACATGGTGGGCGCGCGGCGGAACAGCCGGTCGAGGTAGCCGATCTCGACATAGGCGCCGAGGCCGAAATATTGCTCCACCAGCCCCGCGACGACCATCTCGTGGGTCTCGCGCCGGCCGGTCATGAATTCGACCTCCAGGGTATCGCCCACCCCCACCTCCAGCTGCGCGGCCAGCCGGTCGGACAGCAGGATGCCGCCCGGCGGCGGGTCGATCGGCGTGCCGTCCGCGCCGATCACCCGGCTGAGCGTCGCGCCCTCGGGCCGCGCCTCGATCGAGACGCGCTTTTCCCGCGGCCCGTTGCGGAGCGTGGCGGCGTGGAACTGCTGCGCCTCGGCCTGCATCACGCCGGGCAGCCGCATCAGGTCGGACAGCGCGGTGTCGGGCACGTCGTCGGCGAACAGCACCATCGCGTCCTGCCGGTAGGACTGGTTGAAGGCGAGGTCGATGATGCGGGCGAGGGCGTCGAACATGAAGCTCGCCGAGATCACCGCCGCCGTCGCGGCCCCGAGGCCCAGCATGGTCAGCGCGCTGCGCACCGGCCAGCGGATAAGGCTGCGCAGCACCATGATGGTGGTCTGCTTCAGCCGGGCCGCCGCCATCACGCGGTCGAGGATCGTCTTGCGGAACACCGGCGGGGCGGGGGGCTGCATCGCGACCGCGGGGGCGAGGCGCGCGGCCATCAGCGCGGCGCGCAGCGCGCCCAGCATCGTGGTGGCCAGCGCCGCCAGGCCCGACATGGCGTAGACCCAGCTCGGCACCCGGAACAGGAGGTAGGGAAACTCGAAGAAGCGCGCGTATTGCCAGGCCATCGCACGCGCGAGCAGTGTCCCGAGCCCCCAGCCCAGCCCCACGCCGATCACCGCGATCAGGGCGGCCAGCAGCAGGTAGTGCAGCGAGATTTCCAGGTCGGTGTAGCCCAGCGCCTTCAGGAGCCCGATCTCGGCCCGGTCCAGCGCCACGATCCGGCTCATCACCATGCCGACGAGAAAGGCCGAGATGGCGAAAAAGATCGGCGGCACCACCACCGCCATCCCGCGCAGCTGGTCGATCTCGGCCGAGACGAAGGCGTCGGACACCTGTTGCGCCCGGCCGTAGGCCCCCAGCCCGCCATAGGGGTCGAGGAGCGCGTCGAGCGCATCCAGCACGTCGGCCTCCACCGCGTCGGCGGTCAGGCGCAGGGCGAGGTGGTTGAAGGCGCCAGCCATGTCGAAGGCGGCCTCCAGCTCGGCCTCGGGCATCCAGATGATGCCGAAGCCCTCGTTGTCGGGCATCAGCGCGCCGGGGCCGATGGTGTAGATGAACTCGGGGCTGAGCGCGGTGCCGGTGATCGTCAGCTCGCGGCGCTGGCCGTTCAGGTTGGCGTGGAAGGTGTCGCCGATGCGAAAGCCGTTGGCCTCGGCGAAGCTGGTCGTCACCATCACCTCGCCCGCCCGCGCGGGGTAGAGGCCCGTGCGCAGGATCGGCACGTTCAGGAGCGGGTCGTCGTCGGCCGGCCAGGACAGCATCTGCCCCATCGCCACCGCGACCCGGCCCGGCAGGTCCAGCACCGCCATGCCCTGCACCCGCGCCTCGGCCGAGTAGACGCCGGGGATCTCGCGGATCTCGGGCAGGAGCCGGTCGGGCGCGCGGCGGGCGTCGGCGAAGACCTCGGCAAAGCGGTTGCGCTCGTAGTAGGCCGCGCGCGTGTCGGTCAGGGCCGTGTGCATCCCGAAGGCCGTCAGCAGGATCGCCACCCCGCAGGCCAGCACCACCGCGATGGCCAGCCCCTGCACCCAGAGCCGGCGGAAGTCGCGCATCAGCTTGATGTCGATCGCCTGCATCCGCGCCCTCACCAGCTGATCTCGTGGGGGGCGACGCGGGTGTCGTTCACCTCCACGCTGGCGATGCGGCCGTCGGCGAAGCGCACCACCCGGTGCGCCATGGCGCGGATGCCGGCGTTGTGGGTGATGACCACGGTCGAGGTGCCGAACTCGTCGTTGATCTCGCGCAGCACCTCCAGCACCTGCACGCCGGTCTTGCTGTCGAGCGCGCCCGTGGGCTCGTCGCACAAGAGCACCTCGGGCCGCTTGGCGATGGCCCGCGCGATGGCCACGCGCTGTTGCTCGCCGCCCGACATCTCGGCCGGGAAATGGTCGAGCCGGTGCTTGAGCCCCACCCGCTCCAGCGCCTCGGCGGCGTCCATCGGGTTCGGCGCCACGTCGGTGACTAGCTGCACGTTCTCGCGCGCGCTGAGCGAGGGGACGAGGTTGTAGAACTGGAAGATGAAGCCGACATGGTTGCGCCGGTAGCGCGTCAGCGCCCGGTCGCCGAGGCGGGTCAGTTCGAGATCGCGGAACCAGACCCGGCCGCCGGTCGCGTGGTCGAGCCCGCCGAGGATGTTCAGGAGCGTCGACTTGCCCGACCCCGACGGCCCCAGCAGCACCGACAGCTCGCCCGCGTAAAGCTCCAGGTCGACGCCGGCCAGCGCGTGGACCTTTGCGCCGCCGGTGTCGTAGACCTTGGTCAGGCCCTCGGTGCGGAAGACGGTGTCGGGACGGTCGGCCATGATGGCCCACTGTCTCACATGATCGGCCGCGCGGCGACTTGATCTGCCTCAACCGGCCCCGATGGGGCTTGTGGGGCGGGGGGCGGCTCCGCTACCACTGGGGCAGGGGTTTCACTATCCGGCCCCGTGTTTCACTATCTGGAACCATGCCATGTCCGACACCCGCGCCAACCGCCGCTACCGCAGCCAGGAATGGTTCGACAACCCCAACAACCCGGGCATGACGGCGCTCTACCTGGAGCGCTACCAGAACCAGACCTTCACCAAGGGAGAGCTGCAGTCCGAGCGCCCGATCATCGGCATCGCCCAGACGGGCAGCGACCTGGTGCCCTGCAACAAGATCCATGTCTTCCTGATGGACCGGATCAAGGCCGGCATCCGCGACGCGGGCGGGATCCCGATGGAATTCCCGGTCCACCCGATCCAGGAGACGGGCAAGCGGCCCACGGCGGCGCTCGACCGCAACCTGCAATACCTGTCGCTGGTGGAGGTGCTGCACGGCTACCCCATCGACGGGGTGGTCCTGACCACGGGCTGCGACAAGACCACGCCCGCGCTGCTGATGGGGGCGGCCACGGTGAACCTGCCCGCCATCGCGCTGAACGGCGGGCCGATGCTGGATGGCTGGTGGAAGGGCAAGCGCGCGGGCTCGGGCACGATCATCTGGGAAAGCCGGCGGCTGCTGGCCGAAGGCAAGATCGACTATGCCGAGTTCATGGAGCGCGCCTGCGCCTCGGCCCCGTCGCTCGGGCACTGCAACACCATGGGCACGGCGAGCACGATGAACGCGCTAGCCGAGGCGCTGGGGATGACGCTGCCGGGTGCCGCCGCGATCCCGGCGCCGTTCCGGGAGCGGATGGAGATGGCCTATTTCACCGGCCGCCGCATCGTGGAGATGGTCGAGGCGGACCTGAAGCCGTCCGACATCCTGACCCGGGCGGCATTCCTGAACGCGATCAAGGTCAACACGGCGATCGGCGGGTCGACCAATGCGCCGCCGCATTTGCAGGCCATCGCGCGGCACATGGGGGTGGAGCTCGACGTGACCGACTGGCAGGCGCACGGGCTGAAGCTGCCGCTGCTGGTCAACATGCAGCCGGCGGGGGAATACCTGGGCGAAGGCTTCTTCCGCGCGGGCGGCGTGCCGGCGGTGATGGGGGAACTGCTGGCCGCGGGGCAACTGGACGGGGCGGTGATGACCGCCGCGGGCAAGCCGCTGGCCGAGGCGCTGGCGGGCGCGCGGAGCCTCGACCACGACGTGATCCGCCCCTTCGACCGGCCGCTGCGCGAGGAGGCGGGGTTCGTGGTGCTGTCGGGCAACCTGTTCGACTCGGCCCTGATGAAGACCAGCGTCATCTCGGCCGACTTCCGCGCGCGGTTCCTGAAGAATGGCGTGTTCGAGGGCCGCGCGGTGGTGTTCGAAGGGCCCGAGGATTACCACGACCGCATCAACGACCCCGCCCTCGGCATCGACGAGACGACCATCCTGTTCATCCGCAACGTGGGTTGCGTCGGCTACCCCGGCTCGGCCGAGGTGGTGAACATGCAGCCGCCCGACGCGCTGATCCGGGCGGGCATCCGGCACCTTCCGACGGTGGGCGACGGGCGGCAGTCGGGGACCTCCGAGTCGCCCTCGATCCTGAACGCCTCGCCCGAGGCGGCGGTGGGGGGCGGCCTCGCGCTCCTGCAGACGGGCGACCGGGTGCGGCTGGACCTGACGGCCGGCACCCTGAACGCGGTGGTGGAGCCGGCCGAGTGGGCGGCCCGCCGCGCCGCGTGGCAGCCACCCGAGATCCTCCACCAGACGCCCTGGCAGGAGATCTACCGAACCCATGTGGGGCAGCTGGCGCAGGGCGGGTGCCTGGAGCTGGCGACGGCCTACCAGCGCATCGCCGAAACCCTGCCGCGCGACAACCACTGAGCGGCGCCACGGTCTTGCAAGACCGTGGCCAGAGCCTTGCAAGGCTCTGCCGCGGCCCTTGCAAGGGCCGCCACGTCCTTGCAAGGACGTGCGCGCCCCGCCCCGCTTGACCGAGATCAACGACCGGCGCCCCGATTGCTGCGCTATCCTCGGCGCAGGGGAGGGCCGGGAATGACCGACGCCAAGTTACGAACCATCATGGTCGCCACCGACCTGTCGGAGCGCTCGGACCGCGCGCTCGACCGGGCGGTGATGCTCGCACGCGCGCACGACGCCCGGCTGAGCGTGGTCTCCGCCGTCGACGGCGCCTATCCGCCGGCCCTGCGCGACGAGTTCACGGCGCGGGTGCGCCAGCATCTCGACCACGCCCGCCCCGGCGACGACGTCGTCACCACGATCCATGTCGAGGCGGGCGACGTGGTCGAGATCCTGCTGCGGCACCTGAACGGTCCCGAGGTCGACCTGGCCGTGCTGGGGGTGCACCGGACGCGCACCTTCCTCGACGGGCTGCGCCAGACCACGATGGAGCGTCTCGTGCAGGGCGTGCGCAAGCCGGTGCTGCTGGTGCGCGACCTCGCCACCGGGCCCTACGCGCGCGCGCTGGTGCCGGTGTCCTTCTCGCCGTCCTGCGCGGCGGCGCTGGCGGCGGTCGCGCAGATCGCGCCCGGGGCCAGCTGCCGCGCGGTCCATGCCTGGCTCGTGCCCTTCGGCGGCCTGACCGGCGGGGCGGGGTCCGAGATGGCGCCCGCCGTCGAGGCCGAGACCCGCGCCCTGGCCGAGGACTGGGCCGCGCGGCTGCCCGCGGGCCTGCCGCGCCCGGTGCTCGTCCATGGCGGCGTGGTGGAGGTGCTGGAGCGGGAACTGGCCACCGTCGCCCCCGACCTCGTGGCGATCGGGGCCCACACGCGGCCGGGCCCGGCGCTGCACCCGCTGGGGGGATTCGCGGCCGAGCTGATCCGCCGCCCGCCCTGCGACCTGCTGGTGACCCGCGGCCGCTGAGGCCCGGCCGAACAAAAAAACGGGGGCGCATCCCGCGATGCGCCCCCGCCTGGTCCGATCGGACGAAGCGTCGTCTCAGACGAGCTTGATGTTGACGGCGCTCTCGCGGCCGTCACGGCCCTTCTCGAGGTCGAAGGTCACCTTCTGGTTGTCCTGAAGGCCCTTGAGGCCCGAGCGCTCGACGCCCGAGATGTGGACGAACACGTCCTTGGAGCCGCCATCGGGGGCGATGAAGCCGTAACCCTTGGTGGCGTTGAACCATTTCACGGTGCCAGTGGCCATTCCCGTGTCTCCTGTCTTGTCACGCTGCCCGCACCATGCGGCAGCCCGGCGTCACTCATGCAGATCGAGAGCACAAGTCTTGGCCGATGGGCGTAAGACAGGGGTCGATAGAGTAGAGATAGCACCGCGGGTGATGCGACGTTTTCGCCGCGAAGTAAAGGAAAATCGGGGCAACCGGGCTGACCCATGTCAAGGTCGGCCCATCCCGGCGGGTTAGTCTGCCCCGGCCGGACAAGGGAGCCAGACACCGCCCATGACCATTCTCACGAGCACGCCCTGGGCCGACCTGGCCGTCGGGCAGGAGGCCGGCACGACGCGGCTCTGCCGCGCCGAGGACCTCTATGTCTTCGCCCATGCCAGCGGCAACCTGAACCCGATGCACCTGCCCGAGCTGGACGGCGACGGCGACGGCCGCCCCGAGGCCGTGGCGCCGTCCGCCTGGGTCGCGGCGCTGATCTCGGGCGTGCTGGGCAACCAGCTGCCGGGGCCGGGCACGCTGTACCTGAGCCAGTCCCTGCGCTTCACCGGGCGGGCCCACGCGGGCGAGACGCTCGCCGTCGGCGTGCGGGTGGCCGAAAAGCTGCCGGGCGGCGTCGTGCGCCTGTCGGTCTGGGTCGACGGGCCCGCGGGCCGCATCGCCGAGGGCGAGGCGACCGTGCAGGCGCCGGACGCCGCGCGCCGCTTCGACGGGGTCGAGGTGCCGGGCCTGACGGTGCAGTCCCACCGCCACTTCGACGCGCTGCTGGCCCGCGCGGAGCCGCTGCCGGCGCTGCCGACCCTCGTCGTATGCCCCGAAAGCCCCGACGCGGTGATGGGCGCGGTGATGGCGCGCGACCACACCCTGATCGACCCGGTCTTCGTCGGCGACCCGGCCAGGATCGCGGCGGCGGCGCAGGAGGCCGGGGCCGACATCGCGGGCATCGAGATCGTCGACGTGCCCGACCACCGCGCCGCAGCGCTCCGGGCGGTCGCGCTGATCCATGAGGGCCGGGGCCGGGCGCTGATGAAGGGGCACCTGCACACCGACCAGCTCCTGCACGCGATCCTGAAGAAGGAGGGGGGCCTCAGGACCAACCGGCGCCTCAGCCATGTCTTCGTGATGGACGTGCCGGGGCTCGATCACCTGCTGTTCGTGACCGACGCGGCGATCAACATCGCCCCCGACCTCGAGTGCAAGGTGTCGATCGTCCAGAACGCCATCGACCTCGCCCGCGCGCTGGGGCTGGAGCAGCCCAAGGTCGGGATCCTGTCGGCGGTCGAGACGGTGACGGCGTCGATCCCGTCCACGCTCGACGCCGCCGTCCTGTCCAAGATGGCCGAGCGCGGCCAGATCACCGGCGGGCTGGTCGACGGGCCGCTGGCGATGGACAACGCGGTCGATCCGGGTGCCGCGCGGACCAAGGGGCTGACCGGGCTGGTGGCGGGGCGGGCCGACATCCTGGTGGCGCCGAACATGGAGGCGGGGAACATGATCGCGAAGGAGCTGACCTTCCTCGCCCATGCCGAGGCGGCGGGCATCGTGATGGGGGCGCAGGTGCCGGTGATCCTGACAAGCCGGGCCGACGACGACAAGGCGCGGCTCGCGTCCTGCGCGGTGGCGGCGCTTTATGCCGAGAGCCTGCGGTGAGCCTGATCCTGACCCTGAACGCGGGCTCGAGCTCGATCAAGGTCGGGCTCTATGCCGCCGCCGACGAGCCCCGCGAGGAGGCGCGCGGGCAGGTCGAGGCGCTGGGGCCCGCCGCGCGGTTGGAGATCGAAACGGGCGGCGAGAGGACGGTCACGGAGATCGGCCCGGCCGACCACGCGGCCGGGCTCGCGCGGCTTGTCGCGGCGCTGGCGCCGCTCCGCGCCGGGCGGCCCATCGCGGCGGTCGGCCACCGCATCGTCCACGGCGGCCCCGACATCGACGGGCCGCGGGTGCTGACGCCCGACCTGATCGACCACCTCGACACGCTGTCGCCGCTCGCGCCGCTGCACCAGCCGCACAACCTGTCGGGCGTCCGCGCCGCGCTGGCCGAATTCCCCGACGCGGTGCAGGTCGCGGCCTTCGACACCGCCTTTCACCGCGGCCATCCATGGGTGAACGACACCTTCGCCCTGCCGCGCCGCTTCTACGCCGCGGGGGTGCGGCGCTACGGGTTCCATGGGCTCAGCTACGACTACATCGCCGGGCGGCTCGCCACCGATCACCCCGACCTCGCGGCGGGCCGCGTCATCGTCGCCCACCTCGGCAACGGCGCCTCGCTCTGCGCGCTCGAGGCCGGGCGCTCCGTCGCCTCGACGATGGGCTTTTCGGCGCTCGACGGCATGCCGATGGGCACCCGCGTGGGCCAGCTCGACCCCGGGGTCGTCCTCTACCTGATGGGGCAGGGGATGACCGCGGCCGAGATCACCCGGCTCCTCTACAGTGAGAGCGGCCTCAAGGGCCTGTCCGGGATCAGCCACGACATGCGGGTGCTCCTGGCCTCGGACGCGCCCGAGGCGGCGGAGGCCGTGGCCTATTTCACCTTCCGCCTCGCGCGCGAGATAGGGGGGCTGGCCGCCGCGCTGGGCGGCCTCGACGCGCTGGTCTTCACCGGCGGCATCGGCGAGCACGCCGCGCCGGTGCGGGCGCAGGCGCTGGCGCGGCTGGGGTTCCTCGGCCTTGCCCTCGACCCCGCGGCCAACGCCGCCAACGCCCCCGCGATCCACGCCGGCCCCGTGCCGATCCTGGTGATCCCGACCGACGAGGAGCGCATCATCGCCCGCGCCGCGGCGCGCGCGCTCTTGACCTCCGCACCTGACCAGACGAAGTGACCGCCATGCGCATCGCCCTGATCCTCCTTGCCGTCCTCGCCGCCGCCACGATCGGCGCGGCGATCTGGTTCCGCACCGTCTCGATGCCGGCCGAGACCTGGCACGTGGACCCCGCCGCGGTCACGCCGCCGGCCACGCCGAACTTCGACCTGCGCGTGGGCGAGCGCGCCCCGGTCTTCGACGCGACGCCCGACGTGATGGCGGCACGGCTCGACGCCATCGCCGCGGTCGAGGGCGCGGCGCTGATCGGCGGGTCGCTGGCCGAGGGGCACATGACCTATATCGTGCGCTCGCGGCTGATGGGCTACCCCGACGCGGTGTCGATCCGGCTGGTGCCCGTGGGGCAGGGCACGCGGGTGGAGATCTTTTCCCGGTCGCGCTTCGGCCATTCCGACATCGGCGTGAACGCGGCCCGGGTCGAGCGCTGGATTTCGACCGCCCGCGCGCAGACCGGCCCTTGACCGGCGCTCGCGCGCCCGTCACATCGCGCCCATGCTGCCCGAGGACCGCCTGACCCAGATCACCGAGCGTTTCGAGTATCTCGAGGCGCGGCTGAATGCCGGCCCGGCGCCCGACGAGATCGCGCGGGTGAGCCGGGATTACGCCGAGCTGAAGCCCGTGGTGGCCCAGATCGCCGGCTGGCGGCAGCTCAGGGCCGACATCGCCGAGGCCGAGGCGATGCTGGCCGACCCCGAGATGCGGGCGCTGGCCGAGGAGGAGCTGCCGCGCCTGCGCGCCGCGCTGCCCGAGGCGGAAGCCGCGCTGCAGCTGGCGCTGCTGCCCAAGGACGCGGCCGATGCGCGGCCGGCGATGATCGAGATCCGGCCGGGCACGGGCGGGGACGAGGCGGCGCTGTTCGCGGGCGACCTGCTCCGCATGTACACCCGCTATGCCGAGGCGCGCGGCTGGCGCATGGAGATCGTGGACCTGCAGGAGACCGAGCTGGGCGGGGTCAAGGAGGTCACGGCGCGGATCGAGGGCGACGGCGTCTTTGCCCGCCTGAAGTTCGAGAGCGGCGTGCACCGGGTGCAGCGGGTGCCCGAGACGGAGTCGGGCGGGCGCATCCACACCTCGGCGGCGACGGTCGCGGTGCTGCCCGAGGCCGAGGAGGTGGAGATTGACATCCCCGCCACCGACATCCGCATCGACACGATGCGGTCCTCGGGCGCGGGCGGCCAGCATGTGAACACGACGGACTCGGCGGTGCGGATCACGCATCTTCCGACCGGGATCGTGGTGACGAGTTCCGAGAAATCGCAGCACCGCAACCGCGAGATCGCCATGCAGGTCCTGCGCGCGCGGCTCTACGACCTGGAGCGGCGGCGGGCGGCCGACGCGATGGCCGCGGACCGGCGGGCGCAGGTGGGGACGGGGGACCGGTCGGAGCGGATCCGCACCTACAATTTCCCGCAAGGCCGGATGACGGACCACCGGATCAACCTGACGCTCTACAAGCTCGACGCGGTGATGAACGGCGACCTCGACGAGGTGATCGACGCGCTGACGGCGGATGCGCAGGCCCGCCAGCTGGCGGCGATGGAAGCGTGAGGGCGCCCTTGCCCCGGCGGGTGCGCGGGGCGGCACCGGAGGAATGCGTATTTGGGGAAAGATGAAGGGGTGAGCGCGGGCGGCTGGCTGGCCGCGGCGCGGGCGGCGCTGGCCCCGGTGATCGGGGCCGAGGCGGCGGCGCGCGAGGCGCGGCTGATGCTGGGCCACGCGACGGGCTGGAGCCCGGCGCAGGTGGCGGTGGCGGGCGGCGAGGCGCTGGAGGCCGGTGCCGCGGCGCGGGCGGACGCGTTGCTGGCGCGGCGGATGCGCCGGGAGCCGCTGGCGCAGATCCTGGGCGACTGGGGGTTCTTCGGGCGGCGCTTTGCGGTGACGCGGGACACGCTGACGCCGCGGCCGGATACCGAGACGCTGGTGGAGCTGGCGCTGGCGGCGCCGTTCCGTCGGGTGATCGACCTCGGGACCGGGACGGGGGCCATCGCGGTGACGCTGCTGGCCGAGCGGCCGGCGGCGACCGGGGTGGCGACGGACCTGTCGGTGGCGACGCTGGCGGTGGCCGAGGGCAACGCCGCGCGGCACGGGGTGGCGGGGCGGTTGTCTTTTCTGAACGCCGACTGGTGGGACGGGGTGGAGGGGGTGTTCGACCTCGTGGTGTCGAACCCGCCCTACGTGACCGAGGCGGAGTATGCCGGGCTTGCCCCCGAGATCACCGGGTGGGAGCCGCGCGGCGCGCTGACGCCGGGGGGCGACGGGCTGGCGGCGTATCGTGCCATCGCGGCGGGGCTGGGCGCGCATCTGGCGCCGGGCGGGCGCTGCCTGGTGGAGATCGGGGCGGGGCAGGGCGAGGCCGTCGCGGCCCTGTTCGCGGCCGCGGGGCTTGACGCGGTGGCCGTGCATCCCGACATCAATGGCAAGCCGCGCGTGGTGTCGGGCACGATGCCGATGCGCCACGATCCGCCGTAATTCGGCGCAAACGGGTGGTTTTCCGCGGGAATCGCGCAGATTCGCCTTGTCATGCGCCGCCGTGCGTGCTTACTCGGCCCCAGCGGGAGGGAACGTCGCAGGACCTTCCCCCGCGGCTCTGCCCCATCTTCCGTACCGATCCGCCACCGCGCCGGTACGGGTGACGAGCGTCCCCCGGGCCCTGCGCCCGGTCCGCTGCCAACCCAGGACAACTGGAACCGTATTTTACACATGAGATCATCGAAGAACCGCTCGCGGTCCAAGGGGAACCGCAATCGCTCGGTCGGCAACATCGTCAACCGCGTGTTCGATTCGTCCGGCCCCGAGGGCAAGGTCCGCGGCACCCCGCAGCAGATCATCGACAAGTACAACCAGCTTGCCCGCGACGCGCAGCTGGCCAATGACCGGGTGGCGGCGGAGAACTTCCAGCAGCACGCGGAGCATTACCTGCGGATGCTGGCCGAGGCGCAGCGCGAGCAGGAGCAGGCCCAGCAGCACCAGCAGCAGCAGCAGCGCCCGCAGCAGCACGGCCAGCAGGGCGGCGGCCAGCAGGGCGGCGACCGCGAGCCGCAGGCCGACACGGGCCAGCCCGAGCGCGAGCAGCGCGCCGAGCGGGAGCCCCGGGCGGAGCGTGAACCGCGGGCCGAGCGCGAGCCCCGGGCCGACCGCGAACCGCGCGCCGAGCGCGAGGGCCGTGGCGGGTTCGATGCGGTGATCGACACCGGCGCCGAGGCCGACACCGGCCTTGTCGAGACCCCCGAAAGCACGCCGAAGCCCAAGCGCAGCCGCTCGCGCCGTCCGCGCAAGCAGGACGATGGCGGCCAGGGTGGCGGCGACGCCGAGGGCAGCCCGCCGCAGGAAGCGGCCGAATAAGGCTCAGCCCGCCACCGCGCGGGCGAGCGCGCAGAACCCCTCGATCGGCACCTGCTCGGCGCGGTCCGTGGGCGACAGCCCGGCCGCGACGATGCGGTCCTCGATGTCGGGCGTCAGCCCCTTCAGCGCCGCGCGCAGCATCTTGCGGCGCTGGTTGAACGCCTTGGCCACCACCCGTTCCAGCACCCCCGGATCGGCCGCGAAGCGCGGCGCGGGCAGGGCCTGCAGGTGCACCACCGCCGAGCGCACCTTGGGCGGCGGGGTGAAGGCCTCGGGCGGGAGCGTCATGGCGATCCGCACGTCGCAGCGCCACTGGGCCAGCACGGCAAGCCGACCATAGGCCTTGGAGCCAGGCGGCGCCACGATCCGTTCGGCCACCTCGCGCTGGAACATCAGCGTCAGCGACTGCCAGAGCGGCGGCCAGGCGGGCGGCGTCAGCCAGCGCACCAGCAGTTCCGTGCCGACGTTGTAGGGCAGGTTCGACACCACCTTGATCGGCGGGGTCAGGTGCGCGGCCCAGTCGACGGCCAGCGCGTCGGCGTTCAGCACCTCGAGCCGGCCGGGGTAGGCCGCGGCGATCTCGGCCAGCGCGGGCAGGCAGCGGGCGTCCTTTTCCACCGCCACGACCCGGCGCGCGCCCTCGGCCAGCAGCCCGCGGGTGAGGCCGCCGGGACCGGGCCCGACCTCCAGCACGTCGCAGGAGGTGAGGTCACCCGCCTGCCGCGCGATCTTGGACGTCAGGTTCAGGTCGAGCAGGAAGTTCTGCCCCAGCGCCTTGCGGGCGGACAGGCCGTGGGTGGCGATGACCTCGCGCAGGGGGGGCAGGCTGTCGATGGCGCTCATGGGGGAAGCCTTGCCGCGAAACCGCGCCCCGGCGCAAGCGCGATCAGGCGAGGAACACGCCGAGCACCACGCACATAAGCCCGATCACCGACAGGAGCAGCGCCCCCATGTTGATCGTCACGATCCGCTGCAGGCGCGCGCGCAGTTCCGGGTCGGGGAGCCCTGCGCGTTTCGCCGAAACTGCGGCCCAGATGCAGTAGCCGAGCGCCAGCAGGCCCATCAGCGCGAGGCCGGTTCCGACATAGACGAGGGCCGCCATCCGCGCTGTCCTTTCCTGCAGGTGCAACCCTTGACCTAGGCCAGCACTTTCCCGCTGGCAAGGCTTGTGGCGGGCCGCGCGGCTGGCTAGACGAAGGCTTTGCCGCGCCGCCCCGGCGCGCCCCTTCAGCTTGAGCGAGAGACGCGATGGACGACACCGAGACCCCCCGCCCCGACAGCTACCACGTCACCGCCGACGAGCTGCGCCAGTTCATCGAGCGCTACGAGCGGCTGGAGGCCGAGAAGAAGGACATCACCGACGCGCAGAAGGAGGTGATGGCCGAGGCCAAGGGGCGCGGCTACGACACCAAGGTGATGCGCAAGGTGATCGCGCTGCGCAAGCGCCAGCCCGACGACATCGCCGAGGAAGAGGCGGTGCTGGAGATGTACAAGGAAGCGCTCGGCATGCGCTGAGCTTAGGGCCTCACGGGGTCAGGAGGGTGACGCCCGGGATGCGGGCGATCTCGGCCATGTCGTCCTCGTAGGCGCGGGTCATCTCCTCGACCAGCTCGGGCGTCCAGCCGGGCAGGTCGAGCTCCTCCTCG
Organism: Roseicyclus persicicus; assembly: GCF_012395815.1. GTDB lineage: Bacteria > Pseudomonadota > Alphaproteobacteria > Rhodobacterales > Rhodobacteraceae > Roseicyclus > Roseicyclus persicicus. The sequence continues at coordinate 863,408 of NZ_JAAZQQ010000002.1, forward strand.
ATCTCGGCGTCGAGCGCGTAGCGGTCGAGGAAGGCGCCCACGATGCGCCGGCGCTGCATCTCCGAGGCCGGCGGATTGTCGGCGAGATAGCGCTGCATGCGGGTGAAGCCGGTCCGGTCCATGATCGTCTCGGCCAGGTCGTCGAGCCCGTCGAGCGGCACCTCGAAGGGCAGGTCGACCATCTCGCGCATGATCTCGCCCCACAGCAGCGGGGTGTCCTCGTTGCACCAGACCACGACGGGCGCGTCGGGCTGGGCCGCGCGCAGCCGGCGCAGCATCTCGGACCAGGCCACGGCGCGGGGCTGCATCGCGTCGGTGAACTCGCGGAAATCCTTGAACTTCGAGGCGGTGAACAGGGCCGGGATCAGGGTCGCGGGGTTGCGCATCCCGATGAAGAACTCGACATCGGCCTCGGGGAACAGCCGGCGCAGCCCGCTGGCCTGGCGGTCGATCATCGGCCAGATCTGCGCGCCCTGCACGACGAGCCGGTTGATGCAGACGAAGCGCGGGTCGGAAAACACCAGCCGGTCGACCGGCGCGTCGTCGATGATCGCCTCGAGCAGCGCCTCCTGCACCTCGGGCGTGGCGGCGCGGCCGCGGAGCGCGCGGGCGGTGTCGCGCAGGACGGCCCGGAAGCGGCCGAGCGGCGGCACCTGCACCCCCTCGCGCGCCAGCGCCACGCGGTTCTTCAGGAGCGAGGACAGCAGGAGGCCGAGATCGGTGCTTGGCGCGCCGAGATGGAAGACGACCTGCATGTTGCCCTTATCCTTGCCCGAAGGACTGCTGCCCGGCCGCGACCCTATACCGCCCGCCCGCCCGCTGCCAACCCGCGCCGCGCTTGCGAAGCCGCGGGGCTTGGCGTATTCGGGCCGGGCGTGCCCCTATAGCTCAGCTGGTAGAGCATCTGATTTGTAATCAGAGGGTCGGGAGTTCGAGTCTCTCTGGGGGCACCACAATAACCCGTTAAATTATTGAATTTTTGCTATTAATTATCAAGAGTCTATAATTGGTCCACCTTTTTGGCCACCCCTGTGTTGACGATCGCCCGAACCATCACCGGCAGCCATCAGGCAACCATCTGCTAGATCCCCGATACGTTCCCTCCATTCCGGAAGAGATCATCCCACGTGACGGCGTGGCTGGGACGCTGCTGGAACCGCACCTCGATCATGCAGGCTTTCATGTCAAGGACAGCCCGCAGTAGGCTGATCGATGCCGGGCTTTCACAACAGACCGCTGGGTTCCGACCGTCGTCATCGTCGCACCCCTCGAACCTGAGACCGTGGTCACCCGGGGCATCGGTTTCCGGACCAAGGCCCAGATCCAGAAGAAGACCTGCGGCCTCGCCTGCGGGCGAATGGTTGGCAAGCCATGCAGCGTAAAACCCGTCGCCGAAACACGGCTGGAAGGTATCCTCGCGACGAAAACGACCTTCATCGATGAGGCGCCAGTGATCGCGCTGCGTCAGCCTGCGGAAACCGCCCTCTCCGAAGGCATTCTCGATCACGTCGTATTTCACGAGCCTGCGCGGAAACGGCAGAGCGTCCGTGACGATCTGGAAGCCATGCTGCCCAGGATCGCGATCGATGTAGAGGATGCGCTCCGGCCTTGCAGGCGCGGATAACAGCGGAGCATCGCTGCGCAGGTGATGCTCAAGGATGCGCTCCACGTGCGGCGCTAGGGCGACGGCAGAAGTGCCAGCCAGGAAATCTCGTCGCGACAGCATGTGATCCTCAGTGGAAGGACAAGGCGACCGCAACTCTGATGAGGCTGCACCCGTAGATTGCCGGATCGGCCACATCTCCCGAAGGACGACCACCTTGCCGGGTCGGGCAGGTTGGTGGGGGCGACGCCCCGCTCTTGATGACGGTTGACCTCATATCAGAAAAGGCCGGGAGTGAGTAGGTTTGACGTACCGAGCTACGCATCCCGATCGCGCCTCCTCCAGGTACAGCGAAGCGTCGGTTTACCGCTGGAGTTCAGACGTTGCTGCGGACCGCAGTGAACGACCCCAAAGAGCTCTTCTCGAACTGTGGTGTCCCGAGCAGTATCCGCCACGATGGGCGGAAACCGGACGATCGCTGCGGGAAGCATGATTCCGACAAGGGCGGAAGCCGACCGAAGGACGCGAAGGTTTGCGATAGCGCCAGGAGCGGCGAGACGCCCTCCTCATGAAACGCCGGCAAGGAGCCGTTTGCAGGACTACATTCAACAGCACACGTACAGGCGCTTTCGGGTAGACACAGCTTGAGGAACTACGTCACGATAGAGGCAGGATTGACATGTTCCGGCATTTTCTACCTTATTGATTTTAATTGAGAGTTTAGTTCACGAGGTCGTCTTGACGGATCCAGCGATTTCAAGGGTTCTCGAGGCTGCGCGTCGCAGGTTGCTGGACACGGGTACGCGGAACCGCCTGATCCATGTGAACCGGGCCAATACCCGTGCGAACTGCCTGAACATCATCAACGAGCGCTCCGATGCAGTGTACGAGATCCTTCGTGCGTCTTCCCGCAAGATGCGCTTCAAGGCCATGGGGAAAGACAAGGGTGGCGAAGGGCAAGACATGCTTCTGGCGCTGCCCGAGCCTGACATTCCGGAAGGCGCGGACCGCCTAACTGATGCGATCCTCGAGACCCCTCTTGGCCCCGACGCCTTGGCGCGCAGGCTTCTACGGCTGGCAACCGACGCAAAGACGGCCGAGGAAGAGCAGGGTCTCAACATCCTCTACCTGGCCATGGGTTTCCTGCAATGGCGCGAGAGCCCGGCCTCCGAGACAACGCGCGAGGCGCCGCTGATCCTGCTCCCGGTTCAGTTGACGCGGAATGAGCGCAGCTCGACATACGACATCCAATGCCGCGACGACGACATCGCGACGAACCTCCCGTTGCAGCAGCGCCTGCGCACCGATTTCGGCATCTCCATGCCCGAGATCGAGGAAAGTGAGGATTGGAAGCCTTCGGATTATTTCGCCACCGTGCGAGATGCCGTCTCCGGTCAACCCGGTTGGACGCTGGATGCGAATGGCATGCAGTTGGGCTTTTTCTCCTTCGCCAAATTGCTCATGCATCGCGACCTCGACCCCTCGACCTGGCCCGAGGGTGCCTTTGCAGAGAATGACCTTCTGCGCGGGCTTCTGGCCGAAGGCTTCGACGCGCCGAGCCCTATCTTCGGGCCCGGCGACCGACTGGACGAAATTCTCGATCCTGCGGAGATCGTGCAGGTCATCGACGCTGATGCCTCGCAGACGATCGTGATCGAAGAAGTCCGGCGGGGATCGAGCCTTGTCGTTCAAGGGCCGCCAGGCACCGGGAAATCGCAGACGATCACCAATCTGATCGCAGCCGCGGCCCATGACGGCAAATCGGTGCTCTTCGTGGCCGAGAAGATGGCCGCGCTGTCGGTCGTGCATGATCGTCTGGTGCGCGCGGGGCTTCGGGACATCTGCCTCGAACTGCATTCCCGCACCGCCAACAAGAAGGCGCTCGCCCAGGAACTGGGGCGCACATTGATGGCCAGCGCCCAGGCGCTGCCCGGCGCGCCCGACCCGGCCCGGCTGCGCGACACCCGCGACAGGCTGAACCGGATCACGTCGCTCCTCCACGATCCCCTATCTCCAACTGGCGACACGCCGTTTCGCGCCATCACCGAAATCGTCGGCTTCATCGGCGACGGGGCGCCGCCACCATGCGTCCCGCTGGATGGCTTGGAATCTCTCGACCGAACCACGCGCGACCGCGCTTGCGCTGCCTTGACCGCCTATGCCGAGGCGCTGGGGCGTTCCGGCCCGCCCGAGGCGCATCCCTTCCGCGGCACCGGTGCGCTGGATCTTCAACCGACGGATCTGGCCCGTCTTGAGAATGAGTTGGCCGAAGCGATCAGTGCGATTGATGTGCTCTCGGCCGAAGGCCAGCGCTTGGCCACGATCACCGGCCTTCGCGCGCCGACGACGCTCGATGAGGTCGACCGCCTTGTGGCCTCCCTGCGCAGCCTTGGTGGCCAGCCGCCTGACGCGCGAGACTGGATCGCGCCCCTGTTCGATCACGCCCGATCGCCCCGATTGGCCGAGGCGCTCGCCACAGGATCGGCCTGGTCTGAGGCTCGGCAGGCAGCCGATGCGGATTTCGCCGTCGCCGCATGGACCACCGATGTCGCAGAGATGCGCGCCGCGCTCGCGCGTGGGCAAGCCTCGTTCTTCTCGCGCCTGTTCGGCGGCTATCGCCGGGCTTCGGGGGAACTGGCCGGTCTTCTTGCAGGACCTCTGCCCAAAAGTGCTGCCGAGCGCATCGCACTGGTGGATCGCATCGTGCAGATTCAGGCGCTGCGGCGCGCGCTGGCGGATGAGGAACCCTGGCTTCAAGCCACGCTCGGACCGGCCTGGCGCGGTGAACGAATGCCATTCGCCAAGGCAGCCGCGGCTGCAAGCTGGATGGCCCGGTTGAACAAGACGGGCGCCATCGCCAACGGCGAACAACTCAGCGCTGCGCTGGATGCCATGCCGGATCCGGTCAAGGCCGCCGACCACCTTGCAGCACTGACGGCCACTGCCCTCCAACGGATCAGTGCGCCCATCGCGCGCCTGCAGCTTGATCTGACCCATGCGGACCTTGGCAGCCCGATCGACCGCACGTCCTTGGCCGAAGTCCGCGATGCGTTTGCCCAAATGGCTGCCGAACCTGATCGCTATAGCGACTGGGTCGGTCTTGCCCGGGCTATCGCCACCGCTGTCACGGCGGGCGCCGAAGGGGTCGTGGATGCCGTGGCCGATGAGCGCGTTCCGCCTGCGCGTGCGGCACAGGAGTTCGCCTATGCCTGCGCGGAGGCCCGATGGACAGCCGCCCGACGCGTCCGTCCCGAGTTGAACGACCTGCCCCAACTGAACCGGCATGATCTCGTCAGCCTTTTCGCCGATCTGGAGAAGGATCGCATCGACACAGCGCGCAACCTGATCCTGTCCCGGCATTTCGAACAGATGCCGCGCGGAACGATGGGGGAAATGGGCATCATCCGAGGCGAGATTGCACGCAAGCGCGGGCACAAGCCGATCCGCTGGGTCATGCGCAACGCAGGCTCGATCGTGCAACGGATCAAACCCGTCATGCTGATGAGCCCGATTTCCGTCGCGCAATTCCTGCCTCCGGGCAGCGCACAGTTCGACATCCTCGTGATCGACGAAGCCTCGCAGATCCGCCCCGAAGATGCCCTCGGCGTGATCGCGCGGGCGCGCCAGATCGTCGTGGTCGGAGATCAAAAACAGCTCCCGCCGACATCCTTCTTCGACCGCCTTGTTGATGATGTCGAAGAGAACGATGAGGACGAGGAAGAGACGGTCGTCGGTGCAACCGCCTCGGACATGGAGAGCATCCTTTCGCTGTGCGAGGCGCGCGGCTTGCGGCAGCGGATGCTGGAATGGCACTACAGATCGCGCGATCCCTCGCTGATCCGGGTGAACAACGCTGAATTCTACGAGGATCGGCTGGTCCTGCCCCCCTCTCCCCTCCAGCTCGATCCCGACTACGGGCTGAAATTCCGCCGCGTGCCGGGTGTTTATGCTCGGGGCGGCAGCGGCCTGGGGCGTCAAGGCACGAACCGTATCGAAGCCGAGGCCGTGGTAGCCGCGATGGCCGATCATGCAAGGAACTGGCCCGACCTGTCGCTGGGGGTCGTCGCCTTTTCGAAGGCGCAGGCGACGATGCTGACCGAGGTACTGGAACTGCAGCGTCGCCGCGACCCGGTGTTGGACGGCTTCCTCCGTGAGGGCAAGGCGGAGGACGTATTCGTCAAGAACATCGAGAATGTTCAGGGTGACGAGCGGGACGTGATCCTGATCTCGGTCGGCTACGGCCCGCAAGAGCCCAATGGGCGCTTGCCCGCCATGAGCTTCGGGCCCGTGAACGGGGAAGGTGGCGAGAGGCGGCTGAATGTGCTCTTTTCCCGCTCACGCGTGCGCTGCGAGGTTTTCGCCTCGTTCGATCCGGGCGATATCGACCCCTCGCGCAGCAGCCGCGAAGGGCCGCGTGTTCTCAAGCGCTTCCTCGATTTCGCCAAGACTGGCCAGATCGAAAGCCATGCGCCAACCGGCCTCGATGCCGACAGCCCGTTCGAAGAGGATGTGGCACGGGTCATTCGCGCACAGGGTTTTCTGGCAGATCCGCAGGTCGGCAGCCGCGGTTTTCGCATCGACATCGGTGTGCGCCACCCCGACCGGCCCGGCCAGTACCTGCTCGCCGTGGAATGCGATGGCGCGGCCTATCATGCGGCGCTCTGGGCGCGGGAACGCGACAGGCTCCGGCAGGGCATTCTCGAGAATCTCGGATGGCGTTTTCACAGAATCTGGAGCACGGACTGGTTCCACCATCGCGCCCGCGAGATCGAACGTCTCAGGACCGCGCTGGAAGGCGCTCGCGCCGCCATGGATGACGGCATCCGGGTGCGCGGTGCAAATCACGGAAGCGAACGCGCCACGCTGCCGGCCGAGCCTGTTGCGAAACAGCCTGATGCCATCGACATCGGCCATCTCGCATTGAAGGCGCCCGCTTATGTCAGGGCCGATCTGTCGATCCGCTCCTCGATCGAACCCCATGAGGCGCCGGTACAACAGCTGGCCGAGCTTGTATCGCGCATCGTGGCGATCGAAGGACCGATCCATAGCGATGAAGTTGCGCGCCGGATCGCAGCGGCCTTCGGGCGGTCGCGGACGGGTAATCGCATCGCTGATGCGACTGTCCGCGCTGTGCGTTCGGCCATGCAGCGGGACAAGGACTTGCAACGTGATGGCGCGTTTCTGATGACACGGAAACAGGCCGAAGCACCTCCGGTCCGAGATCGAAGCGCGGAAACAGGGGCACTTCTCAAGGCTGCTTACCTGCCCCCAGTGGAGATAGCTGCAGCTGCAAGGGTTGTCCTGCAGGAGAGCGGGGAGGTGCCGCAAGAAGACCTTGTCCGTGCAGTAGCGCGGCTCATGGGATTTCAGAGGGTCGGGGCTGAATTGTCTGCTGCAATCGTAAGCGCGCTTGTTCGAAACATTTAGCTCAAGGCAAGCGCGTGGCCGCGTGCGCGAGGGGCGTAGAGCGGCCCATGAGGTTGCGGCATTGCATGCGCGGCAATTCACAGACAGCTGTCGTACACGCCTTGCCCGGCGATCGACGCGATGCGCAGTGACCGGCCCTTACAGAGCTCGGTTAGCACGCACAAAAGAATCATCACCCTCCCCAAACATTCCGATCAAACTGCCGCTGCCACTGCCTCATCAACCCCCAAGGATGTGTGCCAGTTCGACGATGTCGGTAGCGTCGCCGCCACCGGATACCCTGTTGGCAAACATCTGACCGATAACGCCTCTCAATCCAGACACATCGTTCGATTTCACCGCCGCAATACCGGCCGCAACAAGACGGTCATGCAGCTGCTCATCAATGGCCAGGAATTTCTCTTCTCCGAGGCTCTGGAAGATCGCGAGCAAAAACTCAGGGCTTTCGGCCAAGACCTTGAGCCGAATACTCCGCATTTCATCAAGTGAATTCCTCGCAGTATCAAAATCACGCTCGCGGATGGCCCGACGCGTTGTCGCCAGCAACTTCTCATGCCGATCTGCGTCAACCGGGTGAGCGTCGTCCCGAATGTCGTCAAACTGAACCTCGAGCTCATTGACCTCTTTCGTCAGCACCCGTTCTTCATTTTCCGGTGCCAAGCGCAGTAGAGCCACCTCCTGCCGCAACCGGCGCGCCTCTTCCGCAACGGATCTGTGCGTATCAGCATCAACAGAGGTGGAGAGCGCGGCATCAAGGCGCTCTATGCGCGCCCGGAGATCACCTGACGGATCCGCCTTGCCGCCGAGCGTCTCGTTGAGTTCCTGCAGGTCGTCTTGGGCCCGCTCCAAAAGCATAGAAGCCACTTCTGCTCCCTGTTGCCCGTCGAAGTTAATGTGTCCTCCCGGAGCGAGGTACAGGTTATGGGAGTCGATCAAGCGCCCGAGGTGCGGCAACTCGACCGCGAAACTTAGGGTGCCGTTATCACTCATTTTCCAGTGAACAATCAGGTCGTCTCCGCGGTTTATGCGCTCTCCTCGCTCCAGGTCCTCCCGACCATTCATCCTGAAATCACCAATATGAAGATTGCGCTCAGGATCATCGATACCTTCGCGCATCTCGTAGAATTCGAAAGTGATGAAGTCATCCTCCCCAGCTTTGAGCGGTTTGCCCGCGCGAAACCTATGCCGCCCTTCAGCAGGCAGTGCGGTGCTCTTCTTTAGGATCGGCTCCAGACGGTTCCGCTCATAGCCAACCGTGCCTGTCTGCGTTTTGACTGCGAGCGTGTAAGTCATGGGAATGCTCGCAGCGCTCGCCTGAGTGCGAACTATGATGATCTCGCGTCTAAGGTCCTCCACACTTCGACCTGCAGCATTATGAACTGTCAGGACGAAGCGATTCTCCCCATCTTTCCGAACCGGCACGCTCAGATTCACGACCCCGTCAAATGGCTTCCGACCAGTTGTACCGCCAGCTTCGTCCACGATTTCGATCTCAAACCCGCTAGGAATCTCAGAGGTAGGAGTTACTCTCACCCGGGCGCTATCTTCCGCGATCCTCGACTTGAAATCCAAAGTCAGCGAAATCGTACCAGTTACGGTCTCCTGTCCACGACTCGTCTTACGGGCTGACTGATCGCCTTCCCACTGTCTGCTTTCTGCAAATATCGCGGCGCCCACCGCGACAGCAGTCATGGGATCAAGACCCTGCTCTACTTCAATCGCGAGTTGGGATTGAAGCATTTCCCTAACAATTGGCATCTTTGAAGGGCCGCCAATTGGCACAATGCGGGAAATATCTCCATGGCTATATCCATTTTCTGTGATGACTTTTCTGCACAGATTGATCGAATCCTCGAGACGATCCCCGATGAGTGAAACGAGCTGTCCGCGGGTGAAATCTATGGACAGGTAAATGTCCTCTCCATCTTGATCAGCGGCACGAACTTCGTCTTCACTTGCAAAAATTGATGCTGTTTCCGATGCAGAAAGCTGAATCTTTGCTTTCTCAATTGCACGATGTGCGATTGTCGAGAGGTGCCTGTACGCTGCATCTTTCTGGAAGTCCGACGGCAACGAAAAGTTGTCGAGTAGCCACGGACGTACCACGCTATCAAACACGATGCGATCGAAGTCCCGACCGCCGAGCATATTGATGCCTTCATGTGCAACCACTGTCACTGCACCGCCTGTACTCATCACAAGAGCGACGTCGAAGGTCCCGCCACCCAAGTCATAGACAAGGAAGACCCCGTCTTTCTGCTTGCTGTGCGCGATTGAGGCCATCGCTGCAGCCACCGGTTCTTGGAGGAGGCTCACTCTCTCTAGGCCCGCCATCCTCGCCGCGGTGATCGTTGCCTCACTCTGCATTTGGTTGAAGGCCGCGGGAATAGTAATCACCGCTCCCTCAACCATTCGCTCGCCGCTCTCGGTCAGAGCTTGCCCGACAAGGGTCTTGATGATCTCCGCACTGCATTCTTCGGGAGACCACTCTTGGCCTCCAATTCGAACCGGGCTTTTGGTGCCCATCAGCCGTTTGAACCCGGCCGCGACGTTTGCGGGCGCCGAGGTGATCCGATCCTGGGCCGCTTTCCCAACAAACCGATGTCCACGCTTGTCTAGGTAGATAACGCTAGGAAGGACATCGGAGCCATCTGAAGTCTTGAAGAGCCTCGTTGACCCATTGATGTTGCCCACGACCGCTGAATTGGACGTTCCGAGATCAATACCCAGGTACAAAGCTATTCCTCCTGCTCTTCATCGCTGCGCTTTGCAACAAGAACCCGTCCTTTGTGGACCACCTTCATCTCTCGAACGACGGCAGGCTCGATCGTCTTGGCGACAACGAGGTCATCGTCTTCGCCGAAGTCGTCTCCGTTGTCGGCCGATGCGGGCATTCCGGCCGCAAATGGCTCACCATCAAAAGAAACGAGGTTCAAGCCAAGCTGTCCAGAGATAGTCGTAAGCTGCAAATCGGAAAACTTTACCTGAGCCGCCATGCGCTTTCCATCCTTGTCTGGCATTTGCTGGGCTGCACGTTGGCTAGCCCTAACGAGCTTCCAGTACTCCACACAAAGACGTGCGACCAACTCCTGATCGACACCTGATATCTCAAGACTCCCTACCACGAGCTCACAATCCTTTGCGCGTCGGCTCTTAGCGCAGCGCTTCTACCCGCTACCTCTCGTTCTATTGACTCAAGTACTCCGGATGTGTAGCGAAAATTCCCACACCTGGCATTAAAATCCGCCACCAAGGCGTTGAACCTGTCTATTTGGCTGTTGGTCGTAGTCAACGGGCGGATATAGTCTAGGCGAACACCTTGGAAGATACAGTATCTAACCTGGTTGCGAGTTAAGGATCGCCCAGTTCCCACCGGCGGCATGTCCTCTTGATATGGATCTGAAACGCTCGGCAGTGCCGCTGCCGTGCTTCGTTCTGAGACAGGCGGGCTGTAAGTAGTTCTGGATGCTGGTCGGCTGAACTCATCTATCAGCACGAAATAGAGAATGACGGCACCGATCCCTGCAAAGATCACGAACTTTGCTTTCTTGGCAAACCTCTTGCCTTCAATCTTGGACTTGAGCTTCTCCAAATCTCGACGGTCCGCAGGGTTGGCGAAGACAAGCATGTCATCGACGACCTTAAGCATTCCATTCAGATTTCCACTTTGGCGCTCCAGTTCCTTCATCTTCCAGTTCTTGTGCAGGATAGCTCTCTCTTCCCGCAGCTTTTCGAGTACCTCCTTGGGCCCCTTACCAATGCCAAGTTCAATCAGGGCGTCAACCAAAAGAAATGCAGACTGCGAATCGTTGCTTTCGTTGTTGAGCGAAAGTGCCAAATCCCGCACGACGAGGTAAGCAACACCAGGCTCTGGAAGAGACTTTCTCGCATCGTGAAAGGATTTCACGACATCACTCAGAATTCGGCCACCGCTCTCAGAAAAGCCATTAGACCTCAAGGCATGACCGAAACGCGATGCGTTCTTCTTCGCGCGCTCGCAGGCCTCAACAAGCGAATCCACTTTGTCGGAGATCTTCTTCTGATGGGACAAGGACTCGAGGGCGGTGATGTCCTCTTTGAGCGACTCCGCTACCGATTCAAGCTCTGGAAACGTTGTCAGGAGAGCGCTCGAAAGCCTCAAAGCCTCCTCATAACGACCGTGATCATTGGCAAGCTCAAGGCACAGCTTGCGGACGATTTCATATAATTGCTTGGAGCGTCCTTCCTCCTGACCTCGAAACTGCGAATACACTTGGACTGGCTGATTGATCGAATCCCATGATTCGAGTAGTTTCTCAATATCCTTGATATGTTGAGGCAAATCAGCCGAGACCTTCCTGGCCGCCGTGGTCGCAGTCAGTACGGATTCCTTGATAACGGCAAGATGAGGTTCACTCTCCTTGTCATACATTTCGACAAGGTGCCGAAGGAACGATGCTTCGGGATTCCTCTCCAGCTCCCGTTCTACAACGCCATTCATCCCCTTCCCTGGAAGCGGCAGCGACCATATCCAGTTCGCAGCGGCGGTGGCATGGCGCTGGCGGATATCCCTCAATCCGTCCCGGAGCTGGTTCTCTTCCACCGCTGGAAAACCAGATGAGCGACGTTCCTCATTCAAGAACTTAAGGAGGTGTGCCTCATCAATTTCGTCCCAACTTTGAGCCAATGAATGCACGACCTCAATTGAGGCATTCCCCTTGGAGCAGAGGTGTGCGGCGATGTTCGCTCTCGCCAGATCTGGAAAGTGATCAATTTGGGTCAGAATGACGGCCGGGTCGGCCTGACGCAAGAGTTCCTCGAGTTTGCTCTTTTGGAGCTGGCTCAGCTCGGGCAACCACGACAGCTCGAAAAGCAGGCGTGACTTCGGAGTGACGAGGGCCTGACGGGCCTTCTGCAACTCATCTTCGTGGTGAAGACCATCAAGTTCCGCATCCTCGACAAGATCAGAGATCTCGGCTGCAGATGATCTATAATTGGCTTTGAGAACTCGAAACGGATTGTTCTCCAGGGAAAAGGTTTTGTGAGGCATGCGCTCCCTGTTCACGGAGTACGCTAGGTTGATTCCTGATTTTAGCAAGGTGTCACACATTTCCCAATGGTCACAAGCAGGTAGGTTGCATAAAGGATCCCTTTCTGGGGATCACGGCGATGCAGCGTAGCCGCGACGCGCGCATCGATCACGCTCTTGGATGGCAGAACTTGGGCGAACACGCCTAAGATATCACGAGCCTGTCATGCGCGGGGCTAGCCGGTCAGGTGTAGGGGGAGGAGCTCGCACGAAGAAGTTCCGGAGGGTAAGCACCGCGGCCTTCGACCTGCCGGACGATGCTGCACGGCGCCACGAAAGGCAGCTTCGGATCGCTGCACTAAATGAAGGGAGTGGCGGCTCTGGGCCGACCGGCGCATGGTGTGCCGGCCGGTGGAGTGTTTACAGGTCGATCCCCTCGGAGAGTGACAAGGCGTCTTCGATGTCGACACCGAGGTAGCGCACCGTGCTGTCCATCTTCGTGTGCCCCAGCAGCAGCTGGACCGCACGCAGGTTGCCGGTCTTCTTGTAAATCTGCGCGACCTTGGTCCTTCGCATGGAATGCGTGCCGTAGGCGCCCGGCTCGAGGCCGAGCGACGTCACCCAACCCCGGACGATCCGGGCATACTGTCGCGTGGACAGATGCGGGCTGCCGTGGATCCGGCTGGGCCACAGGAACTCGAGGCCGATCATCTCCGGGTCGCCGATCCAGCGCTCGAGGTAAACCCTCGTGGTCTCTGTGATCTCGAACCGGACCGGCTTCCCGGTCTTGCTCTGGATCATCGAGGTCCGCTCCTTCACGCGCCCGGCGGCGAAGACATCGCGGACTCGGAGGCCGACAAGATCGCAGCCCCGCAGCTTGCTGTCGACAGCCGTATTGAAAAGGGCGAGGTCGCGTGCGTTGCCTGCCATGTCGAGGCGGACGCGGATGGACCAAACATGCTGCGGCAGGAGCGGACGTTTCTGGCCGATGATGCGGCCCTTGTTCCAAGGAACTCGGACAGGACGGAGGACGGGAAGAAGATCGACAGACATGGGACTACCCCCTGTCCACCGTGCCCACCCTTCTTCGGTCTTGCCGACAGGCGCAGGATATCACGACTCCGGGAGCGTTGTCCGCGCATCCGGCGGGAACCGGACCTTCTCTGCGAACGCAAGAATACCGATCTGTCTCGCTGGGTCGGACATTCGCGAGAAGCGATTGTTGGCAAAAATTGCTGGAATGGCCTCTCAGGCTCGAGTTAAATGTGCGCTCCAGTAGGGAACTCCGACAACGCAAGCTTCCCAAATTGGACGTGAGGGGTTGGAGTGTAAGGCCGTGTTCTGGAAGAAAAGGCAGCCCCTAGCCCCTGAGAAGCCGGACTCTCTCATGGCTCCGGAAGCGCCAAAGCCTCAGGCTGAAATTCTCCGAGAGGCGACAGCCTCTCTCGCCGCCGCACTTAAGAATTACTCCGATGCCGCTCACAAGGCAGCACGGCCAGAGGCGGACCCGGAGCTCAAGAACGCCTACGAAACCGTTAAAGCAGCCGAGAAACTGGTGAAAGAGAGCCGCCTCGCCTATGCGCTTGGCCGTTGCTTGCCTGAGCATGTGAAGTACTGGCCTTCGTGGATCAAGCGGGATGACTTCAAGAAATACGTAGGCTTTGACGTGCAGGACATCGAAGTTAGAAGCAGCGAGGAGCAAGGAGCCTACCGGAACGTCAAAGTCTCAACTGTTGGCTTCAACTTCAAGGGAACGCGTTACCAGTTGATACTTCGCGATGAGGGAATGTCCTCCGCTCCGGGTGACCCGTACCGCTTCGGTGAGATTGAAGTGGTCGCAGAGGGCAAAAAGGTTGCCAGGTTTGGACTGATCGAGGACCTCTCCAACGAGTATTCGACTTGGACATTTTCCGACGTCCGCGCGCTGTTGGTCGGACCTTGGATGCAACATGTCTTGGACATGACTGCGCAGATTGAGGCTTCAGACGAACGGCGAAAGAATGCATTCCTCGATGACCGTGTCCGAGCAGCAGCGCGCGAAATCGATCTCGGCTAGTAAGTCGCCACCATGATCGTAACCATCCCCAACAGTTTGGCACCCGCTTCAATTCTGGCGTTCGCTGCCAAGTTGGAAGATTTGCCGGTGGCAGACATCTATGAGTTCGACTTCGGTCGCGCGCGATGGTTTCCGCCATTTTCGATGTTGCTTCTTGCCATCATTCTAAAGCGTTTTCGGGACGCGCGCCCAGACTGCCGCTGTCGCGCGCGAAACCACGATCACCACACCTAAGCTGCTCATCTCGGCTTCTTTCGCTCATTTGGCTTGCGGCACGGCAATGCGCCCGGGGCAGCCCAAGGAAACGATAACTACGTGCCAATCACAGCGCTAGATGTCGGGGAGACTAGACGAGAGGCAGCCGACCGTTGGATCGACGTTGGTGATGTGATTGAAGCTAAAGCGCGCGAGCTTGCAGGAGTCCTGACCCGAACGGATCAGGGCGCGTTGTTCGACACGCTCTCTTACTCGATACGTGAGATCGTCCGAAACACCGCGGAACACAGCGAAGCCCCGGAGCTTCTCATCTGTGCCCAGTATTGGCCAAGCAGGAAGGAGGTCGAGGTAGGTTTTGCTGACGCCGGTATCGGCATCATGAGCAGCCTCCGCCGCAACCCAGACTTCGCAGAGTTGGATGAGCGTCAGGCCATACAGGCGGCTTTAATGCCGGGGGTGTCCGGCAATCCGTTTGCCGGTATGGGCACCGACATTTGGCAAAATTCTGGCTATTGCGGTCTCCTTCTTTCTGGTGATGCCGATGGCTGGCAGACGATAGCGCAACGGTAACGGGAGGGTCGCGGCACAGGACGCGTTACGGCCTCTCCAGCTCCATGATGAAATAGTGCAGATGTGGACGCAGCATCGGCTGATCGAGAAAGGTCGTCGTTTCCAAAGGCCCCGCGACCTCGACAAGACCGAGCTTGGGGTAGAGACTGCTCATCTCGACATTGGACGTCAGCGTATCGGCGACCAGCCTTTTCAGACCCATCTTGCGCGCAGCCGCTATGCGCGCTTCGATCAGCCGACGACCGGTGCCGGTGCCCCGCGCAGCCTTGGTGACGAAGACCCGTTTCAACTCGCCAGTATCGGGGTCCAACCGTTTCATCATGCCGCACCCGCCAATCTGACCGGCCTCGTCGCGCGCCAGAACAAGGCAGCCATCGGGCGGCAGGTAGTCCTCCGCGTGTGCCCAGAATTCGGCAAGCGCGCTTTGCAGCGCGGCTGTATCGATCCCGAGACCCATGTCCTGCATCCGCTGGACAGTGTTGGTGTAGTGTTGGGTCAGGATGGCGTTCAGGTCATCCTTTCGGGGCAGTCGGTCGCAGTTTACAATTTCGATCGTGTTCATCGCACGGTCCTTATCTTCGGCCGCTTGCGGGCAGCGGGGTTTGTGCCTGACCACCGGTGCCGCATCAGGTCAGGCACTTGTCGAGGCAGTCCATCCAGTTCTCCCGCGCCAGCTTGGCAATCAGCGGCGCGTCGTAGCCATGCGCGCCCATCGCCTCGAAGAGAAGTGGAACGCCGGTCACGTCGCCGATGAGATCGGGCAGCACGCAGCCGTCGAAATCCGAGCCGAGGCCGACGTGATCCTCCCCCGCCTCGGCGATCAGATGGTCGAGGTGGCGGAGCATCGTGTCCCAACCCGGGCCGCCATCGGCCCTGCCGTCCGTGTTCAGGTAGAAGGTCGCGAAGTTGAAACCGACCATGCCGCCGCGCTCGCGGATCATGTGGAGCTGCCGGTCGGTCAGGTTGCGCGGACTGGGGCAGAGCCCGTGGGCGTTGGAATGGGTCGCGACGAGCGGTGCAGTCGAGACGCGGGCCACGTCGTCGAACCCATTTTCGTTCAAGTGCGACAGGTCAATCAGGATGCCGAGGTCGTCGCAGAGGCGGACGAGGTCGATGCCTTTGCCGGTGAGGCCGGGCCCCGTATCGGGCGAGCCGGGAAAGGCCATCGGCACGCCGTGGCCGAAGATCGTGGGCCTGCTCCAGACCGGGCCGAGCGACCGCAGGCCCATGTCATGGAAGAGGTGGAGCGCGTCGAGATCGGGGCCGATGGCCTCCGCGCCCTCCATGTGCATGACGCCTGCGATGGTGCCCACCTCCAACGCGGAGCGGATCTCGAGCACGGAGCGGCAGACGCGGAAATCCCGCGGCGCCGCCCGCGCCATCCAGTGCAGAAGCCCGGCCATGGCGAGCGCGTCGGGTTGGGCCTGCGCGTGCGTCATCTCGGGCGGCATCGGAAGCGCATAGGGCGGGTCGGCCATCAGCGCCTTGAAGTCGGGCGGCGGGCCGCTCGATGCCGGCGGCACGAAGATCGCGAAGAGCCCGCCCGCGAAGCCAGAGGCCTTCATTCGGGCGAGGTCGAGATGGCCGCGGCCCGTCGCGCCGAGCCAGGTCTCCTCGCGCGGGGCAGGCGTCTTCAGCAGCCGCAGGAGGAAATCGTTGTGGCCGTCGAAGAAGGGAACGAGGGCGGTCATGCGGATGTCGTCCCGCGTGCCAGTGCCGCGCGATGGGCATCGACGTCGCTCAGGAGCTGCGTGCAATGGGCATCGACGATCCCGAGAAGCAGGAGATGCTCGACGATGCCGGCGAGGTAGTCCCGGCTGGTGCCGAGGTCGCCCGCCCCGTGGGCGACGTAGCGGACCTGTTCCTCGTGCGTCAGGTCCGGGCGGATATCGGGCACGGCGTGATCCGCGAGAAAGCTCAGCGCGCGGACCTCCGCGCCGTCGATGCGGGCCGGGACGAACCGCGCGAGATAGCCGGGCGCCAGCATCTCGCGCTGAAACAGGATGTCGATCTCGGTCTCCACATCCGCCGCGGCAATCCGGAAGGCCAGCCCATCGCAGCCGTCGCCCGCATCCAGCGTCGCCATCAGGCCCGGCGCCTCCATCGTTCCGCGGCCGCCCCGGTATTCAACGAGGATCAGGCGGCGGGCATGCCCCGCGACATGCGCGCGCCGCACCTCGGCGAAGCGCAGGGCGGGGTTCCACATCAGCGATCCATAGCCGAAAACCCAGAGGTCGCCGGAATGGCCTGCCAGCGCCTCGGCCCGCAGCGCCGCGCGCCGTGCTTCGGGATACACCCAGTCCCGCAAATGCGGCTCCTGCGCGACGAGGTCCGCGGCGCGGAAGGTCCGGAAGGGCGAGGTTTCGGGATCCGCGATCCGGTCGCGCAGTTCGGGATGGTGGACGAACGGGTCGGGCATGTCAGCCAAGGCGGTTCTCCTTCGCGTCGCCGCGGGACGCGGTGATGGCCAGGCCGATGACGGTGCCCGGAAAACGCAGATGGCTCAATTCAGGCATGCCCTGCCCTTCCTTTTCCTGGGGCGTTCGAGTCGCGCGGACCCATCGCCGCGGCGCGGGCCGCCCGCCTCAGCCACGGCCGGCATTTCCCCATTCAAGCCAGGCGCGTTCCTCGCGCGTCAGGGCTACGGCCATCTTGGCATCATAGGCCGCGAGGTCATCATCGGTCAGCACGCCCTCCCACTTGCGCGACGTCGCGCTGTCGAAGAAGCCCGCATCGGCCTTCCAGAACCCCTGTCCGGCCGACGGCGTGAAACGGGCGGCGTTGGCCTTCATGCTGGCGAATGTCGCGGCCTCGGTGATGGCTGCCATGACCCCGGCCGGATGGGCGATGCCGACATGCGCGGCCAGCGACGCCACGGCCCCCGGAAGATCCCGCAACATGTCGGCATAGTGCAGCCGGATCAGGTTCTCGCGGGGCTCGCGCGACAGTGTGCAGCGGTAGTGGTCAAGGATCGGCCCGAGGCCGCGATGATCGACGTCTTCCGCCAGAAACTCCTGAAAGCTCTCGGACGGGTTTTCCGACAGAGCGGCCTGTCCGACGTCGCGGGCCATGTTGGCCAGATGCTTGCGGTAGGAGAAATGCACGTCGATCGGGTGCCGATAGACCGTGACATATCGCACTTGCGGCCAGAAGGGGATGCCATCGAAAGGCGTGTGCGTCTTGACCTGCCGCCTGTGTTCCTGCGCCTCGAGCCTCGCCATGACCTCGCCGAGATCGCGAATTGTGATGTCGATCCAGGGTGATTTCATCGAGGTCTGCGCGTCCACCTCCGGGTCACCCGCGATCAGCATGGCAAGGATGCCTTGTGTCCAGGTCGTGCCCGACTTGGGCGGGGTCGAGACCACGATATCCCCCGCGCGCGGCACGAAGGCGTCCCAGCGGGCGCTGTCGGACACGGAATCGGTATAGATGCGGCGGCGTGGTTCGGGGGTGGCGGACATGCGTGCCTCCATCATTGCGGCGTCAAGGCGCGGGTGTCATGACCCCGCGGCGCACCGCGCGGGCATCGGCGAAGGGTTGGCTCAAGGTGCCACTTGGCGGGCGTAATCGGCGGCGTCGAACCACCCGCGGGAGGCTGCGACCTTGCCGTCCGCGTCGATATCCCATTCCTCCCAGCCCGTGATTAGGAGGGGGTTGCCTGTTCCGGCATGGTGGCCAGTGAAGGTCCACAGGTAGACGACATGATCGCCCGCGACGCGCAGCCCGTCGCAGGTCAGGGTCAGGTCGGGCACATCTGCGAAAAATCCCTCGGCCATGGCCTGCACGCCCGCGCGACCCGTCCAGGGCGTGCCCCGGTTGATGACGATGCCGCCGGTCTCGGCGTAGAACGACGCCACGGCCGAGGCCGAGCCGCTGTTCCACGCGGCCGTGTAGGCGGCGGCAATCGCCGCGATGGACTCGGTCATGTCATGGCTCCTTCCTGCAATTCAGCGAACGGATCGCCGTTCCAATCCCCATGGCTGCGCAGCGCCCGCAGGCGGGTGAAGGACGAATGGTCGAACATCAGCCCTGCGCGGCTCTGCTCCATCCGGGCGCGGTGACGGCCGTCGTGATAGGCGGCCTCGCGCATCGCCTCGTCCGAGCGCCAGAGCGAGCAAGTGAAGCCCTCGCGTCCGTCGGGGCCGTTGAATACGTCGTTGCGCAGGTTCGAGGGCAGCGCACCGTACCACGCCATCACCTCCGACACGCCTTCGACAAACAGCCGGATGCGGGGCAGCATCCGGTCCTCGCGCGACAGGAACCCCGCCGTGGTGACGACCACCAGCGGGCCGCCGGGATCGGCCGGGGCGGGACGCACGGCGGTGCCATCCTCGACATGGCCGCGCCAGTTGACCTTGCCCCGATGGGAGACCGGGATGGCAAGGCAGTGCCACGCCGCGACGGCTTCCGCCAGCCACGGCATCGCAGCGCCCGGATCGCACAGCATGGCCTCGGCGTCGGCACGACTGTCCCAGATCCCCAGCCCGCCCCAGATCTCGGAGGTCAGGGTCGTCAAGCCGTCCGCGCCGGGCGTATGCTGCGGGCAGAACCGCCAGACCGCAGCGCCGGGCAGAGCCGGAAAGCTGCGGTCCCGCGCGGCGATCGGCGCGGCGAAGCGCACCCGGTGGAGCGTGATCCAGTCGTGGTCCTGCTTGGTCATGTCCGTTCATGTGCCCCTTGCTGCAACGATCACCGCAACATGGGCCACGCTACCCGTGCGGCGCCTTGTACGCGCCGGTGACTTGGCCCGCCTTCTTCAGGGCGGCCATCGCATCGGACGGCGTCATCAGCTTGGTCGTCGCCGAGGCCGAGACCGTGCCGGCCGAGGCCACGGCCGCGGCGCCCGCCATCATGAACATGTCGTCCGGTCCCTCGATCAGGCAGACCACGTCGTACTGGCCGAAGGAAAAGAACAGGTGGTGCAGCTTGCCGCCAAGCGCCTCGATCAGCTTGCGCGCAGCCGCCTCGCGGTCGCTCGGGTTGGCGACCATCCCCTTGATAGCATCGCTGGAATAGGCCAGTTGGTACAGATAAAAAGACATTATGGGTTCTCCCTTGCGACGACCGGCGGCGTGATGCCGTTCGGTCCTCGGTCAGGGTGGCGCAGCCGGGACGGGGGCGTCACCCAGCGCGGATAAAAAGATATAAACCGCGGGTTGCGCCGCTACCTGAGCGTATCCGCCGCCTCGGCCGGAGCGAGGCCGGCGGCGATGCGAAAGAAGGTATTCGCGCGCGCCAGGTAGTCGGGGTTCGAGGCGAGCCATCGGCCCGCAAGCCGCGCCTCGACCAGCGTCGGCGCGATCTCGGCGACCCGTGCGAAGGCCGCTTCTGCCCGGTCGATGCGCCCGGCGCCGACCCAGGCGATCGCGCCGAGGATCAGGGGCGTGGCGCTGCTCGCGGCCTCCGCCAGCGCCGCTTCCGCCGCCTGCGCGGCCGCGTCGTAGTCGCGCACGGCGAACTGCGCAAAGCCAAGCGCCGCGAGGAGGGAGCCGCGCGAGGGATCGCGCGGGGAGCGGCGCAGCGCGGCCTCGGCCAGCGGGACACCGCGCCCGGCATCGCCATGGAAACCCTCGTAGAGCCCAAGCCACGCCAGCGTCACCGCGCAATTCGGGTTCATCTCGTGCGCCTGCCGAAGCTCGGGCAGGCCCGCGCCTGCATCCTGGTTTATGAAGTGCAGGAGCGCCCTGAGCCGCCGCGCGTGGTGGTCAGTCGGATCGGCGGCGATGGCGTTCGTGGCCGCGTCGATGCCGCCGGCAAGCGTGTCTGGCACGGAGGGCGTGGTGGCGTGATAGACGTTCCACCACGCGACCCAGGCCAGCACGCGCCACGCGAGGCCGGAGGCAGGATCGCGTTCAAGCGCCGCCCGTGCCAACCTCGCCGCCTCCTCGCGCGGGAGGGGGTCGTAGGCCATGTCGCCCGCGGAGATCACTGACCAGCCCCGCAGCGCGAGGCCGTGCGCGGTCAGGTCCTCTGGCGCGGCGATGCGGATGCGCTCGGCCTCGGCCCGGTCGATCTGCGGCGCGAGGCAGGTCACGATCGCCCGCGCCACGCGGGCCTGCGTGTCGAAATGCCCGGCAAGGTCGCGGTCGAAGACCTCGGCCCAGACATGCCGCCCGGTATGGGCGTCGATCAGCTGCGCGGTGACGCGCACACGGTCGGCCGTGGCGCGGACACTGCCCTCCACGACGTAGCGGACGCCCAGTTCGCGCGAGATGACCCTGAGGTCGCGCGGCATGCCCCGGTAGACGAAGGCCGAGTTGCGCGCCACGACGAAGAGGTCGCGGAACCGGGACAATTCCGTCGTGATGTCCTCGACGAAGCCGTCCGCCATCCAGGACAGCGTGGGGTCGCCGCCGAGATCCGCGAAAGGCAGGACGACGACCGAGGGCCGGTCGGGAAGGCCGGGCGCCAGCGGACCGGACGACGAGACCTCCAGCGCGAAACGCAGGCCGCGTCCCGGCACAGTGACGATCGCGTCAGGCCCCAACAACCGCCGAAGGTTCGCGAGCTGTACGTTCAGGTTGTTCTCGCCCACGACGGTATCCGGCCAGACCGCGGCCATAATCTCGTCACGCCCCACCACGCGGTCCCGGCAGGTGATCAGAAGATCGAGAAGATCGAAGGCGCGCGCGCCGATCACGACGTCTTCGCCGCCCCGCACGAGGCGCCGCGCGCGGCGCTGCAACGTGAATTCTGTGAAATGAACGCAGTCCATCGGCAGTTTCGCGGCCCCTCCGGCAGTCACGGTATCAGAGTGAGAACGGGTGGTCGCCTTTTTCTGGGGGTGCCCACGGTTTAGTGGGGCAGTGGCGACTATGCCGCCGTGGTGTGAAGCGTCCGCGTGCAGCCAAGGACCGTCGGCGACTTGTGAGAGATTGCCCACCCGAAATGTCCACCTTCGGTAAGTCGTGCCGTGCTGCCGCGACTGGTTGCGAAACGCGGTCGCCACCCGCAGGCAAGTTTCGCGTCATCGGTATTGAGCCACACCGCCCGCACGTCACCCAAGATGCGGCAAGATGCATGAATGGCCGCAATACCTCAGTTGCGCCGCAGCGAGTCGACCTTCGGGGAATGGCAGCTTCGGGCCGATTCCCGCCCTTTGTGGCGGATGCTGCGCGGGACACCAAATTCCGAGAAGGGCTCTCAGGGGTCGTACGCTGCAGCGCGGCGCGATGTCTGCTGTGTGGCCACCAACGGCCATCCAAGATCACTTGGGCGAGCACTGCGATGTCGGCGTCACTGCATTTCTGGATGTTCAATGCCCAGCTCATGCACCAAATCGAAAATTATGGTGCGGAAATTACTTGGGTTTGCCCTTCCCTCACCCTACAAACCACCCGCACAACCACCATCAGTTGCTTCTTGAGGGGTCGCCACTCCCGTGCTCATCGAGCGGAGGATGCTCCACGCGAGCCACGCAACCGTGAGGCGGGTGCATATCTCATGGACCCATACGGCCTTCAGGGTGGACAGCCTGATTTGCCGGTGATCTTCGCGTACTGGGCGCGTCGTTCCGCCAAGCGCGCGTCTGGCGTAGCTCGCGTCTGTAAGCCTCCAGCACCTCTTCGTACTCGTCGAGCAGCCGCTCCCACTTCCTAACGGACATCCCCTTGGGAGGCGGGTTGAGCGGATTTTCGATGACGAGGTCTGATCCGATGAGTTCTCGTATCTTGAGCAACCTGCGCCGCATGCGCTCGCGGGGGCTTTCGAACTGTGCGGTGTAGCGAAGTTCGTGACACTTTCGACAGGCGAACGACTTGACCAGGTAGAGAACCGCACCGCGGGCGCTACAGCGAGGGCAGTGGAGCCAGTATCGGCTTCCACCGAAGTGGGCGGGTGTCTTTGACAGCTCGATACGCTGACGTTCGTCACCCCAGCCCGTGTAGAGGGTGAGATCGAGGTAGGTGCCATGACCCTCGATGACTACGGAGAAGTCCAGGCCGGCGGGCCCCTTCTCGAGGCAGAGCGCGCCGCTGCCGTCATGCAGACCGGCTGCAACGACGTCCTTGATCTTGAACGGTGTGCAGCTCTCGACCAGCCGTCGGGACCCTCTCATCGGCATCTTCAAGCTTCCTCGAAATCATTTGAAATCTTGGCGCCGCGAGATCGGGATCTCCAGCCAAAAACCTTCAACTGTTCTAGGTTTCTCGTTCTGCACGGTGGCCCACCCATTGGGCCCAAAAAGGTGGCCCTTAAGTTCGCAGAACATTCTCCCGCGCAAATGCGCGCTGCTCGCGTGGTGCAGGGGTGAAGGGGTGATATCGCTTAGGATCAAGGAGTGAGATTGAACTATGTCTCCAAGACATAGTCCCATTTTCATTTCCTTCTTAGGAGGCTTTGACCCCTGCACCCCTGCACCCACAAGGCGACGAGGGCGTGACAGGGGCGTGTGTGTAGGGGGTATGTCAATGAGGTCCACGACGCTCGCTCCTTCTGCCCCCGAGCCCCACGTCGAAGACCTGCGCCTCTGCTGCCTTGGGTGGCAGCAGCCAACCTCGATTTTTTCCACTCTGTGCGTTGACGCTGACCAGTGCCCCGTTCTTGGACCGGAGCATCAGCTGGCCGTCCCGCATCACTACAAGCCCCGTTTCCGACCACAGGCGTTTCAGCGTTGAGCCAACCGTCTTGAGGTCCTTCTCCACCGGCCGCCGAGCGTTATGAGGCGTGACCTCTTCATATATTTGCAAGGCAGTCTTCCTCGCCCCCCTATCGCGCGGCACCTCGCCCCAGGCGTAGTGGCGCGTGACCAGCTCTTCGATCTCGGTCCGGACGCGGTACTTGTCGGCGTTGCGTTTGAGGACTAGTTCTTCGTCGGCGTAGGGCCACCAAGCTTCCCCTTGGCTGTATCTGTGCCAAGCCTCCGCCCAGAGTTGTTCGAGCTCCTGTTCCGACCATCCGACGTCTAGCCGGCCGACGGTGAGAGGGATATACCGCCGGTTGCCTGTTTCGTCGGCAAGAAAGCTTTCCTCATTGACCGTCCCCACGAAGACAGTGCGCCGGCCAAACACCGATGCCTTCCGGGCATAGGGCGCCCTGATCTCGTCTGTGCTTCGCGATAGGAACGCTTTCTTTTGAGATACTGCGGACTTGCCAAACGTGGCGTCAAGCTCGCCGAGTTCGACGATCCAGTTCGATAGCACCTGCTTCATACTATCCTTGTCGTTCAGGTTAAGAACCTGACCCTCGCGGTAATAGCCCCGCAGTGGCTGAGGCAGAAGCTTCTTGAACCCTTTGGTCTTGCCCTCACCCTGTTCCCCAAGGAGCACAATGACGTACTCGAAGTGAGCCTCCCACAGCGAATTTATGGCCCTTGCGCGTTCCGCATGGTCGGCAGCAGCACAAGCCTGCAAAAGGAACACGCGCAGAGCGATAGCAGCAACTATTGGGTCGCTTGCACCGAGCTGGGCTGCGAGGCGATCGAAACGCGACAGGCCATCCCAGCGAAGGCCGCAAAAGTAGTCCGTCACAGGATTGTAGGACCTCGCGTCTCCGAGACCGAGCAGGTGCGTGTCCAAGTTGGTTTTTGGCATAGCGTTCAGCGACGCCAGGCCCAGAAGCTCGGAGAACAGTCGGTTCTCCGCATTATCTCCCGCACTCGGAATATCCGGGTGGTCCCATTCCATGGACTTGGTGATCATGTTGTAGCGGAGCTGGATCCCATACCGATCCGTCAGGTGCGCTAGGTTGGCAGGGTGATCAAGCACCTCCGGCGGACCAGACGCCCGAGCCCGCGTATGCGGAAAGCTCTCGGCTCCAAGTGGATCGCCAAGGTCTTGTAACCCGAAGCCGCCCCCAAACTCGTGCTTCCCCTGCTCAGCGTCGCCGTCGCTCGCGCGAAGCCGCACCCGAAGTTGAGCGACCTCAGCCCGAAGTTCGCGCCGACTGTTACCAAGCCCAAGCACCCGCGCTGCTTCACGCTCGACTGTCCGCGTATCGAGCTGAGAAAGCTCAGAGAGAGCCAGAACGCGAACGACGGCCGACTGATCCGACCCCGTGGATCGGATGGCGTCCATGGCACCATCCACATCATAGCGCAGTCTGAAGAACCTAGATCCGCGGGCAAAGCTAAAGATCCCCGGGTCCTCGCCGTCGTTCCAGTAGAAGATACCGACCGCGCGCGCCCCGTCGTAGTCGGGCTCCAAGGGGTCAAGGCACTGCTTTCCGTCATACTCTGATCCCGCAGGGGAAAGCAGGGTGCCCACCGTCACTGCATCGCCATCTGCAAACACCACCGTGTCAGGCGCGAGTATGACCCCGCCTTCAACGCGCATCTTCGCGGCCTTTTGTGCTCGTTGTGACGGCACCCCACGCGCGACCATATCCTTCTTCACGGCCTCAGTGTGGGCGGCCTCAGCGCGTTTGCGCTCGGGTTCGAGTGCGTCGCGTGCCCTTGCAAGGTTTTCATCTGCTGCACGCCGTTCATCGATGGACAGGACAACCGTTGACGGATCCAGCAACGCGCCATCAACATCCATCACCAAATGGGCGTCAGGCACCTTCTTTAGTCCATGCCCTAGCGAAGCGGTCGGGTAATCTGGTTGCGTTGGCCGTTTCAGGGCTTGGTCAGCGAGGCTTCTGGCCAGAAACTGTCCGCCTCGAGAAACGAACGCAAAAATGTGCCGACCCCGGCTCCAGCAACGTGCGTGGATCGTCTCGAGAATTCGGGGCGTCTGGGTGGCGTCCGCAGTCGCCAACAGGATCCTCCATCCACCAGGCCCTTTGATCAATTCGCCGCCGGGTTCCTTCACAATCATGCTGCCCGAACTTGGCATTACCTGCACAGGGCAACCACGGGCTTCCGGCAAGACCTCGTAAAGGCCATCCAGCGCTTCTTGGGCGGTGCTAAAGACTTGCGCCCCTCCTTCCGGAAAAATGGCTTTGACCTCATCAACGGACTTCGTGTCAACGTCGATGCTGATGAGCCCGGGGCCCGATCGGAAGGCCAGATACTCCTTTGTTGCGGCTACCGTGATCCTGTCGACACTTTGGTCGTCCGAGGTCACGCGCCCCTTGGGCACCACCAGTGCATTCTCAAGCGCCGGGTCGAAGGTACCGGACAGAAACATCGTCTCTGGCCCCGCCTGCAAACGGTGCATGAATGCGTCCTCGGCGGTACCGAACGACAGGTTCTGCAGTTCGCCTGCGGTGTTGCGCATGTCGAGCAGCGGTGTCTTTTCGACATGCCCGCCATTCTCGGAAAGCTCGAGTTTCTTGCCGACAGGGCGACGATACTTGACCGCGCTGACACGAATAGGTTGCGGGCCTACTGCATGCTCACCCGACATCGGCCAACTCCTCAAGGTACGCATGCACTTCGGCCTCGACCCAGTAAAGGCGGCCACCGAGTCTAAGGGGCTGGGGAAGGCGACCGGCTTCGATGTCGCGGTACACGCTCGAACGACTGCGTCCGCCAAGCGTTTGGCGCAGACGGTTGAAGTCCAGAAGTCGCATGGGCAGCTCCTTTGCCAAGCTGCCTCATGCCGTACCGAAAATACCGGGGTAAAATCGTGCAGAACAAATCGAAGAAGGGCGCCATCGCACCACGGTCGGCGTATAGTTCCAGCCGTAAACCAAGGATCCTACTGTCTTCCGTAGGCGCCTCCCGACGGGCAAAAGCTCGCGCTGAGCGCTCATGGATGCCCCTGAACCTAGACGCATCAAACCTGCGCAAATTCGGGAAGCTGCTTAAGCAGTTGATCCAATTCGCTGAAGCGAAGCGTGTGGACCGGGGCATGAGATTTCACGGTTAGTTTCCGGCCGTCGTTGCCGCGGTGCCTCTGCGCCTGCCAAGCCTCATTCACCATGTTGTAGGTTATGTGCGTCCAGCCGGCAGATACAAAGCAAGAGACAACGAGCTCGGTTGCGCAAGGAGCGCGGTCACCTCGGGGATTTCTCGCTTTATCAGATCTGGTCCGCCCCTGCGCCAGGCCTAGGCCAACAGCGCGATCGACGCCCCAACGCGCAAGAGTTCTTGTCAACAACAGAGCTTCTTCATCACGCCCTCTTGGGCGTTTTGCTTGCCGCGCAAGCTCACCTGCGAAAGGCTCTAGGCAGCGGGGTAATTTGCGTCCTGCAGCTTTGTTCGTGCCGGCGATTTGGCACGCCAGTTCGTAGTCTAGACGAGGAAGTGGTCCGAGAACCTCATCAAGCTCGGTGGCGCTCGCGACCTGCAAGAGACCCGGCGTTCCCATATGTGCGATCACCTCTGCGACACCGTTCGACATGGCATAGGCTTCCCCATCGAACGAAAGATCCCCGCCGCACCGCCACTTCAATTCTTGGTAGGTGAGTTCACGGGGGCCGTCGCCACGGGCCTCAAAGCGCCAAACCTCCAACCAGCGCAGAGCGTTCGCAAGATACTGCCCGTAGGTCTCTTGCCAGATTGCGATCCGATCATCGCTCTTCTTCATTTTTCCTTGCTCGCCTTCAATTCCTTGAAGAAGCCACGTGTTTCGCCCACTGCTCCATCAACTCACGTCGCTGCTCCAGGTAGTCGGTCCTGCGATAGGCGCGTTCTACGCTGCCGCCCACGACATGCGCCAACGCGGTCTCCGCGACCTCGCGCGGCATGTCGGTCTCTTCTGCACACCACGTCCGAAAGCTTGAACGGAACCCGTGGGGCCGCGCCTCAAGTCCACGACGCTCCATGAACCGCGACATGGTGGCGTCCGAGATGACCCCCTCGCGGACATTCGGGAACAGAAAGCCGTCACGCTCGAAGGCGGACGCCTGTGCCACGACCGCCTGCGCCTCCTCACTCAGCGGGACGCGATGCTCCTTGCCCGCCTTCATACGAGGTGCCGGGATCGTCCAGACGTAGCCATCGATCTCATCGAGATGGCAGAAACGGACCTCGCTTGAGCGTGTCGCAGTCAGGATCAGCAGGCGAAGGGCGAGATGCGTGATCGTCCCCTCGTTGAGGCTTTGGTAGAAGGCAGGGACGTCACGCCAGTCCATCGCCGGGACGTGTTTCGGCGTGTGCCTCGATTTGCCGAGCAGGGCCTTTGCCTTCTCGGTCACCTGAACATCGACATCCAGGCCCATGGCGGCGCCGTGGCGGATGACGATGCCAAGCCGGTTCAGAGCCTTGCGCGCTGTATCCGCCTTGTTGTGCCAGATTGGTGCCAGGGTATCCTTGACGTCCCGCTGGTCGAGCTCCTCGATCGGAACCTGCCCCAGTTTCGGAAGCACGTGGAGCTCCAGCGGTGAGAACCATCGCCCGGCTTTTCCATCGCCCTTCAGCTGCGCCTTGCGTGCCTCGAAGGCCTCGGCCGCGACCATGCCAAGCGTGTGGTCAGCCCTCTGTGCCTCCCGCCTACGACGCTCGCGTTCCTTGATCGGGTCCTTGCCCTGTCGGGCGACGGCTCGCCACTCCGTCGCTGCCTCGCGCGCGTCCTTCAGCGACACGTCGCGCAGAGCACCGAGACCCATTTCGCGGCGGCGTCCATGCACGGTGACCCGCAGGAACCACTGGGCTCCACCGTCGTCGCGCTTGTGCAGCCAAAGCCCACCACCGTCAGAATACTTTCCCGGGGCTGCCGCCTTCACTTGCGCCGCCGACAGCTTGTTCAATGCACGGCTTGTCATAACCACCCTCCAGTCCACCCCGACATATGGTATAGGCTGGGGCAGTTTGGAACAGGGTGCGACACTGCAAAATGAGCAATGCACTGTAATTAATGAAAATTAGATACAACTTAAAACATCGTGGAACATGACTTCAACGCCCTCTGGGGGCACCACCGTCCCGCACGCCGTCCACGCCCAGCCTGCCGCCGTATCTGCGCCTGCGCCCCAGGGCGAGCTGAGGGGGTAGCCGCCTGCGTTCAGTCGTCTGCGCCAGCCTATCCAACCCCGAAAAGTCCCGGTCAGGCCCACTCCCGCCCCTTCGGCGAGCCGAACCGGCCCGTCGCCTGAAGCAACGACAACGGCGCCTCCGGTTGGCCCCGCCCCGCCGCTGCTTGATCTGCACCGGGCTTTGGGTCAAACCCTGTGCGCAACGGCCGCGATGTTTTCCCGAAAGGATTTTTCATGCGCATCACGATGATCGGGACGGGCTACGTGGGCCTCGTCTCCGGGGTCTGTTTCTCGGATTTCGGCCATGACGTGGTCTGCGTCGACAAGGATCCGCGCAAGATCGAGAAGCTGAACCGCGGCGAGGTGCCGATCTACGAGCCCGGCCTCGACGCGCTGATGGCCAAGAACGTCGAGGCCGGGCGGCTGTCCTTCACCACCGATCTCGCCCCCGCCGTGGATGGCGCCGACGCCGTCTTCATCGCGGTCGGCACGCCGACGCGGCGGGGCGACGGACATGCCGACCTGACCTACGTCATGGCCGCCGCCGAGGAGGTGGCGCGCGCGCTGACGGGCTACGCGGTGATCGTCACGAAATCGACCGTGCCCGTCGGCACCAACCGCAAGGTGCGGCAGGTCATCGCCAAGGCCCGCCCCGACGCCGAGTTCGACGTGGCCTCGAACCCCGAGTTCCTGCGCGAGGGCGCGGCGATCGACGATTTCATGAAGCCCGACCGGGTGGTCGTCGGTGTCCAGACCGAGCGCGCGGCCG
Organism: Roseicyclus persicicus; assembly: GCF_012395815.1. Taxonomy (GTDB): domain Bacteria; phylum Pseudomonadota; class Alphaproteobacteria; order Rhodobacterales; family Rhodobacteraceae; genus Roseicyclus; species Roseicyclus persicicus. The sequence goes on from NZ_JAAZQQ010000002.1 coordinate 892,854, forward strand.
AGGTGATGGCCGAGATCTACCGTCCGCTGTTCCTGCGCGAGTTCCCGATCGTGACGACCGACCTCGAGTCGGCCGAGATGATCAAGTACGCCGCCAACGCCTTCCTCGCGACCAAGATCACCTTCATCAACGAGATCGCGGCGCTGTGCGAACGGGTGGGCGCGGACGTCAAGGAAGTGTCGAAGGGCATGGGGCTGGACGGCCGGATCGGCAACAAGTTCCTGCACGCGGGCCCCGGCTACGGCGGGTCGTGCTTCCCCAAGGACACCCAGGCGCTGGCGCGGATCGGGCAGGACCACGCCGTGCCACAGTCGATCGTCGAGACGGTGATCCGGGTGAACGAGGACGTGAAGCACCGGATGGTGGAAAAGCTGCGCGACCTCTGCGACGGGACGTTCAACGGCAAGACCATCGCCGTGCTGGGGGTGACCTTCAAGCCCAACACCGACGACATGCGCGAGGCGCCGAGCCTCACCATCGTGCCGGCGCTGATCGGCGGGGGCGCCAAGGTGCGCGTCGTCGACCCGCAGGGCAAGCGCGAGGGAGAGGCCCTGCTGCCGGGCGTGACCTGGACCGAGGACCCCTACAAGGCGGCGCAGAACGCCGACCTCGTGGTGATCCTGACCGAGTGGAACGAGTTCCGCGCCCTCGACCTGAAGAAGCTGGCCAAGAAGATGGCGACGCCCCGGATGGCCGACCTGCGCAACATCTACAGCCTGAAGGATGCCAAGCGGGCGGGCTTCACCGCCTACGAGTGCGTTGGCCGGCCGGGGCTGGAGGCCTAGGCTCCGTACTCAATAGGGATTCCCAAGTATCTCCTGTGGTGATTCAGTGTCCGCGACCATCCGGGAGGGGGATCATGGGCAAGGGGCACTACTGGATGAGCGACGCGGAATGGGCCCGG